>SEDO01000012.1 GCA_004211595.1 Pedobacter sp.
TGTTTTATACTTTTAATATCATAATAACCATAATCTTAAACAAAAGGCCTTAATCTCACCAGTTAAGGCTTTTTTTTATATTTTATTTGCTTAAAAATTAAACATTTAGCGCGCCGAATCTGTTACTTTTTGAGATATTGAAGGAAATGGAAGACGTAAATTTATACTATCAGCTATCGGACATTTGGAAAGCTGTATTCGCTCTATTTGCAGGTATTATTTTAGGTTATGAAAGAGAAAGCAAGGATAAATCTGCTGGTTTAAAAACAATTACCATCATTACCCTAGGGTCTACCCTTTTATGTATAATTTCTCAAAATTATTCGGTCGTTGGTGATAGTTACACCATTGCGGCAGGTGTGATCACCGGGATTGGCTTTTTAGGTGCCGGGGTTATTTATAAGGCAGGTTTTAATATATATGGCTTAACTACTGCAGGAATTATATGGGCATCAGCGGCTATTGGTTTAGCTATTGGTTTTGGGGAATTTAAATTAACGGGTATTTTTCTAGGTAGTACCTTAGTCATAATTTATGGCACGCAATTATTTCAAAAATTACTCATTCCCGCAAATATTATCAAAAGCTTACATATAGAACTAAAAGTTGCTGGAATACCTCATCGTTTACAATTAATTGAAAAATTAAAAGCCTACACTAAATATCAATCCTTAACTAAAACTAAATTATTGGAAAACGGGCATTTACTTTTAGAATTTGATATCTACATGCCTAGGATTAATCAACATGATTTAGAAAATTTTTTACTTGCCCATCCTGAAGTGGCCAGTTTTGAAGTATAAGATGTTTGCCAAGTATTGACTATACAGTTCTTGGGATTCTTTTTGTTTATAGCATAATAATCGCTAATTTTGCCTTCTATGGAATGTAGAAATAACAATTGTAAATTTTCTTTTTCTCCCAATAAGGTTTTTAACACCTAGCCCAGGCCTTCTTAAGTCATATCGGGCCTGGGGAAATCCTACATTTCTTACCTCCTCTATTTTTCTGGTTTTCAATTCGCGCAGTATTTGCTTAAAGCTTACCTGCTGAATTTCCTATAGCTAGCTTTATACTTAGTGTAGTGAATAATATATTTATAAAGGTCTATAGACAGAAGGTTTTAAAGGGTAAACAATCTAGGAATAACATATTTAATTAAAGAAATTAATCCTTAAAAAATTGTTATGGATACCTTATCAACACGTGAAAAAAATAATACTATTATATTGACCACAGGTCTTTTCGATCTTTTAAAAGATCAAATCAGAAGAAAGAAATTAAGCCCATTTAATGAGTCGCAGTTAGTAGAGCAATTGAAATACGCCAAGCAGGTGTTGCGGAATGAAATACCAGCTAATGTGGTGGATGTAAATACCAAAGTTCAACTCTTGGATTTAGACACCCAAACCGAGTTTACCAAATTATTTGTTGGACCTCATAAAGCCCGCAATAAAAATGGAACAACATCTATTATTTCTCCCCTTGGGATGGCATTAATTGGCTTTACTGAAGGTGAAGAAATAACCTGGGAAATGGATGGGCAAAGGAAAAACTATCAAATATTAAAAGTGCGTTCTTGCTAATCCTATTAAAAAAGAAAAACCTGTAAGTATTTAACCTACAGGTTTTTTTTGTGCGCCCACCTGGGCTCGAACCAGGGACCAAAAGATTATGAGTCTTCTACTCTAACCAACTGAGCTATAGGCGCCGTAATTCGGTTTTGAATTTACTGCTGCGAAATTATTAAAATATTGGGAATTTCAAAAGATATAAAGCATTTTTTTCAAATAATGTATCTTTGCACCTATGAGAAGCGATATAAAAAATATAATATTTGATTACGGCAATGTAATCTTTGATATAAATTTTTCCAAAACTCAAGCTGCCTTTGAAGCTTTAGGTATTGAGCAGGTAGCTAATTTTTTTTCCCATTCAGGTCAACATCCACTTTTTGATAATTTTGATCGGGGCCTGATTTCCAAAGCAGATTTTTTTAATGGTATTCGATTAGCTGCTAAAAATTATGCGCTGACCGATAGTGACATCCAAGATGCTTGGAATTCCCTTTTATTGGGTGTTAATGCTCCCAATCATGAAGTGTTAAAGGAAGTTAAAAATCACTATCGCTCTTTCTTATTAAGT
Source organism: Pedobacter sp. (assembly GCA_004211595.1). GTDB lineage: Bacteria > Bacteroidota > Bacteroidia > Sphingobacteriales > Sphingobacteriaceae > Pedobacter. The sequence continues at coordinate 2,146 of SEDO01000012.1, forward strand.
AATAATAATGAAATTCATTATGAATGGATTTTAAAGCATTTAAAAGAAGCCCATGGTTTGGAGGGCTTAGCAGATTTTTTTGAAAAAATATATCTATCCCATGAAGTTGGCATAAGAAAACCTGACGAAGCTATTTTCGCACTCATTTTAAGAGAAAATGGATTGGTAGCAGCGGAAACGCTATTTATTGATGATAGCCCGCAACACTTAGAAACAGCTAGGCATTTAGGTATTCAGACCCTGTTAATGGATAAACCCCCAGCAGCATTAAGAACATTATTAATTGAAGCTGAAATTTTGTAATTTAGTTTTATGACTGAAAAGAAATATAAAACGCTAAATCAATTTTATCCCTTTTATTTAAGTGAACATCAAAATAAAACTTCCAGAGTACTTCATTTTATCGGTACCGGTTTAGTGTTCATAAGTTTATTTAGTGCCATATTATTTCATGATTGGCGATTTTTTGCTGCTATACCCTTTTTAGGTTATGGATTTGCCTGGGTAGGCCATTTCTTTTTTGAAAAAAATAAACCGGCTACTTTTCAATATCCGCTATTTAGTTTACTCAGTGATTTTAAACTTTTTTTCGATCTCTTATTCGGGCGTCAAAAATTCAATCCTTAAAAATTGTAAAGGACAGTAGTATAACTATTAATAATATTAAATATATTATAGTATAGTTTTTGTCTATATCAATATAGAAAAAAGCACTTTGTTTACTACTTAAAAGAGTGGTATCTTTAGCTACATAAAAAAAAATATATAATGGAAAATAACTCAAATGACATCAGCAAATGCCCATTTCACAATGGCGCTATAAAACACAATGTAAGTAGTCAAGGTACTTCCAATCAAGATTGGTGGCCAAAACAACTTAGATTAGATATGCTTCGTCAGCATTCTACTAAAACTGACCCTATGGGTGAAGATTTTGATTATGCAGCAGAATTCGCAACATTAGATTTAGCTTCATTAAAGAAAGATTTACATGATTTAATGACTGATTCTCAAGATTGGTGGCCTGCAGATTTTGGGCATTATGGTCCTTTATTCATTCGTATGGCATGGCACAGTGCTGGTACCTATCGTATTTTCGATGGTCGTGGTGGCGCAGGACAAGGTCAACAACGTTTCGCACCTTTAAATAGCTGGCCTGATAACGTAAATTTAGATAAGGCTCGCCGTTTATTGTGGCCTATTAAACAAAAATATGGTAAAAAAATCTCTTGGGCAGATTTATTAATATTAACCGGAAATGTTGCTTTAGAGTCCATGGGCTTTAAAACTTTTGGCTTTGCCGGTGGTCGTCCAGATATTTGGGAAGCTGATAATACTACCTACTGGGGTGCAGAAAAAACTTGGTTAGGTGGCGATATTCGTTATAGCAAAGGATCAGAAGGTGTTGATAAAGACGGCGCTGTTTTACCATCAGACGATGATGCAGATGGAAAAATCCACTCTAGAGATTTAGAAAATCCATTAGCTGCTGTGCAAATGGGATTAATTTATGTTAATCCAGAAGGACCAGACGGTAATCCAGATCCAATTGCGGCTGCTAGAGATATTAGAGATACCTTCAAACGTATGGCTATGGATGATGAAGAAACGGTTGCCTTAATTGCCGGTGGACATACTTTTGGTAAAACTCACGGTGCAGGTGATGCTGGATTAGTTGAAGAAGCTCCTGAAGGTGCAGAAATGGAAAACCAAGGTTTGGGTTGGGTAAGTAAATATGGTAAAGGTAAAGCGGAAGATACTATTTCTTCAGGCTTAGAAGTTACCTGGACTACCACACCTACTCAGTGGAGTAACAATTTCTTTGAAAACTTATATAAATATGAGTGGGAATTAACGAAAAGCCCAGCAGGTGCTCATCAATGGGTAGCTAAAAATGCTGAAGCTACCATTCCTCATGCTTTTGACGCGGGTAGAAAGATTTTACCTACTATGTTAACAACTGATTTATCATTGCGTTTTGATCCAGCTTATGATAAAATCTCAAGACGTTTCTTAGAAAACCCAGATCAATTTGCCGATGCTTTTGCGCGTGCTTGGTTTAAATTAACACACCGTGATATGGGTCCAAAATCTAGATATTTAGGTCCTGAAGTTCCAGCGGAAGATTTAATTTGGCAAGATCCAGTGCCTGCGGTAAATCATGCTTTAGTGGGTGATGCAGATATTGAAACTTTAAAATCTCAAATTTTAGCTTCTGGCTTATCGGTTTCTGAGTTAGTAGGAACAGCTTGGGCTTCGGCATCCACATTCCGTAGTTCGGATAAACGTGGTGGGGCCAATGGGGCTCGTGTTCGTTTAGCACCTCAACGTTACTGGCAGGTGAATAATCCAGCTCAATTATCGAAAGTTTTAGATGTTTTAACCGGTATCCAAACTAAATTCAATCAATCAGCAAGCAATGGAACTCAAATTTCAATAGCTGATTTAATTGTATTAGCGGGTGCAGCTGGGGTTGAACAAGCAGCTAAAAATGGTGGATTTGATGTAAAAGTACCATTTACACCTGGACGTACAGATGCTACTCAAGAACAAACTGATGTAGAATCATTTGCAGTTTTAGAGCCTGTTGCTGATGGTTTCCGCAATTATTTAAAAGGTAAATATACCGTAGCTACCGAAGAACTTTTAATTGACAAAGCGCAATTATTAGATTTATCAGCTCCTGAATTAACCGCTTTAATTGGTGGTTTCCGTACGATTAACATCAATTACGATGGTAGTAAGCATGGGGTATTTACGGCTAATGAAGGCGCTTTATCGAATGATTTCTTTGTAAATTTATTAGACATGAGTACGCAATGGAAAGCTAAATCAGCGCATAGAGAAATTTTTGAAGGATTTGATCGTCAGACAGGTTCTTTAAAATATACAGCAACTCGTGCAGATTTAGCCTTTGGATCTCAATCTGAATTGAGAGCAATTGCAGAAGTTTATGCTTCTGATGATGCTAAAGCTAAATTTGTTAAGGATTTCGTTGCAGCATGGAATAAAGTGATGAATGCAGATCGCTTTGATTTGAAAAAATAAGCTATTAATAAATTTTTAATAAGCTAAATTATCTTATAGAGGGAGCCTTTTGGGCTTCCCTCTTTTTTATTTTTATAATTTTTAATATGCATTTTTTAATGCATATTTGTAAGTAATGATCAGAAAATTCATCTATACAAGTTCCCTATTTGTATTGCCGAGCAAGGCGATGGTTTCTGTTATGGCTTCAGATTTGACTTTAACTTTAAATAAAAGTAAGGCTTACCTAAGCTAATCCCCCGGACACTTAATTATTTGTGTAGGTCCCGGGGTTAATTCTCTAGGATATTAATCTTTTTATTAATCCAAATTATTATGGAAAACAAAGCAATATTACTTTCAAAAAGTGATTATAAATTTTTGAATGAACATTTAGAAAAAGCAGTGATGAGCGATTATAACAAGTCGCGGTTAAGAGATGAAATTAAGAATGCTAAAATTTTTGAAGATGATTTATTGCCTGCAGATGTGGTTTCTTTAAACTCACAGGCTAAAATTCAAAGTTTGGATGCAGGTCAAGAATTTGTGTTTACATTAGTTCATCCCAAGGATGCCAATATAAAAGCTCAAAAAGTATCTATTTTTGCTCCCATAAGTATTGCCTTATTAGGATATCAAAAAGGCGATGAAATCCAATGGGAAATGCCCGATGGTATTAAATCATTTAAAATTATTGATGTGAAACGCATGGAAGCATAAAAAAAAGAGGCTTAAAGGCCTCTTCTTTTTTTCTCTTGATTAATTAGTTTCAATTCCCGGCCGGTTTGTCCAGCTACTGAAGTATTTTCTTGTGCCCTTCTAAATAAATAGGGCATTACTGCTTTTATAGGTCCATAGGGTACATATTTAGCCACTTGATAGCCTCCATGGGCTAGATTAAAGCTCAAATTATCAGACATTCCTAATAATTGGGCAAAATATACATGAGGATGATTAGCAGAAATTTTATGTTGTTGAAGTAAATCCACCAAATACCGGCAACTTTCTTCATTATGGGTTCCACAGACGAAACTTATACCACTTATATTTTCCACACAAAATTTCAACGTTGCATTGTAATCGGCATCGGTGGCTGCTTTATCTTTCTGAATGGGTGAAGGATAACCTAATTCTAAGGCTCTTTTTCTTTCCTTTTCCATATAAGCCCCTCTCACCATCTTTACGCCTAAAATGAAGCCCTTAGCTTGAGCGTATTTATAATCTTCTTGAAGAGCTTTAAACTTATCGTGTCTGTAAATTTGGTAGGTATTATATACTATTAACTTTTCTTTATTGAAACGTTCCATCATTTCCATTGCAAGAGAATCAATAGTATCCTGAATCCAGGTTTCTTCTGCATCAATCATGGTAGGCACTCCTTTTAAATATGCTGTTTCACATATCTTTAAACATCTGGCATGCACACGATTATAGGCTTCTTGCTCGGCTGTGTTTAAGGGTTGCTTAGCGTCTAATTTAGCGAGTAAATCAAATTTTCCTATGCCCGTGATTTTAAAAACAGTTATAGGAATTCTGGGATCCCCATCGGCCCTTTCAATAGTGCGGATAATTTCTTCGCAGGTAGCATCAAATACGGATTCTTCCTCTTCCCCTTCTACAGAGTAATCCAGAATGGTACCCACATTACCTTCGTGTAATTGTGCAATAGTGTGTTCACATTCAGCGATAGTTTCACCTCCACAAAAGTGTTCAAATATGGTAGGTTTTATGGCCCATTTTAAAGGAACCCCAATTTTTAATAAAAAATTAGTAATGGGTGGACCTATCTGAGTTAAAAAATTTGAACCAATTAGTTTAAATAGCCAATAGGCTTTTTTAAGTTCATTATCAGACTTTTGTCGAAATGCTATTTCGGTATTCTCAAAGTTTATTCGGGGGTCCGAGTTGGTATCCATAGGGGGATTATTTTTTGATATCTACAAAAATAAAAAATCGCTTTAGACTATCATCTAATCGCCTGTAAAAAATTGTAAATTTGTGATACTATTTAGGTTTATTATTTGCCTTATTGTAAGAATAGGCTTTAAAAATTTCAATGATATGATTCAATTTAAATTAGAAGGTGAATTTATCCCTTTAATTGCTTTATTAAAAGTTACTGGATTGGTAGCTAGTGGTGGGGAAGCACAGGTTTTTGTGGAAGATGGCTTAGTTAAATATAACGGTCAAGTTGATTTTCGTAAGAGATTAAAAGTGAAAGTTGGTGATAAAGTGGAGTTTATGGGCAAAGTTGTAGAGGTAATATAAGGAATACGATACATGAAAATATTTAAAGCCAGCAATCATCAAATTTATGTAGAAGATAAATTAGCTTCCCTACCCGCATATATTAAATCAGGTAATTATGGAAAAGTATTCGTTTTTGTGGATACCAATACTTCTCAATTATGTTTACCTATTTTCCAAGATTTAATGGATGGGTTTAGTGAATTTGATGTAATAGAAACGGATGCGGGAGAAGAAAATAAAAATATAGATTTCTGTATAGGCATCTGGAAAACACTCCTTGATTTCCAAGCCGATAGAAAAAGCTTAATGATTAATTTAGGAGGTGGTGTGATAACAGACATGGGTGGTTTTATAGCTTCTACCTATAAAAGAGGAATAGATTTTATTAATATCCCTACCAGTTTATTAGCCCAGGTAGATGCTTCTGTAGGGGGTAAAACAGGTATTGATATCGACGCTGTTAAAAATATGGTTGGTACCTTTGCCTTACCTAAAGCTGTATTTATAGAGTCTGCATTTTTAAAAACACTTCCAAGTCGAGAATTGTTAGCGGGTTATGCAGAAATGATTAAGCATGCCTTAATTTTAGATAAAGCTTATTATGAAAGCTTGAAATCAGGTAATCCTATGCAAATTGATCCGGAATGGATTGCTCATTCGGTAGATTTAAAAAATGAAGTGGTATTAACTGACCCTTTAGAAAAGGGCTTACGCAAAATATTAAACTTTGGTCATACCATTGGACATGCCATAGAGTCATTCTCCTTAGCTCATGATAAGCAACCTTTAAACCATGGAGAAGCAATTGCCATCGGGATGATTATTGAAGCTTATTTGGGTACTAAGTTTACTGGCTTATCTACAAACGATTATCAAGATATAAAGAATTACATCAGTTCTTTATATCCAAACTATCAGGTAAATCCTAAGCACTTTAAAAAACTGTTGACTTATATGTATTCGGATAAGAAAAATGAAAATGGCACTTTATTGTTTTCGTTAATTTCTTCCATAGGCACATGTAAGTATAATATCGAGGTTAGTGAAAATGAAGTATTGCAAGCGCTAGCCTATCATTTCAACTAATATGCATAAAAAAAAGAGAGTTAAATTTAACTCTCTTTTCCTTTGTTATTAAAATAACAACTTATTTTACGGCATCAATAATAGCTTTGAAAGCTTCTTTATTGTTCATGGCTAAATCAGCTAATACTTTACGATTTAAACCAATGTTTTTTGCTGCCAATTTACCGATTAATTGGGAGTAAGAAATACCATACTCACGAGCTCCAGCGTTAATACGTTGAATCCATAATGCACGGAATTCTCTCTTTTTAACTTTACGGTCACGGTAAGCATATTGCAAACCTTTTTCTACCGTATTTTTAGCAATGGTGAATACCTTGCTTCTTGCGCCCCAATAGCCTTTGGCCATATTAAGGACTTTTTTTCTTCTGCGTCTAGCAGCTACTGCGTTTACCGAACGTGGCATAGTTTTAAAAATTTGATAAGCGGTGTTGCGTTTCTTCGTTTGGAATCAGCAAACTTACTACCGAGTATCTGGTTAAAAATTAATTATTTTCCAATACAAAGCATACGTTTAACGTTGCCCATATCAGCATCACTTACCAGACTAGTCTGGCCTAAATTACGCTTACGCTTAGTGCTCATTTTTGTTAAAATGTGGCTTTTGTAGGCGTTCTTTCTTGCAATTTTACCTGTTCCAGTAAGCGTGAAGCGCTTTTTGGCACTGGAATTGGTTTTCATTTTTGGCATAACCTGATTTTGTTTATATAAATTACTATTTTTTTGCTGTTTTAGGGGCTACCGTTAAAAACATACGTTTTCCCTCTAATTTTGGAAGCAATTCGACCTTTCCATAATCCTCTAAAGCTTGTGCAAACTTTAGTAATAGAATTTCACCTTGCTCCTTATATACAATTGCTCTTCCTTTAAAGTGAACATAAGCTCTTACTTTTTCACCATTCTCCAGAAAACTAATTGCATGCTTTAATTTAAATTGAAAATCGTGATCAGAGGTATTAGGTCCGAATCTGATTTCCTTAATAACAGTTTGTTTAGCGTTGGCTTTAATCTCCTTTTGTTTTTTCTTTTGTTCGTATAAGAATTTACTATAATCCATGATACGACAAACAGGAGGTTGAGCATTTGGTGAAATTTCTACCAAATCTAATTCCAACTCACTGGCAAGGGCTAAAGCTTTTGCCAATGGGTAGATCCCCGGCTCTACATTATCCCCAGCTAATCGTACTTCTTGGGCACGAATAAATTGGTTAATGTTATGTTCTGCTTCTTTCTTTTTAAATGGAGGACGCGGCCCTCTTTTAAATCCTGGTTTACCTATTGCCAAATGTGTCTTTTTTTAAACGGTTATTTCTTTAATTATTAATGCACTAAATTCTGCTATTGTCATACTACCTAAATCTCCTTGGCCATGTTTACGGACAGAAACTTTTCCTTCTTCCGCTTCCTTCTCGCCAATGATGAGCATATAAGGTAATTTTTTAACTTCAGCATCTCTGATTTTCCTTCCGATTTTCTCATCACGAAAGTCTATCAGCCCGCGAATATCGGAATTATTTAGCTCATTTGAAACTTTTTTTGCATATTCTTCATATTTCTCTGAAATCGGAAGAATTATAAATTGCTCTGGAGATAACCATAAAGGGAAGTTACCTGCGCAATGTTCAATCAATACAGCTACAAATCTTTCTAAGGAACCAAACGGAGCTCTGTGAATCATTACTGGGCGATGTTTTTGGTTATCGCTCCCTGTATATTCTAATTCAAATCGCTCGGGTAAGTTGTAATCTACTTGAATCGTACCTAACTGCCATTTACGTCCTAGTGCATCCTTTACCATAAAATCTAATTTAGGGCCATAAAAAGCAGCTTCTCCATATTCAACTACAGTAGGTAAATTCTTTTCTGCTGCAGCTTCAATAATGGATTGTTCGGCTAATTTCCAATTTTCATCAGAGCCTATATATTTAGCTTTATTATCGGGATCTCTTAGGGATACTTGTGCAATATAGTTATCAAAGCCTAATGATTTAAATACATATAGCACTAAATCAATTACTTTTTTAAATTCTTCTTTTACTTGTTCAGGCGTACAGAATAAATGGGCATCATCTTGAGTAAAACCTCTTACCCTTGTTAAACCGTGTAATTCTCCACTTTGTTCATAACGATAAACTGTTCCAAACTCTGCAAAACGCACAGGTAAATCTTTATATGAACGAGGCTTAAACTTATAGAGTTCGCAATGATGCGGACAATTCATGGGCTTTAAGAAAAATTCTTCACCTTCTTGAGGTGTTTTAATGGGTTGGAAGCTGTCCTTTCCATATTTTTCATAATGTCCAGAAGTTACATACAAGTTTTTATGACCGATATGCGGGGTTATCACTTGTTCATAGCCTGATTTTACTTGTGCCTTTGTTAAAAATTGTACTAGACGCTCGCGTAATGCCGTACCTTTTGGTAACCACATCGGCAAGCCCATTCCCACTTTTTCAGAGAATGTAAATAATTCTAACTCTTTCCCTAGCTTTCGGTGATCTCGCTTTTTAGCTTCTTCAATCATTTGAAGATATTCAGTAAGTTCACTTGCTTTTGGAAAGGTTACGCCGTATATACGTGTTAATTGTTTTTTAGTTTCATCCCCACGCCAATAGGCACCCGCTACATTCATTAATTTTATAGCTTTGATAAATCCCGTATTTGGGATATGCGGGCCTCTACATAAATCAGTGAAATTGCCTTGGGTATAAAAGCTGATATTCCCATCTTCCAGGCCTTCTAGTAAGTCTAATTTATACTCATCCCCTTTCTCTTGGAAATAAGCAATTGCATCAGCTTTACTGACAGCTTTTCGGGTAAAGCTTTCTTTTGTTTTAGCTAAGGCCAACATTTTTTCTTCAATAGCTTTGAAGTCATCCGACGAAAATTCACGATCTCCAAAATCTACATCATAATAAAATCCAGTTTCAATCGCTGGACCTATTCCAAACTTAGTTCCGGGATATAATGCTTCTAAAGCTTCTGCCATTAAGTGTGCAGAAGAATGCCAAAATGTTGATTTTCCTTCTGAGTCATTCCAGGTCAATAAACGTACATGTGCATCTTGGGTTATCACTCTTGAGCTATCCCAAATTTCTCCGTTTACTTCTGCTGCTAATACATTTCTGGCTAATCCCTCTGAAATAGAGAGGGCAATTTGATGGGCAGTTACGCCACTTTCATAAGAACGGACTGATCCGTCAGGTAAGGTAATGTTAATCATCTACAACTATGATTTAAAGTTTAAATAAAAATATTAATAGTAAAATCACCTACTATGTGATTTCATTTTGGGCAAATATAAATATTCTTATTTATTAAGAAGGCGTATTTTAAAATAATTCCGAATCGGTTTATCTAAATATCTATAACTAATAAAGGCCAAGAGAACTAGCCCAATAGTACTTGCTGGCACAAGCATTAATAATTCTTGAGAACTTGGATTATGAGCCATATAATAACCCAAGAAAATCCATATAAATGGATAATGAATCATATATAATGGATAGGATAATTCACCAGCTAAATTAATATATTTAGTTTGTTTGGCTTTTCGGGTTGAGCCCGCTCCTAAAGCCACTATGAATGGAAAGTAGACCAGCACTATAAAAGGTTCTAATATCCAATTAGTAGTTTCATTGTAGGGCGTAAAAAAGCTCCCTAAAAGCAAAGCCCCAATAGCGTAAAAACTGAGGTTATTAGGTATTATCCAGTTTCTCCTAAAAATAAGCATACCAATTGTGAACGAGTAAGCTACTCGAGCACCCCCATGCCAGAATGTTTCACCATTCCATCCGCCTAATAAATTATGATGCGTATAAACAATATAAAAAATAGAAAGTCCAAAAATTATGGCTAATATACTAAGCATGTTTTTGGAAAACTTATAAATGATTAAAATGTAAAATAGATTGGAAACATATTCCCAAAATAAGGACCAAGAGGGGGCGTTAAAACTAAATAAATTAAAAAACCGCTCTTCCATCATAGGATAGGGAATTAAAAACAGGCCATTCAAAAAGAAAATAATAGTCTGGGTAAAGCCGTATTGCTCATAAAGATTTTGAAAGGGGTCGAAAATAAAACTTAGCAATCCCAATATAGCTCCTATTACGACAAAAGGATGTAATCTTATTAATCTTAATTTAATAAAATCCCAAATGGATAGTTGAACTGCCCTTTGGTCGTAAGCATAGGCAATCACAAATCCAGATAAACAGAAAAAAAAATCTACCCCCAGAAAACCATGTGCCAAAGGATTTTTTGTAAAATCACTTTGAATAATTTCCATAAAATGAAAGAGTACCACAATTAACGCCACCAATCCGCGAAACCCATCTAGATTTAAAAAATGAGGCTTACTTTGTAGCAGTGCGTTATTTGAGTACATGATTTTAAAATTTAAGTTTTTAAAAGATTTGGTGCCGAATTTAAATAAAAAGGGGATAATTACTTATCCCCTTTTTAACATGTAATAAAATTGTTTTATATGATTAGAACATCATGCCACGGTTTTGATTACCCATGTTCCCGCCACCTTGACGATTAGGATTGTTCATCATTCTAGCACGCATTGCTTCTTGTCTTTTTTGATACTCTTCTTGAGTTAAAACTTTAGCCTTTTTAGGAATGGTAACATCTCTCGCACTTACATTTCTATATTCGATGCTCGTAGCTCTCACAGTAATTCCTTTATTTTCTAAAGCCAACACCGTGCCTTCAGTCCACATATAAGTATTTGGAGAGAAATCAAAGCCTAAATCATTTGTATACCAAATAGTAGTTTCATCCACAACATCATTTTCAACGCCTAAAATAAGTGCTTTACGGATTGATTTCACAATTACCTTATGGCAATTAAAGCCTAAAATTGTTTTAGTCTCATTTGTTTTTTCATGTTCTATAGTAGGTGGGCCAGGTAAAAATTGTACGGCACTTTGCTGAGGTGCATTTTGATTTTGGTTATTTTGACCAGGTCTTTGACCACCTTGTCCACCGCCCATTTGATTTGGCATATTTTGCATTGGAGAAGCCAACTGGAGTTTAGTTTGAACGGCTAATGTTGTATCGTTCATATCGAACACCTCATAGACCTTTTTATCAGCGAAGGAATAAAAATACTCTCTGTTGGTATTAAATCCAGCCATCCCCATGCCTCCCATACCTCTCATCATGCCTCCCATATTTCCCATTCTGTTTCCTCCTTGGCCTCCTCCACCTGGACCACCCATACCACCTCCACCTCCAGAATTACTATCTTCAAATTCTACTACAGGCATATAACTAGCATTGGTAGCATTGAATAAAAGTTCAAATTGAGATTTGATTTCCTTTGGCATTCTTGCACGCATTTCATCACTTAATGGCATTCCATTAGCACTTGCTGCAGCAACCGGATCAATACGCATTTCATATTGAATGGCACCCGATGTCTTTTTCTGAGCTGTGGCGGTTAAAGTAAAACAAAATAGGCCAAGTGCGGCTATTAATATCCTTTTCATACTTTTATTTTTTTATATTTAATTTAATTTTTTGGCAAAATAAAAGGCAAAAATACAGGTGTTTTTCTAATAAAATTGTTAAAATAGGTTAATTAATTTGTAACATTTCAATAACCAATTCTTTAAAATTCAAGCCAACCATTTGCCAATACATCAGCTAAATGCATGGTTTTAATAGGTAAATTTTTCTTTTTGATATAGCCATCTAGGTGAAGTAAACAGGAAATGTCAGTTGAAATAATAAAATCAGCATCTTGAGCTAAGGCATGGTTAACTTTTTGTTCGGCCATAGCGGAGGAAATAGAATCGAATTTTACGGCGAATGTACCCCCAAAACCACAACAAGTTTCCGTTTCTGCCATTTCTACTAATTCTAATCCATGTACCTTTTCAATTAATTGTCGAGGTTCATTTTTAATCTTGCATTCTCTTAATGCACTACAAGAATCATGATAGACCGCCTTACCTTCTAACTCAGCTCCAAAATAATCCTTTTTTAAAACGTTAATTAGAAAATCTGATAATTCGAATATATTAGCTTGTATACTTCTACAAGTATTATGGACCATGCTGTTGGTAAACAAGTCATTATATGAACTCTTAACCATACCTACACACGAGGCCGATGGAGAAACTATATAATTTTGGGTAGAAAAATCATTTAAAAATTTTGCGCCTACTTCTTTAGCTTCTTCCCAATATCCAGCATTGTAGGCAGGTTGACCACAACAGGTTTGTTTTGCATTATATATAACTTCACACCCGGCTTTTTCTAAAATTTTTACAGTATTAAAGGCTGTTTGAGGATATAATTGATCTATAAAACATGGAATAAATAACTCTACTTTCATCTCTTTTCTATTAAGCCTTTTGCTTCTGAACTTTTAAAGCTTGAGGGGCTATGCTATTAACAAAGGTCAAAAATACTAAACCTAGGATAAAAAATATAGCCAACACTAAAACTGAATTTCGCATATTTTCACTCACCTCCTCAATAAATGCAAAACTAAACATCCCTATGACCAAAGCAACTTTTTCTGTGACATCATAAAAACTAAAAAAAGAGGTTTGGTCTGGATGATTTGGTGGGATAATTTTGGAATAAGTGGAACGCGAGAGCGATTGAATACCACCCATAATTAACCCAATGACTGCAGCTAGTAAATAAAATTCCATTTCGGATTTAACAAAATATGCTGACAAACAAGCTAAAATCCATATACATACTACACCCATCAAGACGGGTATATTACCGAATTTTTTACTAGACAAGTAGGACATTAACATGGCCCCCGGAATCGCTACTAGTTGAAGTATTAAGATGGTTGCAATTAATTTTTCTGTACTTAATTCAAGTTCTTTTTCCCCAAAAATAGTAGCTACCAGCATAACGGTTTGCACCCCCATAGCATAGAAAAAAAACGCCCCTAAAAATAATTTTAAGTATCTTAATTCTTTTACAATCAGCCAAACCTTACGTAACTCTTTAAAACCATCAGCAAAAATGCGGCCCTGTGCTGCTTTGATTTTCCCTGGATTATCAGGAAGTGTTTTAAATGGAATTTGAGCAAACACAATCCACCATACGCCTACTAGCAAAAATGATAATCGGAAGGGCATGGTGTCCTCTACTATACCAAACCATTCGGGTTTGAAAACAAATACAAAACAAATAATTTGTAATACTATACTTCCAATGTATCCGTATGTAAAACCCTTGGCACTTACACTATCTTGCTTTTCAATACTAGCAATTTCAGGCAAGTATGCATTATAAAAAACTAAGGAACCCCAAAAGCCAATAGCTGCGAAAATCATACAAATTATGCCCAACTCTAAATTAGAACCTTTGAATAAATAAAGACCACAACAAGCAACCGCTCCCATGTAAGTAAATATTTTCATAAAGGTTTTTTTATTCCCTCGACTATCTGCAATAGAAGAGAGAATGGGCGATATTAAAGCTATTACTAAAAAAGCAAAAGCTAAAGCGTAACTATAAAGCGCTGAATTGATAAATTTAAATCCAAAAAAATCTACATAATCAATGGTGTTTGAATCCTTATCTGAAGTTATTACGGTATAATATGCAGGAAAAATAGTAGAGGTTATAACCAAATTGTATGCAGAATTCGCCCAATCATAGAATGCCCATGCGCGGGTTACTTTTTTATTATCTTTATGCATATAGATTGAATAGTTTTTAAAATTAAAGGTAGAATTTTTTTCCGTCACTTTTAATTTTACCTGCGTCTAATAATTCTCTTAAAATTACAATAACTTCTGTACTGTTATCATTGGGTAATTTTTGAAGGATATCCTCCATTCCCATAGCTTGAACTTGAATTATTTGAATAATTTCAAACGCTATTCTTTCATGCTTCAAATTGGGATATTCCCTTTTATTATCTTCTAAACAAACATCGCATACGCCACATTTATTTGGGTTTTCTTCTCCAAAATAAGTTCTAATTTGATAACTTCTACAGGTCGCCGTACTTGCATATTTAAGCACTGCATTTAACTGCATTTGAAGAATTTCCTGACGAGACTTAACATATTTGCTATCAATATCTAAGTGTAGTGCATCTAAACGAGCCCTTGGGAATACTATTTGAGCTTTATCAGATTGAGGTTGGTAATACACTAAACCTAAATCTTGCAATTGTAAAAGTTTCTTTTTAACCTCAATTGTGGATTGTCCACTTCTATTTGCAATTTCGGATTCGCTAATTTTAATAAATCCTTCAAATACCCCACCATAAGATCTTAAAATAGCTTTAATGAGTTTATCAAAAACTTTATTTTCAATCTGAAAACGATAGAGATCTTCATGATTGGCTAAGAAATGTAGTTTAGATGGTTCAAATATGGATTCTGTAAAACTAATTAAAGCATCTTTTTCTAAATATTTTAGGACGTGATATACTTTAAGAGGATGGATTTGATATCGTTTACTGAATTCCACCATATCAAATGGAAAACTCAAACCTTCTCCTGCACCATAAGATATTTGGAAATAGCTTCCTATATGGTGATAGATTTGTTTGATTTCGGTAGTACTAACAAACTGCTGATTTACCCGATTGGTTAAATTTATGCGGTCGGTCTCGTTGGCTAATAATACGGCATAAGCTCGTTTTTCATCTCTTCCTGCCCTACCCGCCTCCTGATAGTATGCTTCTAAACTATCGGGTAAATCCAAGTGAATAACGGTTCTTACATCTGCCTTATCAAT
Organism: Pedobacter sp.; assembly: GCA_004211595.1. Lineage (GTDB taxonomy): Bacteria > Bacteroidota > Bacteroidia > Sphingobacteriales > Sphingobacteriaceae > Pedobacter. The sequence goes on from SEDO01000012.1 coordinate 17,248, forward strand.
CCCCATCCCAAAAGCATTAGTAGCAACTATTACTTGTATTTGATTTTTTTTCCAAGAATCTTGACGTAGGGTACGTTCTTCTGAAGTTAAACCTGCATGATAATAACTAGCAGAGATACCTACTTGATTTAAATATTCTGCAAATTCTGAACATGATTTTCTATTTCGAACATATATAATTGAAGAACCTTTTACATTATTTAATATTTGAATTACTTTTTTAGCTTTATCTTCAACGTTTGATACGACATACGAAATATTTAGTCGTTCAAAACTCTTCTTGAAAATATTAGCATTAGTAAAATTTAATTTATCTATTATATCTGCTTGGACATGTTTGGTAGCAGTTGCTGTTACCGCTAAAACGGGAATTTGTGGATGGAGTTCACGGAGTTTAACAACTTCTAAGTAAGCTGGTCTAAAGTCATATCCCCATTGAGAAATACAATGGGCCTCATCAATTGCAATCAAATTAACCTTCATATAAGCAATTCTTTCTTGCACTAATCGTGACAATAGTCTTTCTGGGGATAAATATAAGAACTTAATATTCCCATAAATACAGTTGTCTAAAAGTATATCAAGTTCTCTTTTACCCATACCCGCATAGATAGCAATAGCAGAAATACCTTTAGATTTCAAATTTTCAACTTGATCTTTCATCAAGGCGATGAGCGGTGATACTACAATACAAATTCCTTCTTGAAGTATTCCAGGGATTTGAAAGCAAATGGATTTCCCACCTCCAGTTGGGAGCAAGGCTAAGCAATCTTGGCCACTTAATATCGTTTGAATAATTTCGGCTTGTAAAGGCCTAAATTGATCGTAACCCCAATAGTGCTTTAATATTGAATTTGCTGTCATATTTAATTAGGTCAAAACTATAAAATAGCCTGATAATTTTTAAATTGCACCTTATTTTATTTGATATACCATGAGAAAACTATTTATTGCGCTTTCCTTTTTAGGATTAAGTTTGGGAAGTTTTGGCCAAGATAAAAAAGAAAATCAAAAATGGGATGTGGAGAAATTTTTAGGCTCAACCCGAACATTCAATATTAATAGCGACGAAGGCACCTGGATGAATTTAGATGTAAGTCCTGACGGAAATACAATTGTTTTTGATTATTTAGGTGATATCTATAGTATGCCTATTTCAGGAGGACAAGCTAAACTTTTAAGTGGTGGTATTTCATATGAAGTACAACCCCGCTTTAGTCCCAATGGAAAATACATTTCATTTACAAGTGATCGAAGTGGTGGCGATAATATTTGGATAATGGATGTCAATGGGGATAATAAAAAGCAAATTACAAAAGAATCATTTCGCTTATTAAATAATGCGACTTGGATGCCCAATTCTGAATATATAGTAGCCCGGAAACACTTCACTGCGTCTAGGTCTTTGGGTGCTGGGGAAATGTGGATGTATAGTATCCATGGTGGAGATGGGGTTCAATTAACCAAAAGAAAAAATGACCAGCAAGATGCGGGAGAGCCAAATGTATCACCCGACGGAAGATATGTTTATTTTTCAGAAGATATTACCCCAGGGCCTATATTTCAATATAGTAAAGACCCTAATGGTACGATTTATGGCATACGTCAATTGGATATTCAAACAGGTCGTGTAAGTCATTTAATTGCTTCCCAGGGGGGTGCTGCAAGGCCTCAAATTTCACCTGACGGCAAGTATATGGCCTATGTTAAGCGCGTAAGATTAAAATCGGTTTTATATGTACAGAATTTAAAAACTGAAGAAGAATGGCCTTTATATGAAGAGCTTTCTAGAGATCAACAAGAAACGTGGGCGATATTTGGAGTTTATCCAAATTTTGCTTGGACACCTGATAGTCAGAAGATAATTTTCTATGCTATGGGTAAAATTAGACAAGTAGAATTAAATACATTAAACATTGAAGAGATTCCTTTTCAAATAAACAGTACCCATACAGTTCAAGAAGCCTTACATTTCAACCAACAAGTGTTTACAAATGAATTTACTGTTAAAATGATAAGGCAGTTAGTGACCTCTCCAGATGGCAAATTAGTCGTATTTAATGCGGCTGGATACCTTTATAAAAAGGAATTACCAAATGGACAACCTGAAAGAATTACAACTGGGTCTGAATTTGAATTTGAACCTAGTTTTAGCCCGGATGGAAAATTTGTAGTTTATAGTTCGTGGAGTGATGAATTCAAAGGGGCTATTAAAAGAGTCGAATTAAAAAGTGGTAAGATTTTAACACTTACTGATGAAAAGGGCTATTATTATTCTCCTAAATATAGTAATAAAGGCGATAAAGTAGTTTTTAGAAAAGGTGTAGGAAATGAAACTTTAGGTTTAACTTATGGAAGAGGTACAGGCATTTTTTGGGTGCCTGCCAATGGAGGTGTAAAAACATTAATAAGTGAATCAGGTATTAAACCCTCATTTTCTAGCGATGACACCAGAATATATTTTCAAGGAAATGAAGCTGGAAAAAAAGCTTTTAAATCTGTTTCCTTAGATGGCAAAAATGAAAGAACCCATTATACTTCAACCTATGCTACTCAATTTACTCCAAGCCCTGATGGAAAATGGATGGCATTTACCGAATTATTTAATGCCTATATAACACCGATGATAAATACCGGGTCTGCATTAGATTTAAGTGCTAATAACCGTACATTACCTTTAACGCGAGTAACCAAAGATGCCGGCACCTATTTACATTGGAGTGCAGATAGTAAAAAACTAATATGGACACTGGGTGAACAATACTTTAAGCGAGAGCTTAGTAACTCCTTTCAATTTATAGAAGGTGCACCGAAGGTTTTACCAGAATTAGATACCGTAGGTATACCTATCGGATTAAAATTAAAATCTGATGTACCACAGGGTTTAATAGCGTTAAAAGGGGGCAGAATTATTACCATGAAAGGAAACTTGGTAATCGAAGAAGGCACAATTTTAATTGAAAACAACAAAATCATTGCCTTGGGCAAGGTTAATGAGATTAATATTCCCACACAAGCCAAAATTATTGACGTTACGGGTAAAACAATAATGCCTGGAATAATTGACGTGCATGCTCATTTAAGAACTAGCCCAGATGGTATAACCCCTCAGCAAGATTGGTCATACTTGGCAAATTTATCTTTTGGAGTGACCACTTCCCATGATCCTTCTAGCAACACCGAAATGGTGTTTTCACAAAGTGAAATGATTAAGGCAGGCAGGTTGTTAGGTCCAAGATTATATTCTACAGGTTCCATTTTATATGGAGCTGATGGAGACTTTAAAGTTACTATTAATTCATTATCTGATGCCATATCACATTTAAAGCGATTAAAAGCTGTAGGCGCCTTTTCCGTAAAATCATATAATCAACCTAGAAGAGATCAAAGACAACAAATTTTAGAAGCGGCCAGGCAGCTTGAAATGCTGGTTGTTCCTGAAGGTGGATCAACTTTTTTTCACAACATGAGCATGGTTGCAGATGGACATACTGGTATTGAACATAGTATACCTATTACACCTATTTATAAAGATGTGACTACATTTTGGGCTAATACTAAAGTCGCCTATACTCCTACTTTAATTGTAGCGTATGGTGGACAATGGGGAGAAAATTATTGGTATGATAGAACCAATGTTTGGGAAAATGAAAGATTAATGAGCTTTACCCCTAGAAACATTATAGATGCTCGTTCTAGACGTAGAACCACATCGGAATATGGTGATTATAATCATATAGATGTTGCTAAAGCTACCAAACAAATAGCTGACGCAGGTACCAAAATAAATTTAGGCGCACATGGACAAATACAAGGACTAGGTGCACATTGGGAATTATGGATGTTAGTACAAGGTGGTATGCAACCAATTGATGCCATTCGAGCAGCAACTTTAAACGGAGCATCTTATTTGGGAATGGATAAAGAAATTGGGTCATTAGAAGTTGGAAAATTAGCCGATTTAATTGTAATGGAGGCCAATCCATTAGAGGATATCAGAAACTCTGAAAAAATTAAATTCGTGATGTTGAATGGGAGGCTTTACGATAGTATGACCATGAATGAAGTGGGTACGAGAGAAAGAGTGAGAAATAAATTATGGTTTGAAATAGATAAAGGAGTTCCATTTACTTTTCCTGTAAGAGAAGCTGAGACATGGACATTTACAGTGCCTCATTGTGATTAATAGGTAAATTAGGGAATTATATATTTTGGGCAATGACATAGCCACTTGCCCATGCCCATTGAAAATTATATCCCCCTAACCAACCTGTTACATCTATACATTCGCCACCAAAATATAATCCAGGTATAATTTTGGATTCTAAAGTTTTGCTAGATAAAGCTGAAGTATCAATGCCTCCACGCATTACTTCAGCTTTATCATAACCTTTATCGCCAGCTGGTTTAACCTTAAATTCATGGATGGTTTGCGTTAAAGTTTGAATTTCAGATGCGTTTAAATCGGCAATAGGTTTATCCATCGGCAAGAACTTTGTTAAAGCATCACAAAACTTCTTGGTATAAAATTTATGCAAGAACTTATGCAAACTTATACCTCCTTCGGTGAGTCTAGAATTTACTAAATGATCTCCAATATTTTCATTGGGCAATAAATTTAGATTAATGGTCATGCCTCTTCTCCAATAAGAGGAAATTTGGAGAATTGCCGGCCCACTTAATCCCCAATGGGTAAATAATATATTTTCTTCGAAAGATTGATCACCGCATGAAACTTCTGCAAAAATTGTATTTCCTGATAAAGCTGCAAACCAATTTTCATCTTTACCGGTAATAGTTAATGGTACTAAAGCTGGCGCTGTTTCAATAATAGGCATATCAAAATGTCTGGCAACCTTTAAGGCTAAATCAGAAGCTCCTAATTTGGATATGGGAAGCCCACCTGAAGCCATTACAACTTTGGGGGCTAAGAGGGATTTAGTTTTATTTTGATGATTAAAAATAACTTCAAAAGACATAGCCTGCTTATTAATGGCTAAAACTTCAGCATTACACTTTATATTTTGGTCTAGATCCTTCAACAGGTCTGAAAAGATTTGAACTACATCCTTTGCTTTTTTACCATCAGGAAAAAGCTGCCCTAGGGTTTTTTCTTTCCCTTGAATACCATATGTTTCAAAAAACTGAATGGTATCGGCTACTGTCCATTGATTAAAAGCAGATTTTAGAAAATGTGGATTTTGACTGATAAAGTTATCAGTATCTGCATACAAGTTAGTAAAATTACATCTCCCTCCTCCTGAAATTAATATTTTTGCTCCTGGAGTATCATTCTTTTCTAAAATAAGGACCTTTTTCCCTAAAAACCCAGCTTGTACAGCGCACATCAAACCACATGCCCCTCCTCCAATTATAATTGCATCGTATTTATTCATGCCTTATTTTAATGTTATTTTATGTAATTTTGCACAAAAATAGCATAAATTACAGGATCAATAATGGCAAAACAAATTAGCGATTTAAAATTAGGAATTTTAGGTGGAGGTCAGCTTGGAAGAATGATGATACAAGAAGGAATCAACTATAACCTTTGTACGCACGTTTTAGATCCTGATCCCGATGCACCTTGTAAAAACTTAGCCAATGTTTTTGTATGTGGTTCTATTGACGATTATGATACCGTTTATAATTTTGGGAAATCGGTTGATATCATTACTATAGAAATAGAAAAAGTAAATATTGACGCTTTAGAACAATTAGAAAAAGAAGGTAAAATAGTTTATCCTCAACCTCGCGTTATACGTTTAATACAAGATAAGGGCATACAAAAACAGTTTTTTAAAGAAAATGAAATCCCTACAGCTCCTTTTCAAATAATTTCTAATAAAACTGAATTGGCTACTTCGCGCTTTTCATTACCTTATATAATGAAATTAAGAAAAGATGGCTATGATGGAAAGGGTGTTATGAAGATAAGTACTCCGGAGGATTTCAATCATGCTTTTGATAAGCCCTCTCTCATTGAAGAACTTATTGATTTTGAAAAAGAAATTGCCGTTATTGTAGCTAGAAATCCTAATGGAGAAATTAAAACCTTTCCGATGGTTGAAATGGAATTCAATAAGGAGGCAAATTTAGTTGAATTTCTTATTTCACCTTCCACCTATTTGGAAGACATTCAAGCAAAAGCTGAAAAAATAGCTATGGATATTGCAGTTGCATTAAATATAACTGGAATTTTAGCGGTAGAAATGTTTGTTACCAAAACGGGTGAACTTTTAGTTAATGAATTAGCACCTAGACCTCACAATAGTGGACATCAAAGTATAGAAGGAAATGTGGTTTCACAATTTGCTCAACATTTAAGAGCCATTTTTAACTTACCTTTGGGAGATACTAGTTGCTTGAATCATGCTGTCATGATTAATGTATTAGGCGAAAAAAATCACGAAGGAATTGCTGTCTATGAAGGTTTGAATGAAGTCCTTAAAATGGATGGTGTTTACCTCCATTTATATGGTAAAAAATTCACCAAACCTTTTCGAAAAATGGGACATATTACTATTGTAGATCAGCAACGAGAAAAAGCTATTTTAAAAGCCCGAGAAGTTCAAAAAATTTTAAAAGTAATCAGTTAATATAGAATTTAGTCAAAAATCAAATAATTATGCAAAACATAGCTCAAGTAGGTATTATCATGGGAAGTAAATCAGACTTACCTATCATGCAAGATGCCGCAGACTTTTTAAAGTTATTAGATATACCTTTTGAAATTACTATTGTTTCTGCACATCGCACACCAGATAGAATGTTTGATTATGCTAAATCCGCAAATAACCGAGGACTCAAAGTAATTATTGCTGGCGCAGGTGGAGCAGCTCACTTACCCGGAATGGTTGCCTCATTAACCTCTGTTCCTGTTATAGGTGTTCCAGTTAAATCTTCCAATTCTATTGATGGTTGGGATTCTGTACTTTCTATTCTGCAAATGCCCAATGGCATACCAGTGGCTACAGTTGCATTAAATGCAGCAAAAAATGCTGGCATACTAGCCGCGCAAATTTTAGGTAGTTCCGATAGTAATATTTATAAAAAATTATCTAATTATAAGCAAGGTTTAGCTGACCAAGTTTTACAAACCGCTTCAGAACTAGAAAATTCACAAAAATAAGGCATAAATTTTTTCTCGCTAATTCAAATTAGGATCCTTAGGGAATTGTCCTACATGGGCATATTTAGGCCCTAAGGCTACTAAAACGTCTCTCCATAAAAATTCAGGATCTCGAGAAAAAACCCAATCGGAATAGGCCTTTTCAGAAACTATCCATGTATTTTCTTCTATTTCAGTTTGTAATTGATTTTCACTCCAACCTGTATAGCCTAGAAAAAACTTTATTTCGTGTTCCTGAATTATATTATTATTGAGTAGAAGCTTTAAAGTTTCAAAGTCGCCTCCCCAATATACACCCTCGCCTATTTTTTCACCACTTTGAAGGCGATCATAACAATTATGCAAAAAATGAAGGGTATCTACGGCAACGGGGCCTCCATAATAAACTTCCATTTCACAACCATATAAATCGGGCATCAAGTTATTTAGTTTTACTCCAAATGGATGATTTAAAATAAAACCCATACTACCTGTCTCACTATGTTCATTCAAATAAATAACTGCTCGATCAAAATTTGGATCTTTCAAAAAAGGAGCGGATACTAGGATTCTATTTGCTTGAGGTAGTGATATGCTTAACATAAGTCTAATATAAAATTTTTCTTTGTTTTTTATATTAATAATTATAGGCATGGAGATTCTGACGCATTATTTTTGTATTTTTGTATATGGAGCTCAGCAAAGAATTTATACAAAATTTAAGACAAGAGTATAAGGCTGCAAGATTAAATGAAGAAGATGTTTTAGCACACCCTCTTTCGCAATTTGAAAAATGGTTTAAAGAAGCTATTGAGGCCCAATTATTTGAGCCAAATGTAATGACACTTGCCACCGCTGATTTAAATGCTAAACCACACGCCAGAATTGTTCTACTAAAAGGTTTTGATGTTGAAGGATTTACTTTTTTCACCAATTATTTAAGTCATAAAGGTCAACAAATATTGAACAATCCTCAAGCTTGTTTAGTGTTTTTTTGGGCTGATTTAGAACGTCAAGTTAGAATAGAAGGAAATATTATTAAAATTGATTCCATAGAATCAGATTCCTATTTTAACACCCGTCCTCGTTTAAGTCAGCTAGGTGCCCATGCTTCTCCCCAAAGTAATGTTATCGTTTCTAGAGATGTTTTAGAGGATAATTTAAAGCATCTTTCTGCTCAATATGATAATCTAGAAATACCTCGGCCAATACATTGGGGTGGTTACAAACTTATACCTAATTTGATTGAATTTTGGCAAGGCAGAGAATCCCGATTACATGACAGGATTGTGTATGAGCAAGTGGATGGAAAATGGGAAATTAGCAGATTAGCTCCATAAATTAATTAAGATATAATAAAGGTTAAATTACTTACAGATGAAAATAGCAGTTATAGGTTCAGGTACAATGGGAAATGGAATTGCACATACATTTGCACAATTTGGATTTCCTGTCAATTTAATAGATATAAATGAACAAGCATTAAATAATGCTTTAAATACAATTTCAAAAAATTTAGATAGACAAGTTGCTAAAGGCAGTTTATCAGAAGCTGAGAAATCTACGACATTATCTAATATTACTAGCTTTACAGATTTAAAAACAGGTGTGGAAAATGTAGACTTAATTGTAGAAGCTGCCACTGAGAATTTAGAATTAAAACTAAAAATTTTTAAAGATTTAGATCAATTTGCTAAACCTGAAGCTATTTTGGCTAGTAATACTTCTTCCATTTCTATTACCCAAATTGCTTCTGTAACGCAAAGAGGAGCTCAAGTTATTGGAATGCATTTTATGAATCCTGTACCTGTTATGAAGTTGGTAGAAGTGATACGAGGATATGCTACAAGCGATGAAACGACTTCCTTGGTGATGGACTTAAGTAAGAAACTAAATAAAATTCCAGTTGAAGTTAATGATTATCCAGGTTTTGTAGCCAACAGAATTTTAATGCCGATGATTAATGAAGCTATTTATACCTTATATGAAGGTGTAGCAGGTGTTCATGAAATAGACCAAGTTATGAAATTAGGTATGGCACATCCGATGGGGCCGTTACAATTAGCAGACTTTATTGGCCTTGATGTTTGTTTAGCTATCTTAAAAGTATTACATGAGGGTTTTGGAAATCCAAAATACGCTCCTTGCCCCTTACTAGTTAATATGGTAATGTCAGGAAATAAAGGAGTAAAATCAGGAGAAGGCTTTTATAATTATTCAAATGGAATTAAAGAGGCTACTGTTTCTCCGAAATTTAAAAAACCGTCTAATTAGTTAAGTATATTTGTTTATGAATCCTCATCTAAATCCATCTAGTGAACATTTATCAAATCCTGAAAGGGATATTGAAAAGGTTTTAAGGCCACAGGCCTTTGAGGATTTTACAGGCCAGGAAAAAGTACTTGAAAATCTTAAGATTTTTGTTCAAGCGGCCAAGTTACGTGGGGAATCTTTGGATCATGTTCTACTACATGGCCCTCCAGGATTGGGTAAAACCACATTATCCCATATTATCGCTAATGAAATGGGCGTTGGAATAAAAATAACTTCTGGCCCAGTGTTAGATAAACCCGGAGATCTTGCTGGTTTACTTACGAATTTAGAAGCAGGTGACATTTTATTTATTGATGAAATTCATAGATTGAGCCCGGTTGTAGAAGAATACCTTTACTCGGCTATGGAGGATTTTAAAATTGATATCATGCTTGAAAGTGGCCCTAATGCCAGATCCGTTCAAATTGGATTAAATCCTTTTACACTTATTGGGGCTACTACCCGTTCGGGCTTATTAACTGCACCATTGAGAGCCCGATTTGGAATTAATTCAAGATTAGCTTATTATGATGCCAAACTATTAACCACTATTGTATTAAGATCCTCTTCAATTTTAAATACCCCCATAACTGATGAAGGGGCATTTGAAATAGCTAGACGAAGTAGAGGAACTCCCAGGATTGCAAATGCTTTACTAAGACGTACCCGAGATTTTGCTCAAATAAAAGGTAATGGAAACATAGATACAGAGATTGCTCGATACGCTCTTTCGGCTCTGAATGTTGATGAACATGGTTTAGACGAGATGGACAATAAAATTCTATTAGCCATAATCGAAAAATTTAAAGGAGGGCCAGTAGGTTTAAAAACCATTGCAACTGCTGTTGGAGAAGATGATGGAACCATCGAAGAGGTATATGAACCTTTCCTCATCCAAGAAGGTTATTTAATGCGTACGGCTAGAGGTCGTGAAGTTACAGAGGCAGCATATACTCATTTAAAGAAAATTAGTCCTGGTAAAACGGGAACATTATTCTAACTTTTCCAAAAACTAATTTTCTATTTATAAGATTTAATTTTTGGACCTAATCAGTCATTGTATTTCTAAAATATAGAAAATAAATAATAGCCAATACAATAATTACGATAGGGATAACCCACTTCATAGTAGGCCCGGCACCTTTATTGTCAGGTTCGTTTACAGTGGGTGCTGGTTTTGGATCGGTTGCATGAGCTTCGTAATCATGTTCGGTAGGAACATTTCTAATGGGATCATTATTTTCATCCAAAGATTTATTTTCAGTGTTATTAGAGTTTTCCATTTTATGTACTTTTGTTATTTAATACTAAAACAGGAAAACTCAAGATATTGTTTTAGGACCTCTATTTTTAACTTTTATGTATGGCTTCTAACGCTTTCAAAAATTCACTATTCATAAAGGAATCAGCTTATAAACTTGGATTTTTAAGTTGTGGTATTTCTAAAGCAGAATTTTTAGAAGCGGAGGCTCCTCGTTTAGAAACCTGGTTAAATAATAATCATCATGGGGAAATGGCCTATATGGCTAATTACTTTGATAAACGTTTAGATCCCCGTTTATTAGTGGATGATGCAAAGTCAGTTATATCACTTACATATAATTATTTTACTAATCAATCTCAAGTCGACCCTACTGCCCCAAAAATATCTAAATATGCGTATGGGGAAGATTATCATACGGTTATAAAAGAAAAATTAGCAGAGCTTTTAGAAATAATTAGAAATGAAATAGGAGATGTATCAGGACGATGTTTTATTGATTCTGCACCAGTTTTAGATAAAGCTTGGGCTAAAAAATCTGGTTTGGGTTGGATAGGAAAAAATTCTAATTTGATTGCAAAACAGCAAGGATCTTTTTTCTTTATTGCTGAATTGATAGTGGATTTAGATTTACATTATGATGCTGAATTTGCTACAGATCATTGTGGTAGTTGTACTCGTTGCATTGATACTTGTCCAACTGACGCTATATTTGCCCCTTATCAAGTTGACGGAAGCAAATGTATTTCTTATTTAACTATTGAATTGAAAAATGAGATTCCATCCACCTTTAAAGGGAAAATGGATAATTGGGCTTTTGGTTGCGATATATGTCAGGACGTATGTCCATGGAACAGATTTGCGGTTCCTCATCAGGAACATCGATTTAATCCTCATCCAGAACTCCTCCATTTAGAAAAAAAAGAACTCGAGGAAATAACTACTGAAGTATTTTCTCGAGTTTTTAATAAATCCGCTGTAAAACGTACGAAATTTGAAGGATTAAAAAGGAATATTAACTTTCTAAAACCTTTGAATTAGTTATTTCCCAAATTTTAATTTTAATTGCTCTAACATATCCTCACTTACAGGCTTTGCTGGCACTTTAGGTTTGGAGGAAGGTTTAAAATTCTTCTGGAATTTAGGTTTATCTGTTCGTTCAGGTTTAGTGGGTATAACTTTAGAGGTGTCTTTATTGGCATTCCATCTTTTCCAGATTTCATCCAATTTCTTTTTGGTATATAAAGGAAAGTCTCCTTGTTTCATCCATGAATAATAACTTGGTTCCATACTGAACACGTCTTCTACTACCTTACCTTTGTGTTTACCAAAATTAATTACTTCTTTACCTTCTTCATTATAAACCATTCTTCCAGCAAAATCAACCACTTTGTTAAGATTTGTAAAATTATGTAAGGCATCGATATCATTCTGTACTGGAACACTTTTTACACCATCCTTAGACTCAAATTCAACATCTTTGTATTTTTCTAACTGAGCTAATAAAACCTCATAAGTAGCTTTAATATCTGCTTCCGCTTGATGGGCGTTTTCTAATTCTTGATGACAATAAAATTTATAGGCAGCCTTTAAGGTGCGCTGTTCCATTTGATGGAAAATATTTTGCACATCTACTGTTTTCCTATCCGACATATTAAAATCAATACCACTTCTCAAAAACTCTTCTAATAATAAGGGAATATCAAACTTATTGGAATTATATCCAGCCAAATCTGAATCCCCTAAAAAGTCTTGAATATCTAGTGCAATTTCTTTAAAGGTGGGTAAGTCTTTTACATCTTCATCATAAATACCATGTATTAAAGAAGCCTCTAAAGGAATTTTAATTTCAGGATTAACTCTACAAGTTTTTAACTCTTGACTTCCATCAATATTTATTTTTAATATGGCAATTTCTACTATTCGGTCTGCTCCAACATTTACTCCAGTTGCTTCTAGATCAAAAAATGCTAATGGGCGTTTTAGATTTAATTTCATGTTTGTTAATCTGTAATTTTTGGCTTAATAGTTTTAAGTTAAGATAATGATTCCAATTCCAATACCAATAATCATTAATAAATACATCAGTATTTCAGTACTTGCAAATTTTTTATATTTAGTCCAGAAGTGATATTTTTCTTCCATTTTAATTTTATCCACTTTTTTTAACTAGTTTTTAATTCTACTAGTTTTTTTTCCACTTAATTGTACAACCAACAGCTTTGGTAAAGTTAACAGCAGGTTTTTTACCTTTCATTAAAAGTTCTAAAGCATCCGCCACATAAGTTTCCTTTTGCGGATTAGTATTTTCTTGATCATTATCAATAGCTCCGTAGTACATTAACTCATTACCTTTTTCAGTTTTTTGAACAATAAAAGTATGTGGAGTTTTTGCTGCGCCATATAATTTAGTATAAATATGGTCCGGATCTTCTAGATAGGGATAAGTAGTATTTTTCTGTTTGGCTAATTCTTGCATTTTTGGAAATGAATCTCCAGGAGAAGCAATTGGGTCATTAGTATTTATAGCAATTACGGGATATCCCTTAGGTTTATAAGTTTTATTTAAATCCTCTATCCTATCTTGATATGCTTTTGAAACGGGGCAAGTATTGCAAGTAAACACAATGATATACCCTTTAGCATCTGGATAATTTGTAAGTGATACAAATTGGTTATTGACATTTTTCAATTTAAAATCTGCTACTACATCGCCAACTTTATAACCCGTTTGAGCATAAGCGCCTAATGTAAAAAGGAGCATACACACTAATACAATTTTTTTCATAATAATATTTGATTAATGTTGTATAAATGATTTAATTACTTGTTCTAACTCGTTGTAGTTAAACTCTTTTTCGTAAAACTCTCTTCTTTTTGTACTATTTTGATAAATTAATGTAGCTGGAATTGCTCCACTCCAATCTTTACTAATTTTATCTATAAAGTCTTGTTGACTTTTTTCATTTACCACAAAAACTTCCGATAATAGTTTTTTTCTTTCTACAAATGGTATAACCTCCGTTTCAATTTTAGATTTAAAATCCAAACTCCACAAAATAACTTTTACCTTTTTATTATTATAAATATCGTTTATTTTTTCAAAATGAGGAAGTTCTTCAACACAAGGAGCACACCAAGTGGCCCACATGTTGATTACAAATGTGGTATCTTTTCCTTTCTTTAAGCGGGATTCTAATTGCTTGAAGCTTAAAAGCTCAACTTGTGCAAAGGATATTGAATAACAAAATATTAATGCTAATATTAAAATTATTGATTTGAACTTGCAATAACCTTTCATAATTATTTTAAATACATAGTTTATTTAAGCATTTTTTGAATTTCTTCTTCCACAAACTTTCTAGTGGGCGTTTTTTTAGGATCAGGTTGATTATCTATTACGCCAATATATTTAACTAGGAAACCATCGGGTTTTCTTTCTAGAATAACAGCAGTTGGGGTTTTAGTAATGCCAAACAAGGTGGTTGTTTGAAACTTTGAATCTCCTAAATATGGAAATGTATATTTCCCACTAATAGCCGCTTTCTTCATAGCTGCTGCAGCATCTAACGGATATTCATTAGGATAATCAGCATACGGACCTATGGCAACAACTGGATAGCCTAGTGACTTATATTTTGCATCTAACGCTAAAATTTTTGGTTTATAAATTATACAATGGTCACAGGTAGGTGTCATAAAAACAACTATAAACCCTTTTGCTTTAGTCTGAGATTTAAAATCAAATGTTTTCCCATTGACCACATTTTGTAAAGTGATATTGGATAGTGTTCTGCCTGGTGTATAAGTAATTCTTTGGGCAAATAATGTTATTGTACACCATATAATGAATAAGCAAATTAGACTTATTTTTTTCATAGATTACTTTTTAAAACTGATCCACATTTAACAATTGAATTTCTATAAGCAGCTAACCTTAAATCATCTACAATTACTCCTCTGGTGGTAGAAGCATGTACAAAATAATTATTATTTAAATAAACGCCTACATGGTCAATATCTTTTCCAGAGAAAGAAAAAAATATCAAATCTCCTTCTTTTAATTCATCTACTTGTTTAGGTTCTATTTGAAGTGCCTGTTCAATGGACCTCCGAACTAATTTCACGCCAAAAATCTGATCTTGTAATAATAGTGCAAATCCTGAACAATCTATCCCTTTTTTATCCATTCCTCCCAATTTATAAGGGGTACCAGTCCACTCCTTTATAAAATTGGGTAATTTTTTGTTTTTTAACTCCTTAAATGTTTCTTCTATTTTTTTTGCCTTTTCAAAAGCATAAATAGACTGACTAGATTTCTTAACAGCACAAGAACTAATACTTAATATTAAAAATAAAAGTGCGATATAAATTCTGAACTGATACATACTCTACACGATTAATTTTTTATCAAGCGCTGAATTTCGTCCAGTTTGATTAAAGCTTCCACTGGCGTAAGTGAATTTACATCTAAATTATTTAAGGAGTCTCTAATTTTAATTAAGGTAGGATCTTCTACGGCAAACATTTGAAGTTGATAAGCTTGATTTTGTACTTTTTTAATACTATCCTTTATGCTTTGTCCTTCTGTTCTATCAATTTCTAAACGTTTTAAAATTTCTTGAGAACGGGCTATCAATTTTGGGGGCATACCTGCTAATTTGGCAACATGGATACCAAAGCTATGTTCAGATCCTCCAGGTACTAATTTTCTTAAAAATATTATCTTTTGACCAACTTCCTTAATAGAAACATTAAAGTTTTTAATTCTACTTAAATTCCCTTCTAGTTCATTAAGCTCATGATAATGCGTTGCAAATAGTGTTTTTGGCCGGGCTGTCGGATGCTCATGTAGATATTCTGCAATTGCCCAAGCAATAGAAATACCGTCATAAGTACTTGTTCCCCTACCAATTTCATCTAATAAAATTAGGCTCCTATTAGAAATATTATTTAAAATACTGGCTGTTTCATTCATTTCAACCATGAAGGTACTTTCTCCAGTAGATAAATTGTCTGAAGCTCCTACCCTGGTAAATATTTTGTCAATTAAACCAATCTCAGCCTTTTTAGCTGGTACAAAGCAACCAATTTGAGCCATCAGTACAATGAGAGCGGTTTGCCTTAATAAAGCTGATTTACCCGCCATATTAGGGCCAGTTATGATCATAATCTGTTGGGTATCATTATCTAGGTATACATCATTTGTAATATACTCCTGATCGATAGGAAGTTTCCTTTCAATTACAGGGTGTCTACCTCCCAGTATATCCAAACTTTTGCCATTATTAATTATGGGTTTTGTATAAAATTGCTTTTCAGCAATGACTGCAAAGCTTGTGAGAACATCTAGTTTAGCTATATAATACGCATTTCGTTGAATCTGCTTAATATAATTAGCTGATTCAGTTAATAACTGCAAATATAGTTGGGCTTCGATCGCTGCTATCTTTTCTTCTGCCCCTAGAATTTGATCTTCATATTCTTTTAACTCAGGGGTTATATACCGTTCGGCATTTACCAAGGTTTGCTTTCGAATCCAGGTTTCAGGAACTTTATCTTTGTGTGTATGTGTAACTTCTAAATAATATCCAAAAACATTATTAAAAGCTATCTTTAAAGATGGTATTCCCGTTTCTACAATTTCTCTTTTTTGAATCTCTAATAAAAATTCTTTTCCTCCAAACGCAATCTTCCGAAGTTTATCTAATTCTTCAGAAACACCTTCGGCAATAACATTACCTTTATTTAATAATACAGGAGGATCACTATGTAGTTCTTTTTCTAATCGACTTTTTAAGGAATCACAAGTATCTAAATTTTCTATAAACTCCAAAAGTACAGGGGTGGATTCTTGAGAAAACAATTCCTTTAATAAAGTTAGTTCTTGTAAGCCTTTTAATAACTGACTTAGTTCTCTAGGATTAGCTTTTAGTAAGCCTACTTTTGAAATTAATCGTTCAATATCTCCAATACTACTTATATGGTTTATACAATTGGAGGTTAATTTTGGATTATCTTTAAAATACTCAACGTAATCTAAGCGAGCTTGGATTGATTTTAAGTCAATCAGAGGCATCAGAATCCATTTATGTAACAGTCTTGCCCCCATAGCACTTTTAGTTGCATCTAATACTTCAAAAAGGGTCATAGCGCCTTCATTTCCAGAATTAACTAATTCAAGATTCCGAATGGTGAAACGATCTAACCACATACAACTATCTTCTTCTATTCTAGATAATTGGGTAATATGCTGTAGTTGCTTGTGTTCTGTTTCTCCTAAATAGTAAAGAATTACTCCGGCAGCTACAATTCCGGCTTGATATTTATCCACTCCAAAACCTTTTAAAGTATTCACTTCAAAATGGTTACAAAGCGTTTCATTAGCATAATCATAACTATAAGCCCATTCATCTATGGGGTAAGTATAAAACTTATCTCCAAAGTTTGAAGTTAAATGAGCCTTCTTTGTTTTTTGAAATATAATTTCTGTAGGCTTATATGTTTGGAGTAAACTATCTATATAACTATTTGGACCTTGAGTTATTAAAAATTCACCAGTTGATATATCTAAAAAAGATACACCAGTTGTGCTTTTATCGAAATAAATAGAGGCTAAATAATTATTCTTTTTTTGATTAAGTATATTGTCACTGTAGGAAACACCAGGGGTTACTAATTGAGTTACTCCTCTTTTAACAATTGTTTTAGTTGTTTTCGGATCTTCTAATTGATCACATATTGCCACTCTTTGACCCGCACGTACTAATTTTGACAAATAATTTTCAAGAGAATGATGTGGAAATCCAGCTAGTTCTAAAGCTCCATTTGGTCCAGTTCCTCTTTTGGTTAAAATAATACCCAATATTTGGGAGGTTTTAATAGCGTCTTCTCCAAATGTTTCGTAAAAATCACCCACTCTAAAAAGCAATAATGTACCAGGATACTTTGCTTTAATAGCATTGTATTGTTGCATTAAAGGGGTTACTTTTTCAGTGTTTTTTGCCAAAATAATATGGTTTAGTTAGCGTAAATATACAATCTTATCGAATGGACTGATTGAATTGTGGATAAATTTACAGTTGTGGAAGGATTCCTATTTTGGTAAATTTTCTATTCTATTTAGGAATAGAACTATAGCCTCTCTTTTGGATTCATCTAAATTGAATTTGAGATTATGATAAAAGTAATCTTTATAGTTAAAGTCAGGAATTGGCTTTAATTGTGCAATGACATTATCTAAATTATCTAATCCCATCTTTAATGCATCATTGAACTCTGTAATAAATTCAGGATTTAATTTTTTGTTTGCAACCCATGCTGCATATACAAATGGTAAGCCTGTAAAATCTTTCCATAATTGGCCCAAATCTAATACAGTTTTAAATTGTTTTGTTTTCCCAAATGTTCTATCACCTATTAATACATGAGCATCTTCTTTTGTGTAAGAATCATCTGGAGTCAAATAGGTTATAGGACGTTTTAAGTAAAAATGAAATAATACCTTTGTTAAATTGTTGGAAGTACGAGAATGGGCATCTAATCGAATAGTTTTAATCTCATCCAAAGGTAAATCAGAGAATAAAAACACAGAATTTACTGCACCATCTGATCCAATGCAATACTGACCAATTATTTCTCCATTCGGAACTAAAGGTAAAGTAGCTATTGGAATTAAACCAATATCAACCTTATTATTAATTAATTTTTCAGCACAATCGGCAGGGATATCTTTTTGTAAATCAATTTTTTCAATGATATTGCTATTTTCTAAACCAAAAACAAATGCTTTAGAATTTGTATAAGAAACGGCAGAAATACTTACTTTTTTCAAAATTAAAAGAATATTAAAGGAGGGTGATTAAATTAAATCTAAATGTGTAGTAGAATTAAAATCTACTATTTTAAAGCTTTTGCCATCGTATAACAATTTATATAAGGTGGTATTTTTGTGGGGATAGTCAATCATAGAAGATAAAGGCTTCTTCTCTAACAGACACAAGAATAGTCTAAGGGCTCTGCCATGCATGCAAACTAAAATTCTTTCTTCATTTTTATTTGAAAGTATTTTAAACAAAGCATCTTGAAGTCGGATGGAAACTTCATTTGGACTTTCACCCAAATCAAATTTTGCATCATAATTTCCATTTAACCATTTTTCAGCTATTTCTTTAAATGCTTGTTGAGATTTTTCAGTAACAGGTTGACCTTCCCAAATTCCCCAAGCTAGCTCATCTAAGCCAGACAATTTTGTATAGGCAATCCCATTATCAATAAATTTCTGGACAGTCTGTTGGGTTCTTTTTAAATTTGAAACATAAATATGATCAAACTTAATATGTTTGTAAGTATTATAAAATGCATTAGCTTGATTAATACCTGTTTGATTTAAATCCGAATCTATACCCCTTCCTTGAACTATTCCCCGTTTATTTAAATCTGTTTCGCCATGCCTAATAATATAGATTTCTTTCATTCTATAATCTATTTAATTATTAATTACCGGCAATTTGTAATAATTGACCTTTAAGGCTTCATCTTCAAATTTAATGTCTGTATAATCTTGAATTACATTATATAAAGTATCCCTTTCTATAGGGCGACGGCCTACTTGCTTAATTAAATTCACTAATTCGGATGTAGTCATAGCTGGATTTTGTTCTTCGGCTCCGGCCATAGAATAAATTTTAGTAGTATCATCCAAAGTACCATCAATATCATCCACACCGAAGTTTAATGCTAATTGAGCAGTTTCTCTACTAATCATTGCCCAGTATGCCTTTATATGATCAAAATTATCCAAATAAATTCTTGAAATAGCATAGTTTCTCAAATCTTCCACTACAGAAACTTCTGGAATATGCTCCATTTGGTTATGTTGATTCCTGAATTTTAAAGGAATAAATGTTTGGAAACCACCAGTTCTATCTTGAAGTTGCCTCAATTGTTCCATATGATGAATTCTGTGATGGTAAGATTCTATATGACCATATAACATGGTTGCATTAGAGCGCATACCTAAATTATGCCATATTTCATGAATCTCTAACCATTGCTCTCCTGTACATTTATCCTTAGCAATTTGATTCCTTATTTCAGGATGAAATATTTCTGCACCTCCCCCTGGTATAGATTCTAAACCTGCCTCTTTCATCAATTTCATTCCCGTCTCATAGTCAATTTTAGCCTTTTTAAATATGTAATGGTATTCAACGGGCGTTAGCGCTTTAACATGTAAACTTGGACGATGATTTTTGATTGCAGTAAATAATTCACTATAGAATTTTAAATCATATTGAGGCAATACACCCCCTACTATGTGTACTTCCGTAACTGGTTGATCATCATATTTTTTTATCTGATCAAGCATTTCATCTAAGGTTAAAGCCCAGCCTTCATCCTTTTGCTTAATAAGTCTACTATAAGAACAGAATTTACAATCATAGACACAAAGGTTTGTGGGTTCAATATGAAAATTCTTATTGAAATAAGTATTATCCCCATGTTTAGATTCTCGAATAAAATTTGCCAAAACACCTAGATATGATAAATCGGCATGTTCATAAAGGTAAACGCCTTCAGTTTCACTTATTCTTTCCCCTAGATGAACCTTAGATGCTATCCTAAGAAGTTCGGGGTCCATAGTTTGAGAAGAAATTAGAATATTTAAGTTTTGCATTTTATTCCGAATAATATCAGCAAAAGTACGATAATACTCATATTAACAATCATTTTCTTGTAAAAAGCAAAATAAAAAAAACCGGTAAAAATCTTACCGGTTTATATAATTAAAATTATAAAATCTTTATCTGGTTACTTTTTGAAAATGTAAATTTACATATGCTGTACCCCCATTATAAGAAATTGGAGATTTAATTGTCATTTCCGAACCATTGTTACTTGCTACCAATAATTTAAAACCATCCGTAACATTTTTTGCTCTATCTCCTTCATTAAGAATTTTATATTGAAAAACAGCATCAGTGGAATTATATGACCAAAATATATCCTGCGTTTTAGCACTACAATATTCATTATTAGGAATTAAATATTCTCCATTTCCTGAATTAGTTAAATTCCATATACTTCCTATAAAGCACTTATAAGAAGGTTCACCTAAAAAAGTTTTAATATTACTTTCAGAAATATTATCAAATGTGATATTATTTAATGACCAATTTCCTGAAATTGCGGATCTATTAACATTCATCGGAGTACTATTGGTTTTTGGAGAGCAGCTGGATAGTGCAAAAGCAGTAGACATTGTTACTAATAATGCGTAGACAATTTTTTTCATGTGATTATATTTTTAATAAATAGATAAGCTATAAAAAACATAAATCTTGCCAGAATAGCGATTTCTTATTAATTCATATAAATTTGTAATAACTATTAAAAAGAAAATAGTTAATTATCTCTATGCTAAAACCAGAAACTATCGCTATACATAGCTGGCAATTAAATAAAATTAATACAGGTGATGTGACTACTCCTATACATCTTTCAACCACTTTTTTGCGTGATGAAAATGGAAATTATCCTGGTGGTTATATGTATAGTAGAATTAATAATCCAAATCGAGCAAGTTTAGAGGAAGTAATTACCCAATTAGAAATGGGTTCATCAACCTGTGCATTTTCTTCAGGTAATATAGCTGGCATGGCTATTTTCCAAGCATTAAAGCCAGGATCACATATAATTGCTCCCGACGATATGTATTGGGGCTTTAAAAAGCAGTTGTTAAGTATTTTCGAAGGCATTTTAACTTTTGACTTTATCGATTTAACAAATACCGAAAATATTGAAGGTTACATTAATGAACAAACTAAATTAATTTGGATTGAAACTCCATCTAATCCACAATTAAAAATCACTGATTTAGAATTTATAGCTTCCCTTGCCAAAAAACATGATTTAATAACAGTTTGTGATAGTACTTTCGCATCTCCTATTTTACAGAATCCTTTAATGTACAATATCGATATTGTAATGCACTCTACAACAAAGTATTTTGGAGGTCATAGCGATGTTTTAGGAGGTTGTTTAACCACAAAAAATCAAGATGATTTTTGGTTAAAAATTAAAAACATTCAGGAAATTGGGGGTGCTGTGCCTTCTCCATTTGATTGTTTTTTACTTTTAAGAAGTATTAAAACTCTAGCATATAGAGTTAAAGGTCATTGTGAAAACGCTGAAAAGTTAGCAAATTATCTAAATGCCCATCCCGCTATTGAAAAAGTTATATATCCTGGATTAACGTCTCATCCGCAGCATTTAGTTGCAAAGAAACAAATGCGGGGTTATGGTGGTATGATATCTATACAAATCAAAAAAGGAGAAGAAGCTGCAAAATTTATATGTAATAACTTGGTATTATTTACTCAAGCAACATCATTAGGCGGTGTAGAAAGTTTAATTGAACATCGTGCTTCTGTAGAAGGTCCAGACACGAAGACACCTAAAAATCTAATTAGAATATCAGTGGGTTTAGAAAATATTGATGACTTAATTACTGATTTTAAAATGGTTTTAAATAAAATTCCAAATTAAATTTCAAAAATCAATCTAAAAATTATTATATTTGCAATATTATTTGGAAAGCCAAATAAATTAAAGTCAAATCCAATTTGCATTTGATTTATAAAGAAGTGGTGAGAGACAGGCTCTATGACCCACTGGCAACCCTCAACATAACGAGAAGGTGCCAATTCCTGGCCAAATTACATGGAGTAATTTGGAAATATAAATTATTTATTATGACAAATTACATTATTACCTTCTTACTCAAATTGAGGTTTATCAATTTCAATTTTCCCTTTATTAAGACTAATTGGTCCTCCTGGAGTATTCACTTAGAATCTTAATATCTTGTTGATATATACCATTTCAATTCCTTAAACTTTTCCGAGGTATCAATTATTAAGCTTAGTTAAGGACATTTTAATCGCATATATATAGCTTACTTGTGAAATATAATAACCTTGAATCTAAACATGATTAACCCTAATAAATATAAATATCCAAAAGTTTTTAAACTGGAGAGCGGAAAAAAAATAAGAGACTTAGAAATTGTTTACCATACATATGGTAAATTAAATTCTAATCAAGATAATGTCGTATGGGTATGCCATGCCTTAACAGCCAATTCTGATGTATTTGATTGGTGGACTGGGTTATTCGGCAAAAACAATTTATTTAATCCAGACGAACATTTTATTATTTGCGCAAATATACTGGGTTCACCGTACGGAACATCTAATCCATTGCATATTAACCCCATTACTGGTAATCCTTATTACCTCTCCTTTCCCCAATTTACCATTAAAGATTTAGCAAACGTTCATCATATTCTAGCTGAACATCTGAAAATTAAAAAAATAAATATTTTAATTGGGGGATCATTAGGTGGGCAACAAGCATTGGAATTATGTTTATCCAATAAATTAAATATTGAGAATTTGATATTATTAGCCACAAATGCTGTGCATTCACCTTGGGGAGTGGCTTTTAATGAAAGTCAGCGAATGGCTATCACTTCAGATAGAACTTTTTATTCCAATCATCCAGATGGCGGTAAGAAGGGCCTAAAGGCTGCTCGAAGCATTGCTCTTTTAT
Source organism: Pedobacter sp. (assembly GCA_004211595.1). Lineage (GTDB taxonomy): Bacteria > Bacteroidota > Bacteroidia > Sphingobacteriales > Sphingobacteriaceae > Pedobacter. The sequence goes on from SEDO01000012.1 coordinate 40,548, forward strand.
CTTATAGGACAGCCGAAGCCTATAATACCACTCAAGCCGAAAATACACATGAAAAATCAGATCAATTTAGAGCTTCAAGTTACCAAAATTACCAAGGTGAAAAATTAATTAATCGATTTAATGCCTATAGTTATTGGTATTTAACGAAAGCTATGGATAGCCATAATGTGGGTCGAGGAAGGTCTAGCATATCAACGGTTTTAAAATCTATAAAAGCCCAAACGCTAGTAATTGGCATTTCAAATGATTTATTATTTCCATTTTCAGAACAAGAATTTTTAGCCAATGAAATTCCAGGTGCAAAATTATTAAAGGTTGAATCTACTTATGGCCATGATGGATTTTTAATTGAAACTGATAAACTAGTTAATGGTATAAGTCAATTTCTTAAAGAAAAAATAGAAAATAAAATTGTTAAACTAAATTTTACAGCATAAAAAAACTAATGAGCACAAAAATAAAAATAGGATTATTTGGATTTGGTGTTGTGGGCCAAGGATTACATGATATCATTAAAAGTCAAAATCTAAACTTAGAAATCATTAAGATAGCCATTAAGCATCCTGAAAAGTTAAGAACTTTACCAGCATCCTTATTTACCACCAGTCATGATGAAATATTAAATAATCCTGAAATTAACACAATTGTGGAGTTAATTGATGACGCTGAAGCAGCTTATAAAATTGTTAAAACAGCGCTAATAAGTGGTAAAAATGTAGTTTCTGCCAATAAAAAAATGATTGCAGAAAATTTATCTGAATTAGTTGATTTACAGGCAAAATATGGCGCTTCATTATTATATGAAGGAGCAGTTTGTGGCAGTATTCCAATAATAAGGAATTTAGAAGAATATTATGACAATGAACTATTACATAGTATAAACGGGATCTTTAATGGATCCTCTAATTATATACTTTCTAAACTGTACAATGAAAATTTAAGCTATGAGGATGCCCTTCTCCAAGCACAAAATTTAGGTTTTGCTGAGTCTAACCCAATATTAGATGTCGGAGGTTATGATGCAAAATATAAATTATGTATTGCTACCGCCCATGCTTATGGGCTATTTATTAACCCCAATAATATATTCAATATTGGGATTCAACATATTTCAAAAAAAGATATTCAATATGCTAAAGAAAAGGGCTTTAAAATTAAATTAATACCTACGGCAAAAAAAATAAGTAATAATCAAATTATAGTATTTGTAATACCAAAATTTGTAAAAACAGATGATTTTCTATTCAATGTTGAAAATGAATATAATGGCGTAACAGTACAAGCTGCATTTGCAGATAAACAATTTTTCTTTGGAAAAGGTGCTGGGGGTCATCCTACGGGTGCTGCTGTTTTATCTGATATAGCAGCGTTGAGATATAATTACAAATATGAATATAAAAAGCATCATTTATTAAATGGTTTAAGAAATACGGTGGATATAAATTTAGAAGTATATTTAAGGTATGAACATGAATATACTTTAGATAAGTTAGGTTTATTTGAAATCAGAGAACGCTTTACTAGAGATGATTATAAATATGTTATTGGTTTAGTTTCACTCCAGAAATTAATTGAAAATAATGATTTACTTCTCACTAAGGATTTATTTTTAGCACATACTGGACGAGTAATTTATTCCGATAATTTAATTAATCAATTAGATATAGATAATTTAATTGCTGCAAATTAATTTGGATTTTAATTATTGATCTTTTCATATTTCATTTTATAAAAAAAAGGCATTTGAATTAACAAATGCCTTTTTTTATTTCTTTATAGTTCCCTATTTATATCCCAAGATTCTAAATAATCAGCAACTCTTCTCACAAATGAACCTCCAAGGGCTCCATCCACAACTCTATGATCATAAGATAATGATAAATACATCATATGCCTAATGGCTATTACATCTCCAAACTCTGTTTCTATAACGGCAGGTTTTTTCTTAATTGCACCTACGGCTAATATAGCAACTTGTGGTTGGTTAATGATAGGCGTACCCATCACATTTCCAAAAGACCCAACATTTGTTAAAGTGAATGTACCATTTTGAGTTTCATCAGGTTTTAACTTAGATTTTCTAGCTCTACTGGCTAAATCATTAACAGCTTTAGTTAATCCAATAAGATTTAATTGATCTGCATTTTTTATTACAGGTACAATTAAATTACCACTTGGTAAAGCAGCCGCCATACCAATATTTATATCTTTCTTTTTAATAATTTGAGTGCCATTAACGCTTACATTTATTAATGGAAAATCCTTAATAGCTCTTGCAACAGCTTCGACAAAAATTGGTGTAAATGTAATTTTTTCATTCTCTCTCTTCTCGAATTCATTTTTCACCTTATTTCGCCAATTGACTAAATTAGTAACATCAGCTTCTACAAAAGAAGTTACGTGAGGAGAGGTTTGCTTACTCATAACCATGTGATCTGCAATTAACTTTCTCATTCGATCCATCTCTATAATTTCATCCGTACCACTAACCGATGTGCCTTTTGCTGTTGAATTATCAATATTATTGACCTGTTTTGGAGCGTTTATTGAAGTGTCTTTAGTACTTTGATCTGCATTAAAAGATTTAATAGAATTATTTTCTGAACCTCTAGTTTTAATATAATTAAGCATATCATCTTTAGTGACTCTACCTTCTGCCCCAGTACCCTTAATGACACTTAATTCTTCTAAAGATATATTCTCTTCTTGAGCAATCTTTTTGACAAGAGGTGAATAAAATCTATCTGTTGATTTATAATTATTTGAAGTAGTTTCAACTACTGCACTAATTCCAGGAATATCAGATACTGATGATAAAGATTCTTCTACCTGATTTGATGAAACTGCTACTGATGGAGTTTCATTAGATAAAGAATTATTTGAACTATTATTATCAGAATCAGTTTCAATAATTGCAATTACAGCACCTACTTGTACAATATCATCTACTGCACATAATTGTTTTACCAATTTACCTGATACTGGAGAAGGAACTTCAGAATCAACTTTGTCTGTGGCAATTTCTAAAATGGTATCATCTAAAGATATAGTATCTCCAACCTGCTTTACCCATTTAATAATTGTCGCTTCAGCAACACTTTCACCCATTTTAGGTAGTAGTAATTCATATTGTGCCATAATAATATATGTGTTATATCTGGAAATTGTTGGGCAAAAATACAGCTTTTCTAGCTTATTTTTGTATCTTTCTTTAACTCATTTAGTAAAAAGGTCAAAGCTACAATACTTGCCCGTTCTATATTTTGAGTTCTATTATTGCCCAATTTAAATTGTTTGGCAATAGTTCTTCTTGGGCCTGCTATAGCAATCCAAATCAACCCTATCTCTTCTTCTGATACATCTTCCCCGCTCCCCGCATAGCCAGACACCGCTATGGCATAATCAGATTGAAATTTATCTTTAGCTCCGTCGGCCATCTCTAAAACCGTAGGCTCACTGACCGCTGTATATTTTTCCAATGTCTCCTCTCTTACCCCTAATAAACATTTTTTTAGAGGATTCGTGTACACTACACCCCCACCCACATACACCGCAGAACTTCCAGGCAGAGCCGTAATTAAATGAGCAATAAATCCACCTGTACAACTTTCAGCTGTTGAGAAATTTAAGGAATGAGTAGTTAAAAAATCTAACACAACTTGTGGAACTGTGGTGTCATGATCAGCTATGACATACTTACCTAATCTAGTAATTATTTTTTGTTGCCATTCCCTTATTTCTTCCTGTAAATTAATACTGTCATCTGCAATTCCACTCAACCTCAGTTTTACCTGCCCGAATTTAGGAAGATAGGCTAACTTAATATGTTTAGGTAATAAATCTTCAATATCTTCTATCTCCTTTGCCAAAAAGGATTCACCTAAACCTGCTGTTAGAATATTTAAATGTTTAATAATTGGTAAATTGAAATGTTTTAAAAGTGTTGGTATAACCTGTTCAACCATTAAGCTTTTCATCTCAAAAGGAACACCTGGCATGGAAATAATTATTTTTCCTTGATGTTCAAACCACATGCAAGGCGCTGTACCATTTTCATTTTTTATAACGGTACAATTTTCCGGCACCTCTGCTTGCTTTATATTTACATCCAGTAAAGGACGATTTAGTTTTTCAAAAATCTTAGATACATGCTCAAGTGTGCCCCTATCCATAACTAATTTAGCATTAAAAAAATCAGCCAGAGCTTTTTTTGTCACATCATCTTTTGTTGGACCTAAGCCCCCTGTTAATAATACAATATCAGCATGACCGAGTGCTCTTTGCAAACTGGTTTGGATTTGAGTAGAATCATCAGAGATAGAAGTAATCTGGCCCACTTTAATGCCTACCTTATTTAGCTCTATACCCATCCAAGCAGAATTTGTATCGACAATTTGGCCTATCAGAATTTCATCTCCAATAGTGATAATTTCAGCAATAATTGATTTCATTAGTATCTGGTATAAAAAGCTTTTCTTTTACTTAATTTTAAGTCTTGAAGAATTGCATCATTAACTTGAATAGTTACTGAATAACTTTGAAGAGCACCAAATGGAACCCAATTGGCACTTAAGCTCCAACAATGTAAATCTCTATAAATGGAGAGGGATGTAAATGCTAAATTTTTCGCTTTAAAATCCCAACCTGAATTATACTGTATTTTCCATTTAGGGGTGATATTAACATCACCATGAAAACTTAATGTATTCGTTACATCTCTAGACGCTCGTGTTCCCAACAAATTAGAATATCCAAAACTATATGAAAATGAAAAATTCCAAGGCACATTAAAATCTACAAAGGCATTTGGATCTGAACTAATTGCCCTTAATTGTTCTATTTGTTCTTGAGTTCTATTGGTAGCTGCTGGATTTTCATTCAGCTGATTTATATTTCTATTTCTACTTTTTAAGGCATCAGGATTTAAACTGTAATCAAATGATAAATTAAAGTTAGTTAATCGAGGTAGTTTACCTTCAGAAAATGTATATCTATTGGTCACCCCTAATACAGGTTGAGGATTGGGGTAATAAACAGATGAAGGCGGTGTAACCATACCAACTATATATGGGTTTAAAGTACCACCAAAATTAAAGCCTAATTTTTCACTAAGTTGGGATCTACCAGAAAAACCAATATTTGATAATTTATTTGTTTTGGCCATAAAATTATAGCTACCAGAAAAAGATAAACCTTGAATAATGGCTATTTTTTTCATGCTTCCATTAGTCGTATCACGCTTGCTTTTTACTTTAATCTCAACTTGATTATCAAATCCAAAATTTAAATTTGCCTGTTCTCCGGAACTTGGAGCTCCTATAGGGGAATTTTGATAAATCGAATACTTTAAAATAGATCCATCTGCTCTATAAATAGGATTATCATCTAACATAACACTTCGACCAGGACGAACATCATTTACGTAATATCGAGCCTCCCTATAAGCACCGGAGTTACTTCTGCTAAAATCAGGTTTGTAGCTAAATCCAAATGTAGGGGTTAGAATGTGTCTCATCTCTTTCAATCTACCCATCTTGGTGAATGCTTTTTTACCATAAATTTTGGTATTCATATTAATCCCAATATTATATTCCCCTGCTCTTCCAAAACCGTTTAAGGTGTCTAATGCAATACTATCTGTATCAATAAAATTTCGTTGTCTAACACTTTGTAAATACCACCGTTCCGTATAATTACCATTTGCATTAAAATTGAAGAATTTTGCCACATTAAAAGCTAAACTTACAGGAATATTATGTGTCATCCCATTAGAAAATCTTTTAAGGCCTCCTTTTTGGAATAATAATTCTTCTTTCGTATTTACATTATTTAATGCACTCATGGTATAACTAGTGGTTATTTTTTGATACCATTTTTGTTCCCCAACTCTATTTTTATTATCAAAAGGATTAAACGTAGCTACATTAAAACTAATCGTAGGAAGACTTAAACTAATGGTTTTTGTCTGAGTTTCTTGGGAGTGATTTAGGGAAGCATTAAAATTATATTTCCCTTCTCCGAATACTTTACCATAGGCAATACTTGAAGAAAGAGTATTTTGTGAAATAGCATTGATATCATAAGTCCCAGATCCATAAGTTTCGCGGAAGAAACTTGATGTTCCTGCATTTACACTTGCTGTAAAAGTTGTTCCAGGTCTGGCATTTTGATTTTGAGTATGCATCCATCCAATATTAAAATTCTTTCTTGGCTTATACTCTGGAGTTCCTTCAAGGCCATTTCGGGTACTCGCATAACTAAGATTTAAATTTCCATTATATTTATACCTATTAAGATAATTAGAATTCATATTAACTTCAAAACTTCCGTTGGTATAAATATTTCCTGTTACCCGACCATCTAAATAATCAGAAAATGCCATATAATAACCTATTCCATTTAATGAAAACCCACGTGTAGCATCTTGATTAGGGGTGGGTAAAATAAACCCCGATGACTTTGTATTAGGTTTAGGAAAAAACCCAAATGGTATAAAGAGTGGTGTTGGGATATCTTCAATGACTAAATAGGCGGGCCCAGATAAAATCATATTTTCAGTTAATATTCCTTTGGTAATATGCAATCCAAAATGTGGGTGAGGTAAATTACATGTACTAAATGTTTTATTTACGATATGAATTTCATTATCTGGTTGAACCTTAGCTCTACCTCCCGTAAAAAAGCCACCTTGTTGGGCAGTATAAATACCATAAATGATAGCAGTTTCCTGTTTCATATTAAAGAATAATGAATCTGCTGAACCTGATCCCTCGGTGGTGCTTTTAAATATGGGCTTTCCTACATACCTTCCACTGGAATTATAAACCCCTTTTGCAAATAACGTTTCCTTTTTTGAATCATATTCAATATAATCTGCATTTAATTCTATTCCTTCAGTTTTAACTTTTGCATTATCATACATTTTGATAATACCTGTCTTTACATCAGTGAATATATCGCCATCTGCCCCATATTGAATTTTGGTAATATGAGGTCCAGAAGTCTTGTTTTTAGAAGTATCTTGAGAAACAGGAATTTGCTGGAAATTAAAATATGTATTAGCATTTGACGTTTTAGGTAAAACACCAAATAAACCTAGAATTATCAAAAAAATGATATATATTAAATGTTTCAAATTCGCAATTGAATATTATTTTTGTACAACAGTAATAAACCAAAAACGTTCAAAATTAATGAAAAATATACCATTGCCCTCTTCAAAAAGAATTTTGACTCAATTATTTTGTATTCTATCCTTTTTTGTAGCTGTAAATCAATCAATTGCACAAGAATATAAAATTAAAACAATTGTTATTGATGCAGGTCATGGAGGTAAAGATGGGACTACCAGAGGAGCTTATTCTACCGAAAAAGAAGTAGCTTTAAGAACTGCCCTTCGATTAGGTAAAACTATAGAAGCCAAAATACCAAATACCAAAGTAATTTATACTAGGACAGATGATACATTTATCCCATTATATGAACGTATTGCTTTGGCAAATAAAGAAAGTGCAGATATTTTTATATCCATTCATTGCAACGATATGCCACTAGTTGCAAAAAGAGTAATAGCTAGTTATACTAAGAACAAAGCGGGGAAACGTATACCTGTTTATAAAACAACTTATACTAAGAATACCAATGTAAAAGGAACCGAAACATTTGTATCTGGTAGCGGTCGATTAGATGAGCAAGATGAAGCTATCAAGAGAGAAAATGCTTCTATATTTTTAGAAGATAATTATGAAGAAAATTATGCAGGTTTTGGAAAAGATGATGTAGAAAGTCAAATATTATTATCGATAATGAAAAATGCTTATCGCGTACAAAGTTTGAATTTAGCCTCATTAATTCAAGATGAATATGTTAAAGTTGGAAGAATTAATAGAGGTGTTCAAGAAAAAAGTTTAGCTGTATTAGCAAGAGCTGGAATGCCTGCAGTTTTAACTGAAATTGGATTCCTGAGTAATCCTGCGGAAGAAGATTATTTAAATTCAGAATCTGGACAAGAAGAGGTAGTTAACTGTTTGTTGCAAGCAATATTAGCATATAAAGCAAAGGTGGAAATTTAATTTCATTTTATTTATTGTATTTTTGGAGCAAATTCAGATAATGAGAAAACAATTCTGTTTAATATTTTCAACGTTATTTTTTATTTCTACAACTTTACTAGCTCAAGGGTATAAGTTAAAGACTATTGTGTTGGATGCTGGTCATGGTGGTCCTAATGTGCCAGGAGCTGCAGGTAAAAAATCACTGGAAAAGGATATTGCATTAGCAGTGGCTTTAAAACTACAAAAAAAAATACAGAGTGAATATCCAAGTATAAAGGTGGTTCAAACCCGGAAATCAGATGTTGATATCGATTGGTATAAACGGGCAGATATAGCAAATGAAGCTAATGGAGATATATTTATTTCCATTCATTGTAATTCTGTGGCCACCAATAGAGAAACCACTAGAGGTACAGAAACATTTGTAGGGGCCTATAGAAGAATAAATGAAATGGATGCGGCACTTAAAGAGAATCAAGATATTGTGCTCAATAAAAATTCAAAATCAGCAGAAAAGGTAAATTTAAGTCCAGAAGAAACGATAAAAATAGCCATTTATAAATCCTTGTTTAGAGAGAAAAGTTTATTACTAGCAAAGCTAGTCCAAAAAAACTATACGGAAAACAAAATGATTAACAGAGGTGTTAAAGAGCAAGGACTTTATGTTTTACAACGTGTAGCTATGCCCTCTATTTTAACCGAGATAGGATTTATTTCACATCCCAAAGAAGAAGAGTATCTTATTTCTAATCAAGGTCAAACTGAAATTGTAAACGCTATATTTGAGGCTATAAAGGAATATAAAAGAATAGTAGAAAACTAAAAATCTATATTGTGAAGATTAAAAATGAAACTAAAGTAGGTGTATTAGCTGCTGTAGCTATCACTCTATTAATTATAGGCTATAATTTTTTAAAAGGAAATTCTATTTTTTCTGATGAAACTGTGTTTTATGCGCGATATACTCAAGTAGATGGACTTAATGTGTCAAAACCAGTATTAATTAACGGTTTTCAAATTGGTCGGGTTGATGACCTCAAACTTCAACCAAACGGTACCATTATTGCTAAATTAAAAATTAAAGGGGAATATGAAATTCCAACCAATTCCATTGCCAGATTAGAAAGTACCGATCTTTTAGGTGGAAAGGCAATTGTTATGGAATTAGGAAATAGCCAAATCTATGCAAAAGACGGAGATACTTTAAATTCTAATGTAGAAAAAGGCTTAATGGAATCAGTACAACCCGTACAAAAGAAAGCCGAACAAATAATCGCTAAAATGGATTCAATTTTAACGAGTGTAAATTCAATACTGAATCCAAACTTCCAAAGAAATGTAGATAAAAGCTTTACAAGTATTGCCGCAACATTAGAATCCTTAGAAGCTACATCCAAAAAAGTTGATGCCTTAGTGGGCTCAGAAAGTGGTAAACTTGCTGCTATCCTTTCGAATGTGGAGCAAATTACTTCAAATTTTAAAAATAATGGAGCTAAAATAGACGCTATAATGTCTAATTTACATAAAGTATCTGATCAAGCGGCAGCCCTTAATTTTAAACAAACCGTAGACCAAGCTAATCAAGCTATGAGTGATTTACAAGCCATTGTTGCTGAATTAAAAGCTGGAAAAGGTAGTATGGGCAAACTACTAAATGATGAAGAGCTTTATAAAAATTTATCAAATGCTTCTAAAAATTTAGATAATCTAATCATTGATTTAAAAGCTAATCCTAAAAGATATGTTCACTTCTCTGTATTTGGAGGGGGAAAAAATAAAGACGAAAAATAGTATATTAAAATTCAGTTAAATTTTATATACTTTTCCTTCAATGGCTAAATCTGTATTAGGAAATACAGATTTAGCTTCTTGTAATAAGGTATCCAAAACTTTATACCTAGAGGAAAAATGTCCAATTAACAATTTCTTTGCACCTGTAATTTGAGCGACTTCTCCAGCTTCTAAGGCTGTGGTATGATGCGTTAGTTTAGCTCTGTCTAATAAATCATGCATAAAGGTGGCTTCGTGATAAAGCAAATCGCAATTTTGGATATATTGAAAGTAATTTACATCCATTAAAGTATCTGATATATAAGCGTAGGTTCTAGGGATTGCTGAATCCATAGTATATTCAGCATTCAAATATATTTTACCATCGATTTCTACATCACATCCTCTCTTAAATAAACTGTATAATGATAATGGAATATTATCCGCTTCAATTTTATCGACTAATAGCTTGCGTAAACGCTTCCGTTCGGTAAATTTAAATCCAGTACATTCAATTCGATGATTTAAAATAACTGTTTCCACGATGATGTCAGAATTACTGAATATTATTTCAGGTACTGAGCATTGCGTAAAGAAATATTTAATTTCAAATGATAATTGGGTTTCTGAATATTTAAATTGGATGTCTAGGATAGCTTTTAAATTGGCTGGACAAAATAAATGAAGAGGTTTCTTTCTTCCATTTAAATGCATGCTTGAAAGTAATCCAACAAGGCCAAAAAAATGATCTCCATGAAGGTGGCTTATAAATATAAAATCAATCTTATTGGCTTTATATCCATATTTAATTAATTGCTGTTGCGTGCCCTCTCCGCAATCAATTAAATACAGACGTTCATTGCAATTTAATATTTGTGCGGTTGGGTTTCTTTGGTAAACTGGGGTGGCAGAACTACTACCCAGGATACAAACTTCAAAAGTCATTTTATTTACTCCACACTACCTCGAAGCTCCTTTTCAATTTCTTCCATGAAAATTAAATCCGTAGCCTCATCTAATTTATTTACAAAAGTGATTGATTGATGAAGATTGGATATTTTTACAATATGAGAAACTTCAGGACCTGCACCAATAACGATAAATAAACCTTCAGCAGCTTTACATAGTCTATCTCCAACTAATAATGAACTTAAGTCTTGAGAATCATTGCATTCTTTTACTTCTGAAAGGTCTAAAATAATATTACGGTAGCCTTCAGTATTCAACATAATAAATTCAGACTTAAGCGCAGGAGTATTATCATTTGTAAATCGTGGCTCATCTAATTTTAATACTACATACTTCTCGTGTTTATCGGTTGAAAATTTCATAAAATATTGAATTTAATTAAAATATAAATATATAAATTATTGAGACAATAGCGTTTCGATTGCGTTTTTAGTGTTACTAAATATTCTATTTTCAATATCAGTAGTTTCATTTTTCAAAAACTTCTCACCAGTAATTTTTTCATAGAGTTCAATATACCGATTTGAAATAGAACTTATAATATCAGGCGTCATCTCTGGTATTACTTGCCCATCTTTTCCTTGAAAATTATTTTCAATAAGCCATTTTCTAACAAACTCTTTTGATAATTGCTTTTGTGGCTCTCCCTTTAATTGTCTTTCATGAAAGCCATCTTGATAAAAATACCGAGATGAATCTGGTGTATGAATTTCATCTATTAAATAAATTTGATCCCCAACTTTTCCAAACTCATATTTAGTATCTACTAGAATTAAACCACATTTAGAAGCCATATCTGTACCCCTTTGGTATAATGAAAAGGTGTAATTTTCCAATTTCTCATAATCTTCCTGGCTTACAATCCCTTTACTAATAATATCTGCTTTTGAAATATCTTCATCGTGACCAAAAGCCGCCTTCGTAGTAGGTGTTATAATGGGTTGTGGTAACTTATCATTCTCCTTAAGCCCTTCGGGCAAAGACACCCCACAAACCTCTCGCTTACCACTTGCATATTCCCTCCAAGCATGCCCCGCTAAATAACCTCTCACTACCATTTCTACTTTAAACGGATCACATATTCTTCCGATAGTAACCATTTCATCTGGTACAGATAGCACCCAATTTGGCACAATATCACTCGTTGCATTTAAAAATTTAGCAGCAATTTGATTTAAAACTTGCCCTTTAAAGGGAATAGCCTCAGGTAATACAACATCAAAAGCCGAAATTCTATCACTAACCACCATGGCTAACAAGGTATTGTTAATGGTATATACATCCCTAACTTTACCTTTATAAAAATTAGTTTGTTTTGGGAATTCGAAATGGGTTTCTTTAATAGCTTTCATCGTGGCGAAAATACAGAAAAATCTAAAATTATTATTGAATATCGCCGTAAGCTTTTAAAATTTGCTTAACTAATTTATGCCTAACTACATCCTCTCCGCTTAAATAAATGGTATCTATACCTTTGATGTTTTCTAATAATCTCAAAGAATTTTGTAATCCAGACTGTGCTTTTTTAGGTAAATCAACTTGTGTAACATCACCTGTAACTATAAATTTTGCATTTGGCCCCATTCTAGTTAAAAACATTTTCAATTGTAAATCAGTAGCATTTTGTGCCTCATCTAAAATTACAAAACAGTTATCTAAGGTCCTACCCCTCATAAATGCCAAAGGTGCAACTTCAATGGTTCTGTTTTCTAAATACAATTTCAATTTTTCAGGAGCTATCATATCATCTAAGGCATCATATAATGGCCTTAAATATGGATCAACTTTATCTTTCAGGTCACCCGGTAAAAATCCTAAACTTTCACCTGCTTCTACCGCTGGTCTTGTTAAAATAATTCTTTTTATTTCTTTATTTTTTAACGCTCTAACAGCTAATGCAACAGCAGTATATGTTTTACCCGTACCAGCAGGCCCAATGGCAAATAATATATCACTATTAGCAATACTATCAACCATTTTCCGTTGATTTGCTGTTCTGGCTTTAATTAATAGGCCATGGTTCCCAAATACTATAACATCCCCACTCGTTGATTTTTCGTTTTTTTCTAGGTGTTGTTTAATTAAACCCTTTGAACCTAAGATAGCTTCAACATCTCTACTCTCTATCTTTTGGTATTTATCTAAGTGATTTACTAATAATTCAATTTTATTTTTAAATGATGCTAATTCCGTTTCATCTCCAATTGCTTTTATCTCATTTCCTCTAGCAATAATTTTTAATTTTGGAAATGCCTTTTTAAGCATTTCATAATGATCATTATTTGCCCCCCAAAACTGCAATTGATCTGTATTTTCTAAGTTTATTAATAATTCGTTCAAAATATTGTATTTTAAATAGGCGTGTAAATATTACATTAAAAAGTAGATATTTGTAATCAAATAGACTTTAAACAAGATTAAGAATAAATATTGAAATTTTAATGGCAATTATCACATTAACGACAGATTTAGGCTCTAAAGATTTCTATCAAGCTGCATTAAAAGGAAGCATTTTGAAGATTTTGCCTACTGCTAATATTGTGGATATAAGTCATGAAGTTCCGGCATTCAATATTTCCCATGCTGCATTTATATTAAAAAATGCCATTCCCTTCTTCCCCATGGATACCGTTCATTTAATTGGAATAGATTCGGTATATAACATCAACACCAAATATTTAGCAGTTAAATATCAATCTCAATATTTTGTTGGGGCAGATAATGGTATCTTCTCCCTTCTATTTGATAAGGAACCAGAAGAAATTGTAGAATTAAATATTATTCAGGATTTAAAATTTTTACACTTTCCTTTAGTAGATATTTTTGTTAAAGCAGCCACGAGTTTGGCTAAAGGTGGTAAATTAACGGATATAGGGATTCCAATTCAAGAGATTGAACAAAGAACGCACTTACACCCAGTTATAGAAAAAGATATGATTAGAGGATCTGTAATTTATACCGATAACTTTTATAATATCATAACTAATATAACCAAAGAACTATTTACAAGAATTCAAAAAAACAGAGAGTTTACCTTATTTTTTAAAAAGAATGAAACCATTCATCATTTAAGTTGGCATTATAATGAGGTTCCTGAAGGTGAAAAATTATGTTTATTCGGAATTAGTAATCATTTGGAAATAGCTATAAATAAAGGTAAAGCCAGCACTTTATTAGGATTAGATGTGAATGATCTCATCCGAATAGAATTCCATAATTAATTATAATTATTTATGTATAAAATAATTTTATGTTTTTCATTTCTTCTTTTGACTAAATCAATAAGTGCTCAAGATAGTTTAGCTTATACCGTTCAAAAAGAAAGAATAAAAGCCATTCTAAACCAACGTACGCATAAATTTGGAGAATATGATTTAAGTTTAAAATCAAAAACAGGCATTTTTGGTTTACAAACTAAAAAAGATATTCGAAAATCAAATGAAATTTTGAGAGAAATTATTCTATTTGATCAAGAGGTGTTTAAAGAACTTAATACGCTCTTGGAATATAAAGATATACAATATCAAGCTGTACAGCAAAATTCAACCTTCAATGATAATAGAATTGGTAATTATCGACAAACTATAAATACACTTCAGAACCAAAAAAGTGAATTAGAAAAAGAAATTGAAAAAATAGAAAAAAAGAATGATAACTATTTTTTAATGTTAATGGTTCTTTTGACCATCTTTTTAATTTATTTTATTTTTAGTATTAAGAATAAAATTCCAAAATTTAATAAGACCTCATAAGGTTGATTATCCTTGAGAACTAAATAAATAGTGACTTAACAAGCCTAACCTAAACTTCGGCGCAATCCATGTAGATTTTGGAGGCATGGTTAAATTTGCATCTGCTACCTTCATAATCTCTTCAACCGATACAGGATTCAAAGTAAATAATAACGTAAAATTCCCATTATCTACTTGAGACTCCAATGCTGACACCTCTACATTTCCACCTTCATATCTTAATCTAGCATCTGTTCTAGGATCCATTATATTGAGTTTATGCTCCAGTAAATATTTGTGAAGAATACTTACATCTAAAATTTCCACAGGATTGGCGAATTCCAATAATCTGTTATAAAAATCTGATTTTATCTGTAAAGAATACCATTGTTTTTCAAAGTACATCCCAAAACACTTTGGTTTATCTGGAATAAAATATGAATTTACTTTTTCAAGCTCAAAAAGTTCGTTTATAGAAAGTATAAATTCTTCCTTCGACAGTAAACCTAATCCCTTGACCAATCTATGAAAAGGTAAAATTTTTAATTCCTTATGACTAAAATAAGCAGTATTAAAATAATTGAAATTTGCTTCTAAATCTGATTTAAATAATTCTCTTCTTTGTAAAGCCATTTTAGCCATTGCTGCTGCTCTATGATGTCCATCCGCAATATAGGTTGTCATTTTAGCAAATTCATCTATAATTAAAGCTTGATGTTCAGGATTTACAATGGCCCAGAAAATATGTCGATGGCCTTCCTCAGAGACATAATCATTAATTGGCTCAGCAGTACTTATATAATTTTCTAAAATAGCTTGTATTACATCATTCTCTTGGTAAGTTATTAATACGGGATTTGCATCTAAATAGCTATGGAGTAAATAATCCGCAAGTAAACTCTCCCGTCTGGCAACAGTAAGTTCATGCTTTTTTATATTTCCATTTAAATAGGAATCAATCGAAGTTAAGGTCCATAGTCCGCTAAATATCCCTAAATCTGTATGAATCTGATAAATATAAATGGCAGCTTTCTTTTCAAATATTAATGTTTGGTCATCAATAAAAGCATCTAAATTTTCAGCAATTTTCTTATATAATAAATCCTGCCTTGGACCTCTCAAATAGGGATGATCTAAGGCAGGATCGACTAGATGTAAAAAACTATATGGATTTTCAGATAAAATTAATCTTGCTTGTCCTTCACTATAGTTATCTAAAGGCCAAGATACTACCTGATTTTGTCTTAATGGATGGGGTCTGAGAGCAAAAAAAGGCTTTATTCTTGGCATAATTAGAGCGCTTAATTTTAACTTCTATTTTTTAATGAATTTATTATTAATTCTGCCAATTCCAAACCAATTCTCTCTTGTGCTTCATTGGTAGAGGCACCAATATGAGGACTTAAAGAAACCTTTGGATGAGCTAAAATTGCGTTACTTGGCTTAGGTTCATTTTCAAATACATCCAAACCTGCGAAACTTACTTTTTCAGCATTCAAAGCATTAATCAAAGATTCTTCACAAATGATTCCTCCTCTTGAACAATTTACAATACCTACCCCATCTTTCATTTTACTAAAAGCTTGTTCATCGATAATAGGTTTTTCCATAAATGGGGTATGTACAGAAATAAAATCAGCATTTACAAAAATCTCATCTAAAGAAGCAGATTTTATAGGCAATGAAATAGTTGCTCCATTAGCAAAATTTAAACTAAGTTCTGCAGGAACTTCATTGATATCGTAAGCATATACATGCATACCCAATCCTAACGCAATCTTCCCAACTTCTCGACCAATTCTACCAAATCCGATAATACCTAAAACCTTCCCACTAAGTTCAGAACCTTTAGCATATTTCTTTTTTAATTCGTTAAAATTACTCGCTCCTTTAAGAGGCATCTCTCTATTACTATCATAAAGAAATCTAACACCTGTAAAGAGATGAGAAAACACTAGTTCTGCAACTGAATGTGAGGACGCAGCAGGAGTATTTACCACAGCGATTCCTTTTTCTTTCGCATATTCAACATCTATATTATCCATCCCAACGCCACCTCTCCCAATCACTTTTAAATTTGGACATGCATCAATTAAATCTTGTCTAATTTTAGTGGCACTCCTAACGGTGATAGCATCATAATTTGGTAAAACGTTCAATAACTCCGCTTGAGGAACTGAATTAGTATCTACGATTATGCCAGCTTCTTCTAATTTTATTTTCCCTATTGGATCTATCCCGTCGTTTGCTAATAATTTATAAGTCATTTATTTATATTTTTCTTCAAAAGTTTGCATTAAATCTATAAGAGCATGTACACTTGTAATTGGGAGCGCATTGTACATAGAAGCTCTAAACCCTCCTACGCTTCTGTGTCCTTTCAAACCTTCAAAGCCATTATCGTCAGCAAATTTTGTAAATTGTTTCTCAAGGTCCGGATTTTCCATTACAAAACATATATTCATCCTAGATCGATCCTCTATCGCACAAGTACCTCTAAACAATGAGTTTCTATCAATTTCTTTATAGAGGGCATTCGCCTTGGCAATATTTTCCAATTCCATTTCTTCTACTCCCCCTTTTGATTTAAGCCACCTCAAGTTTAACATCGCGACATAGATTGAAAACACCGGAGGCGTATTGTACATTGATCCCCCTTCAATATGAATTTTATAATCTAACATGGAAGGTATTTGCCTATCTGTTTTACCTAATAATTCATCTTTAATAATAACTAAAGTAGCACCTGCAGGACCAATATTTTTTTGAGCCCCAGCATATATCAAATCATATTTTGAAACATCTATTTTTCTGCTCATTATATCCGAAGACATATCACAAACAATAGGTACGTTTACTTCCGGAACTTGAAACATTTCGGTACCATAAATAGTATTGTTTGATGTATAATGAAAATAAGCAGCATTCGATGGAATTTCAAAATCCTTAGGAATATAAGAATAATTAGAATCTTTGCTTGATGCAACTATTTTTGCTTCTCCAAAAAATTTAACTTCCTTAATTGCCTTATTTGCCCACACCCCTGTATCTAAATAAGCAGCCATTCCACCGATAGGTAGTAAATTATATGGCACCATATTAAACTGCATACTAGCTCCACCTTGTAAAAACAATACGGAATATCCAGCAGGTACATTTAACAACTCTTTTACCAACCGAACTGCTTCATCCAGAACACCCTCAAATTCAGGGGTTCTATGAGAAATTTCTAAAATAGATAATCCATCTTTAAAATCTAAAACTGCTTGGGATGCTTGTTTAAAAACTTCTTGGGGTAAAATACAAGGGCCTGCGCCAAAATTATGTCTCATTTTTTTTATTATTAGGTGATGTAAATTTAAAGGTTTTCAGGCTTTATTTTGGATTTTTTAGATTTAAAATAATCTTAAAATTAATTTGCCTACCTGTTAAGTAATTTGGCACAGCAAATTGTGTATTTTGAATATCTTTAATCCATAAATAGGATACTGTATTTTGGATATCTAATAAATTAAATACCTCTACATAGGCTTTAAATGAATTAAAATATTTATTCAACAGCCTAGGTTTCCTGGTCAATTGATCATCTAAGAAATCCTTAGAAAATCCTATATCTACTCGTTTATAAGCAGGAATATAAAAATCATCAGAATATCTTTCTCCAAAAGGAGCCGAAACCGGTAACCTTGTACCGTATAAAAGATTTAAATGCACTTTATAACTTTCTCCTTTAATTAAACGATCTTGAAAAAATGCCGAAAAATTTATTCTTTGATCAGTGGGTCTCTTAAGATAACCCGGATAAACTATATTTGTTGTACCATTTGAATTTTTATTTATATAATAATCACCTTTTATATCTTGATCGGCATACATAAAGGAAATTCTAAAATGTGAAAGTAAATCTTTTACAAATTCCCCTCCGATGCCTAAATCTAATCCGACAGTCCTTCCTTTAGCTATCTGATCTGCTAAATAATTAATACGAACATTATTTACAACATAGGGTATCAGCTTATCAGCATATTTAAAATAAGCTTCGGAACTAAACTTCAATCGAGTCCCCAAGCCATCAAACGCATAATCTAAGCTTGAAGAAAAATTATATGATCTTTGAGATTTTTGGGCCTTAAACAATTCTCCATCATAAGTCCTTATAGTTCTGTAACTAGGAGCTTGTTGATAAATTCCTGCACTAAATCTATAAATCTTATTGTCTGACGGAGGACGGTAAGCTAATAATAAACGTGGACTCATCATAATCTTTTGAGTAAGCGTATTAAAATTTGCTCTAACACCTACTTGCAGATCAGCATATTTCGTCAAACTATAACTATCTTGAATATAGGTTGTAAAGGTGTTTATTTCAAGATTATTTTGAACCTTTATAGTTTGTTCTAAATTAAATTGTTTGCCTTGATAAGGTAATATATAACCTGCGGAATCTATTAAATGATATTCATTTAAATAATCCTTAAAACTCGAATTTTCTACGCGTAATCCAAATGAAAATTGATGATTATTAAGTATCTTCTCAATTTTTAATTCAGAACTTAAATATCTGGAATTAAGTTGATTCCGTGCATGTTGTAAATAGGCTCCTATACCACGATTAACAGAAATTACCTTATTCCCGATCGTTGTAAAATTAGGCACAACTTGAGAAAAAATATAAGCACCCTCTACATCAAAATGCTCTCTTTCTCTAGTTTCAAAATAGCTATTTATCCATTTGATATAGAAATCATTACGAGGGCTAAATGTAGTTGTAAAAGCTCCCCCATAACTTGTATATTTATCAATTTCTTTGCCTAGATAGTCAATTTTCAATCGCATCTGATTTTCTAAAGTACCAAAAATGGTTTCCCTGTTAGTTGGTTCCAATAAAAACTGTCCCAAATTTAAATTCCCTAGAAAACCTAAATACAATTTAGAATTTACCTCTTTCTGAAAAAAGAATTGTACATCCCCAAAATTAGGTTTATAAATTCCTTTTATATCTTGAGTTTGCAGTAAACTCAAAGCATTTTTATAACGGAGACCTAGTAAATAAAAATTATTATTATCCACTGATTTCAAAGTCATATTAGCACCCAGCAATCCAAGGTTTGAAGAAATCTGACTACTGTCAGGCTTTTCATATTTTGCATCCACAACGGAAGATAATTTATCCCCATATCGGGAATCAAACCCACCCGCAGAAAATTTTATTCGACTTAAAAAATCTGCATTTATAAAACTAATACCTTCTTGTTGTGCATTTCGAATAAGTATAGGCCTATGAATCTCAATATCATTTACATAAATTAAATTTTCATCAAAATTCCCTCCCCTAACACTATATTGTGAACTAAGTTCATTATTGGTAGAAACACCGGGTAAAGTTTTTAAAATACGTTCGAAATTCCCTGTAGCTGAAGGTAAGTTTCCAATATCCTTGATATTAATTGTATTGGAGTTACTCAATTGATTTAACTTATTAGTAATTGTAACTTGCTCCAACTCATTTATATCTACCTCCATTTTGACATTCTTTTCCACTCTCCCCGCATTCTGTTCCTTAAAATGAATCATGGTGGAATGGTAACCCAATAATGTATACTTTATATAAAAATCTGTTTGTCGGGAATAGATGGTATATTTTCCTTCATTATCCGATAAGGTGGATTCTCTTTGATTTAAAACGGAAATCGTTACATTGGGTAAAGCCTTGTCATATTTATCAGTTACGATCCCTGACACCTTTACTAGGGGTTGGCTGAAACCTAAGAGCGCGGTTAGTACAATAATAAAAAGTGTAAGAATGCTACCCTTCATTAAATTAAATTGTATGAATTGGAAGGTCTATTGATTTAAATTGTTGGATGGTATCCAAAGGACTTTCCGTATTAAAAATTGCATTCCCAGCAACCAGCGCATTTGCACCTGCTTGTAGCAATTGATTTTTATTTTTGAGATTAATGCCTCCATCCACCTCTATAATCAATTCCCGATGCATATTATCAGCCATTGCCCGCAAATCACTCACTTTTTTTAAGGTGTTAGGAATAAAAGATTGCCCGCCAAATCCTGGATTTACAGACATTACCAAAGCTAAATCAATCTCGGGTAATATATCTTCTAATTGCGATATGGGGGTATGTGGATTAAGGGCTACTCCGGCTTTACATCCACAATCTTTAATCAATTGGATTACACGATGTAAATGGGTACAAGCTTCAAAATGCACAGTTATTATAGCTGCGCCTGCATCTGAAAATTTTTGAATATAACGTTGTGGATCTACAATCATTAAATGCACATCTAATGGTTTATGGCTAAACTTTTTTAAACTTTCCATAATGGGAAAACCAAAAGATATATTAGGCACAAAAACCCCATCCATAATATCCACATGAAACCAATCTGCCGCACTTGAATTTATCATCTCAATATCTCTTTGTAAATGGGCAAAATCAGCTGATAAGATAGAAGGAGCAATAATCGGATTCATATATATAATTTATTGATGTAATTTAATAAAGTGAACATACAGCCTTTTAAAATTAATAAATCCTACGCTGATTAGCGCTATTTTTTTTCAAAACACTGTAAATAAAAAAAGCAGGCATAAACTTATGTCTATCCTGCTTATAAATAAAATTAGCTATATAATAGCTGTTATAATAGCTATTGAGCTGCTAAAAATTAAGCTTTGGGAGCTTCATTTTTTTCCGGCTTTGGAAGAAGAACTTTTCGCGAAAGCTTCATCTTGCCTTGTTTATCGATATCTAATAATTTAACATCAATTTTATCGCCTTCTTTTAAAACCCCGTCCATCGTTTCTAAACGCGCCCAGGCTATTTCTGAAATGTGCAATAAACCATCTTTACCTGGCATAATTTCAACGAATGCACCAAATGGCATTATGGACTTTACTTTTCCATTATAAATTGCTCCAATTTCCGGCTTTGCAGCAATGGCATTAATTCTACCAACAGCAGCATCAATTGCTGCTTTATTATCAGCAAAAATTTCAACAACCCCTTTATTATCTACTTCTTCAATAGAAATAGTTGCGCCAGTCTCTCGTTGCATTTCTTGAATTATCTTACCACCAGGTCCAATAACGGCACCAATAAATTCTTTTTCAATGGTTAAGGTCACAATTCTAGGTGCATGAGGCTTAAGATCCTCATTAGGGGCGGAAATTGTTTTATTCATTTCATTTAAAATGTGTAAACGCCCTTCCTTGGCTTGGTTTAATGCTTTTACTAAAACTTCGTATGATAAACCATTAATTTTCAAATCCATCTGACAAGCTACGATACCATTTTTAGTACCTGTAACCTTGAAGTCCATATCCCCTAAATGATCCTCATCACCTAAAATATCTGAAAGAATTGCATATTTACCAGTCTTTTCATCCGTAATTAAACCCATAGCTATACCCGATACTGGAGACTTCAATTTAATTCCCGCATCTAATAAAGCTAAAGTACCCGCACATACTGTAGCCATAGAAGAAGATCCATTAGATTCTAGAATATCTGAGACTACCCGAATAGTATATGGATTATCTGTACCTTCTGGTAAAACTTTCTTTAAAGAACGCAAGGCTAAATTACCATGTCCTATTTCTCTACGTCCAGCACCTCTATTAGGTCTTACCTCCCCTGTAGAAAAACCAGGGAAATTATAGTGTAAAATAAATTTTTGATAACCATTTATAAAGGCCCCATCAATCATTTGCTCATCGCTTTTACTTCCTAAAGTAACAGATGTCAACGCTTGAGTTTCCCCACGGGTAAATACTGCTGATCCGTGAGCTGCGGGAAGATAATTTACTTCCGACCAGATCGGTCTAATCTGAGTGGTTTCACGACCATCCAAACGAATACCTTCGTTTAACAATAAATTTCTAACGGCATCATATTGAACATCATGGAAATAAACTTTAGCTAAATATTTAGTTAAATCTGTTGCATCTTCAGGTAATGTTGCAACGAATTCTTCCAAGATTGATTTAAACGAAGCTGAACGTTCATCTTTTCCTAATCCTGATTTAGCGATTAGATAAACTTTGTCGTAAGTAGCTGTATAAACCTGCTCTTTTAAAACTTCATCATGTTCTTCATGATTATATTCTCTTTTTTGGGTTTTACCAACCGCAATCGTTAATTCCTCTTGAATAGCACATTGTACTTTAATGGCATCATGTGCAAATTTTAATGCTTGAACCATTTCCTCTTCTTGGATTTCATCGGCTTCACCTTCCACCATCACAATATCCCTAGCCGAACCAGCAACCATAAATTCCATTGTTGCTCTTTCTAAATCACTTAGATAAGGATTGATAACCAACTTACCATCAATTTTTGCTACACGTACTTCAGAAATTGGTCCATTAAATGGAATATCTGAAACAGCCAAAGCGGCTGATGCTGCTAAACCTGCTAAACAATCAGGCATAACATTTTTATCCGCTGAGATTAAAGAAATCATTACCTGAGTATCCGCATGATAATCTTCAGGGAACATTGGTCTCAACGCTCTATCTACTAATCTTGAAATTAACACTTCATAGTCAGATAATCTAGCTTCACGTCTTAAAAATCCACCAGGTATTCTACCTGTTGCCGCGTATTTTTCTTGATAATCTACTGAAAGTGGTAAAAAATCCGTACCAGGTTTTGCTCCAACAGTTGATACTACAGTGGCTAATAACATCGTATCACCCATTTTTACAACCACTGAACCATCAGCTTGTTTGGCTAATTTTCCGGTTTCAATTTCAATTGTTCTTCCATCGCCCAGATCGAACGATTTTTTTATTACATTCATTGACAAATTATTATAGTCTGTTTCCTCTTTATACAGACTGAGTTATATTTAAAAATTTTATTTGCAAAATTAAAAAAGCCACTCTAAAAAGAATGGCTTTTATAGATAAAAGCAATATTATTTAATGATATCACGTAACTCTAAAGTTTTGATGATAGCACGATAACGCGCAATATCTTTTTTGTATAAGTAAGCTAAAATACCACGACGTTTACCTACTAATTTCTGTAAAGATAACTGAGTTGAAAAATCTTTACGATTTTTCTTTAAGTGCTCAGTTAAATGAGCAATACGATAGGTAAATAAGGCAACTTGTCCTTCAGCAGAACCTGTGTTAGTTTCTACTTCGCCGTGAGCTTTAAAAATTTCGGCTTTCTTCTCTTTACTTAAATACATTCTTGAATGATACTAAAGTGTTTATAAATTAATTAATTGCGGACAAAGATAGGGAGTATTTTTATTAATCCCAAATATGTAAGACAAAGATTCTGTACCTTTACACCATGATAAAAAATGAATACACCATCTTTGAAACCGAACTTCAGGTACGCCCAGATGATATTGATATGTTTAACCATGTTCATAATAGCAAGTATTTAGATTATGTCTTAGCGGCACGCTATCAACAAATGGAAAAATATTATGGTATGAGTTGGGAAAAATTTGCCGAACTTGGATATGGATGGGTAGTTGCTCAAGTCGTTATAAATTTTAAAAGACCCTTAAAGATGGGCGATCTTATGCTTATCCGTACGGGTATTTTAGAAATGAATGAAAAAGGCAGCAAAGTCCAATTTGAAATAATTAATCAAAAAACTAATAAAATTGCCTCTGATGGAATTTTTGATTATGTAATGATTGATTTAAAAACTCAGCGTTCATCTAAGGTTACTCCTGAAATGATTGCAGCATACAGTATTTAATTTACCTTATCTTTTATAAAAACTTTAAAAAAATGACCTATACAGAAAAACTGCAAGCCATACGTACCCAAATGCAAGTGGACGGTGTAGACGCTTATATCATACCTTCAGCAGATCCTCATATGAGTGAATATTTGCCGAATTATTATAAATGTATTTCTTTTACCACGGGTTTTAGAGGTTCCGTAAGCACCGTCGTTATTACAGCAGACTTTGCAGGTTTATGGGCAGATTCAAGATATTTTGAACAAGCTGAAGCACAACTTGCCGGCAGTGGCTTTGAATTAGTAAAATTAAAGGCACAAGGAATGCCCGAATATATTCAATGGCTAGCTGAAAAACTTCCTACGAATGCTAAAGTAGCCTTTGATTTCAACATGGTTTCCGTTGCATTATTAGAAGTTTTAGAAGCTAATTTAGCTTTTAATAAAATATCCTTTTTAAACAAAGATTACATTTCACCTATTTGGCCGGATCGACCTGCATTACCTCAAGAAAAAGCATTTTTATTAGAAAGTGCCAGTACAGGCGTAACAACTTCCATGAAATTAACGGAGATTAGAAATAAAATGAAAAAACTCCGTGTTGATTTTCATCTAATATCTTCCTTAGACGATATCGCATGGCTATTTAATATCAGAGGAAAAGATGTTAATTACAACCCAGTAGTGTTGAGTTTTGCCCTAATAACTGACACGGAAGCCACTTTATATCAACATGCCGGAAAATTAAACAGCGAGGAAATTGAAGAGCTAAAATCCAATGGCATTCAGGTAAAAGACTATTTACAAGTGGAAATTGATTTAACTCAAATTCCCGCTGGTAAAAGCATACTAATTGACCCTAAAAGAAATTGTATTGCGCTTTATAACTTAATACCTTCAACGGTAGCTATTATTAAAGAAACCAATCCATCTACTTTTTTAAAAGCGATTAAAAATGAGATTGAAATAGCCAACACCAGAGAAGTGATGATCAAAGATGGGCTTGCCATTACTAAATTCTTAAAATGGATTAAAGACAATATAGGCAAATTTCCCATTACCGAAATATCGGCAGCAGCACAATTACGCCAATTTAGAGCCGAACAAAATGGTTTTATTGGCGATAGTTTTAACACCATAGCTGCCTATAAAGCCCATGGGGCCTTACCTCACTATGCATCTACTACCGAAAGTAATGTAGAAATTCAGGCAGAAGGTTTATTCTTAGTTGATTCAGGTGGGCAATATTATTATGGTACCACGGATATAACACGGGTTATTCCTATGGGTAATAATACAGAAGAAGAGGCCATTGACTATACCTTAGTTTTAAAGGCGATGATTGAAGGTTGTAGGATGAGTTTTCCAAAAGGCACCTGTGGTTATCAAATTGATGCCATCACTAGAAGACCGTTATGGGAACACAAAAGAAATTATGGACATGGAACAGGACATGGCGTAGGATATTATCTGAATGTGCACGAAGGACCCCAAATTTTCAACCCAAGTGCCACCCCTATACCAATTGAATTAGGCACCATAACTTCCATAGAACCAGGTCTATATAGGCCGAATAAACATGGTATCAGGATTGAGAATTTAGTACTTACCGTTCGCGATACAGAAAATGAATTTAATGAATTTTATCAATTTGAGGCTTTAACTCTAGCACCTATCGACACTAGCTTAGTTAAAAAGGATTTATTAGATGAACAACAAATCAATTGGTTAAATGAATATCATCGAATCGTATTTGAAAAATTGAATCCATTTTTAAGTGAATCAGAAAAAGAGTTTTTATTTGAAATGACAAAAGCTTTATAAAAAGCAAGTATTTTATATATTTGCAGCCCTGTTCCCGTAGTTCAATGGATAGAATGTCAGATTCCGGTTCTGATGATATGAGTTCGAATCTCGTCGGGAACACAAGAGCACTTAACTTCAAAATTAAGTGCTCTATTATTTCTAAAAATCTATTATGCTGGCAAATTATTTTCGAAAATTGGTAGACCTTACACCAAAATTTGCAGTGTTTTTTTGGAAAACCTTCTATAATACTGCTACTTTCCTTTTCAAGAAAAAATGGGAATGGAAATTTATGAATTATGGATATGCAGAATTAAATATGTATGCTGCTGAGTATGAAATACTATGTAGTCAAATGTATGCTCATTTAGCCAATCAGATTGAAATAATGCCAACTGACCATATTTTAGAAGTAGGATGTGGACGAGGTGGTGGATGTGAATTTCTTTTAAAATACCATCCTTTACAAGTTACCGGATTGGATTTTTCAAATCAAGCCATCCAATTTTGTAAGTCAAATTATCAGGCTAAAAATTTAAATTTTGAAGTAGGTAATGCCGAGGCGCTACCTTTTCCGGACGCCTCTTTTGACATTATTTTTAATATAGAATCTTCCCATTGTTATGGTAATAGAGATCAATTTTTTAAAGAAGTAATTAGATGTTTAAAACCTAATGGTTATTTTCTATATGCAGATTTCATGGGGACTATTCATTTTCCCAAACGTGAGGCTCAATTAAAATTACGTGGATTCAAGGTATTGAATCAAAGCGATATTACCCCACATGTTTTAAAAAGTATGGATTTAAGTATTCCCTATAAAGAATCCATACTCAAACAGGTACCTCTTAAAATAGTGAGAAATGCCTTAGTTGATTTTGTAGGTCTTCCAGGATCCGATATCTACCAAAAACTCAAAGCCAATCAAAGTATTTATTTTTCCTTTGTTTGCCAAAAACCCGTGGAATAAATGTAGAAACTATTATTACTTTTAATTGTTGATAAGTTAATTATGGCTGAAATTGATAATGCTGTAGTTTTGTTCAACTTATGGAGTTCGATAATAATCTTCCGGCAAATTTTATCTGCCTATATTTTTTAGAAAATAGTGAAAACTACGTTTTAGAAATTAAACGTACCGATTTATCAGAAGAGGCTGATCTTTCTGACATTTATAAATGGATGCGAATTACTAAAGATTTTACAAGCATTCAACCCTTAACTTTCCGTTCTATGGATTCTTCTCTAGATGTAGAAGAACGTTACTTTGAAGAGGGATATTTAAAATTCAATCAAACAGCAGGTACCTTTATAGAAAAATATAATTCTGCTCAACATCATCTTACTCCCAAAGGTAAAGAGAGTGTTCCTAAAGAACTTATTAGTTTTATAGAAAGATACCTATTAAACTAAAAAATCCCGCCCCTCATGGAGACAGGATTTTATTTCCTTAAAAGGGTTGCTTATTTAGCATTTTTCTTTTCTGTAACCTCAGTGCGGATTTCTTGAGCTAAACCTTTTAAATCTTGCATAGCTTTACGAACGCGTGTACCTGCAGCAGCATTACCAGCATTATAAAATTTTTCTACATCAGCTTGAACAGCAGCGATAACTTCTTTTACTTTTTCGAATTTTTCCATTGTAATTTGATTTAAATATGATTCAAATATATTATAAAAACCCTAATTCCAAATAGTTATGGCCCTTTTTATAAAAAAAAATATAAATAAGAATTGTTCTAAATTTAAAACTTACTGATTCACAATATTTTAAGTAATTATGAGGATTTAAACCTTATAGTTAGATTTTCAAGAAAAATGCTCCCCTGCTTAATAAAGGGCGATTTTTGATCAAAATTAAAAATTGTTAAAATGGAAATCCTATTCCGAAATTATATTGCAAAAAGCTATATACATCTGGATTATTAGTAATGGCATATTGAGCTTTAAATTCTTTACCTCCACTAAAGAATTTATTTATTACCCATTGATCAGCGCCCCTAAATTGAGGGTCTTTAACCTTTAATCCTAAGTCGAATCTAAACACAAAAAACTGAACATCCATCCTCAATCCCAATCCTGTACCAATGGCAATTTGCTTATCTAACTCATCAAACTTAAAATAAGTTTCAGGTTGTGGATTACCAGGTGCAATATTCCAAGTATTTCCAAAATCTACGAATGCAGCCCCTTTAAGTTTACCACCTAAAAATTTATTAATTAATAAATATCTATACTCTAAATTACCTTCTATTCTCATTTGGCCTAACTGATCAATCCCAAAGGCCGCATTTCTAGCAATGGCACTTGATATAACCGACCTATTGTAATTTCCTGGTCCTAAGGTTCTCGCCTGCCATGCTCTCACCCCACTTGAACCCCCAGCATAAAATAATTTATCAAATGGCATGGCATCTGAATTTCCATACGCATAACCTACCCCAGCATTTAAACGAGCAACAAATTGCCTAAAACCTCCTAAACTTTTATACCACCTAAAATCTACTTCAGGACGAATGTATTGATTAAAAGGTAAACCAAATACTTTACCATATTGACCAGCCGATGGATTATGTTCTTGTCCTAATAAGCTAGTAATTCCTTGCAATAAATTACCGGCAACCTCCATATTTCCTCTGAAATATATAAAATTTCTATTCTCTAATAATTTATCAGCATTTAAAGAATAGGCATATTTAATACCTAAGGTAAAATCTTGTCTACCTAAAATTCTAATATTATAAGAATTGTTTTTCAAAAGCTCTTTATTCGCATTATTTTTATCTATATCAGATTCATCCAAGGTGTCAATTAAAATTCTACCCGACCTATATTCAATATTTAACGGGGTTAAAGAGTGAAGCTTGGATTTAGTTTCTACCCAATCATAGGTAACCGAATTGGTAAAAATCCTTCTCACAGTAACATCTTTTTGCAAAGAATACTGGTAACTTGTAGAAAATGTAGTAAAAGGCATACCGTTTTTACCCATCATCGGAATATCCATAAAAGGCACCATTAAGCGAGGTACCGACAAACTTGCACTGACCGAAAAATCTCTTTGGTATATATCTGAAAAAATAGATTTACCTTCTGATCGGCGAGATTGGAGACCGCCTTTAATCTGAAACTGAAAACGTTCGGCTCCCTTTAAAAAATTGTTATTGGTATAGGTATTACTTAAAGTAAATCCCACGGTACCATCATTAAAAGGAATTTCCCCCTCTATCCTATTACTCATTCTTTTTTGAGGAATAAGCAGAATAACAGGTTCAACTTTATTCGAACTATCTTTTGCTTTATTATATTCAATTCGAACATTCTTAAATACGTTTAATTGATATAACCGATCATAGGTGAGCGTTTCATTTTGGATGTCAAATACATCCCCCTCTCTTAAAAAATCATATCTAGTAATAGGATTTCTTCTAAATTTTTTAGATAAATCAATATACCTTAAGCCTCTAAAGGCCGGTTTTGCAGCTTTCAATGAATCTAACAATCCTTCTTCTACAAATCCATCTGAACTTGGGGCAATGATTAAATTGGTTTCCCCAATGGTATATACCCGGTGTTTAGTGGTTGAATCTAGTGGATTATCGATATACAAATTAACGGCAACTCTAGAATTATTTTGATTAGAATCCTGTACATATCTTACATAGGGTCTAACAAAGTCATAATAACCATGTTCACGCATCGTATGATAAATACGATCTCTCTCTACAACTAAGGAATCTTCATCGTAACGCGTGCCTTCTATGATGGCTGTCCGTGGTTTTATATATTCATCATACACGGCCTTAACTGCCGAATCCGGAATATGTTGTTGAAAACTATTAATTAAAAAGGGAGAACCTTGTTCAGCCGTGAAAGTTAAAGTAGCTTTTTGTTTAGCTACTTCTATTTTAGATTTAACTTTAGCATTAAAATAACCCTTTGTTTTTAAAAACTTTTCTATTTGATTTCTAGAAATTTCTACCAAATTACTATCTAAAATAGGTGGAGGGGTACCTAGAGGTTTGATATTGGAGGTTTTATATTTACCGTTTTTAGT
This sequence comes from Pedobacter sp., assembly GCA_004211595.1. Classification (GTDB taxonomy): domain Bacteria; phylum Bacteroidota; class Bacteroidia; order Sphingobacteriales; family Sphingobacteriaceae; genus Pedobacter. The sequence continues at coordinate 70,664 of SEDO01000012.1, forward strand.
ATTAAATAAATTATAAATCTGAACATTTAAACCTAACTTTCCTGCAGGCCGAATATCCTTTTGAATATAATCTTCAGCCTCCTCTTCTAAGTTTTTATCGATACTATCTATCTTAACTTTTTTCACAATAGATTGGTAATCCTCGATATAACGGGTAGAAGAACAACCCGCTAAAATCACAAGAATAAATAGTAATATTGCAAGAATTTGTATGTTTAGCCTAAAGGAATTTATATATGCTTTCAAAATCTCAAATCAGTTTTATAAAGTCTTTACATTTAAAAAAATTCCGTAAATCGGAAGGTCTATTTATTGTCGAAGGTTTAAAATCGATTACCGAATTTATAAATTCTTCATTTAAAATACATAGTATATACATTGACCTAGATTATTTTTCAGAATATCCAAATTTACCAACAAATATACATCGAATTGATACAAACGAAATAAACTTAAAAAAGATTAGTGGTTTACAACAACCCCAAGGGGCTTTAGCGCTTATATATATCCCAAACAACAAGCAAATAGACCCCAAAGTTTTAAAAAATAAATTTACTTTAGTACTGGATGATATTCAAGATCCAGGCAATTTTGGAACCATTTTAAGAACTGCTGATTGGTTTGGCATAGAAAATATAATATGCTCCAAAGGAACCGTCGATATGTATAATTTAAAAGTGGTGCAATCCACCATGGGTGCCTTAAGCCGGATTAATATCTATTATGAAGATTTACCTGAATTTTTAAGCAACATAAGTATACCCATTTATGGGGCCTTACTAAATGGGGAATCCATTTACAACACCTCATTTAAAAAGGAAGGTTTAATTATTTTAGGCAATGAAGGACATGGAATTAGTGAAAAATTACTTGATTTTATACAAAAACCCGTAACTATTCCTAAGGTGGGTTTATCTGAATCACTAAATGTAGCCATATCAGCTGCCATATTTTGTAGTGAAGTAGCTAGAAACCAAGGAAAATCTTAAAATAAAGCTGAAAAATATTTAAAATAAGCTTTTATATATTTTGAATACACATTATTAATTAATACTTTTGCGTCCTTGAAATTAATAGGTCGAGTGGCCGAGTGGCTAGGCAGAGGTCTGCAAAACCTTGTACAGCGGTTCGAATCCGCTCTCGACCTCAGTTTTTTTAAAAAAAAGTATTTAAAAATTAAGATCATGGCAGTTACAAGATTAAAAAGAAAAGACAGATACAATAAAACAGTATCTCGTTTAGAAGTGCAACGTTTAAAATTAGCTACTAACATTGAATTAGGTAGCCGTTCTACACAATCTTCTAAAGATCAATTGGCTAAAAACAATGCGATTTTAGCGCAATTATCTGCATAAGATAAATTACTTCCAAGAAATAAAAAAAGGGAATAAGCTCAGCTTTTTCCCTTTTTTTTATTTATCCTCTACCAGCCTTAAATAAAGCTTTTACAAATTCTTTTAATGAGTCCTGGGCCTTCGTAAATAAAGCCTGAATAAAGCTGCACTAAACTAGCCCCCGCTTTTATTTTAGCCTGGGCATCTTGTGGAGAATGAATTCCTCCTACCCCAATAATTGGAAATGCTTTATTTGACTTCTCACTTAAATAGCGAATAACCTCTGTAGAGCGGTTAGTTAAAGGCCGACCACTTAATCCTCCGCTTTCATTTTTAAGTGTCTCAGAACTCTTTAAATCAGCTCTATTTAACGTCGTATTAGTGGCTATTACCCCAGCAATTTTTGAAGTCAATACAATTTCTATAATATCATCCAACTGAGAATTAGTTAAATCCGGTGCTATTTTTAATAAAATGGGCTTAACACTCCCTTTTTCTAAATTTAAAGCTTGTAGTTTCGTTAAAATGGTTAATAAAGGACCTTTTTCTTGAAGTTCTCTTAATCCGGGAGTATTTGGTGAACTTACATTAACCACAAAATAATCAACAACTTCAAAGAGTCTGTTAAAGCATTTTTCGTAATCCAAATAAGCCTCCTCATTAGGAGTGGCTTTATTTTTACCAATATTTCCGCCAATAATAATATTTGGATGCTTTTGTTTCAAGGTGCGCAAACGTGCTGCCAGCGTATCTACTCCCTTATTGTTAAATCCCATGCGGTTGATGATAGCTTCGTCCTGAGGAAGTCTAAACATCCTAGGTAAATCATTTCCCGGTTGAGGTAAGGGGGTCACAGTACCCACTTCAATGAACCCAAATCCAAGAGCACTCAAAGCTTCGATATATTCTCCATTTTTATCAAATCCTGCAGCTAAACCTATCGGGTTTGGAAACTTAATCCCAAAAACTTCTCGGGTTAATGAAGGATCAGAAAAATGATAATTCAGTTTTAATAATTGCTTACCGAATGGAAGATGATGATAAACCCAATTTAAGCGTTTCACAACAAAATGATGAACTTGTTCTGGATCAAACTTAAAAAAGAGAGGTTTAACAATATTATACATGATGCGAATATAGGTTTAAGTCGTTAAAACTCCAATAAAATAGTATTTTTGCACCCGAAATGATATCAATAAACGATTTAAGCTTTTACATAGGATCAAGAGCTTTATATGACGAGGCAAATTGCCATATTAAACCGGGTGATCGGGTGGGATTAATCGGAGCTAATGGCGCTGGAAAATCAACTTTACTAAAACTCATTGTAGGGGATTATAGTCCAACTTCAGGCACAATTTCTATGTCTAAGGATTTAAAGATTGGGTATTTAAACCAAGATTTACTATCCTATGATTCGCATCACAGCATTTTACATGTAGCGATGGAAGCCTTTGCACGTCAAAATCAACTTCATAGTGAAATTGAAGATTTATTAAAAAAATTGGAAACTGATTATAGTGAAGATATTTTAAATAAATTAAGTAACAAGCAACAAGAATTCGAAGCCCTAGATGGGTATAACATAGAATATAAAGCTCATGAAATCTTAGCGGGTTTAGGATTTCATGAAAAAGATCAAAATAGAGCTTTAAATACCTTTTCTGGAGGCTGGAGAATGCGCGTCATGCTGGCCAAAATATTACTGCAAGAACCCGACATCTTACTTTTAGATGAGCCAACTAACCACATGGATTTACCGTCTATCAAATGGTTAGAAAACTATTTAGGAAGTTTTGAAGGGGCCATTGTGATTGTTTCACACGACCGTTATTTCTTAGATAAAATAGTAAAGAAAACCATAGAATCTCGGAAAGGTAAATTAACCACCTATATGGGTAATTATTCCTATTATCTGGAAGAAAAAGAAATGCGCTCTGAAATCCAACGGGGAGAATTTAAAAATCAGCAGGCCAAAATAAAACAAGAAGAGCGATTGATTGAAAAATTCAGAGCCAAAGCAAGTAAAGCCAAATTTGCTCAATCTCGAATAAAGCTTTTAGAAAAAATGGAGAAAATTGAAGATGTAGATGACGACAATCCATCGGTTAACTTCAGCTTCAAATTCACAAAACCTTCTGGTAGACATGTCGTACGAATTGAAAATGTAACGAAATCATACCCAAATGTTGAAATCTTAAAAAATGCAGACGCCATTATAGAAAAAGGTGATAAAATAGCCTTAATTGGCGCCAATGGTAAAGGTAAATCGACATTATTAAGAATTATAGCCGGTACAGAAAATTTTGAAGGGAAATGTGAAACAGGTCACAATGTGACGACTACTTTTTTTGCTCAACATCAATTGGAATCCCTCCATCTTGACAATAGTATATTAGCGGAGTTGCAATCCTTTGCACCTCGACATACCGAAACAGAATTACGATCCTTATTAGGCTGCTTCTTATTTACAGGAGATGATGTATTTAAAACGATTAAAGTTTTATCTGGAGGAGAAAAATCGAGGGTTGCATTAGCTAAATCGCTAACCTCCGACGCCAATTTTTTAATTTTAGATGAACCGACCAATCACTTAGACATTCAATCTGTTAACATCTTAATTCAAGCCCTAAAACAATATGAAGGAACTTTTATAGCAGTATCCCACGACCGGTATTTCTTAGATAACATAGCGAATAAAATCTGGTTTATTGAAGAAGATAAAATTAAAGAATACCCAGGCACCTATGCAGAATACGAAGAATGGAATGCAAAAAGAAAGCAACCGGAGGCAAAACCTATCCCAGTTAAACCTGTAGATAATGTTAAAGAAAAAACAAAAACTACCTCTAATGTAAAGCCTAATCAACCTAACTTAAAAAAACTGAACGATAAGCTTCAAAAACTAGAGCAGGAAATATCACAAAAAGAACTCCACATTAAAGAGATAGAAAGTTTATTAGCCTTGGAAGAAATTTATACCGATGCGCAACGTTTAAATGAAGAAACCGCCCGATATGAACAAGCAAAAAATATATTGAAAAATCTACAACAAGAATGGGAAAGTATAGCAGAAGAAATTATAGAAATTGAATCTCAATATTAAAAAAATGAATAAATGGATTGCGGTTTTAGGCTTGTGGGTATTGAGTTTTGGTGCTCTTGCCCAAAAAACAGCGGATTTTTTTGAAAACAAGGAGACTTCAGAAAATCTAAAAAGCATCCAATTATTTCCAGTAAAGCAAGAACAAGGTTTGCCTAAAATCCAACTACACAGTAATGATCAACTTTACTTCAGTTTCGATGATTTGGAAGGCGGATTTAAAAGTTACCGATATAGTATAGAGCATTGCACATCAGATTGGAAAAGCTCAGGTCTTAATAAGATTTTCTATGCAGATGGATTTTCAGATGAATTGCTCAATAATTACAGCTATTCCAGTAAAACCTATCAAAAATACACCCACTATAATTTAATATTCCCAAATAATGCTATAAAGCCTAAAATATCGGGCAATTATATTCTTAAAGTTTTTTTAGAAGAAGAACCTAATAAGGTATTGATTTACAGAAGGTTTTATGTTGTTGAACCAAAAGCTTCCATCTTCCCAAAAGTGGAAGCCAGTGCTCAGGTAAGTAATCGAAAAACTCATCAAAAGTTAAATATTCAAGTAAATCTTTCACAAAGTATAAATAATCCTCAACAAGACATCAAACTTCATATTTATCAAAATAATATACCATATACTTTAAATAAAAATTTAAAACCCAACCAAATTAAAGGTAACCAGCTTATTTATAATGGCATAAATCAAGCAGAATTTTTGGGAACCAATGAATTTAGAAAGTTTGATATCCGAAGTATGAGAAGTTATGGAGCAAACGTTAAAAACATCGAGATTAATGCAGGCTTTGAGGTAATTTTATTTACAGATAAACCTAATACCAGCCAAAAATATAGTATTCAACCCGATGAAAATGGCTTATTCTTTATTCGAAATAACGATTTAAATCAAACAAGTGGAGCATTTAATCCCAGCGATTTGAGTAACCAAACGGAAAGTGATTATGCCTTAGTAAAATTCACTTTACAAGATCCTTTTCAACTTAATTTTAATAATATAGGAAACGCTCAAACGGCTAAAATCTATGTCGTAGGAGGATTTAATAATTTTCAACTCCATGCATCCAATCAATTAAAATTCAACCCTATAACAAAGCTATATCAAATTTCATTACCCTTTAAACAAGGGCTTTATGATTATAAATATGTCATCCAGCAGGATACAAACCATGGCGTTCCAGTTGATTTAGATGGTAATTTTATGGAAACCCAAAATAGTTATCAACTATTTCTTTACCATAAAAAACCGGGTGCCCGCTATGAAGAATTGTGGGCCATTCAAGAAATAAAAAACTAAGATTTCTGTAATAATTGCTATTTTTGCCCGCATGAGCAATGTAGGAAAATTCCCAAAAGATTCGTTTACGGTAATGAACGAACTTGTTTTACCCAATGATACGAATACCTTAAATAATTTAATGGGAGGCAGATTACTCCATTGGATGGATATCGCAGCTGCTATTTCTGCTCAAAAACATTGTAATAGAATCGTAGTAACCGCTTCGGTAGATAATGTATCATTTAAACAGGCTATAAAATTAGGCGATGTGATTACCATTGAAGCTAAAGTTACTCGAGCCTTCAATACCTCAGTAGAGGTAAGATTAGATGTATGGGCTGAAAATATACCTTCAGGTACGCGAGTAAAGTCAAATGAAGCCTACTATACTTTTGTAGCTGTAGATCAAAGTGGCCGAACCATTCCAGTACCTGCTATCACCCCGGAAACAGCGGCAGAAAAAGAACTTTACGAAGGGGCTTTAAGAAGACGTCAATTACGTTTAATTTTAGGGGGTAAAATGCAACCAAATGATGCGAGTGAATTAAAAGCCTTTTTTACCAAAGATTAATACTTAAACTATGACGACGTATACTATTCTTATCGCATTAAGTTTACTCGTTATATTTTCTTACTTATTCGATCTCTTTGCCAAAAAAACCAAACTGCCCTCTATCCTATTATTATTAGCCTTAGGAATTGGGTTGCGTCTCGTGGCTGATCAATTTAATTGGCAAACATTCAATTTTTTTAGAATCCTACCCACTTTAGGAACAATTGGGTTAATCTTGATTGTATTTGAAGGCGCCTTGGAGTTAAAGTACGAACCCTCCAAAAATAAGGTAATAAAATCAGCCTTCTCCGCTGCTTTCTTTATTTTACTAGGAACAGTATTAGTCATCACCCTTATAATCCATCAAATCACAGGTCAAGACTGGCAACTTTGTTTTATAAATGCCATTCCATTTAGTATTATCAGTTCTGCCATAGCCATTCCTTCTGTAGCTGGGTTTTCAAAAAAAACAAGAGAATTTGTTATCTATGAAAGCTCCTTTTCTGATATACTCGGTATTATACTTTTCAATTTTGCAATATCCAATACCTCACTTACTATAGGATCCTTTACTAGCCTGGGCTTCGAACTACTTTCAATTTCCTTACTTTCTATCGTAGCATGCGGCCTATTAATGATTATCATGAAGAAAATAACGCATCATGTTAAATTTTTCCTGATTTTATCAATTTTAATATTGGTATATGCGATTGGTCAAACCTTCCATTTACCATCCTTAGTTTTAATTTTGGTATTTGGCTTATTTTTAAATAATGCCGATCAATTTGATTATTTATGGTTTAAAACCAAATTCTGGTATGATCAATTTAACAAAGATTTAGTACAATTACACCAATTATCAGCAGAAAGTGCTTTCATCATCCGAACATTCTTTTTTGTCATCTTTGGATTTACCATTGATATCGGCAATTTAAATGACTCGTATCTGCACATAAATGGGGCTTTTATACTAGCTTCTATATTCGGACTTCGATTTATCTATCTGAAAATATTCAGTAAAGAAAATTTAAGACCAGAAACCTTTGTTTCGCCTAGAGGTTTGATTAGCATTTTATTATTCTACAATATCCCTAAAGAACTTCAAATTCCTACCATAGACGCTTCTTACCTATTTTTAACCGTATTAGGAACCAGCGTAATAATGACCATTGGCTTGATGCTCTATAGGCCTGTGGAGAGCTCTTCTACTGAGGCTTAACTCCCTAATGAAATAATACGATCAAATTCAGCTACTTTAAGACTCATTACAGATAATCTACCCTGCCTCACTAAAGAAATATCCTGTAGATATTCATCCGCCTTGATTTGCGCTAAGGTAACAGGTTTTTTAAGAGTTTCTACTGGAACTAAATCCACAACCACCCAATTAGGATCTTCGGTCGTAGGATCTTGATAAAATTCTTTCACCACTTTAGCCACCCCAACTACCTGTTTGCCTTCATTACTATGATAAAACAACACTAAATCCCCTTCTTTCATTTCCCGGAGGTTATTTCTAGCCTGATAATTCCTCACCCCATCCCAAAACGTACGTCCATCTTTCAAAAACTGCTCCCAACTATATTTAAAGGGCTCTGACTTCACTAACCAATAGTTCATTTTTTGTATGTTTGTTTTTAGAACCCCAAAACTAAGAAAAGAGAACGGTTTAGGAAATATTTAAATAAGAATGGAGGGAATCTAAAAGTTCTAATTGACTTTACTCAGCATCCATCTGAGTAAATCTTTGAAGAAAAACGAGTACCGAAAACAAAACGCCTCAGATTATCAATAAAATAGATTCGCAAATCTTTCGAGTGTTCTTCGCAAACCTTTCGGAAGTTCTTCGCAAAGTGTTCGGGTGTTCTTCTTTATAACTTCGGTATAACTTCGGGTTAACTTCGGTATTGCTTCGAGTAGTCTTCGGAAAACTTTCGGGAGTTCTTCGGAAAACCTTCGGGGGTTGTTCGGAAAGTGTTCGGAAAGAATAGGTGTTTGTTCGGAAAGAATAGGTGTTTGTTCGGAAAGTGTTCGGAAAGATTCCGAAGCTGTTCGGAAAGTTGTCGAAGCGCTTCGGAAAGATTGGGTATAAAGCCCGATAAATTCCCGAAATTGCCCGGTAGTTAGCTATAAGTTAAAGCGAAGTTAACTATAAGACTTTCCGAACCTCACTCGAAAACATTCCGAACAAATTCAAAGCCTAGCAGAAGCTAGCGCTCATCCATGATTACATTCTTTCTGGAACTTGAATACCTAATAATCCCATACCATTTTTTAATATTTGAGCCGTAAGCACACATAAATTCAATCGATTTTGCTTGACTTGCTCATTTTCTTCTTTAATTAACGGCGGAATTTCATGATAAAATTTATTAAACAGTTTAGCTAACTCAAATAAATAATTTGCCATGATTGCTGGGCTAAATGCTTGTGCGGCCGACTTTAACACATCGGTATATGTACCCATTAAACGAATCATTTCCAATTCGGTGTCTAATAAATCCTCCGCAGGTTTTACGGGATTTAATACATGATTGGTTTTGGCCAATAAGGATTTGATACGCGCATGGGTGTATTGAATAAATGGACCTGTATGCCCTTGAAAATCGATTGATTCAGCCGGATTAAATAATAAACGCTTTTTAGGTTCTACTTTTAACAAGAAATATTTCAAAGCACCCATCCCAATCAGGTTATAGAGTTGCTCTCTCTCTTGTTCGCTAAAAGCATCAATTTTGCCTAAAGCTTCTGTTTGCTGTTTGGCGGTATCCACCATTTCATTGATTAAATCATCCGCATCTACTACCGTACCTTCTCTACTTTTCATCTTACCACTAGGTAAATCTACCATGCCATAAGATAAATGATGAAGTCCTTTAGCCCAAGTTTTGCCTAATTTCTCTAGGATTAAGAAGAGAACTTTAAAATGATAATCTTGCTCATTGCCGACCACATAAATAGATTCTTCCATTTGGAAATCATCATGTTTCATTTCAGCCGTTCCCAAATCTTGAGTAATGTACACGGATGTGCCGTCTGCCCTTAATACGAGTTTTTGATCTAATCCATCGGGGGTTAGATCGATCCAAACCGAACCATCCTCCTTCTTAAAGAAAACCCCTTTATCTAATCCTTCCTGAATGGTGTCTTTTCCTAATAAATAAGTTTGGCTTTCGTAATAATATTTATCAAAATCAACGCCTAAACGCTTATAAGTAATGTTGAAACCTTCATAAACCCAACCATTCATTTTCTCCCACAGAGCTATAATTTCTGCATCGCCAGCTTCCCATTGTTGCAACATTTGCTGGGCCTCTACGATTAAAGGAGCACTTTTTTTAGCCGTTTCTTCTGGCATACCAGTGGCCATTAAGGCATTTATTTCTTCTTTATAATGCTTATCGAATATGACATAGTATTTGCCTACAAGGTGATCTCCTTTTAGGCCTGATGATTCGGGCGTTTCTCCATTACCCCATTTTTGCCAAGCCAGCATAGACTTGCAAATATGTATTCCCCTATCGTTAACTAAATTAACTTTAATAACCTCGTATCCTACTGCTTTAAGTAATTCCGAAACAGCATATCCTAATAAGTTATTACGTACGTGGCCTAAATGTAAAGGCTTATTGGTGTTGGGTGAGGAATATTCAACCAAAATCTTTTTTCCATTCGATGGAATGGTTAAAGCCTCAGGATTGGTTAACAGCGCATTTAAAGTGTCTTTCCAATAATTATCAGACAATCGCAAATTTAAGAATCCCTTAACTACATTAAATGCAGCCACTTCCGATAAATTTTCTTTCAAAAATTCACCTAAAACCTGAGCCGTTTGCTCTGGTCCCAGCTTCGAATATTTGGTTAATGGAAATACAACAATAGTAACTTGACCTTCAAACTCTTTACGGGTTTCTTGAAGGCTAATTAGTTGCGGATCTAAATCAACTTGAAAAAGATTTTTAAATGCTTTAAGCGTTTCGCTTATTATAAAGTTCATACCACAAAATTAATCAAAAAGTATTAAAAAGCGTGATTTTTGGGATGTAGAAAAATCTGTTAGCTTTGTATTTAACATAATATCTATTTATGACTATGCCTATATCAAATTTTAAAGTTCAAGTAAATTCCGAAATTGGAACACTCAAGCGATTATTAATTCATAGCCCCGATTCAGGATTAGGTAAAGTTGTTCCATCTAAGGCTCAGGATTGGTTATTTGAAGACATCGTGCATTTGGAAACGATGAGAAAAGATGAATATGATTATTACGTAAAACTCCTGCTTTACTTTTTGGATCCCGAAAAAATTGCTAATAAAATTAAAGGTATTGATGCTGAGGTGGCCCAAAGGAATTTTTATAAGCCCGGTAAAGCTGAATTTCATCATTCTGATAAAGTAATTGAACTGCAACAACTATTAGCAGATATATTAACAGACGATATTGTTCGCAAAAAATTAGCTGCTTCTATTTGTGCTATTGAAGGCTGTTCTTATAAATTACAATTAGAACTTATAGCATATGCTCCTGAGGAATTAGCAAAAACACTTATATCGGGTAGTTTGAGTGATGGTCGAATGATCTTTGCTCCAGTTCCTAATTTAATTTTTACCAGGGATTTAGGAACCACGATAAATAATTATATTTTATTGAATAAGCCGGCCAAAAAAGCACGTGTTAGAGAAAGTTTATTAATGCGTTATATTTTCTTTAATCATCCGCTCTTTAAAGAAAATCAGGCTCGTATTTTAGAAATCCCAGACTCTGAATTTCATTTCTTAAGGCCCGGGGAAGAACTTGAAAATAGAACTACTATTGAAGGGGGGGATGTGATGATGATCAGCCCACAACATGTGTTAATAGGTGTAAGTGAAAGAACGACTCCTTATGGGGCTCACGAAGCCATGAAATTATTATTTGAGCATAACGTGGTAGAAAAGGTAACGATTGTAAGAATACCTATAAAGCGTGATTTTATGCATTTGGATACTGTTTTTACTATGGTAAAAAAGAATATGTGGGTGCTTTTACAATCCATAGCTTCGGTGACAGAGCAGAAATTTCAAAATCCGATTGACTTTTTAGTTAAACCAGAAATTAAAGAACAAACTGAAATTATTCAGTTTTATAAAAATGGGCAAAGCCCTAAGCACTTCCAATCGATGGAAGAATTGTTTACTGAAATTAGTACACAAGAACTAGGCGCTACCGAGCCGATGGAATTTATTTATTCAGGATTAAATGAGTTTCCTTTTGATTCCCGGGAACAATGGACCGATTCATGTAATCTATTAGCCTTAAAAGAAGGTGTAGTATTGGGTTATGATAGAAACGATAAAACTATTGAAGCTTTCCAAGCTAAAGGTTTTAAAGTAATTTCGGTGAAAGATTTATTAGCTGATTTTGAGGCTGGAAAAATAAGCCCAAAGGATGTAAAAGACACCTTAATTTTAATGCCTTCTGCCGAATTATCTAGAGCTCGCGGGGGCTTTCATTGCATGAGTTTTCCACTGGAAAGAGCAGCTATTATTTAAACAAGTATATGCAGACAACATCCAATTTATTGATGATAAGACCCGTTAATTTTGAATTTAATGTTCAAACTGCGGTTAATAATAAATTTCAGCAAGTAGATGATAATCCGAATAATGTGCAGGAAAAGGCCTTATTAGAATTTGATAATTTTGTTGCCCTATTACGGAAAAACGACATCAATGTAGTTGTTATTGAGGATACCCCAGATCCCATAACTCCCGATTCCATTTTTCCTAATAATTGGATTTCCTTTCATCAGGATGGTTCGGTTTATTTGTATCCAATGTTCTCTGAAAATAGACGACCCGAAAGGCGAAAGGATATCATTCAAAACTTAAGTCAGCATTTTCAAGTAAATCATCAAAGTGATTTAAGTTTTTTTGAACAGGCAGGACAATTTCTAGAAGGTACAGGAAGCATGGTTTTGGATAGAGAACACAAGATTGCCTATGCTTGCATGAGTATTCGTACGGATGCCGAAGTATTAGCACAATTTTGTGCCCTTTCAGGATATAAGGCAGTAACTTTTCATGCAGTTGATCAAACTAACTTTCCCATTTACCACACCAATGTGATGATGTGTGTGGGTACAAAATTTATATTGATTTGTGCTGAAAGCATCCCCGACCCTCATGAGCGCCAATATGTATTAAAGCAAATTGCTGCTACAGGGAAAGAAATTATTGAAATTTCATTTACTCAAATGAATCATTTTGCAGGCAATATGTTAGAAGTGGAAAATAATAAAGGCGAAAAGTTTATTATCATGAGTGAACAGGCTTACCAAATATTAAATCCTCAGCAAATAGTGAGTCTGGAAGCCTATGGGAAAATACTCCATGCTCCCTTATATACCATTGAAAAAAATGGGGGTGGCTCCGCGAGGTGTATGTTAGCTGAAATTCATCTTCCTAAAAACTAAAAAAAGGCATCCTTAGGATGCCTTTTTGGTTTAGGTATAACCTAATATCTTTAATACTTGTTTAGAGTTTTGCTCTTCCCCAAACACTTCAAAATTAAATGTTTCATCCCTATTGCGTCGTATGATTACGTGTTTCGGGCTAGGCAATAAACAATGATGTATTCCTCCATATCCACTCAATACTTCCTGATAAGCTCCTGTATTAAAAAATCCTACATATTGAACTTTCCGGGTTTTGGGCATGAATACTGAGTTCATATGAGCCTCTTGATTATAATAATCTTGCCCATCGCAGGTAATACCCCCTAAATTGACACGCTCATATTCCGAATCCCAATTATTAATTGGCAGTAATACATATTTTTGATTTAAGGCCCATACATCAGGTAAGTTGGTGATAAATGAACCATCTAACATCAACCATTTTTCTCTATCGTTTTGTTGCTTACGACCTAATACTTTATATAAAATACCTGAAGCTTCAGCCACCGTATATTTTCCAAACTCAGTAATAATATCTGGCTCTACAACATCATGCTCGGCACAGATTTCTTTGATACGTTTAACAATTTCATTCACCATGTATTCATAGTCGAAGTCAAATACTAAACTATCTTTAAATGGCATTCCTCCACCTATATCTAAAGTATCCAGATGGGGATTGATTTTTTTGAATTTACAATAAAGGGTTACGTATTTTTCTAATTCATTCCAATAATAGGGCGAATCAGTAATTCCAGAATTTATAAAGAAATGCAATAACTTCACTCTAAAATTAGGGTTTGAGGATATCTTATTGTTATAAAAATCAATAACGTCTTCCATCCGGACGCCTAATCTCGAAGTATAAAACTGTGAATCTGGTTGCTCTTCAGCGGCGATCCGAATACCCAAATTACATGGGGTATCCATTTCAATTTCATCATCGTATAAATTAAATTCTTCCTTATTATCCAATACAGGGATAATATTGGTGAAGCCATCATGCAACATATCAATAATATATTGCTTGTATTGGTAGGTTTTAAATCCGTTACAAATGACAGTAATATCTTTAGTTAAACTACCCTTTTTTTCCAAAGCATCAATCATAGGCATATCAAAAGCCGAAGAAGTTTCTAAATGTATACCATTTTTTAAAGCTTCTTCTACAATATGCTTAAAGTGTGAACTCTTGGTGCAATAACAATATTTATAATCACCACGATAATTATTTTTTATAATGGCTGTCTGAAACAACAATTTGGCTTGTTGGATCTTTTTGGACACCATGGGTAAATAAGTGAAACGTAAGGGCGTACCATAGGTTTCAATCATTTCCATTAAATTTAGATCATGAAAATATAATTCATCATCAATCACACTGTAACCTTCCTGAGGAAAGCCCACACTGAGATCCAAAAACTCGAAATAACTTTGCATCTATAGATTAAAATTTATGCAAAAATGTAATTTTAAATTGAAAATATAAGCTCTTTTCTATTTTTTTATAGGGTGGGTTGATTAAAAAAAAGCCAAACCCCATTCTAGAATGGAATTTGGCTACTTACCAACAAAATACTAATCCTAAAAATTTCGTTCTCTATCGGAACTTTGTTGATCTTTATTATCCTCTGATCGGATATTATTATCTTCATTCATTCTCCTATTTTGTGTCCAATTAGGATCTGATTGATTATTAAATTCACTGGTATCTTGAGAGCTCATTCCCGGATTGGTTGCCCCCATTCCGGTACCTTGACCAGCGCCTTGATTTTGGGTTTGTGAATCAAAATTCTCTCTTTGATCTACACCTCCCCTTTCTCCCCGTTCTCTACGTTCCTTTTCATCTTTTTCCATACGCTCTCTTTGTTCTTGTTCACGTGGATCATTAAAATTATTAGTGGGATCTTGATTACGAGGCGTCTGGTTATTCATATCCTGATGCTCGCGTTGTTGTTGCCCCATTTGATTTTCATTCGGTTGATTCATTTGGTCTCTTGAATCTCTATTTTCCGGATTTTCTCTGTTAAATTCCATGATTAATATATTTAGGTTAAAATTTGATTGCTTGTTAAAAATCTTTTGTGAAGCGTAAAATGACTTATGAAGGCATCTGACTAGCTATATCTCTTAATGATCTAATACGATCGTGAGCTGCTTTAATTGCCGTATACTGTTCTTGTACTAAGCTATGCGTTGCTCCAATTAATACCCCTGATTCTAAGGCTTTTTCATAGGCTGCTTTAATAGCATCCTCTCCTCTTTCTGCTTCGTTCAATATGCTTTCTCGATCGTTATTTCCGAATAATGCTTTTACATCTATCCAAACACGATGTAGCGTACCAGCAAAACTATTATCATCCTCATCGTTTTCATCTAAATTTGCCACCAAGGGTTGTAGTTCTTGACTAAACTTTCTACTTTGAGCTGCATATTCCATAAATAATGTTTTCAGATCAATATTAGGATCTTCAATATCATTTAATACCTTCTCAAATCCGTCTACTCTATCATTATTTAATTCTAACAAATTTTTTAATACATCATTTCTACTTGCCATAACTTTTTTGTTTTTAAGATTTCAATATTTGGTAAACTAGTGTATCAAAAGAACAACTTCAATTTTTATAAGTTTCTGGAAAGATTAAAATGCGTATTTAAACTAGAAGTAAAATTTAAACTGCGGTAAATACTTATTGTACAAGGCGATTAATAACAGCATATCGAATGAGTGAAGCGGTATTCTTTACATTGGCTTTAAATAATAAACTCTGTCTATGTCCTTCAACGGTACGCTTACTTAAAAATAACTTATCTGCCATTTCCATATTCGTATAACCTTCAGATATTAATTGCAGGACTTCTAACTCTCGGGAAGAGAAGGTGTCTCCAATGAGCGGAGTATCGTCCTTTCCGGACACATGTGTCATAGATAAGAAATTATACATTTTCTCTACAATACCCAAGCTAAAATAATTGAAGCCTTTATAAACTTGCTTAACAGCAAACAGGAGTTCATCTACTTCAATGTTTTTTAATAAATAGCCGTCTGCATTATATTTAAATATATCCGCTAGATTGAAATCAATGTCTACAGGTGAAATAAGTAAAACTTTAACCTGAGCATGATTTTTTTTAATTAAAGTACTAAATTCATATTGATCCAATTCGGCCGAATTCATATCGGTTACAATTACATCTACAGGATGCTGAGCTATAACTTCAAAAATTTCTGTTCTATTTTTAGCTTCAGCAATAACATGGATTCCAGGGTCAGTATCCAATAACATTTTTAAACCAACCCTAACTATATCTTGTTCCCCAGCAAGTAATACTTTAATCATAATTAAAAGAGTTTGAAATACGATTAATACACTGTAAGAACCTAGTTATATAAATTTTGTTTTAAATAAATAAACCTTAGAGAAAATTAGAATAACGCTATAGGTATTTATACTTGCTGCTAAAAGTAAATACTTCTTTTTAAGAATAATTAAACAATTGAGGATGTTTATTTATTGTACTATTAAAATTTAACCTAAAAAATTATGGAAAATTCACACTTACATGATCTTTTTGTCGATGAGCTAAAAGATATATTTGGAGCCGAGAAGCAATTATTAAAAGGACTTCAAAAAATGAAAAAAGCAGCTCAAGGAAAACAACTGCAAACCGCTTTTGAAAATCATTATGTAGAAACTGAAAATCAGATTGAAAAATTAAAAGAGGTTTTTAAAAGTTTAGATTTATTTCCAAGGGGCAAAAAATGTAAAGCGATGGAAGGCCTTCTAGAAGAAGCAGATGAAATACTAGAAGAATATGAAGGCGATCCAGCTGGGGATGCAGCATTAATTTCTGCAGCCCAAAAAGTTGAACATTACGAAATTGCTAGTTATGGATGTCTAGTAACTTTTGCTAAATTAATGAATCATGATAAAGCCGCAGAAATATTATCAGAGATTTTGGAAGAGGAAAAGACAACCGATGTTAAATTAACTGAAATTGCTATGAGCGAGGCTAATTTAGCCACCGTATAACATTACTTTTAATAGCAATTAGATAAAAAATAAAGGGTTTTCCAGTATTTGGAAAACCCTTTATTTTATGTACAGCCTAATTGAAATTTTTAATTAAGACTTTTTTAAGAATTTAACTTTTAATGCTAATTCAAAGGTTCCATTTCCTTGACCTAACAAATTAGAAGTTGTCCAATTATAATAACCCATTAATTGAAAGGTATTATTTAATTTTCCACTAAACCCTAAAGAGGCCGCTTTATTGGTATGATACATAGCGATAAAACCCATTTTATCTTGTGCTAATGTAATATTTACGCCTAAATCGATTATATTATCAAAGCCTCTAAATGTTCTCAACCCTACTTGAGGCTCAATACCTATTCCACTCTCTATACCTGAAGCCAGTTTAAAACTCGAGGAAAAGTAAAATTGAGCAGCATCGGCATAATTTTCTCCTTCTTTAACAACTTTTAGGTTTTCCTTTATATGAGGTACAGAAGCTTGAATTTTCCATTTTTCAGAAGTATAAGCTATCCCAAAATCACCATCAATATACTGATCTCTTTGATTGAAATCAATGGCCGAATTATCTCCTAAATCACCATCCAACAAACTAAAGTCTACTAATTCATCCAAGACGCCCACCGAAATCCCAAAACTTAATTTATCGGATTTACTATTTAAGGGTAAATGGTACGCATATGTACCCATAAATCGGGTTCTTTTAAATAAACCTGTTTGATCATGATTTAAATTGATACCTAATCCAGTATGGCTACCTAATGCATAACTCCCTGTTAAGGTTTGTACCTTTGGTGAACCTGGCATTTCACTCCATTGTTGCCTATAACCCACATTTAATTCTAAGCCTTGATTTATACCCGCAAAAGCTGGGTTATTCAAATATTGGTTATGGAAATACATAGCATTGAATGGAGCAATTTGAGCTTTTGCTTCTGTCCCAAATAATCCAACTGCACATAATCCCAAGCCCCATATGATATTCTTAATTTTCATTTTAGTTTTTTTAAATAATAAATACACTTAATAATTAATTTCGAACGATTGACACAAATCCTTTTTTCTTGGTTTTATTATCGCCAAAATCAATAATGTAATAGTATGTTCCTTTAGCTAATGGAATACCATTTAAAGTTCCTGCCCAAGAGTTATCATAACCTTTTTTGCGGTAAACCACACGTCCCGCTAAATCAAATATTATGATCTCATTATTTGGGAATAACTCGATATTTTTGATGACCAGATTATCATTTATTCCATCGCCATTCGGAGTGATTACATTCGTACCTTTCACCAATTCTATCGGATCTTTTGTGGGATCATTCTCCGTATTTTCTTTAATTATTTCAATCTGAATGGACGCGGTGATTAAACAACCATTCGCATTCACAGCATTTACTGTATAGGTAGTATTTTGAGTTGGCGCAACTATTAATGTAGCTGAGTTTTGACCACTCAAAATTCCATGTGCATTATCCCATGTATAGCTTACTCCACCTGTAGCAGTTAAAGTTATTGTTGTACCTGCTTTTACTTTTAAATCTGTATTCGCCGTAATTTTTACTGGATCAGTTTTAGTAATGGTCAGCAAGCCGTTTTTATACTCCACGCTATAATTTAATGCCTGTACTCCTGAAGGTGTTAAATTATATACGCCTGCTGGGCTATTCTTAGTAGCATTCGTATTGACCATACCAGGTTGTATTAAAACACCTTCATTATCTCCCCGCTTAAAGCCAGTATAACTAATACTAAAGTTTGGCAAGTTAGCACCTTCACACATAGTCATATCGTTAGCCTTAGCTATCAAAATTGCTTTTTCAATAGTTAAATATGCCGGTTGAATGCTTAACAAATAGTTTTCAGGTGCTTTTAATGTTCCGAGGTTAATTTTGTAATTACCCACGTCCTCTCCTACTTCTCTGACTAAATTTCCAGTTATATTATCATTATTTAATAATGATTGATGAGTAAATGTCAATACAGGATCTGAATCACCATAAATTTTAGTGATAGAATTAGGTGTGATTAATATAGGTTTTGGTTTAATGGTTAATTGAGCACCTTCAAAATCAATTATATAATTGGAATTAATGGCTAAATCTCCCTTGCTTATTCTAAACTGCCCTACGTTTTCCCCAGCTATTCTACTTAAACTACCCGTAAAACTATCGCCATTAACTAATTCTGGACTCACTGTATAGGTCAAAACAGGATCAGCCTCACCGTAAACTTTCTCTACATCATTCGCCCTTACACTTACAGTCCTTTTGGTGATTGAGGCTAAAGTTGATATATCTGGATAAACAATCGAATAATTGTGAGCATGTAATCCTGTAATGTTAAGTCCGACAACTTCAATTTTAATATTATTTCCAATATTAGGACTCACAAAATTAGCACTAGTATAACTTAGTGTTAATTGATCACTTGGCAATCGATTATCGGTTAATTTTACTTGGGCAACTGTTGTCCCATCATACATTTTATCTACCCCTGCAGCCATAATAGTTAGATTTCTGGCGGCAATGTTAAAATAATTACCTACATAGGTGAGTTCATAATTACCTGAAATTTTCAAAGTTCCAAGTTTTATGGGATATTGACCTACATTTTCACCCATATCTCTACTTAATTTTCCAGTAAATGTATCCCCATTTACTAATCCCATCTGACCAATTTGATAAACTAAATCTGGATCCTCCTCCCCGTATACTTTGAATTGATCTGGAGTAACTGTCACCGAAATAGGTCTTTTTGTGATTTCGAAAAGAATACCCGTGCTGAAAGTGGTTTCGTAATTAGGCCCAGCAGCTAAATCTCCTTGTTGAATCAAATATGATCCAATATTCTCTCCCACAGCTCTCGTTAATGTACCTGAAAAATTATCTCCAGTGACTAATGCCGGACTCACCGTAAATGTATAAGTAGGATTTACCTCTCCATATACTTTTTTCTGATTGGCTGTTGGCGTAATAGTGATAGCTTTTTTGGTAATCGCAAAGCTTGATCCCGTAGCTAAACTAAGCTCGTAATTGCCGCCTGCTGTAAGGGTTCCTATGGAATAATCGTAGCTTCCTACATTTTCACCTGCAGCTCTTGCTAAAGCACCTGTAAAGGCGTCTGTACC
>SEDO01000013.1 GCA_004211595.1 Pedobacter sp.
AATGTCCTGTTACGTTTGTTGTCAATTTTTGAACTGCCAAAAATCCAGCAACATTTACAACACCTGCAACAAAAGACAACAAAGAAGCAATTCTCAAATTGTGTGTTAATGTTCTTGTCCTTCCTTTGTGTCTAAACATATCTTTTTTGGTCAATTTGTTCGGGTCGTTCGGTTTTCTAAAATGGCATATAACGGGCCGCGTATTGGCGATGGGCGGGATTATTAGCACCGAAGCTCAATCGAAGAACGGAAGTTGAATTTTGCACTTCCGTTGATACGAAGCCGTTAGCCCGCCTATTGCCAATGCGATGTTATCTACAGTAATTTTTCGAGTTCCTTTTCCATCAGTTCCATTTGAGCTTTGTAAGCCATTTCATTTTCTTTTGCGGGTAAAGAACCTTTTATTGATTTTATGACTTTGTTATTGTCTAACAAGAATGTTTTTGGATAACCAACAAATCCTAATGATTTTGTAAATTCTTTTTCTCCAACAATATGAGTGAAATCAAAATTATATTTTGTGAGAAACTTTTCTACTTTCTCTTTGGTATCAAAAGTAATTGACACAAAATTGATTTTATCTTTATATTTTTCTTTTAATTCATTTAGTGCGGGCATTTCTTCTATGCAAGGAGGACAACTTGTGAACCAAAAATTAACAAATGTAGGTTTGTTTTTATCTAAATTATTTTTCTCTTTAGGGTTCAAGAAATGTAGATTTTCAAATTTTAGGGTTTTCCCGATTAATTTTTCTTCAATTAATTTTTCCGCAAACATTTCTTTGTTTAAGTATTCCCATTTGAACTTATATTTTATCTCATTTTTATTTTCCTCGCTTATTTCTAATTTTTCATACAATTCATAATCAGAGCCTAAGTTTTTTTTCGCATTTTCTAATGAAGACACTTTAGCTTTGTTATATTCTTCTTCTGTAAGGATTTTCCCATTTAGGGCTTCATAAGTTTTTGTTTGAGAATAAGTTAAGATAGAAAAAATAATAAAATTTAATGTTAAGAGTATTTTTTTCATACGTCGTTTTTTTTTTAATTATTGTAGATAACGGTTTGGGTATTGCCGAAGGCGGGGGTTTTTAGCGTAAAAGTTCAATCGAAGAACGAAAGTTGAACCTTGCACAAATGTCCAATCGAAGCCGTTCTGTCCCGCTTTTGGCAATACCTTGTTATGTGCAGTTTTTTTATTCAAATATTCTTTTACTGAATTGTTGTTTTAGTTGTTTAAAATCTTGTTTAGGTTGTTTACAAATAAAGATAGTTTGATACAACTCATCTTCCTTTTTAGCATAAGGGTTATAAATTGTCTTGACAGGAATTACACTTTCAAAATAAGGTTCAAAGAAACTTTTTCCGTCTTCTTTACTTTCTCTGAAAGCAATTATCGTTTTGGGAATTTCTCCTTGATTTGGCGACCAAATGTAAAAACTACCGTGATAGGAAAATGCATTAGGAAGATTGTATTTTTCTTTTTTTAATTTTAAAATTCCAGCTTGTGAATAATGCTTTGCCCAAATTAGAGCTTCGGTTTTTTCATTGGAAGGCAGACTGTCATAAACGGTTTTTATTGCGGAAAGTGTTTTTTCCCATTTTTGGTCAGAATAATATTCGTCAAACTTAATCCCATAACTTCCGCCTTCTATTTCTAATTTCTCGTAAGGATAAACACGCTGAATATATTTGTTTAATGAATAGACTGGCATTCCAAAAGGAATTAAAATTGCTCCAAATAGTAAAATAATTGTCAAAGGATAAAAAATCCATCTTTTTTTATTGAAAACAAATATTTGCCAGAAAACAGCTCCAAACGGAATAAGGGTAAGAATAATTGGATAAAAGTAATACGCTTTACCTTTATTAATTAGAAGTGCCATAAAAGACAAAAGAACACCAACTCCTATAATTTTTAAAAACTTTTCTTTGGTTAAGATAAAAAATAAAATAGCTGGTAGTAAAATAAAAATAGAATTTAGCGGATTGATAGATATGAATAAATCAGTTATAATTTCCGCACTATTTAGTTTCTCTAATTGTGTTTCTTTAAGCCTGTGCATCATCTGAAAAAACGGAAAATTATTCTGAAATTGCCAGATAATATTAGGGCTTATTGCCAATAAAAAAACGAGAATATTTTTCCAGAATTTTTGCTGTATCAATGCATTTCTTGTCTTTTTGAAAAACAGAAGACCGCTTAATCCAAAAATAAAGAACAAACTATCATATTTGAACAAAAATCCAATGATTGAAAAAATTGTCAAAAGCCATAAATTTTTGTTTTCTAAGGTTTTGCTGTACACTAAAAAATAGTAAAAATTTATAGTCCAAAACAGCTGACTAAAAACCACAGGCTGAAATAATTGTTGAGAACGTTCAAAGCCCGGGGCAATAATAATAGCCAACAAAGCTAAGATTAGAGCCTTTTCTTTTCCGCCTAAAAAAAGAACAATTTTGGCAACATAAAACATAATTAGTATTGAACATAAATGTGGAAACAGATGATGTACAAATACAGAGTCCGAGTTAAATACATTTTGGATAAAAGCAACGATGGAAATTAAAGGCGGAAATTCCATATATCCAAAAGCTAAATGGTTTCCCGTTTCGATGTGAATTAGCTCATCCCCTTGAAAACCTGAATGATAGTCAGCAATTAAATGAAGAGAGAGTTTAATCAGGCAGAAAAAAAATACAATTAGTTTTGTTTGTCTATCCATTCAATTTGTCATTGTTTTTTGTGAGACGAATTTTTGGGTAAAATTGCACATAACGTTTCGGGGCTTTGCGATGGTGGGGCAATCGAAGCACAAATCTTCAATTTTGCACAAAAGTTGAACCGAAGAACTGCCGTTGAACTTTGCAGTTTCGCCCCACTATTGCAAAACCCTTGTTAGCAGAAGTTATTTTTTTTCAGTTTTAAATGTTATTTTATATTCTTGTTCAACAAAAGTAAATCCGTCTTTTGATTTTGTTCCTCTGTCTGTGATGTAAAAGTCATATTCTGTATCTGTTTTTAATTCTATTGTTTCAAGTGATAAAATCGTTTTAGTTTCATCCAATCCAACTATTTTTTTAAGAGGAAAATGCTCTTTTCCATTTTTTGAAAAGTTAATCGAAATGTTTTCATTCATTGGTTTTGAGAATACAATTTGAATTTGTTTTATGTCTGATTTCACGTTCTGATGTCCGTTTTCAAATTCTAATATTTTTAAAACCTTAGGTTGATTTTCTTTATACTTTGATTTTATTTGCTCAACATTTATTTTTTCGTCAAAATATTTTGATTTTTCCAATAATTGTAAAACATCAAGTTCATTATTAAAATCTAATTCAATAATGTCTTTTATTGCTTTCTTTTTATCTTTAGAGTTTTCGTAATATTTTTTAGAAATTACATAGCCTACAAAATATCCTAAATCTGGATTTTTACTTACATCACTGTTATAAAACCAATTTCCGAAATTTTGACTAAACATTTCGGACTTAAATTGCAATTTTATTTGCTCGTAATTTTTAAATCCATAATCAATATAATGCGAATTGAATTTTTTGTTTAAAGTTAATTCTGCAATAAAATCACAAGAACCTTCTTTAATTGCTTTTGATAAAACATTAATTTCGCCGTCTTTCTGAAAAGTATGAACAAATTCGTGAATTGTAACTTGTTCAATTGTTGTTGTTTTTGAAAATTGAAACATTTTTTGAAGGTTTTCATTTTCAAATTCCGAAACTATTGTATTTTCATTTCCTACGATTTTTTCAATTCCTAAAAGTAAATCTTCATTATTTGTTGTTCCGCCAGATTTTAGCGTTCCAATTGTATAATAAATATTTCCTTTTGAATCATTCGGATAAAGCTTTTTCAATTTTGTCAAAGCTTTGTTTATTGTCTTTATTTTTTTTGCATCAATAAAAGTGTTTGGTTTAATTGAGTTCCAAAATTTAGGATATTTTTCAAATGCAGTTAAATAGTCGTCTTTGTCAAATTTTTTAATTTGCATAAACGCATTTAGTCCTTGCGTTTTTTTACTCAAAAAGAGGCTTTCAAGAATTTCGCTTTTATTGTTATTTACTTTTTGAATACTGTCGTACGCAGTCCAAAAATTATTGATGTCAGAAGTGAATATTTTTTGAGCATTTACATTGTTGAAAAATGTCAAAATAATTAGTGTCAATATAATTTTTCTCATTTGTTGTCGTGTCGTTCTATAATTTCTGCTAACGGGCCGCGTATTGGCGATAGTGGCGGATTAGAAAGCCAAAACTTTCAATCTTACACTAAGCTAAGCAACAGCCTTTTATTATTTTCTAAATTTATGAAAAAAGGAAATATAAAAGGCTGTTGCGACAAAAAAAGGAGAAACTTTCAATTTCTCCCTTATCCCGCCATTTCGCCAATACGATGTTATGCCTAGTGTTTTTTAAGCTTTTCTACAACTTTATATACGTGTGAACCTAATTTTTGAGGAAATTCATCTTCGTTTGTGTCTAACTTCTTCGCCTGTTCTATTGCAAAATCAATAGTAGGTAGAAATAACTCTGGCTTAGGATTACTCTTATTGTAAGAACCTAAAATTTCTGTTATTTTAGAATCTACATAATTTTTTTTATTACTTACTTTTGCATTATTTAGAATTAAAGCAAGTTCATTTTCATCATAATCTGCTATATCTTTTATGTGTAATAGTAACCAAAACTCAAAGCAAGGGTTACTTACTGCAACAAACATATTTGATTGTTTTTTACATTCTGAAATAATATCAGGAATGTTTTTCCATCTGTCTGTGTCAATTATCATCCAAAGTTCGTCTGTATCTTTGAAATTATACTCATCTTTCGCCTCCTTTTTCAGTTTCTTAAAAACGTGATTTGGAGCACTATTTGTATCTGTTTTAGGTCTTTTTAAAAGATGTAAAAATATCAAAGCGTCATCAAATATCTCTGAACTCTTAAATTCATCAAAATAAATTTCTTCAGTATCGTTACCTTCAAAAGCCAATACAATTATTTTTTCTTTCTCTAAAGAATTACTTTCTCTGAAGAGGTCTTCTCTTTCTCTTGGCATAATTTACAATTGATTATGATTTAAAATTGTAAGCTTATTTCTATTACCAATTCGAGGTATTGCCTTAAATCTTCCTAGTAGGTAATCTTTTCTAATTTCTTTATCAAATCTTACATTATAATCTTCAAGTGAATGAAGCCTACTCGCTCCGAATTTATCTTTTACAACAAACCATACTTCATCTTTTCGTAATAATTTTTGTGTCAATAAAGAAGATTCGTGACTTGCTAAAATTAGTTGACTATTTATGTTCGTTGCTTTTGATATGAATAAGTCAATTAAATCATACATAAGATTAGGATGTAGACTTCTCTCCATTTCATCAATGATAAATACATTATCACCCTTTAATAAATCCATTAAAAGAGGGATGAAATCCATTATTCTATTAGTTCCATCTGACTCATCACTTGTATCAAATTTTTCTAATTCTTCTTGTCCATTAACAGAATGCTTAGTCATAAATTTTTCCACAACCAAATCCGTATCTTTAATAGAAAGGAAATATGTTGTATTTCTGTTTGATAGAATTGAAGCTCTGACATTTTCTGACTTTTTACTTAATAAATCTTCTTTTATTTTATTTAAAATAGATTTAGGTATATCTACACTTTCAAAATCAATCTTCTCAAGGCAAACTCCATTAATACCAGTGTCAAAATACTTTAAAAACTGTTCAAATGTAGTTAGTAATTCTTCATCTTGATTTAATTCAAATTTTAAACCTTCATTATATTTGTCGTCTGGAAATATAACTTTTAAAGAGTTCTGAAACCAATCAATAACATTTAATATGTCTTCAATTTTTGATACATTTTCTTTGACTTTTCGAGTTCGGATTTCGTTTAAAAATAGTTGATTATTAGGTGTGCCTTTTGCTGTAAATTTTAAAAATTGCTTTTCCTCGTCAGATTTTATATTTTTAATAATATTTTCTAAATCGAAGGTTTGACTATTAATAATATTTCTTTCAAATATTTTTATTTCAGTCTTTTGGTTGATTTCAAATAACCATTCTTCTTTTATAGAAATTGAGTCGAAAACAAATCCATAGGCATAATTTTTCCCATTATGTTGAATAACATATTCTATTCTGGAATCTTTATCATTAGAGTTTTTGTCTAATCTGAATTTTTGATAGTCAATGATAGATTCAGATTTTGTTCCTCTCAATACTAATCTTTTTCCAAATTCGATAGCTTTAATAAGGTTTGATTTCCCAGAAGCATTTGCACCAAATAATACCGATGTCTTCAGGACGGAAATTCCTTTAACCTTTTTTGTCTTATGCTCTCCTTTTAAGACTCCTTTACCTGGTAATAATGAGAAACTTTGTCTATCATTAAACGACGAAAAATTCTCAACTGAAAACTTGATTAGCATACTTTTTTTGTTTTACTAATGCAAATGTAGTGATTTTTTCACAAGTTGTAATATTTGTTGTCGGTTTTTAACATTAGGCATAACATCTGTTTTAACGAAACGAATATACGGAAAATTTCGCTTAACCAACCCTATATACGTGTATCGTTATTTGACTTTTCTTTCTACATAAGATATTGATATATTTGTATTTAAAAAATAAAACCGCACAAATAGCGAAACAAAATATTATAAAATACTATTTCCCTGATATGAATAGCGAAATCATACTTGAAACCTTCGAAAAGAGATTGCTGATGCAGAGATATGCTGGCAATACCATTAGATCGTACAAGGATTACGCTAGTATATTTCTTAAACATGTTAGCAAATATCCCTCCCTTGAAGAAATTCCACTGTCAGATATTGAGGCGTTTATAAACGAAAAAGTTCAAAATGGGAAAATTAGTGTTTCCTATCAAAAAGGATTAGTGGGCGCAATCAAGAAGATGTACGAACTGATATTGGACAAAAAAATCCAACTGGATTACTTATACCCGAAACGCTCATTTTCTAAATTACCTAAATTCTTTTCAAAAGAAGAAGTAAGAAATATTCTCGATAACACTCAAAATCTAAAACACAAGGCTATTCTGATGACAATTTATAGTTGTGGACTACGTCTTAGCGAACTGTTGAATCTCAAAATCAAAGACATAAAATCTTCCGATGGAATTATCAGAATCCATCAAAGCAAAGGTAATAAAGATCGGATTGTATCATTACCAGACAAATTGCTGGCGACTTTGAGACATTATTATCAAGCATTCAAGCCAAAAGAGTACCTCTTCGAAGGTGAGAAGGGTGGCAAGTATAGCGAACGAAGTGTACAGTTGATTCTGAAAAAAGCATTGATCAAAGCAAATGTTCAGTCGGAAGGCTCTGTACATACATTGCGACATTCTTATGCCACACATTTAATCCAATCAGGTATCGATATCCGAATTGTAAAAGAGTTATTGGGTCATGAAAATATAAAAACGACTATGATCTACACTCATATCACTGACATAGACAAGCAAAAGACTCCTAGCCCTCTTGATTTTTTATAAGAATAAGATGAACTTTTCACGCTCTATAGAAACAAGCATTATGCTCCAATCATTCTTTAAGAAGGGTTATTCTTCTAGCTTAACTTAACTTTGCTTAGGTTATTGAATAATCAATATTCAGATATAATTTGTCCGAAATGTGTGCGAAAAAAGAAAAAGCCACTGATTATCAGTGGCTTTTGTCGGGGTGGCAGGATTACCTTCGCTTCGCTACGGTTTTCCTGTGAGGGGGTGGATTCAAACATCAAAGCCTACGCCTCTCCTTTCAGTCGAGGCTTGCTTTTTTGTTTCCTGCTTCGCCCTTCAAACCGAAGGGGAAATCAAAAACACATGTAAAATAAAATCAATCTTTTTCCCCTTTCGCCTTGGGGCTCATCATGAAACAAAAAAGCCCCTTTTGCTAATGCAAAAGAGGCTTTTCGTTTGTCGGGGTGGCAGGATTCGAACCTACGACCTCCACATCCCAAATGTGGCGCGATACCGGGCTACGCTACACCCCGTTGGTGTTTCCGGTTTTGATGGGCGCAAGTTAGGATTTTTTTTGTTTCTGTAAAATTCTTTTTTACGTTTTTCTTGTCCTTTTTTCTACGGGCTTTGGTTTTCAGGGGGTTGCGCTTTGGTACTCGGGGTTGGTTTTTTTTTATTCGGGGATTTGAAGTTTTTTTATTCGAGGGTTTGGGTTTTATGTGCTGGGTTTGCTTTTTCTTGCTTGCTTATTTTTGCCATTGTTCTAGGAGGACGTCGAGTTGTTCGAAGTCTACACTGATGCCTTCTTTAAAGCCCATGTCGAGGTTTACTTGGAGGTCTTCGAGTTTGTCGAAGGTAAGGTGCATGTATACTTCTGTGCGTAGTCCTTTTTCGTCATTTTTTTCGGTAAAGGTGTTGGTGGCGTTGTTTTCTGGAAAGTCGGGGTTCATGATTCCGTTTTCGTCGCAAAAGCCGTCGCGTTGGCTATAGTATTCTTCTGTTTTGATGGTGATATATTTGGCGATGCCGTAGTGTTTATTGCCTTCGGGGCTTACCATGGCGTATATCCAGCGGCCGCCTTCTCTAAAGTCCATTTCTTTAGTTTCTAGGGTATAGGGTGCGGGTGCCCACCATTGGTTAAGGAGTTCTGCTGTGGTCCAGGCTTTCCATACTAGGCTTTTGGGGCCTCTAAATTCGCGGTGTATGTGGATGGTTTTGTTTTCTTTGTCCACGATGAAGTCGTATAACAGGGCTGTTTTCATGATTTTTGGTTTTGGTTGTTTAATAGGTTATCTAATTGGTTAAAGCGGGTTTCCCATAGTTTTCGGTATTGGGCTATCCATTGGTCTATTTCTTTTAGTCTGGTTACTTCTAGTTGGTAATATATTTCGCGGCCTTTGTTGGTGGGTTTGATGAGTTGGCATTCGCTTAATATTTTGAGGTGTTTGGAGATGGCTTGCCGGCTACTGTTAAAGTTTTCGGCTATGGCATTGGGGGTCATAGCTTGAATGGCTATCAGGGCAATGATGGCTCTTCGGGTGGGGTCGGCTATTGCTTGAAAGATGTCTCTTCGCATAGGGTTGCTTTTTAGCGTTGTTTTTATGGGTTTGCTTTATATATATGAAACCATTTGGTTGCAAATATATATACAACCTTTTGGTTGCGCAAATATTTTTAAAAAAATTTTTTAGTATTTAAGCTTGGGTTTTTGCCTTTTCTATCCTTGTACAGGGAAGCTTACCATCCAGTTGATGCCAAATTGATCGGTACACATCCCGAAATAGTCACCCCAAAAGGTATCATTCATGGGCATGGTAACTTTTCCGTTTTCGGATAATCCCTTAAATAGGCGGTCTGCTTCTTGGCGGCTATCGGTGGTGATACTGATTGACATATTATTGCCTACTTGAAAACTATCATGCCATTCTTTGGTGGTATCACTCCCCATCAACATCGTTTCTTGACTTATCGATAAGCCTACATGTAATACTTTTTCAAGGTCATCGGGGTCGGTAGGTTTGCCTTCTCCATCTGGCATGTCTTTAAATTTTCCGATATAGTTAAAGTCGCCTCCAAAAACGGCTTTATAATGGTTAAATGCGGCTTCGCAATTGCCATTGAAAGTTAGGTATACGTTTACTGTGGTCATGATTTATTTTCAATTAGGTGTTTTAGTTTGTTTAAGGCTTCTGGAAATGTATTATTAAAAGATGCCACACCTTCAGGTTCAGTTTCTACTTCTACTTTTAGGGTGGTGATTCCGGATACTTCTTTTAATTCATAACTTTCATATACGCCTGTCCATTTTTCTGTGGCGGCATTGAGCGCTTGCTCTATGCCGTTATCTATTTCGCCTATGTGTTGAAAAATTGCATGATAGGGCGGCTTGCAGTAAATGAGGTCTGAATAGATGCCTGAATTTTCGGGGTTTAGGAAGTGGATTCGTTCACCTTTTGCAATGTGGCCTTTATAGGTGGAGCCTTTGCCAAAGGCTGCTGTCCATTGTTCGTAACTGGTTTTATTCCATAAGGTTTCCCATACGGTTTGTGTGGGGGCTTGAATGCTTATTTGATAGTGCAGCTTTTTAAGCCCGTACACGAAGTTTTTTAAGGAAAACAGTTTGCATCCCATCCGGCTTTATAATTCGCTTCTGCGAAGGCTGGACCCGCCTCTGCAAAGCTTTCTAAACCTTCATGTACTAAGCGCACGAGGGTACTTCCCTCCTTTTCAGCTAATGTCCAAGTTACTACACTTGTTCCTTGGCTATGGGTGGGGTGTGTCCAGGTGTGTGAAAATTTTTTATTAGGTTCAACTTCTAGCACCTGACATACATGATAATATGCTTTATTTTCTCCGGGTTCATAAAAGCTAAAAGTTGCTCCGGGTTTTAAGTCAAAGTTGGCAATGTCAAAATACCATTCCTTTAATTGATCTTTTTGAGTGAGCGCTTGCCAGATTCTTTCTGCGGGGGCATGTATTACTTTTTGCGATTGTACCATAACTTCGGAGTTTTATTTCATATTCTTGGTGTTTTACTTATTGTCTTCCCGACTATGGAGTTCGGCTATGTATTTCTTTCTAGAGTTTACCGTCATGACAAATATCGGTAAGAAGGCAATGGGCAATACGATAAAGGGGGTAAATTTTCTAGTTCGGTACATTATAAACAAGCCGGCAAAAAGCATGATAACCATACTGATTAGAAAAAAAATCATGGATATGGT
Source organism: Pedobacter sp. (assembly GCA_004211595.1). GTDB lineage: Bacteria > Bacteroidota > Bacteroidia > Sphingobacteriales > Sphingobacteriaceae > Pedobacter. The sequence goes on from SEDO01000013.1 coordinate 10,739, forward strand.
TTGAAATTTAATTTTCTGCTTGAGTTCATCGGTGGTTAATCCACTTAAGTTATCTTTATCCATATTTATAAATTTACTTTAATATCGCTTCTTTAAAAATTCTACTTCTTTTACAGCACCTACAGGGGCAATTTTAATATGCGGATTGCCAGGTTCTAAATAAAAATAATTCGAGCTTTTCTTTTATTCTTCTTTTTTATTTTGGAGCTTGCAGCAATGGCATAAACTTTTTACGGTCTTCATAGATAATCCAAAGCATGATTATCCATATCACTACTGCTGTTAATAAAGTACTTGGATCTACATAAATATGGGTTAATAATACACCCACCATCACTGGGAATAATACGAGTATTCCTAAAGCCCTTGTTCTAGGAAACAAGAGTAAAATGCCTCCAATTAATTCTGCCGATCCTATTAATCCCATCAACCAGGAAATTTCACCTATCGCATTAAAATCTTTAATTAATTCTGGGTTCAGATCTTCTGGTACAGGCATGTAGTTAAAAAACTTATTTAAGCCTCCGTTAATCATCATTAATCCGAACAAGGCGGATACAATGTTTAAAATTTTTTGTCGTAAAGTGTTCATTTGGTTGTAGGTTTTTAGGTGTTAGTTTAGTTTGTAGTAGAATTCATTGATAAGCTTAAGTTTATTGCATTTTTTGATGCTTGCCTGCTTTATCGGCTACTTCATGTAATCTTTTTAAACGAGTTTCTGGGCGTTTTGCAGAGGATATGTAATGCAACATAAATTTTTTATTACTTTTACTTAAACTTAAAAAATATTCTTCAGTACCTGGGTATTGTTTAAATATTTTTGTTAAATCTACAGGTATCTCTAAATTTTCAATGGCATCATAAAGTTCCCAAGAACCATTTTGTTTGGCGATTTCTATACTGGCAAGGCCTGCTTCGCTCATTAATCCTTGTGCTAGCAAATGTGCAATTTTATCTTTATTTATTTTAGACCAACCACTTTTGGGATTTCGTTTGGTGAAATATTGATGCGAGGTATCTGCATCTATTTTAATCTTTTTGCCATCAATCCATCCATAACACAAAGCTACATCGACCGATTCACTCCATGTTATTGACTTTTTGGATGAAGATTTTTTATGATATACCAGCCATACCCCTGTTTTACTTTGATGATTATCAGCCAGCCATTTTCGCCAAGCGGCTACATTTTCGGCATGGAATACAGCTACATCTTCCACTTAATGATTCGGCATTGCTAAGGTTAACAAAATAAAGCTATCTTCCACGGCTTCTACACTATGTGCTATATTTTCATGCAGACTAATCATCTGCCCTACTTTTAGATTTACCTGTTGAGTATCGGTGGCAAATATAATTTCCCCTTCTATTACCTGCACACTGAGTTGTCCGTTGGCTTTATGAGGCTTCATTTCGGCTTGAGCACGTAAACCAATAAGCACAATACGCATGGAGGACGATTTAAACAGTGTTATGGAATTTCTATCACTTTGATGCCAGGTGGATTCGTTTTTAATTTGCAAAATGGAGGCTGGTAGATTGAGTTCTACCAAAGGCGCATCAATTAAGCGATCCCCCTCTGGCCGCTGGTGAGTAGCTTCATTCGCTTTTATCCTTATCTGGTTAGACTTTTGGTGAATCTCGAGTTTTTCTATGAGTTTTGAAGCTTTCTCATCCGAGGCTAATCCATAACCATTTACCAGTACGCCCTTTACTTTAAAAATTGGTGAAGAAATTGCATATAAAATGGCTTGATAGTCAGGATCTGAATCGCCATCAAAACGATACACCTGATCAATTTGGAAATCATCGGGCTTTAAACTCACTTGTGCCCGATGGCATACTAAACAATCATTTTGAATATTAAAATCGTGGTTATAGCCTAAGTTAGCAAGCGCATTAATGGTTTGCGACAAGGTGCCATAAGATGTGTTTAAAACGGAATTTTCCATCATTCTACCTCCAAATTATTTAAGATTAAGGTGGGAGCGCCAAAATATACTTCGATTAAATATACGAATAGTATGGCTAAGTTTACGAATAGTATGGCTAAGTTTTAATTATCTTGTATTTTGCGATTGGGTAAAATAAGTAACTTATTTGAAGAGGCATAAGTATGACTAAGTTATATTTATCCTACTAGTAGCTTTGCACTTTCCTTCCATAGATAATTTGGTATAGGTTCGTGTAGATTCCATTTTATAGACATTGGTTTTGAACCTTCATATTCGACAAAATTGGCAGGACCTAAACAAACATAACCTTGAGTAAAACCATAGGAATCATTTTTAGATTCTCTAACAAAAAGCAATATGTTTTTATTTGTTTCCAATTGATTTATATAAGATAAGCCCTTTTCCGATTTATCAGAGGTTTGGTTTTGAGATTGCCAATGAAATAAAGTTTCATTTATAGCGTAATCATCATACATGGTAGTAGGTGAAAAATCTTCCTCAGATTTTTTTAAATTAATAAAAAGCCCTTCAATATTTTTTTCTTTATTAACAGCTGATCCCTCTCTATTACTGCTTTGTTTTTCATAAGTTGTTAACCCCAAAGCTATCAATATTTGTTCGCGGGTGTATCTGGCATGAATACCTAGAGGAAAATCAATTGGATTTAAACAGGGAATTTCTTCAAATGACAATCGATCTAATTTGTATTCTACAAATTCTTTTAGCTCCTCAACAAAAGCGGAATTGTAACCAATGCCTTTTATAGCTTTGTCTAAAGATCCACCCATGTTAGGATTTTGGTAGAAATCATAATATAACATCAATTTAAAGATATTCTCTTGCTTTGATAATTTTAAGGTGTCTAAATCAAAATTATTATGTATTACTTTTTTAATAAAATTAAAATAGCTTAAGGATTCCGTGACTATCCACTTTTTACCTAACATGCTTTTATACTTCTCACTTTCTCTTAAATCTAAAGGTAGCCTTAATGCTTCGGCCTTTAATGTTGAAAAAGTATTGTTTTTATAGATATCAGATAATTTCAAATTATAAATATTAATGAAATTTTTAAGTGTTAGAGGTTGGTCGGTATGATTTTTATAATTTATAATTCTATTTATTAAATTTCTTTTTGACAGATCGGTTGCTTTACGAATGTTATTTAAGATATATTCCTTCGCCTTTTTTTCTAATATTATTGATGACCCTAATGGAAGATTGGGGAAATCATGGGTTATTTCATGCGTAACAGTATTATTTGTTTTTCCAATTAATGCTCTAAACTTATTCTCAAAATCATATTCCTCTCTCGCTTGACCAACAAAATCCAATACAGTTAGAACTTCCTTTCCATCAAAAAGTCGAAGGCCTCTACCAAGTTGTTGTAGAAAAATAGTTAAACTTTCAGTAGGTCTTAAAAATAATACTGTATCAATTTGTGGGATATCAACACCTTCATTAAAAATATCAACTACAAATAAAAATTGAATACTCCTCCTTTTAAAATCATTTAAAATAGAGTCTCTGTTTTCGCTATTATCTGATGTTAACCATCCAGCTGCATAACCTGCGGCATTAAATTTATTAGCCATAAATTCAGCATGCTTTTTACTTGCGCAAAAACCAATGCAACTTACGTGTTGAGGGTCTTTTGTGTATCTTATTATATTATAAATGATATCTCCCACCCTTATATCATTAGAAGTATAAAGATTAGTTAATTCATTAGTATCATATCTCCCATTATTCCATTTAATATCTTTATAATTTAAAGAATCTGAAATTCCAAAATATTGAAAAGGACAAAGTAATCCATTATTTAAGGCGTCAGGTAATCTTATTTCTGCAGCTATTCTATTGTTAAAATCAGTAAGAATATCCTTACCATCCATTCTTTCAGGAGTAGCAGTTAAACCTAACAAAATTTTCGGTGTAAAATATTCAATAACCTTTTGATAAGAAGATGCTTTAGCATGGTGAACTTCATCAATTACAATATAATCGTAATATGTAGGTTCACAAAAGTTTTTTAAATCTTTATTAATTAACGTTTGAATCGTGGCAAAGACTTCCGTTTTATCCATAATTTCATATCCGTCACCTAGGAGTTCTCCGAAATTTTTATCTTTTAAAACATGCTGAAATGTATTTAATGCTTGTTTTAATATTTCTATTCGATGAGCGATAAATAAAATTTTGGTTTGAGGATTTTGCTTTTTAAATCTACTAAAATCAAAAGCAGCAAGTATGGTTTTACCTGTACCAGTTGCAGCTACTACTAAATTTTTAAAAGAATTATGAATGGTACGTTCAACTTTTAATTTTTCTAAAATTTCAAGTTGATAATGATATGGTTTTAAATCAAAATAGTTTTCTATACCCAATTTCTGTGACCCAGAAAACAAACGATGCGATCCAATTGAACCTTTTTGTAATTCAAAAGTTAAGCGTTCAAATTGCCCTTCATAATATGTCTCAAATTCTGAACTTGCCCAATAGGATTCAAAAGTTTTTTTAAACTTATCTATTATGTGGGGTATTTCTTTAGTTGTGACTTTAACATTCCACTCTAGTCCATCTGTTAATGCTGACCGGGAGAAATTTGAAGAACCAATATATCCCGTATGATAACCTGAGTTTCTATAAAATAAATAGGCTTTTGCGTGAAGTCTTTCACTCGAGGTATTATAAGAAACTTTTATCTCTGTATTAGATAGCTTACTTAATTCATGAATGGCCTTTGCATCAGTTGCCCCCATATAGGTGGTGGTGATAACTCTTAATTTTCCACCTCTTTTAGTAAATTCTTCAAAAGCACCTTTTAATATAACGATAGCTTTCCATTTTATAAAAGAGACTAATAAGTCTATACGATCTGCTGAACGAATTTCTTTTTGTAGTTCACCAATTAATGATACCCCTGCATTTCCCCCTGTAAACAACTCACTTTGCGTTAATCGAGTAGAAGGCATAATTTCGTATAAACGAGCTCTTAAATCAATATAATCACTATTTAATTTATCAAATACTCCTTCCAATATTCTACCTTGTGCATCAATTAGATCATCTTTAAAATCATAATTATCTATCTCTTTTGAAAGATAGACTAGCAATTTATTAGAAATCTCAATTTGCTTTTCAATTGTAGCTTCTTTATCTCCATTTGATTTAATGAGCTGTAAAGCATGGAGTATAACATCACCAAGATGCCTACCTAAATATCGACTTGCTTCTTCAATATCCAACTTTTTATCATCAATAATAAAAAATTGGTGAGGATCGAGCTGAGTTAACTTGCTTTTTAAGGAGGTGGTTATTAATGATTCGTAAATACCTAACTTCATAAATTATAATTGCGATAAAATAGGTTTATCAGCCGACGCTAAATCATATTTATTAATTTCATGTAAATCTACCCACTGATAAGTATTATGTTCCTTTAAACTTATATCCCCATCTCTAATTTCACAAATAAAAGGATATAATGAAATTGAAAAATTATCGTAATGATGTATAACCTTATTCAATTTTTTAATAATATATATGTTCACATTAAGTTCTTCTTTGATTTCTCGTTGCAAGCAACTTTGTAAACTTTCATTTATTTCCACTTTACCACCTGGGAATTCCCATTTTAAAGGCATTTTCATTCTTTCCGACCGCTGACAAATTAAATATTTGCCTTCTTTAATAATTATTGCGCAAGTAACATCAATCATTCTTTAAAATAGAAAAAAATAAAATACCTATCCTATTACATTTCAAATAAAGTTTTTAATTCTTCACTACTTTATAGCTTGCATCATGTCATTTTTAGTCTTTTTATATCTTGATAATGTTAATTTGCATGAACTTAAGAATTTAAATACTTTTAGATGGTTAAAGCCTTGAATTTAAAAATTAAGTTTAATACTCCCTAATTGCCTATGAAAAATATTTATCTCTATTTCTTATTCGTTAGTTGCTTATTTTTCTTCCTGAAAAGCGAAGAAACGTTTGCACAAAAAGTTAAATTTCCATGGGAAATCGGAATTGAAAATAATTTTTTCCATAAAGAAGTAGGTAATATTTTAGATTTAAAATTCAATAAGGTGCGTGATAGTATTGCATATTATCCTTATGTTATAGCTGTTAATTTAATTAAAAATAGTACTCAAAATACCACAGAAGTTGAAGCTATCCATCTGAGTGATAATTTTCTCGCGGAATTATTTCCCGATTATAAGAAACTAACCAATTTGAATTACGATGTCTTTATAGGAAATGCTAAAAAGTTAACTTATAAAATACCAATTTTAATTCAAGGAATGAGAGCAGCACCAAGTCAAAAAAATATGGTTAGCAATAGTGGCTATTCTGTTAACATTGAAATTCATCAGGGAGGATACGCGATGATTAAAATGATAGACATGCTACGTGACCCTACCCCTACAGATGACACTTATGTCGTGATCCATCCATTGTTTTATTACTTTGTTTATAATATGCCCTAGAAAGATTGTTTAAAAGAATTGTTCAAATGATTTCCCGTTGAACTTATAAACTCCTCCATTGGACAAACCAAATAATAAATTGTTTTTCTTGTCTTTATATATTGTTCCTATCATTTCAGATGGCAGTTTATCTTGGGGGCTATAATTTTTTAAATTTTCTCCATCAAACTTCCAGGCACCGGTATCACGATCTCCAAACCAAATATTTCCAGATGCATCTATTCATTTGGGTACCATCGTATCGAAATATTCCATCTTCCTCCCCAGCATAAAACCATAAATTTCCTGTTGTATTTTGCCAATTTTGTTTGGCTTGGCTTGATTTTATAGTATAGGAGTTTATTATTTTATGTTGATAGGCGCTTATTCCTTTGGATGTCACTATCCATATTTTGCCATCTGGGCTTTCTTGTATGGAACGAATTTGGTTGTCGGGTAAACCTTCCTTGGTACTAATGTATTCGAATGTTTTTCCATTATACTTACTGACCCCTTCCTGATTACTACCAATCCAGTAATTACCCTGGCTATCTTGAAAGATAGTTCTAATTGCCGTAGTAAATTTTAAAGTGCTTGATTGGGGGTTTGAAGTCGCTGCTTTAGTTGAAAATGGATCGTGGTGTTGATTAGATGGTTAGGTTTGTAGGGTTTGAGTAGCTAGCTCGGATTGCGTGGCTAGATTGGACTGGGTGGTTTGGGTGGTTTGGTTAGTTTGCGTCGTTTGGCAAGCAATAAATACAATCGATATAAGCATTATATATATCCAACTTGGTTTGAAAATAAAACTTTTATCTTTTTGCATATTAGGTTTTTTCGTATTTAACTTTTTGATTTTGATAAAATTATATAATAAATTACAAAGATTTATTAAAAAAAAATGAAAAGAATTAGCTTTATTTTTTGGCTTTGTTTGAGTTTCACTTTCTCTACTTTTGGGCAGAAAAAGTTTGCAGGAAATCCAGTATTAGAGGGTTGGTATGCAGATCCTGAAGGTATTATCTTCGGTAAAAAGTATTGGATTTATCCTACTTATTCGGCGCCCTACAATCAGCAAGTTTTTTTAGATGCATTTTCATCTCCCGATTTGGTTAATTGGACCAAACACTCACGCATTTTAGATACCGCAGCAATTAAATGGGCAAAAAGAGCTGTTTGGGCACCATCTATCATTGAGAAAGATAAAAAGTATTTTCTGTTTTTTGGCGCTAATGATATTCAAAATGATAACGAATACGGGGGAATTGGCGTGGCTGTTTCGGATCAACCTGAAGGGCCTTTTAAAGATCATTTAGGTAAGCCTTTGATTGATAAATTTTATCATGGGGCTCAACCTATCGATCAGTTTGTGTTTAGAGATGGATCGGATTATTATTTATTTTATGGGGGTTGGAAACATTGTAATGTTGCCAAGTTGAATGTTGATTTTACGGGTTTTGTCCCTTTTGAGGATGGATCCATTTTTAAAGAGGTGACCCCAGAAAATTATGTGGAAGGTCCATTTATGTTTAAAAAAAATGGAAAGTATTATTTTATGTGGTCTGAAGGAGGTTGGACAGGGCCTAATTATTCCGTAGCCTATGCGGTTTCAGATAAGCCTACCGGGCCTTTTGTTCGTAAAGGCACCATATTAAAACAAGATCCAACAATTGGAACAGGAGCTGGACATCATTCTATCATTCATGATCCAAGAAGGGATTATTGGTATATTGTGTATAATCGTAGACCTTTAGATCAAACTGACAGGAATGCACGGGTAACAAGCATTGATCGGATGTATTTTGATAAAAACGGCGAGATACTTCCTGTTAAAATGACTTTTAAAGGGGTTAGGAAAGCGAAGTTGAGGTGAGGCATAAATTTCATTAACTTTAAGATAAGAAAGAGTTAATTCTATTCGTATGAAAGTGATAATACTACACCTTCCATTGATAAAAAAATATCTTATAGGATTAATCTGCGTATTTTTTTTGAGTTTATTAAGCTCCTGTTTTTATACCAAGGTGGAGCCATACGATATGTTCAATTTTAAAAATGAACATATTCATCGCATTCAAAATTTGGATAGCATTAGGGCTGATTTTAGCATTATAAATGAGTTTGATTGGGATGCTATGGTTATTATTGGTCATTATACAAGTAAAGACAAAATTAATGCCTTGGATTTAAAAAATACGTGGAGTATTCGGAATGAGATTGCAGCCATGTCCTCTATAGATTTTCATGAATTAATTATATTTTTAAAAGGGAAAAACGTGGTCCGATATGCTAAGTTGAAAGGTATTAGATTCTCTACAGCTAATGGGGAGCCTCCTTTTCCAAAAATTATCAGCAAAAAGGAATTAGCTAGTTATTATATTTTCAATAGAGAAAAAAGTAATATATATTTTGAACTTATTGCACCCAAAAATATAGACTAAACTATCTTGAAGAATTTTTTCAAATACACCTATATCTATTTTATTTATTTTGGGGGCTGGTGTTTTTATTATTTATCATCAGTTTTGGTTGGCTATAAAAATATTCTTTTGAGGCTACAATCAGTTATTATTCTAACCAAATCAAATGGAATCTTTAATTAACGTTTATAAATAGGTATGTATTGGGTAATCAGCTTTTCAATTCCTACGATGGTTTGTCTGTCTGTAGTGGGTTTACAAGTTTGTAGGAAATGGTTTGGTGAATAAAATTTAAAGAAATTTATTTCATCCTTAGTGATCATAGCTAGATGTAGATATCCTCCATCGTAAATATTATGATCTTCGATGATTGAGCCTTTGGTATAGGCAGATTCATCTTCTCTACAACCGGAGCCTAATGTGGAGTCATCTTGCATGTTCACTGGATCAAACTTCATGATATCCCTCCATAATTGTTGAGAAAGGTCTTGGGGAGTGTCCAATATTTGAAAGTTTTCATTGATAGTTCTTAATTTGGGGTCTGACATCATTAGTATTTCCCTTTTGAATAAATAGGTATATAAACTTTTAGGAAGTAAGGGGATACGCCTAAATGTCATATCATATTTAAAAAGATTGACCAGACTGTCCTTCTTTGTTATATAGGCTATAGAACTATTGCTAAGCATAGAGTTTGCTTCTGTATAAAATACGAATATAGTGTCAACGTGTTGGCGTAAGAGGCTATCTAATGGAGTCAATTGATATTTTGGCGCTGTTACTTGCGCTGAGGCTCCGATTGAGGCGTATATCAAGAGCATAGATAAAAGGAATGCTTTCATTGTGGGTTTGGTTAATTTCATCATATGATTGGATGATGAAAAAACCCAAATGATTCCATAATCAAAAAATATGTAAAGCACATCTTTTTAGCCTGACGGCTTGGATTCCCACGGGATTACCTCCCTATGGTCGGTGTTCCCGTGGGGGGGATACCAAGAGCTGATAAACAGGAATACTTTCTTGAAGGGTTTTGGCTTGGATTCCCACGGGATTACCTCCCTATGGTCGGTGTTCCCGTGGGGGGGGGTGCTTCAGCTTAAATGCCGCGTCGCTTCGCTCCTAGGGCATTTTTTATTTCTCGCTCACTCAAGCCTAGCGGCTTGGATTCGCGTTAAATAAAAAATGCCGCCCTTACGGGGCGGCATTTAAGCTGGCGGAGAGGGCGGGATTCGAACCCGCGGTACCGTTACCAGTACGACAGTTTAGCAAACTGTTCCTTTCGGCCACTCAGGCACCTCTCCTTTCGATTAGCTTTTGGCCTTTCGAGGTTGCAAATATAGCAATTCAATGTATTCTGCAAAAAAAAATTATACAGTTTGTTGATAATCTATTCGCACATGATAAATACTCATAAGCATTGTCTTGAATATCAACTTAATAGTTTCTAAATCTTTTAATGTTAAATCTGAATTATCTAATTGATGTTGATCTAACTTATAACTTATGATGCGTTCTACAAGGTTATTGATCATATTGGCATCTGGATTTTTTAAACTTCGGGAGGCTGCTTCTACCGAGTCGGCTAACATTAATACTCCCGTTTCTTTTGAAAATGGAATTGGACCTGGATAGCGGAAAATGTTTTCATCGACAAACTTTTCGGGAGAATTTTTTAAAAATGATTGGTAAAAATAATCTACGCGTGTTGTGCCATGATGTGTTCGAATGAAATCGATTACGGATTCAGGCAGTTGATAACGGCGACAAATGTCAATACCTTTATTAACGTGTTTGATGATAATTTGAGCACTTTGCTCATAGGGTAATTTATCGTGTAAGCTGGTACCTGTGTTTTGGTTTTCTATAAAATATTGGGGATTTTCCATCTTTCCAATATCATGATAGAGTGCTCCAGCTCTTACCAATAAGGCGTTCCCTCCTATTTTAAAAATGGCAGCTTCGGCTAAATTGGCTACTTGCAAGGAGTGTTGGAAGGTGCCTGGGGCTTTGAAGGCTAATTCTCTTAATAATTTGTTATTGGTATTGGTTAATTCAATCAGGGCGATATCAGAGGTTATGCCGAAGATGCGTTCAAAGGCATAAATTAATGGATAAGCTAATAAGGATAAGAGTACGCTGAATATAAAGGGTAAAAAGTTACTCCATTCTATTTGTTGCAAACTACCTTCTCTAAGCAACGATATCCCTAAAAAGGAAACAAAGTAAGCGGCTAAAATAAAAGAGGCAGAGATAAGTAATTGCTCGCGTTTAACGAGGTTTTTGATACTGTATATTGCTACCATTCCTGCGGTTATTTGATAAAATACAAATTCAAAGCTATTTGGCACGAAAAAACCGGCAATTAATACGACCAACAAATGTAAGTAAAGGGCTAAGCGCGTATCGAAAAGGATTCGGATGATAATTGGTACGATACAAAATGGCAGGTAGTAAATGTTGGGAATATTCATTTGAATGGCCCAGGTTAGTACACCTAACATGATCACAATTACTAAAAGCAACAGGGATAGTTGGCGATTATCGGCAAAGATGTCTTTTCTAAATAAGTAAAGGAAAATCATTAAGAGCGACATGATGAATCCCATCAATAATACCTGTCCCAATAATACTAAGCGGTTATCACCCACATTTTTGGTTTGGGCTTCAAAGTTTTCTCGATAGGAATATAGTTTTTGAAATACTTCGTCATCTACTACGGTACCTTTGGCCACAATTAACTCGCCTTTTTGCACCATTCCTTTGGTAGTGGATAAGGATGCGATGGTATTTTTTTCGATGGTTTGTGTGAAGCCTTCGTCAAATATTAAATTGGGTTTTAGATGGCTTTCCATCAATTCTATTAACAGATCTTTTATGCGTGTATCTTTTACAATAAAATTTTGTTTAAAATCATTTAATGCACTTTCTGCGGTATGTACATCTTGAGTGCTTACACGTTTGCTCACATTATTTTCAAACCAAGAAAAATCATAATATTTTGCTTGTTTTTGATGTTTATCGACTAGGCCAATAATACCTTTTTGATAAAGCTGTGCCAAATTTTGAATGACACGATTTTTAGTGGCTTCTCTATCTTTTTCAGGAAAACCACTAGCTTTCCATTTTAAATCAAACTCGTTGATAATCCCTTCTTTCTGAGATTCATAAACCTCTGGAATATACCGATATACGGGAAGTATCTTACTGACAACTTCTTCCTTATCTGCGTTTATTTGCGTTTCATTTTTTAAAATTGCAAAGCTGAATGGGGCGATTAAATCTTTATTTAGCCAGGTTTTTCCCTTTTCAAATTCATACCTAAAGCGAGGTTGTTTGGGCAAAAAAAGGGTGATACCTAAAACGGCTAATACAATCATGATATACTTGAAATTACTCGAGTATTTCCGATAAATAACTTTGGGGTTTTTCTGAATCTTGGCCAATTTGAAATAGATTAATCTAATCAAAAATAATAATTACCCTAAAACTCTTGCAATTATCTTAGTTTTTTATTTACTTAGTGATATCAAAACAATATCATTTATGTATCAAGAAAAAGTTATTAAACCATTCAATGGTTTCACTATGTTGTTTGTAAGTCTAGGACTTATAGCCGTAGGTATTTATGCAGGTGTAGCTCTTCAATTGGTGGCTATGTTAGTACCAGCTATACTAATCGGAATATTTTTATCATCAGGCCTGATTGTGGTTAATCCGAATGAATCCAAGGTGCTTACATTATTTGGTAAGTATGTGGGCACGGTAAAAGAAGATGGTTTCTTTTGGGTGAACCCACTAACCGTAAAAATGAAGTTATCATTAAGAGCTCGAAATTTAAATGGTCAGCAGATTAAAGTAAACGATAAGATGGGTAATCCCATTGAAATTGCGGCAGTAATTGTATGGAAAGTGAGTGAAACGGCTAAAGCTAGTTTTGCGGTGCAAAATTTTGTAGAATTTGTAAATGTTCAAAGTGAAGCTGCGGTACGTCATTTAGCCAATTCATTTGCATATGATCATTTGGATGATGAGAGTACTGAAATTACGCTTAAAGACGGCGCGGATAAAGTTAATGCCTTATTGGAGAGTGAATTGAATGAGCGTTTGGGGCAGGCAGGTATTGAAATTATAGAAGCGCGTATTTCTCACTTAGCTTATGCACAAGAAATTGCTTCAGCCATGTTGCAAAGACAACAAGCGGCAGCTGTGATTTCGGCTCGTAGATTAATCGTAGATGGAGCAGTGGGCATGGTGGAAATGGCCTTAGAGCGTTTAGCTGAGAAAGAAATGGTTATTTTAGATGAGGAACGTAAAGCAACTATGGTGAGTAATTTATTAGTGGTATTATGTAGTGATCGAAATGTGCAACCTGTGGTGAATACCGGTACACTTTATAATTAATTAAACTCAAAGTTTGTAAGTCATCCAAACCCCTAAGAAACATGAGGTATTTTGAGGAAAAGCAAAAAATGAATGCTTGGTGGTTGTATGTAATCTTTGGATTTCAGCTAACCATAATAGCATGTATACTTATATTTTCAGATGAATTAAGAGGTAAGGCAAGCAGGTGGGATTCTTTTTTATATATTTTAGGTGTTTTTTCTATTCCTGTATTAATAATTGTCATTACTCAAAGCTCTACACTGTGGTATCGAATTGATGAAACGGGCATTACATATAAATATTTTTTCTTTAGACCGAAAAAGCATATTTCTTGGTATAGCATCAGCTCGATTCATTTTCGTAAGTATGATGCTTTTAGTGAGTATGGCGGAGTAGGTTATAGAAATAAACTATGGTTTAAATTTAGAGACAGAGCCTATATTTTAAATTCCGAAAATATAGGCTTACAAATTGAATACAGTCAGCATAGAAGGTTATTGTTTTCAACGAATAAGCAGGATGAATTATTTCAATTTTTAATAAATCTCAAAAATTTAAAGCCCAATTTACCATTTGATACGTATGTCAGAGAAAGATAAAAAACCATTTGCTTTAAGAATTAATCAGTCTTTAATGAAGGAAATTGAAGAATGGGCTGCTGCTGAGTTTAGAAGTACCAATGGGCAAATTGAATACCTATTGAATGAAGCTTTAAAAAAAAGAAAAGGACAAAAACCGAAGCAAACCTAGCCTAAAAGAGACATTTTCCTTCACTCTAATTTTTGTATATTGCGACCCTAATCAATGAAAATTATGAGAGAAGTTGTTATTGTATCAGCTGCCAGAACGCCTATTGGTAGTTTTGGAGGAAGTTTAGCTGGGTTTTCGGCTACCCAATTGGGTGGTATTGCTATTAAAGCGGCTGTAGAAAGAGCTGGAATTGCTCCTTCTATGGTTCAAGAAGTATATATGGGTAATGTTTTATCTGCAAACTTAGGTCAAGCTCCTGCTACACAGGCAGCTAAATTTGCCGGTTTACCAGATTTACCTGCAACCACGATTAATAAAGTTTGTGCATCGGGTACAAAAGCGATCATGTTAGCTGCACAAAGTATAGCATTAGGCCAAAATGAGGTAGTTATTGCGGGTGGTATGGAGAGCATGAGTAATGTGCCTTTTTACCTAGACAAAGCCAGAAACGGTTATCGTTTAGGGCATGGTCAAATTACGGATGGTTTAGTTAAAGATGGCTTATGGGATGTTTATAATGATTATCATATGGGCTCGGCAGCAGAATTATGCGCTGAAAAGTGTGTTATTTCTAGAGCTGACCAAGATGCCTATGCTATTCAATCTTACGAGCGTGCTCAAGCTGCTCAAGCGGCAGGCAAGTTTGCTGAAGAAATCGTAGGCGTGGAAATTAAAAACAGAAAAGGTGAAATTACCGTATTTGATACGGATGAAGAGCCTGCTGCAGTTAAATTTGATAAAATTGCTGGCTTAAAACCCGTATTTAAAAAAGAGGGTACAGTTACCGCTGCCAATGCTTCAACATTGAATGATGGTGCAGTAGCATTAGTGTTAATGAGTGCTGAGAAGGCTGCCGAGTTAGGTTTGAAACCGATGGCTAAAGTATTAGCATATGCTGATGCACAACAAGCGCCAGAATGGTTTACCACAGCTCCTTCAAAAGCTATTCCTTTAGCGATGCAACGTGCAGGTGTAAGCCCTGAGCAGGTTGATTTCTATGAAATTAACGAGGCTTTCTCAGTGGTTTCTTTAGCTAATAATCAAGAATTAAATTTAAGTGCTAATCAAGTGAATGTGAATGGTGGTGCTGTCGCTATCGGACACCCTCTGGGTGCTTCAGGTGCGCGAATAGTAGTTACTTTATTGTCAGTTTTAGCTCAAAATAAAGGTAAAATTGGGGTTGCGGGTATTTGTAATGGTGGAGGTGGCGCTTCGGCAATTGTTATTGAAAACTTGAGATAATTTCAGATTATTTGATTTATAATCCTTTGTAATTATATTGCAAGGTAATTAAACTAAAAAATGAACGCTAAAACGACTAATCACCCTGCGGGTTTAAAGTTTCTTTTCCTTTCTGAAATGTGGGAAAGGTTTGGGTATTATCTCATGATTGGGATTTTTACCTTGTATTTGAAAGATGTGAAAGACGGCTTTGCCATGACAGAAGCTGAATCAGCTGATTTATATGGAACTTTCATTGCTTTGGTATTTTTGACTCCCTTTTTAGGTGGTTTAATTGCTGATCGTTATTTGGGTTATACCAAATCGATTATTTTAGGGGGCATTTTGATGGGTGCTGGGTATTGTCTAATGGGCGTACATAGTACAATGGCACTTTATACGGCCATGACTTTAGTGATTATTGGAAACGGTTTTTTTAAACCTAATATTTCTACGCTTTTAGGAAATTTATATTCAACAGATGAGTATAAAGACAAAAAGGATGATGGTTACAATATCTTCTATATGGGGATAAATGTGGGAGCCTTCATCTGTAACTTTTTTGGGGCTGCCTTATACATCATGTTAGGCTGGGAATATGCTTTCTTAGCAGCTGGTATTGGGATGTTTTTAGGTGTTATAATTTTTATTTCAGGGATTAAACATTATAGGGCATTCGATATTAAAAAGGGAGTGCAAGAAGGTGATATGTCATTTGCTAAAATATGTATGTTGATTTTAGTGCCTTCTGTAATTGCAGGTGTTTTAGGTTGGATATTACCTCAAAAATTGTTAGGTCATGCTTTGGTGGGTTCTGCTTCTACTGATGCCTTTATTTTTGCCTGTATACCAGTTATTTATTTTTATAGTACTTTATATTTTAAAGCTGATGCAAAGGAGAAACGTCCTATTGCAGCTTTATTAACAATTTTCGTGGTAGTTATTCTATTTTGGGCGGTATTTAAGCAAAATGGAACTGCTTTAACTACTTGGGCCGACCGCTATACAGACAGAGAAGTGGTTAATCCTACAGCAAAATCAGCTTTTAATTCTTTGAGTTTAGCACAAGAAGTACCTTATCAAAAAGATAGTGTAGCATTATATGACGAGAGTTTCCGGTTACAAAAGGAAAACGGAGAGGTAATGAAAGAGTTTAATTATCCGGTATACTTTAAAAATGTATCAGACACTCAACGTCCTGAGGAAGGTGCTACGGTAAGTTTATGGGCCACTAATTTAACCCAATCGATCAATCCAGCCTGGGTTATTTTATTAACTCCGTTAGTCGTTGCTTTCTTCAGTTGGTTAAGAGGTAAAGGCAAAGAACCATCGACAGCAAGTAAAATTATATTTGGGGTATTTGTTTCTGCCTTATCGGTATTAGTTATGGTAGCGGCTGTACAAGCCGGGGGGAATGGTGCAGAAAAGGTATCCGTATGGTGGTTGGTGGCAGGCTATGGCGTTATTACCATTGGAGAGCTTTTATTAAGCCCTATGGGATTATCGTTGGTTTCTAAATTAAGTCCCGTACGCATCACTTCTTTAATGATGGGTGGCTGGTTTTTATCTACTTCTATAGGCAATAAATTATCAGGAGTTTTATCAACTATGTGGGATACTTATAGCGATAAAGCCAATTTCTTCTGGGTTAATTTTGCGCTATTAATGGGTGCTTTTGTCATTGGATTCGTATTATTAAGATGGCTAAACGGTATCATGAAAGAAGTCGGGATAAAATAAAAACTAAAACTAAAAACTAAATAAAAATTCAATTATGGCAGAATCAAAAGCCTTAAGTCAGGACATGGCTTTAGATGCACACCTGGAAAAACAGGGTGTTAGTAAAGAAAAATTAATTAATCATCCTGTAGGTCTCTTTGTGCTTTTCTTTACTGAAATGTGGGAAAGATTTAGTTACTATGGCATGCGTGCTTTATTAGTGCTTTTCTTAATTAGTGAAGCGAGTAAAGGGGGTTGGGCTTGGTCTAATGCAGAAGCATTAAGCTTATATGGTACTTATACTGGCTTGGTTTATCTAACGCCCATTTTAGGGGGCTTAATTGCCGATCGATTTACTGGTTATAAAAAGGCTGTTATTTTAGGTGCAGCTATTATGACTTTAGGTCATGGGGCTATGGCTATGGAAGGAATTAGTAGTAATTTCTTTTATTTGGGTTTGGTCTTTATGATTATTGGAAATGGATTATTTAAACCGAATATTTCTACCATGGTAGGCCAGTTATATCCTGCTATCAGCGATAAAAAAGATGCTGCATATACCATTTTTTATATGGGTATTAACTCTGGAGCCTTCTTAGGAATTTTGATGTGTGGTTATATTGGAGAAAAAATTGGCTGGCATTGGGGTTTTGGATTAGCGGGTATCTTTATGTTTTTTGGGATGCTTCAATTTTACTTCGGTCAAAAAATATTCGGGGTTATTGGAGATAAAATAAAAGATAAAGCAGATGCCATTAAGCATGCGGTGGAAGAAAACATCTCTCCTATTGTTGCTAAACAACGTTTAATTGTAATTTCTATATTATCCGTATTTACTATTTTCTTTTGGATGGTATTTGAACAAGCCGGCGGTTCTATGACCATTTTTGCGAAAGATTATACGATGCGCAATTTAACAGGTGATTCAGGAACTATGTTTAAATGGGCAGATGCAGCACTTACTATTTTCCCTTTAGTAGCTGTTACGGTGGTATTAATCGGATTAGCTAATCAAATTTTCAAAAAATATCCAGCTACTATTTTCTTTACTGGGCTTAGTTTTTTAATTATTTGGGGATTAGCTATCTGGAAAATTAATTATGAATTTTCATTAACTAATACCGAAGTTCCTGCATCATGGTTTGGTATTTTGAATTCTTTCTTTATCGTTTCTTTAGCACCCCTATTCTCTAAAATGTGGGAAACTAAATTCAATCCTTCAGGTCCTGTTAAATTTGGCTTAGGTTTAATATTAGTGGGGATTGGTTTCGCAGGTTTGGCCTATGGTGGTTTAGAGGTACCAAAAGGCGCTACAGTAGCACAAGTAAGTATGTTCTGGTTAATTTTTGCCTACTTTTTCCATACCGTAGGCGAATTATGTGTATCGCCTGTTGGGTTATCTTATGTAAGTAAATTAGTACCTGCTAAGTTTGTTGGCTTAATGTTTGGATTCTGGTTTACCTGTACGGCTATTGGTATTTGGTTAGCCGCTAAGACAGGTGGATTAATTGATAAAATCAGTACGGAATACTCAATTTCTACTTTCTTTTTGATCTTCACGATTATTCCAATAATAGCTGGGGTAATTTTATTTGCGCTAAGTCCAATGCTTAAAAAATGGATGCATGGTGTTCACTAAGGATTTGTAATTTAAATTGTAAATAGCTTATAAAAGCCCGCATTTTTTTGCGGGCTTTTATTTTATTAGCTACTTTTGTGGTATGCAATCCGATAGCCTGGTTATCATACCTACCTATAATGAAAAAGAGAATATTGAGAAAATAATACGCAAGGTATTTTCTTTAAGCCATGGCTTTGAAATATTAATTATAGATGATGGCTCCCCCGATGGTACGTCTCAAATTGTAAAAACCTTACAAGATGAATTCCCCAATCAATTACATTTAGAAGAAAGAACTGGAAAACTTGGGTTAGGCACCGCTTATATACATGGATTTAAATGGGCTTTAGATAGAAATTATACCTATATTTTTGAAATGGATGCTGATTTTTCACATAATCCAGAAGATTTAATTCGTTTACGGGAAGCGTGTGTGAAGGGTGCTGATGTAGCTATTGGTTCTCGATATGTAAAAGGGGTAAATGTAGTGAATTGGCCTATGGGCAGAGTATTGATGTCTTATTTTGCTTCGATGTATGTTCGGTTAATCACTGGTATAAATATTCAAGATGCTACTGCTGGATTTAAATGTTATAAACAAGAGGTATTAGCAACTATTCCACTAGATCAAATAAAATTTGTAGGCTATGCTTTTCAAATTGAAATGAAATTTACAGCCATCAAATATGGTTTTAATGTGGTTGAAGTACCAATTATTTTTACTGACCGTACCGAGGGTACCTCCAAAATGAGTACGAGTATTTTTAGGGAGGCTTTTTTCGGGGTTATCCAAATGAAAATAAACAGCTGGTTTAGGAATTATAGTCGTCGATTAAACGCTTAATCATTTTATTAGGGTTATTTTAAATAAACTTTCCCATTTTTAGAATTTTTCCTCTACTCCTAATCCAAATAAAGCAAAGTCATATTTTACAGGATCCACAGGATCGAAATCTTTTAAATGTTGGGTAAGTTCTAAGGCTGTCAGCCAATCGGTTTGTTTACGTGTAATAAGCCCTAAGCGCCGCGCTACACGATCTACATGTACATCACAGGGGCAAATTAAGTTTGCTGGAGAAATACTCTTCCAGAGCCCAAAATCAACACCTGCATCATCACTCCTTACCATCCACCGCAGAAACATATTCAGACGCTTACAAGTAGATTTTTGCAAAGGTGAGGAAATATGTTTTTTGGTACGATGTGGATGGTCTTCTAAACTAAAGAAATAGGCCCGAAAATAATTTAAAGCGTTTTCTATACTAAAATTAGTAGAAGTCAATAATTGTTTTTCTAATTCAAGTTCATAACAAGGACTTGAACTATAGGAAAAATGCGAATAGGTTGAAGGAACTTCCCCCAAATAGGCTATATTAAAATCCGAAGTGGGATAAAAAGCTGTTTCTAAACTGAGATGCTCACTAAAGTGATATTTAAAGAAAGCAATGAAATAAAGTAAATCAGTATCATTAAAAGTTCGATGCTTAAAACCAAGTAGCTTTTTTAGGTCGGCATCTTGGTGATTTACCACAAAATCATATGGAGCATTATCCATCCGAAGCAATAGTTCTTGGCATTTATTTATGATAGTTTTACGTTGCCCCCATGCTAAAATTGCTGCAAAAAATGCAGCAATTTCAATATCTTGTTTTTTAGCAAACTGATGTGGAATAGTAATAGGATCATTAAGAATAAAGGCGGGTTGGTTATACTGCTCTACCTTAGCGTCTAAAAATCCCTTTAAATCCGGTATTCTCATCTTTTTTGGCGCTATAAACTTTAAACTAAGCTAAAGCTTGTTCTAAATCGGCTAGTAAGTCATCGATATCTTCTACCCCTACACTTAATCGCAATAAATTGTCGGTAACCCCTACTTTTTCACGTTCTTCTTTTGGAATAGATCCATGCGTCATGCTGGTTGGGTGATTAATTAATGATTCTACCCCACCTAAAGATTCAGCAAGCGAGAATACTTTAAATCGCGATGCAATTCTATAAGTTTCTGCTAAATCGGCACCTTTTAAGGTTATCGATACCATACCTCCGAATCCCTTCATTTGCTTTTTAGCAATTTCGTGATTTGGATGATCTTCAAAACCTGGCCAATAGATTTTATCTATTTTTGGATGATTCTTTAAATAGTGAGCTACCTTTTCGCCATTCTCGCAATGGGCTTTCATTCGTAAATGCAAGGTTTTAATACCTCTCAAAACTAAAAATGAATCTTGGGGGCCAGGAGTTGCACCACACGCATTATACAAGAAAAATAAATCTTTGTAAAGTTGCTCATCATTAACTAATAATGCGCCCATCACCACGTCTGAGTGTCCTCCTATATATTTAGTAACAGAATGCATCACAATATCAGCCCCTAGGTCAGCAGGGTTTTGAAGATATGGAGATGCAAAGGTATTATCAACTGTTAGTAGTAGACCTTTATCTTTGGTAATCTTTGCTACACCCTCGATATCAATTATTTGCATTGTTGGGTTGGTTGGTGTTTCAATCCACACCATTTTGGTATTAGCGTTGATATATGGCAACATGTTTTCAGGCTTACTCAAATCTAAAAAATGAAATTTGATGCCATATTTTGCAAACACCTTTGTAAAGATTCTATAGGATCCCCCATACAAATCATTTCCAGTAATTACTTCATCACCCGGATTTAATAACTTCATGACTGTATCAGTAGCGCCCATACCAGAACTGAAGGCTAAGCCATATTTACAATTTTCTAACGCTGCTAAGCAATCTTCTAAAGCTTTTCGGGTTGGATTGGTACCTCTGGAATACTCATAACCTTTATGTTCGCCTGGCGATTTTTGCCAGTAGGTAGAGGTTTGGTAAATCGGTGTCATCACGGCTCCTGTTGTAGGATCTGGTTCTTGACCTGCGTGAATGGCTTTCGTAGCAAATTTCATAAGCCTAATGTTTATATATTATTAGATTGAATTTCAGAATTGAATAAATAACCTAAGCGTTTTCCTGTTGGATAACCACTAGCGGCTGTAATTGATTGCTTTTGATGCAATGTAATATCTTTTATCATAGCAAATGGTGGTAATATTAAATCACTATCTAAACAGATCAATATGGATCTTTCAATAATATCAATTAATTTTTCTTCACTGACTACATTCATGGCTAAGTCTTCATATAAAAAACCTAAAGCCCCATCCCCTTCTACCATAAAGTGTTTTTCCTTATTAACTAGAATACGCGCTACTAAACTACCTTCATCTGAAAGTCGATTATATTTTATGGAGTCTGCCAAAAAATTATGCAAGTAGATAACCCCACAAAAACTTAAGGATTCATCTGCTTTTATATAGGGATTTTGATAAATGGAATGGCCATCATGAAAATTAAAAATATTACTATGCATAGATATCATTAACATATCCCCAGAAAACTTCAATTGCGCTTCAAATTGATTATTTTCCTTGTATTGAATTTCGACAGAGGGATCTTTAACGCCATAATCTTGATGCATTCTGGTTGCTATTTTTGACAACAAGGTTTTCATAGTTCCAAAAACCTCTAAAGTACTTCTATATAAAGCTTGTTTTAAGGATGCTTTATCTGCTAACCGCGTTAATATTTCTGAATAATTTTCATCTTGCATAAGCTATACAATTAGGTTTGCCTTAAAGGCACAAGTTTAAATCGAAAGCATTAGTTTAATAAGCTCGCGCAAATAATACACGTTGTTTAGAAGGTTTTCCTGAATAAATACAAACGCCTTCTTCTAATGGATTATCTAAAGGAATACAACGAATGGTTGCTTTTGTTTCTTCTTTTATTAACTTCTCTGTTTCTACTGTACCATCCCAATGTGCTGAAATAAAGCCTGGGTTTTCGTCTAACAAACGCTTAAATTCTTCATAACTGTTGGCAACAGTGGTTCTAGAAGCTCTAAAATCCAACGCTTTTTGATAAATATTCCTTTGAATATCATCTAATAAATCAGCAATGTATTGAGCCAAATTTTCTTGTGGTACACTTGATTTTTCTTTAGTGTCTCGACGTGCTAATTCCACAACTTTATTTTCCATATCACGTGCCCCAATAGCTACTCTCACAGGTACGCCTTTTAATTCATACTCTGCAAATTTAAAGCCAGGTCGTTGACTATCTCTATCATCATACTTTACAGATATGCCTAAAGCCTTTAATTGTGGAATTAAAGTATCTACATATTCGGTAATGCGCGCTAAATCTTCAGCTCCTTTATGAATCGGCACAATAACTACTTGAATTGGTGCTAATTTAGGGGGTAGAACTAACCCTGAATCATCGCTATGTGACATAATTAATGCCCCCATTAAACGAGTTGATACACCCCATGAAGTTGCCCACACATGTTCTTGTTTGCCTTCTTTATTAGTAAACTTAACATCAAATGCTTTGGCAAAATTTTGTCCTAAAAAGTGAGATGTTCCGGCTTGAAGTGCTTTTCCGTCTTGCATTAAAGCTTCTATACAATAGGTATCTAAAGCGCCTGCAAAGCGCTCATTTTCAGACTTTTTACCACGTACAACAGGAACAGCCATAAAGTCTTCTGCAAATCGTGCATAAACTTCTAACATTTGCTCGGTTTCAGCGATAGCTTCTTCTTTCGTTGCATGCGCGGTATGACCTTCTTGCCATAAAAATTCTGTGGTTCTTAAAAATAAGCGAGTACGCATTTCCCAACGCACTACATTGGCCCATTGATTAATTAATATTGGTAAATCCCTATAAGATTCTATCCAACCTTTATATGTGTTCCATATGATTGTTTCAGAAGTTGGACGAACTATTAACTCTTCTTCCAATTTTGCTGTTTCATCCACAATAATATTTCCATTTCCATCATTTTTCAAACGATAATGGGTTACAACCGCACACTCTGTTGCAAAACCTTCCACGTGAGCAGCTTCTTTTGAAAAGAAAGATTTGGGTATAAACAAAGGGAAGTAGGCATTGCTATGACCAGTATCTTTGAATTTTTGGTCTAACACTGCCTGCATTTTCTCCCAAATGGAATAACCGTATGGCTTAATAACCATACAACCTTTTACTGCAGAATGCTCTGCAAGGTCAGCTTTAATAACAATTTCGTTATACCATTGAGAATAATCCTCATTTTTGCTTGTAATACCCTTACTCATAATAATTTGGAACGTTTTTTGTGTTAATATATTTGTAAAATTGACTACAAATCTATAAATTTATAGGTATTAATATAGCATTTAAATAACTAAACACCATACCATGAAACCGAATTCAATTAAACTTCAATTATTTCTGCTAGGTGCAGCACTTTTAAGTGCCTGTTCGGGTATGAAAATGGCCTCTGATGAACTCATCCAGGATGATGTATACAATACACAGGTCTCTGCTAAAAGTTTTTATCAAGAAAAACCTAATAAATATGCAATTGATTCAGCTTTATATCAGGAATATTTAGCAGAATTACCTTTCGATCCAGCGGATGTCGATTATGCTAATCGTATTAATAGATTTTCTTATTATAATCCATGGCGTGCTTACTATGATGGTATGTATGGATTTATGCCATCTTATCCAATATTTGACTATAGCTATAATGCCTGGTTATCAGGACGTCATTATGGATATTTTCCTTTTTATGGGCGATACGGCTTTAATTTAGGCGTTAATCAATTTGCTGCTTGGTTTGACCCTTATGCTTACTATGGAAGTAGTATGTTTGGTTGGGATATGTGGAGGTATGGCAGATTTGGTAATTGGGGTATGGGTTTCTGGGGGCCTTATTCAAGATTTGATTATTATGGAGGAGGTTATTGGAATGGTCCATTTAATGGCTTTTGGGGAGGCTTAATTGGAGGGATCAATTCTGATCGTTATACTAGTCCTAATTATGGTGCTAGACCTGTTAGAGGGTCCGAAAATGGCGTAATTTATACTCCTCGCGCTGCTGCAGGTTTGCCAAATGGAAATCCTGTTCGACCGAATACGATGAATACTTCACGTGCTGATCGATATAATCCACAATCAGGTAATGCACCTAGCCGTGGAAATGCAGCACCAGCATCTAGTTCAAGGCCTTCAAGAGGTAATGAGAATCCAACACCTTCTAGACCTACTATGAGTAATCCTTCAACCCCTACTCGTTCAAATACTCCTCCTCCTGCAAGCAGTAGTGGAAGTGGTAGTTCGAGAGGAGAATCTTCAGGGGGTGGTAGACCAACCCGTGGTAACTAAATAATTTTCGATACAATAAGGCTAGTATATATTATACTGGCCTTAATTTTATATTGCCTTAAAATGAAAAAATATATACTTTTAGGCCTGCTTTGCAGTGTAGGAACACTGACGGCTTATTCTCAATATACAAATGATGCTCTACGCTTTTCTCGATATCAAGCAGGTAGTACAGCCCGCTTCAAAGCAATGGGTAATGCATCAACAGCATCTGGTGGAGATTTAACCGCTTTAGGAAGTAATCCTGCCGGGATTGGTTTATTTACCAGAACAGAATTTGCCTTTACACCTGAATACAATTTAAATCAAGCGAAATCTACATTTCTGGATAATAATTCAACTAGTCATATCAATAAAGCTAATTTGAATCAAGCAGGTATCGTTTTTAATACCACCATGTTTAAAAATAGCAGCGACAATCTGGATAAAGGTTTGATCAGTTTAAACTATGGCTTTGGTTACCAAAGAACCAATGATTTTTATATGGATTCTGAATTTGGGGGCTTAAATAATTCAACTTCTATGGCCGATTATTTCGCTCAATTAGGTGGTAGAACTATCCCTAACAATTTAGCAGAAAGAAGTTTAGAACGCTATGCATATGATAATTATTTAATTAGTTATGATGCTCAGACCGGGGATTATTATCCTGAAACATTTGCAGATGCTAATATTGGAAATATGCAAAAAAGATATGAAAATCGTATTGGAGGTCAATCTGAAGCTACATTTTCTATAGGTGGAAATATAAGTAACCAGATTTATTTTGGAGCCAGTATTAACTTTTTAAGTTTACGTTATGAAAGTATGACTCAATATGCAGAAAACGGAAAGGCTCGTGAATATGTAAACGATGAACCTTCAGGAAACCTCATGAATTATAATTTCCTATTTAATCAAACGCAAGTAACTAAAGGGTCAGGGTTGAATGCCAAATTTGGGGTTATTTACAAAGCTACTAATGAACTTCGTTTAGGCTTAAATTTACAAACACCCAGTTGGTATACCATTGATGATTTATATACAGAAACTTTAGACAATAGAGGTACAAGCGGGGGTTCCACTGCCTCAACTACTTATGATTTTAGTTACAATTTAGCTACACCTTTCAAAGCATCACTTGGTGCAAATTATATTTTAAATGGAACAGCTTTAATATCGGCTGATGTAGATTTTGTAGATTATTCTAGCATTAGATTTTCGCAAATAGACGGGCAAGGGAGTAATGTAATTAGCGATAATAATTATTCCGTAAAACAAAATTTTAAATCGGCTTTTAATTATAGATTAGGTTTAGAATATAAATTAAATCCATTTTTTAGTGTGCGAGGTGGTTATGGTTTAGAAGGTAGTCCTTATAGTAACGATAGCGACCAATATTATAAAGCTGAATCGTACACTGCAGGCCTTGGCTTTAGAAATAAAAGCTATTATGTTGATTTTGCCTTTATTAGAAATGAAATGAATGCAGATTTAAGCCCATATACATTAGCAAACGGAAATCATCCTACGGCTTTAATTAGAAACGCCAAAAATAATGTTTCCCTAACTCTAGGCCTAAGATTTTAACCCTTAGTATATTTCTATTTAATAATATTCATTTCACTAATCCTGAGACAATTGTTACAGGATTAGTCTTTTAATACTTCTTGAGCAATGCCCGCTATCCATTCATTGAATAACTTTTGCTCCATATATACTATATTATCGGCATGTTTTTGCCATATTTCAGAAAACCGTTCTAACTGTGCGATCATTTCTTCTAAATGGCCTTCTTCTTCTAAAATAATAGACTTCACTGTAACTCGCGATTGCGCTTCACTTAAGGCTTGTTGGTAAATGGGGTATAATACATCAGCCCTTACTTCTATGGCATAGGTTACAAATAAATAGGCGGCGTATTTTAATTCTGCTCCTGTCAATTGGAAAACCTCTT
This sequence comes from Pedobacter sp., assembly GCA_004211595.1. Taxonomy (GTDB): domain Bacteria; phylum Bacteroidota; class Bacteroidia; order Sphingobacteriales; family Sphingobacteriaceae; genus Pedobacter. The sequence continues at coordinate 37,450 of SEDO01000013.1, forward strand.
TTAAATATCTACAGGCTGCTATATCTAGACTGTTTAAATAATGTCTGGTTTGATTTGGGGCAATTAACTCTACTAGGGTATAAGTTGGACATGCATAGCCTTCTATTTTTGAAATTTGCTTTTTTAAATAGTAGGCATGACGATGTTCTTCAGCAGCATGTTTAAGTACGATAATATCTACAAATTCAGGGTGCTCACAAGCAGATATTTTTTTGGCCCCTGCATTTTCCATGAATGACAAGGTATTTAGCCACTTGGAATGCAATGAAGGTTCATCAATAATTCTAACAAGGATATCGGGTAAATGCATTTTTAAAGTTCTTCTAAAGCAGTTTGAATTTGTTGGTAAATATACTGCAGTTCGTCTCTATTTATAACATATGGAGGCAAAATATATAATATATTTCCTAGCGGTCTTAAAATTATGCCCTTTTTTAAAAAATAAGTGTAGAGTTTATCCCGAATGGCATTTAAATATGATGTATCTGTATCGGTAAACCATTCAAAGGCTAAAATAGTTCCACATTGGCGAATATTTTTAACTTTTGGATGCGTCTCAATTTGCATGATAAAATTGGTATGCTCTTGTATTATTTCTTGAATAGCCATTTGCGTACTTGGACGCAATAATATTTCTAAAGATTTTAATGCTAAGCTACAAGCTAATGGATTGGCTGTAAAAGAATGTCCATGATAAAGTGTTTTCCATTTTTCATCACTATAAAAGGAATCAAAAATCATTTGATTACAGGTTGTTAATCCCATCGGCATAGCGCCCCCCGTGATTCCTTTTGAAAAGCACATTATATCAGGTTGGATTGTCAGCTGTAAGCTGGCAAACAAAGTTCCAGTACGGCCAAATCCTGTCATTACCTCATCTGCAATAGTACATATGGATTGTGATTTACATGCCGCTATGAGCATATCCAAATATTTAGCTTCATACATTAACATACCCGCTGCACCTAGTACTAAGGGTTCAAAAATAAAGGCGGCAATGGCTGATCCTTCGCTTTCAATTTTAGCCACTAAATTCTGGATATTAGATGCATTTGGAAGTGGTATAAATTCTACCTCAAACAAATAACTTTCAAAGGCCTCAGTAAATAATGATCGACCACTAACGGACATCGCGCCAAAAGTATCTCCATGATATGCATCCTGAAAAGCTAAAATTTTTACTTTTTGAGTATTTCCTAGGTTACGCCAATGCTGAATAGCCATTTTTAAGGCTACCTCAACAGCCGTTGATCCATTATCAGAATAAAACACTTTGGCTTGTTCATGTGGTAATTGCTTTAAAATTTGTTCAGCAAATGATACGGCAGGAGGATGAGTAAAACCGGCAAATATAATATGCTCTAGGGTTTTAAATTGTTTGTAAACTACCTTAGCCAATTCGGGATGCGCATGACCATGAATATTCACCCACCAAGAAGAAATAGCATCGATTAATTTAGATCCATCCTCCTGATATAAATAAATACCTTCAGCTTTGGTAATCGGAAGAGCGGGTAAAGCACCTTTCATTTGTGTATAGGGGTGCCATATATAAGCTTTATCTTTTGCTTGTAGACTTTGCATAGTTGAATCTATATTACGCCTTTGATTGGATTAGTTGGAGTACCCTCTGATCAGTTTGAAATGTTAAATCTGTAATTTGCAGCTTGGCTACAGGTACCCATCGAAAACACTGGGTTTCTCCTTCTTGAAAATCAAAAACACAACTTTTAATAGGTACTTGTAGAGGCGTTTTTGTTTTTACATAATAATATACAGAAAGTATTTGGCTTTCATTAAAGCTTGATTTTTCATAAAAGTCGGTGGTATAAATATGGTCTAAAACCTCCACTTCTACCTCACACTCTTCTTTAAATTCCCTGGCTAAGGCCTCCCTTAATCCTTCCCCTATTTCAACTCCGCCTCCAGGGAACTTGGTGAATTTAACGCCAAATTCAAATTCATCACTCAATAAAACTTCACTGTTGGCATTTATTAATATACCGTATACTCGAAGATTGAAATAACTCATAAATCGAAATGTTTTTGATTTTTAGTTACGTTTTCCATCGTCCAAACTATTTCTCCTTGAAAAGCCTGTTGCCTCACCGGACATGCGCTCATTTTACAATAATGGCAGCATGCTGGAATACATGGATCAGCATGTATAAAAAATTCAGTTTTCCGATTGGCATGTGAATTAATTAATTTATCGATATTTGAAATTTCATGGTGAACCTGATTTAAATCGTAATAATAAGGTAAAGTCACATGACAGTCTACATGGATGTCTGGACCATATTGTTGGGTCCTTAAATTATGGATATCAATCCACGACTCCTGTCTATTTTTGGACAAAATGGCAATCACCTCTTTAACTAGTTCTAAATTACTCTCATCCATTAAACCGCCTATGGAACGTCTTAATAAACGATATCCATTATACATAATTACCATACTCAACATCAAGGATATGATTGAATCCAACCACATTATCTGCGTAAAATAAATTAATAGGATTCCCAAAAATAGTCCTGCACTCGTGAGCGCATCGGTGAGTAAATGTTTGCCATCAGCTTCTAAAGTTATAGAAAAGTGTTTTTTCCCGACCCTAATTAAATAGAACCCAATTATACAATTTACTATACCAGTCCCTGCAATGATAAAAGCTCCATCTAACAACTGAATTATGGGACTGGGAAAAAATAAATCATATCCTGATTTAAAGAAAATAATTATTCCTGCAATAAAAATTAAAATCCCTTCAATAAAGGCAGAAAAATATTCCACTTTACCATGCCCATAAGGATGATTTTCATCTTTTGGTAGCGTACTTAAATATATACTATAAAAGGCAAATCCACTTGCTAATACATTGACAATGCTCTCTAAGGCATCGGTCAAAATAGCATTGGAATGAGTTATAAAAAAAGCCACAAATTTAGCTAGCATTAATATAACACCAATTCCTAAAGAAATTAATATAGCTTTTTTAGTGGGATGCAATTTGGCTTATTTTTATATAAACAGACAAGTGTAGATACACAAAAATATAAAATATTCTATATTTGCCCATTAACCTTTTAATATTATGACTTACTTATCCGATCGTATTCAAGGCTTATCAGAATCTGCCACTTTAAAAATGACCAAACTGGGTCGTGAACTTGCCGCAAAAGGCATCAATGTTATTAGCCTTAGTATAGGTGAACCAGATTTTAATACACCAGAAAACGTAAAGGAAGCAGCAAAAAAGGCTATTGATAATAATTTCACGCATTATACACCCGTTCCAGGATATCCTGATTTGAGAAAGGCTATTGCTAAAAAACTTAAATTAGAAAATAATTTAGATTACGATTTTAGTCAAATTGTTGTTTCTACTGGTGCAAAACAATCCTTATCGAATGTAATTTTGACCTTAGTTAATCCAGGTGAAGAAGTTATCATTCCTACACCCTATTGGGTTTCTTACTCGGAAATGGTTTTATTAGCAGAGGGAACATCGGTATTTATCGATACGGATATTGAAGCTGACTTTAAAATTACTCCCGCTCAATTAGAAGCAGCTATTACACCGAAAACAAAATTATTTATGTTTTCTAGCCCTTGTAATCCAACGGGTTCAGTTTATAGTAGAGAAGAATTAGCGGATTTAGCAAAGGTATTTGAAAAATATCCACAGGTATTTATTTTATCTGATGAAATATATGAACATATAAACTTTAAAGCCGAACATGTATCAATTGCAGAATTTGATAGCATTAAAGATCGTGTCATTATTGTAAATGGATTTTCTAAAGCTTTTGCAATGACAGGGTGGAGACTTGGTTATATAGCTGCAAATAAAGAGATTGCAGCCGCTAACGAGAAAATGCAAGGACAAACTACATCGGGAACTTGTTCAATCGCTCAGCGTGCTGGTATAGCCGCCTACGAAGACGGTCTAGATTCCGTACAAATGATGAAAGAATCATTCTTGAGAAGACGTCAATTAGTATATGAATTATTAAAGGAAATACCAGGTGTAAAAACAAATTTACCGGATGGTGCTTTTTATTTTTTCCCTGAAATTAGTTCCTTCTTTGGCAAAAAAGATGCACAAGGTAACCTTATTAATAATTCAGCAGATTTAGCACTATATTTATTGAATGAAGCACATGTTGCTACGGTTGGTGGGGATTCTTTTGGGAATGATAATTATATCCGCATTTCCTATGCTGCTTCAGATGAAAACTTAATTGAAGCACTTAAAAGAATTAAAGTTGCCTTAGCTAAACTATCCTAATGTAGTTTATCTGATATATATATAAAAAGGCCCTTGAATAATCGAGGGCCTTTTTATTAACTAAAATTTAAACTAAACTAAAAATAAAAAACTAAGATCGTATAGCTTCTACTGGATCTAATTTAGAAGCTGAATAGGCTGGCCAGAATCCTGAAATCATTCCAATGAATACGGATATACCGATACCTAATACAATATTTTTAAAGTATAAAATAATTTCTGTGTCTACCACATGGGTAAAGAAAAGTGTAATAAGATATACAAAAGTTAAACCCAACAATCCACCTAAAATACATAATACAATTGCCTCAAACATGAATTGTAATAAAATGAAGTAATTTTTGGCACCTAGGGATTTCTGAATACCTATAATATTGGTTCGTTCCTTTACAGACACGAACATAATATTTGCAATCCCGAATCCCCCTACTAAAATCGAGAATCCACCTATCACCCAACCCGCTATATTTACCATGGCAAATACAGAATCCAATTGGTTTGAAATCATGGTAGATTTATTTAAAGAAAAATCTTCTTCTTGGCCGGGTTGAATACGATGAATAGAACGCATTGCACCTTTTAATTCACTTTCAACTTCTTCGAGCGGAATTCCATCTATACCCCTAACCGTAATTTGAGGATTATAATTTTCACTATTAATATCAAACAAACTCTTAGCGTAATTAAGAGGAATTAATATTAATTCATCTTTGGACATTCCCATCATATCGGAACCCTCCTTCTCAAAAACTCCCACAACGGTTGTTCTACGACCTAAAATTTGTATCTGTTTACCTACTGCATTGTCTGAACCGAATAAACCCGTAGCTATTTCAGCTCCGATTATACACACAGGCGTTCCACTTTTCCCCTCCATTTCAGAAAAATAGCGCCCTTCCCCAAATTCCAAATTCCAAACTAAATTATATTCTTGGCTAGCCGCCGTAATATCAACTCCATCTACAGAATTAGTATTATATTTAACTGTACGCCCACCTCTGGAAACTTCATAACTGATGCCTCTCGCTAAAGTCAAACGATCTTGTAAAGCTTTTTGATCTCTCAGCGAAGGAGAAGGACGATTGATATATTTCCACCAAGGGAAACTATCACTGAAAATCCAAGGCCATTTGTGTACAAATAAGGTATTTGATCCTAATTTATCAACACTGGTTTGCAATTTATCACGCAAGGTATCGACAGCAGTAAATACAGTGATAATGGTAAAAATACCAATGGTAATACCTGATAAGGATAAAATTGTACGTAATTTGTTTTGACGCAATGCATCAAACGCAAATCTAAAACTTTCTCCAATTAGCCTGAATATAATCATATCATAAGTTAGACCTATAGGACGCTAAAAGGTTACAAGTTTTTCATAAATTTAAATGCATTTCTTTCTGTGGTTCCAAACAAATATTCAAAACCTTAGTTATTAAAGAGTTATTTTTAATTTAGTATATAAAATATATAATTTGTAAATTTGCGCCCTAATTTATATATCAAAATATGAAATTATCTCAATTTAAGTTCAATTTACCAGAGTCTTTATTAGCTAATAATCCAGCTGAAAACAGAGACGAAGCACGTTTAATGGTTTTACATAAAGATACTGGTAAGATTGAGCATAAAATTTTTAAAGATATATTAGGATACTTTGACGATAAAGATGTCATGATCCTAAATAATACAAAGGTATTTCCAGCTCGTTTATATGGTAATAAGGAAAAAACAGGTGCAACCATCGAAGTTTTCTTGTTAAGAGAATTAAATAAAGAATTACGATTATGGGATGTATTAGTAGACCCTGCGCGTAAAATCAGAGTAGGTAATAAATTATACTTTGGAGATGATGATTTATTAGTGGCAGAAGTTGTAGATAATACTACTTCTAGAGGTCGTACTATTAGATTTTTATTTGATGGTACTGATGAAGAGTTTCGTAGAAATGTAGAAATATTAGGTGAAACTCCCCTTCCAAAATATATAAAGCGAAAAGCCACTCCTGAAGATAAAGAAAGATATCAAACCATTTTCGCCAAACATGAAGGTGCAGTTGCAGCTCCTACTGCAGGTTTACACTTTAGTAGAGAATTGATGAAACGTTTAGAATTAAAAGGGATTGATTTTGCTGAGGTAACTTTACACGTTGGACTAGGTACTTTTAGACAAGTTGAGGTAGAAGACTTAACGAAGCATAAAATGGATTCGGAGCAATTTATCATTGATGAAAAATCTGCTAATATGGTCAATAAAGCATTAGATGAAAAACGTAGAATTTGCGCTGTAGGAACTACTTCCATGCGTGCTATTGAATCTGCAGTTTCATCTTCCCGCCATTTAAAAGCAGCCAATGATTGGACGAGTAAATTTATATTCCCCCCTTATGATTTCAGCATAGCAAATTCAATGGTAACTAATTTTCATACTCCTGAATCTACCCTCTTAATGATGGTATGTGCTTTTGGTGGGTATGAGAATGTAATGAATGCCTACGAAGTTGCTGTAAAAGAAAAATATCGTTTCTATAGTTTCGGGGACGCCATGCTAATAATATAATTAATCTTTATAAAATTGAAAAAGCTTTCTTAGGAAAGCTTTTTTTATGCTTAAAAGAGCTTAAATTAGTAAGCACAAAATATTTTACATCATTCTTATAAATGAATCATTTTGCAATTATAGTAGCAGGTGGAACTGGCAAACGTATGTCGGAAAACATTCCTAAACAATTTCTGAATTTAGCGGGGAAACCCATTTTAATGCATACCATTTCTAGGTTTGCTGAAAGTACTTTAAAACCCTCAATTATTGTAGTTTTACCCGGCGATTCAATTGATTTTTGGATGGAATTATGTAAAAAATATGCCTTTAATATTAAGCATTTAATTGTAGAAGGTGGTCAAGAACGTTATTTCTCAGTTAAAAATGCATTGGCCCACATTCCAACCAATAGTATTGTGGCTATTCATGATGCTGTTAGACCCTTACTGTCGAATACATTAATATTAAATACTTTTAAAGTTGCTGCCAAACATGGAACTGCAATCCCATATATAAAATCAAGCGATTCCTTACGCCATTTATCACCTCAAAAATCAGGCGTCATAAATCGCGAAGAAATCGCTCTCGTGCAAACTCCACAAACCTTTCAAAGTGAAATACTAATAAAGGCTTACCAACTACCCTATCAAACTATTTTTACAGATGATGCTAGTGTAGTGGAATCTGCTGGTAATACTATAAATTTAATCGAAGGAGAAAGGCAAAATATAAAAATTACCTTTCCCCTTGACCTTAAATTAGCCGAGCTTATAATAGCTGACTTAGGCAGCCCTTCTAATCACTTTCAATAAAATTGCAATAATTGCAATTACTAATAAGATATGAATAATACCACCAGTGGCATATTCTCCAAAGAAACTTACAGCCCAAATAATTACTAAAATGACTGCAATGATGTAAAGTAAATTTCCCATATTAATTAATTTTAGGTTAGGTTAATAATATCTTTATAACAATGCATTTAAATATTTGTTCAAAAAAAAAGCTCCCAAAGGGAGCTTTCTCATATTTTACAGCGAATCAATATTCATCCTCATTAAAAAAGAAATCATCTTTAGTAGGATAATCTGGCCAAATTTCTTCGATTGTTTCATAAGGCTCTCCATCGTCCTCCAATGCTTGTAAGTTTTCAATTACCTCTACAGGTGCACCAGAACGAATTGCGTAATCAATTAATTCATCTTTAGTAGCAGGCCAAGGAGCGTCTTCCAAGTGCGATGCAAGTTCTAATGTCCAATACATATTGTCTAATATTTAGTGATTTCGGTGTTAAAATTAATTTTCCGCAAAAGTATGGTAAAAAAAATGAGCAAAACAAATATTTTTATCAACTTTTTGAAAGTTTTTAACCTCTTGGATGCCAAGTATTCTCAGGAAGACCAGCAGCATAATTAAAATGGCGAGAAAGCACAAATAAATAGTCACTTAATCGATTTAAATAACGCAATATCTTTTCATCTACAAAAGATTCTTCTTGTAGTCCAACTGCCAGTCTCTCAGCCCTTCTACAAACACATCTTGCTAAATGACAAAAAGACACTATAATATTACCACCGGGCAGTATGAAATTTTTTAATTCAGGTAAGCCCACATTCATTTCATCTATAGCAGTTTCTAATTGCAATATATCAGCATCCAATAAATCGGGGATTTTCATTTTAGATTTTTCCGGATCTGATGCTAAAGCAGCCCCAATTGTAAATAATCTGTCTTGAATTTCTTTAAGAAACTTTTTATTTTGATCTGAAATAGCTTGGGATGTAATTAAACCTATATAGGAATTTAATTCATCAATTGTGCCATAAGCTTCAATGCGCAAATGATGTTTAGAAACCCTCGTACCTCCTATTAAGGAAGTTTTTCCTGAATCACCTGTTTTAGTATAAATTTTCATTTATATTTTTTCAAAATCTTCACCAGCTTGATTAAGTTTTTCTAAGCGAGGAGAAACGGATTTAACATCTTCATTTAGATAATCACGCTCGATTAATCCATCTCTCATGCGTACAATTCTATGGGCATGTTGAGCAATATCTTCTTCGTGTGTTACTAATATAATCGTATTTCCCTTACTGTGGATTTCTTCTAATAAGCCCATAATTTCAATGGAAGTTTTAGTGTCCAAATTGCCAGTAGGCTCATCGGCTAAAATAATAGAAGGATTATTTATTAAGGCCCTTGCTACAGCAACCCTTTGTCTTTGTCCCCCCGATAGTTCATTAGGCTTATGAGTTAATCGATTACCCAATCCAACATTTTCAAGTGCCTTAGTCGCTCTTTGATCTCTTTCTTTTTTAGCTGCACCAGCATAGATTAATGGTAGGGCTACATTATCCAATGAGGTAGAACGGGGCAGTAAATTAAAGGTTTGAAAGACGAATCCGATTTCTTTGTTTCTTACTTCTGCTAAATCATTATCAGACATCCTACTTACATCCTTACCGTTTAAAATATATTGACCTTTAGTAGGAGTATCTAAACAACCCAAAATATTCATTAAGGTGGATTTTCCTGAACCAGAAGGCCCCATCAAAGCAACAAACTCCCCCTTATTAATTTCTAAGCTAACGGATTTCAAAGCATGGATAACTTCTGAACCAATGACGTATTTACGACCAATATCTTTTATTGTAATTAGTGACATGCGATTTTTCTTTATAAGACCTCTTGGTTTTACTATTTGTTACAATTTCCCCTAATTTTATTCGGCTGATCTATCTAAAACTTTAGGAATTAAGATATATTCAGAAGATTTCTGCGCTGCATTTTTTATTACTTGTTCCACATTTAATGCTGGCTGTTTTTTATCTTCTTGATAAACATTATTCTGCGGCACCATATATACGAGCGGTTTAACTCCTGATGTATCAACTTCATTTAATTTATCCATAAAGCCTAATACTTTATCCATTTCGGCTGTTAAAGCGGGTATTTCTTCTGCACATAAGGCAATTTTAGCTAAATCAGCTACTTTTCTAACCGTTTGTTCTGTGATTTTCATGAGTTAATTTTACTCTTAATTTTTTCGTAGACAAAAGCTTTTAATTGATCTTCATCCCATCCTTCAAATACTACTGGTTCAATTGGGGCATGCACATAAATATCGGCTATTCCAGGTCGAGAACCAAATTTGAAACCATCATCCCACATTATTTTCCACAAATTGACACTACTAATGGGTACAATAGGAATTTGAAGCTGCAAGGCTAATCTTATTGGACCACTTTTAAATTCCTGTAATTTAGGAGGATAAACATCATCAATTCGCCCTTCTGGAAATATAATCAAATCCATGCCCGTTTTTAAATTTTCACCGGCCCTCATAAAAGCCCTAAAAGAAGACATGCGACTAGACCTATCTACAGGGACATCAATGCTCTTGAAAAATATACTTAAAATAGGGTGCGTTAACAATTCCTGTTTTCCCATAAAATGAAATCGTCCCTTCCCTATCATAGATAAATACATAATATCTAAATTAGACACATGGTTGGCACAATATATATATGTTTTATTGCTATCCAAGTACTTTTCGTATTTAAAATTAAAAAATATACCACTGAGTAAAGTAGGCATATAACTATTTATTTTTCTACAAATATTAAAGGCATAATAACCTTTTGGACTTATAGAAAATAGGTAATAAAATGGATAGAGTAATAAAAAAAATATACACACCCATAACATAAAAAGAAGTAGATGTATTCTTCTTAACAATAAGAACATTCCGCAGAATTTAAACTTGTTTAACGCAATTTTAATTACAAATGTATAAATAAAAATAGCTTCTAGCATCCTTTGTTAAATTGAAATTGTACCTTAGAGCTCATGATAAATGTAAAGAAACTTGCTGTTAATTTTTATAATTCAGAAACAAAAAACTGGGTTGAAGCTGTACATGAAGTAAACTTTAATTTAGATGCTGGGCGAGTGTTAGGTATAGTAGGTGAATCGGGATCAGGTAAATCAGTGAGCTCCTTTTCAATCATGCGATTACATGATGAAACTACTAGTTCTATTACAGGAGAAATCAATTTTCATAATGTAAATTTACTTAAGCTTAATCCTAGCGAATTAAGAAAATTAAGAGGTCGTAAAATAGCTATGATTTTTCAAGAACCTATGACTTCCTTAAATCCTGTACTTACTTGTGGATATCAAGTTATGGAAGCCATTCAATGGCATTTGAAATTAGATAAAAAGGCGGCCCAAACAAAAACACTAGCGTTATTTCGAGAGGTTCAATTACCTAGGCCAGAGGACATATTCAAAGCTTATCCGCATCAAATTTCTGGTGGTCAAAAACAACGTGTGATGATTGCAATGGCCTTGAGCTGTGACCCTGAATTACTAATTGCCGATGAGCCTACTACCGCTTTAGATGTAACGGTTCAAAAAACAATTTTAGATCTACTCTTGAAAATTAAGAAAGAAAGAAATATGGCGTTGATCTTCATTTCTCATGACTTAGGCATAATGACGGATATTGCTGATGACTTAGTCGTGATGTACAAAGGCAATGTAGTGGAACAAGGGCCGGCAATACAAATCTTTTTAAATCCAAGAGATGCTTATACCAAAGGACTTTTGGCTTGCAGACCTCAGCCTAATATAGTTCGTAAAAAATTACCCGTGGTAGCTGATTTTCTAGCTGGAAGGGAGGAATATTTTAATTCCAGCGCCAATATCTATACAGCTTCTGAAATTGAGGTACGAAGAACGGCTCTATATACGCAAAATCCACTATTACAGGTTAACAATTTAAATGTTTGGTACCCAATAAAAAACAAATGGTATAACCGAGAAAAACAATATGTAAAAGCAGTTCACGATGTAAGCTTTAAAGTTTACCCAGGGGAAACTCTTGGTTTAGTAGGAGAATCTGGATGTGGCAAAACTACTTTAGGTAGAGCATTATTAAGGTTAATTGATCCCCATTCTGGAGAAATTAACTTTAATGGGAAAAACGTCTTAAGTTTACCAAAATCAGAGATGAAAAGTTTAAGACGCCATATGCAGCTTATCTTTCAAGATCCGTATTCTTCTTTAAACCCTCGTATAACAGTGGGAGATGCCATTTTAGAACCATTAGAGGTACATGGCTTATACCATGGTAAAGCAGAACGTAAAGCGGCCGTATTAGATTTACTAGCACAAGTAGGCTTAGAAGCTACTCATTATAACCGCTATCCACATGAATTTTCAGGAGGACAGCGACAACGTATCGTCATTGCAAGAGCCTTAGCTTTAAAACCTAAGTTCTTAATTTGTGACGAATCAGTAAGTGCATTAGATGTTTCAGTACAAGCCCAAGTTTTAAATTTATTAAAAGATTTACAGGCCTCTCTAGGACTTACTTATATATTTATTTCACATGATTTAGCAGTAGTTAAACACATTTCTGACCGGATGCTTGTTATGAATAAAGGAAAAATTGAAGAGCTTGATTTTCCTGAAAAAATATACCTTACCCCAAAAGCCGATTATACCAAAAGATTAATTGCAGCGATACCGGGTAATAATGAACAATTACACACCTATGGCAAAAATTAAAAAATCACCAATAACATCTGTTTTAACCCAAATGATTTGTGACATTTTTGAAAAAAACAAAAACGTGGCCCTAAATCATAAACAGATTGCAGCAAAATTAAATATAAAAGAACCTGAAGCCATCTCTACTATTTTAGAAGTACTTGTTGATCAGACGGATCAAGGGGTTTTCATACGTCCTGAAAGGGGTAAATTTAAACTAAAAGAACTTAAAACCTTTATCAATGGAATAGTTGATTTGACCGCTGATGGGTCTGCCTTTGTAATTCCTGAAGATGAATTTGAAAAAGATATTTTCGTTGCCCCTAGAAAGCTCCGCAGTGCCTTAAATGGAGACCGTGTAAAGGTATATGTATACGCCAAGAAAAATAAAGGTAAAAGAAAAGAAGGGGAAGTTGTAGAGATTTTACAACGATCTAAAACCGACTTTATTGGGGTGGCAAAGGTTTCGGCCCAATATGCTTTTGTGATTCCTGATGATCGTAAAATGCTTCATGATATTTTTGTACCCTTAGATAAAATTAACGGTGCGAAAAATGGTCAAAAAGTACAAGTTCACATGACGGATTGGCCAGAAGGTGCTAAAAATCCAGTAGGCGAAATTATCCATGTATTAGGCAATCAAGGGGAAAATAATACCGAAATGAATGCCATATTAGCACAATATGGTTTTCCTTTAAGGTTTCCTGATGCTGTAGAAAAAGAAGCTAATGCCTTCCCTAAAACAATTTCAGAAGCAGATTTAAAGGACAGAAGAGATTTCCGTAAGGTAACCACCTTTACCATAGATCCATTTGATGCTAAAGATTTTGATGATGCTATCTCTGTAGAATATTTACCTGATGGGAATTACGAAATAGGTGTACATATTGCCGATGTTTCTCACTTTGTAAAGCCTAAATCAAACTTGGATAAGGAAGCTTATGAAAGAGCAACGTCTGTTTATTTGGTAGACAGGGTAATTCCAATGTTGCCAGAGGTATTGAGTAACGAATTATGCTCTTTGAGACCAAATGAGGATAAGTTAACGTTTTCGGCGGTATTTGTATTGGATGCACAAGCTAAGGTACTATCGCAATGGTTTGGCAGAACAGTCATCCATTCAGATCGCCGATTTACTTATGAGGAGGCACAAGAAATAATAGAATATAAATCGGGTGAATACGCCAAAGAATTACTTTTATTAAATGATTTAGCTTATATATTAAGAGCTGAAAAATTTAAAGATGGTGCGATAAATTTCGAAGGTACAGAAGTTAAATTTAAATTGGATGAGCAAGGCAAGCCAATTGGGGTTTATGTAAAAGAACGAAAAGATGCACATAAATTAATTGAAGACTTTATGCTATTGGCTAATAGAAAAGTGGCTGAGTTTATTGCTACGAAAGTTAAAGGTAAAAATAAGCTCACATTTGTATATCGCTCACACGACAGCCCAAATCTTGAAAGCTTAAACCAGTTTTCGACTTTTGCCTCTCGATTTGGATATAAAATTAATACAAAATCGGATCGTGAAATTGCCCGTTCATTAAATCATTTAATGCAAGATGTAGAGGGGAAAAAGGAGCAAAATATTTTAACTCAATTGGCCATTCGTTCTATGGCAAAAGCTATCTATACTACCAAAAAAACAAGTCATTATGGTTTAGCATTTGATTATTACACACACTTTACCTCTCCAATTCGACGCTATCCAGATGTCATGGTACACCGACTATTGGCACATTATTTAGCAGGTGGAAAGTCTGAAAGTGCAGAATTTTTCGAAGCCGCAAGTAGCCATTCATCAGCCATGGAAAAAAGAGCGGCTGATGCCGAAAGAGCTTCAATAAAGTATAAACAAGCTGAATATTTAGAAAATAATGTGGGTTCAGTATTTAAAGGAATTATCTCAGGTGTCACAGAATGGGGAATGTATGTAGAGATTATTGAAAACAAATGTGAAGGTATGATTCGACTGCGAGATATTAGCGATGATTTTTATGTATTAGATGAAAAAAATTATTGTATAGTTGGGCAGCGAAAGAACAAAAAATATCAATTAGGGGATGAAGTAGATGTTCGTGTAAAAAAAGTGGATTTAGCAAAAAAACAAATTGATTTTAGTTTAGTACAAGCCGAATAAGTACAACAAAATGTTAACTTTGCAAGATGCATAATCCCTTAGAATTACTTCAATTAATCGAAGCTGAAATTCCAAAATTGAAGTACCCAAAAAGTCCTGCTAATTTATACGTGCCGATTCAATATATCATGAACTTAGGTGGAAAACGAATCCGCCCTGTAATTGTATTAATGGCTTGTGAATTATTTAATGATGAAGTACAAAAAGCGATGGATGTAGCCTTAGCTATTGAAACTTTTCACAATTTCACCTTGATTCACGATGACATTATGGATAATGCTCCATTAAGAAGAGGTTCCCCCACTGTCCATGAAAAATGGGGTATTAATAACGCTATTTTGAGTGGGGATGTGATGATGGTAGAGTCCAATAAGCATCTTTCTAAAGTAGATATTCATGTATTAAAAGAAGTGCTAGATACATTTAACGCGACGGCTCAAGGCGTATGTGAAGGCCAACAGTTGGATATGGAATTTGAAGATCGAGAAGATGTGCAAATTACTGAATACATTGAAATGATTCGATTAAAAACTGCAGTATTATTAGGTGGAGCTATGAAATTAGGGGCTATTGTTGGCGGATCTAGTTCAAGTGATGCTTCCTTAATTTATCAATTTGGAGAGAACTTAGGGATTGCTTTCCAACTTCAAGATGATATTTTAGATGTATATGCCAATCCTTTAAAATTTGGAAAGCAGGTTGGTGGAGATATAATTTCTAATAAGAAAACTTTTCTACATTTAAGTGCAATGCAAATTGCAACTCCGCAAGAGCAATCTATATTAACCAGCACTCAAGTAGATGCTGCGCAAAAAGTATTAGACGTAACGGCTATTTATAATAAATATGATATTGCCCAACTGGCCACCTGTGAAATGGAAAAATATCTCAACCACGCACATCAAGCTTTACAAGATATTCAAGTTGAGGAAGAGAGAAAAGCACCGTTTAGAGGCTTAGTGGAGCAGATTCTTCACAGAGAACACTAAGATTGATTTTTCAAAACAACCTAAAAATATTAAGCACAAAAAAACTCAAGTTAATAGATAACTTGAGTTTTTTTATGTCTTGTAAGGGCTAATTACTCTGCACCTTCAGTTGCCTCAGCTTTAGCTGCTTTCTTAGGAGCTGCTTTTTTTGCTGGTGCTTTTTCCGCTGCCGCATCGGTAGATTTTACTGCAGCTGCTTTCTTTGGTGTAGCTGCCTTCTTAGGTGCCGCTGCTTTTACAGGTGCATCTTCTAAGATAGGAGAAATAGATACATATGATTTGTTATCTTGTTTCTTTTTAAAAGTAACGATACCTGGGATTAAGGCAAATAAAGTATGATCTTTACCAATACCTACACCTTTATCAGGATGGTGTTTAGTTCCGCGTTGACGAACAATGATGTTTCCGGCAATAGCTTCTTGACCACCAAAAATTTTGATACCTAGACGCTTGCTATGTGACTCACGTCCGTTCTTCGAACTACCGGCTCCTTTTTTATGTGCCATTTTATTTTATATTTTTTAAATTAGGTAAACCCAATTTTATAATTGAACAATAATTAACTAAAGAGTGATACTCTCAATCTGGATTTTAGTAAAGTGCTGACGGTGACCATTTTTCTTTTTGTAACCTTTTCTACGTTTCTTTTTGAAAACGATTACTTTATCACCTTTTAAATGAGACACGATTTTAGCTGTAACTGAAGCACCTTTTACTGCAGGAGCTCCTACGGTAATTTTACCACCATTATCAACCAACAATACATTGTCAAATTCAATACTAGCGCCTTCATCTCCTTGCAAGCGGTGTACAAAAAGATGCTGGTCTTTTGCAACTTTGAATTGCTGTCCTGCTATATTTACTATTGCGTACATTGTTAAATAATTACTTTATTAAATTTATTTTTTATCGAGGTGCAAATATAGAACAAAAAATATTCAAACACAAGTACATCCCTAAAATATTTTCATAGTCCCTCTCCCTCAAATCTTAAAAAATGTTAAAATTTTGGAAATCATTACGAAACATTCGTACATTTACGAAAGTTTAATCAAATAATGATGAAAATGTTATTCTATTTATTATTGCTTTTGGGGATTTCACAGGTTGTGCAGGCCCAAAAATCAGATCCTGTCTTTGCAAGAGCGTATTATATATATCAAGACAAACAAGATACCATATATGTGGGTAAAACCCGAACCGAGGACATGATATTATTTATGGGAAAAAACAGCTCCTTATTTGGAAGTTTTTCCAAGATTAAGCATGAAATAAATGAGGATCGAAAAATTAGAGAGAAAATCCAACTTAGTTTAAGCCAAAGGCCAAAGGCTATTGTAATTGACCAAAGTCAATCATTTTGGATGACTAATACGACCTATTTACATCAATTTGATACGCAAAAATTACATACAACCGCAATCATTGCATACAACCCCTATTTAATTGAAGAGAAAGCTCCGCGTATTGATTGGAAAATCCTGAAAGACACCCTTACCATTGCAGGTTTAAAATGCCAAAAAGCAATTGGAGAGCTAGAAGGCACCAACTGGGAGGTTTTTTTCACAGATGAAATCGCTTATTCGGCTGGACCTTATAAATTACATGGCCTTCCTGGCCTTATTATACAAGCCACCTCAGCTGACAAAAATCAAATTTACACCTTCAATGGAATGGAAAATGCTTCCGAAAATCGAGTTCAACGTGATGTGGATATTACCAAACGTATTGATGCCCAACCGGGTGACTATAATCCCATTGATCAAGCGATTGGAAGAGATATGGGAAACGCCTATTTCGAAAACTATATTCGAATGGCTCCCAATGCAATAAAAGCTAAAAAAGAAGATATCCAAAAATTAATTAAAATACACAAAATCAACCCTACTGGACTCTTCAAAAAATTAGCCGAAAATTAAACCCCTGTGAAATATTTAATTAATAATAAAAGAAAATTTAATAACCATATAATGAAACTTATGAAAAAATCAATCAGAATTAGTTTAACTATTTTAAGCTTAGGTTTTTTAAACCTCCCAACCTATGCTCAAAAAGCCGACAAAACTATAGCTCGTGTAAATTACAAACTAACACATATAGAAGATACTACCAACCGAGATAAACCTCATACCGAAAATATGCTTTTAGTAGTTGGCAACAATGCTTCTGTTTTTACCAGTCTAGATAAAATAAACAGAAACAAAGAAATGGAGGCCTCTGTGCAACAACAAATGAAAGAACAGGCCGGATCAGGTAGTTTTAATTTGAAATTAAACAATTTCAGCACAAAGCCAACTACCAATATTGATATTTATCAATTTACCAATGAAAAAAAACGCTATATCAATGAGCGGTTAATTAACAACTATTTAGTAGATGAAAAAGTAGAACCTATTCAGTGGAAAATTAGTAAGGATACGGCCAATTTTCATGGCGTAAAATGTCAAAAGGCAATCGCCAATTATAAAGGTAGAGAATGGATTGCTTGGTTTTCACAAGATTATCCTATGTCCGCCGGTCCTTGGAAATTAGGGGGTCTTCCTGGTTTAATCATACAAGCTCATGATAAAAAAAATGAAGTGGTATTTGAATTCGACGGAATTGAATTAGTAAAACCAAATAGTGCGGAGCAAAAAACTGAAGATATATCTATGGGCCCTAATACTAGAATAATTGGATTAAGTAACAACGTATATTATGGAGAAGAAATAAAAATCCCAAGTGATGCTACGATTATTACGCCCAAAGAAATGGATAAATTAAAAGAAATTAGAGAAAAAGATCCAGAAGGTTTTCAGAAATCTCAATTAGCGAGTTTACAAACTGGTATGGGTGTACGTACGGGTACTGCCTCTGTAAGCCCTAATCAAATTAGCAGTGTCACTGTTAATACAGCTCCTAGTGGCGGAACAACTAAACGACCTGTACGCGTAATTAATAACCCAATCGAATTACCAGTAAAAAAGTAACATCAATTACCACACACATTATGAAACCTAATCCAATCCTAATTATGTTTTTACTTTTTTGGGTAGTGCCTTCTTGGGCGCAATCTGCCCTAAAAGGAAAAGTAAAAAATAGCAAAGGAGAAGCAATTGCCTCTGTCAACCTAAGTATAAAGGACGCAGATGGCAATATCCTAAGCTATACCCGAACTAATGAGAAAGGTGAATTTAATATTAGTACAGAAAATTTAGACAATCCCACAACTATAGAACTAAGTATAATTGGATTCGAAAAGAAAATTATTCCGTTAAAAGAATTCAAATCGAACACTGAAATAACCCTAAATGAAAGTGCCATTAACTTAAAAGAAGTGGAGATTAAGCGTAAACCATCCATCTATCAAAAGGGTGACACACTGAACTATAGACCTTCCGATTTTTCGGGTGCAGAAGATCGAAGTATTGGAGATGTTATCAAAAAAATGCCCGGTATGGAAGTAGATGATAAAGGCAAAATTTCTTACAACGGTAAGAACATTTCCAACCTCTATATTGATAAAGACAATCTTTTAGATGATAAATATGGCATAGCCACAAAGTCCCTCAATCATTTAGCCGTAGATAAAGTTCAAGTTATTGAAAACGATCAACCTATTAAAATGCTCCAAGATAAAAATATGAGTGAAGATGTGGCCATCAATTTAGTTTTAAAAGATGATGCTCGCATGAAGTTGATGGGAGATATTAAAGCAGGTGTTGGTAATCCGGAAAAATATGACGGTAATGCCAATGCCTTAATGTTTAATAAAAAACTCAAGTTCATAAATAATTTAAAAGGGAATAATATAGGAGATGATCCAGGTTTGGATATAACCAGTTATAATGCATCAGAGGCCCAGCGCAGATTAGATAATGATAAACCCGGAACTTTTTTATCGGGAGGAGCTGCAGGCGTACCCAACTTACCTCAAAATAGAACCCTTTTTAATCAAGCTAGTTTAATTAATTTAAACAACCTTTATAAGTTTAAAGAAGATTTACAGTTACGTGTAAATGCCGCTTACTTATACGACAATAGGAATCAAGATTATTTTAAAAGTACAGAAACCTATTTACCTGATCAAACTATTCGATTTGAGGAATTGCAATACAATAGTCTAACGCCCCAAAAGCTACAGACAAATCTATTATTAAATGCGAATGCAGTTCAACATTTTTTAAATAATAGCTTCAAGATAAATTACAGCCCATTTAAAGCCAACACAAGCACGCAAATTAATGGAATTGGGGCATTTCAAGAAATAACCCAAAAACCATTTGAATTAAGTAATGAATTTGATTTCCGGTTGAAAACTAAATCTTCTAACATTATACGCTTGTACTCATATGTTAGTTATGCCAACCAACCAGAAGACTTAACAATCAAACCTGGAATAAATGAGCAAATCTTTAATAATGGTTTCCCATATGAGGGTTTAAAGCAACAAGTTGATTTGCCGAATTGGTTTACAAACAATTCTGTATCATATGGTTTTAGCTCAGGAAAATTTATGCATACCTATCGTAGTGGAATAAGTTATCAAGAGCAAGAACTGCAATCTGATTTGTATAAAATAAATGGAAGTCTTACCAATGCAGGAAATGATTTTAAAAATCGATTAAATTGGAATAAAGCAAAAATTTATACAGACGTCAATTTAGAATATGGTGGAGATAGCTTTAAAACTACCCTCAATTTGCCATTAAATTATGTCAATATACACTATTTTGATCAAGCAAAAGGTTTGGATAAAAATCTAGATCGTTTCTTTTTTAATCCCACCTTTGGATTACGCTTAAAGGTTGGAAATGGGAAAGAACTTACTGGATCTTATGCCTATAGAAACCAATTAGGTGGGTTAAATGACGTATATGAGGGTGGTATATTAAGAAATTACAGAAGCTTATTTGCCAATGATGCTCCCCTATCGGAAACAGCTAGTCAATCAGCCAGTTTAAACTTTAATTTAAAGAAACCTATACAAATGTTCTTTTTAAATGGCGGTATCAGTTATATGCATAACGAAATGAATACAATCTCATCTTCTATAATAACGGAAACACTTCAACAACGGATTGTGTTACCTTTAATAAATCAAATGAAATCATTTTCTACCAATTGGGGCGCGAGTAAATATGTATTGCCAATCCGTTCAACATTTAGTGCAGGATACTCGCTTTCATATTCAGAATTTGAACAGTTGCAAAACAATCAATTACTTCCTTATGAAAGTATTGGAAATAATTACAAAGCTGGCATAGAAACTAAATTAGCTAAAAATTTAAGTTTTTCTCATGAAAGTACCTGGAGTGTTAATAATAACAGATTGGTAAATGGAAGCAATTTAAAAACAGTTTTTAAACAAAGTCGTCATCAATCTCGGATCAGCTACTTAACAATGAAGTCTTTATACCTTCAATTTAAATCAGATTATATACAAACCATCCAAGTTAATCAAGAAAACATCAACTATGTATTTGCTGATTTCAGTGCAAGATACAGGGTAGTAAAATATAAAACAGATTTAGAGTTTACTTTGCAAAATATCGGGAATATTAAACAGTTTGATGCTAATATTTTAACAGCTAATGCCTTCACCCAAGGACAATATAGTATACCTGGAAGAATTGCTATGTTAAAAGCCACTTTTAACTTTTAAAAATCTTACAAACAAACACACACCTATGAAGAAAAATTGGTTCGGCTTAATGGTCGAACCTTTTTTTAATTATATCCCAAATTTTCTTCAATTAATAAATTTATAATGCCATCTACCATACCTACCCTTGGTACATAAATTTGTTTAATACCAGCCCATTTTAATACAGTTAAATAAATATCACAAGCAGGAATAATAACATCAGCACGATCGGGATTAAGTTTTAATTGTAATATTCTTTCCTTTAATGATAAAGCATTTAATTGATGATACAGGGCTTTTAATTTTAAAATATTCAATGGCTGTCCCTCTTTCTTTCCTGACATCCTAAACAACTTATTAATATTGCCCCCTGTACCAATTCCCGCTAAATGTTTTAATGATTTTGTATGCTTTTTAATCCATTCATGCATCTCATCCCATGTTTCTTTGTCATCTTTATTATCCAATATTCGAATAGTTCCAATATTAAAAGATTTTGAGGCAACTAACTTTTTCTCTTCAAAAACTGACAATTCAGTACTTCCACCCCCAACATCCACATATAAATATGATTTTTTAACATCCAAACTTTCTTCAATATGGTTGGCATAAATGATATTAGCTTCTTGCTGTCCTTCAACCACTTCAATCGTCAAACCAATTTCGGATTTTATTTTTTCAATAAGGATGGCAGCATTTTTTGCTTCTCTCATCGCTGAGGTAGCACAAGCAATGTACTTTTCGACTCTATATACTTCCATTAAATTTTTAAAGGATAGCATGGTTTTATAGAGGTCCTCTTGCTTCTTTTTTGATATTTCTTTATTCAAAAACGCATCATCACCTAACCTCAAGGGTACCCTAATCAAAGTATTTTTCTTAAAAGAAGGTTTCTTTGATGATGTATTAATATCCGCAATTAATAACCTAACTGCATTAGATCCAATATCGATGGCAGCATATCTTAACATATTAAACTTGATGTTTTTCTTTTAAATAATAATACGTTGCTAATTGAGCCCGCACTTTTGAATTTCCCTTGTTAGAAACGTATTTGTTTTTATTTTCAGCACTTATAATTCTTGCCTTTACATTATCTTGAAGTTGTAGGTTAATCAAATCTCTTATTTCCTTTTTAACCTGAGGATCTAAAATGGGGAAACCAACCTCTACACGATGGTCTAAATTTCTGCTCATTAAATCTGCGGAGGATAAATACATTTTTTCATGACCCTTATTGCCAAATATAAATACACGAGCATGTTCTAAAAATCTATCTACCAAACTAATCACCTGAATATTTTCAGAAACTCCTGGTAAACCCGGAATTAAACAACATATACCTCGCACTATTAATTGGATTTTAACCCCTACTTGAGAAGCTTCATATAATTTTTGAATTATTTTTTCATCCGCTAAACTATTCACCTTGATAATTATATAAGCATCAAATCCCTTCTTTGCAAAATGAATTTCTTGCTCAATTAAGTTGTTTAATTTTTTTCTATTTTCTAAAGGAGAAACTAGTAAATGCTTAAAATTTTTACTGAGTTTTTTATTTTGAAGCGCTTCAAATAGTTTAACTAAATCTTGTGTAATACCAGGATGGGCAGTGAGTAAACTATAATCAGCATAAATTTTAGCAGAATCTTCATTATAATTACCTGTAGCTAGATTGGCAAAATATTGAACTTTATTTTTTTGAACCCTCTTCACTAAGCAAATTTTCGAATGAACTTTATAATCCTCCATCCCATAATTTACTTGAACTCCCGATTCAATTAACTGGGTAGTCCAATCAATATTAGCTTGTTCATCAAATCGGGCTTTTAATTCTAATAAACAAAAAACTTGCTTCCCATTTCTAGCTGCATTATTTAAAGCATGAATTATTTTTGAATTTTCTGCAAGCCTATAAAGGGTAATATGAATTTCTGTAACATAAGGGTCAACTGCAGCTTCCCTGAGAAATAAAACAATATAATCGAAACTTTGATAAGGTAAATTAATCAAATAATCCTTTGCTACAACCTTTGAAAAAATACTTTTAGTTTTTTCTAAACCCTTAACGTTCAAGGGAACTAAGGGCGGATATTCTAAATCTGGACGGCCTACATTTGGAAATTGAATAAAATCACTGAATCTATGATATTGATGTCCCGGAATCAAGCTATCTGCTTTTAATTTTAATTTGCTGATTAACACCTTTAACATATGCAAAGGCATAGCTGTATCAAACAACAAACGCATAGGCTTGCCTTTCTTACGTTTATTCAAACTCTTGCTAAGTTCCTCTATAAACTTTTCATTTATTTGTTTATCAAATATTAATTCAGCATCCCGGGTTAATTGAATAGAAAAAGCTTCAATTTTATCATATTCAAAAATGTAAAAAACATCATCAAGGCAATACTTAATGATATCTTCAATTAGAATAATAAACTTTAAATCATTCGATTCTGGTAATACTAAAAATCTCGAAATGTCTTTAGGTATTTCCACCAATGCATATTTATAATCTACATTTTCTCCAAATCGAGTGAGTTTCACAAAGAAATACAAACTCCTATCTTTTAATTCGGGAAATGGCTTATGCAAATCGATCATTATTGGTATAAGATTTGAAAGCACTTGAGAAATAAAGTATTGTTTTACAAAATTCCCTCTGGAAACATTAAGCTGTTTTTCATTTAAAATAAAAATTTTATTTTGAGCTAAATCCTGTAATACGATTTCCTGAAATAAGCGCTCAAACTTTTTTTCTTGTTTAACGACAATCTTTTTAATTTCATTGAGGATTTTTTTAGGATTATAGCCTATTACAGCTTTCGCTTTTTCATTTAAATCACTCAGGCGATTCATACTGGCTACTCGAACTCTATAAAATTCTTCTAGATTGGCCGAAAAAATGGCTAGAAATTTAATCCGCTCAATTAAAGGCACATCTTTATCGGCAGCTTCTTGTAAAACCCGCTCGTTAAAAAATAACCAACTCATTTCTCGATTTAAATATGGAATCTTTTTTTTCACCATTTAAAACCTATTAAAAAATCCGTTAGAAACCTAACGGATTTTCAAATCTGCATATTCTATTGTTAAAATACTATTAAACTTTCACACTGCCCACTTTAGGCGCTGCTTTCTTTTTAGCTTCCTTAACTACTTTAACTACCTTTTTCTCCGCAGCATCAACTTTTTTAGCAGCGGAGTCTTTTAAACTAACTGCTTTAGCTTTAACCTCGGCCGCCTTTTGGTTGGCCTTTTTCTTAACCGTGGTTGCTTTTTCTTTTACCTCTTTTTTGACTTCAGCTGCTTTTTCTTTTACGTCGGCCGCTTTTTTGTTTACTGTGCGTTTAACTTGTGCAACTTTTTTATCAGCCTTATTTTCAATTTTATCTGATTTTTTAGCTACTTTCTTTTTCAATTCCTGCACTTTACCCGATGCTTTTTCTACAATTTCTTCGACTTTATCCTCCGTTGCATGCACGGCAATTTTTGCTTTTTGTTTTGCTTCTTTGGCAAAATCAACCGAATTTTCTTTTAAATCCCCCGCCTTATCTGTCACATCCTCTTTCACATTTTTAATTTTTTTCGAAATAGCTTTCGCTAACTTCTTACTCGTTTTAGCAATATCAGCTCCAAGCTGTTCTGCATTGTGACCCAAATCTTTAATGACAGCGAAAAATTTTGAGGCCAAGTTTTCTTCTAATTCTTTCTTAGAATTATTTTTCTTTTTAGGATTAGTTTTTTTTGTGGAATTTGTTTTCATGCCTTTTATATTTAATTTAGGAGTAGATTATTTAAATGTAATCATTAAAATTTTAAAACATAGCTTATGCCTTCATTCGATATAGTGAGTAAAATAGATGCTCAATCTCTAGATAATGCCATTAACAATGCTAAAAAAGAAATTTTAAACCGTTATGATTTTAATGGTTCGCAAAGCACCATTGAACTTGATAAAAAATCAAATATCATAACGATTGTAACTGAAGATGATATGCGTTTAAAAGCCATCACCGATTCAATCATTTCTCGAATGATGAAACAAAGTTTAGACCCAAAAAGTTTGGATTTCCAAAAAGATCAAGCGGCTTCTGGAAATATGATACGAAAAGAAATAAAAATTAAAGAAGGTATTGATAAAGAGGCAGCTAAAAAAATAGTAGCAAAAATTAAGGATAGTAAACTTAAAGTACAAGCCTCGATCATGGATGATCAGGTTAGAATTCAAAGTAAAAATATTGACGATTTACAAAAAACTATCGCCCTTTGTAGAGCGGAAGATTTTGGACAGCCTTTGCAATATATTAATATGCGTAATTAATATATAGCAAGCCTAAACAGTTTTTACGTCCTCTTCTGAGTAATCTTTAATATCCGTTATATACCCGTTTTTCAAAAGAAACTCAAATAAAGGTTTAGCATCATCAGTAACAGGCATATTCGCTGTTGTAATTACGGTATTGTTCTTTTTAACTAAAAAAGGATACGCAAATAGCTTAACATTTTTAGAGAACATATCACTCACATAAGCGAGTAATTGAGAGGTGTAATTTTCACCAAAATTATGGGAGTTAAATACAAATTTTAAATTATTAATATTCGTAGAAATTCCCACACTTCGCGGACGGCTTCTATCTAAATATTTAGCTAGCCTATTATTTCTAGCAAAATTGGATACCATCACTAAATTTCCTGTTTTACACATCTCTGCAGCACGCTTAGCTACGGACACTAAATCGGAATCATTTGGAACATTTGAATCTTCTGGCAAAACATCTGTTAAGAGTACTTCAATCATTACTCGGAGATTGTCAGGCGCCACCTGATTAGTTCTGATAAATTGCTCAGTAGCTTTGTTAAATAAATTAAAATTGGGATTAGATTTTTGACCATATTTAGTTCTCAAAATCATAATATCCTTTTTGTATAATAAATCTTTAGCCTGCTTAGCTACCCCAGTTTCATC
This sequence comes from Pedobacter sp., assembly GCA_004211595.1. Classification (GTDB taxonomy): domain Bacteria; phylum Bacteroidota; class Bacteroidia; order Sphingobacteriales; family Sphingobacteriaceae; genus Pedobacter. Next base: position 63,568 of record SEDO01000013.1, read on the forward strand.
AAAGATAGCTGCCGCGGAAAAGTCTTTCATTATTAAATACAGATTTAATAAAATATTATCTACCCCTTCAAATGCAGGTCCCTTTACAGAAATCAAATCTATTTCTACTGAGCCAATAGTTAAATTATCTGCTAAGGATTCAATCATTAATTTTGGATCATGATGATAATAAAAAGCAGCGTAAACTAAATTAACACCTATAATTCCTAATACTCTTTGCTGCATATTCACGTCGGTATCCAAAAGGCGAACGTGAAAAAATATTTCATTTACCCCTCCATTGGGTTCTGTTTGAAACTGAATACCCACCCAGCCATGAGGCTCATTAGTGCGTTTAAAATTAAGTGTGGTTACTGTATCAGCAAAGGCAAAGAAAGTTTTATTCTCATATTTTTCTCCCACTAATCTTTCTTTTAACAAAGAAAATTCATGATTCAGCATTTGGATTAATCTATTCTGGCTTACATACCTACCTGAAGCTTCCGCTCCATAAATGGCATCACTAAAAGTCATATCATAGGCCGACATCGTTTTAGCAACTGTTCCAGCTGCTGCACCTACTGTAAAAAAATTTCTTGCAACTTCCTGACCTGCTCCTATTTCAGCAAAAGTCCCATAAATTCGGTCGTTTAAATTAATTTTTAAAGCTTTTCTTTTAGTATCCAGAATTTCTCTTTCCATACTACAAAAATAATAAAAAAAAGGCTATAAAACACCTTCAAAATAAAAAAGGTCCTCATTTGAGGACCTAAAAACTACTAACCAAAAACTAAACTATTTTATTATATTTTACCTTAAGAAACTAATATTTCACGACGTGAATTTTTATCTTGAGTTTGCTTTGCAATACTCACTTTTAATATTCCATCTGTATATTTTGCTTCAATTTGATCTTCATCTATTCCTTCCGGTAAAACAAAGGAACGAGCAAACGAAGTAAATTGAAATTCTTTACGGGTATAGGCTTTCTCGTCCACTTGAGATTCTGATTTTTTCTCTACCCAGATAGACAAATTATCTTTTTTTAATTCAACTTTAAAATCCTCCTTATTTAATCCAGGAGCAGCTAACTCAATATGAAAAGCATTTTCATCATCAAAAATATTTACTGCAGGTTGTCTCAATACAGCATATGATTTTTGGAATGAATCATTGAATAAAGAATCAAAAATTGGGTTAAAATAAGGGGCAGAATTTCTCGTTTTGTTGTTAAAGCTTACTAATGACATAATATATCTCCTTTTAATTTTTTGTATTCACCATTTATTTCCTAAAAGTTTAAATATTTTCTTAACCTTTCAGGGTATTTGTTGTTATATCATCAACTTATCAAAGCCTATACCAATGCAAATACTCAATTTTTTTAAGACATTCTGGCATACAAATAAAAAAACACAAGACAAAAAGTCTGAAATCATACTATCAGTCGATCATTTTAGGTATAAAACCAGTATAGAAATCCGTTTTAAGGATATAGATATGCTAGGTCATGTAAATAATGCTACTTATTTTACCTACATGGAAGTTGGTCGTACTAAATATTGGGAAAATGCCATCAAATGGGATTGGAGTAAAACGGGAGTTATTATTGGAGATGCATCCATAAAATACTTCAAACCTATTTACCTAAAAGATAAGCTCCATATGTATATACGAACTTCCCGAATCGGCAACAGTAGTTTCGATTTAGAATATCTTTTAGTCAAAATAGAAAATGGTGCAGAAGTTATATGTAGCAGTGGAAAAACTGCTTGTATCACCTATTGCTATTCGACAAAGAAATCTATTCCAATCCCTGAATTTGAAAAAAAGAAAATGCTAGCCTTTGAGCAAATCATAGGTTAAACTCACAAACGATTCCCCTACTTGCCCAGGCATTGGTGGGTTTATTTTATGAATACCTACTTGTATAAATAAAAGGCTGGGAAATTTCAATAATATCTCCTGAAGTATATTTTGCACCACAGTTTCTAACAATTTCTGTGATGTATTCATTTCTCGCAAAATTATCTGATTTAAGATTTCATAATTTACACTATTATTTAATTCGGAGCTATCAGAATGAGGTCTAAATTTGACCATGACATCTACATCATAATACTGACCAATGATATTTTCTTCAGGATAAAACCCATGATAAGCATAACATTTTACTGATTTAAGCGCTACAGTTTGGAGTAAAGAAGCAGTTTCCATGAGTTAATAAAATTATTGAAAAGCAAATTTTTGTACAAGGCAAAATTACTTACCTTTGATAAAATTACCTATCACCAAATATAATTTTAAATCATGAATAAATCAGCTAAGAAAGACCTTTACGAATCTCCGGATTATTATTTATTAGATGAACTTTTATCTGATGAGCATAAATTAATTCGTCAAACAGTTAGAGATTGGGTAAAAAAAGAACTTAGCCCAATTATTGAAGATTATGCGCAACGAGCAGAATTTCCAAAGCATATTTTAAAAGGATTAGGTGAGATCGGAGCTTTTGGACCTACCATACCAACCGAATATGGTGGAGCTGGATTAGATTATACAGCGTATGGCATTATTATGCAAGAACTTGAAAGAGGTGATTCTGGGATTCGATCCACTGCTTCCGTACAAGGATCACTTGTAATGTATCCAATTTATGCATATGGAACAGAAGCCCAAAAAAGAAAATACCTTCCTAAACTAGCCACTGGAGAGTTAATGGGCTGTTTTGGATTAACTGAACCCGATCATGGATCTAATCCATCAGGTATGGTGAGTAATATTAAAGACAAAGGTGACCATTATATATTGAATGGTGCGAAGATGTGGATCTCAAATGCCCCCTTTGCCGATATTGCAGTGGTGTGGGCAAAAGACGAAAGCGGTAAGGTAAGAGGCATGGTTTTAGAACGTGGAATGGAGGGTTTTAGTACCCCGGAAACCCATAACAAATGGAGCTTGAGAGCTTCTGCTACAGGCGAATTGGTGTTTGATAATGTAAGGGTTCCAAAAGAAAATTTATTTCCAGAAGTGAAGGGTTTAAAAGGACCTTTAGGCTGTTTAAATCAAGCTCGCTACGGGATTGCTTGGGGTGCACTAGGTGCTGCCATGGATTGTTATGATACAGCCCTTAGATATTCTAAAGAAAGAATTCAATTTGATAAACCTATAGGCGCATTTCAATTACAGCAAAAGAAACTGGCTGAAATGATTACTGAAATCACCAAAGGTCAATTATTAGTATGGCGCTTAGGCGTGTTAAAAAGTGAAAACAGAGCAACTCCAGAGCAAATCTCCATGGCCAAACGAAATAGTGTAGAAATTGCCTTAGATATTGCAAGAAACGCACGTCAAATGCTAGGCGGTATGGGAATTACAGGAGAATATTCTATTATGCGACATATGATGAATCTAGAATCAGTGGTAACTTATGAAGGAACACACGATGTGCATTTATTAATTACAGGAATGGATGTAACAGGTTTTAACGCCTTTAAATAACTGCTCAGAAATAAATCTAATGTAATCCCTTGATAAAAACTATTAATCCTATAATGGCTAATTTTAAAAAATACATACTCCTGCCCGCTACTCCTCAAGAAGTTTATTTAGCACTCACAATTCCTCAAAGCATTCAACTATGGACGGGGGCGGAAGTAGAATTCCAAGCACAAGAAAACACTGAATTTTCCCTATGGGAAGGAGATATTGTAGGTAAAAATATAAGCTTTGAACAAGATAAAAAAATTGTTCAAGAATGGTATTTTGGAGAAAAAGAACCATCTATCGTGACGATTAAATTGCACGAAGATAAAAAAGGCACTTCCTTAGAATATTCCCAAACAAATATTCCGGATGAAGATTTTAAAGAATTTACTCAGGGTATTGAAGAATATTTTTTAGGTGGATTAATAGATTTTTTCGAAATAGAAAATATTTAAAACCCATACTATACCTGGCTTCTTAAAACTTTTAGGAAACTCATTTGTTCCCATAATAATTTAAAACATAATATTATGGGAAAATCTACTGGAATTATTTTAATTGTTATCGGGTTGGTTTTACTAATCTGGACTGGATTTACGTACACGAAAAAGGAAAAAATTGTAGACGCTGGTCCGATTGAAATTTCAGCCGACAAAAAAGAATCTGTGAATTGGCCTCCTTATGTAGGCGGTATTGTATTAGTAGCAGGTTTAATAGTTTTCTTAGGAAGCAAAAAGAATACTTAATAGCGTTCCTTTAAAAAGATCACTTAAAAGATTACTGTAAAAAAGCTCCCTCAGAATTAAATTTCTGAGGGAGCTTTTTTTCTTTTCCTATGTTCTCCTAAATATCTTTATTTCTTTTAGCAGATGCAGTAGAGATTCTAGTCAAAAAGGTTTACTTCTCTTTAAATACAGTTACGATCTCAGGTCGAAGATTATATTTTGAAGCCATAACTTCCCCATACGCGCCAGTACTTCGTATAGCAATTAAATCATTTCTAAAACTTTCAGGAAAATCAACCTCCTTACCAAAACAATCGGTACTCTCACATATTGGACCTACTATATCATACTTCAAATTAACTTCTCGTGGATTAACGGTCGCTGATAAATTTTCTATTAAATGATAAGCTTGGTATAATGCTGGGCGCATAAGCTCTGTCATACCTACATCGAGTACCAAAAAATTCTTCTTCTTTCCATTTTTCACATACAAAATTCGAGAAATAACAGCAGCACATTGACCAACTAAAGCACGTCCTAACTCAAAATGAACTTCTTGATGAGGTTGTACCTGAAGAAAATCTTGAAACACTTTAAAATAGGCCTCAAAATCAGGGATTTGATAATCCGGATTTTGATAATCAATACCTAAGCCTCCGCCCACATTCAAAACTTTCACCTGAAATCCACGATCTTCAAACCAAGCTGCAAATTCGTTAACCCGATTACAAAGATTTTTAAAAACCTCTAAGTTTGTTATTTGCGAACCTACATGAAAGTGTATACCTATAAACTCTAAATTTTGTGCAGCCTTTAAAATTTTCGCACAATCAGTTAAATCCCAAGAATTTATTCCAAACTTATTCTCGTCTAAACCAGTAGTTATATGCGCATGCGTATGGGCATCAACATTCGGATTAATCCGTATAGCAACCTTTGCAATTTTATTCATTTCGCCAGCTAAATTATTAATCACGGATAGCTCTTGAATGGATTCCACATTGAAACAAAATATATTTAAATCTAAAGCTTGCTGGATTTCTAGATCAGATTTTCCCACACCTGCAAATACAATTTGGTTAGCAGGAAAGCCTGCTTCTATGGCCGCTTTTACTTCACCAATACTAACACAATCTGCACCAAAACCGGCTGCCTTTACTTGCGCTATTACTTTAGGATTAAAATTAGATTTCATAGCATAGTGTACATGATAGTGACGGGAATCAGAAGCTACTTTGCAAGTGCTTAAGGTTCGATTTAATAAACCTAAATCGTAAAAGTAAAAAGGAGTTTCCAATTTTGAGAAATGCTCAATATCTTTATCTGAAAACATAGCCATTGAAATTTATATTAATATTAATTTTTATTGTACTGGGTATCATTTATCTAGGTAACTATTTCGATTTTAAAAAAGGAAACATTTCTAGAAAGGAGTTAGAAAGAAGATTTAGATTCACGCTTTTATTAGTCTTCATTCTACTCTTTTTAATTTATTACTTTCGGTAATATTTACTTTTAAACTATTATTCAAAAATCCGATTATGAAGACTTCTTAATGCTTCTGTTTTATCTGGGGTATGAATTAACATAGAAATATTATAAGCTGAGCCCCCATAAGAAATCATGCGCACCGGAATATGCTTAACAGCGTCTAAAACTCTAGCTGCGTATCCATGTTTTTCGGCACCAAAATCCCCAACCACACAAATAATCGATTGATTTTCATCAATTTCCACACTTCCAAACGCATCTAATTCATTTAAAATTTCAGAGAGATTTTGCGTTTGATCAATAGTTAAAGAAACTGCAACTTCTGAGGTGGTAATCATATCTATAGGCGTTTTATACCTTTCGAAGATTTCAAATACCCGACGTAAAAAACCATAGGCTAATAACATTCGACTCGATTGAATCTTTATAGCGGTAATACCATCTTTTGCAGCAATGGATTTTATTTTGCCAGATTCACTTGCTGTACTAATTACTGTACCTGGCGCTTCAGGCTCCATGGTATTAAGTAAGCGTACTGGAATTTTAAACTTTTGCGCTGGAAATACCGACTGAGGATGTAAAATTTTTGCCCCAAAATAAGCTAATTCGGCAGCCTCATCAAATGATAAATGTGAAATGGGTTTGGTACCTTTAACGATACGTGGGTCATTATTGTGCATACCATCTATATCTGTCCAAATTTGTACTTCATCGGCCATGATGGCTGCTCCTAATAAAGATGCTGTATAATCACTTCCTCCCCTTCTTAAATTATCAATTTCTCCAAAGCTATTTCTACAAATATAACCTTGGGTAATAAATAAATTAGTCGTGGGTTGAGCTTCTAATAAAGGTGTCAAATGAGTAGTCGTATAGGCAATTTCAGGTTCATGATCGGCATCTACACGCATAAAATCAAGCGCAGGTAATAGTACCGATGAAACCCCAATAGATTTTAAATAAATATGGTAGAGCGCGGTAGAGATTAGTTCTCCTTGGGCTAACACAATTTTCTCTTCAATGGGGGTAAACAAATCATTCGTCAATTGCTTTAGAAATTCAAAATGATAATTAATTAATTCTTCCCCTTGTTCATAAAATTCAGGTTGTGTTAAAAGCTCTTTAATAAATACCTGATATTCTTGGTGTAATTTATCGATTAAAGCTAAACCCTCCTCCTTCTTTGCCTTGAGCAACTTATCAGCTATTTCTACCAATTTATTGGTGGTACCTGATACGGCAGACAATACGATGATCTGCCTTTCTTGTGGATTGATAATATCCAACAATTTTTGCATGCGCTCTGGGCTTCCTACAGAAGTTCCCCCAAATTTTAAAATTTTCATTGATTATTATAAAATATATATTTTCTCTAATATTGTAACGGGCTGTGAAATTAGGAAAAACTCCGCTATTTTTACGCACCTAAAAAATATAAAAACGACCCTATATGATGAATTTTGATATAAATACCCAAGCCAATCTCGATAAGTGGTTAAATGGTTCTTATGATTCAGAAACTAAAGCTCATATTCAGGCTCTTATTGATAAAAAAGCAGCTACCGAATTAACAGATAGTTTTTATAAAGATTTGGAATTTGGGACAGGAGGATTAAGAGGAATTATGGGCGTGGGTTCTAATCGATTTAATCGTTATACGGTTGGAGCTGCCACTCAAGGTTTAGCAAATTATTTACTCAAAAAATATCCAGCCAAAGAAATTAAGGTGGCCATTTCTTATGATAGCCGAAATAATTCCTCCTATTTTGCTCAAATAACAGCGGATGTTTTTTCTGCTAATGGGATTTTTGTTTATTTTTTCAAATCTCTACGACCTACTCCTTTATTATCTTTTGCTATTCGGGAATTAGGATGCCAATCAGGGGTAATGATTACAGCTTCTCATAATCCAAAGGAATATAATGGGTATAAAGCTTATGGTGCTGATGGTGGGCAATTTACCAGCCCCGATGATCATCTTGTAATGCAAGAAGTAGCTGCTATCGAAGATATATCAGCTATCAAATTTGAAGCAAATCCAGCTTTAGTAAGTTATCTGAATGAAGAAATTGATGAAATTTATTTACAAAAAATAAAAGCTTTATCCGTTTCTCCAGATGCTATTCAAGCGCAGGCTGATTTAAAAATTGTGTATTCATCTATCCATGGAACAGGAATTACCTTAGTTCCAAAAGCTTTAGAAAAGTTTGGATTCATAAACGTGCATATAGTAGCCGAACAGCAAGAGCCAAATGGCGACTTTCCAACAGTTATATATCCTAACCCAGAAGAGAAGGAAGCCTTAACCTTAGCTTTGCAAAAAGCCGAAGCTTTGGATGCTGATTTAGTGCTTGCCACAGACCCTGATGCGGATCGAGTGGGTATTGCCATCAAAGACCCATCAGGTAAGTTTGTTTTACTCAATGGTAATCAAACAGGAAGTTTGTTGATCTACTATATGTTAACTGCTTGGAAAGCCCATCAAAAATTAACAGGAAAAGAATATATAGTTTCTACAGTGGTTACTACCGGGCTTATTGAAAAAATGTGCCAGGCTTTCCAAGTGGATTATATAAACACCTTAACAGGTTTCAAGTGGATAGGACAAGTGATGACCCAAAAAGAAAAGGAGTCTATATTTATTGCGGGAGGTGAAGAAAGTTATGGCTATTTAGTGGGAGATTTAGTACGGGATAAAGATGCTGTAATATCCTGTGCATTTATTGCAGAAATGGCAGCATTTTACAAGAATCAAGGTATTAGCCTATATAATGCATTAATTCAAATGTATTTAGAACATGGCATGTATAAAGAAGAATTAGTTTCTATTACCAAACAAGGTAAAGCAGGCGCTGAAGAAATAAAATCCATGATGCAAGCCTTTAGAAATCAACCACCGGTTTCATTAGGGGGATCTAAAGTGGTGGGTTTAAAAGATTATGAATTAAATAGCTTCTTAGATTTAAACACGGGAATGCGTTCCGAATTAGGTTTCCCTAAATCAGATGTATTACAATTTATTACCGAAGATGGGAGCATCATATCAGCACGTCCTAGTGGAACAGAACCAAAAATAAAGTTTTATTGTAGTGTTCGAGAACCCCTTAATCATGCTGCTGATTTCAATCAAGTAAATGCTAAATTAACTGAAAAAATTAATCAAATTATGAAAGAATTAGGGAACTAACTTTCGCTTTAAATCATACAAGGATTTTAATTTTAAAACTTTAGGCGAGCTTTTTAGCTCGCTTTTTTTATACTTTATAATTTTCACCTCCCCTGCTTTTAGATCAAAGAAATTATCGCTAAAAGTATCATAATAATCTGCTAGCGTTACCTGCACATATTTAGCATCTGATTCTGCCCTAATTAAAATTTGATCTGCTTCAATTTTATAAGACAACTGAGGATCTTTAAGTATCCAATCTTTTGGACGTATATAATCTCTTTCGGGCATTTTATCAGCATAGGTATTTTTCACTGCATACCAAGCAGCCCTCGGCTCCCTATGATCATAATCAGTAATACTCCAGCTAGCTACTGGCCAACAATCATTCATTTGCCAAAGCAGCGTCCCCATATTATAAGGTTCCTTTTGACGGTGAATTAAGATCATATTTTTAAATCCATAATATTGTACAACTTGAGCGGCATAACTATAATCTTCTATACTCAAGCGATTGAGTTGGGTGGTATCTAATACATACCGGTGGATATAGCCATTTAATTTTTGATATCCATTATTGGCCTTTTGATGATTTTTCATTACTGGAGAAAATAAATAGCGATCTTCAGGCGTAGTGAAATTCAAAATACTGTTCATACCAGGCATTCCCTGCATGCCATATTCACTTACAAATCGTCCAGTTTTTTCTTCAAATACTTCGAAATCCATATCGCCCCACCAAACTCCCCAATAATGAGAATCAGCCTCGGTAATACTTTCTGGCACACCCCATCCCAATTTAGGAGAAGTGCTGATGTAAGGTCTTTGAGGGTCCAATTCCTTTAACCAATGAGGTATACTATCTCTGAATAATCGGGTATAATCATGCCATAATTTAAGGGAGTCCGAGGTATTAATTTGAAATTCCTTTTGCCAACCCCACCTATTCCAAGCTTCATCAACTTCATTGTTTCCACACCAAATTACTATACTTTTATAATTTCTCAATCGCTTAACTTGATCGTATATCTCTGCCTTTACATTTTGAAAAAAATGTGCATCGCCGGGTACCATCGCACCTGCAAACATAAAATCTTGCCAAACGTATATGCCTAAAGAATCACATAATTCATAAAAGTCATCCTGCTCATAAATACCACCACCCCAAACTCGAAGCATATTCATATTAGCTTCCTTCACCCGTTCTAACAGTAATTTATAATCGGCTCTGGTAGGCCGACTGGGGAAAGGATCTAGTGGAATATAATTAGCCCCTTTCATATAAACTGGTTTGCCTTCAATTTCAAAATAAAAGCTCACCCCATCTTTATCCCTTTCTTGAATTAATTTACTATTTACCGGGACTTTATAAGTTGATTCTTCGGGAGAGGCTTGAAATGCTTGTAAATATACTTTTTTCCATATCCCAACACCTGTTAATTTGGGCCCCCAATCCCAACCAAATTGGTAGGGAGCTTTTCGAGCATAGGCTCGGGGATGATCTGGTATAAGGAAAGGGGCATCCTTTTTTGCCAAGGCTTCTACCTTTGGAAGGGCTGCAGTAAATTTGACTAAAAGCTGGTTTCCTTTAAGTTTTAGGTCAGCTTTGGATAATTTAATTTTCCAAATTCTGAACATATTATCAGCTACCAAAACTGATTTTCCATTTAAAAATACTTCTGCATAAGTATCTAACCCTTCAAACACTAATTCGCATTGATTGGTTGTATGAAAATTAGGATCTAAATCAAATTCCGTTTGGTAATCCCAGTTTTTTTGGCTTACCCAGGCCACTTCTTGTTCATTATTTCTAAAAAAGGGATCTGGTATGATCTTATTTTGTATTAAATCCAAATGTACCTCTCCTGGAACTTTAGCTGGCAGCCAAGTATTTTTATCCGCCTCTTTAAATTTCCATTGCTTATTAATCGCTTGTTTTAAAACCTGTGCGGAGGCAGGATGGTACCCGAAAACACAGTAGATTACACAGACTAAAAGGACACTAATTCTCATAACTTAAATATGCAAAAATTGCAAAGAATATACACAATTAAGCGGTTAAAAAGCCAATTAATATTAACTTTGCGAGAAACAATTTAGTCAATATATCATGAGAAAATATAGCCTGTTCATACTGTCCTTCATCTTATTCTTCATAAGTGCGTGTAAACAATCTGATAAATTACCAATCTATGGGCCTAGAGAAGCTGTCAGTAAAGTAGATGCTTCAGGCAAACTAGTTATTGATACTATTTATAAAACTATTCCAGAATTCACCTTTTTAAATCAAGATAGCATTGAAACCTCCTCCAAGGTTATGCAAAACTCAATCTATGTAGCGGATTTCTTTTTTACAAATTGCTCTACTATCTGCCCGATTATGCATAGGAACATGAAAACTTTATATGACGAATATTTTAATTTTGAGGAAGTAAAGTTTTTGTCTTTCACCATTGATTATAAATATGACAAACCCTCCGTTTTAAAAAAATACGCTCAAAAATTAGGCGTAGATAATAATAAATGGATTTTTATGTATGGTCCCAAAGCGGAGGTATATAATTTAGCCGAAAAAGATTATTTAGTAGCGGTAGGTGAAGATGATGCAGAGAAAGATGGCTATATTCATCAAGGCTGGTTGGTTTTAATCGATAAAGAAAGCCGGATTAGAGGTGCCTATGATGGGACAGACGATGAACAAGTTAAAAAACTGAAGGCTGATATTGCTATTTTGGTCAATGAATACAAATAAAATAATTGGAATCCTTTTTCTTTTTTTCATTTCGGCATTTATTTATAGTTGCCAAAATGCAGGGGAAAGAGAATATGCACAATATTACACTGCAGGCAAATCTATTTACGAGGCCCGTTGTCAAAATTGCCATGGTGTAAAGGGAGAAGGTTTAGCGGATTTAGCCCCTCCCTTAACCGATACTATTTACATGCAAAAAAATCGTAATAGATTCGCTTGTAGCATCCAACATGGCACGAGTAAACCCATGGAAATTCATGGAAAAATGTATAGTGAAAAAATGCCTAGTTTTCCAGATTTAGCACCTATTGATATTGCTAAGGTTACAGTTTATATAACGAATTCCTTCGGGAATAAGCAAGGTTTTTATAGCTATGATCAAGTTATAAAAGATTTAGAAAACTGCGCAATATTACATTAGTGCAATGATTTATCATCGTTGCGCATCTTATTTTATATATTTGCACAAATGTAAGTCGATCTATCGCCGTTTTTTTTTATAAAAAAGGGAGGAAAGTCCGGGCAACATAGTGCATCTCGCTTCCTAACGGGAAGGGATTTAGGAATGAATACCTGAATTACGGAAAGTGCCACAGAAAGTATACCGCCTCTTAGAGGTAAGGGTGAAAGCGTGAGGTAAGAGCTCCCGATTTTCTCGAGTGATCGAGATCATGGTAAACCCCGAGAGTTGAAAGACCAAATAGGCTAGCTATTCTTGTTATCAAGATAGAAGGTGGCACGCCTTCAGTTAGTGGGTAGGTCGTTTGAGTTTATTGGCAACAATATCCCTAGATTAATGATAGAAATTTGCTTTGCAAATACAGAACCCGGCTTATAGACTTACATTTTATTTTTCTTATTTTAATAGGACTGTTAATAGATTTCATTTAAAATAATATATTAGCGGTTTAAATATCTGACCTATTTAGCATGGCAAAATTATTAATCATAGATGATGAAAGGGCAATCCGTTCAACTCTCCGCGAAATTTTAGAATATGAAAATTACGAAGTTGAAGATATTGATAATGGTATAGATGGGATTGAATTAATCAAAAAAAATTCATACGATTTAGTTCTGTGCGACATCAAAATGAATAAGATGGACGGTATGGAAGTTTTAGAACAAGCACTTGCTTTAAAACCAGACCTTCCATTTATTATGATTTCTGGTCATGGCACTGTAGAAACAGCTATTGAGGCAAGTAAAAAAGGAGCTTTTGATTTTGTGTCTAAACCACCTGATCTGAATCGCTTATTAATTACTGTTAGAAATGCCTTAGACAGAGGTAATCTCGTTACTGAAACGAAAGTTTTAAAAAGGAAGGCCAGTAAGACCCGTCAAATTTTAGGAACCTCAGAAAGTATTAATAAGATTTTAGAAACCATCGAACGTGTTGCTCCTACTGAAGCAAGAGTATTAATTACGGGTGCTAACGGTAGTGGAAAAGAACTGGTGGCACGTTGGTTACATGAAAAATCAAATCGTGCTGATGCTCCTTTAATTGAAGTGAATTGCGCAGCTATCCCTTCCGAATTAATAGAAAGTGAATTATTCGGCCATGAAAAAGGATCATTTACCTCGGCCGTCAAACAAAGAATTGGAAAATTTGAACTTGCCAATGGGGGTACTTTATTCTTAGATGAAATCGGGGATATGAGTTTATCTGCACAGGCCAAAGTATTAAGAGCTTTACAAGAAAATAAAATCACTAAAGTTGGCGGAGAAAAAGAACAAGATGTGAATGTTCGGGTTTTAGCTGCAACCAATAAGGATTTATTAAAGGAAATTGAATTAGGTAATTTTAGAATGGATTTATATCACCGTCTGAATGTGATCAATATTCATGTTCCCAATTTAAATGAACGAATAGAAGATATTCCAGAGATTGCTACTCAATTTTTAACGGAAATATGTACTGATTATGGGATGCCTGTTAAAAAGATAAATGAGGACGCCATAAAAGCTTTACAACGCTTAACCTGGTCGGGTAATATTCGCGAATTACATAATATGATTGAACGATTAATCATTTTAAGTGATAAAGTAATTACCGAGGCTGATGTAAATGCTTTTGCTAATCCTGGAAGTGCAGCAGGTGCTCGTGTTACTCAGGATAACCATTCCGTCAATTCAGGTAACGGTTTTAATTTTGACCAATTTGCAAATTTCCAAGATTATAAAGATCACGCCGAAAAAGAATATATAAAGTTCAAATTGGAAAAAAACAATTGGAATGTTTCCAAAACAGCTGATGATATTGACATCCAAAGAAGTCATTTATATTCAAAAATTGAAAAATTTGGATTAAAACGAAATGAATAAAAAGTTTATAAATTAATGTAGCTACAAAAAAGCCCAAAAGATGTAAATTTTCTTTTGGGCTTTTTAATTATTTTTAGGCATCAAACTTCTCTAAGAGTTTAATTAAAGTGGCAAAGTCTTTTGGGTAAGGTGCCTCAATATTTACAGTAGAACCATCCAAATTTAAAAATGAAATTTCTTTGGCGTGCAAAGCAAAACGCTTCATGATAGGTTGTTCCTCCTCTCCTTTCGTCAATCTATAATTGCGTTTTATAGAAGACAGGAAAACTGGGGAACCCTTATACATATGATCACCTGTAATAGAGGCACGCTGAGTGGCTAAATGAATACGAATTTGATGCATTCTGCCGGTTATAGGTTTGGCTGATACTAAAGTATAATGTTTAAAATGTTTTATGGTGTTAAATATAGTTTCTGCTCTTTTTCCTTCCATGCGGTCTATACTTACATTTTTATTGCCATCATTTAAAATAGGTAAATCGACCAGTAAATTATCAAATGAAAACTGGCCTTCCACAACAGCATGATAAAGTTTATTCACTTTTCTCTTTTCGAACTGAATAGACAAATTTCTATAAGCTTCTGGATTTTTAGCAATAACTAAAGCTCCAGATGTTTCTTTGTCAATGCGATGGCACACTTGGGCATCTTCCGTGTATTGTTTGGCTAATCGCAATATATTAATCTCCCCATTGGAATTCCGCTCATCTAAAGAGGCAATAAAAGGAGGCTTATTGACAACAATATAATTGTCGTCTTCAAAAATAATTAAATCTTTAAAATTTGGATATTTTACTCGGTTTTCCATCTAGCTGCAAAGATAGGCTTTTTTTAATGGCTTTTAAATGGCCTCAAACTTATAACCTACCCCTTTTACAGTACTCACATATTTTTCACCCAACTTTTCTCTTAATTTACGGATATGAACATCGATGGTTCGGTTAGTTACCACAACCGAATCTTCCCAGATATTTTTAAGTATGGATTCTCTGGTATAAACTTTTCCTGGTTTAGACGCTAAAAGAAATAAAAGTTCAAATTCCTTTTTTGCTAAAACCACTTTATTTCCCCGCTGATAAACTAAAAAGGCCTCTCTATCAATAATTAAATCATCGATTTCAAGTTTATTAGAAGTCGTCTCTTCAGCATATTGATTACGTCTTAAAATAGCATTGATACGGCTTACCAAGGCTCTGGGTTTGATAGGTTTGGCAATATAATCGTCAGCTCCTACATTAAACCCTGCAATCTCTGAATATTCCTCACTGCGTGCCGTTAAAAACACCATAAAAGTATGTTTGAATTCAGGGATTGCCCGCATAATCCTACAAGCTTCTATGCCATCCATTTTAGGCATCATAATGTCCAAAATTATTAAATCTGGATTTATCTTTTTAGCCACCTTTACCCCCTCTAATCCATTACTTGCTAAAAATACTTGATAACCTTCTTTTTTTAGATGATATTCAATGAGTTCTAAAATATCAGGCTCATCATCCACGATTAAAATTTTTTGGTAGTTTGTACTCATAGTTTAAGGTATTTAAGACGAAGATATAAACTAAATGAAAGCATAAAGTTAAGGCCTTGTTAAGTTTTTGTTAACAAGGCCTCGCTATCTCTATTTCTTATTTAATCGTTTTACTTAGAAATTCTTCTAATTTCTCACCTCTCAAATTCTTGGCAATAATAACCCCATTCGGGTCAATTAAAAAGGAACTTGGGATGGCGGTAACATTATATAATACTGCGCTCGGCCCTTCAAAATCATTTAAGTCACTGGCTTGCGTCCAAGTATAGTTATCCTGCTTTGCAGCGGCTAACCAAGCGGCTTTATCCTTATCTAAAGATACCCCAAAAATCGTAAAGTTTTTGTCCTTATAAGTGTTATAAGCTTTAACCAAAACAGGACTCTCTTCCCGACATGGCGTGCACCAAGAAGCCCAAAAATCTAACAACACATATTTACCTTTAAAATCACTCAATTTAATAATTTTACCTTCTGCATTCGGGATTTCGAAATCCGGTGCATTGGCTCCTACTGTGGTGGTTTTTATTTTAAGAATATTATCAATAAACTTCTTTACTGCCTCGTTTTTCTTTAATTCTGGATCAATTTTCTCGGAATAAGCAATAAAGGCAGCTTCATTTTCTCGTGGATCCACTAAGTTTAAAGCATAAAAGCTAACTAAGGATTTGGAATTGTCTAAAGCAAATTTTACCATTTCATCATTAGCCTTTTGATAAGCCTCCATATATAATGGTCTATATCTTTCTGTTAATTCCTCTGTCTGTTCGGGATTGTCATTTACTTTGGATTCAAACTCATTTTTTATTTTGCTTGTGGCCACCTGATTGCGATGATTTATCACGTTAAATTCTTGCATTTTTTCGGCATTATCTGAACCACTTAATTTGTACTGATAAAATTCATCTTTTAAGTCACTTTCAAATTTAATTTCATCTCCATTTTTAGCCACAAAAATATATTCATTAAAAGATATACTTAATTTATAAAGTTGAATATCTGCTGATTCCCTGGTGAATTTAAACTCCCCTTTATCGTTTAAAATAGTGGAGTCAATTAAATTCATTTTATCTTTTTGGAGTTGATACAAATAAACTTTTCTGTCATCCAAGGCATTCAAAACCTGTCCATCTACCGTAAATTTCGTGTTATCCTTACAAGAGCTTAAAAATGCAATGAAGGCAAGTAAGTATATTATTTTTTTCATATCTCGTTTAATTTCTCTAATATTAATGAATTTACTTTTTGAGGGTCAGCTTTACCTTTAGCTTTTTTCATCACCTCCCCAACAAATAATCCTAAAACTCCTTTTTTTCCTTTTTTAAAAGCCTCAACCTGTGTTTTATACTGGCTTAAAACCTCACTAATATAATTCATTAAATCTGTTTCATTGTCGCTAATACGTAAATTCAAATCATCTATCAAAGAAGATACTTTGGCTTCGGGATAGATTTTAGGAAGTAAATCGTTCATCACTACTTGCATACTTATTTCACGTGCTTCAACTAAATTGATTATTTCAGCTATTTGAGTCGGGGTAAAAGGAGCACTTTCATACCTTAAATTATTTTCCTGTATATAATTACGGAGTGGCCCTATTAACCAATTCACCAGAGCCTTAATTTGTTTTACTTGTGTTTTTGCCTTTAGATAAAAGTCATATCCAGCTTCATCTAAAGCAATAATTAAAGCTTCAGCATAAGTTAATTCTGCTTCTTCTACAATTTCCATTGCTATTTGAGCAGGCAGTTTTGGCATATTTTCTTTTAATTCATTTATAAAAGATGCTGTCAATTCAAGTGGTGGTAAATCAGGGCATGGGAAATATCTATAATCAGGAGCGTTTTCTTTAGAACGCATTACTGAGGTTTCTCCGGTTTCTGCATCAAAATTCAAAGTGCTTTGTAAAATACTTCCACCAGCTTCTAAAACCTCCACCTGCCTTTTAAATTCATGCGCTATCGCCCTTTTTAAATTTCGCATAGAGTTGATATTTTTCACTTCGCACCTTGTTCCATAGGTTGTTGCACCCTTTTTCATCACCGAAATATTGGCATCGCAGCGTAAAGAACCCTCTTCCATATTACCATCAGAAATACCCAAAGCTCGCACAATCTGTCTGATTTCATTAATAAAAGCTGCAGCCGTTTCAGCTTGATTAATATCGGGTTCAGTGACAATCTCAATCAAAGGAACTCCCGCGCGATTTAAATCAATAGCCGTATTATATGCAGACAAATCATGTATACTCTTTCCAGCATCTTCCTCCATATGGATTCTATTAATCCGAATAGCTTCCACTTTGGATTGATTAAATCGAACTTCTAAATATCCATTCTTTGCAATAGGTAACTGATCTTGAGTGGTTTGATATCCTTTAGGTAAATCCCCATAAAAATAATTTTTACGCTCAAAAAAATTGTGAGGCTCGATTTGACAATTTAAAGCAAGCCCCATCAAGGTTGCTTTTTTAAGAACCTCTTTATTCATGAACGGTAATGCACCAGGTAAACCTAAGGTAATGGCAGAAACTTGTGTGTTTGGATTATTTCCAAAAGCAGTGGATTCTCTTGAAAACAATTTAGATTGTGTGTTTAATTGGACATGAACTTCGAGTCCAACGACTAATTCATATAGATCATAAGGCGATTGAAATGCCATATATTTTCGTTACAATAAATTTGAAAAATGCCTTTATTTTTATCAAATATAGGGATTATTTCAAGGATTGCTTGGATTTTAAACGAGCAAATCCAATTATGGCATAACATTGGCATAGCATGTACAGACACTAAAATGATTATAGTTATGAAAAAAATAATGCTAATGGTTTTAATAGCAAGCGCTATTATCCTACCCGCCACCTCTAATGCTCAGATAAATATTCAAATTAACCTAGGCAATCAACCCGCATGGGGCCCAGCAGGATATCAAACCGTTCAATATTATTATTTACCCGATATTGATTCTTATTATGATGTCAACAGAAGTCAATTCATTTATCTAAACGGACCAAATTGGGTATTTACAAAACAACTTCCAGCCCGATATAGAGGATATAATTTATACAATGGTTATAAAGTTGTAATTAATGAACCTCGTCCCTATTTATATCATCAAACTCATCGGGTTAAATATGTAAAATATAAAAACTACAAAGGGAAACAACAAGTAATAAAAGGTAAAGGTCCTGGGAAATCTGCCAAACATTTTGCCCCTGGTCAACAAAAGAAAAGACATTAACTATTATAATGAAAAAAAGGCCTCTAATGAGGCCTTTTTTAATAGGGTGCTAGCACGATACTAAACTAAAAATTGCTTAGCCTGCTCTATTACATCTTTTAACCCAGCTGGATTTTTACCCCCTGCAGTTGCAAAAAAGGCTTGACCTCCTCCTCCACCTTGAATCAATCGACCTAGTTCTTTCACTATTTTAGCCGCGTGGAGTTTATCATTTACAAGCTCTTCGGCAATCATAACCATAATAGCCGGTTTATTGTCAATTAAACTAGTAAACACTAAGAAAAGATTCGGCACGATGGCTTTTACTTCGTATGCTAAAGTTTTAATTGCTTCTTGATTAGGTAGCTCAATAAAGCTACCAATGAAATTAATACCATTAATTTCTTCTACTTGTTTGGCAATCTCGGCTTTCATGTGAGAAGCCTTTTCTAGGATGTTTTTCTCAATTTCCTTTTTTAATTTTGAGTTTTCCTCTATCAAAGCTTGAACAGAACTATTTAAATCCACATTACCTTTAAATAAAGATTTAATTTTTTCTAACGCTAAAAGTTGATCATTTATATAGTTTTCAGCTTTCACGGCTGTTATAGCTTCAATTCTTCGAACCCCAGCTGCTACTGCAGATTCTGCGGTAATTTTAAAGTAACCAATTTGACCGGTTGCCTTCACATGAGTACCTCCACATAATTCTTTTGAAAATCCATCTTCAAAAGTAATTACCCTCACAAAATCCCCATATTTTTCTCCGAATAAAGCCGTTACTCCAGCATCTAATGCATCTTGATATGGAACATTTCGTTGCTCTTTTAATAATATATTGGCTCTAATTTTTTCATTAACAATAGCTTCAATTTGAGCTAACTCAGCATCTGTAATTTTTGAAAAATGAGAAAAATCAAACCTCAAATAAGATGAATTAACTAAACTTCCCTTTTGATTAACATGAGCGCCCAATACTTTCTTCAATGCGGCATGCAATAAATGTGTGGCCGAGTGATTATTTTCGGTAAGGGTACGTTGTTCTCTATTAATTACCGCCCAGAAACGCCCTTCTAAATCGACCGGAAGTTCGTTGACATAATGAACAATTAAACCATTTTCTTTCTTTGTGTCTAAAATTTCTACCCAAAACTGTCTGCTATGATCTTCTAATCTACCTTTATCTCCTATTTGACCCCCGCTTTCGGCATAAAATGGCGTTTGTTTTAAAACAATTTGATATTGGGTTTGGCCTTTGGCATTAACTTGTCTATACTTTACTATTTCCGTTTCAATTTCATCCACCTCATAACCCACAAATTCAGTTTCTACTTCATCTCTCACTATTATCCAATCTCCTGTATCAATTGTGGTTGCAGATCTAGATCTATTTTTTTGTGCTTCTAAAGCTTGATTAAACCCATCCATATCCACGGACATGCCCTTTTCTCTGGCCATCAACTCCGTTAAATCAATGGGAAATCCATAAGTATCATATAGTTCAAATGCAAAAGCTCCGTCTATCCTCTCCCCTCCCTCATATTTATCAAATCGTTGAATACCGGTAGATAATGTCTTTAAAAAAGATTGCTCTTCTTCTAAAATAACTTTTTGAACAAAGTCCTTTTGTAAATATAATTCATCGAAGACCCCTTTAAATTGATTAGCCAAAACTGGAACTAATTGATTTAAAAATGGCTCCTTAAAATTTAAAAAAGTATAAGCATATCGCACGGCACGTCTCAGAATTCGACGGATAACGTATCCAGCTTTATTATTAGAAGGCAACTGACCATCGGCAATAACGAAAGAAATTGCACGAATATGATCAGCCATTACCCTCATAGCAACAGATTGATTCCAATTTGCATCCTGGGGTTGCGCATTAGAATCATATACCAGGCCAGCCTTATCCGCAATAAATTGGATTAAAGGTTGAAACACATCTGTATCATAGTTGGAAGTTTTTCCTTGTAAAACTCTTACCAATCGTTCAAAACCCATCCCCGTATCCACATGCTTAGCCGGCAAAGGTTTAAGAGAACCGTCCTTTAAACGATTAAACTGCATAAAAACATTATTCCAAATTTCAATAACTTGGGGATGATCTGCATTCACTAAATCTTTTCCATTAACCGCTTGTCTTTCAGCCAATGTTCTGCAATCAACATGAATTTCAGAACATGGTCCGCAGGGCCCAGTATCGCCCATTTCCCAAAAATTATCCTTTTTATTGCCGAGAATAATTCGATCTTCTGCGATAAGTTCTTTCCAGATATCATAAGCCTCTTGATCTTTTGGCAAGCCTTCAGCTTCATCACCTGCAAATACAGATACATATAATTGATCTTTTGGTATGAGATATACTTCTGTTAGAAGTTCCCAACTCCAATGGATAGCTTCCTTTTTAAAATAATCCCCAAAACTCCAATTCCCCAACATTTCGAACATGGTATGGTGATAGGTATCAATCCCCACTTCTTCTAAATCATTATGTTTTCCAGATACTCTCAAACAGCGTTGGGTATCTGCTACACGATTATGCTTCACTACCGACTCTCCCAAAAATAAATCTTTGAATTGATTCATTCCGGCATTGGTAAACATTAAAGTTGGATCATTTTTAACAACGATAGGAGCAGATGAAACGATATGATGTTGTTTTTGCTTGAAAAACGATAAAAAAGTATTTCTAATCTCTTGTGCAGTCATGGATACAAAATTAAAATTTTATTACGTTTTTTAAGTAAAAACCTAGTACATTTGAATACTTTAAGTAAAATCTATAACAATCTAATAATCAATTAAAAAAATGCCTTACAAAGAAAGAGACATCAATAAAATGTATTATACGATGGGGGAAGTAACGGAAATGTTTAATGTAAATGCATCTCAAATTAGATTTTATGAAAAGGAATTTGACATACTACAACCTAAGAAAAATAAAAAAGGGAATCGTCTATTTACGCCAGAAGATGTAGAAAATTTAAAAATCATATTTCATTTGGTAAACGATAAAGGTTTTACCTTAAAAGGCGCCAAAGAACATCTAAAAACCAATTCGGGAGATGTTAAAGAGAATCAAAAAATCATTGCCTCCCTGGAGAAAATCAAAACTTTTTTAGTCAAGCTAAACGAAGAACTTTAAAAAAAAAAAATCGAGAAGCATTCCTGCTTCTCGATACCCAACAAACATTTCTAAAATTAAAAATGTATTATTTTTTAGCTAGCATGTTATTCATGTCGCTATTTAGTTTAAAATCAACCTCTAAAGTTAAATCGTCTTTTATCTTAGAGACATCTACGGTATTTAAATTCACTTGATTCATTTCTATAGATTTTAATAATTTTGAACCTTTAAAGCTCACACTTTGATCTTCATTTACCGAATAACTCAAATGAAAATCAGCAGTAGTTTTAATGCCGTCAATACTTAATTCTCCAATTAAATGAATCATTCCCATCAAAGGTAAAATCATCACTCTACTTTGTTCGAAATATACTTTTTTATCTATCACGAGTGTATCGTTTTCAATCGATTTTAATATGGCTTTGGGCATACTAAATTTCAAGTTTTGAATATCTTCCAATTGTCCTTCTTTAATCAATATTTGACCTTCACATTTTTCAAATTGATTTTCAGCGTTATTGACAAAATCACTGAAAACCAAACTTAATCCGGAATGTTGTCCAATACTCATATTTTGAGCGAAAGTTTCCGATTTAAATAAAACAACGCCTACTGCAAAAGCAGCCAAAATTAATGTCAAACGTTTTATTGAAAAAAGTATATATCTTTCCATAGTATACCAATATTTTAAGGTTTATGTGTGTGTGTTTTTTATTTTAATTTAACATAGGTAGATGTTAAACATCTTTATTCTATTTCTGTTTTCTAACCTAGAAATTTTTACCGTGCCAATAATCTAATGTAAAGTAAATAAATTAATAAATAATAAAATTTTATTTATTTTTTTAACTTAA
>SEDO01000020.1 GCA_004211595.1 Pedobacter sp.
TAATGTTCTTATTAAATTACCAAATTGTTAGCTTAGCAAAAGCATAGAAATGGCGATTCGTAAATTGGTGACGGTTGGAAGGAATTAGTTGTTGAAGTAATTGTTAAAAACAGAATGTACGCATGAGTCAAGCCTCTTAGCGCTTCTTCGTCGCTTATTAGTATTAGGGATCAGGATTAAGGGTCTTAAACGTGAAATATCCGGTCTAATTGGATTAGGCAGACAGGGCAAGTTTCCAGCGTCCTTTTTTTCTTCGTTTTTGTAATATTTTTCGTCCACTTTTGCTTGCAAGTCGTGCGCGAAATCCGGAAACTTTGAGTACTTTTTTTCGTCGGCCTGTTAGAGTATGTTTTGACATTGTTTCTTTCTACGGTTTAACTAAACTGGTTTCCAAAAGAATATACCAGAGAGTTTCTTAATTTTTCGAGCAGGATTCGAAACGATGCCACAGCTTCTTCTTGATATTCAGCTAACGGGTTTTGTTGTCCATAAGAACGCCAGTAAATTGTTTCTTTAATCGAATCCATTTGCTCTAAATGCTCCGTCCAAGACAAATCTAAGAAAAATAGATTTCCTAGAAGGCGTGTTCTTTGGAGAAGTCCTTCTTGATAAAGATTTCCTTTTGACCAACGTAAATCTTGTTGAATCCAAATTTCTTCATATGGAAAAGAAGCATTTGAGAGAGAACTCTTTCGAAAAGGATCAAAAAAGAATCCTGAATTTTTCTTTGTTGCATACGTTAGATACATTGAAAAAAGGATTTCTGAATTTTCATTTAACTCTTTTCTGGAGATTTTTTCATTGATAAGATTTTCTTGCCATCGTAAAATCAATTCTTCAAGGCTTTTTCCACAAAGAATTTCTTTGCGAACCGCTATAAGCTGCTTGCGTTGAACATTTAAAATGCTATCATATTGAAATACGCTTTTTCGAAGCTCATAATTATAACGCTCAACGTTTTGCTGGGCTTTTTCTAAGCTTCTTGTTAAAAAGTCTGCTTCCAATGGAGATTCGTCATCTTTTAATAATGATTTCACCCAATCCCGTAAATTATCACTACCAAAAATCTTTAATAAATTGTCATCTAATGAAACGATAAAGCGGGATAGTCCTGGGTCTCCCTGACGACCTGCCCGTCCGCGTAATTGATCATCAATTCGACGTGTTTCATGACGCTCTGTACCCAAAACAAAAAGCCCACCAAGCTCTTTTACTCGCTTATTTTCTTCAGCCCAATCCTCTAAAATAGGCGCAGATAAATATTGATAAAAAGATTGAAGAGACGGTTTACATTCTTCTAATCCATAAGGTAAATTTTTTATATGACCTTCTAGCAAACCAAAGGAGCATTCTTTTTGGTTTTCGGCATTTAAATGGTAATCATTTATAATTTTTTGTTCAAAATTCGCAAACTTAGCTTGTAAAAGGACCAAAAACGGCGGAAGGCTTTTAAGATTTTTCCTATTAAAAAAGAAATCGCGTAAAAATTCTTTGATTCTCGAGTAAGGGTTTCCACCTAGAATAATATCTGTCCCTCTCCCAGCCATGTTGGTTGCAATTGTTACAGCAGAAAATTTTCCTGCTTGTGCAATAATTTCATTCTCGCGAAGTACATTTTCTGGTTTTGCGTTTAACACTTGATGTGGAATTTTTGAGGCCTTTAAGAGATCTGATAAAAGTTCTGACTTTTCAATACTTGCTGTTCCAATTAAAATCGGTTGACCTTTTTTATAGCAAATTTTTGTTTCCTTTAATATAGCCTTCCATTTTTCAGCTTCATTTTGATAAATAGCATCCGGCAAATCTTTTCTCTGAAAAGGTTTATGCGGTGGAATAACAACAACATCTAGTCCATAAATATCTCGAAATTCTTCTTTTGCTGTTTCGGCCGTTCCTGTCATCCCTGATAAAATGGGATAAAGAGTAAAAAATTTTTGGTAAGTAATCGATGTTTTTGTTTTTGTTTTTTTCCCAATAGGAACATTTTCTTTAACTTCGATGGCTTCATGAAGCCCAAAACTCCAACGTCGGTCTTCCATAATTCGACCTGTAAAATCATCAACAATCACAATTTTTTCCTTAAGCACAATATAATCTTTGTTAGCTTTATATAATTGCGTTGCTCGGAGCGCGTTAAGAATTTCAAGAATCCAAGGATCTTTTGGATCATAAAGGCTGCGCTTTCCTAAGAGCCGTTTTGCTTTTTCGTGTCCTACTTCTGTTAAAGAAAGATCTTTACGTTTTTCATCAACCTCAAAATCGACTTCTTTTTGTAAACGGCTTGCGATTTTACTTGAAATATGTAACTTATTTATGCTTTTTATCGATTCTGGGTCGGAAAGAATAAGAGGGGTTCTCGCTTCATCGATTAAAACTGAATCAATTTCATCGATTAGGCAAAATGAAAAAGGACGTTGAACAATTTCACCCACATTAAAAGCAGTATTATCACGCAAATAATCAAAAACAACTTCTGACTTAGTTAAATAAGTAATATCTGCTAAGTAAGACGCTTTTTTCTTGCAAGTTGAATCTGTTTCTTTTACCAAAGAAGAAGAAAATCCCAAAGAAGAATAAACTTTTCCCATCCATTTCTGGTCACGTTCTGCTAAATACTCATTAACTGTAACTACATGAACACCATTTTTTTGAAGAGCATAATACGAAGAAGGAAAAGTAGACACTAAAGTTTTTCCTTCACCGG
Source organism: Pedobacter sp. (assembly GCA_004211595.1). GTDB lineage: Bacteria > Bacteroidota > Bacteroidia > Sphingobacteriales > Sphingobacteriaceae > Pedobacter. Next base: position 2,705 of record SEDO01000020.1, read on the forward strand.
TCTTCATTTCCACAATTTTTCCTTCGGTTAAAAGGAGACCCGCCATTAATTGTGTATCAAAAGCACGAAGACCAATACTCCGGAACCCAATTTCATGAACAAGAGCAAACCATTCAGCTTTTTTTTTTTTTGAAAACTGCGCAAAAGAATACTCTTGAAACTTTCCAATAAGATTTTTTAACTCTTCATTTGATTTATCCTTAATACTTGAGGCATAATAGTGAATACCTTTTAAAATATCTTCCATATTAAAAAAAACCGATAAAACAATTACCCAAAATTATTATAATTCGAAAATTTTGGATAGGCTAGTCTTTCTTCTTTACTATGAAAAACTTATTAAGCAATGGGAAATTTTTTTCTCCTTTCTCTTCAAAGAATTTTGAAGCAACCGCAAAAATATTCAATAGACTTTTCAGAAAAATACGCAGTCATTTCCGTAAAAATGACTTTTTTTATGAAAAGCTAGCTTTAATTGGAATTTATTTTTGTGCAAACTCCGTTTTACTTTACTCTGTTAGAATGTTTTCAGGCTATGTCCCAGCTTTTATACAACATCTTCCATTTTTGAATTTTATCTTTGAATCCAGGTTTCTCAAATTTCTAGGTAGACCAGAGCAATCATATGTTTTTTACACATTCATTTTTCAGTTCTTAATTTTTAAACCCATTATTAGATTATCTTTATTAGTAAGATATAACATGTTGCTTTTATTTACTTTAGAAATGATTGAAAATTTTATTTTAGGATTGTGGGATACTTTTTTAGCTCGCGAAATAATGGAAGGAAACGCATTTCTATTTGGCGTATATACTAAACCAATTTCACAAGGGTTTCTAGGGATTGTTTACAGCTTTTTCTTTATAACTTATCAATATTGTTATATTTGCGCATTGCAAAATAGGTATCCTAAATTTCCAGGAGAAATGAAAAAAGTTAGTGATTCTGTTTTATTTTGGTTAAAAGCTAAATAGCTTTGTTTTTAGGGAAGAAAAATATTCTTCCTTAAAAGAACAATTAAAACTTAAGATGCTGGGATTATGGAAACAAGTCCTGAAGAATGATAGTGAAGAAAACCAGTTTCCTTCGCATACAGCGTATGATCTCGACCACATCCTACAAACTTACCTGGTTTCCATTTTGTTCCACGTTGTCGAACTAAAATCCATCCTTTTGAAACAATCTGCTTTCCTGTGCATTTTACACCTAGTCGTTTAGCTCGAGAGTCACGACCATTTTTTGTACTTCCTGCTCCCATTTTATGAGCCATAATTTTTCCTCCGTAAAATTATTATTATTCAATATAAATGCGTGTATAAAGAGAACGATGACCTCTTGTTCGAGTATAATGCTTTTTCGGTTTCGTTTTTAAAACAGTCAATTTTTTTCCTTTTACTGTTTGTAGAATTCGCGCAGGAATTTGGCTATTCCAAAGGAAGGGTTTTCCTACTTGGACTTGATGAGAATGACGAAAAAGTAAAAGTTTTTCCAAATAAATAACATCCCCCTCTTTTGCTTTTGAGATATAATCAATGTCATACCAACGACCTGGTTTAATTAAAAATTGCTTCCCAGAAGTCTCAGAAATAGCGTAAATCATAAAAAGAATGCGTAGTTTAATATGTGTTTGGTAATTGAAATTTAAAAACAAGCTCAAAAAAATTCTCTATTTTAAAGTTCAAAATTCGTCGTTCATAATATATACTATTAAAAATAGAAAAACAATTAGATATCCGTCTCTAATCTTGGGCAAAAAGACATATCTCAAGCAAAGATAAGAATATGATGAATTTTGTTTTGTCTTTAATAAAGAGCATGGAAAAAGTTTTTATCAAAAAAATACACTTTATGTTTTAGAAGCAAAAAACAAGCTTAAAACCAACATTTTGTTATAACTTTAATTTTAAAACCTACTAAACAAAGCTCAAACGAAGGCATATTGCTTGTTAACAAAGTTCCATGCGAAAAATAAGAAAGGAGAGAGTGAGATTCGAACTCACGGAACCTTTTAAAGCCCATCTGATTTCAAGTCAGACGCAATCGACCACTCTGCCATCTCTCCAAAAATATATCTATCGCTTTTCTGCGATAAATAAAGTTTTTATTAAAATTTTGACTAATATTTTTTATTACCTTCTTAAAGTCTCTTTAAGACTTTGAAAAACAGCATTTCCCAACTCTTACTCGTCCTTCATTTGTTTTTTCAGAAAAAACACTGTCCTTTGGATAAAACAATTGGGCTTTACTACTTGGAAAAAGACAGAAAATACGAAAATCATTAGTTGATTTTGAAGCTGTTTTTCTAAAGCAAGACATTGTTCTTTTTGGGCAAGATCTTGGCATTTCAAATAAGTTTTCCATTGGACTCTTTATCATTCGATCATTTGCCTATGTAGAAATGCACTTTTCTTCGGCGACTTGAGAACATCCTCCTGCATTTCCACTAAATTTCAAGAAATGTCTTAAATCGAATTCCATAAAAAAACTGGATAATTTATAACACTGCATATTCATTATTCTAAGACTTTTAAAGATTACAGCTTGAAAATTTGGCGTCTATAAAAATTCCTGAAGCAATAGATAGCGGAGACTGGATTTGAACCAGTGACCTTCGGGTTATGAGCCCGACGAGCTACCAAGCTGCTCTACTCCGCCTTGAACGGATGAAAAACTTAAAGAAATTATATCTCCTATTAGTTTTTTTGTACAGTTGTTTCTTACTTTTTTAAATAGTAAAAAAAATTTAAAATGAAATTTTATAAAAAAGTTATTGTAAATAAGCAAAATTAAAAAAAAGGGGGTTTATAAGAGACCTATGCCTTTGCTTGAACTTGTAAAGAAAGAAAATCTAAAGCTAAACTAACTAAAGTAATTACAATGTGACCACTCGTAATGCTAGGAATTTTTTCCATAAACTTCTCTTTATTTTTAAAACTCGTCTCAACCCTAGACTGAAAAAAATAGCCATTAAAATTGCCTATCCCGAAGTAATAATGTCAATCATACTTCACTATTTTCCAAAATAAAATTTTTTAATTCTCCTTCTTTTATTATAACATTCTGTAGCTAATCTTTATAATAAAGGACATCTATCTTGTAAAGATAGTTCTTATTTTTGCTACAAGAGAATTTTATGAGTACTGCATGATAAGAGGATGAATTTTTCAAGACTAAAAACTTTTTGCTTTGTTTTTAAAATAAAAAAAAAGTAAAATAAAAAAATTATATCTGCACAAAAAATTATTTAAATATATGAAAGCCTTAAAAAGTTTCCCCTTTGCTGCTATTCTTGGACAAGAAGAAATGAAATTGGCCTTACAATTAAATGTGGTTGACCCAAAAATAGGAGGGGTAATGATTATGGGAGATCGTGGAACAGGGAAATCGACAACAATTCGAGCTCTTGCGGATCTTTTGCCAAAAATTCTAATCGTGAAAAATGATCCTTTTAATGCTGATCCAAGTCTCCTTCAAAATCCCGACGAGTACGAAATAGAATCTATTCAAATTCCTATGGTGGAATTGCCATTAGGCGCAACGGAAGACCGTGTTTGCGGGAGTATTAATTTAAAAGAAGTCTTAGCAGGTGGCAATAATAGCTTTGAGCCGGGTCTTTTGGCGCGTGCAAATCGTGGTGTCTTATATGTTGACGAAATCAATCTTTTAGATGATCATTTAGTTGACATTTTGCTAGATTCTGCTGCTTCAGGATGGAATACTGTTGAGCGCGAAGGAATTTCTATCAGACACCCAGCAAAATTTATTTTAGTTGGATCTGGAAACCCGGAAGAAGGAGAACTTCGCCCTCAACTTCTTGATCGTTTCGGAATGCATATTGAAATTAGAACAATCCGTGAACCTGAGGTCCGCGTAAAAATTGTTGAAGAACGAATAAGTTTTGATAAAAACCCAAAAGCTTGGTTTGAAAAATATGCGAGTCAACAAACAGACATCCAGGAACGACTTTTAAGAGCTCAACAATTACTTCCCAAAGTTAATATGAAAGAAGGCTACCAATTTAAAATTTCACATCTCTGTAGCGAGCTAGGAATAGAGGGATTGAGAGGGGATCTTGTTGCTATGCGTGCAGCAAAAGCATTAACTGCTTTTGAAAATCGTACTCAAGTCGAGTTAAAAGATATTCAACGTACTATTAGTCTATGTTTGCGTCATCGGCTTCGTAAAGATCCAATGGGATCTATTCATTCTGGCGAGAAACTTGAGAAACTATTTGAAAAAATTTTTGTAGGCAAAAACATTTAAAAAAACTTTTCTATCATGAGCTCAGTAGGGTTCGAACCTACATTCGAAACTTAGAAGGTTTATGTCCTAATCCCTTAGACGATGAGCCCAGTTTATATTAGAAACTAACATGTATGTTATAAAACTTTTCAAAGGTTTACAAATTTTTAGTTTTACTTAAATTCTTTGCTTAGCTAAAAAATTGGTTTTTATCAAAACGCTCAATATGTAGGCGATACTGGGTTTGAACCAGTGGCATTCTGCTTGTAAGGCAGACGCTCTACCGCTGAGCTAATCGCCTTTTGTATGAAGTATGCATTTAATATACATAATTTGTATTTATCTTTTTTATTTGAATAAAAAAAAGCAAATTAATCGTTAGAACGAAATTGTAAAATTAGCTTTGTCTCACGGTTAATATCTTTTTCAAACCCAGCTGCTACTGCACGTGCACGCCCAAAATACCATGCTTGAGTCTCTTTTTTTGCTTTCTTTGTTAACGCTTAATCCATTTGCTCTACATAATGATTTTAACCATAGGAAACACATATCCCCGAAGCACATTGCTCAACCACTGGAGAAAATTAACCGCTAGGAGAGCGAGCACATTAGATATTTGTTTTTTTAACTCAGCAAGTCCTTACGCTTAACGTTAGTCGCAAACCAAGAAAGCCCAAGTATTTGGGCTTGAGAAGCTTCTAGACTTTGTGAGAATAACAAGGAATGTCCCACACATACTATTCGCAGATAATAAAGCAGCATATTTTTAAGAAAAAACTTGCTAGTTCACGAGTATATTAAGAGCTTAAAAGGTAATACCCGCAAGCCAATCCCCTAAAACTAGATGAGGACAAAAAAATAGTAATAGTCCGGGCCATTCAACAAAAAAAATCCTTGCTTTTTCTCTTAAGTTTGTCCAATGGTAATTGTTATAAAGTCACGCTTTAAGTCCAAGTATTTTTTATACTTTTAGCAGCTATTATAGAGTTCATAAAAGGTTAAAAAAAAAAAGCAATTATGAGTTTACAACGAAATTTTTTCTACGTTTTTTCTTAATATCTTTTTTATTAAAAGCGTTTCCTCAATTGTAAGCTTCTTGAAAATTTTTTCTAATTCCCGAAAGGTTGACACTTTTTAAAACCATAAGCTAAAATAAGTTTTGTTAATTAGATATTGAAAAATTCTTTGTTAAATTAAAAGTTTAATTAAAAATTCAGAATCAATACATTAAGTTGTTTACATTAAGAGTATGATCCTAGCTCAGGATGAACGCTGGCGGTGTGCTTAACACATGCAAGTCATACGGGGAAGTTTTACTTTTCAGTGGCGGACGGGTGAGTAACGCGTGAGAATTTGCCTTTCGGAAGAGACTACCACTGCGAGATCAGTATTAATGTTCTATAATGCTTTGAAAAAGATGCTTTTTTTGATTGATCGAACTGCAGAAGACTTCTTCTGTGGCACTTTCAGAGAAAAAGTGGTTTTTTTCATTAGAAGTGAAAGAAGAAATTCGCCGAAAGAGAAGCTCGCGTCTGATTAGCTAGTTGGTGGAGTAAAAGCCTACCAAGGCGACGATCAGTAGCTGGTTTGAGAGGATGATCAGCCACACTGGAACTGAGATACGGTCCAGACTCCTACGGGAGGCAGCAGTGAGGAATATTCTGCAATGGGCGAAAGCCTGACAGAGCAACACCGCGTGAGGGAAGAAAGCCTACGGGTCGTAAACCTCTTTTCTCAAGGAGGAAGTTCTGACGTTACTTGAGGAATAAGTATCGGCAAACCCTGTGCCAGCAGCCGCGGTAAGACAGGGGATGCAAGCGTTATCCGGAATTATTGGGCGTAAAGCGTCTGCAGGTGGAGAAGGAAGTCTTTTGTTAAACCTCTGGGCTTAACCCAGAATCTGCAAAAGAAACTCTTTTTCTTGAGGATGGTAGAGGTAAAGGGAACTTCCAGTGGAGCGGTGAAATGTGTAGAGATTGGAAAGAACACCAAGGGCGAAAGCACTTTACTGGGCCATATCTGACACTGAGAGACGAAAGCTAGGGGAGCAAACGGGATTAGAGACCCCGGTAGTCCTAGCCGTAAACGATGAATACTAGATGTTGCCTTAAAGGCCTCTCAGAAAAAAATTCTAGAAGAGGCATTTATAGGCGGTGTCGTAGCTAACGCGTTAAGTATTCCGCCTGGGGAGTACGTTCGCAAGAATGAAACTCAAAGGAATTGACGGGGGCCTGCACAAGCGGTGGAGCATGTGGTTTAATTCGATGCAACACGAAGAACCTTACCAAGATTTGACATGAAGAGAAGTTTTTTGAAAGAAAGATGTGCTACGGCCTCTTACACAGGTGGTGCATGGCTGTCGTCAGCTCGTGTCGTGAGATGTTGGGTTAAGTCCCGCAACGAGCGCAACCCTTGTCTTTAGTTACTTTTCTAAAGAGACTGCCGATTATAAGTCGGAGGAAGGCGAGGATGAGGTCAAGTCATCATGCCTCTTACATCTTGGGCTACACACGTGCTACAATGGAAAGGACAAAAAGTTGCAAATTCGTGAGAATGAGCTAATCTCAAAACCTCTTCGTAGTTCGGATTGTAGGCTGCAACTCGCCTACATGAAGGTGGAATCGCTAGTAATCGCAGGTCAGCTATACTGCGGTGAATCCGTTCTCAGGCCTTGTACATACCGCCCGTCACACCCTGGGAGCTGGTTATACCCAAAGCTCTTGTAAAAGAATGAAGGTAGGATTGGTGACTAAGGTGAAGTCGTAACAAGGTAGCTGTACTGGAAGGTGCGGCTGGATTACCTCCTATCAATCGATAGAAACAAAACAAAGAAAAATTAGCGGGTCATTAGCTCAGTTGGTTAGAGCATACCCCTGATAAGGGTAAGGTCCCTGGTTCAAGTCTAGGATGGCCCAAGAAGGGAATTGCTCCCAAAGAAAGGGGATATAGCTCAGTTGGTAGAGCGCTGCTTTTGCACGGCAGATGTCAGCGGTTCGAATCCGCTTATCTCCAGCAAATAAAAGTCTAACTTTTATTTCAATTTTCAATAAAAAAGGTGAAGTGATAAGAGCTTGTGAAGGATCTCTTGGTATCCAAAAGCGATGAAGGACGTGGTTACCGGCGAAACGGTTCGGGGAGTTGGTAGCACGCTATGATCCGAATGTCTCCGAATGAGGGAACTCAATAACTTTTTTCTGAATCAATAGGAAAAAAGAGCAAACCCAGGGAACTGAAACATCTTAGTACTTGGAGGAAAAGAAAGTAAAAACGATTCCCTAAGTAGTGGCGAACGAAACGGGAACAGCCTAAATTAATTTTTAATTAAAAAATTAAGGTCATGGGAAAAGCGCTACAAATTTTTATTTGCAGTTTTAGCTATAAACGTTTAGGTCAAGGCTTTTAGTCTTATCAAATTGTTTATGAAAATTAGACGAAATCGTTGGAAAGCGATACCCGAGAAAGTGATAGTCTTGTAGTCGAAAATTTTCTTTTTATGCTTTTTCCCAAGTAGCATGGAGCACGTGAAATTCCGTGTGAATTTGCGAGGACCACCTCGTAAGGCTAAATATTCTTGGATGTCCGATAGTGAACTAGTACCGCGAGGGAAAGATGAAAAGATCCCCGGGAGGGGAGTGAAAAAGAACGTGAAATTGCAAGCTTACAATCAGAAGGAGAACGACTAAGCGTTTGACTTCGTGCCTGTTGAAGAATGTTCCGGCGAGTTAGAAGGAGTGGCAGGTTAAGGGATTTGACCTGGAGCCATAGTGAAAGCGAGCTTGAAGAGAGCGTAAGTCACTTTTTCTAGACCCGAACCCGCTTGATCTAACCATGTGCAGGATGAAACCTAGGTAATACTAGATGGAGGTCCGAACCGACTCATGTTGAAAAATGAGCGGATGACGTGTGGTTAGGGGTGAAATGCCAATCGAAAGCGGAGCTAGCTGGTTCTCCCCGAAATGTATTTAGGTGCAGCGGTGAATGTGTTGATGTAGGGGTAAAGCACTGTTTTTATGCGGGCTGGTAACTCGGTACCAAATGAAGGCAAACTCTGAATACTACAAGAAGAGTTCACTAGTAAGACTATGAGGGATAAGCTTCATTGTCAAGAGGGAAACAGCCCAGATCACCAGCTAAGGCCCCAAAATGATGGCTAAGTGATAAAGGAAGTGGAAAGGCCGCAACAACCAGGAGGTTTGCTTAGAAGCAGCAATCCTTTAAAAAGTGCGTAATAGCTTACTGGTCTAGCAATTCTGCGCCGAAAATTCACGGGACTAAGTCATCTGCCGAAGCTGTGAGATAGAAATTTTTTCTATCGGTAGGGGAGCGTTTTATTGTAGGATGAAGTACCAGCGAAAGCGGGTATGGACGAAATAAAAGTGAGAATGCCGGATTGAGTAGCGAAAACATCGGTGAGAATCCGATGCTCCGAAACCCTAAGGTTTCCTTTGGAAGGTTCGTCCACGAAGGGTTAGGCAGGACCTAAGGCAAGGCTGAAAAGCGTAGTCGATGGATATTAGGTTAATATTCCTAATCTGATGCCTGTTGATAAATGAGGGACAAAGCAGGCTACATTAGCCGGATATTGGTTACCGGTTCAAGCTTTCAAGGCTATGAGAGATAGCGAAACTATCTTGAGCGGAGAAGCGAGTACACGATCCTTTGAGATCAAAGTAATGGATGTCATACTTTCAAGAAAAGCTCAACTTATCACCAACGTATAATTTTAATAGATTTTAGTATTAGAATTAATATTTAAAACTAAAACACTAAAAAGTTATATTAAACAGTCATTACCTGTACCTGAAACCGACACAGGTAGGGAGGTAGAGAATACCAAGGAGCGCGAGAGAACCCTCCTTAAGGAACTCGGCAAAATGACTCCGTAACTTCGGGAGAAGGAGTGCCCCAAATGGCAGTTGTCAGGTAAAAGTGACAACAAGAATGGCAAGGCTGCAATATCAAGTTCCAAGCAACTGTTTAGCAAAAACACAGGTCTCCGCTAAGTCGTAAGACGACGTATGGGGGCTGACGCCTGCCCAGTGCCGGAAGGTAAAAGAAGTTGGTGATCCTTTTTCAGTAATGAGGAAGATAGCTAATGACTGAAGCCCCGGTGAACGGCGGCCGTAACTATAACGGTCCTAAGGTAGCGAAATTCCTTGTCAGGTAAGTTCTGACCCGCACGAATGGCGTAATGATTTGGAAGCTGTCTCAAGGAGGGACTCGGCGAAATAGAAATGTCTGTGAAGATGCGGACTTCCAGCGCCAGGACAGTAAGACCCTATGAAGCTTTACTGTATTCTGAAATTGGATCTTGATTTAATTTGCGCAGAATAGGTGGGAGACGTTGAATCTTTTCTTGTGGGAAAGGAGGAGTCGCACGTGAGATACCACTCTTTTTAAATTGATATCCTAACTTCATACCGTTAGCCGGTTGAAAGACAGTTTCAGATGGGCAGTTTGACTGGGGCGGTCGCCTCCTAAAAGGTAACGGAGGCGTACAAAGGTTTCCTCAGATCAGTCAGAAATTGATCATAGAGTGCAAAGGCAAAAGGAAGCTTAACTGTGAGACAAACGAGTCGAGCAGAGACGAAAGTCGGTCTTAGTGATCTGACGCTACTGTGTGGAAAGGGCGTCACTCAACGGATAAAAGTTACTCTAGGGATAACAGGCTGATCTCCTCATAGAGTTCCTATCGACGAGGAGGTTTGGCACCTCAAACAGGGGGCAATCATATGGTAACAGTGATTGGCATTTTGGCTATATGCTGGAAACTCCGTCCGTTAAAAACGGTGAAGTATTCTGAAATACTTTTTTTTACAACAAAACAAAAAACTAAGTGACAATTTTCAGATGCGGACAATCAGCAGGAAAGACTTACGGTTTTAAAAAAGTATCCTCAACGACTACATGCCAAACAGCCAGAAATAAAATTACGGTTGATGATATAGTCTGAACTTTTAGGCGACTAAAAGTATATAAATCGGCGAATTATTAAAAGTAAATCTGCCGATTAACATCATTGCGATGTCGGCTCATCGCATCCTGGGGCGGTAGTACGTCCCAAGGGTTAGGCTGTTCGCCTATGAAAGCGGTACGTGAGCTGGGTTCAGAACGTCGTAAGACAGTTCGGTCCATATCCGGCGTTGGCGAAAGAGTATTGAGAGTGACCTTTCTCTAGTACGAGAGGACCGAGAAAGACATACCGCTAGTGTACCAGTTATCACGCCAGTGGTAAACGCTGGGTAGCTACGTATGGTTTGGATAACCGCTGAAAGCATCTAAGTGGGAAGCCGTCCTCAAGATGAGTGCTCTAAGGTTGCAGCAAGACGAGCTGCTTAATAGGGATCCAGTTGAAGCAAAGCAATTTGTGAAGCTTAGATCTACTAATAACCAATTTTCACCTTTTTCTTTTCATCCTCTGTGTCTATAGCGTATCGGAACCACTTCATCTCCATTCCGAACATGAATGTGAAACGATACTGCGGTGACAATACTTGAAGAGAAGTCTTCTGGGAAAATAGCACGACGCAGAGGATTTTAACAGCTAATCTAGAAATTTTTTAGGTCTTTAAAGTTTCTTAAAATGCTAAAAAAGATTGAACCTATTTCTTCTTTATCTCCTTTCAAAAGGTTTTTAGTTTTTTCCAAAACTGTTTTTTAGTTTGACCATCTTTTAATAATTCTTGTACCTTTAAGAATGGCGCTAAGGCTAACCACAGTAAAAATGAGGTTCAATTTCGTCCCCAAATAAAGTCGGAGAAAATACCGTAAAAATAATCAAAGGCATCCGTAACAAAAAGTCAACAACACTATTCAGATGATACCACGAGCAAATTTCAATTGGCGGACCAATTGAAAATACGGAAGGCATTATTACTCTTTTAAGAGATGAAAATCCTCTTCTAGTAATAGAGCTTTCGGCATTTAAGATGCCTATGAAAAAGGTACCATGCTAACAGATCCTTCTAAAACAAAAACTGAAAAACTTGTAGCAATAGGTAAAACAAGCTGCTGGGTATAGTTACTTAAATAAGGATAATCGTAATATCACATCTGTGCTTTTAGGTCTTCCAAAATCGGAGACTAACTTGACAAAAGCATTTCTAATAAACTAAATTTTAAGCAGTGTTTTTAGTGATTATCGCAAAAATTACATCATAAGGCGCCCAGATAAAGGAGTGCGCCCCATTGCTTTCTTATTTTTGTTTTTGGCATAAAATTAAAATATTTGCTCAACAAAATAATATCACCGCTAATATCAACTTCGAAAAAGCATAAAAAAAACAAAAAAATTTTAAAATTAAATTATGAATCGAGGAGACACCGCAGAATTTTTAAAAGATTTAACAGGAGGAACTGCAAAGTCCACTGCTAATACAGCCGCTAAAATGGGTCCTAAGATTGGAAATACCACAGCTATGGCATTCGGCTGTTCTGCCGGAATTATACTTTGTTCAGAATTAATCAAAAATAACGCCCCATTCGTTGCTACGGCAATCGTTTGTACTGGTTCTTTAGCCTTAGGTGCACCTTTAGGTTATCATGCCGTAAAACGAGCATTTCAAAATCCATTCGGCGGAACTGGTCTTGAGTAAATTATTGAAAAAGAAGACATAACTTGCTTAATTCCATCGGATTTAATAAGTCCATTAGATCCTGCAATATTACGTAGGATAACGCATGTTCATGTCAAAGAACCTATATTTGCTTAACAAATTTATATTTGCCTATATACATATGCAAAGACGCGTTAATAGTTACGTTTTGACGACATTCCTCAATAGCTCAGCAGGTAGAGCATCCGACTGTTAATCGGTAGGTCATTGGTTCAAGTCCAATTTGGGGAGCTTAAACTATTAAAAAGCCAATGACTTTTACTTTTCAAAAAAAAATTAATGCTAATATTTCTTGAAAGCTTATTCAAGATGGTTTTTATGCCGACTTACTATTATTTTGTCATGTCACAACAAGAGATGTTAGAATCTTCGATCGTTGAAGAAATTTTACGTGAGCGTTCGGCAGCTTATATAGCTCGATTAAAGCCTCAAGACTTTTGGGTTTCCATTTCACCTTCTTTTTTATCTTTTTTTCAAAAAAAAATAACGAAATCCCGCTTTTTTTTTGAAAAAAAAGATCTATTAATATCAGGAGATCAACTTTTTACAAGCGTTCTTTTTACCACAAACAAAGATTTTTTTAATTGGTTCAAGTTACGCTACGGCGACTTCGAAAACATCCAAGCAATTAATCCAAACAGACAAGTTAAGTCTGATGGGTTTTATGGAAAAACAAATTCAGAATCTATTCCAATTTTGGATGATACTTGGAAATCAAGAAATGACGTTCTTCATCCGGATCTATATTTAAAAAGGTACAACAAACTTCTTCCTTTTCTTGACTAAAACGTTTAATTTTTTTATTCTCATATTCTTTTAGCTTGAAGGAACACTTTTTTTTCTTGATTAAAAAGAAAAAGTATCGGCGCAAGCGTAAAAAGCAACCTCGTAGTACCTGGAAAATAAATAGTAGTTGCATTTTTCTTTTTCGCTTATTATAATGAGGAATAGCGGATATGGCGGAATTGGTAGACGCGCTAGACTTAGGATCTAGTGAAAAATTTCGTGAGAGTTCGAGTCTCTCTATCTGCATATTTAGGGTTCCAAAAAATGCAAATTTTCATCCCAAACGAAACATTAAGCTTTTTTCTAAGCCCCATTCTCAAAATAAATTTAAAATTTACTTTTTTTAGTAATATGTGCCTAAAATTTAGATCGAAAAAAAATATTTATATTATTTACCCATTTGAATAACAGGAATTGAAAATGTCTGCCAAGTTTTTCAAAAACCTTTATAGAAAATAGCACCGGTCCACAGTGTGCAACCCGCATAGCATACACTACCCAAAAAGTGATCTCCTGCCTCAAGTATGACAGCACAAGCTGCGTAACATGGTCCAATAAATCCAGCGCTAACAGTTAATTTTAGGACATTTTTTTTAAGTAAATTAATCAAACCTTCAGTTTTACCCGTGCCTGAAGGACCTGTGAAAAATAATGTCTTTTCATCCCGCTCCAATTCGAACCATTCAATTAGCTCTTTTGGATAATTATATTCTGTATATTTAGGCAAAATTTTTCACTGGAACTTTCTAAAAAAAAAAGCTTTAAGATTTGATTCAATTTTCTTATAATTTATACATACGAACTCAGGCCTTGCTTTTACAAAATAATTCATAGCCTCAGATAAACCCTCTTTTTTTTAATCTTTAGCGTTTAGTGTGTCTGAAAAAGTCAAATCTTAAACGAAAAAGAGCGCCAGATAAAACTAGGATCACACTAAATGGGGTCTTTTTAGAATGCTGTAGGCTCTCCATGAAATCTTGCGCTTTAAATAATCCCAAAGCTCTCGAAATAATATGTACCAATCGCACATGCCACTGTACAAATGATCAGTTTTAATACGAAATCTTTTTCGATACATTCTGGAAATGTAGTAACCTGTGGCAAAAGAACTGCTATGGCTTTAAAATCTATTAATCGTGAGATAATTCCTTTTTGTTTATAAATTTTATAACCAAAATTTATTATTTTTGAAACCAATTTAACTTTAAGTTAATTGACTTGGATTAAAAGTCAATTAATTTTTAATGAGCTACTAAAATTTAATTAAGTAATATCAATTACATTTGATTTTCCAGAATTAATTTCCGAACTTTTTTTAGAAAGGATCCCTTTCATTAAATTAACAACCAAAATTTGGTAACAATTTTCAATTTCTATTAAAAATTCTTTATATAGTTCTTCAAATTGATTATTCAGATAAGCTTCTTGAATTTCGCTTGCTAACTCTTTTAAATAAGAAAGCAGTGATGAGTTAATAGTAGAATCTTGAAGAACATTTTCAATTTTTGCAATAAGATTATCAATTTCATATGTAATGTGAAGAAAAGCTTTCTTTGCGCGATCAATTTCTTCGTTTTCCTCTGCCTCTTTAACCATTTTTTCTACCTCATCGCGTCCTAAAACAGATGCGCCCTGAATTTGAATTGATTGTTCTTTTCCAGAGTCTTCTTCACGCGCAGAAACAGATAGAAGCCCATTTACATCAAGTTGGAAAGTTACATTAATTTTTGGTACACCTCGTGGTGCTGGGGGAATTTCATTTAAGCGAAAAATTCCTAAACTTTTATTATCTTTTGCAAATGCGCGTTCTCCCTGTAATACATGAATTTCAACGGATTCTTGAGCATCTGATGCCGTTGAAAAAAGCTCAGACTGCTTAGCAGGAATGGAAGCGTTTCGCTTAATAAGAGTTGTCATTAATCCCCCAACAGTTTCAACACCCAAAGATAAAGGAGTAATATCAACTAAAATTAAATCCGTAATTTCTCCAGCAAGAATTCCAGCTTGAATAGCTGCGCCCATTGCAACAACTTCATCCGGATTGACACTTTCATTTAAAGGTTTTCCTAAAAGGTTAGTCAGTAAATTTCGAACTGCTGGAATACGTGTAGATCCACCAACTAAAATTACTTCATCAATCTCAGATTTTGTCAGTTTTGCATCGTCTAAAGCTTTTAAAACAGGAGTTTTGCAACGCTCTAAAATAGAACGGCTTAATTCTTCAAATTTTGAACGATCAAGAAACTCATCAATATGCTTTGGCGTTTGATTCTGAATAGTAATAAATGGCAGATTTATGCGTGTACTTTGAAGACTTGATAATTCAATTTTTGCTTTTTCAGAGGCTTCTATGATTCTTTGTAATGCTTGCTTTTCTTCATAAAGATTTATTCCTTCTGCTTTTTCAAACCCACGAATTAGAAATTGTACAATTGCTTGATCAAAATCATCTCCTCCAAGATGAGTATCTCCAGAAGTTGATAATACTTCAAAGACTTCATCGCCAACCTCCAAAATTGAAACATCAAAAGTTCCCCCGCCAAGATCAAAAATCAAAACAACTTCATTACGCTTTTTTTCTAAACCATAAGCTAAAGCAGCCGCGGTTGGTTCGTTTAAAATGCGTAAAACATCAATACCAGCAATTCTCCCTGCGTCCTTTGTGGCTAAACGTTGAGAATCATTAAAATAAGCAGGAACGGTGATAACAGCTTGAGAAACTTCCTCTTTTAAGTAACGACTAGCATCTGCAATTAATTTTTGTAACACAATTGAAGATATTTCTTCTGGACTTAAATTTTTAGAAGTACTTGGGCAAGCAATTTTTACTTTTCCATTTTCTTCGCAAACGTTGTATGAAATGCGTCCAATTTCTTCTTTTATTTCATCATAGCGGCAACCGATAAAGCGCTTAACAGATGAAAATGTGTTTTCTGGGTTTACAACACTTTGACGCTTAGCTAACATCCCAACAACGCAGTCTCCACTTGGAGTAAAAGCAACAACTGAAGGAGTTGTTCGACTTCCCTCGCTATTTGGAATAACAATTGGATTTGCTCCCTCTAATACGGATACTACCGAATTTGTTGTTCCTAGATCTATACCGACAACTTTCTTTTTTGACGCTGTTTTATTCATAATCTTGTGAAAAATCTGAAAAAAGATTTTCTACCTAAATTATACCAAAAAGATAAATTATTTTTCAAGTCCTAATAAAAAAATAAAAAGTTTTTTTTATCAATACTTCACATTATTTTTAAGTCCAAAAGTGATAAAGGTATAAAAATGGGCCGAATAGGATTTGAACCTATGAAGATTTACACCAATGGATTTACAATCCACCCCCTTTAACCGCTCGAGCACCGGCCCTAGATTAATTATATAAGAAGACTCAATGAAAAGGCAAGAAAAAGAAAATTATTTTATATTTTACAATTTTTTAATAGCATTAGCCAATCTTTCCTTTTCGAGCAATGTTTCTATTTTCTTTAAGTTTTCTCTTTTAGAATAAAGAATTGTTATGGCAACTTTAGCCCTTAATAATGCCGTTGATTAAATAATTAATTAAGGGAAGGTTAAT
>SEDO01000035.1 GCA_004211595.1 Pedobacter sp.
TTTTTTTAACTTAATTCTTTTACAAAATCATTTAAACCGTTTAAATTCAGGCATATAAAGGGAAAAAATATTTTATTCTAATTTAACTATTATTTATCAACATTTAAATTCTAAGTTTGGCAAGGTATTCACAATTCCCCATATTGTAGAATTTCTTTCACAAATTGAGGTAATTATTCCCAGTCATTACAATTACATGTTAAAACAACTATTTACTTGATTTTGTTTTAGATAACAAATATTTATCTCCCAAATTTTCCTCATAACTCCCCAAATTTCCCCATCTTTTAAGGCAATAGAAGTAGATTGAGTTAAACATATAAACCCTAAAACGCTGATTTACAGCTATTAAATTAAAAAAATTAAATACAACTGATTATTGGAAAGCTAATTGGACTAAGAAGTTTATTCAATAATTAAATTCGATGAAAACATTGAACTTAAAATATTTCGGATTTATTTTAGTTTCATTGATATCCATGGGACTAGCGGTAAAAGCTAATATATTAGGAAACATAGGCAAAACTCCTATGCAAAATCTCTTGCCTAGTGCGGAATCGTTTGTTATAAATGGAGATTTAATATTTGCTTTTGCAGCAATTATTGGGATTTCTATTTTTCTAGTATCAAAAAAATATAATTAATTTTTCTTAATTAATTGAGATATCCGGCCATTAGGCCCGGTTAAGAGAATTAAGTTTCCGTTTTTAGCTTTTTTTATCGTATTAAAATTTTGTTTAGAGATATTTACCCATGTCATCCCATCATCTATTGAATAATCAGTTCCAGAACTCCCTGTACTTACCCAAATCTTATTCCCAATATATTCAACTGCAGATCGATAGCCATTAACTGGAACAACAGGCTTAAACCATGTCTTTCCTCCATTTTTTGTAAGCAGGATATTATTTGGATTTTCTTTATCTTTAAGGTAATTACCCCCTACTACAATTCCTTTCTTAGCTGAAGCAAAAGCTAAACTAAAAATTCCCGTACTATTTTCACCTTGCCAGATGGGGCAAGGATATTTTGTCCAGGATTTGCCATAATTCTTCGAATAATAAATATTAGAAACTTTGCCACCTGTACCAATCCACACATGGCCTTTTGATTGCATCCTAATGCTCGTTCCACTGGCCGCAAAACCGGCTTCTCCCTCCGAAAATTCAAAGTTCAATTGATGACTGATTGATTCCCAATTTTTTCCTCCATCATGAGTTATCAGCAAAGGCATTTTATTGTTTATTGGATCACCGAAAATTATACCATTGTTTTCATCCCAAAACTCCATGCCATCTAAAAATATATCAGGGCTCGTATTGATGTATACCTGCTCCCAGGATTCACCCCCATTTTCGGTTTTTAATATATAAGCTGGGGATCCGGCATTCACAATAACAGCGCGTTTATCATCAAAGGCCTCAATATCTCTAAAATCTAATTTCTCAAAGCCAGGGGGAGAAACCCATATCCAGGATTGTCCCGCATCGAGCGTTTTTCCAACTTGTCCATTACTGCCGCTTACCCATGCCGTTTTATTATCCACTACAGAGAGCCCTCTCAAACCCGAATTCTTATCTGTACTTAAAAGTTTAAGTTCAAAATGTTGTGCCTTCAAACTTTTCGATAAGGATAAGATCAGCAACAGGATTATGGCGCTTAATTTCATAGACAAATTTAATTAGCTCATCTAAGCGTTATTTGACTCTGGTCCAAACTTCTGTTCTACCTAACATGGAAATGCCAACATAGCCCCTCAATTCCATTTTATCTGAACCTACAAGTTTGATTCTACAACTATAAGTTTTTCCAGTTTTAGGATCATACACTGAACCATCTTCTAACACTGCCCCATTCAGTTTCATATCTTTAATGATTTCTGTACCAATCAAAGCTTTATTTCTGAGTTGAGGATTGGGATTATTCTTATCTAATTTTGGCTTACCCTGTTCATCATTAGGCTCTTTAATCCAAATTAATTTACCAAAATAAGCATTTCCTTTTTTCACGATTTCAATGCGACCTTCTTTGGATGAATTTAACCAAGTCCCTTCAAATTTCTGAGCCTTCACACCTAAGGTGAAGATGGTAAATAATATTATTAATGATAGTTTATGAATCATACTTATAAAAGATTTAAATGTTCTGCTAAAATTAAATAAACGGGATTATTTATTTGGTATTATTTAGTAATAAAATTAAAATAATTAAGGATTCATACCGACCGATTAGACGTCTTGATAAATAGTGTTTAATAGTATAACAATACTGGGGTTGAACCACGGTTGAACCACGGTTGAACCACAGTTGAACCACAGAATCGTTAAGTTTTGTGGTTCAACTGTGGTTCGGGTGCGCTTTAAAGGTGGTTCAAGAGCGGAAAAAGAGTATAATTAAAGTATAATTAAAGTATTTTTAAAGTACGATTAGGGTAAAATCTGAGCAGGAAAAATTTAATTATTTAGTAATAGTTCTACTACTGCTAAACTCGATTAACCTTTATGCCCAAAAAATTAAAATTGGAAATAAAGCAGAATTTAACCTACCAGCAAAGGCTGTTCAATTAAGTTGTGAGGCATTTATAAGTGAAGTAATAAAAATCAATCCAAAAAACATTGTTTCAAATCAAACGGGAACTATATTTTATAAATTGAAAAACATATTAATTACTATTGAGCCAGTATATAGCGCTAAAAACAATCATATAAATGTTATGAAAAGTTTTGCAGTAGCTAATGGTGAATTTTTCAGCAACATCAAGCAAATTAAAAAAGGTGATATAGACTATTTATTTTATGAAATTGGCATTTTAAATTTAATTGGTATAAACTCCGATAATGAAGGTTATAAAGTATTCATATATTTTAATCCACAGGATAGGAATAATGCCATTAAAGAAAGAAAAAGATTATATAAAAACATCGAATTAATTAACAGCGATTAGATTTACAACTGAAAAGTTTTTTTTCAAGATTAAACGTGTATTGCTTATTGGTTAGTTAAATCAAAATAAATGCACACCTGAAGATGTGAATTTAATGATTTCATTAGTTTTTTTTTACTAAATGTGATAGATAACCAAAAGCCACATACTAAAATTTAGGTATTTACTCAGCAAACCTTTAACCTATAATAATTTTTCACGGTCTAAATTAACTCCAGGACATTCCTTCTCATGCCCTTGCTGCATAAAACCTATGGGAGTATATATTGTTTTTTTGTAATTATAGTAATAAACGATTTCGTTAATATTGATATTATAATACTTTTCTTTACATTTATGAAAGAAGAAAATTTTAAGAAGGTTATTTCCCTACCTGAATTAAAGCTTGCTGCTATTGCAAAACAAATGTATCCTTAAAATGAACCTGAATCAGCACGCACTAGGCTTTCAAATAAAATTAAAGGAAATGCAGGCCAACGCTTAACTGAAGAAGATCTTCAGAAAGGAAAGGTGGTTTTAAAGAACTAGCTAAAACTATTTTAGATAAGCTGTAATTATGAACCAAACATCAAATAAAATTAAAATATCAAAATCTGATTTGGCTAATGCTTTAACAGAACAGTTAGATTCATTGAGAAAATTTTGCAAGTATTTTGATGATGGCGACTTAAATGTATATAAAGATATAGCACTTAAAATAAGACTTATTGTTCATGAAACAAATCAGTCAAAATCATTACTGAAACAATTAAAGTTACAGCACATCACAATTTTGTCAGGATATAACAAACCAGATCCACAAAATTTAATCCCTTCACATTTAGGTTTGGTTGGTTTACTATTTGATAATGAACCTCGTGGATATTCACCACATTTACTTGATAATGATTTAGTGAAAACAAGTTTTGATAATTGGTGGAATTCACAGAAAGTTATAATTGATAGCAATAAAAATAATTTCACAAGAAGAAAAATCATTTTAAGTGTCGTAAATAAAGACGGTGGTGCTCATTATGATGGATATTTAGATCAAGTTTACTACAATCTTACACGTCTAGATACCTCTGGTTGGATCAAAACAAATAGCAAAAACGAAATAACATATCTAAATCCTGTGCCGGCAACAATAAGACAAATAGCATTTGAATTAATAAAAACTCTAGAGAGTATTGATATCATGAATGAAAGTAAATTATATCAAAAGGATAGTTAAATAGATTGTCAGATTAACTATTATAAGCCAAGTAATTATACTTGGCTTATTTTATTATTTATTTTATATTTAGCTAAATCTATATAATTCTATGGCCTCATTCCAACCAATAAAAAAATTTAATTTCATTTTTGATATAAATATATCATGTATATTTTTTTCATTTTAGAAGAATTTCTATGTTTTTCATACCATTGTAATAGTTTATTTGAATCCTTTACCTTTTGATTTGAGTTTTATTAATTTCTAAAGGAATTTCATCGAGTTTAGAACATGCTAATGCTAATACAAGTAGACAGAGTAATCCAAATGTCTTTTGGAATAGGCTTAATTTTGATAGGTTTAATTTCATAATTATTTGG
>SEDO01000036.1 GCA_004211595.1 Pedobacter sp.
CGCTAACCAAAATGGCTGGCTCAAGGTAAATTGAACCACTTTTTTTCATAAGTTCGTCTTGGGTAAGCGGAAAGTATTCTCTCCGAAACGCCGCCACTTCGGCTAGCGGCCACACGTTAGCCGCAATTTTCCCATCATAACTATGAAGCCACTAAAAACTATAATACTATTAATAATCATATCCGGACTACTTTGTTTTTGCGAACGACATCCAAAAGTTAAAAAAACTACATACAAAGAAATCAGGACTTACAACCAGGCAGCTAACCAATTAGTTTTACAGCTAATGGCAAATGATTACTGCAATTGCATTCTTGAAAACTCTAGCCCAGATTATTCAAGTACAACCGACAATCATGACAAACGCAATTATGTTAGGTTGCTTAGCTTAGGTAACAAAGACAATATCGATAGTATTCTAAGAGTCGCAGATAATTTTATTTGGGATAAAAATCTATTTAAAAAAAACAACATTAAAATTATTGGAAGGGCTATACTTAATTCAGAAGATAGAAATGATCGAATGAATAGGCTTTTCAAGGAATGTCCAAAAGGATTAATTGATTTTAAAAATCCGATTTTGGATAAAGATCTGAAAACAGCTATAATTATGAATCGAGATCCCTTTTCATGTTTTGGATATGGAAGAGGAAAATTCAAATTAGTTGCCGGAAAATGGATTTCGGATTAAAACTGCGGCTAACAGCGCATCTTGATCTATCGCTGATTTCAAGTAAATTGAACCAACTTTTTTCATAACTTCGTTTCCGTTCGGCAGAGAGAACTTTCTCCGAAAGGCCGCGACAGCCAAGATGCGCGAAGCGTTAGCTGAAATTTTTGCTGTCATTTACGACATTACGGTTTTCAGTAATTAGACTAATAGTCGTTGAGATATCTTTGATGTAATTAAAAAAAATAATATGAAACATTTCTTTTTACTACTTGTCGCTTTACTAAACTTAAACGCAAATGCTCAGGATACAAAGAAAGACGCAGATGCTGTTAAAACTAAAATGGATGCATTTGCCTCAAAAACTGGAACTATAACAAAATTTGTAGATTTCAAACTTACAGGATTAAAGACGACATACGGCAATGTAGAAAACAGAATTAGAAAAGTTTCGAATAGCACATCTAGCGCTTACTTCTTTCAAATAGAAAAGGAAGGTAAATATGGAAGCACCACCGCATCCGTAGAATTTAGTGATTTAATAGAAGTTCTAAAAGCTATAAAAGCTCTAAAAGAGTCGGTCGCTAATGACATTTCGTCAAACCCTGATTACATGGAAAATAAATTTACGACTGTTGATGGGTTTCAGATTGGTTACTACGTGAATAATGGCAAAGCCACATGGTACATAAAGCTAGAAAAGTACGGATCTGACAACACGATTTTTTTAAATAATGGCGATATAATTGAAGAAGCATTTAATTCAGGAAAAGCAAAGATTGACGAATTAAAGAAATAAAAACTTCAGCTAACAGCCGCTAACCGCCATTGCTGGGTTTCGGGTAAAATCAGTTGCTTTTACCTAAGCCGCAAAACTATGAATTTTTCAAACTTTCCAAGTTAGAAAAATTCAAAAGTTTTGCTACCTTTCGTCGTAGCGGAGAGTATAATCCCTAAAAGCCAGCAACGATCGGCTAGCGGCCTCACGTTATTGGCCAGCCGTTGTGAAACCGCATAAAAAGGTTGGCGTCCGATTTTTTTTGACAGTAAAATTTTAGAATTTTACCGTCTGCCAAAAAAATCGGACGCCGGGCAAAAATTTTGGGTAGAAGTTTTGTAACGACAACCAACCATTCCAAAATTTTCGCCCACCGAACCGCAGAATTCGGCCGAGCCAATAACAGCCACTCACGATCTATCGCTGGTTTTCGGTGAAAAGTTCGCCCAATTTCCATAACTTCGTTCGCGTTCGGCAGAGAGTACAATCTCCGAATTCCGCGACAGCCGTGAGCGGCCTCGCGTTAGCTGCCATTATAAAATAAAAAAACGAGAAAATTATGTTATTTAATATCATAGGATTGTCAATTGATCTAATCGGAGTTCTCTTACTATTCAAATTTGGGATTCTCCCTGACAATCTTTGGAATCACCTTTTGATGGACGGCGGAATGAAAGAAAAGGATGAGAGAAGACATAGAATTTGGTCGAAAATTGCGGTCAGTTTCCTGATTGTGGGATTTGGTTTACAGTTATTTGGAACTGTTCAACAAAATTCATCAAACAAAACACCAGAGAAGGATACAATTAGAAATGTGAGTAAAATTAAATCTTTGCCAGACGATAAGAATCTATCGACCGAAGCAATTGGAAAATTGAAACTGAAATACGAAGACGAAAAGTTATTTTACCAACTCGAAGTAAATGTGAAATTACAGAATACCAGTAATTTGGAAGAGTTTATAATTTCATTTTCAGATGCTGACGGGTTTGAAATATCAGAGCTTAATTTGCCGCTTACTAAATTTTCCTCTTTTACGTCAAATGGAATAATGTCTTTGAGCTCAAAAGGTAATCTAAAAATGAAAAAAAATATATTTGATAAAATAGCAAAGTGGGATTTGAAAACCTACAAGTCAAAATAACGGCAGCTAACAGCGCATCTTGATCTATCGCTGGTTTTAGGTAAAATGAATTAACTTTTTCCATAACTTCGTTCGCGTTCTGCAGAGAGTACAATCTCCGGAAAGCCGCGACAGCCAAGATGCGCCAAACGTTACCTGAAATTGCCGAAACACGTGACAGTGACAAAATATGGATTCAACAAGAAAAAGGAAGTCCCCGATTGCTAAAAATCTTATGAAAAACTCTATTGCAGGAATGTTTTCCGCAATAGAAATTCATAACAAGCCATCGATTGAATACCGATACGAAATGGTCGTGTTGTTATTATTAAATTCATGGGAACTCTTGCTGAAAGCGTATCTATATAAATATCACAAAAGCGTAAAACTGTTTCACAAAGATGGAACAACTAAGCAATTTGAGAATTGTCTAAATATTGTTCACCAAAAATTAGGTAAAGACTTTGCCCCAGAACAAGAAAACCTAAATGTGTTATATGAGTATCGCAACCAAGTTGCTCATTTTTATATTGAAGAACTTGATCCAATAATGTTTGCACTTATAAGCAAGAGCATTATTTTTTACTCCAAGTTTTTAAAAGAACATTTTAAATTTGATATAAGCTCTCAATCCAATTTAATTTTGCTTCCAATCGGTTTCAAAAGGCCAATGTCTCCAATTGATTATATTTCCAACACTTCAGCCAATTCAAAAGCCTCTAGTGAAATCAAAGAATTTTTACACAACATAATATCTGCAACAAAGAGACTTGATGATGAAAATATTGATGAAACGATATTTATTGATTTTAGAATGAACCTTACGAATGTCAACAGAATTACGAATGCTGACTTAATTGCCGGAATAGATAACACCAAGCAAAATAAACTAGTATTTACAACAAAAAAAGAAGTTATTGTCTCACGAAAAAAAGAAGAAACCCAAGGCACGTTTTTATATGAAGAGCTGCAGGAAGGGATATTTGACGAAATAAATAATATTGTCAACGCAAATCGTCTTCTTGCAAAAGACAATTCGCAATTTATGCTAGGTGATAAGATTTACTATAGAATATATTCGGAACGACAGCACGTTAACTACAATATTGAAACTTTCGAACTGTTAGCTAAAACGGCAATGTTAGATATATACGCTCCGTTCCTATATTGGATTACAAAGTTACCTGCAAAAAACTTTGTTGATTTACTTCTTCAAACATATGAATATGGCAAAATTCCAAAAATTCATAATGTCGTCAAAATCGTCCATTTAATTGGACCAAAAGCGGTTCAAATATTTACAAAACTCTTAGATGAAAAATTTAAGCATGAAGTTCAAAAACCAGATTTTGTTTATACGTTCGGTTCGATGATTAAAAGCAAGCAAAGTGAGCCTATCTTAAAATGTCTAAAGGCAACACAAAATCAAATACTATTTGGTCAATTAAGTTATGATGCATGTTTGAAAGACAACAAATTATCTAAAAACACACTATCAGTTGAGTGCTTAAATTTCTTCAACAATAAGAGTAAACAGAAATCAGTTTTAATGAATCTTGATTACCTTTCCTATGGCAGCTTATTAGTTAACAACGAAAAGATAATTGAGGAATTAGAAACTCGATTTTCATAAATTGCAACTTCAGGTAACAGCGCATCTTGATCTATCGCTGGTTTCGGGTAAAAGGATCAGTTTTGTCCCAATTTACCTATCTTCACGCCGGAGAGAACGCGCTCCGAAGCACCGCGACAGCCAAGATGCGCGAAGCGTTATTGGCCAGCCGTTGTGAAACCGCATAAAAAAGTTGGCGTCCGATTTTTTTTGACAGTAAAATTTTAGAATTTTACCGTCTGCCAAAAAAATCGGACGCCGGGCAAAA
>SEDO01000014.1 GCA_004211595.1 Pedobacter sp.
GTGAAAGAAGCGTTATAATATGTCATATGAATAATTTATATATTTAGAATTTTATACATGGATGAACTCAATTTCAAAGGCAAATTATACCTACAAGTAGGTGACATCAGAGCTATTGGTCCGGGAAGAGTAGAGTTACTTGAACGGATCAATAGCACTGGGTCAATCAGGCAAGCTGCGTTACAAATGCAAATGTCTTACCGGCAAGCTTGGGAGAATGTGGACGAAATGAATTCTGTTTTTGCTGAACCCTTAGTAACATCCGTTAGAGGAGGAAAGGGCGGCGGTAAGGCCGAAATTACAACGAAAGGCTTGCAGTTAATTAAACTATTTAAAGAAGTACACTCTAGTTTTCAGGAGTTTCTACAGGAACAAACATTAAAAATCGAGTGTTAAATTTTAAAATAATCTACATAATTCATATCTATGCAGGCAGTTATGTTTAATGAGGTATAACGGTTTATTTTATGAAAAAAACATTACTGTTCATTTGTCTTAGCTTAAGCATTAGTTTTTCTATACAGGCACAAACCGATACTGCCAGACGATCGTTCCAATTAGGAGAAGTAATCATAAAGGGTGCCTTAGATACCACGAAATCTAATACACTCAATTCGTCTCAGATTGGTCGATTTAATAGACTTGATGTCTCACGTGCCTTAAATTTATTACCAGGAATCACACTTTCCGCTGTAGGTCCGCGTAATGAATCCGGTGTAAATGTTCGTGGATTTGACTTGAGACAAGTTCCAATTTATTTGGATGGGATGCCTCTGTATGTACCTTATGATGGATATGTTGATCTTGGTCGATACACTACATTTAACCTGGCTAGCATTCAGGTTGCTAAGGGCTATTCTTCTGTTCTTTACGGACCAAATGCTGTAGGTGGTGCAATCAATCTTGTAACCCGTCAACCAACTAATCCATTTGAAGCAAACGTAGTGGCCGGTTGGTTAAGTGGAGGTTATCGTTTGAATACCAACCTTGGCGGACAATCAGGAAAATTTTATCACCAGTTATCTGCATCACAGCTTAAACAAAACTGGTATCCTCTATCAGAAGATTTTCAAGCAACTACAACTGAAGATGGCGGACACCGTGGGAATAGCTACCGAAATGATATTGGCGTAAGTGGTAAGATTGGATTTACACCTACCGCAAACCAGGGGTATGCAATTGGGTACAGTTATCAACGAGGAAAAAAGGGAAATCCTATTTACACAGGTAGTGATACTTAGAATTCCTTGTTCAGGAATTCAAGATTCTGGCAATGGCCAAGATGGGACACTGAAAGTATTTATTTTTTAAGTAATAATACTGGATTTACTGACCTTTCATTTTACCATTTAAAAAGTACCCTCATTCAAATTCATTGGGATATAAAATCATTATTTGGTCATGTAGCTGCTTTTTTGAATTGGGAAAATACAAATGGAAAAGATCTCAACGTATTGTTTCAGGCTAATAACTATTTATATACAGGAGATAATATAAATTTTAAATTATTTATTCATCCTCAATCCAAAAATACTTATTGGCGTTATTATTTAATAGCCAATAAAAAAGGCGAGCAATGTTTAGATGGGATAAGTGGAAATGAGTTTGCTTATCAAAAATTGTGGACTGAAATTGGCATTACTTATCAGAAATCTATGGTTTCAAAAAAAACATGGGGCTTAAACACGGGAATTGCTTACCAATTTCCTTTAAGTAATAAGTTAATCGTACCATTAGCATCTGGGAGTTTTACTCAAGGAGTAATCATGCATGATTATAACTTTCATCAATCGACCTTATGGAGTCCTAAGTTTAAGCTCTCCTACAGTATTCCAGCCTTCAAAAATATGGTATTAAATATGCAGGCCGAAAGCAGGTTTTTGATACAACTTACTGAAGTTGACAACCCCTTAATGATAGAAAATTTACCCATTCGAAACAGATTTGTTTCAAAATTTAGCTTAAATTTGTATTTCTAATTACCTACCTAGGAATAAGCTCCTAAAATCCTCTAAGATGAAGAAAATCATTTTCGGTTTAAGTTTTTTATTTTGTGGTTTAGCCTTTGTTTCCTTTAGAAGCCACGAGTTTAAATTAGGTGATGAATTAAGTTTAGATTCCTTAAGAAAATTATATTCAGGTCCATCCCATTTATGGCCTTCAGCAAATGTTGATAAAAATTTAAAATGGGAAGAACTAGGCCCATTACAACCTTCTCCAGTAAATTTAAAAAATGATAGTATTCGAAAAGTTGTAGAATTGGGTAAAACTCTCTTTTTTGATCCTCGTTTATCTGGCTCAAATCAAATTTCTTGCTCAAGCTGCCATGCTCCTGATTTAAATTGGTCAGATGGACGACAAGTTTCCATAGGACATGACCATCAACCAAATAAAAGAAATGCTCCTAGCTTAGAAAATGTTTGGTATTTTAAAAAACTATTTTGGGACGGTCGGGCAAATTCTTTAGAAGAACAAGCTCAGATGCCTTTAGAGGCACACAATGAAATGAACCAAGATGTAAAAAATTTGGCGCGTAAAATGAGTAAAATAAAGGGTTATAGACCTCTCTTTAATGATGCTTTTGGCACGCCTACTATTACCAATCAACGAATATTTGAAAGTTTAGCTACCTTTCAAAGAACTATAGTATCTCGTAAAACTCCATTTGATCGTTTTATTGAAGGTGAGATTAAAGCCTTAACTGATCAACAAGTAGTAGGGCTACATTTATTTCGTACTAAAGCCCGCTGTATTAATTGTCATAATGGACCATATTTCACCGACAATGATTTTCACAATTTAGGTCTTACTTATTATGGCCGAAAATATGAGGACTTAGGTTTATATAATATTACTAAAAATCCGGAAGATGTGGGCAAGTTTAAAACTCCTGGTTTAAGAAATGTAATGAAAACGGCCCCATGGTTTCATAATGGATTATTTGATGATATGGATGGAATATTAAACATGTATAACATGGGAATGCCAATGCAAGTGGTAAAACCAGGGCAAGAAAAAGATCCTTTACTTCCAAAAAATGATAAATTATTGAGAGGCATCCGTTTAAGCAACAGTGAAAAACAAGCTCTCATATCATTCTTAGATGCTTTAAGTTCAAGTTCGTATGTTGTACGTGAGGTAGCTTTACCTAAATAATTTATTATTTCTGAGGCTTGAAAGTGTAAATTAATCCTAAACTAAAAATAGAATTATTTGCGTTTAAAAAGTCCCGAGATTTGAGGCCAAAATTGCTCCCATTCGTGTATTGAATTTTTAAATTTTCATTTAATCCTAAAGTTGTAAAAAAAATAGGCTCAATAAACACATTATCCTCATTTGCCTGTTTGATACCATTTAATATCAAATCATCAGTTTTAACAAAATTCAATCGGAAAGCTGTTCCAAAATTTAAATCAAATGACAGATTAAAAAGCTTCAGATTATCTTGTTTTTGAGAACTATAATTGAATTGAATAAATTTTTTATCATACGTTGCATTTTCTGTCTGAAAAGGAATTAACGATCCATGCAAATCTTTTTCAAAAAATATACGTTCATTTTTAGCTCTTCCAAAACCAGCGTAGAACTCCATAATTTGATCTTGCTTACCTCCTAATTTGCCAAAGTAACCTGCCCCCAATTCAACAGAACGATGTTTAATATCTTTGCTATCTCGATCGATATGCATCCTATTATGGTTGCCCACAAAGGCAAAATGACTCCCTAAGGCATAAGCGGCATTAAAATTATAATTATTATGTAGCGATCCGTGAACACCGGCATTTAATTGTCCCTTTTCATTTAATAGTGGGGTGTTGGGGACACTAGGAAGATAAACAGAAGAACAAGCGTTTAATAGTACCAAGCTAAAAAATAGAATAAACTTATTTTTAATTATCATAGGTTTTGATTTATCTCAAATCCTAACAATAATAATGCTAAAGTTCCAAACCCATCAATTTTAAATAAGCATTAAATTCTGCTTGTAAAGGTGCATATACTTTAATTATTTCTTCCGATATAGGGTGCTTAAAGCTTAAATATTCAGCATGTAAACACATACTATCAAGTTGATGTATTTGTTTAAAAAATCTATTTTGCTTATTACATCCATGCGGCCTATCTCCAATAATAGGATGAAATATATGTGCAAAATGTTTTCTAATTTGGTGCATGCGACCTGTTTGCGGATAAGCTCTCACTAAACTATACCTCGAGGTAGCATGATTACCTAAAGCCCAAGGTATTTCTACTTTTTGTAATCGTTTAAATTTTGTAATAGCCTCTTGTAATTGGCCATTTTCCTTTTTTAAAGGATAATCTATGATACCTTCCTCTGGAGCAAATCCACGTAAAATTGCCAAATATGATTTATCTACTAATCCCTCTTGAAATAATTTTTGACAAGCTATCTCAACTTCTTTTGATAAGGCAAATACTAATAATCCACTTGTTTTTCGATCAATTCTATGACAAGGATAAACATGTTGGTCTAATTGATCTCTCAAAATCTGCAAGGCGAATTCGCTGGTATCATCCGCAATTTTAGATCGATGAACTAATAAACCATGAGGTTTATTAATAATTACGAGATACGAATCTTGATAAATTATTTCGAGTTTAATCATAATTAATAAAACATATCCTTTGCCAATCTATAGGTATTACAATGAGCTTCTACGATAATTTTTATATCTGCAGAATAACCTCCCCCCATCGATATCTGAACTGGAACTTGATGCCTTTTACAATAATTTAATACAAGAGCATCTCTTGATTTACAAGCCTCAAGAGATAAATCTAATTTACCTAATTTATCACTTGATAACACGTCTACTCCCGCTTGATAAAACACGAAATCGGGTTTAATTTCATGAAATAGGTATTCCAAATTTTCTTCTAGTATTCCTAAATACTCTCGATCTGAAGTTGCTAAAGGTAAACCTATATCTTTATCAGATATTTCCTTCCGAAAAGGAAAATTTGCTGCTGCATGCATTGAAAATGTAAAAACTTGTGGTTCATTTTCAAATATTTGGGCTGTTCCATTACCTTGATGTACATCTAAATCAATAATTACAATTCTCTTTGCTAATCGATTCTCAAGAAGGTAATAGGCTGCTATAGCTTGATCATTTAATAAACAAAAACCCTCTCCCCAATCTCGACCAGCATGATGAGTTCCACCTGCAATATTAAATGCAACTTTATCCTCTAGTGCAGATACAGCACCTTGAATTGTACCCTGAGCGATTCTACATTCTCTTTCTACTAGTTGGTCACTTAATGGAAAGCCAATTCTCCTTACCTCCAATGGGGTTAAGGATAGTTCCTTTAATTTTGTCCAGTAAACCATGTCATGAGCTTTTAGAATCCACTTTTCATCTACCAGTTCAGGTTGAAAGAAATCATTATAACATAATATTCCTTCATGACATAATTGGGAAGGAATGAGCTCATATTTTAACATGGGAAAGCGATGCCCTTGTGGTAAAGGATGAGCAAATAAGGAATGATTAGCAACCTTAAACACAATTCGATAATTTAAAGGATTTCAGCAATATGTTTTTCAATATTATTAGCAATTTCATCCACAGGTAAATCGTTATCGTCGGTTCCAAATGGATTTTCAATTTCTTCGGCAATTAATTCCAAGCTAGCTAAAACATACAGAATAAAAGGAACTATAGGTACCACAAAATAGCCTAAACTAAAAACCCACCCAAACGGAAGTGTAATAACATAAATAAAAATAAACTTCTTTATAAAGGCACTATAAGAAAATGGTATAGGTGTATTTTTAATTCTTTCACACCCCCCACATAGGTCTGTAAATTGATTAATTTCTCTATTTAGTAAATATAAAGTTTGACTATCTATTAATTTATTATCATGCCATTCAGAAACCTTTTTAAACATAGTTCCAGCTACCTGATTAGGAATATGCTTTCCGCCATCAATTTCAAATAAAATATTGCCTTTTCCAAAAAATTGCTTTTCCCGTAAATGTTCCTTGAGTGCAAAGGCATATTTTGGAATCGTATATTGAAAAAATGATTTTTCTTGCTCCGGAATGGGCAAAGCAGCTATTTTAAGAGCTAAATTTCTACTCACATTTACTAAACCCCCTAACAATTTCCGGCCTTCCCACCACCTATCATAAGATGTATTTGTCCTAAATACTAATAACATGGATATCACAAATCCTAACAGGCTATGCATCATGCCGACATTTTTTATATAAGTAGTTTCAGATAGCTTCAAATAATTTAACTCTAAGTAAGCAATACCTCCAGAAACCACAGAAACACTTAACATAAGTGGCCATAACTTCCTAATAGTATCAGATTTATGAACGTTAAATATAAAATGAAACCACTCTTTAGGATTATAATGTATCATGTGATTTTTGAGCCAAATTTTTTAATACAACACCTGTTTTATACACATCTTCATAACTATTATATAATGGAACGGGACTAAGTCGAATAACATTGGGCTCCCTCCAATCTCCTAAAATTTGATTGGCAACTAAAGCATCAAAATACTTTTTTCCATCATTTTTAGCGATAATAGAGATTTGAGCACCCCTTTCAGCATCATCAATAGGCGTAATAATTTGAAATTGTTTGTAACCTAAGGTTTCATTAACATCTTCGATTACATACCGTAAATAAGCACTTAATTTTAAACTTTTTTCCCTTAATGCTGGCATAAATCCTACCTTTTCAAATAATGTTAAAGAAGCATGATAAAGTGCCATTGGCATTACTTGAGTGCAACTGATTTGCCAACCATCGGCACCAAATTCTGGTATAAAACCTTTTTGCATTGCAAATCGATTAGCTTCTTTATATCCCCACCATCCAGCAAATCTAGGTAGAGTTTCATCTGAAAAGTGCTTTTCATGTACAAAAATACCACTTATACCTCCAGGGCCAGCATTTTGATATTTATATGAACACCAACAAGCGAAATCTACACCCCAATCATGGAGTGACAAAGGTACATTTCCCGCGGCATGTGCTAAGTCAAAGCCAACTTTAGCACCTTGTGATTGACCTGCCTTAGTAATGGCAGCCATATCAAAAAGTTGACCAGTAAAATAATTTATACCCCCAAATAACACTAAAGCTGTCTGGTCTCCATGTAAAGCTATTACATCCAAAATATCTTCTGTATGCAAGGTAAACTCCCCCTCTCGTGGTTTAACTTCAATAATAGCTTCTTTTGGATCAAAGCCATGAAATCTAACTTGACTTTCTAAGGCATATTGATCAGAAGGAAATGCACCAGCCTCCATAATGATTTTAAACCTGTTGGCATTTGGCCTATAAAAGCTCACCAATAATAAATGAAGATTAACAGTTAAGGTGTTCATCGGACAAACCTCAGTAGGGCTGGCGCCTACTATGGGAGCCATTAATCGCTTGAGTTCTTTGTGATAAAACATCCAAGGTGTTTCACCTTCAAACCAACCTTCCACGGCATGATTCTGCCAATTATCTAATTGTTTTTGCAATACCTCTCGAGCAACTTTAGGTTGTAAACCTAAAGAATTGCCACACAAATAGATAAACTCCTTTCCATTATGATTAGGAAAGAGAAATTGGGCTCTCATAGGAGCCAATTTATCAGCTGCATCAGCAGCTTTAGCAAATTCTAAATGATTTTCAAATAGCATGATTGAATGATCTGTTAAATTGGTTTAGGTTTACTTACAAACTTATTATCTTTTAAACTAAAGCGCCAAGGAAGTAAAGCATGTTCGGCTGCATAAGAAACTCCCACACGAGGACTTTTTATAATATCTGTTTCAGCTATCGTAATTCCATTATCTTGAATCCAGATATCATCACCTAATAAAGAAATTTCGTTTTGAGTGGTCTTAATACCTAATGCTTGAGACAAGGACCCAGGACCTGCAGTAAGTTGAGGAGTTATGGATTTCATTTTTCTCCTATCTAACATAATATCGATTCCTTCTAACGGTTCAATTCCTCTAACCAAGATAGCAATTGGATTATTTTTATCTCCCACCACTACATTAAACAAGTGATGAATACCATAACAAAGATAAATATAAGCAATACCTCCAGCATGATACATGGTTTGGGTACGTGGAGTAAATCTTCCTCTATATGCATGAGAAGCTTTATCCATTACACCATTATAAGCCTCAGTTTCAACTATTTTTCCAGCAGTAAGTAAACCATTAAAATTAGTATAGATAACCTTTCCCAAAAGTGCTTTTGAAAGGTTTATAACATTATTCTGGCCGTAAAAACCACCATCTAACTTAGGCATCTAATAAGTTTAAAATTTGATTTAAGTATTCGGCATCGATTTCATCGTAATGATTTAAATATTCACTATCCACATCCAAAACGCCAATAATTTTATCATTTTTATATAAAGGTAAAACTATCTCTGAACGAGAAGCTGACGCACAAGCTATGTGACCTGGAAATTGATCCACGTCAGGCACAATTTGTACTTGCTCAGTTGCCCAGGCCGTTCCGCAAACACCTTTTCCTTTAGCTATTCGGGTGCAAGCTACAGGCCCCTGAAACGGACCCAACACCAGTTCATCCTCTTGAATAAGATAAAACCCTACCCAAAACCAGTTGAATTGCTCTTTTAATGCCGCGCACACGTTAGCTAAATTTGCAATTAAATTGGCTTCACCATGAATCAAAGCTGCAATTTGAGGAATTATAGATTCATATTGAGACCTTTTATCACCTGATGTAGATATTTTTAAATCTTCTGCCATGAGTTAATATTTTGTTCACAAATATAATCAAATGCTCCCGCTATAATACAGTATCAGAAGGCTTTTTATAGCCATTCTATTGTAATTATAGTGGGATAATTAGCTTAAAAAACACTAAATTTGAGGTTTAAATTTAATCATATGAATAAAAAGTTTAAACTCCTATCCTTTTTCTTAATTGCCGGATTAACTCAAATTGGTTCACATTTACCTGAAGAAGGTATGTTCCCTCTAAGCGAAATACACAAAGTAGATTTAAAAGCAGCAGGTTTGATGATTGATCAAAATGAAGTTTACAATCCAAATGGTGTTAGTTTAGTAGACGCCTTAGTAAATGTGGGTGGATGTACAGGGTCATTTGTTTCTGAGGATGGATTAATTATTACCAACCATCACTGTGCCTTTAGCGCAGTGCAATTAGCTAGTACACCCGAAAATGATTATTTAAATAATGGATTTGTAGCTAGAACACGTGCCCAAGAAATTGAGGCTAAAGGTTTGACATGTAGAATCACAGATAGCTATGAAGATGTTTCAGATAAGGTTCTAGGTGCAGCGGTTAATATAGAAGACCCTGCCAAAAGATTGCAAGTTATCAACACGACGATGAATAATTTGGCCAGAGAAGCTGAAAAACTGGACCCAACCATTAAAGCCGAAGTTTCTGAAATGTTTATCGGTAAAACTTATGTTTTATTTAGATATAAAATGATTCAAGATGTTCGATTAGTTTATATTCCTAATCGTCAAATTGGAGAATTTGGGGGTGAAACAGATAATTGGGTGTGGCCTAGACATACTGGAGATTATTCATTTATGAGAGCCTATGTGGCTAAAGATGGTAGTGCAGCTAAGTATTCCAAAGATAATGTACCATATAAACCTAAAAAGTTTTTAAAAGTTAATCCCAATGGCACGAATGAAGAAGATTTTGTTTTCATATTAGGTTATCCAGGTCGAACCTTCCGTCACAGACCAGCCGCCTTTATAGAATATCAAGAAAAATATCTGCTACCATATACTGCAAATCTCTTTGAATTTCAAAATACTATGATGGAAAATGCCGGTAAGAATGATAAAAGCATAAATTTGAAACTTGCTACGCGAATCAAAAGAAATGCAAATGTAATGAAGAATTATCGCGGGAAATTAAGTGGATTAAAAGGCATTGATCTTGTAAACCAAAAAAGAGCGGAAGAAAAAGCCCTTAATGAATTTATTCAGACGGATCCTAGTTTACAACAAAAACATGGCAATTTAATCTTAAATATTGATCAAATTTATAACCAAATCAATAGCGATGCGCTTAGAGATTTATGGTTCACACAAATCTATAATGCCTCCAGCTTATTAAATGTAGCTAGGCAAATAAACTCATTTAAAGCTAGTATAGAACAACAACCAGTTGCCCAAAAAGAAAGCTATTTTAATCAAAATATAGAAAGAGTAAAAGCTAGCATTCAATCAATTTATGATAGCTATGAATTAGATGTAGATAAAATCATCTTAAGAAAAATGTTAAATGATGCATCAAAATTCAATGCTATCCAACGAGTAATGCCTGTTTATAAAATTACTAGCAAGGGATCAAATGGGGAGGCTTTAATTCAAGATTTCATCCACGACACCTATCAACTAAGCAAATTAAAAGATGCCAAATTTGTATTAAGTACACTCTTAAAATCAAGTCGATCAATAGCTGAATATAATGATGGCTTATTAAATTTTGAAAAAGAAATTGCGAAGCAAATTAATGATTTGAAGCCTGAAAAGGATCGAAGAGAAGGGGTTTTAAACAAGTTGATGGCTGATTATGTAAATGTAAAGGCACAATTCCTTAAAAAAGATTTTGTACCCGATGCTAATAGCACATTACGTTTAACCTATGGCCATGTACGCGGCTATTCTCCTGCCGATGCAAATTACATGGCTCCATTTACTACAATTAAAGGAATTTTAGAAAAAGGAGCAACTGGAAATCCTGATTTTGGATATCCAGGTATTATCAAAACCTTGTGGGAAGCTAAAGACTTTGGTCCTTTTGCTAAAAAAGATTTAAATGATGTTCCAGTCGCTCTTTTATACAATATGGATACAACAGGTGGAAATTCAGGATCCCCTATTTTAAATGCATACGGAGAGCTTATTGGCGTTAATTTTGACAGAGCATATGGAGCAACCATTAATGATTATGCTTGGAATGAAAGTTACAGTCGTTCTATTGGAGTAGACATCCGTTATGTGCTGTGGGCAGCTTCCAAAATAGACAAAGCTGATTTCCTATTAAAAGAAATGGGTGTGAATATTAATTCTTCCAATTAAATGAGAATCGTAGCCGAATTACCACATGCAATTTGTAAAATCACTATTTTTAAAATGGGTGAAAAATTTATTGTAAAATTAGAACAAGGACCTTACGAGCAAAGTTATAAAATCAGTGAACTTAATTTAAATGGAAATGGGGTCAATGACATTTTCCAGTTTTTAGATGATGAATTTATGGAAACAGTAAAATTAAGATTCGAATCAATGAGGGGTGATTTTACCACTGCATACAACAGGCACATGTAATAATATAAGCTTTATATTTTCCTAAAAAGGGTTAGATCTTATCATCTAACCCTTTTTTCATTACTAAACATTTAACTTCAATTTTTTATTTATTAAAACAAACTTAAGTTCCTAGAAATCAAGGTATCTATTATACATACAGAATATTATTATGTATTTTAATGTGTTTTTGACCTAAAATCCCATAATCAATAAAATAATTAGTTAAATAAAACATGCATAAGTAATTGATAATTATAAGCATATAAATATAAACAAAACTAAATTTGGTAGTTATATTTGGCCAAATTATTGGGAAGTTTCACTGTTTTTTACGTCCAATAATAAAACTATACTAAACTAAGTTTCTGATAAAAATAACCTTCATAAGCTAAACCTTTCGTTTCAAATTCATGAAATTTAATCTCCTCCCTTTGTAAGGTTATAGCTTGGTTAAATTCTGGTGCATTGGTAACAAAGGTGTGATACTCGCCCCTCTCTCCACAAGCATCCAAATGTGTTGGAAAGTGCTGAAGAAAATATTCATCAATAGATGCACCACAAAAATCTTTTAATTCAGGGATACAACTTACAATGATGGCCTCATTTCCCCTATCAATAAATTGTTGCATCAAACTTATGGAGTCTTTCTTCCATAATGGAAAATTTAATTTAAACTCATCAGATTGATATAAAGATTCTTTATAAACTTTTAGATCTTCTAAAGCAATATCGCCAAAATAAATTTGCGAATAGTCATGTGCGCTTTGTTGTACTAAATATTTAGAAAGTACATCTTCATAACCTAGACCTTCCGTTTCAATAAAATCTAATGGTATTTGCATGGCCCTTGCCTGTGCTTCTATTAAAATGCTGGACACTCCATGAAAAGCTATTTCTTCTGATTTAAGAATAGAAAACAACTTTATATTACTCTTAAGCTCAGATTGCAAACAACTTTGTAATGCCATTAAGGCATCTTTTCCGCCACTCCAGGAGATCAATTTTTTTTCCATAAAAAAAGCCCCATTCATCAAGAAGGGGCTCAATATTAATATTTTTATTTTATTTATTTAATCTTTTGATAAGCAAGTGAGGGGAATTTTACTTTTATAAACTCAAAGGCTCCAAACATTATACTAGAATATACTAATGTAGAAACTAAGAATGTTCTTTCAAAAGGAATGGCTAACACTAAAACTTGCCAAAATCCTTTTAAATTCTGAGCATAAGCTGGATTCTGATACCATTCAGGAATATCTGTTACAACCCAGTGTATAAAAACACCTGTTAAGCTCGCCAAAACAATATTCTGAACATTTACTTTTCGTAAAATTAATTTACCCACTAAGGTCATTAAAATAAATGCGCCGTACATAAACGGAGTAGAAGGTCCAAATGCGTAATCTACACCCATCGTTAAAATCAAACATAGATCACTTATAAATAATAATGCAATCGGCAATATCATAGCCTGAGTAATATTCTTAATATAAGCTCCTCCAAATAAAGCTACAGCACCAATTCCAGTGAAACTTGCAAGATATATAAAATCATTTGAAAGGGGCGCAAAAGCTCTTACTGCAACCACTATGACCATCATTAAACATAATATGGCTATTCTATAATTCATTTGGATCATCTTTTTTCTATTTTAATTTATACAAAAATAATTTTTTTGCTTGTCTTTCCAATAAAAAAGCAATTCTAATTAGAAATATCCCTAATTTTAATACATGAGAAATTTTTCATTATTCCTATTTATGTTCTTATTTGGTGAACTTCAAGCACAGGATTTCGACACACAATACTTAAAACAACAAATTGAATCTCGACCTGATCTCTTTAGTACGATTTTAAATCATCCGGATTTACATGAAGTTCAAGTTCTGTATACCCAAATTAATAGAAATGGAAAAAAAGCACCCACATTTAAAACATATGGTTATAATGTAAATGCAACCCGCTATTTTTATCCTGCAAGCACCGTAAAATTACCAGTAGTAATATTTGCTTTAGAAAAACTTAATGAACTTAAAATTAAAGGCTTAGATAAAGAGTCTATCATGGTAACAGATAGCGCTTTTAAAGGGCAAACCAAAGTTCTTCAAGATATAACCTCTGCAGATGGAAAACCAAGTATCGCTCATTATATTAAAAAAGTATTAATTACAAGTGATAACGATGGGTATAATCGATTATTTGAATTTGTGGGGCGTGCTACAGTCAATCAAAAAATGCAGAAATATGGTTTAGTTAAAAGCCGAATTGTGAATCGTTTAGCCATTGGGGACGCTGGAGAAAGCACGAAACATAGCAATCCAATTCGATTTTATGACAAACAAAATAAATTAATTTATGCTCAAGCAGCAAGCTATGATCCCTTAGATTATCCACTCAAGTTGACAAGGGAAATTGTGGGCAAAGGCTACTTGAATGCTAAAGAGGAATTAATTATGGAACCATTTAGCTTTGAAAATAAAAATGTATTTGCTTTAGAAGATCAGCACTTACTCATGAAAAAATTAATGTTTCCTACAGCCTTTCCTAAAAATGAACGCTTTAATCTAACTGCCTCAGATTATGAGTTTATCTATAAATACATGAGCATGCTTCCTCAGGAAAGTGATTTCCCGAAATACAATCCAGTTGAATTTTGGCCTACCTATTCGAAAATGTTATTTTATGGACGAGAAAAAAACATCGAAATTGATCCCAATGTTAAAATCTATAATAAATACGGCGATAGTTATGGTTTTATAATTGATAACGCATATATCGTAGATAAACAAAATGGCATTGAATTTATCCTGACTGCCGTAGTACAATCCAATAAAGATGAAATTTATAATGATGGAAAATATGAATATTTGGATATTTGTTACCCATTTATGAAAAATATTGGGAAGTTAATTTATGATTTAGAAAAACAAAAAAAAACTCCATAGAATTAAATATTAAATAACTATCAACATAAAGCCCGCTATCCAAGAATTTAGATAGCGGGCTTTTTGTATTAAATACAATTTAAAAGGGTTATTAAATTTTAAAAAGCATAATTTAATCCAGTCATAAAATTCGTACCCATTGTGTTAAATCCAACTATTTCGGTGTATTTAGCGTTCGTGAGATTCTTAACATCCACAAATAAATTTAATTTTTGCTTGAAGACCTTATATTGAACATAGAAATCAACTAAATTAAAGGCCTTTAAATCTACATTTTGAGCAGGCCAGGTACTGAAATCTGAATCAACTCTCTTGCCTGTGTATTTATAATTCAAACTAAAAGTCAACTTGTCATTCGCTTGAAAAGAACTATTGAAGCCAAAACTATGTTTAGGTCTTCTTATTAAGAAATCCTTTTCAACAGTACCCGAAATTGAAGTGCCTGTTACATACGCGTAATAAGCATTAAAACGAAAAGTTTTAAATTGCAAACTTGGTTCTACTTCAAAACCTTTATCATTTTGTTGATCTTGATTTAAATATCCCTCTGCACCATAAATAATTGCTTCATCCAGATTTCGCTTAAAGGTGGAAATATTAAGGGTTAATTTGTCGGCAATTATTTCAGCATTCAATCCTAATTCATAATTTTCAGAGGTTTCAGGCTTCAAATTCATATTAGCACCATAACGCCCAAATAACATATCTAATGTGGGAGCCCTGAAAGCCGTTGAAACTGTTCCAAAGAGTTTCAAATGGTTAG
Organism: Pedobacter sp.; assembly: GCA_004211595.1. Classification (GTDB taxonomy): domain Bacteria; phylum Bacteroidota; class Bacteroidia; order Sphingobacteriales; family Sphingobacteriaceae; genus Pedobacter. The sequence continues at coordinate 15,038 of SEDO01000014.1, forward strand.
AAATGGCAAAACTAGGGGTTATAGAATAGGTGGAATTATTTCCATAAGTTGAGTGCTCATTAAAGCGATAACCCACCTCTAAATTAAATTTTCCTAAATCATGTATAAAAGCATTTACATAACCACTGTATAAATTTGCACTAGGTTTAGCTTCATCCTCATAGAGAACTTTTGTTGTGCGCTGATCATATCCTACTAAGACATCAATTTTATTGGTTATCTTATGTTTATAATAAATATCCAAGAAATTTAAGGTTCCATCATATACGCCAGGAAAATCACTCTTATAAATTCTTTCGGTATTTTGATGAGAATAATTTAGCTGCAGTTTACCTTTTTGCAATTCATAGGTAGCTTGAACTCCAGTGTTTATATGATTAGAACTTGCTGAATATGCGGCATCCGAAAAAGCATTTGCATCATAATCAAAATTACCTTTATTCCATTTCAAAAAAGGTCTTATTATAATCTTAGGATTTAATTGAATACCTAAACTGGCATTTAGAACATTCAATTTGGTTCCATCATTATCAAAATTGGATACATTTTGATCTACAGGGACCGATGCTTCGGAAATACCTTCTGTATTGAAAACCCCATAATTTAGTTGGTAATTAAAAAGTCCAGTTGATCCTCTTAAACCTAAATCAGTTTTAAAGGTTTGATAACTACCTGCACCTACCACTAAATCTCCTTGTAATACTTTCTGAGCCGACTTTTTTGTAATGATGTTTATAACGCCTGCAACCGCTTCAGATCCATACAGCACGGATTGACCACCTTTAATAATTTCTATGCGTTCAATTTGGTCTATATTAAATAATCTTAAATCAAAAGCTCCTCCAACACCTGATGGATCATTAGCTATAATCCCATCAATTAAAATTATCGTATAAGAACCTGCCGCCCCTCTTAAGAAAACCCCCTTTTCTTTACCCAAATTACTTCCCGATCCAACCACAGTAATACCCGCTTGATGATTTAATAATTCGGCCAAATTTTTACCCTGATTTAATTCAAGTAGCGCTTTGTCAATTACCGTAATTACTTTGCCCGATTGATTCTTTTTTTGATCTGATTTAGTTGCAGCAATGACAACTTCATTTAGATTTTGAGCTTTTTGAGCTCTTGCAGTAAACCCGACTGGGATGGAAAAGACAAATCCTAGACCTGCCAAAATTCCAAAGTTTTTAATTTTCATGTGTGGTGAAAAAATTCACACACAGCTGCTGAATTAGAAATAGATATAAGCCCATAAATAGCCTATGCCCAGCTTCAATCCACGAAAGCTATGCTAATAACAATTTTTGGCAGGTATTCTGACTTACCCCCTGCTTATTGCCTTCCCGTTTGCACAGTGACTTATTAATAAGCAGTTTTAGTGGAGCTTACAGCTGCGGGACAGTTACTGAATTACACAGTATTCCCTTTTAATTCTAAAACTAGACACCAAATTTTGAACAAAAGTATAATTAATTGTTTAATATTAAATATAAAAAAAATTATTGCGTTATTTTGTATCGTTACTTTTAACACAATTTAACAGTAATACATTCCGATTTTATAGAACTTTAGCCCATGTTTAGAGAAATAAAGAATAGAGCTTTACGAATAATTGCTATTGTAATTTTTTTCCTGATTCTATTCATTTGTGCCGTTCAAATTAACTTTTTATGGTTATTTGGTTACTCCCCTAGTTATGCAGATATTAAGAAGCCTGCACAGCGAATTGGCTCTGAGTTATATACCTCCGATGGAAAATTGATTGGACGTTATTTTAGAGAAAACAGAACTCCAGTAGATTACAATGAAATTGCTCCAGTTTTAGTGAATGCATTAGTTGCTACAGAAGATATTCGATTTTACAAACATAGCGGTATTGACGTGGTGGCCCTTGGGCGAGCATTTGCAGGTATGGGTAAAGATGGAGGGGCTAGTACTATCACCCAACAGCTTGCAAAAAACATGTATAGAACACGTTATAGTAAATCGTCTGGCTTGTTAAAGCACATACCGGGAGTTCGCACAGCTGTAAGTAAATTTAAAGAGTGGATGACGGCGGTAAAATTGGAATCCAATTATCCCAAAAATGAAATCCTCACTATGTATCTTAATACTGTTTCCTTTGGAAACAATGCCTATGGAATTAAAACAGCGGCAAGGGTTTATTTTGATAAAAAAACTATCGAACTTGATCCAAATGAATCGGCCTTATTAGTAGGTATGTTGAAAGGAACCAACTTATACAATCCAATTAAGTATCCTGAAAATGCTTTAAATAGAAGAAATACCGTATTAAACCAATTAGCTCGATATAATTATTTGAGTTCCGATTCAGTCAAATATTTGAGCTCGCAACCTATCAAACTAAAAGAAGGAAAAATTGCCGATAATAGTAATGAAGATTCTTATTTGAGGACAGCCGTAGATAAATATTTAGAAAAGTGGAGCGAGGAAAATGATTACAACTTATATGAAGATGGTTTAAAAATCTACACTACCATCGATTCCAAATTGCAAAAGTATGCGGAAGAAGCTGTTCAAGATCAAATGAAAATTATTCAAAAACGTTTTTATAATGTTTGGGGAAATGAAGATCCTTGGGAAGACTCAGATGGAAATAAAGTAAATTACCCAGAAAGAGCCATGAAGAATCTTCCTATATATCAAATTTTAAATAAAAAATTTCCAAATCAACCTGATTCAATAGAAGCCTATTTCAATAAAAAGAAAAGGATGACGGTGTTCTCATATCAAGGTGATAAGGATACCTTATTTTCAACCTTAGATTCTATTAAATATTATGGAAAGATAATGAATACGGGGATGATGACTTTAGAGCCCAAAACAGGAAAAATAAAAGTTTGGGTAGGTGGAATCAATCATAAATATTTTAAATATGATCACGTAAACCAAGCTAAACGGCAAGCGGGTTCAACTTTTAAACCTTTTGCTTATCTAGCCGCCTTAGAAAGCGGAATGAGTCCATGTGATACTTTTATTGATAAGCCTGTTCGTATCCCTTATCAAAATAAAGGTAAAACAGAATATTGGGAACCAAAAAATGCTGATTGGCATAATACATATGGAGAAATGACACTACGACATGCCATGGGGAGATCTGTCAATACAATTACAGCCCAAGTTTCCGATCAAGTAGGTCCAGAAAATGTGGTAAAATGGGCTAAAGAAGTTGGGATTGAAAGTCCATTGTCTCCGGTGGCATCTGTCGCTTTAGGCCCAAGTGATGTAAGTGTGTACGAAATGGTAAAAGCCTATGGAACTTTTTTAAATGAAGGTATGAAAACCGATCCTATTTTAGTGGAACGCATTACTGATCAAGATGATAATATAATTGAGGAATTTGTAGCAAAATCCAAAAGAGCCATTAGTGAAGAAATAGCTTGGTTAATGTTATACATGTTTAGAGGTGGTATGGAGGAACCAGGAGGAACTTCGAGAGCATTATGGGAATGGGATTTATGGAAAAAGAATAATCAAATTGGAGGCAAAACAGGAACCTCTTCTGATTATGTTGATGCATGGTATATCGGTTTAACCAAAGACTTAGTAACAGGTGTTTGGGTAGGTTGTGATGAAAGAACAGCCCATTTTAAGAATGGAGAGACTGGAGAAGGTTCTAGAACAGCTTTACCTATATTTGGTAAATTCATGGAAAAAGTATATAAAGATCCAAATTCTGGATATACATACGGGCCATTTCCAAAACCAAAAGTTGAAATAACCCGAAAATATAATTGTCCTACTATTATTATTTCCAAAGACACTGTAAGTTCGGATAGTAATTTTGTAGATTCAGTAGAGGTAGAACCAGTACCCTTAGAAACTGAACCTATACCTGTTAGAAACATCACGGATAATAATAAAAAAGTAGACGAAAAGAAAAGTACGGAAAACCCTAATAAAAATTTAGCCCCTCCTACGACAACTCCATTAACGAGAAAAGAAGAAAGAGAATTGAATCGTCAATTGAAAAAGCAAAAGAAAAACAACCAGAATAATTGATTTGAAATTAGTTATAAATTTTATACTACCTTTAAGATTCCATTGAGATCCTATGTATATGTTAAATAAATACACGCAATTAAAGAAGATAGCCTTATTAATTGCATTTATCTTTTTATCCTTGGCAACAGCCCAAGCCCAATATTTTGGACAAAACAGAGTTCGCTATAAAAATGCTGATTTTAAGGTACTTCAAACGCCACATTTTGAAATTTACTACTATTTAAAAAATGAAAAATTATTAAAAAAAATAGCTCAAGATGCAGAAACCTGGTATAAAATGCATCAAGAAATTTTCAGAGATACTTTTTTAAAAAAGAACCCTATTATTCTATATAATAACCATCCTGATTTTCAACAGACTACCGCTTTAATGGGCGAAGTAGGTGTAGGTACGGGCGGGGTGACTGAAGCTTTTAAAAACAGGGTAATTATGCCTATTTTGGATTTGAATAGTCAAACCCGACATGTATTAGGTCACGAATTAGTACATGCTTTTCAATATCATGTTTTACTGGAAAAAGATTCTATTAGCTTAGAAAACATTGGAAATACGCCATTATGGATGATAGAAGGTATGGCGGAATATTTGTCTGTAGGTAAAAAAGATGCTTTTACTTCTATGTGGATGAGGGATGCTATGTTAAATAGAGATATTCCCTCATTAAAAGATTTAACTAATTCTGGTCGCTACTTCCCTTATCGATATGGTCAGGCATTTTGGACATTTATTGGTTCAGTTTATGGAGATACCACGATTGCGCCCTTATTTAAATCTACTGCTCGCTATGGATATGAAAATGCTATACGTTTAACATTTGGGTATGATGATAAAACCCTATCTGGGTTATGGAAAAATGCTATTGAACAACACTACAGACCTTATTTAAAAGCTGATAGTTCTCAAACAAAAATTGTGGGAACAAAAATCATAGATAATAAAAACGCTGGAGAAATGAATGTTGCTCCTGCCATAAGTCCTGATGGAAAATACCTGGCTTTTTTATCTGAAAAGGATTTATTTGGGATTGATTTATTTTTAGCAGACGCTAAAACTGGCCGCATTATTCGAAAACTAAGTTCACAAGTATCCAACTCACATATTGATGATTTTAACTTTATAGAATCTGCAGGTGCTTGGTCTCCAGATAGTAAACAGTTTGCTTTTAGTATTTTTAGTAAGGGTAAAAACACCTTAATGGTAATTGATGTGGCCACAGGCAACACCATATTGAATACCGACATGAAGCATGTTGAACAATTTAGTAATTTAACATGGTCACCGGATGGACAGCACATTGCATTTTCAGGATTAGTAGAAGGACAGAGTGATATCTTCATGTATAACTTAAATACAAAAGAAATCATTCAAATTACAAATGATGAATATTCGGATTATGCCCCTACTTTTTCCCCTGATGGAAAAATGATTGCTTTTTCTACAGATAGGGTATCTACAATGGAAAATAATTTGAGTGCGGTTCACGCTATGAATATTAGTATATATAATTTAGCTAATAAAACTATTTCACATCTCCCAGTTTTTAAAGGAGCTAATAACTTAAATGCTCAATTCTCTGGAGACAGTAAACGAATCTTTTTCTTATCAAATCGGGATGGATTTAGAAACTTATATGAGTTTAACTTAGAAAATCAAAAAGTTTTCCAATTAACAGATTATTTTACAGGCATAAGTGGTATAACTGAGTTCTCTCCTGCTCTCACGGTTTCAAAAACGGATGATGTCATTTATAGCTATTACGGTTCACAGCGTTATACTTTATATAACTCACCTGCAAGTTATTTCAAATCTAAAGAAGTGGATCCTAATGAAGTGAATTTTGGCCCTGCATTATTGCCACCAGCTCAAAGTACAGGTGTTAATGTAATCAATGCCAATCTTCAAAATTTTGAAAGATTTGAAAAAATAGGTGAAGATGAAATGCGAGAGGTTCCTTATCGCCCACAATTTAAATTAGATTATTTAGCCAATAGCGGTGTGGGAGTTTCGACCAGCCGCTTTGGGACAGGTATGCAAGGTGGAGTTATTGGGATGTTCAGTGACATATTAGGTAGAAATCAAATTATTGCCAATTTATCTGTAAATGGGGAAATTCAAGACTTTGGAGGCCTCGTTGGATATATAAATCAAAAAAGTAGGATAAATTGGGGGGTTGGCATTTCTCATATTCCTTATGTTACAGGATTTACCACAGCATCTTTCTATAACCCCATTGAAACTCCTAATGGGAATCCAATAGATACTATTAGCACCAATATCTTAAGAACATTTGAAGATAAATTAGAAGTTTTTGGATCTTATCCATTTAATAAATCTCATCGATTTGAATCAGGATTAGCGCTTTCTAGATATAGTTATAGCTTAACCAGATTCAATAATTATTATGAAGATATAAACGGATATCCTGCTTATTATTTAGGCTCTGACCGAGAAAAAGTATCGAAAGGTGACGCAGAAAACAGTTTAGGAATTCCATTAAAAGCCTTTTCAATAGCCTCTTTGAACGCGTCTTTTGTAGGCGATAATTCCATATTTGGGGTTGCAGCACCCTTAGATGGGTTTAGATATAGAGTTGGATTTGAACAATATCTAGGCGATTTTAAATTTACAGCCATTACCATGGATGGAAGAAAGTATTGGCGAACCAAGCCTCTTACATTCGCTGTAAGAAGTTTTAATTATTTAAGATTAGGTAAAGAAGGAGAAAATCTCTATCCTTTATTCATTGGATATCCCTATTTAATTAGAGGTTATGAAGCTAATTCATTCTATAACAGTAAAAATCAAAATACAGGAAGTTTTGACATTAATCAATTATCAGGGAGTAAATTTGCCGTCTTTAATTTTGAAATTAGACTACCTTTTACGGGGCCTAAAAAATTAGCTCAATTAGAATCAAAATTTCTATTTAGTGATTTAAACTTATTCTTTGATGCTGGTTTAGCTTGGAACGAAGATTCTAAAGTGGTGTTTAAAAATCAACCGGGAACAGCACTAAGTCCTAATGGCATTCCTTTAGAACGTGTACCTGCATTAAGTGCTGGTATTTCCCTTCGGGTTAACTTATTTAATTATTTTATAATTGAACCATATTACGCGATACCGTTTCAAAGAAAAGATGTTAAATCAGGCGTATTTGGAGTGGCCTTTACACCAGGGTGGTAAATAAGAATATTTAGCTGCATAAAAAAAGGGGAATACTATTAACAAGTTTCCCCTTTTTTATTCTTGGAATATAACCTCCATCATAAAAAATTTTAATTAATAAGTTTCATTTCGATTAATTAGCAATTGGAATGGCCACCTGAAAAGATACTTTCGGTTTAAGTAATAAATTTTCAAAGTCTAATCCGATCGATAAATCAATCCAATCAGGATTACACGATCTGACCAATCTTTCTTTTTGTAATCTCGTAAATCTACTAATTACTTTGAATCGCTGTAAAGCTTGTGCTTCGGTTTTAAATTCTTCAAAATATACTAATCGAGACAATTGTTGTGCAGAATCAAAAAACAAATTCGGCATGTTTTTATAAAAGGATAAGGTTTTCATTAAGTCAGCACTCATTCCAACATGCAAACTGGTTCTGTTTCGGTCGGTTAATACATATACGAACTTTTTCATAATCTATTATTTTAGGGGTTAAAACTAATTTATTTAGTTATTTATCTTGCAATTCGAAGAATAATTACTAACTTTATTGGCACAATATTACTAATAATTTTAGTATTTAAAAATATTTTTTAATTTTTTTTATGTCAAATATCGCTTCAAATCTTAAATTCTTAAGAAAAAAATCCAACCTAACCCAACAGCAATTCGCTGATTTAATGGGCATTAAACGTTCTTTAATAGGCGCATATGAAGAAGATAGAGCTGAACCCAAATACGAATTACTAAAAAAAATAGCAAGTCATTTTGAACTGAGCATCGATGAGTTTATTCAAGAAGAAATTGATGAACAATGGAAGCCTCAACCTAAAAGCCAGGGTTCTAACCTAAGAGTTCTCAGTATATCGGTAGATAATCAAGATAGAGAAAACATAGAACTTGTGCCAGTAAAAGCAAGTGCAGGTTATTTAAATGGTTTTTCTGATCCTCAATACATTGCCGATTTACCAAAATTTCAGTTACCTATGCCTGCTTTAAGACAAGGCACATTTAGAGCATTTGAAATCAAAGGTGATTCTATGCTTCCTATTCAGCCCGGAAGTATAATCATAGGTGAGTATTTAGATAATTGGAATGATATAAAGCCTATGGAAACCTACATTGTAATTAGCAAAAACGAAGGTGTGGTGTACAAACGGATTGGTAATAAATTTAAAGATTACAAAGATTTAAAATTAATATCTGATAATAAAGTTTACGACCCTTATACCGTTCCTGTAGAGGATATATTAGAGATATGGAAAGCCAAAGCATATATTTCAACCCACTTACCTGAGCCTTCTCCTGAACCTACAATGGAAAGTTTAACAACCATGATGGCTCAAATGCAAAAGTCAATTTCACAACTCAAGAAAAATTAAGATTTAACAAATTTTAACTATTCAGTATTAAACCTAATAGGAAATAAATACTCTTACCAATAACACACAATTTATTAACCTATAATAATTTTAATATGAAAAAGTTACTGTATTTATTGACCTTTGTAATTCTTGGAACTGGATCAGCTTATAGCCAAATTCGTCCACGTGAAAAACAAAATACCATCCAAAGAAGCCAAAGTCGCAACCAAGACATGGTATGGATGCAAAGAAATCTTAAACTAAGCCCTAAACAAGTAGCTGAGATAAGAAAATTAAATCAAGATAAATTTAGACAATCACAAAAATTAAGGCATGCAAATATAAAGCACCTTAAAAAAAATAGAATTCAACGCGCTGCTCAATTAAAAAATCAACGCGCTAAACTCCAAAAAATCTTAACAAAAGAGCAATTTTTAGCTTACCAAAAGTTTCAAGTTCAAAAAAGAGAGCGATTAATGAGAGGTTCGGAATTCCACAAGTTTCAAGATAAAAGGGAATTACCAAGAGCAGAGAGACAAAGATCACCACGAGGATCTCGCTAATATTTGACTAAATAAATTAATTAATGTTTGTAAAGCCTTCAGAATTTGAAGGCTTTACTTATTTTTGGCTATGCATCATCTAAAAAAACCATTCTTAGAAAAGCTTTCTCAAAGGCAAAAGGAAGGTAATTATAGAAACCTAATCCAACCCGAAAACTTAATAGATTTTTATTCTAATGATTATCTTGGATTTTCGAGAGATACCGAACTCCAAAATACTATTTCTTTAGAAATAGCTCAACAGGCTGGACTTTCCAACCTACAAATTCATGGCGCTACAGGATCCCGACTAATAAGTGGCAATAGTGCTTATGCACAAGACTTAGAATTTAAAATTGCTCAATTTCATGAAGCAGAAGCCGCACTCCTTTTTAATTCAGGCTATTCAGCAAATTTAGGTTTATTAAGCGCCATTGGAATAAAAGAGGTAACTTTTCTTTACGATGAATTATGTCATGCAAGCCTATTAGATGGGATGCGATTAGGCTACGCCAAAAGATATAAATATAAACATCAAGATTTATGTGATTTAGAGCGCCTATTAAAACTTCAAACAGGAACAGTTTTCATCATTACGGAAAGTGTGTTTTCAATGGATGGTGATACTAGCCCATTAATTGAAATAGTTAACTTATGTAAAAAATATGAGGCCCAAATCATTGTTGATGAAGCTCATTCACTCGGAATATTTGGCAATCATGGCAAGGGATTGGTTGACGAATTAAATTTAACCTCAGAAATATTTGCCTGTATTTTCACCTATGGAAAAGCATTGGGAAGTCACGGAGCAGCGATTACGGGTAGTAATGATCTTATTAATTACTTAATTAATTTTTCCAGGCCCTTTATTTATACAACGGCATTAAGTATAGCCCAATTAGCATCTATTAAATGTGGATATGAAAAGCTTATGTCTTATGATTATCCTAAAATATTAAAACCCCGTAATACCATTTTTGCTGAAAGGCTAACGCATCTTGCATTTACATACACCCCTTCTAAAAGCTGCATACATAGCTTGATTATTGGAAATAAAATTATTGCAAAAAAAATAGCTCAAAAATTAACCCAATCAGGCATCCATGCCAAAGCTATTTTAGCGCCTACTGTTGCAACCAATACTGAAAGAATCAGACTATGTTACCATTTATTTAATACGGCTCAAGAAACAGAGGAACTTTTACTGACCCTACAACAAATTTCGTAAAATGAAATCTCATAAGTACTTTATTACTGGTATTGGTACTGGCGTGGGAAAGACCCTCATAGCTACCATTCTAACAGAATTTCTGCAAGCAGATTATTGGAAACCAATTCAATCGGGGGATTTACATAACAGTGATAGCCGCTTTATTACCAAACATCTAAGCAATAACAAATCTAAAATACATCCAGAAACATATAAGCTAAATACCCCCCTTTCCCCACATGCATCAGCTAAATTGGATAACATTTATATTGAAATGAATGCCATCCAATTACCAGCCACAACAAACCATTTAATTGTGGAAGGTGCAGGAGGTTTGTTCGTACCCTTAAATCAAGAATACTTTATAATTGATTTAATAAAAAAATTAGATATTCCAGTAATATTAGTATGTCAAAATTATTTAGGCAGTATAAACCATTCCATTCTTAGTATTGAAGCCTTAAATAAATTTCACATTCAAATTGCAGGCATAATTTTTAATGGAGAAAGTAATCCGGAATCTGAAATTATCATAACACAGCATGCTAAAGCCCCCATTATAGGTCATATTCCAATCCTTCCATCAATAACTAAACAAACTATTCAAGAAGCAGGAAAACATATAAACTGGAAACTATAAAATATAATTTTGTAAAAATTATTTTCTATAGACTCTTGACAAATTAAATTTCGAAATGTACATTTGCTCTTGACAACTAACACATGCAAAAATTTAGCACATATTACTTTGGTTACTTTTACTATTTTAGTGAGAGCCGGGGCTAGTATGTAATTATTTAAATCAACCTTTTTTTAAATATAACTTAGTCCCGGTCCTGCAGACCGGGACTTTTTTTTTAATCAAAATAATAAATGAACCTTAAAAAGAAAGTTGCCATTCAAGGAATAAAAGCCTCTTTTCATGAAGAAGCAGCATTAAAATATTTTGGAAATGAGATTGACACCTTAGAATGTAATTCATTTAAGCATACCTGTGAATTATTAAAAAAGGGAGATGTTGAATATACAGTAATGGCCATTGAAAATTCGATTGCTGGCAGTTTACTTCCAAACTACACCCTTATCCGAGACTATAATTTCGCCATAACAGGAGAAGTTTACTTGCCGATTCAATTACATTTATTAGCTCTCCCAGGGGTAACATTTGAACAAATAAAGTTTGCCACCTCTCATCCTATAGCCATACGTCAATGCGTCGATTTCTTTGATGACTTTCCTAATATTTCAGTCATCGAAAGCTCTGACACAGCAGCTTGTGCTAAAAAGATTGCCGAGGAAAAGTTGATAGATACGGTTGCAATTGCTAATGCTTTAGCGGCTGAAACCTATGGGTTAAATATCTTAGAGCGTAGAATTGAATCAAATAAAAAAAATTATACACGATTTTTAATTTTGGAAAACGGAAAACAAGACGAAACCCCAGAAATCAATAAAGCTTCAATTAATTTTCAGGTTGGCAATCAGGTTGGCGCCTTGGCAAAAATCTTAAATATTTTCGCAGAACTTCAAGTTAATCTCACCAAAATCCAATCTATGCCTGTGCTAGGTAAACGTAATGAATATCACTTTTATGTAGATATGGAATGGAAGAATATGGAGAATTATAATCAAGCTATTCGCAAAGCCCTAAAATATACTGTCAACTTTAATATTATGGGAGAATATCTCAAAAATGATAAAGTTTAATGCTTACTTTTAAAAATCTTACTCAAAAATATGAAAACCCAACTTAATCTGGAATCTATTCAAAATTGGTTACCAAGTAAAAACAGCCCCCTATTAATCTCTGGCCCATGTAGTGCCGAAACAGAAGAACAATTATTAGCCACCGCTCATCTATTAGCTAAAACTGGTAAGGTAAGTGTATTGAGAGCCGGCATTTGGAAACCTCGCACCAGACCCGGAGAATTTGAAGGCATCGGATCCATTGGATTGCAATGGTTACAGCGTGCAAAATTAGAAACAGGACTTCCCACAGCCGTTGAGGTTGCTAATGCTAAACACGTAGAAGAAGCCTTAAAAGCAGGTGTTGACATTTTATGGATTGGAGCTAGATCCACCGTAAATCCATTTACAGTTCAAGAAATTGCAGATTCTCTAAATGGTACAGATGTACCTGTCTTAGTTAAAAACCCCGTAAACCCAGATTTACAGTTATGGTTAGGAGCATTAGAAAGAATCAATAAAGCAGGCATTACCAAGTTGGGAGCTATTCATAGAGGATTTTCTTCTTTTGAAAAAAGTGCCTTCAGAAACGAACCTATGTGGGAACTTGCCATTCAATTAAAAACCTTAATTCCAGAACTTCCAATCATAAACGATCCGAGTCATATCTGTGGAAACCGGGAATTATTACCTTATGTGGCTCAAAAAGCGTTAGATTTAGACATGCAAGGATTAATGATAGAATCGCATATAGATCCTTCTCAAGCCTGGACAGACGCCAAACAACAAGTAACGCCTAGTGCTTTAAATGATATGGTGAATAATTTCACTTTGAGAGTACCAGAATCAAGAAATGAAGAATTTATTGATAAACTAGCCGACTTGCGGAAAGAAATTGATAAAATTGACGATTTAGTTATTCAAAAATTAGCTGATAGAATGGCTATTACACGAAAAATTGGAGAATTTAAGCTAGAAAATAATGTAACCATTTTACAAGTAAATCGCTGGGATGAAATTATGAAACGAAGATCAGCCTTTGCGAATGCCTTAAAATTGGATATTCATTTCACAGAGAAATTTTTAGAATTAGTCCACGGCGAATCAATTCGTTTACAAACCGAGATTATGAATGCGGGTAAAACTGAAAATAAACAATTAGCATCTAAAGTGGTTCACTAAAATATGTCTGAAAAAGCCATTTCATTAAGTTTTACCAATCCCCGAAATCCGAAAGTAACCATTCAACTAACAGGTTCTAAAAGTGAGTGCAACAGAGCCTTAATTCTAGCTGCTTTAAGCAAAGGAAAAGTTAAACTCGAGAATTTTTCGGATGCACATGATACCCAAATTTTAAAATCATGCCTGGACAAAATTAGCAGCCAAAATTCAGCTACTAATCCACTCTGCATTGATATTGGACCTGCGGGTACAGCTATGCGATTTTTAACCGCCTATTTATGTTTGCAAAGGGGCCCCTTTTTTCTTACCGGTACTGCCCGTATGCAACAAAGACCCATTCAATTATTAGTTGAAGCATTGCAAACTTTAGGTGCTGAAATTAAATATGCGGGAGTGCCAGGATATCCGCCATTAGAAATTGCTGGAAATTTAAAGCAACTTAAAACACATATTAGCATTCCAGGGAATATAAGTAGTCAATATTTATCCGCTTTATTATTAATAGGCTCCCAATTGCCCTTAGGTTTAGCACTCACAATAGAAAATGAGATTACCTCTAAACCTTATTTGGATATGACTTTGGCTCTCTTAAAAGAGGTGGGAGTTAACGTTCAATGGAAACAAAACAGCTTAATTATTCCTCCTCAAGATTTCAAAGAGGCCACATTGGGTATTGAACCCGATTGGAGTGCGGCCTCCTATTGGTATACAATTTTAGCATCCATACCAGAAGGAGAAATCACCCTTCCTTATTTAAAAGAAAATAGTTTACAAGGAGATAATGCCATTGTGCATATCATGAAAAATTTTGGAGTTAAGTCAACTTTTTCTAAACAAGGCTTAACACTCAAAAAAGTGGCAAACCCTTCATCATCCGAAATTCAGGCGGGTCATATTAATTTTATAACTTGTCCTGATATTGCCCAAAGTATAATTGTACTTTGCGCCGTTTTAAAAATTCCTCACTATTTTTCAGGTTTAGAAACTTTAAAAATCAAAGAAACCAATAGAATTGAGGCATTACAGATAGAATTAAGAAAAATTGGCGCACACCTTATTGAAACTGAACCTGGAGTTTACTATCTTGAAACTAAAAACATACATTTTCCAGATAGCGTCCGAATATCCACTTATGAAGACCACCGGATGGCGATGGCATTCGCTGTATTAGCAACTCAAATAAAAGAAGTTATATTTGACGATAAAGAAGTAGTTAACAAATCCTATCCTAATTTTTGGAAGGATTTAGAAAAAATAGGATTTATACATCAATAAAATGGCAGGCAATACTTTTGGTCAACTTTTTAAAATTACCACTTTTGGAGAATCCCATGGGCCAGCAATTGGGGTTATAATCGATGGCTGTCCAGCTGGATTACCTATTGAGTTAGATTATATCCAATCCGAATTAGATAAGCGCAAACCAGGTCAATCCAAAATTACCACTCAGCGTAAAGAATCTGACTTAGTTCAAATATTATCCGGAATTTTTGAAGGCAAATCAACTGGATCGCCGATTGCTTTATTAATACCCAATGAAGATCAAAAGTCAAAAGATTATGATCATAATATAAATGTATTCAGACCGAGTCATGCAGATTATACTTATTTCACAAAATATGGCCTTCGAGATCATAGAGGTGGCGGTCGCTCCTCTGCTCGTGAAACAGCCGCACGAGTAGCCGCTGGGGCAATTGCTAAATTATTACTACAACATTATGGCATTTCTATATTTGCCTATGTTTCGAGTGTAGGACCTTACCCATGCCCTAGCCTGCCTTTGTTGCCACATGCAGAACTCCTAGCCCTTCGAGAAACGAACCTAGTTAGAACCATTGATGCAGAATATGCTCAATCGATGGAAGAATATATTGATAGCATTCGAAAATCTGGAGATACTGTGGGTGGGCAAATTTCTTGTATTATAGAAAATTGCCCTGTAGGATTGGGTGAACCTGTTTTTGATAAACTACATGCCGATTTAGGAAAAGCCATGTTAAGTATAAATGCGGTCCATGGGTTTGAGTATGGATCTGGATTTGATGGAAGTAAAATGTTAGGCTCTTCACACAACGACCTATTTACATCCAAAAACGATAAAGTGGAAACGCAAAGCAACCATTCAGGAGGAATTCAAGGTGGAATCTCCAATGGAATGCCTATCTATTTTAAGACCGCCTTTAAACCAGTGGCAACCATCATGAAAACTCAAAAAACAATAGATTCAACAGGAAGTGAATCTGAAATAAAAGGCAAAGGTAGACACGATCCATGTGTTGTACCTCGAGCTGTAATTATCGTAGAAGCAATGAGTGCCCTCGTAATTGCTGATCATATATTAAGAAATCGAAATAGTAAACTTTAATTAACTTGAAAGATGCATAAAAGTCATTATATAACTTTATTTATCAGTGTCCTTTTTTCTTTATTAAACCTTGCAAAAGCACAAAATTACGATACTGAAATAGCTATTCACAGAGATACCTATAAAGCAAATTTTTTAAAAGATGCTCGATCTCCATTGATAGCAACAGATTTTGAACACTTGCACTTTTATCCTGCTACAAAATCTTTCAAGGTGTTAGCTAAAGTTAAAGCATTAAAAAAACAAAAAAGCTTTACGATGCCTACTTTCGATGGTACAGGTAAAAAGTTTATCAGACAATATGCTCTAACATTTCAACTCAACAATCAAAACTATACCTTAATTGCTTATAAAAATCTAGATCTTGCTACTAATCCCGCGTATAAAGATTATTTGTTTATACCCTTTACTGATCAGTCTAATGGAAAAGAAACCTATGCAGGGGGCCGATATATGGATGTAAAAGCGGGTGATATTGATAAAAAAACTATATGGCTAGATTTTAATAAAGCCTATAATCCCTACTGCGCCTACAGTGATGGTTATCGTTGTCCCATCCCACCAGCAGAAAATGATTTAGTAACAATAATTAGCGCAGGAGAAAAAAACTATACTGGAACAAAAAAGAAGGCTAATAATTAGCATTCTTTTTTTTATTTCCTTAGTATAATTTAGGGAACTGATCCGGATTTGATTCATTCATCATCTCGAAAACAGCTTCCACAATATCATCTACAGAAGGCTTCGAGAAATAATCTCCATCTGAGCCATAAGGTGGTCTATGAGCCTTAGCAGTTAATGTTTTAGGTTGCGCATCTAAATGGTAATAGCCATTTTGATTCTCTAATATTTCTTGTAAAATATAAGCAGATGCACCCCCAGGTACATCTTCATCAACCACTAACAATTTATTAGTTTTGCTTAAGGAGTTTGCACATACCTTTGCATGATCAAATGGGATTAGGGTTTGAGGATCAATAACCTCCACACTAATTCCAAAATTAGCTAACTCTTCAGCAGCTTCTTCTACTAGTCGCAAGGTGGAACCATAAGATACTACCGTAATATCACTGCCTTCTTTTAAAATTTCAGCTTTTCCTAAAGGAACTGTAAATGAATCTACGTTGGTAGGTAACTTCTCTTTTAATCTATATCCATTTAAACACTCAATTACAATAGCAGGCTCATCCCCTCTAAATAATATATTATACATACCAGCAGCTTGTGTCATATTTCGAGGCACACAAATATGCATTCCTCTCAATGAATTTAACACCACTCCCATAGGGGAACCAGAATGCCATACACCCTCTAAACGATGACCTCTAGTACGCACAATCATAGGTGCTTTTTGACCACCTTTTGTACGATAGGAAATGGTTGCTAAATCATCACTTAAAATATTTAGAGCAAATAATAAATAATCTAAATACTGAATTTCCGCTATTGGTCTTAAACCTCTCAAAGCCAAACCAATACCTTGACCTGCAATGGTCATTTCACGAATACCTGTATCGGTTACTCGAAGTTCGCCATATTTAGCTTGCAATCCTGCAAATCCTTGATTCACATCTCCAATATTTCCTAAATCCTCTCCAAAAGCTACTAACCTCGGATCTCTTTCAAAATTACCGTCAAAACAAGCATTTAATATTTCCCTTCCATCGATCATCTTGCTATCCTCGGCATACACAGCAGGGGTTTCCATTTGTAAGCTTGGGCTTTCTAAGCCATCGGTAAATAATTTAGAGCTATATCTGTCAAAAATTGATTCCTCTTTACTCTTATACCAATTGATAAGTGCCGCACGAGCATCTGAATTTTGTTTTGCACTTAAGCGTATAGCTTTTCTAACTGCCGAATAAACTTCTTTTCGCTGCGCATCGGAATTAGCCGCTAAGGCTTGATAAATTTTTTGTACTGCATCATTTTCCACCCCTAAATTTTTTAAAAACTCAACGGCTTCTACTTGTTCAATTTTAATACCTTCTAAAAATTCATTCCAAGCCTCTTTTTGAACTTCCTTTACAAAGCGTTTAGCCTCTTCTTCAATGGCTATTAAAGTGGCTTCATCGGCAATAGCAGATTCTAACATCCACTTGCGCATTTGATTGATACAGTCATACTCCTTTTCCCACTCTAATCTTTCAGTGGATTTATAACGTTCGTGTGAACCTGAAGTAGAGTGACCTTGTGGTTGAGTTACTTCGGTAACGTGAATTAATACTGGAACATGTTGTTCTCTACAAACAGCTATAGCTTTTTGATAAATTTCACATAAAGCCGGGTAATCCCATCCTTTAACTTTAAAGATTTCATAACCGTTAGTTCCTTCCTCCCGTTGAAATCCCTTTAATATTTCGGAGATATCTTCTTTTGTCGTTTGATATTTTGCCGGTACAGAAATGCCGTAACCGTCATCCCATACCGATATGGCCATGGGAATTTGTAAAACACCTGCTGCATTGATAGCTTCAAAAAATACACCTTCTGATGTAGAAGCATTACCGATAGTTCCAAATGCTACTTCATTCCCTTCGATAGAGAAGTTTTTTAAATAGGCTAAATCAGGATTATTTCTATATAACTTTGACGCATAGGCTAAACCGACTAAGCGCGCCATTTGCCCCCCAGTGGGTGCAATATCAGATGAAGTGTTTTTAATTTCAGTAAGATTTTTCCAAGATCCATCCTCATTTAATGAACGTGTCGAAAAATGACAATTCATTTGTCTACCTGCTGAAGATGGGTCAGCAGTTACATCCGTATTGGCATATAATTGTGCAAAAAACTCTTTAATAGTAGCCATCCCAGTAGCAAATGCAAAGGTTTGATCTCTATAATACCCAGATCTCCAATCACCTTTGTTAAAAGCTTTCGCCATGGCAATTTGAGGAACCTCTTTACCATCTCCAAAAATTCCAAATTTAGCCTTCCCAGTTAGCACTTCCCGACGGCCTAATAAACTAGCTTGTCGACTTTCTACGGCAATTTTATAATCATTTAAGACAATCGTTTGGAAATCCTCAAAACTCAAGGTTGAGGTATCAATTTGAGAGGTGGTTATAGGACTATTTGGCATCATAAGCATTTGGAATTAGGACACAAAGATACAATTTTTAGGTTTAACCAATAATAAGCTATGTAAATTTAATATTGGAATACTTTTTGCATAACTTCTATAAAAACCTATTTTTGACCATCAAAGAATTAAATATGAAAAAGCTTTTATTAGTATTCGCTATCCTTTTAGGATTTACCTATATGGCTTCGGCCCAGACAAAATTGGGTGAATTTAAATTTGAAACAGAAGCTCATAATTTTGGAAAAATTGCCATAGGAAAACCAGTCGTACATACCTTCAGCTTTACGAATGTAGGTGATGAACCTATTATTATAAGCAAAGTAGAAACAACTTGTGGCTGCACTGTTCCAGAATTTACTAGTACACCCGTAAAAAAAGGGGAAACTGGAACGATTAAAGTAACTTTAACTCCCTCCGGACCTGCCCTTCCATTTGTAAAAACAATAACCGTAACATCAAATGCCCGCACACCTAATAAAGTTCTTATTATTAAAGGCGTCTACGTAGAATAAATTAGTCCAAAATATTACATATTAAAACCTCATAAATCCATGAGGTTTTTTTATTTTTGCATATGCCAAAAATTTCAGATAAAGGGCTTCAAATGCCCGCATCACCTATTCGAAAATTAACCCCTTTTGCAGATAAAGCTAAAGCAGCGGGTAAAAAAGTATACCATTTAAATATTGGGCAACCTGATATTGCTACGCCTGAAATTATGTTAAATGCTGTAAAGAACATAGATTTTAATGTATGGGCTTATACAGCATCCGAAGGTACCTTAGCTTATCGTCAAAAATTAGCTGAATATTATAATAAATTAAATTACAACATAGAACCTTCCGATATTTTAGTAACCGTAGGAGGTTCAGAAGCCATTACGATTGCAATGCAATCTTGCTTGAATGATGGCGATGAAATCATAATTCCGGAGCCCTTTTATGCTAATTATAATGGATTTGCCTGCATGAGTAATGTGGTGGTAAAACCTATCCTTTCGCATATTGAAAATGGATTTGCCTTACCGGCAATTTCTGCATTTGAAGAATTAATCGGACCTAAAACTAAGGCCATTATCATTTGTAATCCCAATAATCCTACAGGCTACTTATATTCAAAAGAAGAATTAGAAGCTTTAAAGGAACTTTGTTTAAAATACGATTTATATTTATTTTCAGATGAAGCCTACAGAGAGTTTTGCTACGATGGTAAAAGCTTCATTTCACCTATGCACTTAGCAGGCTTAGAAGAAAATGTGGTGATTATGGATACTGTTTCTAAACGCTATTCCGCTTGTGGAGCCCGTTTAGGCTGCTTAATTACAAAGAACAAAGCTGTTATTCAAGCGGCATTAAAATTTGCACAGGCACGTTTAAGTCCTGGCATGGTTGAGCAAATCGCTGGAGCAGCTGCTGTAGATACACCTGATAGTTATTTCCACGCTGTAAACGAAGAATACACGAAACGTAGAGATACCTTAGTAAATCGTTTAAATGCCATACCGGGTGTATTTTGCCCGAACCCAGGAGGTGCGTTTTATGTCGTAGCTAAATTACCTATAGATGATGCTGATGCCTTCTGCCAATGGATGTTAGAATCATTTGATTACCAAGGAGCAACAGTAATGATGGCACCAGCTACTGGCTTTTATTCAACTCCAGGAAGCGGGAAAAATGAAGTCAGAATGGCATATGTATTAAATGTAGAAGAATTAAATGCCGCTATGACATGTTTAGAAATAGCACTTTCTAAATACCCTGGTAATACAAATGTTTAAATAGCCTAAATGCTATAAAAAATCAGTAATGGTAATATATTGGTACATTAATTGTACTTTTGTAACACATTACATGGGGCCGTACTGGATTTGACAGGGTGAGGCTAGAGTTGTAAGCATGCAGTGCGTTGTACGAAGAGCACTTTAAAGATAACGTTCAACTTTATAAATGGCGAAAATAACTACGCCTTAGCAGCCTAATTTAGAATTACGCATGCTTTTGTTCCACTAACTGCTGCATTGTTAGGTTAGTATCCGGAGCATCGAAATAACAATGCTGGCTTCTTAGAGGTGCGACTAAGAGGTGAGACAAAGCACCTAAGGTGAAAGATTAGGTCGGTTTTCAGCCCGTCTTCACTCGAAAAAAAATTGAAAAATAAGCATGTAGAAGGCAATATTTAACACACAACTGGACAAGGGTTCGACACCCTTCGGCTCCACAAAGTAAAAAGGATGATTATATATAATCATCCTTTTTTTTTAGGATTTGTGGCCAAAAATCATTAAATTAATATATTCATTTCCAGGGTTATAAATATTCCTACTTATACCCTTTTTCCTTTCAAAATTTTTCATCCACCTTTTAAAGTGGGCTATTAAAAAGAGACCTTAAGGGGACCTTATAGAGACCTTATAGGGACCTTATAGGGACTTTTTCTATATTAAATTATGTCCAAATTCGTAATAAGTCCCTAAAGAATTCGGGATACCTTCGGAAAATGTTCGGTATTGTTCGGAAAGTGTTCGGTATTTTGCGAAGCCGCTTCGGGAGTACACCGAAGTAAAGTAGAATACTTTCCGAAGTTAGACATAAGTTAGACATAAGTTAACTATAACACTTTCCGAATAAAACATAAAGTTTTCCGAAAAAAGTTTATTTCGTGCTAAAAAACGAGTTTGCTTTTCGAAGGATGTGGAAAGTTATAAATTAGCACAAAATTCATATTTAATCTATTCAATTATATGGACCAATACTATTGGGAAACTAGGTGGCAGAAACAAGAAACAGGTTGGGATATTGGATATGCTTCACCGGCCATTATTGACTTTTTTAAAAACTTGGAGGATAAATCCATAGAAATTTTAATTCCTGGTTGTGGTCATGCTTATGAAGCAGTGGCCTTATATCAAATGGGATTTAAACATATTACCTTGGTTGATATTTCTAAAACAGCGATAGAAAAAATTAAAGAAAAACTAGCTGATCAACCAGAAATCAATATTTTACATCAAGATTTTTTTGATTTGGAAGGCGCATATGATGTCATAATAGAACAAACATTTTTTTGTGCACTAAACCCTTCTATGCGACAAGAATATGCTGATAAAATGTATAGCTTATTAAAAGATGGCGGACAACTCACGGGCTTATTATTTAATCGTGAATTTGAGGCTGGACCACCATTTGGTGGTAATCAGGCAGAATATGAAAAACTATTCAAGATTAAGTTCGATATTTTAAAGATGGAACCAAGCTCATTAAGTATTCCTCAACGAGCTGGAAATGAACTTTATATTCAATTGAGCAAAAAAAATCGGAGATAAGGCATTACACCCTATCCCCGACATCTAAATTAACGCTCTCAATAATATAGACGGCAAAAAAATGGCTTTATTGTATAGAGTAACATAATTAACTAACACCTTTTAGGAATAACTTTAAAATTCATAAAAAACTTTATATTACTAAAGATTTTAGCATACTTTTGTAGGAAGTAAAAAAAAGATGTTATACGCAGTTGTTGATATTGAAACTACGGGTTCTTATGCTGCTCAAAACAGTATAACTGAAATTGCTATCATTATTCATAATGGTAAACAAGTCACCCAAAGGTTTCAAAGTTTATTTAAAGTTGATCAGGAAATCCCCCCTTTTATAGAGGCCCTTACTGGTATAAATAATCATATGCTTAAAAATGAGCCTTATTTTGAGGATTTAGCACCGCTTATATATTCCTTACTGTACGACAAGATATTTGTAGCTCATAATGTAAATTTTGATTATAGTTTTGTTAAATATCAGCTCGATAAATGTGGCTATACCCTTAATTGTCCCAAGTTATGTACGGTGCGTTTAAGTCGTAAAATCATCCCTAATTTACCATCTTATAGTTTAGGTAAATTATGTCATGCCATAGGGATTGAAATTCACGATAGACATCGAGCTATGGGTGATGCTGAGGCAACCGCAACATTGTTTACCAGATTAGTAAAAGAAGACAGTGAGCAAATAATTGCAGCAACCCTTAAAAAAGGATCCAAAGAACAAGTATTGCCACCCCATTTAGATAAAAATAGTTTAATTCATTTACCAAGTTCGCCAGGCATATATTATTTTCAAGATCAAAAAGGCAAAAATGTTTATATCGGCAAGGCCATTAATTTAAAAAAAAGAGTATTTAGTCATTTTGTAGGTAACAATCCAAGTAAACAAAGACAAAACTTTTTACGTGAAATTCATCATGTCTCCTATCAAGAATGTGCAACCGAACTGATGGCGCTTATTTTAGAGGTGACAGAAATTAAGCATTACTGGCCAAAATATAATCGCTCTTTAAAACGATTTGAACAACGGTATTCATTGTTTAAATATGTAGATCAAAATGGCTATTATAGATTAGCTATAGATAAATATAAACCACAATTAGATCATATTTGGACATTTAATGATATGCGTGAAGGGTATCAAATTATTCGAACATTTGTCAATTCCTATGAACTTTGTGAAAATCTATGTTATAATCATTTAGCCAAGTCTGCTTTAAATATTATGCCATCTTGCCAATGCACAAGTATCTGTAGTCATCCTGATGAGCATGTGGATAATTCAAATAATGGTGTTCATACCCAGGTATATAATGACAAAGTTTTAGAAGCGATTGATAATTTTCAAATGCATTTACCATCATTTTTAGTGGTTGATCAAGGAAGAAACGCTGAGGAAAATAGTTATTTATGGATTGAAAAAGGCAAATTAATCGGTATGGCCTATTTGAGTAATACATTTCAACTCCAGTTAGAAGTTATCAGAGATGCCTTAAAACTCCTTCCCTCTAATCCTTATACGATGCAGTTAATTTACAAGTTTAAAGAACAATACCCTAGCAAGGTTATTCCAATTGAGGAGCATTTGACATATAAGGAATCGAATGCTTATAGAAGCATTTTAAATTTCTGATATTTCTCAGACAGCAATCAGTAAAAAGTACCATAAATTATCTAAATTATCCTATATTAAATAGTATTTAACTATTAATTTTGTGTATGAAATCGCTGTACCCTACCTATCAATTATCAAACTTCAATACCTATAAAAAAGAAGGTATTTTAGCCAGCAAGTTTGGGGTATATTTAGCAGAAAATCCTCATTTTTTCAAGCCACATAAACATGATTTCTATCATTTGTTATTGTTCACTGCTGGTAAGGGGAAACATCAATTAGATTTTAAATATTTTGATATTGAACCAGGAAGCATGTATTTTATGGCTCCTGGACAAGTTCATACTTGGGAATTTTCTGAACAGCCAGATGGTTATTTGGTTAATTTTTCTGTAGATTATTTCAATGGCCTACTCGCTAATCCTGCATACCTTAGCATGTTGCCTTTTTTCTCAAGTAATTTACAACAACAAGTTTTCCAATTAAATTTGGAAACCCAACATAAACTCATTGCTTTATTTGAAGAGATATTTAATCTTGAACATAACTTAAGTTATAAATATGGGGATGACTTTGTACGAATAAATCTGTTAAAGATATTTATGTATATCGCTCAATTTACAGATTCAGTCACAACTAGTCAAAATGATCCTTATAATCATACGCTACTTAATAATTTTAAAAATCTAATAGAGGTACATTTCAGAGAAATCAAACTTCCTAAAGATTACGCTGCCAAACTTTTTATCACTCCCAATCATTTAAATGCTGTGTGTTCGACGTATTTAAAACAAAGTGCCGGGGAAATTATTCGTGAGCGTGTTTTATTAGAAGCTAAGCGGATGCTTATGAACTTTGATTTAAGAATAAGTGAGATTGCAGAAAATTTAGGCTTTAATGATCAATCCTACTTCATCAGATTTTTTAAAAAACACGAAAATATTAGTCCAGAAAAATTTAGAAACCAATATCGATATGACAAATAATCCAAACTACATTAATCAATGGCAAGGTTTTAAGGCTTCTAAATGCCCACGTTGTCGAGTTGGTAAAGTATTTATTGGCAACACATATGGCTTTAAAAGTCAAAAAATGAATGATAGATGTCCACATTGTGCCTTGAAATTCGAAAGAGAACCAGGGTATTTCTATGTATCTATGTTTGTGAGTTATGCTATGAATGTTGCCGAAATGGTTACGGCCGCTGTCGCTGCCTATATTCTTGGATTAAAATTAGAGTATGACAACTTATGGTACTTTGTAGGTTTATTAATTTTTGTATCGATTATACTAGCTCCGTTTAATTATAGATATTCCAGAATGTTTTTATTGTATTGGTTATCGCCTGGATTACATTATGATCCTGAAAAAGCAAATTCCAACCACAATCAAAACGCTAGCGTTGAAATAAAATAAGGGTGCAAATAAAATTATTCCCTACCTTTGAAGATTCAATAAATTAAATATCTTATGATTCAAATAGGTGAATATAACACCCTACGTATAGCTGGAAAAAATAAAGACGGATTAAGTTTAAGTGATGGTAAAAGTGAAATCCTTCTACCCTATGATAACTTTAAAGAAGCCTTAGAAATCGGTAATAACGTTGAAGTATTTGTTTACATCAATAAGACTGATGATTTAGTTGCTACCACTAAAAAGGCCTATGGGCAATGTGGGGATTATGTATTATTGCAATGTATAGATGAGCATACTGATGGTGCTTATTTAGATTTAGGCATCGAAAAAGATGTATTTGTTCCTAAGAAAGAACAAAAGCGCCCAATGATTAAGGGCGAAAGCTATGTGGTTTATCTTTATCTTGATGAATTAAACAGAAAATTAGTGGCCTCTTCTAAAGTTGACAAATTCGCTATAGAGCAAGCTGAAGATTTAGAAGAAGGTGATGAAGTACAAGTTTTGATTTGTGATAAGAGTGATTTAGGCTATAATGCGATCATCGATCAAAAATACATGGGCTTATTATATCATAATGAAATTTTTGGTTTATTAATGCCTGGCGATGAGCGACGTGCTTGGGTTAAAAAAATTAGAGTTGATGGCCATATCGATTTAACTTTACAAGCTTCTGGTTATGGGCACGTTTTAGACACTAAAGATGTTATTTTAGAAGCTTTGGCTCAAAATAAAGGTGTAATTGCTTTAGGCGATAAAAGTAATCCTGATGATATCTATGCAGCTTTTGAAATTAGTAAAAGTGTTTTCAAAAAAGCCATTGGAGCCTTATATAAAGAAAGAAAAATTGTTGTAGGTGACTACGAAATCAGTTTAGTTGAGCAATCAGGCGATTAGTTAAACGCTAATAGCAAGTAAAAATGGTGCGAATGTTTAAGGATCAGATGGGACGTCAATTAACTTTAGATGGCTTTCCACAACGTATAATTTCTTTAGTTCCTTCCATTACAGAGCTTTTGATAGATTTAGGTTTAGAGAAGCAATTGGTTGGTCGCACCAACTTCTGTATTCATCCCAAAGAAAAGATGCAGGCTATTGCAAAAGTTGGTGGCACGAAAACTTTAAATATTGAACAAATCAAAGACTTAGCACCCGATTTAATTATTGGAAATAAGGAAGAAAATACCCTGCAAGATATCACAGCTATTGAATCTATCGCACCGCTTTGGATGTCTGATATTAATACGATACAGGACGCCTTAGATGCCATCCGAATGATTGGTGAAATGACTAACACATCACCTGAAGCGAATTACCTTAATCATTTAATTGAAGCAGGTTTTAAAGATTTAAAAGAATTAGCAAGTGTTCAATCGACAAAATCGGTTTGTTATTGCATTTGGAAAGAACCCTATATGGCGGCCGCCCAAGACACTTTTATAAATGATGTTTTAACACAAATTGGTTTTAAAAATATATTCGATTCGAGCCGATATCCTGAATTTGAGCCTGAGCAATTAGATAAATTAGCGTGCGATTACCTATTTCTTTCTTCTGAACCCTACCCTTTTAAAGAAAAACATAAACTAAAATTACAAGAAAAATTAATTCATACACAGGTAGTTCTGGTTGATGGAGAAATGTTTTCATGGTATGGTAGCCGAATGGTCAAAGCTGTTGGATATTTTTTCAACCTACAAAAAGCATTATTTTAGCAATATTATTTTTGATTCTAAATTCAAAAATCTATCTTTGCAGTCCTTAATAAATCCTAAAGATGCGGAAGTGGCGTAATTGGTAGCCGCACCAGACTTAGGATCTGGCGCTTCACGGCGTGGGGGTTCGAGTCCCTTCTTCCGCACTTAATTAAACAGTCCAGACGGACTGTTTTTTTTTGCCTATATAATTTCTATATTTAAAATTCATATCAAAAATTTAAAAATGATAAATTATCTAAAAAATGCTTTCAAAACATCTACTTTCTTCAGAATAACCTGCTATTTCCTCATTATAATACTTTTATTAATTGTGTTAGATTATTATATAAGTCCAATTTCTATTTCTGGAAATGCTTACAAAAAGTAGAAAATTATAAATAAAAAGCTTATCTTTGCGCCCCATAAAAGGCTATTAATAAGCAAAAAAATGAATATCACACAGGAAAAAATAAGCGATTTAAACGCAATTTTAAAGGTTACTTTAAACCCAGAAGATTATAACCCAAAAGTAGAAAAAGCTCTTAAAGATCAAGCTAAAAAAGCTAACTTACCAGGTTTCCGTAAAGGTATGGTTCCGGTTTCTCATATTAAAAGAATGTTTGGTAAAAGCATTTTAGTAGAAGAAATCAATACCTTATTATCGGATAGCGTAACGCAATATTTAACTGATGAGAAAGTTGAAGTTTTAGGTCAACCATTACCATTGATGGATGAAACAGAATTCAAATGGGATCAAACAGACGTATTTGAGTTTCAATATGAAATTGGTTTAGCGCCTGTTGTAGATATCGAAGTGAGTGCAAAAGATAAATTTACAGAATACGATGTAAAAGCTGATGCGGATACTTTAAAGTCTAGAATTAGCAATTTAAGAAAAAGCTATGGCAAAATGTCAAATCCAGAAGTTTCAGCTGAAGGCGATGTTTTATATAGCAAATTAGTACAATTAGATACAAAAGGTGAAGTATTTGAGGGTGGCATTGAAAGCACAGGTTCTATTCGTATGGACTTAGTGAATGACAAAAAAATCTTAAAATCTTTAGTTGGTTTAAAAAAGGATGATACCTTAACTTTAAACATTAATAAAGCCTTTGAAGGTAATGCCGCTGTAATTGCAAAATTATTAAATATTTCGGAAGAGGATGCTAGTGATCTAACAGCTGATTTTCAAGTAACTATCTTAAATGTAAATCGTTTAGAAGAATCCGATTTAAATCAAGAATTTTTTGACAAAATCTTCGGAGAAGGTATTGTTACAGATGAAAAAGCATTTGAAGCTAAAATTACAGAAGAAATTGAATCTATGTTTAAACAAGATTCAGCACGTAAATTGCAAAGCGATATCTATGCTCAATATACAAGTCAAACCAAAATGGAACTTCCTGATGAGTTCTTAAAAAAATGGTTAAAAACGACAAACGAGAAATTAACTGACAAAGAATTAGAGGAAGGTTATGCGGAGTTTGCAACAAATTTAAAATGGACCTTAATTGAAAATAAAATCATTAAGGAAAATGATATAAAAATTGAATATAAAGATGTATTCGAAACTGCTAAACAAAGAATTGATGCTCAATTTAAAATGTATAGCCAACAAGAATTACCTGAAGATCAGTTAGCACAATTTACTGTAAACTTCCTTCAAGAAAAGGAAAATGCGAATCGTATTTTTGATGAAGTTAAAGCAGAGAAGGTATTTGATTTTATTAAATCAACTGTTACTATTGACAAAAAAGAAATTGCTTATAATAAATTCATTGAATTGAAGTAAGAAATCAGAAAATTTGTCATAAAATTAAAAAGAGCAACTCCCCTGAGTTGCTCTTTTTTTAAATATTATATCTAAATTGGGCAGACAGAATAATTGGCACGAAAATTAGCTGTTATAATAAAAGGCGATAAATATTATATTTAAAGCCATGAGGACACAAAAAGAAAAAAGATTAAATTGCACAATTTATGAAAATAGATAAAGATGAATTTAGAAAATACGCTGTAAAACATCACCGTATTAATGGATTAAATGTAGATAGGTATATATCGGCAACGAATTTCTCGCCTAAATCAATGACCCCTTACATCATTGAAGAAAGACAGTTAAATGTTGCACAAATGGATGTTTTCTCCAGATTAATGATGGATAGAATTATCTTTTTAGGCGATGCAATTTATGATCAAAACGCCAACATTATTCAAGCTCAATTGTTGTTTTTACAATCAACTGATGCCAATAGAGATATTCAAATCTATATCAATTCACCAGGAGGTTCGGTATATGCAGGTTTAGGCATCTATGATACGATGCAATATATTACTCCAGATGTAGCCACAATTTGTACTGGCATGGCAGCTTCTATGGGAGCAGTTTTATTAGTAGCCGGAGCCAAAGGGAAAAGAGCGGCTTTAAATCACTCTCGTGTAATGATTCACCAACCTTCAGGAGGTGCACAAGGTGTGGCTTCTGATATGGAAATTAACTTGAGAGAGATGTTGAAGTTAAAAACAGAGCTTTATGACATTATCTCATTACATTCTGGCCAATCATACGAATGGGTTGAGAAATCATCTGATCGGGATTACTGGATGAAAGCTGAAGAAGCTAAAAATTATGGTATGATTGATGAAGTATTAGGAACTACAAAAGGATAATAACAAAATCTATTATTCTAATTAATTATAAATGATAAAATATGGCTAAGCACCAAAAAGATTCACATTGCTCATTTTGCAACACCCCCAAACAAGAGACTTTAATGCTATTGGAAGGGTTAGATGCCTATATTTGCGATAAATGTGTTACCCAAGCCAATATTCTATTAGCGCAAGAATTAGGAAACAAAAAAAGCAATGCTTTTGATGATTCTTTTAGTTTGTTAAAACCTACTGAAATAAAATCTCATTTAGATCAATATGTGATTGGTCAGGATGAAGCTAAAAAAGTATTATCTGTGGCAGTATATAACCATTACAAAAGATTGAGCCAAAAGATAAGTCAAGACGAGGTTGAAATAGAAAAATCTAACATTATGTTAGTCGGGGAAACGGGAACTGGAAAAACTTTATTAGCGAAAACAATTGCTAAGATATTACATGTACCATTTTGTATTGTAGATGCCACCGTATTAACGGAGGCTGGATATGTTGGAGAAGACGTTGAAAGTATTTTAACTCGCCTGTTACAAGCTGCCGATTACGATGTAGAGTCAGCAGAAAGAGGAATTGTATATATTGATGAAGTAGATAAAGTTGCCCGTAAATCTGATAATCCTTCTATTACCAGGGATGTTAGTGGAGAGGGTGTACAACAGGCTTTATTAAAAATATTAGAAGGTACTATTGTGAATGTTCCACCCCAAGGGGGCCGAAAACATCCTGATCAGAAAATGATTGCCGTAAACACAAATAATATATTATTTATATGTGGTGGTGCATTTGATGGAATTGAACGCAAAATTGCTAATCGTTTAAAAACACAAACGGTTGGTTATAAAGTTCAAAAAGAAGATGCTGATTTAGATTTAAAAAACCTCTATAAGTATATTACTCCGCAGGATTTAAAATCATTCGGATTAATTCCAGAGTTAATTGGTCGAGTACCTGTACTTGCCCATTTAAATCCATTAGACAAAAATGCTTTGAGAAATATTTTGACAGAACCTAAAAATTCTTTATTAAAACAATACGTGAAGCTTTTCGATTATGAAAAAGTAAAATTACATTTCGACGATGAGGTATTGGATTTCATTGTCGACAAGGCCATGGAATATAAACTAGGAGCTCGTGGATTAAGATCAATTTGCGAAGCTATCATGTTAGACGCCATGTATCACACACCCACAGAAAAGGATTTAAAGGAGTTGAGGATTACGCTACCGTATGCTATTGAAAAATTTGAAAAAGCAGATTTTAAAAAGTTAAAAGTAGCTTAAAAATAAATCCTCTAGTAAAACTAGGGGATTTTTTTTAAGACATTTAATAGACTATAAAAAAAATTAAAACAATATATTTATAATTATGAATGAAGAAAAAGAAGTAAGAACGGCGGCTACTGAAGCCCAAAAACCAGAAAAAGAAGTAAATAGTCCAGTTAAAAAAGGTTTAAAATCTAAAACAGATATCGTTAACAATTGGTTACCTCGTTATACTGGTAGACCGCTGGAGGAATTCGGAAAATATATTTTGCTTACAAATTTTAGTAAATATGTATCCTTGTTTTCCGAATGGAATGACAATGCGCCTATTTATGGTTTAGATAAACCTATGCAAAGTTGCACTGCAGAAGGAATCACCATTATTAATTTTGGAATGGGATCTCCCCTAGCGGCTACCATGATGGATTTGCTTACAGCCATTAAACCTAATGCTGTATTATTTTTAGGTAAGTGTGGAGGATTAAAGAAAAAAAATCAATTAGGTGATTTAATTTTACCAATTGCTGCGATCAGAGGAGAAGGAACATCCAATGATTATTTACCTGCAGAAGTTCCAGCCCTTCCAGCTTTCGCACTCCAAAAAGCAATCTCTACCACGATTAGAGATCATTCTAGAGATTATTGGACGGGGACATGTTATACTACCAACAGAAGAGTATGGGAGCATGATAAGGAGTTTAAAAAATATTTAAAAAAGTTAAGAGCCATGGCAGTTGATATGGAAACAGCCACGATCTTTACAACTGGATTCGCCAATGCTATTCCTACTGGAGCTTTACTTTTAGTTTCTGATCAACCAATGATTCCAGAAGGTGTAAAAACATCAGAAAGTGATAGTTCTGTAACTACCAATTACGTTGAAACTCACCTTAAAATTGGAATAGATTCCTTGAAACAATTAATTAATGGTGGATTAACAGTTAAACACTTGAAGTTTTAAAATTCATAAAATACTAATTTTCCAGTTTTTGGTTGGATACTCTTCCAATCTGAAGCCTCAAATTCTAATACCAATAAGCCACAGGTGGGTAATTCCATCATGCGCAAATTAGCTAAATCAACTGCTAGATAAGTAAAGCCAGGATTATGTCCAATTAAGGCTATCTTATCTACCTCAGTTGGGAGCGCATGTATAACCTGCCATAACTGTTGAAGACTTGCTTCGTATATAGCCGGTTCAATTTTTAATTCAAGAAGATGGCTTGGATTTGGATCTTGATCTTGCCAAGTGTTTAAGAAGGCCTGAGCAGTACTTAATGCGCGTACCGCGTGACTAGATATTATTAATTGTGGCCTTAAAGATGTCACACGTTCTCGAGCTGTAATATCTAGAATTTCCTGATACCCACTTGCATTTAGCGTTCTATTAAGATCATTAAATTCCCGCATGCTCCAATCAGCCTTAGCATGTCTAACGAGGATTAACTGTTTTGACATAAGCGTTGTTTTATGGTTTCTACTACCCGTTCAGGTTCTATATAATCTATTATAGGAAGATCGTTCAGGAGTAATGGCTTTTGACCATAAATAGAATTCGGCCTTTTTGGATGATCATATTGTATGCAATCTGAAAGACTTTGACCATAGCCTAAAAATCCTGCAAAAGGATGAGTAGCGCCCCAAATAGAGATTACTGGTACGCCTACCAGCGATGCCATATGCATTCCCGAAGAATCCATACTAAGCATTAAATCTAAATTTGATATAATAGCTAATTCTTGCGATAAATTATAGGCTCCTATCACTGAATAAACATGATTATATTGGGTAGCCAAATTATCTGCAAACCTCTTTTCCGTTGCTCCCCCACCAAATATATACACTTGATATCCTAATTGAGCTAAGGAGGAAATAACTTGCTCCATTTTATGCAAACTATAAACTTTGGATGGATGTTGCGCAAAGGGAGCTACGCCTATTCTTTTAGGAATGTTATCTGATTGGTTAAAAACTTCACCTAGCGGATTAAATTGAGTTTGGATACCAACAGGCAGTGGCAAACGATGTGTCTGAAGCTTATGTGTTAAATTAAATGAAAAGCCTAATTCTCTAAATACATCGGCATAACGCTCAACCGTAAGTTTTAAAGGAATCAAAACTTTATTAGGGAAACGAGTTAAAGCTTTCTTTTCAGCACGTCCTTTATCAATGCGCGAAATAGGCGTACCTATTAATCTAAAGAAAAATGATAAAACTCGACTACGGATATTATCATGTACATCCGCTACAGCATCAACTTGGTAAGCTTTTAATTCTAAAAACAATTTCCATAAACCCCAAAATCCTTTATGTTTTGTTTTGGGCTCTATGCTGTGAAACCTGACTTGTGGGGTTTGTTCAAAAAAAGCTTGAAAGGCTTTTCTTGAAACCATAACAAGTTCTATATCTGGGTATTTATCGCAGAGTTCTTTAAGTACAGATGCAAGCATAGCTACATCTCCCATGGCGGAAAACCGAATAACTAAAATTTTCCTCTTAGCGTCCATACTTAATTTTTTATGTAACTGAAACTATTTCGCTTCTTTGTATAATACAGGGTTTAAGCTAGGATCATTATACATTTTCATTTGCTTATATACCTTCATGTATTTTCTACCCGATTCAATATCAGCTAAGAGTTCATCAATACTCATCGACAAATCCCTACGTTGTTCTAGCAAAACAGTTAACTTCTGTTGACATGCTTCCCGATGGGCTTCACTTGCCGAACTTCGATTAGCCTCTTCTTCCATATGATATATTTTTAAAGCTAAAATGGAGAGTCTATCTAATGCCCATGCCGGACTTTCAGAATTAATTTTAGCATCAGCTAAAGGTTTAACTTCTTTATATAAGTTTAAAAAATAAGAATCTATAAATTCAACCACGTCTGTTCTGACTTGGTTTTGAGCATCAATTCTACGTTTCCATTTTAAACCTTCTACGGGATCTATTTGGGGATTCCGAACAACATCTTCCATGTGCCACTGTGCTGTATCTATCCAATTTTTGAGATAGAATAAATGCGCGATGGAATCTTTCTCATAAGGATTGACCATTTCAAAGTCAATATCATCATGAATATGGTAATCTGTGATTACTTGTTGAAATATTTTATTGGCTAATTCACTAATCATAAACAAAATTAAACATTCCTTTTAGTAATATATCACTTTTAACTTAGATAATACCTTTTTTTACTTTTCTATCTTTAAAGTAAGTAGTCAATTCCGGTAAAGTATAACTATTTAAATTATACGAAGCAGTCAAGCCCCCCTTTCTACCCACTAAAACGCCATATTTCATATCTAAAAAGCCTTCTTTTCTATGAGCATCAGGGTTAATAGCTAATTTGACTCCTTTCTCTAGGGCAAATCTATGCCATCGCCAATCTAAATCTAATCGTAAAGGGTTAGCATTTATTTCTATAGCCACATCGTTTGCAGCACAAGCCTCGATAACTTTTTTATAATCGATTGGATAACCAGCTCGAGACAATAGCAATCTCCCTGTAGGGTGGCCTAAAATGGTTGTATAAGGATTTTCAATAGCCTTTATTAAACGGTGTGTAGCTTTCTCTTCATCCATCTTTAAGGGGGAATGTATAGATGCTACAATAAAATCAAATGATTTTAAAATTTCTTCCGGATAATCCAAAGAGCCATCGGATAGTATATCACTCTCAATTCCTTTGAAAATATAAAAAGGAGCCAGTTCTGAATTTAGTTGATCTATTTCTTGGTGCTGAGCTAAAACCCTTTCAATAGATAAGCCTTTTGCATAAACTGCAACTTTGCTATGATCACAAATACCTAAATATTCTAAATTCAATTCTGATTTACAGTAAAGTGCCATTTCCTTTAAGGTGTGTACGCCATCTGACCATGTAGAATGATTATGTAAACTCCCTTTCAGATCACTTAATTCAATAAGCTTTGGAAATTCTTGCGTCTTAGCTTGTTCTAATTCACCAAATCCCTCTCTACATTCCGCTGGGATAAAGTTTAAGCCAGCTTGCTCATAAATCGCGGATTCATCGGGATAGTTAAATTTATCAGCGGGTAATAAGGGTAATACTTGTGACACATGTGAATCAGATCCACTTGCCATGAACCAGTCATATTGAAATCGTTCAGCAGTAGTTATTATTACACGGACTTTTAAACCATTTGTTAATGTTTTAAACCAAACTAATGGAAACTCTTCTGTTTGCGTATAGGATTCATCTTCGCTAAACATTCTATTTACATCTTCCAATTTAGCAGTACCCAACACCAGAATTAACTCATCTATAATTTCGCAAGCTCTTCTAAATTGCCCCGCAATTCCCAAAATAGCCTGCATATCTACAGAATTTAAACTGATAGCTAAATCATTGTAAAACAAAGTCACATATGGTTCAATTTGTGCATATAAAAATCGACCATTAGAGGCTATACTAAATTCGATTGCTTTTTTTATTTCTTCTTGGGTTTTTAGGCCAAACCCTTTGGCTTCTATCAGCCTATTTTCATTACACGCATAAAACAATTCACCTATCGTATCAATCCCTAAATCTTTCCAAATGACAGCAATTTTCTTAGGCCCAATACCTTTAATAGCTAGCATTTCAACCACGCCTAATGGTGTTTTGACTATTAAATCTTGTAATTCTTGAAGGGTTCCTGTGCTTAATAATTCGGAGATTTTAGCTGATATACCCTTTCCAATACCCTCAATTTCTGATATTTCGGCAGAACTCAATAAGGCTAGAGGGTTTGCAAGCTTATCTATTTTAAAAACTGCATTAGTAATAGATTTTATCTTAAAAGGATTTTCCCCATGAAGTTCCATGAGTTGAGCTAAAAGCTTAAATTGTTTAGCAATAGCTTTGTTTTCCATATATTATTTGACGTTAAATGTTAAAGTAAAACCCCTCTTAAAAATAAGACAGCAATACTAAAGTAAATCAAAATGCCGGTTACATCTACCATCGTTGCTACAAATGGTGCCGAAGAGGTAGCAGGATCTAATTTTAATTTTTTCATAATTATTGGCATCATAGAGCCAATTAAACTCCCCCACAATACAATTCCAGCTATAGTAAAAAATATCGTCCAACCAATTAGGAGCCAATGTTCTCCATAGTCATACAAATGAAGTTCTTGCCAAAGGATAATGCGAACCAAACCTATACTTCCGAGGATAATTCCCAATACAGCACCAGAAATTATTTCTCTTCGCATCACTCGCCACCAGCTAGCAATGGTCACTTCCCCTAAGGCCATAGCTTGAATAATTAAAGTAGAAGCTTGGGATCCACTATTACCGCCACTACTCATTATCAGAGGTATGAATAAAGAAAGTACAACCGCTTTTTCTAGTTCTATTTCAAAATGCTGCATGGCTGTTGCAGTAAGCATTTCTCCAAGAAATAAAACAATTAACCAGCTCACTCTTTTCTTGATTAATTTGAAAATGGGCATATCTAAATAGGGTTCATCTAAGGCCTCAGTACCCCCAATTTTATGTATATCTTCAGTATACTCTTCTTGTGCAATCCAAAGAATATCATCCACCGTCACAATACCTAATAATATTTGAGCATCATCGGTGACAGGCAATGCTACCCTATTATTCATCCTAAAAATATTGATAGCTTCTTCTTGAGGATCATTTACATTTAAAGAAATAAGCCTATTATCGGTTAACTCCCCTATTTTGGCATCAGGATCAGCTAAGAGTATTTCCCGAATTCTAATATCATCTAATAGCACCCCATCTTTATCGATCACATAAACGACGTCGATGGTTTCTGAGTTTTTACCATAGCGACGAATATGAGAAAGCACGCGAGCTACCGACCAATCTGTTTTTACGGCAATAAAATCGGGGGTCATTAAACGTCCTACAGAATCCTCCTTATAACCTAATAAATGAAGTGCTTCAATTCTGTCTTTATCATTCAATAAAATTAACAGACGTTTTACAGCTTCCCCTTTAAGTTCACTAAATAGAGAAGTTCTATCATCCGGCGGTAATTGCCTGATTAGTTCTGTTAATTTATTACTCTGAAGTTTTTTAATTATTCTTTCTTGAGTCGGAAAGTCTAGAATTCTAAATACATGTACTGCTCTATTAATGCTAATAGTTTCTATTAGTTTTACAGCATGTTGTGGGATTTCATCGATAAGGGCTTCTACATCGGAAATATTCAAATTATTAAGGTATGTTTTTAACTGCTTATCTTGATCAGTTTCGATCAAGTGTAATACTTCTTCTACGTGCAGTTCTTCCATAAACTTAAATTAATTTAGCCCATTTGAATATCATTTGATATTTGCAAAAATGCCTTTTCTTTTCTGAAATGACAAACTATTCAAACACTTATTTTAAAAGACCTAAGGAAAAGTTAAGGACAGGGTATGGCCTTAAACTTAAATTTGGCTTGGGAATAATTAATAGGTACTTTAGGATCAAAATATCCTGAACCCCATATCAACACAAATTTTCCATCTCCCATGATCCATTCCGATCCTTGTTTTAAAAAAGAAACTGGATTTCTGTGCCATTTTTCAGAACTATTGGATTGGAAATCATAAAAACCAGTTAAGGTGTCACCTTTAATCTCTCCTTTAAAATCACCCACATATTGATTAGAATCAGCATAAAAAAATCGCATTTTACCTATAATTTCATAAGTAGATGTATCTAATTCCATATAGGCTGTATCATTACCATCAATTGCTTGAAAGCAAAGAGAATTTTCCTTATTTAGCACTCTTTCAGGTTTTTTACCGAATTGACAACCAAGGCTAAATAGTATTCCAATGAAAGTTAAAATGAACATAACTTTGGAATGTAAATGAGGGAGGATATTATCAGTAAACATATTGTTAATTTAAATTATTCCTGATTCAACAACATGTGCTAATAATTGCTCATTGGTTTTAACATTGAGTCCTTCACGCATAGCTTTTAATCTTTTCTCCACACTACTCAGCCCTGAAGGCTTATAACCCCTTTGATTTAAATGGCTAGGGAAATCAATCTGACGCTTTCCACTTTTCATCAATTGAAGTAAAAATTTATCATAATCTGAAAAGTCATAAGGAAAGGAATTTAGCTTAGATTTTTTAAGGTTCGGTGAATAGTAGTCTTTGTTATTAAATATTGTTTGAACAGCACGTTTCAAATCTTTAGAATCTTGACGTGCTTTGGGCACAAATGCATTAATTTTTAATTCATTAAATAAGGGTTTTACTTTTTCTAGGCGATTTTCAATGGAAAATACTAGTACCTTTATTTCAGGTTGAATTTTTCTTACAGCTTCTATAAGTTCTTTACCTGATTTCAAAAACTGATTTGTGCCATCTGCATCAAAAGATAAATCCGTAATCATTAATTCATACGGCTCACCTTCTTGAATTGCTTTTTTTATGCGGTGAAATGCATCATCACAATAATAAACATTGTTCTTTGCTTCATTATTTATCCCTAATTCAATCAAACTACGTTGAACTGAAATATTAATACTTTCATGATCTTCTACAACTAATACCTTTTTAAACATAAGCTTATTATTTTATTGGAAATTGCAAAGTAATGGTTAATCCTCCTGGTTTCAGATTTACAAAGTTAATGGCTCCTTGCAATTGATTTATACGGTTAACCGTATTCTGCAGACCATTATTTTTTTTGAAATTTTCTGATAATCCAATCCCATTATCAGTATAAGTTAACTTATAATATCCTTTCTCTTTATATCCTTTTAATTTAATTAAACTTGCTTGACTATGCTTAGAAGCATTTATTAACAATTCTTGTAACACCAGAAATAAATTGTCCTCTTGGATTTTATTAAAATGAATAGAAGGAAATAAACTATCCCCTTCTATTACGATTAATTGCTTCTCTGAATCAAATGATTTAATCATTTTCAATATACGAATTTCAAACTCATCCTCTTTCTCGGTTAATTCATCTTCGTAAGAAATATCTCTCGACTTTTCATACATCAACTCTAATTTATCTAAAATTTCGTCTTTCTTGAAATCCGTATTCTCAATTTCACTCATTACCCTATATAAGCCATTAGCTACTACATCATGTACTTGTTTAGAGGTTTTAAGACGATTTTCTTGTATATGCCGTTGGGCTTTTAAATTGGCAATATACTTGGTACGTCGTATATAAATCACTGACAAAGAGACAATGCCTAATAACCCTAATATTAAAATCACAATTTGTGTGGATTTTAAATCATTTTCCTTCTCTAAAATAACTTTATCGGCTTTATGTAGTTCTGTTTCATAACTAATCATAGCGAATTTGTTCCTGGTAGAACTCCAGACCCTTTCCAAACTATCATTAATTTTAATAAAACGGAGAAAATAAGTTTGGGCTTGTTTCTCAGGGCTTAATATGACCAATTTCCGAAGTGCTAATAATTGTTCCTGAGGATTATTATATTTTTGGCTTACTTCCCAATATTTGGTAGCATAAAATTTACTTAATTCTAAATCCTTATTAAAATAATAATCGGATAATCGCTCATAGACAAAATTCAAATTTACTCTATCCCCAAGTGAATCCCTTATTTTTACAGCCCTCAATAAATCTGGAACAGGATTAAAATTAGGATTCTGCAAATAACGCAGATAAGATAAATTCCCTAAAATACGAGCATAATTTAATGCATTATTTTTACCAGCAATAGCTAATAATTTTGTATAATTTTTTATGCCTTCTTTAAAATCCCCTTTTACTTCATATATTTTCCCAATATTATTATAGCAAATCAAAGAATCATCTAAATCCGTTGCAAAGTTTAAAGCCCTTAAATAATATTCAATAGATTTATCATATTCTTTTAATCGACTATTGGCCAATCCAATGTTGATATAATTAGAATTTAAATAAGGATAATGGTTTTTATTATTATGATCGAAATAATCTAAGGCTTCGATAGCTGTTTCAATACCACCATAATAATCACCCATATCTGTGGCAAAAATAGCTAAGTTAACTAAACATTTACCTGCTCCGACACTATCATTTTCTTTTAAAAAAAGATCTTTAGCTATTGTAAAATAACGATATGCACTATCTACCTTCCCTCCTTCCCGATAATCAAAGGCAAGGTTATAAGCAGTATTCGTCGTTACCACAAAATCTTTGGGCTTATCAGATTGACAAGCCCAAATAACTCCACAAAGGAGAAATAATAAATACCATGTTGTTCTCAAGGTTATGGTTTTGGAGGTGGATTTTGTCCTCCACCTGAGGATTCACCAGTTGAACCTGTTTCAGTACTGCCAGTGCCTGCTTCTCCACCGGTAGCTCCTTCAGTAGAACTAGTACCTGAACCTGAACCTGTGGAGCCAGTACCTTCCTCTTCACCGCCTAAGCGATAATTTCGAGTAATTAATTTCATAAATGTTGGGTTTAGATTAGATTATAAAAATATGAAAATAATCCTTACCCTCAACCACATAAGTTAAATATTAATTATCGTGTTGGGTCCAGATTAATCTTGATAAATCATATCCATAGTCCCCAGCGATTTTTAAAAACTTAGCTTTTACATCAGCTGGCAGCGTTTTAGTACGAGATAAAATCCATATATAATCTTTATTCTCGCCAAATACCAAAGCATATTCGTAATCACCTTCTAATTGAACCACATTATAGCCTGCATAAAAGGGTCCGAAAAAAGAAACTTTCAAGGCACCTTCATTCGGATCATCTACAAATTGAGCTTTTCCTTTGGCATCATTCCATCGTTCTTTATCCATTTCATACCCTCTATTTAAAACATCAATAGTACCATCTTCATTTAAGGTATATTGAGCAGTTACATTCTTCATATTTTTTTCATGCTTAAAGTCAAAGCGAGCAATTTCGTACCATTTCCCCGCATATTTTTTTGCATTGAAGGGTTTAACCAAGTTTATACCAGAAGGCACTTTAACTGTTTTACATGAATTTAATACCAATGCAACGCCTGCTAAAAGGCCTATAAAGCCTATAGTTTTTAAAATATTATCATTTTTCATGAGATGATGATTTTGTAAATAAGATGAAAGTTTATTGATAATAAAAACAAATAGAATCCCTAAAAGTTGAGATGTAAATAATTATTTTACTATATTCAAAATAATAATAAACACTTGATATGAAATTAATTACCATAATATTGACAGCTTTTATTGGTCTTCTTCTAGGAGCTAGCACACCTGCTTCTTCAAATAACCTCATCTTAGCTACCCAATGGAAAAGGAGATACTTATAAAACAATTACTGGATGCTAGATAATCAATAAATCAATCTTCCGTGGCAACTGCTTCACGGTCACTATTCTCTTGAATACCTTCTTGAATCATCTCTTGTGCTTCTTGTTTTTCATCAGCATTTGCCACTTCCACTTGCCCTTCTTGGGCTTGTATTTCCTGATCAATAAAAAACTCACAATAAACAGCCAAATGATCGGATCCAAAATTTTCAGTAGCTTTTAAATTGGTCACAAAAATATCTGGCGAATGAAACATTAAATCAATGGGGAATCTCAATAAATGATATTTGGCATGAAATGTTGATACAAACCCATGCCCCACTCTTGGGTCAATTAATTCACTTGTCTTTCTAAAAAGTATAGATGATTTGGACCAAGCTACATTATTAAAATCTCCCACTACAACAGTAGGAAAATGAATATCCTTAACTCTTTTAGCAACCGCTAGTAAATCCCCATCTCTTTCTTTTGAGGTCTCTTCTTCAGTAGGGCTTGGAGGAGGTGGATGAACCCCAAAAAACACAAAACTAAACCCATCCTTAGATTTTATAACAGCTTCTATACTAGGAATATCATCAGCTACAAAATAATGAGTAACACTTTTTTCAATTTCTAGTTTAGAATACAAATGCATTCCATAAGTATTTTCTAAAGGTACTTTGTGCTGGAATGGATATTCTGATTCTAATACCGTTAACGCATCTTCCCATTTTTGATCACTTTCCATCGTTAAGAAAATATCAGGCTGATACTTATGTATCAGGTTTATGAGGCTTTGTTTATCCTCGTTAAATTGATAAACATTTGCAGATATGAAATGTATCTTCTCGCTGGAGGTAAATTGAGGTTTGAGCTTTTTAATAGGATATAAATGCGTATATTTTATTAATGTAATACCATGAAAAACTATTACCAATGTTAATAGCGATTGGAAAATCCAAAAGTTATAATCTTTTTCTAAGAAGATAATACCTATTAGAAATACGACCAAATCAATAAAAAATAACTGGATTTTACCAAAATCAGCTACTCTAAATACCCAATGAGAACTGGGAATTTTAGGAAGAATTGTAAATAAAATTAACAAACTCGCTAAAGTATAATACACATATATCATAGATATTTAAAAGCTAATTATTAGGCTTTATTTATTTGGTTCATTTTTCACTAAACATAATAACAGCAGGAATTCCAAAATTGTTTAAAACGTCTGATTTACCTTCTAAAAATTAATACACAAAAACTTAAAGAGTTAGCATTTGTTACTTATTTCAACAAAATATAAGAACTATGGGAAATGCGACATCACCACAAAACAATTTAAATGGCACACAAGCCATTCAAAAAATTAAAGACCTAGCTGAAACTGCAGGTACGTGTTTTTTTTCTACACAAGTTAAATCTAATACGAATAGTAGACCAATGGCTTTACAGGGAGTCGATGAATATGGAAATTTATATTTTTTGAGTGATGTTAATAGCGAAAAAAATAAAGATGTTCAATCTGATCCTTCAGTAGAATTATACTTTATGAATAATTCAAAATATGAATATATTTTTATTAAAGGCAAAGCCACTATTTCCCAAGATAAAAACTTAATAGATAAGTATTGGAATAATTTTGCCAATGCCTGGTTTAATGGCAAAGATGATCCCAATATTAGTATAATTAAAGTTGCTTCCGAGGAAGGTTATTATTACGAAACAAGGGATAATATTATTGTAGCCATGTCTAAAATGATGTTTGCTGCGGTAACTGGCAGTGAGATTGAAGATGGCGGTATTGAGGGTAAGTTAGATGTATAGGTGCAAGATGTGGTATGCTGAGGATTATTGCAAGCCTGGCGGCTTGATGGTTTAATTATTCTTCAAGCCTCCCCCCCTGTGGGATTACCTCGCTCCGCTCGGTGTTCCCTTGGGGGGAGGGAAATACAATTTTTTTTGATTAATTCTTCAAGCCTCCCCCCTGTGGGATTACCTCGCTCCGCTCGGTGTTCCCTTGGGGGGTGGCTTCAAATTCATGCCGTTTCGCCTGTCGGCGAAATAGGCATTTTTTGTTTCTTGCTCGCTCAAGCCTGGCGGCTTGGACTCGCTATAAACAAAAAATGCCGACCCTACGGGACGGCATTCATTTGGCGGAGAGTGAGGGATTCGAACCCCCGGACCTGTTACAGTCAACAGTTTTCAAGACTGCCGCATTCGACCACTCTGCCAACTCTCCGCCGCAAAAGTACAAACTCCATTTAAAATACCAAAGGGTATGCTATCTTTTTTTAGCTTTTTTAGTTAACGAGCTAGAAATGAGGAAAAAAAATTTTATTCCCCCAGTTTAGTTATTTCCGGATTGGATTCTTTTAAGGTATTGAAGGTGGGTTTAATAATTTTCACGCTTCTTTTTGATAAGTCGACACTGGCATTTAATTCGAATCCGATTAATAAAATTAGGGAATTTAGGTATAGCCAAATCATCACGACGATTAAGGTGCCTATGGAGCCGTATAACTTATTATAAGAGTTGAATTGATTAATATAAAAGGTGAATGCCCAAATGGTCAGAAAAGCGAGGATTGTAGCCATCCAAGAGCCAGCTGAGAAAAATTTCCATTTTTTAGCATGTGCAGGACCATAGCGGTATAAAACAGATACGGTAATAAAGTATAAAATAGCTAAAAGAGCCCATCGGGTAATCTGGATGAGGTAATAGGTCCAATTACTTTCGTACCTTAATTCCGTTTGTAAATAGTTCAATAATATTTCACCTATAGACATGGCTATTATACAAACGATTAATGAAATAACAATTGCAAAAGTCAATAATAAGGCAACTAAACGTTGTTGCAACCATGATCGAGTTTCGACTATGAGGGATGATTTATTGAAAGCATTCATGAGGTTATTTACCCCATTAGTAGCAAAAAATAAAGCTAAGATGAAACCCACAGATAATAAACTTCCATTTTGAATATTAATGATTTCATTTAAGGTCACTTCAAAAGCTTCAAATGCACCTGAAGGTAAGAGCAGGGCAATCAATTCCATCAACCTTTCTTGAAAGCCTATGCGTTTCGGAATATATGGAATTAGTGTAAACAAAAAGATTATGCCAGGAAATATAGCTAACATAAAATTATAAGCTAAGGAAGATGCCTTATTTACTAAAGTTTCTTTACCAATTTCCTGAAAAAAGAAAACCGCTACTGTATATAAAGGCAATGGACTGAATCCTGGCAATACACATACTTTAGACCAGGCAATAATTTTTGCATAAGGTTTAAATTTGAGTAACTGTTGATGAATCCAATTCATTTAAATTATTTTTCAAAATAAGTTCTTACCTGCTTCATAAAATTTTCTGGAGGCGCACAAGGACGTTTGGTGTCTTTGTTCACAAAAACCAAAGTAGTTGAACCTGTATTAATTAGTTCATTTGCCTCATTATAAATCTCATATTCAACTTTTAATCGAACCGTTGGCAAAGTTCTGACAATAGACTTAATCGTTAAAACCTGATTATAGAAGGCAGGTTTTATATATTTAATTTGCAAATCTAAAACCGGTAACATCACTCCTTCTGCTTCCATTTGAGCATAACTCATGCCTGAGCATGCTTCAAAACATTCAGTACGGGCTAACTCATAATATTGGGCATAATTGGCGTGGTGCACAAATCCCATTTGATCGGTCTCTATGTATCTAACTTTAACTTTACTTTCGTATACAAACATGTAATTATCTTTTCAGCTCTTTATCTATATATTCAGCTCTTTACCTATATATATTACGCTTATTTAAAGCATCTCTATATTTCTTTGCATTAATATTATGTTGTTCTACCGTTTCAGCAAAATTGTGATATCCAGAAAAATCTTCTTTTGCACACATGTAGATATAATTATTCTTTTCCCTATTTAAAACAGCATTTAAAGCAGCTACACTAGGCATCATAATTGGTCCTGGAGGTAATCCTCGATTCTTATAAGTATTATAAGGTGAATTTACTTGTAATAAGGCATTGGTTACTCTTTTTACAGTAAAATCATTGTTTGCAAAAATGACGGTTGGGTCTGCTTGCAGTAA
Source organism: Pedobacter sp. (assembly GCA_004211595.1). Lineage (GTDB taxonomy): Bacteria > Bacteroidota > Bacteroidia > Sphingobacteriales > Sphingobacteriaceae > Pedobacter. The sequence continues at coordinate 60,003 of SEDO01000014.1, forward strand.
TATACCCCTATTTAATCGATTTAAATACAAACCCGCAATAGTAGGCATTTCTTTGTCGAAAAGGGCTTCTGCATCTACTATAGAAGCTAATATCCCCACTTCAATAGGGCTTAATCCAAGTTCTTTTGCTTTTGATTTTTTTTCGGCGTTCCAAAAATTTTGATATTCCTTGAACATTCTTTCAAAGAAATCCAGTGGCTTTACATTCCAATATACTTGATAAGTATTAGGGATGTACATCACATAATTATTGTCTTTATTAAATCCTTTTTCTTGAAGAAGTGGTAAAGAATCTAAAACTTTTGACAAACTTACTGAGTCAGCCTCCAATTGCTTGGCTAAATAAGCAATAAAATTACCCTTCTTTCTATAGTTTTGTAGTTTTAATTGAACGGGATCTTGTGAACCTGATTTAATTTTATTTATCAATGTTCTATTATTCATTCCTGGTTTAATTTCATATCGGCCAGGTTTTATTTTCTCCGCTAAATCCATCCGAATAGAAGCTGTTACAAAGGTGGAAAAATCTTTAAGCAAGCCCTCCTCCAAAATCGATTTATTAACATCATCTATATTAGAACCTGTTTTTATGTATAAAACTTTAACTTCCGATAAAGTATTAGGCGCCATAAACACCCGGTAAAATTTAAAGGCAAGTAGAGCGGCCACGAAGCCTATAACGACAAGAATTCCCACAATTAATTTTCTTTTAGGGGAATTTGCCTTTTGATAACTTTTCATGTTTAATATCTTGAGATTATCTTAAAAACTTCTTTTATTACTAATTGTAACCTGTATTTGACTTCCAATTTTAACTTTTATTACCGAATCAGCAGGTAGTGGAAATTGACTAACAATAACTGCATTCGCTGAATCTGTAATTAATCCATCAGAATTAATAGTTCCCATCATCAGCATTGATCCTTTTAAAGCAAATTTAGCTTCATCAATAGTAAGGCCAATTAAATTAGGTAATTCAATATCCTCATTGCCTCTTCCATCTCCTAAAATTAAATCTATCCTGGATCCACTAGGCAAACTTTCCCCCCTCATAATTTTTTGTCCTCCAAACATGGTTTCTAAAACCACATCGCGACTAACATCAGGCTTATAGGTTGTATCCCCTACTTTTAAACGATAACTTTCTAAAATAGCGCGGGCTTCTCTAAGTGTTTTAAATTCTATATCCGGAAATTTTATACTAGGTGCTTGGGTTGCATTTATGGTTAAATAAATAGTACGGTTTTCTTTCACAAAGGTACCTGCGCTAGGTTCTTGATCAGTTACAATACCAGGAGGCTTATCCATAATATATACAGAATCAATCTCATATCTTAAACCCATTTCCTCCAATTGATTAATTGCTTGAATGATACTCTGTCCTTTAACTTGAGGCACATTCAAGCCTTCCCCATGCTTAGTATAATAACGTAAGCTAAAAAACGCTATAATTAACAAAACAACTCCAACACCTAGAATACTTAAAAATGTATTTCTAAATGATTTTGTACCTAAATATTGAAAAAAATTGCCCATGTATTGTATTTGCTAATTGAAGTCCAAAAGTAGTTTAAAAAAATATTATTCAAACTTATTTATATTTTTGAATATCATAAAAAGATTTCAAAATGAAAAAAACAATAGCCCTTTTAACAGGAGGAACAACAGGAGAATGGGTGGTATCGGTAAAAAGTGCCGTGACTATTGGTCAAAACCTAGATCCAGAACGCTACGATGTTTATAAAATCATGCTAAATGAAAATGGCTGGTTTTATGAACCTGCTGATTCTGTTAAAATTGAAATTGACAAAAACGACTTTTCCATACCGCTAAATGGTAGAAAAATTAAATTTGATGTAGTATTTATTGCCATTCATGGTTCTCCGGGTGAAGATGGTAAATTACAAGGCTATTTTGATATGTTAGGTATTCCCTATACAACATGTAATGCCTTAACTTCAGCTATCACTATGAATAAAGGATATACCAAAGCCTTGGTGGCCGACATACCTGAATTACACGTAGCCAAATCCCTTCAGTTGTTGGAAAATAAATCCGACAATTTAAATTTAATTGAAAGCAGTTTAAAACTTCCCTACTTTGTTAAACCCAATAACGGAGGTAGCAGTATTGGCATGTCAAAAGTGAAGCACATTGAAGCCTTAAATGAATCTTTACAAAAGGCCTTTGATGAAGACAATCAGATACTTGTAGAAGAATTTGTGGAAGGAAGGGAATTTTCTGTTGGGGTATTTAAATCCAAATCAGGGATTACGGTTCTCCCAGCTACTGAAGTTATACCTCAAAATGAATTTTTTGATTTTGAAGCTAAATATACACCTGGAGCAACTGAAGAAATTACTCCTGGTCGAATGAATGAGGAAGAAAAAGCTCGGGTAGAAAGAATTGTTAAAAAAGTATATGAAAAATTAGACTGTAAAGGAATTGTACGAATCGATTACTTTTTAGAACATGGTACTGGTAATTTTTACTTTATTGAAATCAATACTATTCCAGGACAAACTGCCACTAGTTTTATCCCACAACAAGTTGCTGCAATGGGAATGGATTTAAAATCATTTTATACACAAGTTATTGAAGCGGCCTTATAAGGCTGCTTTTTACTTTATTTTATATTTTACCAACACAGGTAAATGATCCGAAGCATATTGCTCGGGTAAAATGCTAAAAGCAACTAATTGCAAGTAAAAAGGCTTAATTCCTTTAACTGGTGAGGGTAATTTCCACCCTACATAATCTAAAGTTCTATCCGGATTATCCTGAGGAAATGTATGACCAAAATATTCCGAAGTTACGGCTTCTCCAGCTCTTTCAAATTCAGAATCAAAGGCATCTAAAGTATTTGATCGAGGAACATCATTAAAATCCCCACTTAAAATTACAGGGTATTTAGACTCTTTAAAATAATCTAATATGGCCTTCATTTGAACACGCCTATTCGCATCTGAAGAACTTGCATCCAAATGCGTATTAGCAAAAATTAAGCGCTTTTTTTTAGCAATCTCCACTTCCACATAGCCTAATACCCGAGCTTCAGCATTAATTACTTGAGGCAATTTAATTAATTTAGCACTTAAAATGGGAAATCGACTCAATATAGCTATACCATATTCTCCACCGTCATAATTTATAGCTTTAAAAAATCTATAATTCATACCTGTACGATGAGCTAATAACATAGCTTGATCCATATTCCCACTTCTTTTAACACCTGAATCCACTTCCTGAAGGGCAACCAGATCTGGCTTTTCTCGATTAATAATACGGGCAAGCGTGTCAATATTAATTAATCCGGGATAATGAGGAGGATTTGCATGATGGATATTATATGTTAAAACTTTCAAATCCTTTTGAGCATAAAGCCCTAAAGGATTTGAAAACAAGAATAACCCAAACCAAAATATAAAATAGCCTTTGAATATTCTATTATAAATTAACCCTGACAATCTCTCCACTTGGCAAATCTTGTAAATCATAACTTAAAATCTCCAGTGCCACATCAACCGGCTTATATAACTGATCGGTTTCCTTTAATTCTACAAACCTATTTAATGATTTAAAATCCGATTCTTTTTGCTCTCTTATAAGAGATTGCATGCCTGTATCAACAACACCTGGATAAATACCTAGCAGCTTAGCTCCGAATGGATGAGCCGATTGCTCCAAAGCTAAAGTTTTAGTTAGCATATCTAAAGCTGCTTTAGTACTTCCATACACAGCCCAACCATGATAAGGTATGGTAGCTGCTCCAGAGGAAATATTAATGATTTTTTTATCGGCCAAGACATCTTTGGTATATTGTAAAAATAGTTTAGAAAGGATTAAGGGAGCAGTTAAATTTAACCTTACGGTTTCCTCTATATTGCTTATCGAAATATCATCTAAGGCAGCCATTTCACCCAATGTGCCCGCATTATTAATCCAAACTATCCTTTTCCTATGCGTCCAAGCCATCACTTCTGAGCTTAACACACGCTCGATAATCTTTGGCATAGTGGACATATCCATTAAATCAACTTCAATTTGCTTGAGATTAGGCAAATTTATATTTTTAATAATTTGCATCGGGGCTATTTCTGTTCGTGCAAAAGAAATAACTTCATAATCCGCCTTTAAATAAGTATTTACCAAGGCCAATCCAATACCTTTGGACCCTCCAGTTATAAAAACCAGATTTTCCTTAATTTCTGAATTATCCTGGAGACCCTCAAAAGGATCAAAATCATGATCGTAATCAATGTTATCAAAAAAAGTCATATTGATATATTAAATCCCAGTTACGGGATGCCGTACAATTCTAATAACCTAAACTAATAATTTTACTTCACTAAAACTAAAATGAATATACTAAATAACATGGCAATTACATATCAATTTTATTGTGGAGTATGCCAAAATAGTGATAAATTTTCTATAGGCAGCACACAAGAATCAAATCAAAGAGGAGAATCTGCATTTGAATTAGCTTGCTGTGAAAATTGCAAAAGGCTAACTAACACTAACACAAAGAGTTGCCCTCATTGTGGCACACCTGCAGAATATTATAAATATCAACCTGATTCTTGGAAATTTATTTGGAGAAGATTTTTAGAAGATTTAAAAATTAAAAAATCATTTCATACTGGTTTTCGAATAATTCCATTAAATCAATCCAGTAGTAATAATCGAATTTATTGCCCGCGATGTAAGCAAATGGCAGTAAAAGCATTGCCAATTTTATATAATTAATTTGCCAAAAGGAAGCTTTAAATCCATTTTATTATCTTTGTAAAAATATATTAACATGAATGAACTACCTCCTTGCCCACAGTGCAAATCTACTTACACCTATCAAATGGACGAAATTTTAGCTTGTCCAGAGTGTGGAAATGAATGGAATGTAGAAGAATCTTCTTCTGCCTCAGAAGGTTTTGTTGTAAAAGACAGCAATGGCCAAATTCTTCAAAATGGGGATTCCGTGGTGACTATCAAAAACCTTCCAGTTAAAGGTACTTCTCAAAGTATAAAAGCTGGTACTAAAGTTAGAAATATCCGTTTAGTAGATAGTGATCATAATATTGATTGTAAAATTGATGGATTTGGTGCAATGGCATTAAAATCTGAATTTGTAAAAAAAGCTTAAGGGTTTCCTTAAGCTTTTTCTAATTTTTCTAATATATCCATCTGGCTGACATTCCAAAGCTTCTCAAATAGCTTCTAATCTTTCACATTCAACTTAATTAAAGTATTCGCATTTCTTACTAAAATTCTACTATCAGCCGACAAGCCCGTTATATAAAGTGTTTTATTTATTTTTTCGTAGCGACTAGTCAATTTATTTAAGGCTTCTAATGCACTCATGTCTGCAATTCGACTTTCCTTAAAATTGACGATCACTTTATCTGGGTCACCTTGGACATCAAATTTCTCTAAAAATGCAGTGGTCGAACCAAAAAATAAAGGCCCAAACAAATTATAATGTTTAACCCCATCCTCATCTATAAATTTTCTCGCTCTAATTCGTTTAGCGCTTTCCCATGCAAAAACTAAGGCCGATAAAATAACCCCCATTAAAACGGCTAAAGCTAAATTATGTAGCCAAACCGTTAAACCTGCCACAATAATACCCACCAATACATCGTGTAAAGGCATTTTATTAATCACCCTAAAACTTATCCACTCAAATGTACCAATGGCTACCATAAACATTACTCCTGTTAAAGCGGCCATAGGCACCAATTCAATTACAGGAGCTCCCACCAAAATAATTACTAAAATCATCACGGATGCCACTATCCCGGATAAGCGAGCTCTGGAACCTGCTGATAAATTCACAAAAGATTGTGCAATCATTGCACAACCTCCCATTCCAGTAAATAAACCATTGGTCATATTGGCGGCTCCTTGGGCTAAAGCCTCCCTATTCCCATTACCCTTTGTACCTGTTATTTCATCCACGACATTCATCGTCAATAAACTTTCTATCAAGCCTACTGCAGCCATTACGAGAGCATAAGGAAATATAATTTGAAGGGTTTCAAAATTGATAACTACCTTCGGAAAGTGAAATGGAGGAAAACCCCCACTTACAGAAGCTATATCCTTCACTGTTTTTGTTTCAATTCCCAAACCTAATACTATAAAAAAAACTACCATAATGGCTACTAAGGAGGCTGGAATGGCTTTACTTATCTTGGGCCAAATCCAAACCAACAAAATGGTTAGTAAAACTAAACCTAGCATGGTAAAAAGCGCTGTTCCTGTCATCCAAGTTGAACCGTTAGGAGTCATCACCTTAAATTGCTCTAACTGAGCCATAAATATGACAATCGCTAGTCCATTAACAAAGCCATACATAACCGGTTGCGGAACAAGTTTAATAAACTTACCCAGCTTCAATAAACCCACAAAAATTTGAAGTAAGCCAGCTAACACTATAGCTGCAAAAACATATTCCACCCCGTGGGATTGCATCAATGCAATCAAAACCACCACTGTAGCACCAGCACCTCCAGAAACCATCCCAGGTCTGCCCCCAAATATCGCGGTAATTAAACCCATTATAAAAGCTGCATATAATCCAGTTAAAGGGTTAAAGCCAGCTAAAATTGCAAAGGATAAAGATTCAGGAATCATGGTCATAGCAACCGTAAATCCCGCTAAAATTTCAGTTCTATAATTTACCTTTTGGGAAAAATCAAAAAGATTGAGATAAGATTTAGTCATGTTAAATCAAAAGTATGAAATGCAGCTGCAACATTTAAATACTTTTTTCATCTAATAATTAATAAACCACACATCTACCTATGAATTACATGCCTATGAATTTTAAAAACCCTTTAAAACTGCCTCCTCAACTAGGCTCTCAAATTAAGTCTAAAAGCGCCTTTGTTTTAAGTATGGTGAGTCTTTTTATATTAATTTTATTATTTATTATAGTTACATTAGCTGGACTCAGCGTTTCCTATATATAACCATAAACGAAGATTTTAAATATTAATCATCACAGCATCTATAAAAGATACTCTTTTGGTTTTACGCTCTTCTAAAACGAAATCCATAATCTCTTTACTCCCATCCATAAAGTCGCCCAAGGCATTTGCTTCTTTACCGCCTTTAGGAGACACATAAATCTGGGTAATTAATACTTGCTTTTTATATTCTCAAAATACAGTTTTATCGCTTTTAAGTTTATTTGAAAAATCCTTAATTAAAATTAAAAATATGTAATATTCTTAAAAAGAATGATTTAATTAAAATTTATTTAAATTATTTAAATTAAGGTAAATATTGCTTTCTTTAATATGATGAAAATAATTTTAATTGCAGGAGCAACTGGATTTATAGGAAAATCCTTAGTTAAATACCTCTTAAATCAAGGTTATCATGTACATGCCTTAACCCGTAAAAATAAAACTGAAGAGCATCCTAATTTAAAATGGTTTAGCTGGAATCCACTAACAGGTACATTAGATCCAGAGGCTTTAAAAGATGTTGAGGTTATAATTAATTTAATAGGTACAAGCATAGCAGAAAAGCGTTGGACCAGAACACGTAAAAAAATTTTATTAAATAGTCGGGTTAAGCCAATCGATTTATTATTCAAAGCAATAAAAGCACAAGTAAATAAAAACGGACACACGACCATAAAAACCTTTATATCATCATCTGCTGTAGGTTATTATGGAGCAGTCACCAGTTCCAAAATCTATCAAGAAACAGATTCTCCAGGAAATGATTTTTTAGCCTCCATATGTGTTCAATGGGAAAATGCAGCCAAGCAAATCGCCACTTTAGGCATCAAAACTTATATCCTTAGAAAAGGAATAATCCTTGGAAAGCAGGGTGGGATGTATAAAAAAATGGCTCCTTTAGCTAAATGGGGAATAAATATAGCATTGGGTAATGGCAAACAATATTTACCTTGGATAAACCTATCCATCCTCTTACAACTCTATAAAACAATTATAGAAAATGAAACCCAAGCCAAAGCAGCTCACAAAACACTGGAAGCTGTATCCGAAAACCCCACCATATTCAACGTAGTATCAGCATCCCACATGACAATGAATCAATTTTCCAGTAAACTGCTAGCTGCATTTGGGAAAAAAAGTTATTTACCTAATATACCAGCTTTTATAATTAAAGTAGCCTTAGGTGAAATGTCCGTCATGTTATTAGAAGGCTCCAGAGTTAGTAATGAAAAAGTAAGCAAACAATACCCATTTTTAGCTTGGAATCATACCCAATTATTTTGAGTAATTTATTAATTTTAACTCATGCTAAAAAAATCCATTTTAACATGCTCCTTCCTAGTATTATTAGTTGCCGGCATAGCTAGCCCACCTTTCCCCGGCCTAATGAATTCTACAAGCCATTATAGGCCAATGGCACAACCAACCCCACAACTGGTCACTTTCCTGAAGGTTTGGGGATTTTTAAAATATTTCCACCCTACTATAGCTCAAGGTCATATAGATTGGGATGAAACATTTTTAAAAGGTATCCAAGACATTCAAAAATTCAACAATAAAGCAGAAATAAACAATTATTATAAAGATTTAATTGCATCTCTGGGCCCTGTACCCAAATGTCGAAACTATAAGATTCAAAACCCTGACCTAAAGGTTTACCAAGCCGATATGGGTTGGCTAACAGATACCACCCAATTTGATACTGAAGTGAAAAGCAAACTTCATTACATCGCCGAAAACCCTTATCAAAAAGAACATTATTATGTAGGTAAAAGTAAAGGAGTGGGGAATCCCATTTTTAAAAACGAAAAAGTATATAAGGATTCCATTTATCCATCGCAAGCCATGCGCCTGTTAACGCTAGCCAGATATTGGAACATGGTAAACTATTATTTTCCTTATCGCTATCAAACCAACCAAAATTGGCTCGATGTACTTACTGAAATGACTCCAAAATTTATGCATGCAGCTGATACAACTGCCTATCACTTAGCCATCCAAGAATTGACAGTTAAAGTAGATGATAGTCATGCAAAATTCAATACACCCTATACTTCGAGATATTTTGGAATAAACTGGCCTCCATTTAAATACGAAATTATTGATCAAAAAGCCGTTGTTACAGGATATTATAACGATAGCCTCAGCCAGGCACATAATATCCAAATTGGCGATGTTATTGAAGAATTAAATGGCAAACCCATCCAAACCCACCTACTTGAAATTGGCAAATACATTGGAGCTTCGAATAATTCTGTCAAAAACAGGGATGCCCACACCATTTTATTTCACAGCAACCAAACCCAGGTCACCATATCGGTAGAGCGAAATGGTAAACGATTTAAAAACACAATACCGCAAATTCCATTTAGTAAATTAGGTTATCAATGGGGCCAAGATAACCCCACCGATACGATTAAATTAATAGCTGATAATATTGGATATGTACACATGGGCAATTTAACCATCAAACAAGTACCTCAACTCATTCAGAAACTTAAACATACCCAAGCTATAATATTTGATGTGCGTAACTATCCCAAGAGTACGCTTTATCATCTGGCTAATTTTTTAAATCCAAAACCCTTGCCTTTTGTCAAATTTACCGAAACAGACCCTCGAAAACCAGGCACTTTTAAATTTAAAAAATACCAATTGTATGCCGGTAAAAACAATAAAGACTACTATCGAGGCAAAGTTATTTTATTAGCCAATGAATATACACAAAGCCATGCCGAATTCACCTTGATGGCACTTCAAACAGCACCTAATGTAACTTTAATTGGTAGCCAAACTTCTGGAGCTGATGGCAACGTATCACTAATCACCCTACCTGGAAATTATAGTACCTACATCACAGGTTTAGGCGTGTTTTATCCTGATGGACGCCCTACCCAAAAAATTGGTATCCTACCTGATATAGTGGTAAAACCTAGTATTCAAGGTATTCGAGAAGGGCGTGATGAAGTATTAGAAAAAGCAATAGCATTTATAAATAATACGCAAGGTGTATTAGATGTTTCCAATATGCACTTTGTTAAATCCCCCTGCAATCTCTTTGAATTAGGATACACCATTAGTAAATCTAAGCGACTTCCCTATTTCCCTATTGACGATATAGGCATACAGCCAGATTATTTTTTTGATGAGAAAGTACCAGACTATGAATGGGTTTCCTATATCAATGATATTTTAAACGGAAATTACAATCCTAAATATTTATAATTGAAAACATGAAAAAGCAATTTAAATTAACACAAAAATTTATGCCTAAGAAAAATTATACATGGATGTTTGCTGCAGGTTTATTAGGCTTATTTAGTCAATGTCAAAGTGAGCAAACCAAGCAAAGTAAGCTAGACACCACCCCTACAACCGATACGATAAAAGTGGTGGAAGAATCCTATTTAACTAAAGTGGTTAATAACCTATTTGAAATAAAGGTATTTGGAGTAGACACTCTACATGCGGTTTATACCAATTCAGGACATTTAGTATTGGGTAATAATCCAAGCGAAAAATTTATAAGCCTAGATACCGAATATAAAAACGTTGGCAGTGCTGTAGGTGAAATTAAAGACGGAGAACTCACCATCAACCAAAACGGAAAAGCACATAAATTTAACAACCTTATCATTGTTTTAGCAGACGGTTATAATACCAGTTTAGATAAAATTCGTCCCAATGATATTAAAAGGGGGAAATTATTATATAAAGTGCCCCGTAAACTAACAGGCACAGCCACTTGGAAGCCCGATTCTACTTCTAATGTAGTAGAATTAGGCGATATCAAATAAGGGTGTAGATTTATACACCCTTAATTCTTAAAAAACACTTCTGCGTTTTTATAAAAGATTTTATCCTTTTGAAGAGGAGTTAAATTATCGTGGTTGTGGATAGAATTAATCATTTTGTTAATATCCGCATTATCTGAACCAAACATCAATCGATCTTCCAAACCATTGGATATAAAAGCGTCTAACATCACACTAAATTCATCAGGCTCAATAATATCCGGATCTGATATAACAGACAAATCCGCATACACCTGAGGGTATAATTTCATAAATGCTATGGCTTCCTTATAAAACTGAACACCCACATGCATTAACCAAATTTTCAAATCTGGAAACTTATCTAAAACACCCCGCCATAAATTCGGATTACCCATCTCTAACCTAAAATGAGGACTTCCATGATCTGGTCCTGCACCTCCAGTATGCACCCCAATGGGAAGATTGTATTGCTGGGCTAATTGATAATAAGGATCCATCCGCGCATCAGTGGGAGAAATCCCATAATACTGATTTAAAAGCTCGCCAAAATAATCAATCTTATGAGCCTTAATTTGCGATTCTACCCAATCTATTGGCGGCCAATCTTGGCCACCACCATCATCAAAAAATAGCGAACATGGAAGAAATTAGGCCAAGGAAAAATAAAATATGATCTCAAAATCTTCATAAACTTTCCGCCTCCTATTTATTTAATTACCTTATTCCAAATTGAAATTTTTATAAACAGACTTAAATTTAGTTATAAAATTTTTTCTATTATACTGACTTACAATTTTATAGCTATCTGGAATCAATTTATTATAAGGTTCCCTCACTTGCAAAATCAACCTTCTGGATGAGCCAACTTTATAATTTTCAATCAATAAACGATGCATTAAGCAATTTCTATTTATTCGGATATAATCATTCGAATTAAACTCATCAAAATAAGCCTTATGTTTACCAACTTCAACCGTTATATTTTCGTTAAAGGCTAAATTATTTACAATGCCATTTTGAGCATACACGCAAGCTATTTCAGTTATATCAATATTTAAATCCATCAAAAAAGCTAAATTTAAATGATGCGGGGCAGTAGTCATGGATATATGCCGCTTTAAATTCTTGAAGTGAATTAAATCATCAGCAATTATTGCTCTTACATTGAATTTATAATAAACAAAATAAAACACGTTGGCCATTACAATATAGCCCACAATTAAATAATAATCATAATCTAAATAAGATGTTTGATGAATATCCACTTCATTTACCATGAATAACCCATAGGCCAGTAAGTAAGCGATATACGAAATTACAATAACCCCAATCCCAAGCTGGGTTAATAACCGCAGCACCAAGAAGTTATTCCAATCAAATATTCTATCTAACAATAATGAAACACCTTTTACCATAGAAAATAATCCAAAGGCAATTACTGCACTACTTAAAAGAGAAACAACATAGGCTGGATGAGCCATCACCTTAAAAAAGCCATGACCATGTGCTACGATAATATGGGCCACCGTGAGAGAAACCCCTAACCTTACCCATAAATCCTTGTAGGCAATGTGTTGTAATTTAGGTTGTAAATTCATATTAATTACGACGTTAAGTTCAAAACATAATAGAAACCGCTGCTTGAAGCTACACTTTAATAACTCAAAATCAAAAGATTAGGCTTACTAATTAATAATTTTTTGATAAGCTTCTACGGAGATTAATACACAGGGTATTGGTTAGCTCAAATAATCAAACCATAATTAATACAAACCGTATTGATTACGGAAAATCCCACTAATTACACTTTCAGATTTTCCATTTTGCTAATAGCTTAGAATAATAAACAATTAATCCAAACAAACATTATGGAAAAATTTCCCTTTACCACCGTTGGTGTAGAAGCCTTTAACCTTTACCGGGCATCTTTAAATCAAACTGAAATTAATATCATGGCCGCTGCTATCCAAGCAAACTTTAAATCCTGGTTAATGAGCGAATTTGAATTAAGCGTAGAGCAAGTAGAATACTTAAATTCCTTACCTACCAATGTTATTGAATTTTTAACCTTTCAGTGCTATTTTGCCGTTGCCTACAACCTGCCGATGATATTAATTAAACCTGAATCACGCAGGCTTAAAGACGACCCTACAGAAGGCAGTAAATTATTAAAACCCAAATCTATGATCGATGTAGAACAAAATCCAGAAGAAGGATTTGATGTGAGTGGTGAATTGATTGTAGAAATTAGCTATGAAGAATAGCGCTTAACCTCAGGTTAGCAAAGGGCGTCACAGCGAATCAGAAAGCCCAAATTAATGCCTGCATAAAAACTACCCTTTGCTAGCCTCTTCAAACCTATCTACCATGCAACAGCCAACCTTAATTACCCTGAAATTTACGCTTCAGCAGTATGGAGCTTTAAGTCCTGAAGCTTGGCAACAAATACTCAGCCTCAGCAAACAAGTGAAACTCCTTAAAGACCAAAACCTCAAACTTCACGACGGCCAATTAAGTTATATTCAAACAGGCATTTTAAAAGAACAAGACTTCCACGAAAGACAAACCCCTACCATTTTAAATTTTCATTATCAAAACCAATTTCTTATCACCCGCAAATTTCAACTCAACCATCAATTTACAGCCATTAACACCAGTACTATCATTTATTGGGATATCAGTGATTTACTGGTGCTCTATTTTGAATTTAAGGAGCTAAGTACCTTATACAATAACTTATATGCACAATTTGATAAGCATAGCCATTTTAGAAGTTTGCTAATAGAAATGAATTATAAAGAAAGGATTCAGGAGTTTAAGCAACACTACGCCCCCATTATTCCCTACCTAAAGCGAAAAGAAATGGCCAACTTTCTACACCTCAATTACTTTAACTTTTTAAAGTACTGGAATAAAACTCTCTAATAGCTTTTAAAAAGCTGGTAAAATACCAACAATTTTTATGGTAAATCACCAGCTTCAAGCCCGATAAGATGCTTTTAACTTTGAGTTAAGCGAAACCAACCATTTCGCTGTGGCGTGCACACCACTTATAAATTACCCTCATTTCAAAAACCTTGAATATGATAAAAGCACTTAACCCCAAGGCCCATTCGCTATCGCCCACCACTAAAAACATCGTGTTTAACAGTATTTGCTTATTGTGCCTATTCTTATTTGCTTATACAGGCTTCGATAAAATCATAACCCATGAAACCTTCGAAAAAAGCCTGATGCGCATACCTGTAATAGGCCCTTATGCAAGCTTTATTAGTTGGGCCGTACCGCTAACGGAACTTGGAGTGGCTGTATTATTGATTTTGCCTCCAACTCAAAAAATAGGCTTATATCTCTTTAGCAGCATGATGATCGCTTTTACCATCTACATAGGGAGTATGCTAATGTGGGTAGAGAAGCTGCCTTGCAATTGTGGAGGCGTAATTAGTAAGCTCAGTTGGACTCAACACCTATGGTTTAACCTAGCTTTCATTACCCTCGCTGCAATAGCCTTGTGGCTCAAAAGAAACAATCATTAATCAAAAACTTTTTCGTCTGCTTTTTCAAATGCAAAACAGCAGTCTATTATTATGAAAAATTTAAAAAACATTGGCTTAGGATTAGCCACCTTATTCTTTGCATTTAGCATTGTGTTCAGTATGAGTTCTTTTAAGGGGGAGAAAGTTGAGGAAGGCGATATTTATGTTCAAACTGAATCAGATTTATGGATTAAAGTAGATCCAAATGTATTCGAAGAATTTGACTGCTTAAATTCCTCAAATAAACCTTGTAATTATGTTCAAATGAATGATGACACTGATCATGGACCTGAATTAACATCTGAACAAATAGAAAACATACCAAGTTTAGAACCAAGTACCACAAGAGGATTGTATGTTGGGCCAACAAAATAATTAATATAATTTTATAATAGCTGGTAATTTTAATAATTACCAGCTGTTATAATTATAATTTAATCTAAAGCATTTTCTATCATCGCAATTAATTTTTGATTATCGGCCTTAGGAGCGTATGGAGTAATTAATTTATTGTTTTTTAATAAAAATAGACTTGGATACGCTATAATATTATACCGTTTGATTAAAGGATGTTTTTCTCTAGTTGAAAGGGATTGTCCCCACGCCCTTAAATTAATTGATCCCTGATGTGTATATTGACCTGATTTTATACTTTTCAACCATTCTTTCCTATTATCATCAATACTTATTGAAACAAATTTTACTTTTGGGTTATCTTTAAATTTTTCATAAACAGGTTTTAATCTTGAATTTAAAACTACGCAATTAATACAACCTGTGTACCAAAAGTCGATTAATACAACATTACCACTAAATTCTTCTAAACTTGTAAAGCTCCCTTTCTCATTTTCAAGATTAAATGGATAAAAAGGAACTTCTTTACCTAGCATATCTAATCTACTAAGATATATTTGTTTATAATCTGATGAAATTATATCTCTATTAAATACTTTATTAAAATCTTCGTAATTTATAGCATCTTTATAATAGTGCATAAA
>SEDO01000037.1 GCA_004211595.1 Pedobacter sp.
AGAAAGCTCCAAGAAGATAACTACTACGCCTATGGTTTAAGAAAAGTTGCAACCGCAGGCCAAAATAAGTACCTTTATAATAGCAAGGAGTTGCAAGAGGAACTAGGGCAGTATGATTATGGGGCCAGGTTCTATGACCCGGTGATAGGAAGATGGAATGTGATTGATCCGCTGGGGGAGAAGATGAGGAGCTGGTCGCCTTATAATTATGGGTTTGATAATCCGGTAAAGTTTGTTGATGTGGGTGGGATGGCGCCTTATAATGAATATGAGGTTATAGTCAAGGGTGGTCAAGTCCAGAGCACGACCATGACTGGTACAAAGGGCGGTGATGAAACTGATTACGTAAAAGTAATAAATTTAGATGCTGCCCCATATGCAACTGGAATAACCAATTATACTGTTGAGGTACAAACAGACTACACTTCAGGTGTCGCGGCTGATGATAGAGCAGATAGTCAAAAACTACATCCTACTCCAGGTATAAGAGAAAAGCATGGTAGTACGCCTACAGATATACAAGCTTATTTCTGGTTAACCACAGGACTTTTTGGTCGAGCTGCAGCAATCTTAGATGGAGCAGGAGCATTTGCCGCTAAGGGGGGAGGGCAATTACTGCTAAAACCTGGAGCAGCTAATTTAACTCAAAAAGGTTTAGACCATATAGTTGCTCGCCATTGGTTTACGAGTGGCGCTAAAGGTGCAGGGAAGTTTGCAGAAGGAACAACAGGGGCAGGTTTAAAGAGTATGATTAACACTACCACAACACAAGGTGTTTTCCGAGCTAATACAATGGGGCGTGCCGGAACAATAGCAGAATACAATTTTGGAAGAGTGATTGGTACAACATCAGGTGGGGCACCCGCATCAAGTTTGAGAGTTGTCATTGGAACAAACGGAAATGTCATTACAGCGTTTCCATTTTAAATAGTGTTATAATGTTTAGAATAGAATATAAAATAATCACAGAGCAACTTCAAGAAATTGAAGATATCTCTGATGAAGAAATCCGATATGATTTTTTATTGGGTAGTGTGTCTTTGTTTTCGTCCAATGCAGAGATTGAAATGGAATGGGAATGGATACCATTGTTAGATTTTGCCTATTGTTTGCAGATGATTGTTAGTAACCTAAAAGCAAATAATACCGCTAAAGAATATTTTGAGTTTACAGAAAATGCGGAAACATTAGAATTTTCAAGGCAAAGAGAAAAATTAAAAATAGTTGCCTCTTTTTCATCAGTAGTGATAGAAACGTCATTGGTAGACTTTGAAAAAGCAGTATATGATTTTCATTTAAACATTAGTGAATACATACGGAGGAGCATATTAGGCGAGCCACCAAGTGTCTTACAGAAATATCTTTCTGTTGAATTGTAAAATGAAAAAGCCCCGACTTCCGGGGCTTTTGTTATTTAGCGTATGCCTGTTTATTAAAGGATCACCTTGGCAATGTGCGCTACACCTTTGATATCAATGCGGGAGCAGTTAGAAAGCTCCAAGAAGATAACTACTACGCCTTTGGCTTAAGAAAAGTTGCAACCGCTGGCCAAAATAAGTACCTTTATAATAGCAAGGAATTGCAAGAGGAACTAGGGCAGTATGATTATGGGGCACGGATGTATGACCCGGTGATAGGAAGGTGGAACGTGATTGATCCGCTGGCGGAGAATTTTCAAAGCTTATCTCCTTATAGTTATACTGATAACAATCCTGTGAATAATACTGATCCAGATGGAAAGGATATTCATTATGGTCAAGGTGGTGGTGGAGGAGATCTTTATACGGGGGTGGATGCCCAAGCTTTGTTTGGGCAACTAAAAGCATATCATCAAGTGGATGAAGATGATAAAAAGAAAAAACAGAAGCCTAAAAGTGAACAGTTGTTGGATGGGCTTGTTTCTGGTTTAAAAGACTTGGCTAATGCGCTGGCTCTAATTAGGCCTGCAACAGAAGATGATCCGCAATCTTTTAGTGAATGGTGGGACAGTATAATAAGTGCTCCAAGTAATATTTCTGACATTTATTCAGACGGATCGCTGGAAGATAAAACTAGATTAACTGCTTCTTTATTTGGATTGTGGAGAGGTAAAAAACCTTCAGTTTCCGGTGTGATGCTCGCTGGAGCGAAAAGTGGTAGTAAGTATTTATATTTTGGGAGAATTGCAGTAAATAAAGATGTTTTTCATAGAGTAATAAAGAAGGATATATTAAGAAATGCTGGAGATTATGCGAAAAAGGTTGGGAGTAATCCTGATGTTAGCGTAGTAGGAGAAAATATACAGTTGATCGGTAATGGTCCATATAAAGGCAAAACCTTTCAAACGAATCTTAAAGCTTCTGAATATTTAAAATAAAAGTATATGGGTACAGCATACGAAATAAGAATAAACTGTAATGAACAGGGCAAAAAAGATATTGAAAAAATTTTGGGGGTATCTAGTGATGATTCATCAATAGGGTGGAGTTTAACAATTGAAGAAAGCTCTGAACAATTTTATGATGCTTTGAATATTTTTACTGATTTAATATCCAGTAATCTACAGGAGTTAAATAAGGCGGGAATTAAAACCGATATGATAACCTTTTGGTATTTATATGAATATGAGCAGCAATGCAATATGGAGTTTTGGCCTGATATTACAAAGAGAATTGGGGAACTAGGAATTGTATTATGTATTAGTTGTTGGGAGAAATAATTTTAAATTGACTTTTTGAAGTAAAGGCTGGTTCACCAAATTTAGTTTTTCTAATTCAGAGGGAACTACTGTAATTTGAATATTTTTAATATACTGAGATGTACTTTCTTTCTATTCTACTTATTCAATTAAATAGCATGGGAATTTTTTTAAATAAGAATTGAAAAACTTAAAAGAGTGAATGATTTTATTCTTTGGTAAAGGGATTAATCCCCTTACCAAAGAATATTCACTACCCCTCAAAACTCACTATCAGTTGTTTATTATTAATTTTTACACTTACCTGATCTCCGATATTAAATCCTGCCTCTCGCAGTCATTCTCCTTGAAGTAAGATAATCGGTTTGTGCAAGCTATTAAATGAAAACTTTTTATAGACTTTAAGTTTTCGAATACTGCCGATTTGTTTCGTGCTTATAGCCCTTGGGCTACTTTGTTTCTGTGTTCGCATAATTATTAAAATAAATCCCAGGTCACTGCGAACACAGTCGGAGATCCCGAAAAGTTTCCGGACTTTCACCGGTTTGCCTGGATGAGGTTAATAATATTAAATTTGTTGAATTTCTCCAACTATGTTCGCTCTTATAAAAATACGAAACCCATTTTCTCTACTAAAATATTCGGGTTACGAATTTAGTTTTATTTTCTCCACCATTTTTCTGCTTTAAAAAACTCAGCCTTTCTCCACTTCTAATATTTAGCACTTTCCCGTGTACCCTAAACCCGATAGCAGCGGAAAGGGGGAAGCCTTTGCGCCCCCTTACAACGAATAGCGGGGCTACAGGTACCTAATGGTAATGAACCTTGCTTTTCTAAACCTCCAACTTTACTCTTTTAAAACCCAGACTATACATCCCTTTTAACTCTTAAAATAACTCACCAATACGAACCTTCCCCCTTACTCAACCTCCCCCTCCTCCTTCTTCTTTCTTCCTCCCAGGCATCTTTTCCTTGTGTACAACCGTTTAGACCGCCTCGTACTCACCCAAGACGGCAACCAACGGCTACTCAACCACTGGACCTACTACAAATACGACGCCCTAGACCGAGAAATCCTCCAAGGCACCTACACCAACAGCGCCACCCGCAGCAGCCTGCAAAGCACCCTAAGCAGCAGCTCACTACCCCTATGGGAAGAAAGAAACAACAGCACCAGCACCGGCTACACCAACAACGCCTTTCCCACCAGTAACATCTTAAACACCCTGATCGCCCAATTTTACGACAACTACGACGTATTAGGCCTAGCCAGTTCTTACGCCCCCGTCGGCGCTGTAACCGCCAAACCCAA
>SEDO01000021.1 GCA_004211595.1 Pedobacter sp.
AAAAAAAAATAATTTTAAATTAAAGAAAGGAAAATTATGAATAACCTAATTAATCTCATTACTGACACAACAATCAGTGGTTAAGTTGTTGTTAAAATCATGAAAAGCTGTTCAATACTGATTGAGCAGCTTTTTTTATTTAGTCATAAATCTTTTTTTTCAAAAATATTAGTTTGTCTCAAAAAATAAAACTTCATAGGAAAATTTGACATATGACCTTACATATTCAGGAGAACTAGAACCATATTGAACTTCTTCTATAGTAATTACGCAGAGGTTACCATCAGCATTCATAAGCACTACACTTTGTCCTTTATCAGGTTCAACACTTCTACTTGGAGTTAAAAAGGCATATACAAATCTTAAATCATTCTCTTGCGTAGGTATTAGGCCTACCGCTTTAAGACCACTATCTCTATGAACATAAACGCCCGTTGAAGATCGAGCACTAAAGCTTATTCTAAACTCATATTCTCCATGTCCAATTGTAAAACAGCGATTATCGTTATGGTAAAATTTTATGTTGCCCTTTAGTGCAGGATTCGCATAGTTTGCAGGATCGCGTAGTACATCTATGCGTTCAAGTCTTGCGGCACGTTTTCGTAATTCGGCCCAAGAAGTTGAATTTGATTTATCCGCGGAAAGACCTTCTATCCAACGCCAAACACTATCTATTTGAGCAGAACCTGGAAAATTGTTCTTTTCTTGATAAGAGTTAAAATCAAAACCTTTTGGGTTCTTGCTATTTAACCATTTTGGTAATTTATGTGTGGAATTTTTAACAAACAATACAGACAACCAAGTGGATGGCTTATTATTATAAACACTACTTATCCACTTTGTTTCTAAACCTACTCCCGAATTGGGAAGAGTATTCGCGCGCTCTACATAATTTTCGTCAACAATTAATAATACATGTTTAGAATCCGTCACCTCTCTCATGAAACCACTAAGGCTTGAACCATATTCAACTGATTCGTCGATTTTAATTTTATAACCAAGTAAATGGAGTTGACTAGCGAATAATCTAACCCATTCTCTATGCTCAAAAGAAGTCCATGCATAAGAAATAAACAAATCAGTCATTTTGAGAGCCAAAGGAAATTTAATACCTAAAAATATTTAAATCTGATAATCTATAAGTCATTGCCGGAACACTAACTTCAAATACTTTGGCTAACTCTTCGATTAATTTTGTTTCATGTAGTTTCTTATATTTGGGCTCTTTCATCTCATCTAAAATAAATTGCCTAGGCATTAATAATGCGGCAGCAAATGCATTAGCTTCCCTTTCTTGTGTAACTTCCTTCGCGCTATAGGTTTTATCACTTCTGAATTTTACAATAAAGTCCTTGTCGACAAATAACTCATCCTTATTATTTGACTTAACGTGCTGCATAAAATGCCCCAGCTCATGAGCGATAGTGAATCGTTGTCGCACCCTAGAGTTTTCTGTATTAAACCCAATTGTTGCCTTATTTTCCTCAACAATTAAAACGCCTGAAATTTCCTCACCAAACTCATATCCCATTACATTTACTCCACACATTTTCGCAATTTGTTTAATTGGCACAGGAGCCTTTAGAACGCAAGCCTCACTTAAAAGCTTATTGACGGTGTCAGAAAGCTCTTTATAGTATTTAATATTTGCTTTATAGAAAGACATTACTTTTTATTTTGAGTGAGATTATAGAAATTTTTTAATTTTTCTCTAGTTTGTTTTACATCTTCGAAATTTTGATCAATTTCTTTTGATATATTTTTTTCAAAGTTCCAATTCAATTCTTGGGGTTTGCTATTAATTATTTCAGGTATTAGATCAATTATATCAATTTCCAAAACGCTTATTAAAGCAAGTAAAGCATGTAATTGAATCCTTTGATTTCCTTGCTCAATATTAACAAGTGATGTACGGGTTAGGCCAATTTGTAATGCTAAATACTCTTGTTTCATATTAGCAGTTTTCCTTGCAGTACAAATTTTCCTCCCAAGTTGTTTATAAAAAATATGTTGCTCTTCTTTTGTCACGACTATTTACGGTTTTCCATAACTTTTATACAAATTACAGTAAAATTTTGTTTTAAATCAAAATTATGTCAGTAAATACGACAATTTTGTTTAAATAAAAAGTCAATATTTATTTGGAGAATAAATCTGTAACATTATATTTGCATTAGTAGTTTTTTGTTTGGAATAATCCATATAGTTTAAACCAAACAAAAAACGTCGACCCATCAATGAGAAAAGCGGGTCGACGTTTAGTAGGGAAGATTGTTTTTTTAATGCACTTCTAAAATAATCATTTCCTATTAAATTCCCAAATTTTCTTGAAGGGGTTAACATGTTCCACCCTTATAAACAATGGAGAAGCTTATAATAATATAATTATGGCACCAATTGGTACAACCGCTACAACGGGGCAAATATGTCCTGAAAGCGGCGTATGGCGCGTAGTTGGTTCACCAACTACGACAGCTCCTATTGCGAAAGGAAACAGAATGCCTCCTTATGGCGGAAAGTCTGTTACTTGGAGATTGGAAGCATATGCTTAATTAACTAGGGCGATCAATTCGCCCTATATTTTTCACTTCCTAAAAAATTTACTATGGGAAAAAATCAACATGTTGTACCCCATAAAGGAAAATGGGCAGTACGCGGAGCAGGAAATCAACGAGTTACTGCTATAACTGAAACACAAAGGGAAGCGACAAGAATTGCCCGGGAGATTTCAATCAATCAAAGGTCTGAAACAGTAATTCACAGCCCGAATGGACAAATACGTGATAGAAATTCATACGGAAACGATCCCTATCCTCCAAAGGGATAATCAAAAAGGTGGTGTTAATACGCCTCCCTTTCAGTATACTTAATAAATTACAATAATGATTTGTTTATAGCAGTTATATTGAATAAATGGAAGCACTCATTGGGTGCTTTTTTTTATTGCATGCTTTAGCATGTAATTTAGTTAAACGTTTATAAACGTTTAATATGAAATTTGACCCCCTTATTATTTCTGTTTGGACTGTTTGTGTCGTAAATTTATAATGAATCAAAGGAAGTAACACCGTAAAAAAAATCATTTTTAAAGCTCAGGCAAGCCAGTGCAAGTCTGGTTTATTTGCGGCCTTCCGTTAGTTGATTCGGTGACCTGAGCTAAATTTAAAACATTCAATATCATGAATCAACAAAATGCAAAAAAGGAGGCATTGAGTAATCAAGGCACGAGAGAGAAAAGAGAGATGGCTACCTCAAATGTAGCAGTTGTTTCAGCCGCGAAAACCCATGTAAAAGGTAAATTAAGGAGGCTTAAAGTGTATTATAAACTGGGCTTTTCTAAAAAGACGCCAGTTATCTTATTGCAAGGTGAATGGATCCGTGATTTAGGCTTTAATGTTAAAGATACCATTATCGTTTCAGGTGAAAACGGCAGGTTAGAAGTAACGCGGGCCGATTAAGTTGGCAAATGGCATTAAATGAAAAAAGGAGGACTACTTATCAGTGGTCCTTTTTTTATTGCCCGCAAAAATCACTTCATATACTTATGAATGAGGGATTCAATTTGTTGTTTATTGTAATAGGTTTTTTGACCGATTTTAATGACATATAATTGGGAGGATACTTTTAATCGGTATAAGGTGGTTCGGCTTATTTTTAATATGTCCTTTACTTCATATTCATCGATTAAATTTTCTAGTTGCATAAGCTTATCAAAAGACGAAGAGGGGGTAGGATTAGTTTGCGCAGCGATACTTTCTTCCAATTGCTTGGACAGCATTAGATGATACTCTTGGAGTTCCTTTATCAACTGCGAATTGAAATCTTGCAGTTGCTTTATCAGAAGTTGAGCAAATTGATTATCCATATCCTGCCGGTAATGATTAATCAAATTTGCATAAGTGCCAAATTAATAAAGAAAAAAAGCGTGGGTAAATTACCCAAAATCGTGGGTAATTTACCCACGGCTTAAAAAACATGCTCCATTGCTCAGAAAGGCGGTTTTTTTGTTTTGTTAAATTTTATTATTTAAATTCGAAATGATTGTATTTGGCTTACCTAATTAAAGAATAAGAATGAAAAGATTTCATTTTGGAACCAATCTTAGGCAAATCAGATTAAGTCAAGAGCTTAGTCAGGAGTATGTGGCGCAGCGCATAGGGGTTTCTCAATCAACTTATTCTCGTTGGGAATTGGATGATAAGCCTGTTATTCAAATGGATCAGCTTGAAGCCTTAGCCCAATGCTTTAATGTGCCATTAACCTATATCATATCCCCGGTAACTTCTAAGAGCTATAAAGTGCCTGCAAAGTTTGCTATGCAAAACAAGTTAGCTGACTCTTTTAAGTCCAAACCTACATGGTATTACTGGCTCGTATTAATTGCAGCAATATTATTTATAGGGTTTGCGGTTTATGAATTTCTAAAGGGTTTTCTTCATGCCCTTAGTCCAGAACATTAAATGGTATAAAAAGCGTACGGGTTCAAACAATTATCCACTTTTTTAGGTTGTATCATAAAATAAACAATATATATTCCAACCTATCGTTTTAAGCCGTTTCCAGTTATTTTTAATTATTTGATTTCAAGTTGCTTATAAATTAAGTTATGCTTTAAAGGATTAAAGGCACATTTATTGCAAAAAGTGGCGTAACTCCTTTTAAGAATGGTTGAAAAAGGGTTTTCCGGAAAATTAAAATAGTGTAAATTTCATATATTTGTCAAAAAATTAACCTTATGCTTAAAAAACTCTACCTTCTCCTTTTCGTGGCACTGATTAGTTCATGTGGAGTGAAATATGAAACTGTCCCTTACTTTACTGATTTACCAGCAGGTGAAGATGTAGAAGAAAACATCATGAACAAGTCTGTGATTAAGATACAGAAGGATGATGTGTTGAGTATAATAGCCACGAGTCCGAATGCAGAAGCTAACGCAATTTTTAATACTGCGAATGCAACTTCTATTGGAAGTGGTCAATCCGCTGGAGCAGCCGTAAATGGCTTTTTAGTAGATAATAATGGAAATGTCAATGTTCCTTATTTAGGTGCAGTAAAGGTTGAAGGTTTAACTACATCTGAAGCTAGAGATAAGATTGAAAAAGCTTTAAATGTTGAAGGAGGGTTTTTGAAAAATGCTGTTGTAAGTTTACGAATAGCCAATTTCAAAGTTTCAGTATTAGGGGATGTATTGCGTCCGGGAGTTTTCCCTGTTCAAAATGAAAGAATATCCATTTTAGATGCCCTTTCATTAGCAGGTGATTTAAATATTACGGCACTTAGAGATAATGTTTTGTTGATAAGAGAAACAGACGGTAAAAGGGAGCAAGTGCGTGTTAACTTGCAACAAAAGGATCTCTTAAATTCCCCTTATTTTTACCTAAAAACTAATGACGTAATTTATGTGCAGCCTGGTAAAAATAAATACGCAAGTGTAGATTCAAGTTATAGAAATACAAGTATTGTATTATCTGCAATTTCAGTCGTTGTATTAGCTTTAACTAGAATATTTTAATATAATTTATGGATAATTTTGAAGTTGAGCAAGAAGAAAGTTCAATCAATTTAAGAGAGCTACTACATAAATACCTTTATCATTGGCCTGTTTTTGTAGTTAGTGTATTTTTATTAATGTTAGGGGCTTATTTATATTTAAGATATACTCCTGACGTTTATTCAGTAAATACTACATTATTAATTAAAGATGATAAGAAAGGGGGCGCTTCACCAGAAGGGGATCTTTTAAGTCAGCTTGATTTATTTGGTTCATCCAAAGTTGTTGACAATGAAATTGAAATATTAAAGTCTAAAACTTTAATGACTAGAGTTGTCAACAGACTTAGTTTAATGATAAATTATGAAGTAGAAGGCCGCGTCATTAAAAATGATATTTATGCTTCTAAACCAATAACTGTATCTGTTGTAGAATTAGACAGTACTTGGTATGGAAAAGTTCTAGATTTAAAATTCCCTGATAATAGCTCATATACTTTAGCGGATCCTACGACAGGGAAAGTTGTAAAGGGAGTTTTTAATAAATTACAACGAAATACATTAGGAGTTTATAAAGTAGAAAAGAATAAAAATTTTAACGATTGGGTTAAAAAGAATTCAGAGCCTATCCAAGTAACAATTAATAACCCAAGAAACGTAGTTACTGAATTACTAAGTAACCTCAATATTGCCCTAGTTAATAAGCAATCTTCTGTTTTAAACTTAAGCCTTGAAAATACGGTGTCAGCTCGGGGGGTGGATGTTTTAAATACTTTAGTTCAAATTTACAATGAAGCATCTTTGGCAGATAAAAATAGAACTATCCAAAACACCATGGATTTTATTGATGTTAGGATAGGTTTGATTAATGGAGAATTAAAGGAAGAAGAAAAGAAGGTTGAGGATTTTAAAAGTTCGAGAGGTATCACCAATATGAGTAGTGATGCTAATATGTTTTTAGAAAATGTAAAAGTTAATGATGCTCAGTTATCAGAAATAAACTTAAAGATTTCTGTTATTGATGATGTAAAGCGTTACTTAAATACGGAATCAACTAAAGAAAAATTACCAAGTACCATTGGTATCAATGATCCAGTTTTAGCCTCTCAAATTACGCAATTAGGAGAATTACAATTACAAAAGGAAAAGCTATTGGCTACCACTGGGATAAATAACCCAATAGTGGAATCTTTACAATCTCAAATTGAAACCACTAAAGCAGGTGTAAAATCCGCTGTGGATAATATTCAATCTTCTTTAAATACGCAACGTAGGGGATTATTAAGTAATGAAAGCCGAATACAAAGTAATATTCGCCAAGTACCTGGACAAGAAAGGCAGTTAATCAGTTTAGAACGTCAAAAATCAATAAAGGAAACGATTTATTTATTTCTACTTCAAAAGAAAGAAGAAGCTCAACTTTCCTATGCAGCTTCAGTAGCTAATACAAGAATTGTAGATCCAGCACAATTAACTAAAACCCCAATTAAGCCTAAACGACAGTTAATTTTATTAGGAAGTTTTGTTTTAGGTATGTTATTGCCCATTGGTTATATTTTTATAAAAAATATCCTTAAAAATAAAGTCGAAGGCATTAAGGACATATCACGTGATTCAAATATTCCAATTTTAGGTGAGATTCTGTTTGAGGATTCTCATAGTCAAATTGTTGTTCAAGAGAATAGCCGAAAAGGAATTGCTGAACAATTTAGAGCGGTACGTACTAATATGGCTTATTTGCATAGCAACAAAAATATTGGCACTGGGACTGTAACATTGTTTACCTCTAGTATGTCAGGAGAAGGGAAGTCATTTGTTGCCACTAACATTGCCGCAGCTATGGCTATTTCAGGCAAGAAAACTGTATTATTAGAATTAGATTTACGTAAACCGAAAGTATCAAAATATTTAAATTTAAATAATAAGATTGGACTAAGTAATTATTTAATTGGTAAAGCAAATAGAGAAGAAATTATTCAAAGAACAAATGTCCATTCAAATTTAATGGTCATTAGTTCCGGACCAATTCCTCCCAATCCATCTGAATTATTATTGTTATCCGAAATGGATGAATTATTTTCATATTTAAGAAAAAACTTTGATGAAATCATTGTGGATTCACCTCCAATTGGATTAGTAACTGATGCTCAGATTTTAAGTAGGCTTGTGGACGTAACGGTTTATTTAGTACGTCAAAATGTTACTTTTAAAGAACAGATTAAAAACCTAAATGACCTTTATTTGAGTAAAAAAATGCCAAAGATGAATGTAATTTTAAATGGCGTTCAAATAGGCGGAAGTTATGGTTATGGATATGGTTATGGTTACGGATACGGATATGGATATGGCTATGGTTATTATTCTGATGATGTGAAACGTAAAGAGAAAACATTCAAGTCATTTTGGAAAGATTTTAAAAGAAGATTTTAAAAATATATATGAAAGAAGTTTCAAATTCAAAAATTGCAGTTATAGGTTTAGGTTATGTTGGCTTGCCATTAGCTGCAGCGTTTGGAAAACATTACCCCGTACTAGGCTTTGATATAAATGAGGCAAGGATAAATGCGCTAAATGGAGGCCATGATGCTACGCTGGAAGTTAGCGATGCTGAATTAAAATCTGTGCTTACTACGTCATTAGATCAAAATGGATTAGTTTGTTCAAATCAATTTGATTTATTAAAATCATGTAATGTATTTATAGTTACAGTACCTACGCCAACGGATAAAAATAACAGGCCTGATTTAACACCACTTTATAAGGCTTCTGAAACAGTTGGTAAGGCCTTAAAAAAAGGCGATGTAGTTATTTATGAGTCTACTGTTTATCCAGGTGTTACTGAAGAAGAATGTATTCCGGTATTAGAGAAAGTATCTGGCTTAAAATACAATGTTGATTTTTTTGCCGGTTATTCTCCTGAGCGTATTAATCCGGGCGATAAAGAGCATACCGTTACTAAAATCTTAAAAGTAACTTCAGGTTCTACACCTGAAATTGCTGAGTATGTTGATCAATTATATAAAAGTATTATTACAGCAGGTACCCATAAAGCAAGCAGCATTAAAGTTGCTGAAGCCGCTAAGGTAATTGAGAACTCTCAACGTGATATCAATATTGCTTTTGTGAATGAGTTAGCGAAAATATTTAATCGTTTAGGTATTGATACACACGAAGTATTAGAAGCTGCGGGTACTAAATGGAATTTCTTAAAGTTTAAGCCAGGATTAGTAGGGGGGCATTGTATTGGAGTAGATCCATATTATTTGGCACAAAAGGCGCAAGAAGCAGGTTATCATCCTGAGATTATATTAGCGGGTAGACGCTTAAATGATGGCATGGGGGAATATATTGCTCATGAGGTAGTAAAACTAATGGTAAAGAAAGAAATCGCTGTTAAAAATGCTAATATCTTGGTATTAGGCATCACCTTTAAAGAGAATTGCCCCGACGTAAGAAATACGAAAGTAGTGGATATTTTAAATACCTTAAAAGATTACGATACCAACATCACTGTATATGACCCTTGGGCTAAAACAGAAGAATGTGAACACGAATATGGATGGCCCTGTGTTAATGTGATAGACGTTTCAAAAAAATATGATGCCGTTATATTAACGGTAGCCCATAAAGAGTTTGAAGGATTGGATTTAGATAAATTAACACAATCAAACAGGGTTATTTATGATGTGAAAGGGACATTACCTAAGCAAATTATTGACGTTAGGTTATAACATTTAAATTTTAATATTGTATTATATAAATGAATAAACGAATACTGATTACAGGTGGGGCAGGCTTTATAGGTTCAAATTTAACAGCACATTTTTTAGCTAAGGGTTATTTTGTGCGGGTATTGGATAACTTTGCTACAGGGCATAGGCATAATATTGCTCAGCATGAAGGCAATTCAAAATTTGAGCTAATAGAGGGAGATATACGAAATAGGGAACATTGTAATCTAGCTGTTCAAGGCATTGATTATGTATTGCATCAAGCCGCATTAGGTTCGGTACCTCGTTCTATTAAAGATCCTCAAACATCGAACGATGTTAATGTATCTGGTTTTTTAAATATGTTGGTAGCATCTAGAGATGCAGGGGTTAAACGTTTTGTGTATGCAGCTAGTTCTAGTACTTATGGAGACTCTGAAATTTTACCTAAAGTAGAAGATGTTATAGGGCGTCCTTTATCTCCGTATGCAATTACTAAATATGTGAATGAATTATATGCTGATGTTTTTTCTAGAACTTATGGTATAGAATGCATAGGCTTAAGATATTTTAATGTATTTGGTAGAAGACAAGACCCTAATGGTGCCTATGCTGCTGTAATACCAAAATTTGTAATGCAATTTATGAAGCATGAATCACCCGTTATTAATGGTGCAGGTGATTATTCAAGAGATTTCACTTATATAGACAACGTTATTCAAATGAATGAATTAGCGATGTTAACAGAAAATAAAGAAGCTATTAATACTGTATATAATACCGCCGTTGGTGATAGAACAACCTTAATTCAATTAGTGAACTATTTAAAGGAGTATTTAAGTGAGTTTGATCCGAAAATAGCGGAGGTGGAGGTTATCCATGGCCCTAACAGACAAGGTGATATTCCTCATTCATTAGCTTCTGTAGATAAAGCTAAAAGGTTATTAGGATACCACCCTAGCCATGTTATTAAAGATGGTTTAAAGGAGGCGGTAAAGTGGTATTGGGAGAATTTGAGATAAGATATGCATACTATTAAGAATATAACTTGTATAGGCGCAGGGTACGTAGGTGGTCCTACGATGTCAGTAATTGCACAAAAAAATCCAGATATAAAGGTTACAGTTGTTGATTTAAATAAAACTCGGATTGATGCCTGGAACAGTGATGATTTATCATTATTGCCTATTTATGAACCAGGATTAGATAGTGTAGTTAAGGAAGCAAGAAATAGAAACCTTTTTTTTTCAACCGATGTAGATAAGGCTATTGATGAAGCTGATATGATTTTTATATCAGTTAATACCCCTACCAAAACATACGGAAAAGGAAAAGGGCAAGCCGCTGATTTAAAATATATTGAGCTTTGTGCCAGGCAAATAGCTCGAGTTGCTAAAAATGATAAAATAGTAGTTGAAAAATCAACTTTACCTGTTCGTACAGCAGATGCAATTAAAAGCATATTAAATAATACAGGTAATGGAGTTAATTTTCATATTTTATCTAATCCTGAATTTTTAGCAGAAGGGACTGCTATGGCCGATTTAGAAAACCCCGATAGAGTACTAATTGGTGGTGAAAATGAAGATGCTATACAAGCATTAGTAAATGTTTACGCAAAATGGGTCCCTAAGGCTAAAATAATTACCACTAATTTATGGTCTTCCGAACTATCCAAATTAGTTGCCAATGCATTTTTAGCACAAAGAGTATCAAGTATAAATTCAATTTCAGAGTTATGTGAAGTAACGGGAGCGAATGTTGATGAAGTAGCCAATGCTATTGGTATGGATTCTAGAATTGGCTCTAAATTTTTAAAGGCATCAGTTGGTTTTGGAGGGTCATGCTTTCAAAAAGACATTTTGAATTTAGTTTATATTGCCAGATCATATAATCTAAATGAGGTTGCTGATTATTGGCAACAAGTTATTAGTATGAATGATCATCAAAAGCAAAGATTTTCTTCTAATATCATTAAAACGTTATATAATACAGTTAACGGTAAAAACATAGTATTTTATGGCTGGGCTTTTAAAAAAGATACTAATGATACGCGGGAGTCTGCTGCCATTTATGTAGCGGATCACTTATTAGACGAAGAAGCTAATATTATAGTTTATGATCCAAAGGTAAGTGCTGAACAAGTTTATAGTGACTTGGATTATTTAGGGACTAGAGGTCCAGAGGAAAACAGACGTTTTGTAACTGTGGTAAATAATCCAGTCGCCGCTTCTAAAGGGGCACATGCTATTGCGGTGTTAACTGAATGGGATGAATTTAAATCATTAGACTGGAAATCCATTTACGCTAATATGTTTAAACCAGCATTTATTTTTGATGGAAGAAATGTATTGGATAAAAATTCCATTGTTGAAATTGGATTCAGCTATAAATCAATAGGGAAGTAATTATGAAAGTATTGGTTACAGGTGCCGCAGGTTTTATTGGATTACATTTGGTAAAGGCTCTTCTAAATAGAGGTGATGAGGTAATTGGATATGATAATATCAATGATTATTATGCCGTAAGTTTAAAAAATGACCGATTAAAAGAGTGTGGTATTGAAGCCGTTGGAATAAAAGAATTTGAAATTCAAAAAAGTTCTAAATTCCATAATTATTCATTTGTTAAAGCATCTTTAGAGGATAAGGAATACTTATTTGATTTGTTTAAAAGAGAAAAGTTTGATGTAGTAGCAAATTTAGCTGCTCAAGCTGGTGTTAGATATTCGTTGGAAAATCCAAGTGCATATATTCAATCCAATGTAGTTGGATTTTTAAATGTTATAGAAGCCTGTAGAAACTATCCAGTAAAACATTTAGTTTATGCCTCTTCAAGTTCTGTATATGGAAGCAACACCAAAATGCCATTTAATGTAAATGATGCGGCTAATCACCCTGTATCACTTTATGCGGCTACAAAAAGATCAAATGAGCTAATGGCTCATACTTATAGTCATTTATATAATTTACCTACAACTGGGCTTAGGTTTTTCACGGTCTATGGTCCATGGGGCCGCCCAGATATGGCTCCAATGCTTTTTACAGACGCCATTACAAACGGACAAAAAATAAAGGTATTCAACAATGGTGAAATGCAACGTGATTTCACATTTGTGAATGATATTGTGGATGGCATTATAAAAGTAATTGACTCCCCTGCTAAACCAAATTCAAAATGGAATAGTAATAACCCAGATTTATCAAGCTCATTGGCTCCATTTAGAATTTATAATATAGGAAATTCTAAACCTGTTAAATTAATGGATTTTATAGCTGAGATTGAAAAGGGATTGGCAGTTAAAGCTGATAAGGAATTTATGCCCTTGCAATCTGGTGATGTTGTAGCTACCTGGGCAGATGTTGAGGATTTAAAGGAGGATTTGGGTTATGACCCACAAACTGATATTTCAAAGGGTGTAGCTGAATTTATAGCTTGGTATAAAGAATATTATAAATAAATTGATTAATAAATTACGAAATTCATTAAAGAGTAAAGATGCAAAAACTCTTATAGGGAATTTTATATCCTTATCTTCTTTACAAGTTGTAGGGCTATTACTGCCTTTAATAACTCTTCCCTATATAATAAAAACTATAAGTCTGGAAAAATATGGGGTCATAGTTTTTAGCTTAGCTTTGATGGTATATTTCCAAGCAATTACAGATTTTAGCTTTCGAATAACTGCTACGAGGGACATTGCTGTTTTTAAAAATAATATAAAAAAAGTAAGCATAATTTTTAGTAAAGTTTTAATTATAAAAGCTATTTTTCTTTTCATTTCTTTCCTTCTGATTTCACTAATTACTATTTTTTATGAACCTTTACAAAATGAAAGTTTAGTAGTTATTTTCACAATGCTTTCATTAATAGGAAATACTTTCTTTCCTGAGTGGTTTTTTCAAGGCATTGAAAAAATGAAGTATATAACTATTCTAAACCTAACAGTAAAAATTTTATTCACTCTACTAGTATTTATATTAATAAAAGAAAAATCAGATTATTGGTTATATCCTCTTTTATTGAGTGCAGGGAGTATTATTGCAGGTTTTGTCGGAATTTTAATAATAGTAAAGAGATATAAAGTTAGGTTTTACATTATAAAAAAACGTTATTTAATTCAAACAATAAGGGGTAATTTTCCTATTTTCATTAATCAGTTTTTTCCTACTTTATACAATAATACAAGCATTTTTTTATTAGGAGTATTTGCTATGCCAAGTACAATTGGTTTGTATGATGCATTAAAGAAAATAATTGATTTAAGTATTGTATTTTTAAATACCGTATCTAGAGTATTTTTCCCCTTTTTAAATAGGAGACGGGACGCTTTCTCAAATTATAAAAATTTGATGTTAGTTTTAAGTATATTATTATTTGTGATGATTACAATATTAAATAAACTTGTTATTTGGTATTTAAACATCTTTGATGATAATGCATCATTTATATTAATTACGCTTGCATTTGGAATTATAGGTTACGCTTTATACGATATTTATGGATTAAATTATTTTATTGTCAGAAGGGAGGATAAATTAGTTATGAAGAATACAATAATTTCATCTTTAGTAGGTTTTATATTATCTTTTCCCTTAGTATATTTTTTTGGTATAGTTGGTGCCGCAATAAATTTAACTCTTTCTAGATTTTTTATGGGAGGATATTTATACATAAAATGGTTGGATTATGAGAAAAATTAAAGGAATTATATTTTATATATATAATTTTTTACTAAGTAAGATTATCAAGGTATTTAAAATAATTGAGGTTGAGGATGGAGTAAAATTTCAAGGTTGGCCTCATATAATTAAACATAATTATGCAAGGATTATAATTGGAAGTGGCACTACCATTAATTCCTCTAATTATGGTTACCATGTAAATATGTTTTCTAAATGCAAATTATATGCTAGTAAAAATAATGCATTAATAAAAGTGGGCAAAAATACTCGGATACATGGAACTTGTATACATGCATTTAATAAAATCGTTATTGGTGATAAATGTTTAATTGCAGCAAATACTCAAATTATAGATTCAAATGGGCACGAATTATGTTTTGAAAATCCAGCCGCAAGAATCTCCTCTCCCGATAAAGGTAGAGAAATTGAAATTGGAAATAATGTTTGGATTGCAACAAATTGCATTATTCTAGGGGGTACAAGTATCGGTGATGGGAGTATTATAACTGCTGGTTCTGTTGTAAAAGGTGAAGTGCCGGCAAGATGTATTTATGGCGGTAATCCTGGAAAAGTTATAAAAATGTTTTAATATGATTGGAATACACGATAGAAAAGGTAGTTTTTCAGATAGATGGATTCAGTATTGTAAATTGCAAAACATTCCATTTAAAATTGTCAATTGTTATGAAAATGATATAATCCAACAGTTAGAAGGCTGTCAAGCTTTAATGTGGCATCATCATCATGGAAATATAAAGGATATTATATTTGCAAAGCAATTACTTTATTCTATTCAGCAAAGTGGAAAATTTGTATTTCCTACATTCAATGACTCTTGGCATTTTGATGATAAATTAGGTCAGAAATATTTATTGGAAAGTATTCAAGCTCCAATGGTGCCAACTTATGTTTTCTATGATAGAAAACAAAGCCTAGAATGGGCCCAAGTAGTTAATTATCCAAAAGTTTTTAAGCTAAGGGGAGGGGCAGGATCATCAAATGTGAAACTCATTAAAAGTATTAAAGAATGTGAAAAAATTATTTCCAAAGCTTTTAGTACAGGTATTCCACAATTTGATAAGTGGAATAATTTAAGAGAACAGTTTTTAAGATTTAAAAATGGAAAAGGTAATTATTTAAACATATTTAAGGGATTGTATAGATTATTTATCCCAACTAAATTAGAAAAGGCATCTACAAGGCAAATAAATTATGTTTATTTCCAAGAGTTTATACCAGGAAATGATGGAGATATAAGAGTTATAATAATTGGTGATAAAGCATTTATAATTGAAAGGAAAAATAGAGAGAATGACTTTAGAGCCTCTGGAAGTGGTATAATAAGTTATCCTGATAATAATTCAGCTAATAAAGCCTGCATAGAATTAGCTTTTTCCACTACTGAAAAATTAAAAGGTGAATGTATAGCCTTCGATTTTATTCTAAGAAGTGATGGTTCACCATTAATAGTAGAATTGAGTTACGCATTTACTACAGCAGGATATGATAAATGCAAAGGTTATTGGAATAGGAATTTAGAATGGTTTGAGACACCTTTTAACCCCCAAGAATGGATGGTGGAATTAGTTAAAGATAAAATTTAATATGAAGGATGTATGTTTTGTTACCCCGGGTTTAAGAAGGGGAGGCATGGAAAGAGTATTATGTGAGCTCGCAAATTATGGAGTTTCAAAAGGGATAAAAGTAGCAATTATTTGCTTAATCCCCTGTGAAATTGGATATGAACTTGACCAAAAGGTAACCGTATATATGCCTAAATTAACACATAAACGAGGAATTTTATTTAAATTAAAAATATTTCAATTTCTTTTTCAAACATTAAAAGTGTTACGTCCTTCAGTAGTTTTAGGTTTTAGTGAAGTGTTCAATCCATTATCAATAGTTGCATGTAAATTACTTTCAATTAAAGTTTATGTTTCAGATAGAAGTAATCCGTTAAGGGTTCATAAGAGAATAGATAGATTACTTAGAAAATTTACATATCCATTTGCAATGGGACTAATAGCTCAAACAGAAAGAGCAAAAAATATTTTTATAAGTAGAAAATATAATACTAATATAAAAGTTATACCAAACCCTATTAAACAGTTTAATAATGATAATTTTAACTCCTCATTAAAAGCAATAATTCATGTTGGGAGTTTAATACCACGTAAGAATCAATCTGAGTTAATAAAAATATTTGATAGGGCGGGACTTCAGGATTGGAAACTCTATTTGGTGGGTAATGGACCAATGAAACAGGATTTATTGCATTTAATTAAGAGGTTAAATTTAAAAGAGAGAGTCTTTTTAGTAGGGGAAGTTAGTAATATTGATGAGTGGTTAAGTAAGGGCTCTATTTTTGCATTTTGTTCATTGGCTGAAGGATTTCCAAATGCATTAAATGAAGCAATGGCTTTTCCTTTAGCGGTAATTTCTTATGATTGCCCCACAGGAATTAGCGAATTAATAGAGGATAATGTAAATGGATATATAATTCCGATGCATGATCAGGAAACATTTTGTAAAAGACTTCAATTGTTAGCTAATGATGAAGAGCTTCGTTTAAAATTTATGAGAAATTCTATACAAAATAGAAAAAAATACTCTTCAGATATGATTGGTGATATGTATTTTAATT
>SEDO01000071.1 GCA_004211595.1 Pedobacter sp.
CTTGACTACCGTAGACTAAGGTCTCATCACGTCTATAATCTATTTGTGAGACTAGCCTATTGCTTTGAGTGCATGAACATAATGAAAATTTACTGTCTGGCCGTCCTTTGTAAAATTAAAACAAATATTGCCAAAGTCTCAAAAGATGTAATTTTTATTTTGAGGTCTATGAGATAGATCTTGACTTGCTTATAATAAAATCTTATCACTTCTATAATTTATCTGTGAGACTACCATATTGATTTGAGTGCATAAACTTATTGAAAATTTACTGCCTGGCCGTCCTATGTAAATTGGGACAAATATTGCCAAAGTCTCGAAAGAAAAAAGAGGTCTATGAGATAGATCTTGACTACCCATAGACTAAGGTTTAATCACGTCTATAATCTATTTGTGATAACTAGCCTTATTGATTTGAGTGCATAAACATATTGAAAATTTACTGCCTGGCCGTCCTTTTGTAAATTAAGACAAATATTGCAAAGTCTCAAAAGAAGAAATTTTTTACTTTGAGGTCTATGAGATAGATCTTGACTTTGCTTATACTAAGTTTTTATCACTTCTACAATTTATCTGGTGAGACTATCATATT
Source organism: Pedobacter sp. (assembly GCA_004211595.1). GTDB lineage: Bacteria > Bacteroidota > Bacteroidia > Sphingobacteriales > Sphingobacteriaceae > Pedobacter. The sequence goes on from SEDO01000071.1 coordinate 593, forward strand.
GATTTGAGTGCATAAACATTGTATTTACTGCCTGGGCCGTCCTTTTGTAAATTGGGACAAATATTGCCAAAGTCTCGAAAAAAGAAATTTTTATTTTGAGGTCTATGAGATAGATCTTGACTACCGTAGACTAAGGTCTCATCACGTCTATAATCTATTTGTGAGACTAGCTTATTTTTTTGAGGTCTATGAGATAGATCTTGACTTGCTTATAATAAGGTCTTATCACTTCCGTAACCTATTTGTGAAACTAGCCTATTGATTTGAGTGCATAAACATATTGAAAATTTACTGCCTGGCCGTCCTTTGTAAATGTAAATTAAGACAAATATTGCAAAGTTTCGAAAGAGAGTAATTAGGTCTATAAGGTAGATCTTGACTAGCATAGACTAAGGTCTGATCACGTCTATAATCTATCTGTGAGAGTAGCTTATTGATTTGAGTGCATGGACATAATGAAAATTTACTGTCTGGCCGTCCTTTGTAAAATTAAGACAAATATTGCAAAGTCTCAAAAGAATAGAAATTTTTTACTTTGAGGTCTATGAGATAGATCTTGACTTGCTTATACTAAGTTTTTATCACTTCTATAATTTATCTGTGAGACTACCATATTGATTTGAGTGCATAAACATTTTGAAATTTACTGCCTGGGGCCGTCCTTTTGTAAATTGGGATAAATATTGTCAAAATCTCAGAAGAAGAAATTTTTATTTTGAGGTCTATGAGATAGATCTTGACTACCGTAGACTAAGGTCTCATCACGTCTATAATCTA
>SEDO01000002.1 GCA_004211595.1 Pedobacter sp.
ATGGTACTGCAGTAAAATGTGGGAGAGTAGGTCGGTGCCAAATCTTAAAAGAAGCCTTGTTAGTTAACCCTAACAGGGCTTTCTTGTTTTATAGGCTTTTTTGGTTAGAGCTTAGAGTGGTTGTTAAATTCTGTTAAATGACATCATGCCATCTAATCTCTCTGTTAAATTTCTTATTTTTAGCTTTTTAAAATTATTTTAATGCACGTAATGATGTTAAGAAAATATATAATTCTATTAACTTTTCAGTTTCTTGTAGTCTTTGGGTTATCAGCACAGGATAAAAATGCTGTATTACCTCCCAATTGGTACAATCTGGATTTATTACAATCAGGCTATTTTGGAATAAGTACGGAGCGGGCGTATACTGAATTATTGAAAGATAAAAATCCAAAAGCAAAAATTATAGTGGCTGTAATTGATGGTGGGACAGATGTTCAACATCCTGATTTTAAGGATGTTTTATGGGTGAATAAAAAAGAGATTCCTGGAAATGGTATTGATGATGACAATAATGGGTATATCGATGATATATATGGTTGGAATTTTATTGGATCTAAGGATGGAAATTTGCAGTACGATAATTTAGAGTTAGTTAGAATTTTAAGGAAACTTAAACCTAAATATCTGACTACCTTAATGACAACTGTTTTGGATAGCGCGGAAAGAGCTGAGTTTAGAGTTTATAAAAGGGCAGAAATAGAGTTTGGGAAAAAATATGATGAAGCTAGTCAGGCATTCCCTATCTATATTGCTATTAAAGGTTTAATGGATTCTGTTGCAAAAGTTAATGGTAAAGTTATTCCAACCTTAGAGGAAATAGATAAATATAAGGCGGATGATTATATTCAAGAACAGGTTAAAAAAATTATTCGTAAAGGTTCCAAAGATGAAGGTAGCATTGAAAAGTTTTATAAAACAATAAAAAAGGGCTATCAAGAGTTAGATGCAATGCTTCGATATAATTTGAACGAAAATTTTGACGATCGTGCTCGTTTAGTTGGAGATGATTATGCAAATTCTTATGAACGGTTCTATGGGAATGCTGATGTGAAGGGACCTGATGCCGATCATGGTACACATGTTTCTGGTATAATCGGGGCAAATCGTCTAAATGATTTAGGCATTCAAGGGATTGCAAATAGTGTAGAAATTATGTCGCTCAGAGTGGTACCAACAGGAGACGAAAGGGATAAGGATGTTGCCAATGCAATTCGCTATGCTGTTGATAATGGTGCTAAAGTGATTAATATGAGTTTTGGTAAAGGTTTTAAGTGGGATAAGAAAGTTGTTGATGCTGCAGTCCAATATGCTGAAGAAAAAGGTGTATTATTAGTTCACGCAGCAGGTAATGATAATTTGAATTTAGATGAAAATGAAAATTATCCAAATAAATATTACGAAACGCCGGAGTATTTAGCTTATTTGAAAAAGAATGAAGCACCTTTTAAATCTATTTTACCTATTATGCAAAATCCTAATGCACCAAATGCCACGATGGGTAGAGGGGGTATGAATCGACCGGGTGCTTTTAATAAACCCCCTGTGCCTGCAATTGATACAGTTAAATTTAGTTTCCCACAAGCTAAAAATTGGATTGAAGTTGGTGCTAGTACCATTAAGGATGATGATAATTTAAAGGCCTCATTTTCTAATTATGGAAAATATACGGTTGATGTTTTCGCACCTGGGTTTAGAATTAATTCTACGGTACCTGATGGAAATTATGAGGAATTTGATGGAACGAGTATGGCAGCACCTGTAGTTTCAGGTTTAGCGGCTATGTTGTGGTCATATTATCCTGATTTTACTGCAGTTCAAATTAAAGATATAATTATGAAGTCGGCTGTAAAATCAAGTCGAAAGGTTAAATTGATAAATGAAAAGGGAGAGAGTTTAAGAGTTCCATTTTCCGATTTAAGTGTTAGTGGAGGCATTGTAAATGCGTATGAAGCATTCAAACTCGCAGAAAAGTATAAATAATTTATATTGGAAAGAGGCTCTGGCCTCTTTTTTTAGTTAACGCTTTATTGTAAGTTTATTATTATAATTAAGTGAATACTTTGTGTGACATTAAACCATTTCCTATTTTTGATTCTTATTGTTACCAAACCAAACAACTAACCAACTATAACAACCAACCTATCCAATCAAACCAACCATAACAACCAATCCAATCAAACCAATTTATAGGCTATGAGAATGTCATTACTTACTTTATTCATTGTTTATACAATTTCAGCTTTCGGGCAAAAGTTGCCAGAAGTACAAAATAAATCTGTATTCCTAAACCATTTGGTAAAAATAGATGGAAAGGATAATGAATGGAATGGTACTTATGAGGCTGAAAATAGTCATGCAGTAATACAATATAAAATGGCTCATGATGCTAAAAATCTTTATATCGTTATAAAATCCATAAATAAATCTAATATCCAAAAGATCATTCGAAATGGAATATCTATCAGTATAAATAAAGAGGGTAAACGAAATTTAAAAGATGTTTATGCCATTTCATATCCAATACCAGCGGTTATGAATAGCGGTGGTTCAGGTTCTGGTGGAAGTTTTGGTGGCCGAGTGGTTGGGGGTTCTGCAGGAGTTACAGAAACTCGTTTTGAGGGGCGAGGAACAGTTATAACTACTACTGGGAGTGCCATGCCAGCGGGAAATTCGAATGGGAATATTAGGGGGAGTGGTAGCTCTGGAAACAATGGAAGAAATTTAGCTGAAAATAGAGCACGCATTGATTCTTTAACGAGAGTAAGTCAACTTCGTTCTTTGGCGATTTCCAAAGAAATTAAAGTTGAAGGTTTTCCAAATATTAAAGATTCTACAATTTCTATTTATAATGAGTACGGGTTAAAGGTTGCCGCTTCTTTTAATGAGGTTGGACATTTAATTTATGAGATGGCTATACCATTAAACCTGATCGCTCTTACGGAAATGCCTAAATCTGAATTAACCTATCAAATTAGAGTAAATGGTATGCCAATTGGGAATAATGCTTTGCAAGGAAGAGCCATGACTAGTAGCGGAGGGACTATTACTATGGATAGAGTGGTGATATCAGGAGGAGGCGGTGGATTTTCGGAGGTTGATTTATTTAATCCCGCTGAGATTTGGGGTAAATACCAAATTATAAAAAAGTAATATAAAGTAACTAACCACACATTATGAACCTAATTTATACTCCACTAGTTACACTTCAGAGAAATTGGCGCTTTGCTTTTGGTCTGGGATTTATTTTTTTCCTATTTATATTTACTTCTCAAGCTCAAATTACAGGCACTAATAATAAAAATCTCCCTGCAGCTTTACCTGTCCGAGAAATTTCGGGTATTGTTAAGGATAGTCTAGATAATGGAATTCCAGGGGCCTCTATTCGATTAATTTCGGCTTTAGATACTTTAGTTACTACCACCAATGATGATGGCATTTTTGTATTTAGACAAGTAAAATCAGCAACCTATACCTTGAGTATATCTATGATAGGCTTTACAAACAGGGTGGGAAAATATCAGCAAAATGATGCTATTGCTAAAATTGTCATGGATCCCATAATCCTAACTCAGAGCTCTAGTACCTTGAAGGAAGTAGTGATAAATGGAACCCCTTCGATTACCTATAAAACGGATACAGTTGAATATAGGGCTTCCGATTATATTGTACGTGAAAATGCTACTGTAGATGAATTACTTAAGAAAATGGAAGGCATGGAAGTGGGGAATGATGGGACTTTAAAACATCAGGGAGCGGATGTAACTAAAGCGAAAATAAATGGTAAAACTTATTTGGGCGGTCAGGTTTCCTCAGCTATTCAGAACTTGCCTTCCGCAATCGTGGATAAAATTCAGGTAGTAGATGATTATGGTGATGAGGCCGCTCGTACCGGTATTAAGGATGGAGATCCTGAGAAGGTATTAAATATTGTTACTCGAACCGATAAATCTGTTGGGAATTTGGCCAATATTAGAGCAGGCGCTGGTTCTAATGAACGTTATGATGGGTCTATATTTAGTACGCGATTGAATAAAAATCAAACGATAGGCTTGAATTTGTCTATGAATAATACAGTGAATGGTATTGCTGGGAGTAATGATAGCTTTGGGTCAATTGGAGGGGGAGGATTCGGAGGAGGTGGTTTGAGCATTGGTGGTCGTGGTGGTTTTGGGGGAGGTGGATTTGGAGGAGGAGGTTCTGGGGGAACTACTACCACTGGGTCGGGTTCGTTCTCTTTGCGTGATAAGGTAGCTAAGAAAATTGAGATGAATTTAAATTATAGTTATAATTTTTCTGACAGAAATTCTATAAATAGTAGTGTTACTCAAAGTTTTAGTTCTTTAGGTACTACTATTTCAGCCAATGAAAGTACGGGAGAAAATGATAGTAAAAATCATAATTTTAGTTTAGAATTAGATTATCCCATCAATCGCAAGAACTATTTAAGGTTTACCAATAATTTAGGCTTGTCGAATGCTATAAATGAGAATATTTCCAATATTGCTCAGACTGGATTAATTCATCAAGATCAAAAGAATGTTAGTTCAGGCAAAAATTCCCGACCAAGTGGTAGCTTATCGGCATTTTATCAACATATATTCAATAAACCTAGACGAAATTTTTCTATCAATGTTAGTGGGAATTTTAGCGATTCTGAGAATACCAATCAACAGTTAGCTAATATCCTATATTATGCGCAGGATTCAGATATCATTTTACGTGACTCCTTAGTACATCGTTTAATCTTAAGAGAAAATCTAACTAATTCGTATAGAGCAAGCCTAACTTTTGTAGAGCCCCTAACCACTAATACCCAGCTAGAGTTCACTACAAATTTTAATTCTAATTGGTATGATAATAATGCAACGACTAGCAATATAAATCCATTAGGAAACCCAAATGTAGTAGATTCTTTAAGTAATATTTATGCCTATTCCTTTACCCAAACAAGAATCGGATTAAATTATAGGTATGGTATGTCAAATAATTCAAAAGTAAGATTTTCATTAGGGGTTAGCGCGCTGCCAAGTGTTCTTAAAGGCGATAAAGTGACTTTGGGTACTTCTACAAATCGTTCTAGTTTTAACTTAATTCCGATTGCCCGATTCCAATATTTATGGTCTAGACAGCATAGTATACAAGTTAACTACAATGGAAATGCCACCGAGCCTACTTTTGATCAGATTCAACCTATTCGGGATGTTTCCAATCCTCAAAATGTTATTGTAGGTAATCCTAATTTGAAGGTGACATTTAATCATAATATATCTGCTAACTATAATAATTATCTTTCTAATCTAAAATTAAATTATTCCATCAATGTAAATACTAGTTTTACGGAAAATGCTGTAGTAAGAAATGTAGTGCAAGTAGCTGATGCATACAATAGTTTAAAAAACGAAACTTACTTTGTGAATATGAATGGAAATTATCGAGGTAGCATGAATTATTCTGTGAGTAAGCAGTTTAATAATCGTAAATATAATTTGAGTTATAGTGGGAACGTAAGCTTTGGTCATATTAACTCGATGAGTAATAATTTAATTAATACTACGACTACATGGAATTTCACGCAACGTTTTGGGCCTAGAATTAATCCCAAAGAATGGATTGAAGTAAATCCAAATGTATCTTATACATTTTCTAAATCAGATAATACCTTGCCTTCATCAATAGATAATCGCACAAAGAATTTAGCTTTAAGTATGGATGGTCGTATTTATTTTTGGAAATCTTTATCCTTGGGATATAGCGCAAGTAAAAATTTTGTAAGTGGTATAAATGCTAATCTTACTAACAATCCTTTTGTATTAAATGCCTATTTGCAACAAGATATTTTGAAGCGCAGAGCCTCCTTAACGCTCCAAGCCTTTGATATTTTCAATCAAAATAACTTCATCAATAGAAATGTAGGGGAAAGTAGTATTACCGATACCAAATCAAATTTATTAAGTAGATACTTTATGGTTAGATTGAGTATGCGATTGCAAAAATGGACGGGTGCAGCAGGTAGAAACGGACCTGCTATGCGTCGAGGGGATGGTAGTTTTTTAAATTAAATAGATAGAGATAAAATATAATTTAACCAAGGGGCATAGAGAAAAAAAAGATAGTGCCCTTGGGCTTATTTTCTCTAAAACCAATTTCACCCCCTAACATTTCTGTATAGTTTTTAGCTATGGTTAATCCTAGGCCTATTCCTTGTTCTTGTTTCGTGCCCAAATTAGACCCACTTTTTATATCAAATATATGCGCTGCTTTTTTCGATTGGATGCCTACTCCGGTGTCTATAATTTCGATTATCGCTTTATTATCTGTAGTTTTAGCTTGAATACATATGGTATCTTCGGGATATGAAAATTTAACTGCATTACTTAAAATATTGCGTACGATTAATTGAATTAAATTTGAGTCAGTTATTAACATTAGGTCTTCATCAATATTAACATCTAAATTAATATTTTTTTCGCTCGCAGTTATTTTGCAAAGGTCAATGGTGTCTTGTAAGGTTTCTAAGGCGTTTATAGTTTGTATATTAACTCGTATCCCCGACATTTGATCTTTTGACCAATGCAACATGTTTTGGAGCATTTGTGAAGTTTGCCGCGTGTTTTGTAATAGGTTTTGTTCTATAGCTCTTTTTTCTTCAGGCGTTATATTTATTTGGTTTAGGTTTTGTAAATAATTTTCGATGGATGCAAGCGGTGCTCTTAAGTCATGGGAGATAATGGAGAATAACTTATTCTTATGTTCATTGATTTGTTCTAAAGCTTGTAGTCTACTTTGAGCTAATCGTTTTTCGGTATAATAATAATATTTTAAAAAGATGGTTAAAAGGGCGATTAATGCAGCTGTCTCCATCCATGTTTGGCCTATGTCTAATACTCTTAATTGAGGAGTAGCATAGACATTATCTACCCATTCAGGGTTTTTATATTCTAGAAAAAATAAGGTGAGTACGTTGAGAAATGTAAAAGGAACCCAAAACTTCCAAATTTTTTTAGGCGATATAAAACTGAGAATATACAAGGTTACCATTAAAATGTACAGATTAGCTCCAGCTGATGCATTGGCGCCAAAATAAGTAATGGAGCACATAAAATTTCCGGTAATGGCAACAATATGAATTGCTAATATTAATTTCTTTTGAAAGCGGCTAAGTATATAGGCAATTGATAAGCTGATAAAACAACCAATCATAATAAAGGCATAAAAACTTAGGCTAATCAAAAAATTGATTATTGCATTAATTCCGATGGCAAATAAAGCAGTTATCAGAACGGTATGTAATATACGCTCCTCAAGATTAAAGTGCACTTTATTGCCAATCAATTGATTTATAAGTGTTTTTAACTTATGGATAAGTTTCATCAATTAATTTCAGGTTTCAGGAGGTTAGGCTTAGAAAACTAATATAGGTTTTTATCCTTAAATTGGTTGGAATTTTTTTTCTAAAACAAAAATAGCTAATAGAAAACTATTAGCTATTTAGGCAAAAAAACGTAGCGAGAACGAGAGTTGAACTCGTGACCTCAGGGTTATGAATCCTGCGCTCTAACCAACTGAGCTACCTCGCCAGATAAAATAATCGTTAAAAATGTGCGACTATTTTGAAAGAGTTGCAAATATAGAATAATTTACTTTTCTTTAGAAATAATAAATGAAAAAAAAATAGTCCATTTTTAAAGATTATCGGGTAGTAGAATGTCAGAAAAGAAAAAATTTAATCTGGAATATGCCTTGAGATCATCGCCTCGCATATTGTACAGCTTTATCAGTGAGCCAAATGGCCTTTCGCAGTGGTTTGCAGATGATGTATCAATCAGAGACCAAGTATATACATTTACTTGGGATGGAGAAATGCAAAAAGCCAAACTTTTAAGTACAAAGGAAAATAAATTAGTAAAGTTTAAGTTTTTAGATGATGAGCCCCATTGCTATTTTGAAATGGAGATTATTCAGGATGAAATTACCAATGATGTAGCTTTGTCCATTACTGATTTTGCTACGGAAGATACTAAAGAGGAGCGAGTACAGATTTGGGATAATTCGATAAACTATTTGATTAGTGTAATTGGCGGATAATTACCCTTCATTTCCTATCTTTGTAACTTGAAAAAGATACATTTACTGCTTATAAAATCCTTTATAAGGCCTTTTCTTGCAACATTCTTTATTGTAATGTTCATCTTGTTGATGTTTTTTTTATTTAAATACATTGATGATATTGTAGGAAAGGGCTTCGAATGGTATACCATTTTAGAAATGATGGTTTACCAAATGGCAGTTAGTGTGCCAATGGCTTTACCATTGGCAACTTTGCTATCTTCTATTATGACTTTTGGGTCGATGGGAGAGAATTACGAATTAGTAGCAATAAAATCAGCTGGCATCTCCCTTCAAAGAGCCATGCGCCCTTTATTAGTCATTATTATTGTATTATCGATCTCTTCCTTTTACTTTTCAGACTATATGTTGCCCAAAGTAAACGCGAAGTACTACTCCTTATTATATGATATCCGTAATAAAAAACTTAGTTTCTTAATTAAGCCTGGTGTATTTAATAATAGTATCCCAAATTATGCAATTAGGGTAGATCGCAAAGGGGAAGTAAATCCCGATTCTCTATTTGGGATAATGATTTACAATCACAATACCTCGAATAATATCCCTGAAATCATTTTAGCCGAAAAGGGAAGAATGATTAAAACAGATGATGGGAATACCATGTTGATTAAATTAATTGATGGGGTTCGTTATGTGGAACAAAGTGCCAATAATGCAAATATTTATAATCCTCGACAAATATTTACGAGAATGCGATTCGAGGAGACAGAAGTTAAGTTAGATTTTTCTAGTTTCTCCAGTTTTGATAGAACTGATGAAGGAGCCTTTAAAAGTGGTGCTCCTATGTTGAATCTAAAAGGATTACAAAAGCGTGTGGATACCTTAAATATAGAAAGGGATAGTTTAGGAAAAGTAATACGGCGATTTGCGGGGGGATATTATAAACAAAACCAATACGTTAAAGGCTATACCAAAATTGAAGTAAAGCCACTTGATATTCAAGACAATATCTTAAATAATTTACCTGTAAAGGATCATACAGCAATTATTTCAAATGCGATTGATATGACTCAGAGTGTGTTGAACGCTGTAAATTTTAGACTTCCAGAAGCCGATACATTCGAGAAAGAAATTACTAAGTCGAAAATTGAATATCAACGGAAGTTTACATTAGCTGTATCTTGTATGTTATTGTTTTTCATTGGAGCTCCCCTCGGTGCAATTATTAGAAAAGGCGGTTTAGGATTGCCTGTTGTAATTGCGGTGGTGTTCTTTTTGATATACCACATAGTATCATCGGTAGCTGAAAAGTCAATTAAAGAAGGAAGCTTAGATTCTGGGGTAGGCATGTGGATGGCAATTATAGTACTTACTCCTATTGGAATATTTTTAACTTATAAAGCAACGGTCGATTCGGCTCTCTTTGATATTGACGCTTATAAGCAATTAATTTTAAATTTCTTAAAAAAGTACAATCCTTTCAAATCTAAAAAGTAGCCTCTTTAAGTTAATTCTACTTTGGCCTGATATTTAGATGAAAAACTGCCAAATAAAGATTGTAAATTTGCATACCGCATTGATGGAAATCGAAAATGGATTTTAAATTAAATACTATTGAAGAAGCCTTAGAAGAAATTCGGGCTGGAAAAATTATAATTGTTGTGGATGATGAAGACCGAGAAAATGAAGGGGACTTTATCACTGCAGCTCGAAACGTTACCCCAGAGACGATTAACTTCATGTCTAAGTTTGGACGGGGATTAATTTGTGCCCCACTCATCGAAGATTTATGTAATCAATTGGATTTAGATTTAATGGTGCAGAATAATACGGTATTACATCAAACCCCATTTACCGTTTCGGTTGATTTAATTGGTCAAGGATGTACAACGGGTATTTCTGCGCACGACAGAGCTAAAACTGTACAAGCATTAATTAACCCTAATACTAGACCAGAAGACTTAGGGCGCCCAGGGCATATTTTCCCATTGAAAGCTAAGCGAGAAGGGGTACTGAGAAGGACAGGCCATACAGAAGCTACTATTGATATTGCCAGATTAGCGGGTTTTGAGCCTGCTGGAGTATTGGTGGAAATCATGAATGAGGATGGTACTATGGCCAGAATGCCTGATTTAATGAAAATTGCAGAATTGCATAATTTGAAAATCATCAGCATTAAAGATCTCATTGCCTATAGACTTTCCACAGAAAGTTTAATTCAAAAAGAGGTGAGTGTTAATTTACCAACTGAGTTTGGAGATTTCGAGATGACCGCCTATACGCAAGTGAGTAATAACGCCACACATTTGGCAATTAAAAAAGGTAATTGGCAGCCAGGTGAACCTATTTTAACAAGAATTCATAGTTCTTGCGTAACTGGGGATATTTTTGGTTCTTGCCGATGTGATTGTGGACCTCAATTAAAAAAAGCTATGCAAATGATTCAGGAGGAGGGAAAAGGGTTAATTGTTTATATGAATCAAGAAGGGAGAGGTATTGGATTAATCAATAAGTTGAAAGCCTACAACCTTCAAGATGCTGGCTTTGACACCGTTGAAGCTAATATAGAATTAGGCTTTAAAGGCGATGAAAGAGATTATGGTGTAGGGGCACAGATTGTACGTGCTCAAGGTGTTAATAAGATGAAGTTAATGTCGAATAACCCTTCTAAACGTGCGGGCCTAATTGGCTATGGTTTGGAGGTGGTAGAAAACATTCCTATCGAAATTAAAAGTAATAAGTATAATGAGCAATATTTGAGGACTAAGCGAGATAAAATGGGTCATCAAATCATGAAAGGCTAAGTTTATATTTTGAGATAGTTCTTAAGAAGAAGGCCAATGAATTTATTTTCGTTGGCCTTTTTTACTACTCTCTTGTAATATAGTTTCTCGATTTATTCGGAGTCTTTCAAGTTCTTGCTCTTTTCGTTGTTGTTCCCTCCGATATTTCCCTGTAATTTTATCTAAAAACTCCTTGAAATTGTCAAATTGTTGATTGTAAATTAAGCCTACAGAAGTAACATTTTGTCCTTGATTAACACCTGGGTTAGCAAAAACACTTTGTTGTGTAGGGGGCTTATTGGCAATTTTTCCTACGAAAGTACCATCTTTTTTAATAAGCGCTAAAATTTCAACCTCTCGACCTACTGTGGAAGAATTAAAATCAATTAACCGGTTAGAATTAGCGTTTTCCATAATTCCTGCATTTATAATAACTCGATCATTGAATAATTTAATAGAAGCACTTGCTTCATTGATAGACCGGATATTTAAATCTACGAAGTTTAGATTTAAAGAAGATAATACAGAATTCAATTGGTTAAAAATTAATTCAGATGCAGTTTGAGTACCAGCATCTTGAATTTGTTGAGCGATATTTTCTCTTCCACTTGCTCCGGGAGCGAATCGCCGTTGAATAATTAAACTCAACGCTTGTTTATTCATATTATTGATGTCATTAAAATAGGTAGCTAGCTCCTCTTTAATCGCTGGACTATTAGGGAAAAATATATCTAAATCAATTTTTGGAGTTAATAATAAACCTGATAATCCCATTTCTACTTCAGTTTCTACACGTTGATTAGCATAGGCACTATTTTCTCTATTGGCGGCAGAGAAGAGGTCATCTAAACTGGCTCTAAGTGCATAAACGGCTTTTAAGTTTATTTGAGCATTCGCTGGATTACCCGTCCATCGAATGGTACCTCCTTGCCGGATTTCGAATCGTTTATTAATTACCTCTTGCGCGGTAAAATCAAATGATCCACTCTCAATCACATAATCGCCCTTCATTTCAAAGTCACCTGTACTAGAAATATTCAAATCTAACTCAGCATTTCCACGACCACTTAATTTACCTAATGCGGTATAAATATTTGCAACACTATTAGGGTCCACTTGGAGTTTGAAATTAAGCTTTAAGCCTTCGAAGTTGTTTTTCTTTTCTACTACAAAATTGGTGTCTTTACTTATAAAGGTGATGAAATCTTTGTCGCTTACCGTACCATTACTATTAAGTGGTAAATTAAACACTGTACCTTTTTCAGCTTTGGCGTTTATATTAATAACCATATTACTTGGTGGACCTACAAACGAAAACTCCCCGCTAGCATAAGCTCTGCCATAAAATGTGCTATTATCTTTGTTCGTGGTATTTAAAGCCATGAAATTTTGTGCCACTAGGCCTACCTGAATATTAGGGGTTTGTAGATTTTGAAGGTCTACAAAACCATTGGCAACTGCTTCATTACCTTCAATATCATTTAACACTAGATCACTAATTTTAATCACACTATTGTCGATGGCAATCTCATCAGTAATGCGATAAGGTGTTTTCAGATAATTTACGGTAAGTTCACTTTCTTTTAAACTGATATTCCCATTAATTTGGGGTTTGGAAAAACTCCCATTAACTTTTATATTACTTGAAATAAAACCTTTTAAATTGGAAATTAAATTACTGGTGAATGGAGCCAAAATAGCTAATTTGCTTTCATTCATATTCAAGTCCAAATCAATTGCCTTTTCTTTTAAATCTAATTTACCAGCTAAATTAAAGGTCTCCTTTCCTTCATATATTATTTTGGTTAATACATCTGCTCGATTTAAAGATTGATCGTATAAGGAAGCATCCGTTAATGTACCAATATAGACTTCATTAATGTTTAGGGAATCTATTTTTAAGTTGTCTGAAATCTTTGGCGACGCAAGGATATGATAAAGCGTAGTTTGCCCATTTAAACGTCCACCTAAATTGAAGCCTAATGATTTTACAAAAGGATTAATATTTTCTAATTCAAAATTTTCAAAGCCTAATAATAATTGGTCTGTCTCATTCTTAGAAATAGCCCCATCGATTGTTATTTTTTGTTTTCCATTACTTAAATCAAAATTAATGATTTCTGTCTTTCCTTCATTAAAGCTGATTCGCACCTTTTCCTGAATACTCCATTCATCGTTATTAATTGTTAAGTTGGAAGGTAGTATACTAATTCGGGCAGTTGTATCTTTGGCAAATTCTACGAGTCCATTTAAATCCAATTGGTTTGCGTCATTAGAATTAGATAATTTAATGTTTAAAGCCAAACTATCATTCCTGAGAACATTGACAATATTGACGTTTTTTATAAATAGACTATCATTGATATCTACCCGCTCGGAGGTTATACTAGCCTGAATTTGGTTGTCGGTAGTATTTTCATCAAAAATAATTTCATTGGCTACAATCCCTTTATAACTGACTTTTTCAAAATACCCGTTTAAGGTGGCTATATTGTTTCTAGAATCAAAATTTCCTATAAGTATGGCATCTTTTTCAATTTTTAAACCAGGTGCAAAGAATTGAGCTACAGGATCAAAATTTTTAACCTTTATATTAATATTAAATATTTGGGGGTTATATGTAAAAACTTGGGTATCTAAGGAAGGTATGTATGTTTTTGCTATAGCCTTATAATAGGAAACAATGGTGTTTAAATCATATTGTCCTTTTATACTTGCTTCTAAAATGTCAGAATTTATAGTTAAACTTCTTTCTATTCCAGTGCCCGAGGCTCTTAATTGAACCGAGTCTACATGATAAATGCCTTCAGGATTTTCTAGTCTAATTTGATTAACTATAAGCTCACCTTCAATATTATTTAAATTATTACCAGCGAAATTAGTGCTAAATACTGCATCTACCTTAATAGAATCTTTCACAAAATTTAAGGCTCTTAAATCAGCTCCTTGGATAGTGGCATCAAATTGAAATACTGGTAATTTGGGATTTAAATTGACACTTCCTTTAAAAAGCAAATCAACATTCGGATCATTTATTGTTACTTCGCCATTAAATGTTTTTTGAATAAATGTGCCCTCTACATTTAAATTATGGTATCTATATTTATTGAAGTCTACATAAGCAATATGACCTTCCAAATCCTCGCTTAATTCCTCCAATTTAAAACCTTTTCCAACCACATTAAAGTTTGCAGAAATTTTACCCAAGTTGGGTTGATCTAAAAGATAGCCCATATTAAAATCATAGGTTGTTACTTCTCCAGTGTATGTTGGAAGCCCCTCTTTTGGCATCTTCATATTTACATCAGTTAATACTCTGCCAATGCCAGTTTTGAACTCTCCATAGGCTACAAAATCATTTGTAAAGCCTGTAAATGAACCGGAAAAATTAACGTTTCCAAACTTCTCAACCATTGCTGGGATAGTAGAAGAAGTATTGCCAGTTACATCTTTCAGAATTCTATCTAAATCCTTTTTGTTGGTGCCTGCTAAGTCTACCTTGAGATCCATAAAGGTTTGTTCTAAATTAGGCAAGCCTTTTACATTGAAATTTCCTTTTATGAAGGTTGACTGGCCAGCTTTTAGAGATAGTTGCCTAGCTTTTAAATTATTCACTAATCCATTGACTTGACCATCCACTTCTAAAATTAATTTCATGTCTTTTAAAGAAGGAGCAAAATAGGCAATATCTTGAGCATCAATTTTACTGTTAGTGAAATTGGCTTTCAGCTGTACCTTGGTGACAAATTCACTAAGGTCCTTAAATTGTTTAAAGTTTAATGAAAGGTATTCACTAAGGCGAGTAGTTTTAGTTTCTAATAGGAGAGATTTTAATTCAATGACATTGGTGTCTAAAATGGCATCGGTACGAAGGTTATTTAAAGCAAATCCACTTTTTTCCAGGAACGATAAATTTTTAATACGCCCTTCCACAATATGCTTTTTAGTGGATATATTTTCGAACACTCCATTTAAGTTTTGTACAAAAATGTCGTCAAAGTTAATTCCACTTACAGGAACTGTGCGCGCTAAATTCTTATATTTAAAGTTGAAATTATTTAAAACTACTTTGTCTACTAGGAATACAAATTTGGGTTTATCCGTTGTGGTTGGGGCACCACTGTCAAAATAATTGATGATAAAGTCTAAATTGCTAGTCTTATTTGGGTAATTTTTTAAATAAAAATTGCCCTCATTAATTTGAATATTAGCTACGTTTAAAATTCTTTCTTTAGTTGAAAGTTTATTTAAATCTAAACTTAATTCTTTGAAATTACCTAAGGTATCTTTCTCTAAATCTAATACGATAAATTCCTCTACTACTATTGATTTAAAGGGTTTTAGGTATAGACTTTTTATTTTAATAGTCGTTTTTAATTCCTTAGAGAGATAGGCTGCAGCCTTTTGAGCTATATAGGTTTGAACTGGTTTAAATTGTAGGATAAAGACTAACATTACCACTAAGAGTAGTAATGTTGCAATGGACCACGCTAATATTTTAAATAGTTTTTTAATATTTTTGTATTTAAAATGAACAACTCAACGCCAGTTATACTTGCTATTGAATCATCATGTGATGAAACTTCTGTAGCTATATCCGTAAACAGCAAAATTACGGCCAATGTTATTGCAAACCAAACAATTCATGAAAATTATGGTGGAGTAATTCCAGAATTAGCTTCTAGAGTACATCAGCAAAACATTGTACCTGCTATTTCTGAAGCTCTGAGGATTTCAAACATAGATAAAACGGCTATTGATGGGGTAGCATTTACACAAGGTCCAGGTCTTTTGGGGTCTTTGCTAGTGGGCGTTTCCTTTGCAAAATCATTTGCATTAGCATTAAATAAATCCCTTATTTCTGTCAATCACATGCAAGCCCATATTTTGTCACATTTTATTGCGGAAGATAAGCCTCAATTCCCATTTTTGTGTTTAACCGTCTCTGGTGGTCATACTCAAATAGTATTAGTGAAAAACTATTTTGATATGGAAATTATTGGAGAGACGCTTGATGATGCCGCTGGAGAGGCATTTGATAAAACCGCAAAGATTTTAAATTTACCTTATCCTGGTGGGCCACTCATAGATAAATATGCAAAATTAGGTAATCCCAAAGCATTTAGGTTTCCGATACCTCAGATACCAGAATTGAATTATAGCTTTAGTGGTTTTAAAACGGCCATCTTATATTTTTTAAGAGATCAAATAAAAATCAATCCAGCATTTATTGAGGAAAATATTAATGATATTTGTGCTTCTGTACAAGAGAGCATTATTCAAATTTTACTAACTAAATTGAAGAAGGCCGCCACTCAATATGGTATTAAAGAAATTGCTATAGCTGGAGGAGTATCCGCTAATTCTGGGTTGCGTCAATCCCTAAAAGAATTAGAGAAACAATTGGGCTGGAAAGTATTTATACCTGATTTTCAATATTGTACTGATAATGCTGCTATGATCGCCATTGCAGGGCATTATAAATATTTGCTAAAAGATTTTGTAGGGCAAGATGTAGCACCTATGGCTAGAATGAATTTTTAATTTTAATAAAACATGAACGCAACAAGTTTAATATTTTTTGGCTTTTTACTACTGCCATTAATCGCTTTTATAGCTTGGTTAATTAAGCAAGATAAAAAAAGAAGTTATTGGGGGATTTTGTTGCTAATCGTTGGAATGGTGATAGCAGCCTATTCAATCATTGTTCTGGATCGTAAGTATACAGAGGCTCCTGAAAATAATGTGCCTAAAGCTTCTAGTTTCAGATAAAAAAAGCCAGAACAGTGTTCTGGCCTTCATTTTATTTTTTAGTTTTTTATTTTAATAACTATTTTGATTCTTCCTTTTCCTCTAAGCTTTCACCTGTTACTTCAACCCGAATTTTCTTTTCGATTTCTTCTGCAAGTTCAGGATTATCCATTAAGAGCTGTTTAACGGCATCTCTACCTTGGCCTAATTTAGTATCACCATAAGAGAACCAAGATCCAGCTTTTTTAATGATATTAAAATCTACACCTAAATCAATAATCTCTCCCGTTTTTGAAATACCCTCTCCAAACATGATGTCAAATTCTGCAATTCGGAAAGGAGGAGCTACTTTGTTTTTTACAATTTTCACTTTTACTCTATTTCCTGCTACTTCATCAGAATCTTTAATTTGGGAGGTACGTCGGATATCTAATCTTAACGAAGCATAAAATTTAAGAGCATTACCCCCTGTGGTCGTTTCTGGATTTCCAAACATAACCCCAATTTTCTCTCTCAATTGATTAATGAAAATACAGCAACATCCTGTTTTAGAAATAGTACCTGTTAATTTACGTAAAGCCTGACTCATTAAACGAGCTTGTAAACCCATTCTACTGTCACCCATTTCACCTTCAATTTCTGCTTTAGGCACAAGGGCTGCCACGGAGTCAATCACTAACACATCAATTGCACCAGAACGAATTAAGTTATCTGCAATTTCTAAAGCTTGCTCCCCGTTATCCGGTTGCGAAATAAGTAAATTATCTACATCAACACCTAATTTTTTAGCATAGAATTTATCAAAGGCATGTTCCGCATCAATAATTGCAGCTATTCCACCTTTCTTTTGTGCTTCTGCAATGATATGTGTAGCTAGGGTAGTTTTACCTGAAGATTCAGGTCCGTATATTTCTACAATTCTGCCTTTTGGAACGCCACCTATACCCAATGCAATATCTAAACTGATTGAACCCGTAGAAATAGAATCTATCGTTTCAATTGCTTGATCACCTAATTTCATAACGGAACCTTTTCCGTATGATTTTTCTAACTTATCCAGTGTTAACTGTAGGGCTTTTAATTTATCAGTGTTTGGGTTCATTTTTTTTATATTAAATACTTGGACTGTATTGTTAATCTTTTACTAATTATTTTAGCAAATATACTAAAAAACTTATTTTATTTGCAAATAAATTTTGATGGTTTAAATAGCACAATCAATATTCGCTAAATTTATTAGTTTTTTGAAGCCGTTCATAATACCTGCAAAAAGGCTTCAATTCACATATACTACATTTAGGATTTCGTGCAATACAAACATATCTTCCGTGCAATATCAACCAATGATGTGCAATAGCAATAACTTCCTTATTTAAATGCTTTACCAGATCTTTTTCCACTGCCAAAGGAGTTTTTCCATTGGTTAGTCCTAATCGATTGGATACCCTAAAAACATGGGTGTCTACGGCCATAGCTGGAGCATTATATACGACCGAAGCAATTACGTTTGCAGTTTTTCTGCCCACTCCTGGTAATCTTTGGAGTTGGCTAACATCTGCAGGTACAACATCCTTAAATTCGTTATGTAAGATTTTACCCATCGCAACCAAATGTTTGGCCTTATTATTTGGGTAACTTATACTCTTTATATAATCAAAAACGATGTCTGCAGAAGTTTCAGACAATGCTTTTGCATTGGGAAACCTTTCAAATAACGCAGGAGTAACCATATTGACTCGTTTATCCGTACACTGTGCGGATAAAATAACTGCCACTAATAATTGATAGGGGTTATTGTAATGTAATTCCGTTTCAGCACTGGGGTTATGTTTGATAAAATAATCTACAATGAGTTTGTATCTTTCTTTTTTGAGCATGTTCAAAGATACATAAAGCGCTATTTAAAAACTGAAAATAGGGAGGTCAATTTTTTTCATCTTTGCCCCTATTAAGGCATAAAAAAAGTCTGATCTAGTTAACACCATAAGTTATGGAAGAAAAACTAAATCAGACATAAATTTACTTTGCTTGGGCGTAATCCAATATGGATTGTATGACCTGTGCCGAAGGTTCTCTTTTTAGATTGTCCAATTGCCATTGAATGCTATTTAAAAACAATTCATTTTGGAGGTCTTGGCTGGAATCTACTTGTTCAGTAGAAGTCGGGTCTGCAAAATCTGAAAAATTTAATGAAGTAGAGGTTTTAACCATACGCGCTTTTTTGAGTTAATTGTAATTAACAAACGCCTTCATTTATAATATATTATCTATAACAATAAAATAAATTATAATTATATGATTTTTTTTGACTCCATCGGATTGGATTTCATCATACGCCTTAAATTACTTAAGGCATAACGCATTCTTCCAAGAGCTGTATTAATACTTACGCCCGTTAAATCGGCAATCTCTTTAAAGCTCAACTCTGCAAAATGACGCATAATGAGAACTTCTTTTTGTTCGTCAGGAAGGAGTTGAATTAAAGCCTTAAGTTCTTGATGCGATTGCAATTTAAGTAATTTTTCTTCAGCACTTTCTTCCTGAATTTGAATCAGGTTTAAAATATCATTGCCTTCCGAGTTGGTTATGATTGGATTCCTTTTTTCTTTCCGGAAATGATCAATTACTAAATTGTGAGCTATTCTCATTACCCACGGTAAAAACTTGCCCTCCTCATTGTAGCGGCCCGTTCTCAACGTATTAATAACTTTAATGAAAGTTTCTTGAAAAATATCTTCTGCTAGGTAATGATCTTTTACCAAGAGATATATAGAGGTGTATATTTTAGTTTGGTGCCTTTTTAAAAGTTCAGCTATAACAGTATCCTCACCGTTGATATATAGCTTAACCAAACCCTGATCACTGTATTGCGCTAGTTTCATAGGAGTGCGTATAAAATCCTTCTTCGTTTATTAAAAAAATAAATTAAGTAGCTTTTTTATCTATAGCAGTTCTCCTATTATTAGTTTCAATTTTGTGTTAATAATTCAAATGACGTGTTTTTTTTTTAAAATCCAATAAAAAAAAGTAAAAATTAACAAAAGTTACGATAGTGCCATTTTTTAAAATGCATGTATTCTATTTTCTAAAATAAGGGTATATTTACCAATTACTTAAATTTGCAAATGAGTCAGGAATTAGAGCAGGACGCCAAAAAGCACATCTTAATAAAAGGTGCCAGAGTTCACAATCTAAAAAATATTGATGTAAGCATCCCTAAAAACAAATTAGTAGTCATTACTGGGATGTCTGGTTCGGGAAAATCTTCTTTAGCTTTTGATACCCTCTACGCCGAAGGTCAACGTCGGTATGTAGAAAGTTTATCTTCCTATGCCCGACAGTTTATGGGGAGGATGAGTAAACCTGATGTAGATTATATTCGGGGAATAGCTCCTGCAATTGCCATTGAACAAAAGGTTATTACTTCCAATCCTCGCTCAACAGTGGGTACTTCTACTGAAATTTACGATTACCTAAAGCTCCTCTTTGCTCGAATAGGAGAAACTTTCTCGCCTGTTTCCGGACAGAGGGTAAAGCGGGATACGGTAAGCTCCGTCACAGATTTTGTGCTCCAGTTAGGCGATGATGAAGTGGTAAATGTGTTTGCCCCTTTATATCCCCATCAAAATAGAAGTTTTAAAGAAGAACTGGCCGTTTTATTACAAAAGGGGTATTTAAGAATCTTTTGGAAAAACGCGATAAGTAAAATAGAAGGTATTTTAAATGATGAATCTATAGTTGATTTTCCTTTAGAATCTGAAAAGGAAGTTTTGATTTTAATAGATAGAATAGTCATAAATCAGGACGAGGAAAATTTAAATCGAATTGCCGACTCCATTCAGACAGCATTTTTTGAAGGTAAAGGTGACTTATTTATCAATCATAAGGAGGAAAACCACTTCTTTTGCGATAGATTTGAGTTAGATGGTATAAAGTTCGAAGAGCCGAGTCCGAATTTCTTTAGCTTTAATAACCCATATGGTGCATGTAAAACCTGTGAAGGTTATGGGAGTGTAATTGGTATTGATGAAGACTTAGTAATTCCTGATAAAAGTAAATCTATTTATGACGGAGCCATTGCACCTTGGAGAGGCGAAAAAATGGGAACCTGGTTGCAACAATTTATCAAAGTTGCTCATCATTTTGATTTTCCTGTACATCGTGCTTATGAAGATTTAAATGAATCTCAGCAACAATTATTATGGACTGGTAATACCTATTTTTCAGGTCTGAACCAATTTTTCAAAGAATTAGAAGAACAAACCTTTAAAATACAATACCGGGTAATGTTATCTCGATATAGAGGTAAAACAAAATGTCCGGATTGTAAAGGTACGAGGTTGCGAAAAGATGCTTCATACGTTAAGGTGGATGGAAAATCAATTTTGGAACTAGTTCTATTGCCTATTGATCAATTAGCTGTATTTTTCCAGACACTTACACTGAATACCACACAAGCTAAAATTGCTAAGCGATTATTAACTGAAATTATCAATCGCATAAGTTATTTAGCAAATGTAGGTTTAGGATATTTAACTTTAAACAGGCTTTCCAATACCTTATCTGGAGGGGAGAGCCAAAGAATTAATCTAGCAACTTCTTTAGGCAGCAGTCTGGTAGGATCAATTTATGTATTAGATGAACCCAGTATTGGATTACATCCTCGGGATACGCAGCGTTTAATATCCGTATTAGAGTCATTGAGAAATGTAGGTAATACGGTATTGGTAGTAGAGCACGAAGAAGAAATGATGCGAGCTGCTGACTATATTATTGATATTGGTCCTGAAGCAGGAACCCATGGTGGTAATTTAGTGTTTTCCGGAACTTATAAAGAGATCATTAAGGATAAAAACTCACTCACTGGAAAATATCTTTCGGGAAGAGAGAAAATTAATATGCCCGAGAGAAGAAGGCCATGGAAAGATCATATTTTAATTAAAGGAGCAAGAGAAAATAATCTTAAAAATATCGATGTAACCTTCCCATTAGGAGTATTTACTTGTGTAACTGGAGTTTCTGGATCTGGTAAAACCAGTTTGGTAAAAAAAATATTATATCCTGCCTTACAAAAAGCAATCGGAAATTATACCGGTGAACATTCAGGTGCCTATGATAAAATTTTAGGTAATCTAGATTTAATTTCTCAAGTTGAACTAGTGGATCAGAATCCAATAGGAAGATCTTCTAGATCAAACCCAGTAACCTATGTAAAAGCCTGGGATGATATAAGGGCTCTCTTTTCAAATCTACCAGCCTCTAAAGCCGCTGGATTAAAACCCGCCTCTTTCTCCTTTAATGTAGATGGCGGACGTTGCGAAATGTGTCAAGGTGAAGGAGAGGTTAAAGTTGAAATGCAATTTATGGCCGATATTTATTTGCCCTGTGAAGCATGTAATGGACAACGTTTTAAAGCCCAAGTTTTAGATATTACCTATCAGGAAAAAAATGTTTCTGATATTTTGAATTTAACCATCGATGAATCCATTGAATTTTTTGCTAAAGAAGCTAAAATTGTAAGTAAATTAAAGGCCTTGCAGGATGTAGGGCTAGGCTATGTACAATTAGGACAAAGTTCAAATACCTTATCGGGTGGAGAAGCTCAACGGATAAAACTAGCTTCTTTTCTAATTAAAGGACATCATGCACATAAAACTCTTTTTATCTTTGATGAGCCTACTACGGGCTTGCATTTTCATGATATTAAAAAACTGTTAAAGGCTTTTAATACCTTAATTGAATTTGGGAATTCAATTTTAGTTATAGAACATAATATGGAAATGATTAAAACCGCCGATTGGATTATTGATATTGGTCCTGAAGGTGGAGACCGAGGAGGGCAAGTTGTGTTCGAAGGCACTCCAGAGAATTTAATAAAAGAACATAATTCTTATACCGGAAAATATCTAAAAGCGCATTTAGAAGAATAAACATGTTAATTTTAGCCTTTTTATTAGGTTTTGTTATAAATGCCTTGGGATATATACCGCCTGGCAATATTAATCTTTCGGTTGCTCAACTGGCTATTAATAAAGGAACCCGGCAAGCCTATTACTTTATATTAGCATTCTCCATAGTAGAGGTTTTTTTCACCATCGGTATGATGCGATTTGCAAGATGGATGTCGA
Source organism: Pedobacter sp. (assembly GCA_004211595.1). Classification (GTDB taxonomy): domain Bacteria; phylum Bacteroidota; class Bacteroidia; order Sphingobacteriales; family Sphingobacteriaceae; genus Pedobacter. Next base: position 22,733 of record SEDO01000002.1, read on the forward strand.
GCGATGTAAATTTGGATGTAAAAGTAAATGGCATTAGTTTAAATAATCTAGTTGATTTTTTAATGCTAGCCATATTTTTGATAATCGGTACGATTACTTGGATAAATCGTAATAAAATCCCAAACCCTAAATCACAAGCTAGTCAAAGTAAGAAAGGAAGTGTTTTATATGGGATAGTATTGGGGGTAATTAATCCAGTACAAATACCTTTTTGGTTGTTTTTTGGAAATTATGTAATTCTTAAAGATTGGATTCACACTGATTACATTTCCTTAATAATATTTAGTGTAGGTTCTGGTGCGGGTTCAGCCTTAGCCCTCTATGGATATTCTTACTTTGCTCGATTCATACAAGAAAAATTTGCCCTGAGTCATGTTATCATGAATAAGTCTATAGCAATTTTTTTATATAGCTTAGCGGGGATTTTAATCGTGAAAAATATTTTCATATTCTGCTTATAGGTTTTTTCCTAAACCTTTTATTGGTATCCTTCAGGCTCACAAGAGATTCGCCGTATAATTTCCTCCATTCACCGATAATTTTAGATTATTTACCCAAAAAAAGGGTTTTTCCTTGTAACAAACCCTATTTTTTGTCAACTAATAGGCATATTTAAATTATACACATGAAAAGATTTCTACTTATTATTTTATTGGCATTTAGTATGGTTAAGGTAAATGCGCAAATCCCAGGCTTTCCTCAGGCTGCTAAATCAACTATAGCAGGCCGTATAACTATGGTGGTTTTGGATTCTGTAACTAATGAACCTATGGAATATGTAAATATTGGCATATCCAAATTTAAAGATAACAAACCTGTAAACGGAGGTGTAACTGATTCAAAAGGAAAGGTTGTGCTTCAAAACATTGCTCCGGATGAATATAAAGTAGCCATTGGGTTTTTGGGTTATGAAACTAAGGTAATTAAGATTACTACTACTCCTGAAAAGCCAGATTTAAACTTAGGTCAGATTTTCTTGCAACCTACCAAAAGTACTTTGAATGAGGTTGTTATTGAAGGCCAAAAAGCAGTTATCGAAAATAAGATTGACCGAATGGTTTATAATGCCGAAGCAGATGGAACAAATGCTGGTGGAGATGCCACTGATGTATTGAGAAAAGTGCCTATGTTGGCCGTAGATATGAATGGCAATATTCAATTACGAGGAAGTGCTGTAAGGGTATTAATCAATGGTAAACCATCAGGTACCATGGCAAATAGTGTGGGCGATGCTTTAAAAATGATTCCAGCTGAACAAATTAAAAGTGTAGAAGTAATCACAAGTCCTTCTGCCAAATATGATGCAGAAGGTTCTGGAGGAATTATTAATATAATCACCAAGAAGAGTAATGCACAAGGAGTAAGCGGGTCGGTGAATACAAGTGTGGGTATAAGACAGAATAATGGTGCTTTCAATTTAACGGCTAAAACCGGAAGACTAAGTATGAATACAGCTTTAGGAACTTCTTTAGCTTATCCGCAATCTACACGTATTAGCTTGATAAATAAAACCAATACAAGTGAGGTTTCTCAAAATGGCTATTCTGAATGGAAACGAAATTTATATAATGGAAGTTTAGGCTTAGACTATGACTTTAATTCCTATAACAATATTAGCACGAATGTAAAATACAATCGATTTTATAACGGTGGAGATGGTGCAATGGATTTAATTATCAATAATGTTCCAGCAAGCTCTTATAATCTTACAGACCAAGCTACAAATAATGTGGATTGGAATGTGGATTACCGCAAAACAAGTAAAAAAGTAGGGAGGGAGTTTTCCATAGCTGCACAGCTAACAGAAGGAAGAAATACTAATGAATTTGAAAATAGAATGAATTTAGGAAGCCCAATGCCAATGATCACCGCAAGTAATAACGTGGGTAAAAATAGAGAATATACCTTACAAGCCGACATTATTGAGCCTATTAAGCCTGGTATGACTTTCGAATTAGGGGTAAAGGGTATAGCACGTAACATATTAAGCGCCTATAGTGCAAATTCAGCTCAAGATTTTGATTATGTACAAAATGTAGCAGCGGCTTACTCCACCATCAGTTTTAATGTGTCAAAGAAAATTCAGTTTAAAGGTGGTTTACGCGCAGAGTATACAGATATTGATTTAAACAATAATTTTAAAAATGACTATTTCAATTTATTCCCGAATGTAATTCTCTCCCATACGATAACACCGATGTCATCATTTAAAGTTAGTTATAATAGAAGAGTTCAAAGACCTAGTTTAGCATACTTAAATCCTTTCCGTAATGAAAGTAATCAATTTGCGGTATCCCAAGGAAATCCGTATTTAGATCCAGAATTAAGTGATAATTTAGAATTGGGTTATTCAACCTTTATCAAAGGAACTATTATTAATGCATCTGTTTTCTACAGAAATATCAATCACGTAATTGAAAATACCAATATTGTGGATAATATAGATCCAAATAAGGTATTAACTACTTTTACAAACGTAGGTACATCACAAAGCTTCGGAACCAATTTATTTGTTTCCTATAATCCTCTTCCAAAGTGGACTTTAATGACAAATTTAGGCTTAAACACCTACCAAGTTAAAAATTCACTGACAGATGTAAATACGGATACCTATTTAAATTATAATGCCTTTTTAAGGTCCGCCACTACATTTAAAAAGGGTATTAGCTTAGAATTATTTGGGGTTGTGAGTTCACCTAGGTATACATTTCAAGGAAAAACAGATGCCATGTATTTCTACGGTGGGTCCATTAAAAAAGAACTTTTCAAGAAGAAGGGAAGTGTCGGACTTAATGTAATTAATCCTTTGAGCAGAGATTTAGCTATAAATGTACGCACAGAATCTGCTAATACGTATCAAGCTCAAGAAATTCGCTATCCAATTCGATCAGTAGGCGTAAACTTTAGTTATAGCTTTGGAAAGTTGAAATTTACGGAGAAGAAAAGAATTAAGAATGATGATGTGAAGCAAGAGCAACAACAAGGAGGTGGAATGAATATGGGAGGAATGAATTAAAACGTAATAAAATTGATAAATATTATTAATTGATAAAATAATATTTGTTTGAATACCTAAAGTTTGATAATATTGGAAATCAAAAACTTTTTTAAATCTTTTTTAAAAAGGCTTCATTAGAACCAAATAAACCAAATATAACCCTAACCTTCGATGCTTGTCATGGGAGGTTTTTTTATGCTATAAGACTTCTTTATTTTTTATTCTTAACAACATTTTTTAAAATCATCAAACTAAGCGGATTTACTTCAAAACCACTGATATTGTTTTGCAGCATCACTACAACCTGATCATAAAGGATGGGTACCACAGAGGCATGTTCTAATATCATGTTATCCATCTTTTGATACAAAGCATACCGCTTTTCATCATCCAGCTCAAAATAACTTGCTTCAAATAATTTATCAAATTCTGTATTATAATAACCTGTATAATTAGGGCCAAAGGGCACTTTGTTTTTGCTGTAAAAAACTGACATGTAATTTTCCCCATCAGGATAATCAGCTATCCATGAACCTCTGAAAAATAGCACTTCATTTTTTGCCATCATCTCTCTCAAACTAGCAGAAGGGCTAACATCTACTTTAACAGGTATTCCTATTTTGGCCAATTCACTTTGGATGAATTCTATTAAGTCTTTGTAGGTGGTAGAAGTGCTGAGGGTTATCGAGGGAAGGCCCTTTCCATTGGGATAGCCAGCCTCTGCCAATAGTTTTTTAGACAAATTAGGCTGATAAGTATAGCCTTTTACTTTCAAGCTATCAAAACCAGGCATTCCTTTTGGAATAAAACCGTTAACCGCAGGCGTGCCAATGCTGTTACGTAGGTATTTTACTAATTTTTCTCTATCGATGGCGTAATTAATTGCTTGTCTGATTTTTTTATGTCTCAAAGGGGATTCAGCTACAATCTTTTTTTCAGGATCGACTAAAATTCCTACATATTCAGTACATAAATAGGGGCCTTTTAATAATTTAAAAGCATCTTTATATTTATGGGTCATTTTACCACTTTTAGTAAGGATATCATCCCTATAACTCCCATCCACGCTATAAAAGAAATCTAAATCTTTTTTGATAAAATTCATGAAAGCACTTTGCTTGTCACTAATAAAGGTCACTTTAATAGCATCCAAATGAGGCAGTCTGGTTGCTCCTTCGAATTCCCAATAATGATCATTTTTCAGGAGCACTAGAATTTCATCTTCTTTCCAATGTTTAAATTTAAAAGGCCCTGTACCAATCGGATTATTCCTAAAATCTTTTCCATAGTGCTTCACTATTTCGTGGGGCACCACCGAACAATATTGAGCCGTCAACAATTTCAAAAAAGCCGGAAAAGGTTTTTTTAAGGTAATTTGAAATGTGGTATCGTTTAAAGCTTTAAAGCTTTCTTTTCCCTCCACCTTATCACTAAATATCCATCCCCCAGAAGAAGCTACCTCTGGGTCAATTAATCGATAAAAACTATAAGCAAAATCACCAGCTATTACTCTTCGGCCTTTACCATTGGGGAATATCGGGTGATCATGAAAATAAACATCATCCCTTAAATTAAAAGTATAAATAAGCTGATTTTCAGAAATTGTCCAATTTGTAGCTATAGCCGGTACTACATTTAATTTTGCATCCACTTGTACTAATCCATTGAATATCTGGTTGATCATCCAAATGGCATTTTGATTTCTCGCAAAAGCTGGATCTAAGGATGTTAAATTTTGATCTAAATTGATATTAAAAGTAGTTTTAAGATTCTTTTCCTGCGGAGATTGACAAGAAAATAATAAAAATAGAACCCAAAGCGATAATATATAGTGGAGTTTTTTGTGCATGGTTAAGAAATCTTACTTTTGCAAAGTAATAAATAAAAAAATGTCTTTATTAAACGAATTTGTAAATAGTATTTCTGATCCGCAATTGGCAGAATCAATCCAAGACAGGATTGATATAATCGAACATAAAATAAAGTTTAGAGATCCAGTACCTGTTTATGTAGCCTCTAATTTGTTGAGTGGAGATAACTTGTTAAAGGAAATGATTGAAAGGGCTGGTGGCATATTAGTATCAGAACCATCGGCTTCGAAAACCATAATTTATATGAATGATGGACAAACAATCTCACTCACGATGAACGAAATTATCAGTCAGGTGAATCCAAGCTGGGAGGCGGCGCAGTTGAAACAGGTATACATTATCACAAAAGCATATACACATGCAACAATCGATATAGAATTGTTAGAAACTTTAGCCGAAATTATCCACCCAGGCTTTTTTGTTTTCGGATTAGAGGGCTCAGACTGGTTGAGATTTGATATTGAAGCTTAAGATTACTTATCGTTAAAAAGCTAAAAATTTCTGAATCTGATCTTTCACAAAGCCCACAGTTTCAGGATTGTTTAATTGTCCTTGAGTATCGAATTCAGATTTGATTAAAGGAATGTGAAGGCGCAGGGGTAACACATTTAAATGAAGATAGGCGCATACCCCACTAAAATGTTCAATACCTCTAATATTACCATATTTGCCAGCAGACAAGCCCACTAAACAGGCTTTTTTATTATAAAAACTTGCAGGATATTCACAATGATCAATTAGCGTTTTTAAAACCCCCGGAAAAGAGCCATTATATTCTGGAACTATAAATACAAACTTTTCTGTGTCTTGAATTAATTGTTGAAGGGCAATAAAGGTAGTTGGTTTATGTCGATAGGCTTGAGGTGAAGAAAGTTCGCTTGGCAAATCTTCTAGATTAATTAAATTTACTGGATGCCCGGATTTACGAAATTCACTGAGATAATATTCGGCTAACTTTAAGGTATAAGAATGAGGTCTATTCGTGCCAGAAAGGATTGTTATCATAGTGAAATTGTTAATAATATGTGTAAAACACGAATACGAATAATCTTATTTTATTGAATTAGTTCGTATCTTAGCTTCTCTTTGAAAAGCGCTCTTGTCTTACAAAAATAGCATTTTTCAAATTAAACATACGGTTAAGCATCTCCAATTAATTAAACAATATTAAATGAGTAAAATTATTGCCTTAGCAAATCAAAAGGGTGGTGTTGGAAAAACAACCTCCTCCATTAACTTGGCAGCTAGTTTAGCAGTTTTAGAATATAAAACCCTATTGGTTGATGCAGATCCCCAGGCAAACTCTACTTCAGGGATTGGCTTCGATCCAAGAACAATAAAAAACAGTATTTACGAATGTATTATTAATGATATCAATCCAAGTGATGCTATTGTTAAAACGGATACCCCAAATTTAGATTTATTACCTGCACATATTGATTTAGTAGGAGCAGAAATAGAAATGATCAATTTAGGGAGTCGGGAATATAAAATGAAAGCAGTTTTAGAAAAGGTAAAAGATCAATATGATTTCATCATCATTGATTGTTCCCCTTCTCTAGGTTTAATTACCATCAATTCCCTTACCGCTGCTGATTCTGTTATTATCCCTGTACAATGTGAGTATTTTGCATTAGAAGGTTTAGGTAAATTATTAAATACCATAAAGATTGTACAAAATAGGTTAAATCCAGCGTTACAGATCGAAGGGATATTACTGACGATGTACGATGTGCGTTTAAGACTTTCAAATCAAGTTGTAGAAGAGGTTAAAACACATTTTCAAGATTTGGTATTTGAAACTATCATACAACGTAATACCCGCTTAAGTGAAGCTCCTAGTTATGGAGTTTCAGTGATCATGCACGATGCCAACTGTAAGGGGGCTATTAATTACCTGAACTTAGCACGTGAAATTGTACGCAAGAACGGATTAGTTACCAAAGAAGAAGATTTATTAGGACAAGAATCTATTAAGTAAGAATGACGTCTTTTCAAAGAAAAACAGGATTAGGTAAAGGGTTAAGTGCCTTATTAGATGATAATGAAACAGTGAATGCTGTTAAAGTAAGTGAAGCCGAAAGTAATCCTCAAGAAATTATTGGCCGTATAGGAGAAGTACCTATTCATGAAATAGAGACAAATCCTTATCAACCCCGCACCGAATTTGATCAAGTAGCCCTTAATGAATTAGCCGAATCCATTAGAGTGCAAGGCCTTATTCAGCCTATAACGGTTAGAAAGCAAGGGCCTAATAAATATCAATTGATTTCCGGAGAAAGACGCTTAAGAGCTTCAAAGTTAGCAGGCCTGAGTTTTATTCCAGCTTATATTCGCGCGGCTGATAATCAGCAAATGCTGGAAATGGCATTAATTGAAAATATTCAGCGCGAAAATTTAAATGCTATTGAAGTAGCTTTAAGTTTTCAAATGATGATTGATGAATGTCAATTAAAACCTGAGCAATTAGGCGATAGAGTCGGTAAAAATAGAAGTACAGTAAGTAACTATTTACGCTTATTGAAATTACCTCCCGAAATTCAAGCCTCTATTCGAGACGGTAAAATAAGCATGGGACACGCACGCGCTTTAATCAGTGTTGAAGATGCTGAAAAACAGCTTTACATACATGCCGAAATTCTATCTAAAGCCTTATCAGTAAGAAAGGTAGAAGAAATGGTGAGAGGTATTCATCATGTTGAAATAAAGCCTAAAAATACCCCGGAGGTAGTTCCTTTTGAAGTTCAAAAAGTACAAACCGAATTAGCATCTAAATTTGCCACTAAAGTAAAGTTAAAAGTTAAAGACAATGGGAAAGGTAGCATTGAAATCCCCTTTGTTTCTAACGAAGATTTAAATCGAATTCTTGCATTATTAGATTGGTAATGAAGTGTATTTATGTGATAGCGTTACTTTTTGGATGTGTGCAATGGTGCATGGGTCAAATCGATACCGCCACCACTCCTAAGCCCACTACAGCGGTAGTACCGGTTGATACTTTTTACAATATTGGAAAAGTTGAAGCCAAAAAAGCCATGCGGAAATCTATGTTTATTCCAGGATGGGGACAATTATATAATTATAAATTAGTTGTAGATGATGTTCAAAATGGACGCAGAAGAGGTAAAGGTGTGGGATCAAAGATTATGATATTAGGTAAGTTTGGAGGTATATACGCTGCGGGCTATTTACTTACCAAATCTTACATTGATAATAATGATAAATACAAGATGTTTTTGAAGGAACTCCAATACAGGCGTTTACATAATGGTGAGCCCGATCCTGATGGGAGTTTAGCTGGTTATCGCTCTGAAGATGAATTGTTTACTGGAAAGGCGATTTACAAAAATAATCGAGAAATTGTTTTAATTTCTATCGGATTAACTTATGGCTTAAATATATTAGATGCCTTTATTACAGCTCGCTTAAATTATATAAACGTAGGTGATAATGTGGCATTTAAAGTTAGTCCGACATTAGTTCCCCAAGGCCCTTCCTTAAGTTACAGTCAAGCCACACCGGGATTAAAAATGAGTTTTAAATTTTAAATTAACGATGAAAATAGCACTATTAGGCTATGGTAAGATGGGTCAGATAATAGCAGAATATGCTATACAAAGAGGCCATGCCATTGAGCTTAAAATAAATAAAGAGAATAGATCTAGTTTAACTGCTGAAAACCTTAAAAATGCGGATATTGCTATAGATTTTAGTACCCCTGAAGCCGTAATAGAAAATATCCAGCTTTGCTTTCAGGCCAGAGTTCCTATAGTAGTAGGTACTACGGGTTGGTATGGTCACCTACAAGAAGTAAAAAATCAATGTTTGGAAAGTAACAATAGCCTGCTTTATGGTTCTAATTTTAGTATCGGGGTAAACTTGTTTTTTCATATGAATAAGATAGTAGCTAACTTAATGAACAATTATCCAGCATATGATGTGCAAGTGGAAGAAATCCATCATACTAAAAAGCTTGATTCTCCAAGTGGTACAGCCATTACTATTGCAGAAGATATTTTAGATGAAATTAATAGTAAATCTGCTTGGATAAATAGGTTAGATAATCAACTTTTAAATCCCATTCCTGAGGCCAACAAATTAATCATCGATTCATTTAGAGTAGATCAAGTACCTGGAACGCATGTAGTCAGATATACTTCTGAAATTGATGATATAGAGTTGAAACATACTGCTCATAACCGGAATGGTTTTGCATTAGGAGCTGTAGTTGCAGCTGAATGGTTAAAAGAAAGAAATGGCTTCTATCAAGTTAAAGATATGTTTTCTTTTACCTAAAATTTAGTATCTTTTGAACATAGTTAGTAATAAATAAAATGAATTATAAATTCTGGAAAAGAAAAAAGAACGCATCAGCAAAAAAGAAAAGTAAAAGCAGAGAGTGGTTTGACGCTATTATTTTTGCAGTAATTGCGGCAACTATTATACGTGTGTTTTTAATCGAAGCCTATACGATTCCAACACCTTCTATGGAACGATCTTTAATGGTTGGCGACTTTCTATTTGTAAGTAAAGTTAACTATGGAGCGCGCGTTCCCATGACTCCAGTAGCCTTCCCATTTGCCCATCATACTATGCCACTTTTTGGAACCAAAGCGTATTATGATGGTATTCAATGGAAGTACAGAAGATTACCGGGCTTTCAAAAAATAAAACGAAATGATGTCGTGGTATTTAATTTCCCTGAAGGGGATACGGTAGCATTGGAAGCGCAAAATGATAATTATTATCAAATGGTGAGAAGATCCAGCCGGGAACAAGTACACGCTAATTTTACCATTGATGCAAGGCCAGTAGATAAGAGAGAAAACTTTATCAAACGTGCAGTGGCTATTGCGGGGGATACAGTAAGTATGCGAGAAGGATTAGTCTATGTAAATGGTGTAGCCTCACCAATGCCAGGCACTGGAGGTAATTCTTATTTAGTAGAATTTAACACAGCCGATATTAATTTCAAAGGCTATAGAGATCAAGGTTTTGAAATTATGCAAGTGGATGAAACTACTTATCAATTTGATGGTACCCCTGACTTAATAGCGGAATTAAAGCAATCTTCAGCAGTTAAGAAAGTTACAAGTTTAATGATGTCTCCAAGTGAATTTGATATCAGCATTTTCCCACATGATCCTAATAGACCAGGAAATATAGACAACTTTATGCCTATTATCGTTCCTAAAAAAGGTTGGACGGTAAAATTAGATGCTACCACCATGCCAATGTATGAAAGGGCAATTCGTATTTATGAAGGAAATAAGCTCGAAAAAGCTGGCAATGACTGGATTTTAAATGGAACTAAAGCAGATACCTATACTTTCAAAATGGACTATTATTGGATGATGGGAGATAACCGTCATCATTCTGCGGATTCTCGTTTATGGGGTTTTGTGCCAGAAGATCATATTGTAGGTAAGGCCGTATTTATTTGGATGAGTATTAATGATAGAAGTGATTCATTCTTCAAAAAGATTCGTTGGAACCGATTATTAAAAGGAATTAATTAAGATTAATATCTAACCTTAGCTTTTCCGTTAAGGTGTTCAAATCATTTACTACAGCTTCTATCAAAGGAATACCTGCAGTCTTTCGTTGATGTTCAAATTCAAATTCAGGTTCTCCTGGAATGATTACAGGTTGATTGGGATCAATTGGCTGAGCGTTTTTAAAGCGTTTTATCCAATTATCAATATGATGTTTGTAATCTTCCACTGGTCTGAAGCCATCTACTCTTAGGGCGCCTAAAAAGTGGCCTATACCTTCTCCTACAGGATCTGAAGGAGGATCTAAAAATGCAACAAAAGGTGGTACCCAAGGTCCGTAATTAGCACCTGACAATACCGCCGAGAAAATATCTACTGTAGCAGAAAGTCCATAGCCTTTATGGCTACCACGGTCTTTATCGCTTCCTAAAGGTAATAAAGAACCCCCCGCTTTAAGTTCATTAGGGTCTAGAGAAGATGCTCCTGATTTATCTTGTACCCAACCTGATGGAATTTGTTTTTGTGCACGTTGAGCTATTTCTAATTTACCATTTGCAGCTGCAGCTGTAGCCATATCCACAATTACAGGAGGATATTCTCCCGCAGGAAAGGCATAACACATCGGATTAGTACCTAATAATCTTTCATTAGCAAAAGTAGGGGCAACCAAGGGGCTAGCATTCGTCATGCTTATCCCAATCATATCCTTCTCAACTGCCATTAAAGCATGATAAGCCGCTATCCCAAAATGATTTGAATTTTTCACAGATACAAAACCTGACCCACAATTTTCAGCTTTTTGTAAAGCCACTTGCATGGCAAAAGGTGCCACCACTAATCCTAAACCTCCATCTCCATCAATGGTAGCGGTGCTTGGGCTTTCATGCACAATTTTAATGTCAGGTTTGGCGTTTATTCTACCTTTTTCCCAAAGTCGCACATACCCACTTAATCGAGCGACTCCATGGGAATCAATACCTCTCAGATCGGCTTTAATTAAAACATCTGCCGCTAACTTAGCATGCTCGTCAGAACAGCCCATTTTTAAAAATACTGCTTCCGTAAATTGTCTTAAATGAGATTCAGAAAATGTTATGAAATTCATATTAGGGGATATGTATTAAGGTGAATTGAGCCGCTAAGGGATTGAAACTTTTATAAAGTTGGGTAATTAAATGAGGGCCATATTTTGCATAAAAAGGCACTATATTTAGATATCTTTCTTGTAGATGTTGCTGTGGAAATAAAATATTCTTAAAACTATCAATATGATTTAAAGACACAGCATGATTATTTTTTTGTGCCTTGAATAGTTTGTGTTCAATTTGACCTATAATTTTTTCTATGCGAACCGTGGCCGCCTTAGTAGCATAAACTAAGGTAGCATCAATTTCTCCTGCTTTCGATTGTATTTGCGTAAGTATTTGCTGTAATGCCTGTTTTTCTGCTGTTAAAGAAGCGGTATCTTCAATATTATTATTCAACCATTTTTCTATTAATTCTTCACGTGGAGCAAAGATATCAGTATCTGAAAAATAGAGTTTGTTTAGAAGGGTTTGAGCTCTGGATTCCACAAGTAAGGCTGAGTTTCTCAAAAGTAAAACAGGGAAATCTACTTCATATAAATCAAAAACAGCTTTCAATTGCATCCAATAAGCAACTTCTGCTGCTCCTCCAATATAGGCTATATTAGGTAATATCAATTCTTGATAAACCGGTCGGAGAACTACATTCGGGCTAAAATTTTCAGGATGAAGCTCGAGCTCCTGAAGTATTTCGGTTTGATTAAAATTTATCGAAGTATGATTTACTTGATAGCGTCCATTGACATATTCAATCCTTTCTCGAAGGCCATTTTGTAAATAAAACAGGTTGATCTCCCGTGGATGAATTTGAGATTTATAACCTAAATCAACAAGCTGATTGGTCGTTTCTTCCACCATTGAATGGCTTTTCATGGCCACTAGTTCAGCTTTTAAAATAGGTGAAAATAACCTCTTTAAAGCAGCATCATCTGGATTCAGAATAACCAAGCCATAACTTTCAAAAAGTTTATTAACAAAGTATCGAGTCGCATCAGCTAATAAAGGATAATTTGTATAGGCCTCTTGCATCCATGCCGAAATTTCATCTGCAAAAGGCTCAAGCCCTAAATAGGCTTGAAATTCTTTTAGTGCAGTTAATAACCCAACAGTAGACATCTTACCTGTAGCACCTTTTTGTGAATCCTCCCAAGTGATTTTTTTTTGTCCTAAGTTAACATGATTAATCTCTAAAAAATCATGATCCTCCGAGGCCATCCAATAGATAGGCACAAATGAAAGATGGGGATATTTGGCAGCCAATTCAGCAGCCAACTTAATGGCTGAAACAATTTTATAAATAAAATAAAGCGGACCCGTGAATATATTTAATTGATGTCCTGTAGTGATAGTATAGGTGCCTTCATCAGCTAATTTTTCAATATTTGACCTAACTGCATCCGAAGTTTCTAAATCCGCATATTGTTTTAATAGAACTTCTTTTAATATAAGCCTGTTGCCTTTAAATTTTCTATTAGTGAGAGCTTCTTCAAGTCCTTCAAAGCTTGGTTTAAACTTATAGAAGGGATAAAGGGATGGCTCACCCGCTAAATAATCTAAACTTAATTTAGAAAACGAATGTGTGTCTTTATAGGAAACATAGGTAGCCTTCATGTTAATTTTGATTAGCTTCAAAAATCAATTTTCTTTTTCAGAAAAGCTAAATTAGCGTATTAATTTACAATTGAACCATAAAGGTCAAAATCTTCCGCTCGATCAATTTTTACTTGCACAAAATTGCCTATTGAAGCATATTGAGAAGTTGCAGGAATTAGAACTTCATTATCCACTTCTGGAGAATCAAATTCAGTTCTACCAATAAAATAATCTGCTTCCTTTCTATCAATTAAAACCTTGAAAGTGTGTCCAACTTTTTCCTGATTAATATCAAATGAAATACCTTGTTGAACTTCCATAATGGTGTCTACACGTTCTTGTTTTTCTTCCGCGCTGATGTTATCAATTAAATCATAAGCATGTGTTTTCTCTTCATGAGAATAAGTAAAGCAACCTAGGCGGTCAAATTTAGTGTCTTCTACCCAAGCTAACATTTGTTCAAAGTCATCTTGTGTTTCCCCAGGATAGCCACAAATTAAGGTAGTACGCAAAGCAATATTTGGAACTTTATCCCGAATTTGATTCACCAAGTCAATGGTTTTTTGTTTAGTTATTCCTCTACGCATAGATTTTAACATATTATCACTAATATGTTGTAAAGGCATATCTAAATAATTGCAAATATTAGGGCGTGCATTCATCACATCCAATATCTCCATTGGAAATCCAGAAGGGTAGGCGTATTGTAATCGTATCCACTCAATACCTTCTACATCAGCTAAGCGATTTAATAATTCATCTAATTTACGCTTCCCATAAATATCAATACCATAATAAGTTAAATCTTGAGCAATTAAGATAAGTTCTTTAGTTCCTTGAGAAGCTAAATAGCGAGCCTCCACAACTAAGTCATCGATGGTTCTGGAAACGTGTTGTCCACGCATTAAAGGAATAGCACAAAATGAACAAGGACGATTACAACCTTCCGCAATTTTAAAATAGGCAAAATGTGAAGGCGTTGTTAGTAATCTTTCGCCAATTAATTCATGTTTATAATTAGCTCCCAAAGTTTGTAACATTTGAGGCAAATCATTCGTGCCAAAATAAGCATCCACGTTTGAAATTTCCGCAGATAATTCAGGGGTATAACGCTCAGATAAACATCCTGTAACAATAACTTTTCCTATTTTTCCCTGTTCTTTAAGTTCTGAATATTGTAAAATGGTATCAATCGATTCTTGTTTTGCATTATCGATGAATCCACAAGTATTGATAACGACAATATCATCTTTACCCATGTTGGCAGGCTCATGTTCAACCAGTAATTGGTTGCCCCGAAGCTGCCCCATTAAAACTTCTGAATCGTATGTGTTTTTAGAACAGCCTAAAGTGATCACATTGATTTTAGGTTGTTTCGTTTTTGATGCTTGATTTTTGGTAATCATTATATAATATAAAGTATTAAATAGCGCAGGCTATTTAAATAAGGAGTTTATGAATTCTTTTTTGTCAAACAGCTGCAGATCATCCATCTTTTCACCAACGCCTATATATTTTACAGGAATTTTAAATTGATCCGAAATTCCAATCACTACTCCACCTTTAGCGGTGCCATCTAACTTAGTAATGGCTAAAGCATTGACATCTGTAGCTTCCGTAAATTGCTTACATTGTTCAAAAGCATTTTGTCCAGTTGAGCCATCTAAAACTAATAAGATCTCGTGAGGGGCGTTTGGCACTACCTTTTGCATAACATTTTTAATTTTGCCTAATTCATTCATTAAGCCAACTTTGTTGTGTAATCTCCCTGCAGTATCTATGATTACCACATCCTCTTGATTAGCTACAGCTGATTGAAGGGTATCAAAAGCAACCGAAGCAGGGTCTGAACCCATAGCCTGAGCCACCACACGAACGCCCACTCTTTCCGCCCAAAGTTTTATTTGATCAACAGCCGCCGCTCTAAAGGTGTCAGCTGCACCTAATACCACCTTTAAATTTTCTTTTTTCAACTTATGGGCTAGTTTACCAATGGTGGTGGTTTTTCCAACACCATTTACACCCACAACCATAATTACATAAGGTTTATGTTGACCGTATTCGAAATTCCGGAAATCATTACTATTGTTTTCAGCTAATAAAAGTTGAATTTCATCCCGAAGTAAATGATTAAGCTCAGCGGTAGATAAGTACTTATCCTTTGCTACTCTGGATTGTACTCGATCGATAATTTTTAAAGTTGTACTGACGCCTACGTCTGAGGTTACTAAAACTTCCTCTAGGTTATCTAATACATCATCATCAATAGTTGATTTACCAGCTACTGCCTTTGTAATTTTACTGAAGAAACCTTCTTTAGTTTTTTCTAAACCTTTATCCAATGCCTCTTGGGCTTCTGGTGCAGTTTCTTTTTTCTTGAAAAAATCAAATAATCCCATGCTAAGCTATTAAATAAAAAAAGCCACTCCGAACAATGTCGGAACGGCTCTTATGTTATTTTTGATAGATACTATTTATTTGCAGCAGCAATAGCATCTTTTACGTGGTCGTTATGAACGATTTGCTCTTTAAATGAATAAGCACCAGTTTTAGGTGATTTCACCATAGTAATCACTTTTGAATACTCTTTTCCTGTACCTGTTTTAAGGGTTGCAACTACTTTCTTTGCCATGTTTTGTTAAAATTACTTAATCTCTTTATGTAAAGTTACTTTTTTCAATACTGGGTTGAATTTTTTCAATTCTAAACGCTCAGTAGTGTTTTTACGATTTTTTGTCGTGATATATCTAGACATACCAGGCATACCGCTGGTTTTGTGCTCAGTACACTCTAAAATAACCTGTACTCTGTTACCTTTTTTTGCCATTTTCTTATTTTTTTAAACCGTATTGCGGTTAAAATTCTTACAAATATCCTTTTTTCATGAAACGATTAATCGCTTCCGAAATTCCAATTTTATTGATCGTTTTAATCGCTGATGTAGAAACTTTTAAAGTTATCCAACGATCTTCTTCAGGAATATAAAATTTCTGAAGTTGTAGGTTTGGGTAAAATTTGCGCTTAGTTTTTACGTTCGAGTGAGATACGTTAAAACCAGACATTGCCATTTTTCCTGTTAAATCACAAACTCTTGACATGACTATTAATATTTTGTTGTTATTCCCTGCTTTATTATTTTAAGAGTCTGCAAATATCTGAATAATTTTTTGAATGAACAAGACTGTTCCTAAATATTTTAACAATAAATCATAATTAATGAATTGTTTACACAAATATTGTCCTGAAACTTCTTTTATCGCCTATTTTTAGCCTTATATTTGATTATTAAAATATAACAATATGCAAATTACCTCCTTAGCACAATATCACCAAGTATATAACGAAAGTATCACGCAGCCTGAATTATTTTGGGAGAAAATAGCTGATCACTTTTTGTGGAAACAAAAATGGGATAAGGTATTAGATTGGAATTTTAAGGATCCTAAAATAGAATGGTTCAAGGGTGCCAAATTTAATATCACCGAAAACTGTATAGATCGTCATTTAGAAGCCAAGGGCGATAAACCTGCGATTATTTGGGAACCCAATGATCCGGAAAAAGAGGCGCAGATAATAACCTATAAAGTACTCTTTGATAGAGTGTGTCGCTTTGCTAATGTTTTGAAGCGAAATGGCGTAGTTAAAGGTGATCGGGTTTGTATCTATATGCCTATGGTGCCCGAATTGGCGATTGCTGTATTAGCTTGTGCGCGTATTGGCGCTATCCATTCGGTTGTATTTGGTGGCTTTTCAGCAAAATCTATTGCCGATCGGATTAATGATGCCGCTTGCAAAATGGTTATTACTGCCGATGGTGCTTTTCGAGGGAATAAACAAATTCCTTTGAAAGAAGTTATTGACGATGCCTTAATAGGATGCCCAACCATAGAAAAGGTTATCGTATTAACGCACACCCGTACCCCTGTATCGATGTTAAAAGGACGAGATTTATGGTGGGAAGACGAACTTAAAATGGTAGATGCTCATTGTCCTGCCGAGGTGATGGATGCCGAAGATGTTTTATTTATATTATATACTTCAGGGTCTACAGGTAAACCCAAAGGGGTGGTACACACCTGTGGAGGATATATGGTGTATGCAGGTTATACCTTTTTAAATGTTTTTAACTATCAGCCCGAAGAAGTATTTTTCTGTACAGCTGATATAGGATGGATAACCGGACATTCGTATATCGTATATGGCCCATTATCACAAGGTGCCACAACAGTTATATTTGAAGGGGTGCCAACCTATCCAGACGCCTCTAGGTTATGGCAAATCGTAGATAAACATCAAGTTAATATTCTTTATACAGCACCTACAGCGATTCGTTCCTTAATGGGATTCGGCTTAGAACCTTTGGCTCAAAGTAGTTTAAAATCACTTCGTGTATTAGGCTCAGTAGGCGAACCAATAAATGAAGAGGCTTGGCATTGGTTTGATGAAAATGTGGGTAAAAAACAAGCGCCAATAGTAGATACTTGGTGGCAAACAGAGACAGGGGGAATTATGATTTCTCCAATTGCTTTTGTAACGCCTACCAAACCAAGTTTTGCCACCCTACCTTTACCGGGCATTCAACCCATACTAGTAGATGAGAATGGGAAAGAAATTGAAGGTAATGGCGTAAATGGCAATTTATGTATAAAGTTTCCTTGGCCGGGCATGCTAAGAACAACGTATGGCGATCATGAAAGATGTCGCCAAACCTATTTCTCCACTTATGAAAACCTTTATTTTACAGGAGATGGATGCTTGCGAGATGAAGATGGGTATTATCGCATTACTGGTCGGGTAGATGATGTCATTAATGTTTCAGGACATAGAATTGGAACTGCTGAGGTTGAAAATGCTATTAATATGCACGCCGGGGTAATCGAAAGTGCAGTGGTAGGTTATCCGCATGATGTAAAAGGGCAAGGGATTTTTGCCTTTGTAATATATTCAGCAATTCACTTAGATGAGGAATTAACTAAAAAGGATATTTTACAGACGGTTACACGCGTAATTGGACCGATTGCTAAACCTGATAAAATAATATTTGTGAGTGGCTTACCTAAAACTCGTTCGGGTAAGATTATGCGCCGTATATTAAGAAAAGTAGCCGAAGGTGATATCGCTCATTTAGGCGATACCAGCACATTGCTTGAGCCAGCAGTAGTCCAAGAGATTATAGAAAAATCAAGTAAACTCTAAAGGATAAATAACAGGCCCATTCGGCCAAATATAATATTATTCAAATAAAAGGGCCTGATCGCATAGCGATCAGGCCCTTTTGCATCCAGCTAGCTGAGGCATTATTGCTGGCCTTAAATTGTCCTTTAGTAGCCAAAAAGCTCTTCTAAAGTAAGCGTTTTTACCGTTCCTATTTTTTGTAAATCTTCCATTTTAATTCTATCCTTTGAACCTACTATTAAATAGGTATAAGGTTTATTGGCAATTTTTTCCTGATGAAAGGCTTTAATGTCCTCAAATTTTAAAGCTTTTAATTGTTCATAGGCTGCCTTTCTGGAATCCACTTCATAACCTAATTTTTGGTCGGCGAAGTAATAACTAAAAATCGCATCTCTGGTTACTCGCGAAGTTTCATAGCCATTAATAGCATTAGCTTTCGCGCCTTCAAATGACTTGTCAATTTGAGGTAAATCATTTAGTAATTCATTCATGCCAGCAATGGCATCATTCATTTTATCCGATTGAGAACCCACATAAGCAATCATAGAATATTGTTTGTCTCGTTTATCAGGATTCACATATTGCGCAAAAGTAGAGTAAGCTAAAGCTTTAGATTCTCGAATAGTTTGGAACACAATAGATCCCATGCCTCCTCCAAAATAATTATTAAATAATTCGGAACGGGCACCATCTTGCTCATTATATAAACCTGTATTTCTCAACCATCTGATTTCCGACTGCACCATATCGTAATTTGCAAAGTATACCTGATTATCTGTTTGCTCGGTATACTTATATTCTTTTGCAGGTGCATGAGGGGTAAATGAGGAAGGTAAGAAATGTAATTTGGCAAGGGTAGTGCTGATAGCCGCATTCTCTTGTGGTCCGTAATAAGTGACTACATGCTCATAATTATTTAAGTTTTTAATTAAATAAATTAAATCTTGCGCTTTTAAATTTTGAACATCTTTATTTGAAACCACGTTATTGAAAGGGTTAACCTCCCCAAACTGTGCATACGATGTTAAGGCATTCATAATTTGGCCTTTATTCAATTTATTATTTTCTCTACTCTTTAAAATAGTACTCTTCAAGTCATTTAATGCTTTTTCATTAACCTGTACATTTTTGAAGATATGCTCCACCAAACTCACCGCTTTTTCAAAGTTTTCTTGTAAACCACTAATGGATATGGTAGTGGTTTCACTGCCTACATTTAAGCTATAGGAACTAGCGATATCATAAAATGCCTTACCTAATTCCTCTGAGCTGTATTTATCGGTTCCTAAGAAAGTTAAATAGGAAGCTGCATAAGGTAATAAAGGATAACTATTGGCTCCAAAAGGAAAGCGGTAGGTCATGCGGAAAATAGCATTGTCTGTATTTTTAACACTCAATACTTCCGTAATACCCAATTTACCGCGATTAATATCTTTTTTATAATCTAAGAATTTAGGTTCAATAGGTTTAACTGGTGTAGCCAATACATTTTTAACAAAATCTGAAGTTAAATTAGCATTCGGATTAATAGGAGTAATCGCTGGTTTTTCCACTTTAACTTTATTCTTGTCTTCCCCTTTGAGTTTATAGCCTAACACATAATTATCCTTGAAAAAGTCATTGGCGAAAGCTACTACTTGAGCCTTTGTGATTTTAGCCATTGATTCATTAATGGCTAAAGATTTATCCCAATTAGAACCTCCACTTAAAATAAAGGCATTTGACAATTGATCCACACGGCTGGCATTTCTATCAAAAGCCGTTAATTCATAAAGTTTATTATTCGCCACAATAGATTGAATTAAACTTTCATCAAACTCACCTTTTTTAAGCTTATTAATTTGTTCTAAAATTAAAGCAGTCGCCTCATCTAAGCTCTGTCCTTGTCGAGGTGCCACACTAAAGTTTACGATCCCGTAATCTTTCATTTGCATCATGTATACCCCAGCTCTTAACACTTTTTGCTGTTTATTTAAATTGATGTCTAATAGCCCTGCTTTTCCATTTGAAAATATGCGCGTAATCAAGCTAAGCATCAAACTTTCTTTGGAGCCTTCTGGATAGCCTCTATACATAATTTCAGCACTTTCTGAACTTGGTCCATATACTTCTACTTTCGTGATTCCATTTAAAGCTTGCTCAGGGGCTGGTTTATAGGGAGTAACAGGTTTGGAAACCATATAACTAAAGGTTTTTTCTACCTTTTTAATCATTTCGTCTGGATTGAAATCCCCACTCATAATCACGGCCATGTTATTTGGCACATAGTAAGTCTCATAATACTTTTTAATCTCTACTAAGGATGGATTTTTTAAATGTTCGATTGTCCCAATAGTTGATTGTTGTCCATAATTATGCGTTGGAAAAACTTTCGCTAACATTTGTTCGCCTAATATGCTTCCATCACTATCCAAGCTTCTATTCTTTTCTTCATACACCGCTTCTAATTCGGTATGAAATATTCTGAAAATGGGTTTTCTAAAGCGCTCTCCTTGAATAGCTAAAAACTTATCTACTGAATTAGAAGGAAAATCTTCTTTATATACCGTTTCTTCATACCAGGTATGTGCATTGGTACTCGTACCCCCAATAGCAGCCATCATTTTATCATATTCATTGGCGATAGAATAATTAGAGGCTTCATTAGACACTTGGTCTATTTCTTTATAAATAGCTTTTCGGGCTTCTGGATCAGTGGTTTTATTATACTTTTCGTAAAGCGCATCAATTTTATCTAAAAGGGGTTTTTCTTTCTCAAAATTAGCCGTTCCAAATTTATCCGTTCCTTTAAATAATAAATGCTCTAAATAATGTGCTAAACCCGTAGCGTGCTTCGGGTCGGTATTACTTCCAGCACGTACACTTAACCTAAAATCTATACTAGGCGTTTTGTCATTAGGTGATAGAATAACGGTTAATCCATTTTTAAGGGTATAAAACCTAGACTTTGTCGGATCATTGGTGACATACTTGTACGTATATCCCCCCGAACTAGCCGATTTCCATTGGAAATTTGATTGGGCCTTAACCACTAAACCTGTAAATAATAAACAGGATAATAGGAGGTGTTTGATTTTCATAGTTTATAAATTTTGTAATAAATGTATTTAAAGTATTCTATTTGGTGTATGCAAGTTATTATAAAATAATTAAATCTTAAACATCTCGCACTTAAGTTTATATAATAATTAGTAATTTTACCCATATGAAAAAGCCTAAAATACTCGTAGTTAATGACGATGGAATTACCGCCAAAGGGATTAAGAACTTAATCGAAGTTATGCAAGAAATAGGGGATGTAGTGGTGGTAGCTCCTGATGGCCCGCAGTCGGGTATGGGACATGCAATTACCATAGGTAAACCCCTGCGATTTGACAAAGTGGATTTATATCCGGGAGTAGAAATGTACAAATGTTCAGGTACCCCGGTAGATTGTGTTAAATTGGCAGTTAATTTTGTATTTAAGGGTAAAAAGCCTGATTTATGCGTGTCTGGAATAAATCATGGCCTCAATAATTCCATCAATGTGATATATTCTGGTACCATGTCGGCTGCAGTAGAAGGGGCTATTGAAAAAATTCCTTCCATCGGTTTTTCTTTAGACGATTTTTCACAGGAGGCTGATTTTTCGCATTGCAAACCTTTCATCAAAAAAATCGCCTTATCGGTACTCGAAAAAGGACTGCCGGAAGCCACCTTATTAAATGTAAATTTCCCCAATAAAGCGTCCCTGAAAGGCATCAAAATTTGTCGTCAAGCCAATGCAAAATGGGCAGAAGATTTTGAAGAACGTGCCGATCCTTATCAACGTCCTTATTACTGGTTAACGGGAGTATTTGAAAATTATGATCAAGGCGAAGATACCGATGTTTGGGCATTAGAAAATGGGTATGTTTCCATTGTACCGGTGCAATTTGATTTAACCGCACATCATGCCATCCAAATATTAAATACTTGGAATTTAAACGAACCCAAAACCACCCAGTCGAACACCCATCCCGACGGCATAAATCTCGGATAGTCAAAATAAACGAGCGATGAAATATTATTTAGTAGCAGGGGAGGCCTCAGGAGATCTACATGGTGCCAACCTCATGCAAGCTTTAAAAGAGCAGGATCAAGCGGCTGAATTTCGGTATTTTGGTGGCCCTAAAATGGAGGCCGTTGCGGGGACACTTGTAAAGCATTATAAAGAAATGGCCTTTATGGGCTTTACGGAGGTGCTATTAAACTTGCGCACGATATTTAAAAACTTAAGTGCTTGCAAAAGTGATATCCTAAGCTATAGGCCTGACGCCATTATTCTGATAGATTTTCCAGGCTTTAATTTAAAAATAGCAGCCTTTGCCAAAGAAAATAATATCCCTGTTTACTATTATATATCCCCAAAAGTGTGGGCCTGGAACCAAAAGCGTGTATTGAAAATTAAAGAAAAGGTTGATCATATGTTATGTATCCTTCCTTTCGAAGTAGATTTTTATGCCAAGTGGGGCATGCAGGTGCATTATATCGGGAACCCTTTATTAGATGAAATTTCAAGATTTCAAAAGGATGATAAATTTATAGCACAGCAAGGTTTAGACACCCGCCCGCTCATAGCTTTATTACCTGGCAGTAGAAAACAAGAAATAGATAGGCTTTTACCTGAAATGGCTACGGTAGCAAGATCCTTTCCAGATTGTCAGTTTATGTTGGCTGCCAGCCCTAATTTTGATACCCATTATTACCAAAATTTAATCGGCATAGCGCCTATTAAAATAGCAGTTGACCAAACCTATAATATCTTAGCACATGCGCATGCTGCCTTAGTTGCCTCAGGCACAGCCACCCTTGAAACGGCTATTTTCCAAGTACCACAAGTTGTATTATACAAAGGTGGTGCTATTTCTATTGCCATCGCGAGGCTCTTAGTTAAAATTAGATTTATCTCACTGGTGAATTTAATTATGGATAAAGCCGTAGTCAAAGAATTAATTCAAGAAGAATGTAATTCCATTCAAATCCAAACCGAACTCTCCCAACTTTTAGCAGGCCCCATTCGCGAAGAAATGTTAGAAGATTATAAAGAACTAGCTGTTAAATTAGGCAAGCCAGGTGCTTCCCAGAGAGCTGCTCAAATAATTTATCAAAGCTTGGACATAGCATAAAATAAACCTTATTAACCATCAAAACTAAATAACAACTCATTAAACCTAAAAACCTAAACCATTCATGAAAAATTGGAAAACCTCGTTGCTAACTATAAGTGCTGTATTAGGTAGTTATTTCACACATGCGCAAACCCAAGGTACACAAACCCAAGGTACACAAACTCAAGCCCAAGGGGCTCAGCCTTCAAATGGTCGAAACTTTGCTTTACCCCCTGTAGCTGCCAATGCTGAACAAATTGACCGAAATGGGATTAGCCTTATATTTGAGAGTAATGACGCGGACTTTGATGCAAACTTAAAAGCCAGGATGATTGACACCTATTTTTTAATTTATCCTAAATTAACAGGAACCTATAATGCCGAAAGTATTAAAACGGTAAGGTTTAGCATTGATACCGCTTATAAAGGGGTAGCCGCAGCATCCCGCGGCAGAATTGTTTACTCTCCGGTGTGGTTTAAACAAAAGCCAGAAGATATTGACGTGGTTACGCATGAATTGATGCATATTGTGCAAAATTATGGTAGGAGTGTTGCGCCGGGGTGGTTAACGGAAGGTATTGCCGACTATGTTAGGTTTAAGTTTGGAATAGATAATGCAGGGGCAAAATGGTCATTACCTGATTTAAAAGCTGATCACCATTATTCTAAAAGTTATCGTATTACTGCACGTTTTTTGGTTTGGATTGAACAAAATTATCAAGCCGATTTGGTTAAGACCTTGGATAAAAGCATTCGAGATCGCTCCTATACAGAAGCCATTTGGGAAACCCAAACCGGTAAAACCTTAGACGCTTTGTGGGAAGCCTATGTGGCAAATCCTACCCTTAAATAAAGGTTAAGTCTCGTTTAAATAGCCATTTTTCATATCCAATAAAACAATTATCATGAAAAAGAAAGTTTTGTCTATCCTGCTAGGGAGTATTTTTGTAATCGGTATAGCGCATCAGGCTTCGGCTCAATTTGTCGAAAAAATAACCGACCCGGTAGAATGGGTAAATCCATTAATGGGAACCATGTCCAAACCCGAATTATCGAATGGTAATACATATCCAGCCATTGGCGTTCCATGGGGCATGAATTTATGGACGCCTCAAACCGGAAAAATGGGAAATGGTTGGACCTACCAATATGATGCAGATAAATTGAGGGGATTTAAGCAAACCCATCAACCTTCCCCTTGGATGAATGATTACGGCGCATTTGCTTTTATGCCCGTAACAGGAAAATTAAAGTTTACAGAAGATGCCAGAGCCAGTTGGTTTTCGCATAAGGCTGAAGTATCTAAACCCTATTACTATAGTGTATACCTGGCCGATCATCACGTAACCACCGAAATTACCCCAACAGAAAGAGCCGCTCAAGTACGCTTTACTTTTCCGCAATCGGATAGTTCATTTGTGGTAATTGATGCCTTAAATAAGGGTTCATATATTAAAATTATTCCAGCTGAAAACAAAATTATAGGCTATACTAAAAAGTATGCCAGAGGCCCTTTACCAGAGAATTTCAAAAATTATTTTGTGATTAAATTCAGTAAGCCTTTTAGTTATAAAACTACTTGGAAAACCAATCGTTTGGTAAAAGATAGCCTAGAGATTGAAAGCGATCATAGTGGGGCAGTGATTGGCTTTAAAACAGCTAATGGCGAACAAGTA
The DNA here is from genome assembly GCA_004211595.1 of Pedobacter sp. Lineage (GTDB taxonomy): Bacteria > Bacteroidota > Bacteroidia > Sphingobacteriales > Sphingobacteriaceae > Pedobacter. The sequence goes on from SEDO01000002.1 coordinate 47,755, forward strand.
GTTGCCAAAATGGCCTCTTCCTTCATTAGTTTCGAACAAGCTGAATTAAACTTAAAGCGTGAATTAGCGCAGGATAGTTTTGAACAAACCAAAGCCAAGGCCAAAGCATTGTGGAACAAAAATTTAAGTAAAATAGAAGTAGAAGGTGGAAGTATAGACCAAATGCGTACTTTTTACTCATCTTTTTATCGAACCTTATTCTTTCCAAATAAACTGTATGAAGTAAATGCTCAAAATCAAATCATGCATTACAGCCCCTATAATGGGAAAGTTTTGCCTGGTTATTTATTTGGAGGTACCGGATTTTGGGATACTTTCAGAGCCTTATATCCTTTTTTAAATTTAGTGTATCCTGAAATCAACAAGGAAATGCAAGCGGGCTTAGCGAATGCTTATAAGGAAGGGGGCTTTTTACCAGAGTGGAGTAGCCCAGGCTATGCCAATATTATGATTGGAAACAATTCGGCTTCAGTAGTCGCTGATGCCTATATAAAAGGCCTTCGAGGCTATGATATTGAAACCTTGTGGGAAGCAGTCAAACATGGTGCAAATAATGAAGGCCCCATGGAAGCAGTTGGCCGTTCTGGCGTCAAATATTACAACGAACTAGGCTATGTGCCTTATGATGTTAAAGTACGTGAAAACGCTGCTAAAACGCTCGAATATGCCTACGATGATTTTGCTATTTATCAACTGGGGAAAGCCTTAGGCAAACCTAAATCAGAAATTGATATTTACGCCAAACGAAGCTATAACTACAAAAATCTGTTTGACAAAAGTACGGGCCTCATGCGCGGAAAAAATGCAGATGGTACTTTCCAGTCGCCATTTAATCCTTTTAAATGGGGAGGTGCCTTTACCGAAGGTAATAGCTGGCACTATACCTGGTCGGTTTTTCAAGATGTAGAAGGCTTAGCACAGTTAATGGGTGGTCATAACAAATTTGTAGAAAAATTGGATTCAGTATTCACTATGCCGCCTATATTTGATGAGAGTGCCTATGGTGGCGTAATTCATGAAATCCGGGAAATGCAAATTGCCAATATGGGGCAGTATGCCCATGGTAATCAACCGATACAGCATATGATTTACTTGTACAATTACGGCGGTGCCCCATGGAAAACACAATATTGGGTACGCGAGACCTTAAACCGTATGTATGCCGCTACGCCAGATGGGTATTGTGGCGATGAAGATAATGGCCAAACCTCCGCATGGTATGTATTTTCTGCCTTAGGTTTTTATCCCGTAACTCCTGCAGTTGACCAATATGTTCTAGGAGTGCCTTTATTTAAGAAGGTAACCATTCACTTAGATAATGGGAAAAAAGTGATTCTCAATGCTCCGAATAATTCGGCTGAAAACCGGTATGTAAATCAGCTGAAATGGAATGGGAACCTTTGGGATAAAAATTATATTGAACACAGTAAATTAATGCAGGGAGCAGTTTTAGACTTCAGCATGTCGGCGCAGCCTAATTTAAAAAGAGGCACCAACCCGAGTGCATTCCCTTATTCTTTTTCCACTGCTAAGGATTAAATTAAAATATTGTTTGGTCGCAAAATGAATTTCATTACTTTTGCACCGAAGGGGAATTAGCTCATTTGGCTAGAGCGCTTGCCTGGCAGGCAAGAGGTGACCGGTTCGATTCCGGTATTCTCCACGCATATATTAAACTGCTTAGCCTCTGAACTTTTGTTCAGAGGCTTTTTTTTTGGGTAACATATTCCTTTTCCCTCTCCCGAATCGGATGCTAAAATGGCTAAGTTATTTCCGTATTAATAGGTTAAAATCTAGGGGGTTGAACCACGGTTGAACCACAGTTGAACCACAGTTGAACCACAGAATTAATATTTTTAGTGGTTGAACTGTGGTTTAACTGTGGATAAGATGTGTTTTAAGGGTAGTATTAGTGTATAGAAAGACTAGTATTAATATCTTTCAAAGGGAGTTAAGGAATAATTGCGGTGAAGTAAAAATGGCTTTAATAATCCCACGCAAGAGACAGGCTAAACCATTAGCGCTTTTGGTTGTTGTTCATATATACCTTACTAAATTTAATTTATTCCTTAATTGTATGATGGCCGTTAACCTTGATTTCTTACTAGTTGCTGATCCTATTCCCTATTCGGATATTACCTCTTTAAATGAGCGTGCTCCAAACTTGATTGTGTATGTGCTACCCGTAATTTTTGGGGCCGTTATTCTCGAGTTTATCTACGCCCGATGGCATAACTTTAAAACCCATGACTTAACCGAAGCATTTGGATCGCTTTTGGTTGGTTTGATTAATTTAATGGTCTCCTTAGTCATCAAAGTAAGTTTGTTTTTTGGGGCTGTATTTATATACAACTTGGTTCCATGGCGAATGGAATTTAATTGGTGGACCTTAATTCCGTGTTTTATTCTGTACGATTTATGCAGCTATTGGTCACATCGTATTTCGCACGAAGTAAGGATACTTTGGGCGACACATGTCGTACATCATTCAGCGGAAAGTTATAACCTAACTGTGGCTTTTAGGCAGAGTGCGGTACAGCATGTGAAAATAATATTCTTTTTACCCATTGCATTCTTAGGTTTTCATCCTGTTATTTTTTTTGTGGCCAATCAATTGAGTACCATTTATCAATTTTGGGTACACACCGAAATGATTGGTAAAATCCATCCTTGGGTGGATAAATGGTTTTGTACCCCTTCTAGTCATCGGGTACATCATGGTTCGCAAAAACAATATTTGGATAGAAATTACGGGGCAGTTTTTATGGTGTGGGATCACATATTCGGATCGTTTGAGCCCGAAGATGAAAAGCCTAAATTCGGGTTAACTACCCCTTTAGATGCCAAATTGGATCCTTTGAAATTAAACTTTCATGAATTTGTAGATATTTATCAAGATGTTAAGAATTCGCAAAGTTGGAAGCAAAAGTTATTTTTCATTTTTGCAAGCCCTGCAAAAGTTGCCCTTTATAAAGAAAGAGAAAAAAAACCACCCCTGATGAATCAATAAATCAATCAATTTTCTATTTTTAACCTCATGGAAAATACGAAACAAGAAATATTTGCGCAGGTAGCTCAACAATTGAAAATAAATGGATTTGAAGTCATGGCAGAAGATCAAAGTCGCCCTTGGGGTGGGTTTTTTGTAATAGATGAAAATCAAGCTCAACAATTTGCGAATACTTATTTTAATGGCCTAGATGTGGATTCCCTTAAAATAGGTGGTAAATTAAGCCCTAAGATTTTAATGGTGGCTCCGCAAACACGTTTATCTTGGCAGTATCATCATCGCAGAGCAGAAATTTGGCAAGTTGTATCAGGCACAGTGGGTATTATAACCAGTTCTACCGATGTAGAAGGGGAAGTCAAATCCTACGGACCTGGCGATCAAATAAAATTGATGCAAGGGGAAAGACATCGATTAATTGGCCTTTCGGATTGGGGTGTGGTTGCTGAAATTTGGCAACATACCGATGCTAATCATCCTTCTGACGAACAAGATATCGTGCGCGTACAAGATGATTTTGGAAGGTAAGAACTTAAATGTTTATTTAATATGCTGGAAGGCCTGGGCTAAATCTGCAATGATATAGTCAGGTTCTTCTAAGCCTACATATAATCGAATTAGCCGATGCCTCGGCTCCTGTGGATTAAAATCATCGGCTGCGATACCGGCAATGGCGGGTATGATCAAACTTTCATATCCTCCCCAAGAAACCGCCATCAAAATGTGTTTTAATTGATTGCAGAAGGTTTCAATTTGGGTGTAGGTGGTGTTTTTAAGTTCGAAACTAAATAAGCCTCCGGCGGCTTTCATCTGAGATTTTGCAAGTGCTACCTGAGCTTCATCTCCTAAAAAGGGATGCCATACTTTCTCCACTAAGGGGTGAGCTTTCAAATAATTGATCACTACTTCAGCATTCTTTGTTATTTTTTCCATTCGAATGGGTAAAGTACGAAGGCCCCGAATTAATAACCATGCATTTTGTGGGGCTAAGGCCGCTCCAATATTTAAATGTTCGTGTTTAAAAATATGAGCTAAAAGGCTCTTTTTACCTGTTAATACACCCGCAACTACATCCGAATGACCAGCCAGATATTTAGTGGCGGATTGCGCTACTAAATCTATTCCATGGGCTATGGGTTGTTGATATAAGGGGCCGCAATAGCTGTTGTCAATCATGGTGAGGATGCCCTTATTTTGCGCTAATTGCGCAATGGCTTTTAAATCTTGAACATCAAAACTAAAAGTGTTGGGCGATTCTAAATAGATAAGCTTAGTTTGTGGGCTAATGGCTGCGGCTATGGCAGCATAATCTGAACCGTTTACAAAGCTTGTGTGAATGTTAAATTTGGGTAAGAAATCTTTAAAAAGTTTGATGGTCCAACTATACGGGTTTTCTACACAAATAACCTCATCCCCAGCTTTTAATAGTGACAATACGGGGACAGTTATCGCCGCAATTCCACTACTAAACACCAAGGCATCTTCTGCGCCATCTAAGGCAGCTAATTTTTTGCGTAATATATCAGAGGTAGGATTAAATCCTCGGGAGTATAAATTACCTTGATATTCATCTGCAAGGGCATTTCTAAAAGCGGCTACCGAATTAAATTTAAAGTTACTAGTTTGAATAATGGGCGGGGCAATAGCATTGAAATATTGCTCCCTATCTTCACCTAGTTCGTTTAAAATATAGGATAATTCCATGGGTTTAAGCATTAGGTTTTTTAAAAAATTTACCAATAAAATAGATGGCAATAAAGCCTAGGAAAATATAAATTCCATTTAATGCGGCATTCGGATCGTCATTATAAATGCTGATGGTTACAAATAAATAGGCACTGATAAAGATTAGGGGCAGTAGGGGATAAAGCTTCATGGTATAAATGGTGCTCTTATCCAGATGGGCTGTAGACTTTCTTAAATAAAAGATGGCTGCAGCGGAAAATATCATCCCTACACTATCTAAGAAGATGGTATAATTTAAAATCTTATCGAATGTTTGGGCATAAAATAAGGTTAATATGGAAAGGATCGTGAAAATCGTCAGGCTCACAATTAATACTTCATGTTTTTTAGTTTTTTTGGTGAAAAATTTAGGTAAGGCTCCTTCCTCTCCCATAGCATACATGGCCCGGGGATTACTGAGTAAATTAACGTTCACATAGCCTAATACGGATAGGAAGATTAACACACTTAATACCGAGAACCCGATGGGCCCAAATATTTGCCCTGCTAAGATGGCGGCGATACTTTCGGCTGTTTTCAATTCTTCAAATCCGATGACTTTTACATAGGCATAATTAATAGCCATATAAAGGGTAATTATCGTAGCTAATCCTATGATAATGGCTTTTGGTACGACGGTTTTAGCACGCTCTACCTCGCCTCCAAAATTGATGGTTTGTTGATAGCCTCCAAAGGTGAAAGATACGGCTATTAGACAAAGGCCTAAAGCTTTACCATAATCGCTCCAAGTGGCTGGCACGGCTGTTCCGGAATCGAAGATAGGGGTAATGCCTGAACTTTGACTTCCAAAAAATACCGCTCCAATGAGGGTTAGTACCATGGTTAATTTAATGAGGGTCAGGATGTTTTGGGCTTTAGAGCTGGTTTTTAATCCGAGTAAGTTAATGGCATAGAATATCAAAATACTAATCCCTGCAATAACAATTTTAGATTGGCCGGTTTGGCTGGCGGGGTCCAGGAGTACTTTATTTAAATATTCGGCTCCTATAAGGGATACCCCGGCCACAGATGCGGCATTAGAAACAACAATGATGCAATTGATGGCAAAGGCAATGGAAGGGTGATAACAAACGGAGAAAATTTTATAATAGCCACCTGTAACGGGGTATCGAGAACCTATTTCGGCATAGGTTAATGCCCCACATAGCGCTATAAAGCCGCCTATAATCCAGGCTAAAAAGAATAGTTCTGGAATTTGTGCTTTAGCCGCTACATTTACGGGGGTTCTAAAAATTCCCATTCCAATTACTAAGCTGACCACAATCATGGCCAGATCGAACAGTGAGAGTTGTTTCTTGTTTTGCATCATTTGGTTAATTTGAAAGAAAGATACATTAAAAAATAATTTCCCTGCGAGTTGGTCAAAAAAATAATTGTGGAAAACTCCAATTGCTTATCCCCTGGATTAGATTATTTTTGTATGATTAAACCCAATCCATATGGCAGAACCAATTTATAATGACGATAGTATTAGGTCTTTAGACTGGAAGGAACATATTCGATTACGTCCTGGTATGTATATCGGGAAGCTCGGAGATGGGTCGGCTCAAGACGATGGAATTTATGTGCTTTTAAAAGAAATTGTAGATAATTCTATCGATGAGTTTGTGATGGGGGCGGGGAAAACTATCGATATTACCGTGTCTGACCAAAAGGTCAACGTACGTGATTATGGTCGCGGAATTCCTTTAGGAAAGGTGATTGATTGTGTTTCTAAGATCAATACGGGGGGTAAATACGATAGTAAAGCCTTTCAAAAGTCAGTCGGTTTAAATGGGGTGGGTACTAAAGCGGTAAATGCTTTGTCTACAAATTTTGTGGTGCAATCTTATCGAGATGGGAAAACCAAAAAAGTAGAATTTTCTAAGGGCGAGATTGTGATGGAGCATCCAGAGATTGATACCACCCAACGCAATGGTACAGCCATTACCTTTTATCCGGATGAAAGTATCTTTAGAAATTACCATTTTATTTCGGATTTCGTGGAAAACATGATCTGGAATTATGTTTATCTGAATACCGGTTTAACGATTAATTATAATAACCAAAAGTATTTTTCCGAAAGAGGTTTATACGATTTATTAGCCAAGGAAAATAAAGCCGAAGAACTGCGCTATCCCATCATCCATTTAAAGGGAAATGATATTGAAGTAGCCATGACGCATGGCCAACAGTATGGGGAGGATTATCATTCTTTTGTGAACGGGCAGCATACTACCCAAGGGGGTACCCATCAAGCTGCATTCAGAGAGGCCGTGGTGAAAACCATTCGGGAATTTTACAAAAAGGAATACGATGCATCGGATATTCGGGCATCTATCATAGCGGCGATATCGGTAAGAGTACAAGAGCCTGTATTTGAGTCTCAAACTAAAACTAAATTAGGTTCTTTAAATATGGGACCAGATGGACCCACCGTGCGTACCTTTGTGATGGATTTTGTGAAGAAGGAATTAGATGATTATTTACACAAGAACCCCGATGTAGCAGAAGCGCTCTTAAAGCGAATTATCCAATCGGAGCGCGAGCGTAAGGATATTGCAGGTATTAAAAAATTAGCTAATGAGCGGGCTAAAAAAGCCTCTTTACACAATAAGAAATTAAGAGATTGCAAGGTTCATTTCAATTCGAACCACGAGCGTCGCTACGATACTACCTTATTTATCACCGAAGGGGATTCTGCCTCTGGGTCGATTACAAAATCTAGAGATGTAGAATGTCAGGCTGTATTTAGTTTAAAAGGGAAGCCTTTAAATTGTTTTGAATTAACCAAAAAGGTGGTGTATGAGAATGAGGAGTTTAACTTACTGCAACATGCTTTAAATATTGAGGACGGTTTGGAAGGTTTGCATTATAACAATATTGTCATTGCTACTGATGCCGATGTAGATGGCATGCACATTCGCTTATTGATGATGACTTTCTTTTTGCAGTTTTTCCCGGATTTGGTAAAGGCTGGGCATGTTTATATTTTGCAAACCCCGTTATTTAGGGTGAGAAACAAAAAGGAGACTATTTATTGCTATAGTGAAGAAGAGAAATCGGCTGCCATTAGTAAATTAGGAGGAAAGCCTGAAATTACCCGATTTAAAGGCTTGGGGGAGATTTCTCCAGATGAGTTTGGGAATTTTATTGGAAAGGATATTCGCTTAGATCCGGTTATCTTAAAAGAACAGGCTATTAAAAAGATGTTGAGTTATTATATGGGTAAAAATACACCGGAAAGACAACAACATATTATTGAAAATTTAAGATATGAAGTAGACGCCCTGACAGAGGAACCAGCTGAATCCAGTGAATTAGCGCTGGCTGATATGGATTAATTTGTGCAAACGAATTAATTTTAAGATATTCAACACCTCTATGGAAAATAAAACCTTTAATATCAGTTATTTTAAATACAATAATATTCAGGAACTCTCTGCGGAGGATAGGTATTTGTGCGAACAAGCCGTGGTGGCTTTAAACAACTCTTATTCCCCTTATTCAAACTTTAAAGTAGGTACCGCGGTACGTTTACAGGATAATACGATAGAATTAGGCTCAAATCAAGAAAATGTGGCTTATCCTTCTGGATTATGTGCCGAACGGGTGGCCTTATTTAGTATTGGGGCTAAAAACCCAGAGGCCGTGATTAAGGCGATGGCCATAACCGCTCAAACGGCACAATTTTCTATTGAAAATCCAGTTACCTCTTGTGGAGCATGTTTGCAGGTGATGGCAGAGGTTGAAAAAAAACAAGGGAGCCCCATTGAAGTATTGTTTTATTGCATTGGGGGTGAAATAATAAAGGTAACAAGCATTTTGAGCCTATTACCTTTTGCATTTTTTGAAAATCGCTTAGAGAAATCTGTATAACAGGGCTAAACCTCCTTAGCGTGTTTTCTAATTTCGGGAATTATTTTGTCTCCAAAAATCTCAATAGATTTCATCATTAATTGATGATCGGGTGATCCAACGTCCATATGGGCCGAAAAGCGGGTGAGTCCAAAAGTTTCAATCAAGGCTAAAATCTTATCTGTACTTTGAGCGGCATCACCTATGATTAAGGCACCATCCTGCGCTCGACCCCTTTCAAACTGAGCTTTAGAAAAAGGTGGCCAATTACGGGTAGCTCCAATACGATTCATTTGAGCGGCATAAAATGGATAATATGTATCCGCAATAGCCTGGCTTTCTTCACCAAAAAAACTATGCATATGCACGGCAATTTCCATTTTAGCAGGATCGTGGCCGTGACCTAAATAGACTCTTTTATAGTAATCAAACAAGGGTAGAAATTGTTGTGGAGAACCTCCGATAATTGCAAAAATAATGGGTAATCCTAAGCGCGCTGCCCTTTCTACTGATTCAGGTGTACCACCTACCGCAATCCAAACTTTTAAGCCGTTTTGATAAGGCTGCGGATAAACTTCTTGATTGTGTAAGGCGGGCCTAAATTGTCCTGACCAAGATACTTTTGGAGATTGATTGAGCTTTAAGAGTAAATCTAATTTTTCCTCAAAAAGTTGGTTATAATCGTTTAGATTGAAGCCAAATAATGGAAAAGATTCGATAAAACTGCCTCTTCCAGCCATTATTTCAGCGCGCCCTTCACTAAGTAAATCCAACGTAGAAAAATTTTGAAATAAGCGGACTGGGTCGGATGAGCTTAATACAGATACGGCACTTCCCAATTTAATATTTTTAGTTATGGGAGCTGCAGCAGCTAAGATCATTTCTGGTACAGATACGGCATAGTCTGGACGATGATGTTCGCCTATACCAAAAAAATCTATTCCCAATTCATCCATGAGTTTTATCTCTTCCAGAATTTCTTTGAGTCTTTGTGCTGGAGCTTGAACTTTTCCTTGGGAATCTATTTGTAAATCCCCGAACATGCCTATTCCTAATTCCATGATATATTGTTTTTTCAAATTTACGCACAAGCCTTCAATTATTTCTTGATTTAGGTTAAGAACTTAAATGGGTTAAGAACTGCAGGGAATGTTTAAAAATATTCCAAATTTTTTTGTCTCAAAATCATATATTTAAACCCTACATACATTGATACGAATGAGTGAAGAAATAAATCAAAATCCTTCTGATATGCAGCCTGATGAAAATTTGGAGCAAACCCATAGCATCATGCCGATTAATGGATTATATGAAAATTGGTTCTTAGACTATGCTTCGTATGTAATCTTAGACCGGGCTGTACCCCATATTAACGATGGTTTTAAGCCTGTACAGCGCAGAATTATGCACTCCCTGAAGGAAATGGATGATGGCCGTTTTAATAAGGCTGCCAATGTCATTGGCAATACCATGAAGTATCACCCCCATGGCGATGCTTCTATCGGGGATGCCATGGTGCAGATAGGTCAAAAGGATTTATTAATAGATTGTCAGGGAAACTGGGGAGATCCGATTACAGGAGATGGAGCCGCGGCCCCGAGGTATATAGAAGCCAGGCTTTCTAAATTCGCAAATGAAGTAGTTTTTAATCCGGATACTACTGAATGGCAGCTTAGTTATGATGCCCGAAATAATGAGCCAGTTACTTTGCCAGTTAAATTTCCTTTACTCTTAGCGCAGGGAGCTGAGGGGATTGCAGTAGGTTTGGCGACGAAAATAATGCCGCACAATTTCAATGAATTATTGGATGCTTCCATAGAGATTTTAAGAGGGGGTAAGCCGAATATTTTACCGGATTTCTTTACCGGTGGCATGGCTGATTTTTCCAACTACAACGAAGGTATGAGAGGCGGAAGGATTCGGGTAAGAGCCAAAATTACCGAGAAGGATAAACGAACCCTGCTTATTACTGAAATTCCTTATACCACAACGACTGGTTCTATTAAGGATAGTATAATCGCAGCTAATGATAAGGGTAAAATAAAAATTCGCAAGATTGAAGATAATACGGCAGCCAATGTAGAAATAGTGATTCATTTAGCGCCTGGGATTTCACCGGATGTGACTATTGATGCCTTATATGCTTTTACAGCCTGTGAGGTTTCTATTTCCCCAAATACTTGTATTATCAAAGATAATCGGCCGCAGTTTTTAAGTGTAAATGATATATTAAATCAGAATACTCAACAAACCAAAGCGCTTTTAAAAAAAGAGTTAGAGATTAAAAAGCATGAACTGGAAGAGCGAATATTTTTCAGTTCCTTGTTAAAGATATTCATTCAGGAGGGGATGTATAAACATCCTGATTATGAAAATGCTGGAGACTTTAATTCGGTGGTGGAAATTTTACATCATCTTTTTGAACCTTTTAAAGCGAGTTTATACCGAGAAATTTTACCAGAAGATTTTAAAAAGCTGATTGATAAGCCTATGAGTAGCATTACCCGCTTTGACGTAAAAAAGGCGGATGAGGTGATGAAAGCATTGGCAGATGAAATCAAGGTGGTTAAAAATCATTTAAGACACTTAACGGATTATGCGATTGCCTGGTTTCAGAAAATTAAAGATAAGTATGGAAAAGGGAGAGAGCGGAAAACGGAGATTCGCTTATTTGATAGAGTAGAAGCTACAAAAGTTGCCTTGGCGAATGTAAAGCTATATATGAACAAAGTGGATGGTTTTATTGGTACAGGCTTGAAGAAAGATGAGTTTGTATGTGACTGTTCAGATATTGATGAAATTATAATATTTAGAGAAGATGGGAAATTTATAGTCACCAAAGTGGCGGATAAAACTTTTGTCGGTAAAGGGATTATTCATGCACAGGTATTTACAAAGGGTGATGAAAGAACGGTTTACAATATGGTGTACCGGGATGGGGCTAGTGGGGTAAATTATGTAAAACGTTTTTCAGTACTTGGTATCACTCGGGATAAAGAATATGATTTAACCAAAGGAACCAAAGCTTCTAAAGTGCTCTATTTTACTGCTAATCCAAATGGGGAAGCAGAAGTTATCAATGTGCAATTAAAGCCCCATTCTAAACTGAAAAAGCTGCAGTTTGATTTGGATTTTGCTGAAATCAATATAAAGGGAAGGGCTTCGCAGGGGAATATATTATCAAAATATCCGGTTAAAAAAATAGTGTTAAAGAGTAAAGGGGTATCTACCTTATCGGGCTTAAAAGTTTGGTATGATGAGCTTTTAAAACGCTTAAATGTAGATGGTAGGGGTAAGTATTTAGGTGAATTTGATGGAGATGATAAAATTGTACAAGTTAATGAGAAAGGACTTTACGAATTAACTACCTATGATTTGAGTAATCATTTTGATCAGGGGATTGTATTAATGCACAAGTTTGATCCAGAAAGAGTTTATGGCTTAGTGCATTATGATGGAAAATCGAAAAATTATTTTGTAAAGCGATTTGTTTTTGAAAATCAACCTGTTGGAAAGGAGGTGTCTTTAATCAGTGAAGAGCCTGGTTCAAAATTGATATTTATTACCGGTAAGCCAGATGCTATAGTGCAATTGGATATTGAAAAAGGTAAAACTAAAATTAAGGATAGTTTGAGCGTGGAGTTGGCTAGTTTGATAGATGTAAAGGGCATTAAGGCCAATGGCAATCGATTAAGCCCACATACCATTTTACAAGTTAGTTTGCAGGATGCAGCACCTGAAATTGGATTGGGAACATTTGTGGATGTAGCAAGGGAGGTGGATGAAGTGCAGGAGGTTTCAGCAGATATGGAAGCTGATTTGCCTGGAGAAACTGAAAAACCTATAATGGATACTGAGGTGATTCAAACAAGCGATTTGGGTACGCCTAAATTAGAAAGTAGCCATCCAACAAGAACAATTGAATTGGAAATTACAAATCCAGAGGATATTAAAATTGACGATAAAGGTCAGATTGATTTATTTTAATGGGTTTGAAATTTAGGGAATAAAAAAAAAGCTACTTTTCTAAGTAGCTTTTTTTTTATTATTGATATTGAATATAAATCGGAATGGGTTTTAATTTCATTAATTCATCTGGTGTCATTAAACGATTTGGGGCTTTTTTCAAATCATTTTTATAGAAGATTTTAAATCCGGTAAACTGAACAGGTTCGGATTGAATAAAGTGTCTGTAAGTTCCTTTTTTCAATTCAGGCTCACCCCATCCATCCATATGCATTACCATTTGTACTTCAGGTCGGCGTTTAATGTCTTGTGAATTAGTAACCATCTTTTTAGTAAAACGATGGATAACAAAGATTTTTGGCGGTAAATTATACTTTTTAACCATATCAGCCAAATACTGGGATACATAATTAATATCCGCTGCATCGTATGTACCTATTTTTTTGCCAGGTATTGAACCATCTTTCATAGAAAACTCAGGGTCAATGCCGAGGTGAACATAGGGCAGCTTCAGATATTCTTCAATATGTGGTAATTCAGCTTTTAAATTGCTTAAGGCAACTTGCAAATCTAAAAATACAATGGTATTAGGTTTCATTTTTGCAATTTTAAGAACCGAATCAATTTGCTTGTTTCCCATCCTATTGATGTACTTTCCATCTTTTCCTGGGGTACCACTGGCTACCGCTGCAATATAATGTAATCCAGCTTGTACAGGGGTGGTAGGATCTATTTTCTCCCATCGCTTAACTTCTTCAGATAAACGCTGCCACATTTCTTGGGGTGCGTATTCACCTAAAGCTCCCATTTTTTTGGAATGCAGATTGCCATAGTAAACTACCACACGCTTAAATGGTAAAATAGCGCCTGCCAATGGATACACATCGTTTTTTACAGGCCATCTGCCTGTAGTATCGCCATTTGCTAATGCTTTAGACAGGCTATTATATTTTGCTGTATCAATAGGTTCCCTATTAATTACAGGTTCTTCCGATGGATTATCTGCAGTAGTTGCTACTGGATTTGCGTTTAAAGAATCGGGAGAGGTAGTTGTTTTTTGTTCACTGGAGGAGGCTGTACAAGACAGTAATAAGGCCGTACCTAAAATGGCGATTGCACCGTTTTTGAAGGCTAAAGATAATTTCATAATAGATTATTTTATATTGCGATAATACTGAAAAAAGCTTATATTTTTTAATAACATTAAAAGGAGTTATTCACAATTTGCACTAAATTTGCACGTTTCTATTTATGTAGAAAGAAATTATGTTACTTATAAATAAAATCTAATGAAACTTAAATCTATCCTATTGACTATTTCCGTTGCTAGTGTCTTATTTGCTTGTAAAAAGGAAGAAACCCCGATTGATGTATTACCTCCTGCAGAAGTGAAAACCTTAACACTTAATGGAAAATCTGCTACTTCAAACTATGATTTTGTGGTATATGTTGACCTAAGTGAACAAAAAGCTACCCCTGTGAACAGAAAATCTTGGAATATAGCTATTTCGAATGGGTCCATTAATAAGGTATTCATAAATCCATCTTATCAAAGTACAACAGTGGCTACTAATGCAAACAATTTAAGTGCAGTTTCATCACAAAATCCCGGGACCACGGTTAATCTAGACCATTCAGTTTCAGATCCTAACAGTGTAAATTTAGTGGATTATTATGATGGTACTTTAAATAGAACGGCTTATGTCGGTGAGATTTCCACTAACGATGATGAAAATAAGGTCCATTTATTGAGCTTTGAAGGAAATAAATCGATTACTGCTTGGTATAAATATAAAGTGACTCGAACAGCTAACGGTTGTCAGGTACAATATGGTCGAATTAATGATACCCAATTTAAAACTATCCAAGTTCCTAATGATGAAAAGAACGTTTTAAGTTTTATTTCATTTGAAAGCGACAAATTAGTGAGCGTTGAACCTGAAACAGGCAAATGGGATTTTGCTTGGGGTTATAGTACGGCGGATTCTGGAAATGGAGCGCCATTTTGGGTGGAGGATTATGTGTTTACTAATTCTTTAATTGGGGTTAAAGTAAGTGAAATTCCAACTGCTGCTGTGTCATTTGACAATTTTGGTACCATTCATTTGTCTGGATTTAATGCTTTAGGCTTTAGAAATTCGATTGGTACAAATTGGAGAAGTTTAAATCCTGCAACTGGAATTAAAACGGATAGATTTTATGTTATTCAAGATCCAGATGGCTCTATTTTTAAGCTTAAATTTACAAAAATGGGTGTAAATGATGACGGGGAAAGAGGTAGACCGAAAATTGAATATGTACAGATTCATTAAGACATTTAATTAATGAGGAAAAAAGGTTGAATGATTCATTCAACCTTTTTTTATGGGCTGGATTTTTACAATACAAATAAATAATTGTATATAATTTGGAATTATTCTAAATAACGAGTAGTATTGCGCAATTATTTATAATAATTCTAAATAACAAACTAAATGAAGGCCACTTTTCTATTTTCGCTATTAACGATATATAATTTTAGTGCTTTTTCACAAGCAATTGATTCCTTATCTAAACCTAAGGAAAATGTTCAGATTTTAAATCCGGTGGTTGTAACCGGGCAATTACAGATTCAATCGCTAAAGCATTCAGTTTATCGTGTGAGACAGATATCGACACAAAGGATTCAGGCTTCTGGAGCTACTAATGTGCAGCAAGTACTGAATACTTTTTTGGGTTTTAGGTTTTCTAATGATTTAACTCTTGGAACTGCCGATGTTGAGTTAATGGGTATGAGTGGTCGTAATCTCAAGATATTATTAGATGGGGTTCCTTTAGTAGATCGTGCTGATACCAGAGAAAGTTTAAATCAAATAGATATAAATAGTATTGAAAAGATTGAAATTGTGGAAGGCCCAATGTCTGTCATGTATGGTACAGATGCCTTAGCTGGCGTTATCAACTTAATTTCTAAAAGGCCGCAGGAAAATCAGTTTCGCCTTTTAGTGAGTCTTCAAGAGGAAAGTGCTGGAAAGGAATTTGATTTTTTAGATGGAAAAGGGCAGCATCAAAAAAATATAGCTATTAATTGGGCCAGTTCGAATTTGAATTTTCGATTTGGGTTTAATCAAAATGATTTTGGAGGATGGAATGAACCTAGAAAGTCGGCAACAATTTCCGAAGTTAATGCCTTACTCAATAGATGGAAACCAAAATCTCAAAGTTTAGCAAATGCCCGTGTTGGATATTCAAAAAATAATTTGCAAGCATGGTATAGGGTAGATGCCTTAGAGGAAACTATTTCTAGTTATGGTGGGATGAATCCCAATAATTTTAAGGCAGAAAATCAAAAGTTTAACACAAGTAGGTGGGGCCAACAAGCGCAATTGGAGTGGATGATAAATAGATTCAAACTTCAAAGTTTAATAGCTTTTACGCATCTTTCCAGAACTTCTCAAACTCATATTTCAGATTATTTAAATGGAACAAGTATACTATCTAATGAATTGGGAAAACAAGATAAGGCTGTTTTTGATGCTTTGATATGGCGTTCTACTTTGAATTATGGAGCTAATAATAAATGGAATTTACAAGTAGGTTTAGAAGTATCACAGGATAGGGCCACTGGGGATCGCATTGCTGGTTCTCCTATTATTCAAGATTATGCCTTATTTTTCTCATCGGAATCTAACATTGGAGATAATTTACTTTTACGTCCAGGCTTAAGGTTTATTAAAAATACCGTTTACCATGCTCCTAAAGTAATCCCCTCGGTTAATGCTAAATATATCATCAACTCAGAATTGGATATCAGATTCGCCTTTGCACAAGGCTTTAGATCTCCTGCATTGAGAGAATTATATTTTGATTTTTTTGATGCCAGCCATGCAATTATGGGGAATAAAAATTTAAAGGCGGAAACGTCTAATAGCGTTAATATCTCTTTTATGTGGATGCCAAATGTTGTTGCAGAACATCAATTTCAAACACAAATAAGTGTTTTTTATAATGATTTTAGAAATAGAATCGACTATGGCTTGGATCCCAATAATCCCACAATCACTACTTTACTCAATATAGATAAATTTAAAACCCAAGGTATAACACTCGAAGAGAATTGGATTCATGGCAACTTGCATGGGAATATAGGTATTTCTTATTTGGGTAGATACAATGAATTAGTTTCGAATGATTTAGGTATTGCACTACCAGCATTTATGTGGACCCCTGAAATAACTTCCAATTGGATGCTTAGTATCCCTAAGGTAAAAATTAACTTGAATTTATTTTACAAGTATTTAGGTGTGAGGCCAGTATATCAACTAATTGGAGCTAATGATTTGATTTCAGCCAAATTAGTGAAAATAGGAGATGCACAAATTGCAGATTTCATGATAAATAAAAATATATCAAAGGGTTTAGAACTCTCTTTTGGGATTAGAAATTTATTCAATACCACGCAATTAACAAATTCCAGTCTGGCTAGTGGAGGGGCGCATAGTAGCAGCGGTGCCTCGGTGCCATTCAGTTATGGTCGATCATTAATTTTTGGATTAAAATATAACTGGATTAAGAATAGCATAAAATAACAAAATGTCATATATAATTTTAAACTAAAACTTATGAATCTCAAATCGATTTTATTTAGTGCATTCCTTGCAAGTATATTCTGTGCCTGTAAAAAAGAGGAGGATCCCGTTATGGTACTTCCTCCTGCTGAAAGTATAACCATTACACTTGACGGTAAAACAGAAACCTCTGCTTATGCCAATGTGGTATATTTAGATTTAAGTACAAAACTCACTAAAAGCGTAGATCGCAAAAGTTGGAATATTGCAATTGCTAATGGGGCCATTAAAAAAGTGTTTATTAATCCTTCCTACCAAAGTACAGCAGTGGTTACTAATAAGTTTAACTTGAATGAAATCAATTTGGATAACCCTGGTACGGATGTGAATTTAAACCATAATATAAGTGATCCAACGACTGTGAGTTTGGTGGATTATTGGGATGGATCTTTGGATAAAACCGCCTATGCTGGAGAAGTATTGGCTAACGATGCTGAGAATAAAGTGTATTTGTTAAGTTTTGAGGGTAATAAAGAAATGCAAAATTGGTTTAAGTTTAAGATTACTAAAACCGCTAATGGAACTCAAATAGAATATGGGCGTTTAAATGATTCTCAGTTTAAAACAATTCAAGTTCCAAATGATGAAAAAAATGTGTTAAGTTTTGTTTCCTTAGAAAACGATAGATTGGTAGTAGTCGAGCCGGAGATTAAGAAATGGGATTTAGCTTGGGGATATAGTACGAATGACTCTGGTTTAGGATCTCCTTATTGGGTGCAAGATTTTGTGTGGACCAATTCATTAATGGGGGTAAAAGTGGCCGAGGTAATGAATTCAGCGGTTAGTTATGCCGATTTTGGAATTCTTCATCTTTCTGGATATAATTTAGTTGGTTTTAGAAATATAATTGGAACTTCTTGGCGTAGTACCCAACCAGCAACGGGTGTAAAAACCGATAGATTTTACATTATTCAAGATGCAGATGGATTAATTTTTAAATTGAAATTTGTGAGCATGGGATTGGGTGATGGAGGAGAAAGGGGTAGGCCAGTAGTAGAGTATCAGCAAATTCGTTAACGGATTAAATTTGAAAAAAATAAAAAGGGTTCGATTTATTGCTAATCAAACCCTTTTTATATGTTTATATAAATACGCTATGATTTAAATTTAGCAAATTTACCAAATACTCCTAATGGCAATTTTACGCCTGAACTTGCTTGTAAAAAGAGCTCTCCGGTTTCCAGATTTTCCACTTGTGGAAAGGAAGTCCGAATGAGGTTTTCTACAATCACCGAGGAAAATCCTAAGGAATAGGTGTTTAAAATTAAAAAATGTTCTTCTGGATTTAATAATTGCACCACATCTTGCATCATCTCCTGAATATGATCCTCTAATTTCCATTTCTCACCATTTGGCCCGTGTCCAAAGGCAGGAGGATCTAAAATGATTCCATGGTATTTTTTACCTCTTTTCAATTCTCTCTTCACAAATTTTAAAGCGTCTTCCACGACCCAGCGGATATCATTTAACTGTGACAACTCTTGATTTTCATTTGCCCAATTCACTACTTGTTTGATGGAGTCTACATGGGTAGTATCTGCACCGGCTGATTTTGCAGCCATAGAGGCAGCACCTGTATAGGCAAATAAATTTAATACTTTGGGTTGAGGATCTTGGAATTTTTTAATGCAGGCTGAAGAATAATCCCAATTGACAGCTTGTTCTGGGAATACGCCTACATGTTTAAAGGAAGTTAAACCTAGCCTGAGTTTGAATTCAATATCATTATTTTTATAGGCAATATTCCAACGATCAGGAAGTGCTTTGTTTTGCTTAATCCAATCCCCTGCAGTAGCTGAGCGACCTTTAAAAAATATTTGGGTTTTCTTTTTCCAAACATCTTCTGAATAAACCTTTTTCCACACAGCTTGTGGCTCTGGGCGTCTTAAAACCACATTTCCAAAACGCTCTAGTTTTTCAAAGTCTCCGCAATCCAGGAGTTCATATTCTGTCCAATGTGTAGGACAAAGTAATTGTATCATTTGTTAATTAATAAAGATGGATAGTTTAAAACTTCTCTTTAGCCGCTTTCATAAATCGACTTGCAAAAACGAAGTCATTTAATTCTGCTATATCGGTTTTTGATATTTCTTTGTTAGAGCCTTCCCAAAACTTTTTACCCTCGTGTAGAAATATGATATAATCTCCGATTCCCATAACTGAATTCATATCATGGGTAACCACAATGGTTGTAGTTTGATATTCTTCAGTAAGTTCTTTTATAAGTTCATCTATAACAATGGAGGTTTTTGGATCTAAACCCGAATTGGGTTCGTCGCAGAAAAGATATTTGGGATTCATGGCTATGGCTCTGGCAATACCTACTCTTTTTTTCATCCCTCCTGATAATTCTGCTGGAAATAACTTATTTCTGCCTTCTAAATTCACACGCTCTAAACAAAAGTTTACACGCTCTAATTTTTCCTTCCGAGATTGATCAGTAAACATGTTCAGCGGGAACATGATATTCTCTTCCACAGTCATGGAGTCAAATAGGGCTGATCCTTGAAATAACATCCCAATTTCCTTTCTAATTTCAATGCGTTCATCAAAGCTTAGTTGGGTGAATTCCCGGTCATCATAAAATACTTCGCCTTGTTCTGGGTGATGAAGTCCGATCATGCACTTTAAGAGGGTTGTTTTACCTGAGCCAGATCCTCCAATAATCAAATTAGTAACTCCTGCTTCAAACTTTCCGGAGATGCCTTTTAATACCTCATTTTCACCAAAAGACTTATGAATATTTTTTATTTCTATCATAACATAAGTTGGGTTACTAAATAATCACAAGCTAAAATACTGATACAACTTACCACCACAGCGCGGGTACTTGCCTGCGCTACTTCTAAGGCTCCACCTTTTACGTAAAATCCTTCATAGGCTGGTACAGAGGTAATAATAAATCCAAATACGAAGGCTTTTGTAAGGGCTACATTGATGGTGTATGTGTTAAAATCGGTCGTAATCCCCTGGATATATTCTGCCGGAGCAACTGCGCCAGAAAGGGTACCTCCTAGATAACCCCCAGTGATACTCAATACCATGGATATAATAACTAAAACAGGTACCATGGTAATCCCAGCAATAATTTTAGGAAGAATTAAATACCCAGGAGCATTGATCCCCATAATATCTAAAGCGTCAATTTGTTCAGATACACGCATCGTGCCTATTTCAGAAGAAATGGCGGATCCGATTTTTCCAGCTAATACAATGGCCGAAATAGTTGGGCTCAATTCTAAAATACTGGAATCTCGATTTACTTGTCCAATGATAGTTTTAGGGATAAAATCACTCACTAATTGGAAAGCAATTTGAAGGGTCATTACAGCTCCAATAAAAGTGGAGATTATGCTGATAAGCCCTAATGAGCCAACTCCAATAAAATTCATTTGTTGAAAGATAGCCTTTACATAGATGGAAGTTTTTTCTGGGCGTTTAAACACAGATTTGAGCAGCAGTAGATATCTGCCAAAGTTGGTAAAATTCATTCCTATTAGGTTTTCCTTAATTGCTAAAATAATATACAAATTAACGAGAAATTTGTTCTACCCCTAGGAATTTATTCAAAAATATTATTGAATTCCTGAATAATTACTGTTTTTTGTAGTAAATAATTTAATAAAATGATGAAAAACTGTATTATAACTGGGGCGAGTAGAGGTATGGGAGAAGCTATTGCCATAAAATTGGCTTCACAAGGCTATAGCCTCGGACTATGTGCGAGGTCGATAGATGATTTAACCCAATTAAAAGCAAAACTAGTAGCGGTACAATTAAATTCGAATCAGTCTTTTTTTATCAAGTCGGTTGATGTAAGAGATAAATATCAAGTTCAGAATTTTGCAAATGATTGTTTAACTAAGTTTGAGCATATCGATGTTATCATAAATAATGTAGGTACGTATCTGCCTGGTTTTAGTTTGTTAGAAAGTGATATTCAGTTTGAAACCCAAATAGATATAAATTTAAAAGCGGCCTATTATTTAACTAAAATTTTAGTGCCAAGGATGATAGAAAAGCAATCTGGCCATATCTTTAATATTTGTTCGGTGGCCAGCCAGGATGTGGTGGTGGAGGCCGGATCCTATAGTGTAACAAAAGCGAGCCTTTTAAGTCTTAATCATGTATGGAGAAAGGAATTAGCTTCAAAAGGAATTAAGGTGACAGCTTTATTACCAGGTGCAACTTTTACTTCTTCATGGGAGGGTAGTTCGGTCAATGAAATGGATTTAGTGCAAGCTCAGGATATTGCGGATAGTATTTCAGCGATATTACAATTGAGTAAGAATTCCAATGTAGATGAGCTTCGAATTAGCCCATTAAATTTTTAAGGAGGATATCATCATGCAAAAGAGATTATATAGAAATGAACATGATAAAGTAATAGCCGGAGTAGGAAGTGGCTTAGCAGATTTTTTTGGTATAGAGGTCACCACCATTCGGGTATTATTAGTATTATTTACTTTTTTATTGCCATTTAGTGGAATAGTAATTTATATCGTAATATGGGCAGTAGTTCCTGTGAATTTAGATCCTTCAAAACGATTTCCACATTATAACCAGTATTTTGGGGAGCCCCCATTTTCAGCAGACCCATTAACAGCTTCCGATAATCAGTTTAATAAATTTACACAAGCCGCTAATCCGAATTATTGGGAAAATCCACAAAACTTTAAAAGAGTTTCTCAAAATGAACAAAAGAGTCGGGTCATTATTGGGAGTATTTTAATTTCTCTGGGCGTATTTTTCTTACTTAAAAAGTTGGGAATTATACCTTATTGGATTAGTTTATATAAATTTTGGCCAATAGTGATCATAGGTATTGGAATTGCGCTGATAGTTAAGAGAAAGCGTAAACAAGAGTGGAATGAGTTTTTAAAAAACACGCAAGAGAGTTCAGTGCCTCCTACAAATACTGTAGCGAATGAGCCTGAAGTAAATAAGGAAAATAGTAGTAACTAGTAAAATATTAGGACATGAAATTAGATCGTATTATTTGGGGAATAATCTTGCTTTTTGTGGGAGGGGTTTTGCTCTTAGAAAACTTTGATATCATAGATTTTCATTGGAGGAACATCTGGCAATTTTGGCCAGTAGGATTAATACTTATTGGTTTGAATATCATATTTGGATCTTCAAATTCAAAAATTGGTAACGCCATCATGATTACAGTGGTAGTGGTAAGTTTAGGGGCCTTATTTGTATTAGGGCAGGAACCACCTCGTCGTTTTTTTAAAGCAAATATTCATTGGAATGATGGGACCTCCGTATATTTAGATGAACATGAGGAGGATACAGTTATTGATAGGAGTAGAGTGAGAACTTTCCATGTACCTTATAAATTAAATGATAGTACGCAAGAAGTTAATTTAACATTAAATGGAGAAGGCAGTCATTTCAAATTACAACAAGCGACTCCTCAATTATTTAATGCGTATATTGAAGGTAACGATAAGGGTATGGAGTACCTTCTAAAAGAAGAAAAAGATTCAGACACCAGTGCATCCATTAAATTTTCTGCAAAACTTAAATCGAAAAAGAGTTATTTCAAAAATAATTCAAGTGAAATTAATTATGAATTGAATGAAAAACCAATTTATAATTTAAATGTAAATGTAGGTGCTGGGGATGTTGACTTCGACCTTTCAAAATTTAAAGTAAAATCTTTTAACTTTAATGGAGGTGCATTGGATTTGCAATTGAAAATCGGAGATAAATTGCAAGAAACGCGTATGCGTTTTAAAGCGGGGGTGTCTAATATCAGCATTGATATTCCTGAAGCCTCAGGTTGCCAAATCATTACTAACACAGCTATTTCTAATCGGGATTTTGATAATTTTAATAAGGTTAAAAGCGGGGTCTATGAAACCTCAAATTTTAATACGGCAAAAAATAAAATTTTTATAAAAATGGACGGTGGTTTAAGTAATTTTGAAGTTAAACGAAATTAAATTTTTAATATCTTTAGCCTTCAAAACACCTTGAAATGGAGTATTACCTTGTTGAGAATGGAAAAGTCAAAGGGCCTTTAAGCTTGACAGAACTCCAAAGCTTTACGATTAAACCGGATACTTTTATTAAAAAAGTAGGAATGGATGATTTTAAAGAAGCGCATGAAATGGAAGAGTTTCGGGCGCTTTTTGGTTTTACAGAAAATTTTACGGCCCCTCAATATTTCGCTGCATTTGATCAGCGATTATTAGCTTCAGCTATTGATTTCTTTTTAATTACCTTGGTGTATGTATTTTTGGTTTTGATAAGCTACATTTTTATTCAAGATGCTGAACATAGGATATTGGCATTATGGATGTGTTTACCTTTAATTGTATTTACTAAATACATCTATGGCATATGGGCTGATTGTTCTAAAACTCAAGGCACCATCGGTAAAAAAGTCCTTCAGATAAAAGTGACTCAATTAAATGGCAAACCTATATCTTGGAATCAATCATTTCTCCGAAATACGGCTAAAATTTTTTCTGTTTTGCCCCTGTTCTTGGGTTATTTAATGAGTTTTTTGAATAAAAAAAATCAATGTTTACATGATTTAATGGCTAATACTTTAGTAACTAAAGATCGCTTAATTTAGATACCTAAAATAAGTTTATCTTTGCCTCAGGAAAAGTCATGGAAAAGGAACTTAAAAATCACATCTTGCAAGGAGAATATTGCGCTAATTTGTTTCAATATAATCGTTTACTTACTCGGGAAATAAATATCGGAGGGAGTTTAATGGGTGGTTATAATCCTATTCGGATACAATCCATGACTACTACCGATACGATGGATACCCAAGCTACGGTGGCACAAACCATACGTTTAGTAGAATCTGGCTGTGATTATGTTAGGATTACGGCACCAAGTTTAAAAGAAGCTGAAAATTTAGGTTTAATTAAAAAAGAATTACGCGCTCGGGGCTACAATGTGCCTTTGATTGCCGATATTCATTTTACTCCCAATGCGGCTGAAATGGCTGCTCGATTAATAGAGAAGGTTCGGGTGAATCCTGGCAATTATGCCGATAAGAAGAAATTTGAAAATTTAAATTATACAGCAAGTGATTATGCGGCGGAATTGGAGCGTATTTATCAAAAATTCAGCCCTTTAGTTAAGATTTGTAAGGAGTATGGGACGGCCATGCGGATAGGTACTAACCATGGTTCTTTGTCGGATAGGATTATGAGCCATTATGGTGATACGCCCCGCGGTATGGTAGAGTCAGCCATGGAGTTTATTAGAATCTGTGAAGATTTAAATTTTTATAATTTGTGTATTTCTATGAAAGCTAGTAATACACAAGTGATGGTGGAAGCTTATCGTTTATTAGTAAAAACGATGCATAATGAGGGAATGAATTATCCGCTACACTTAGGCGTGACAGAAGCGGGGGATGGGGAAGATGGGCGAATCAAATCGGCAGTCGGTATTGGAACCTTATTAGCCGACGGATTAGGAGACACCATTCGAGTATCTTTAACAGAGGATCCTGAGTTTGAGGCGCCAGTAGCTAAGGCCTTAGCCGACAGATACGAATCTCTTTCACAGAATAAAATTAAAACAGTAGCTCCAAGTATCTCCAATCCTTTTCAATATTACTCTCCTTATCAGTTTTCCCGAAGAGTATCCCAGGAAGTTTTAAATATTGGCTCAAAGCATGTGCCGGTAGTGGTATATCCTTTGCACGCAGATTCTCTTGTAGATCCACATGTATTAGCACCTGCTGGGTATAATTATCAAAGCCTCTTGGATAAATTTAATATCAGTGATATGGCTTGTGATTATATTTATTTTGGAGATCAAATACCCTCCTTTAATTGTCCAGGAGGATTAGGTCAAATTTATAATTATAATACCTGGAAGCGTTTAGCAGTTAAAAAACAGTGTTTCCCTTTAATGCAAATATCAGAATTGCATTCAGCAGATCCTGCTGCATTTGCACAAGCCTATTTTGTAACCGGAAATGAAGGGGATTGGGAAAGTTTGGATTGGAGCATATTAAATGAATTTGCGATTTTGGTGGTATCTACCACGTATGAACCTAATGTACAATGGCAAAGAAGTTTTGCATTGAATTTAATGCAGCAGGGAATAAATTGTCCAATCATTTGGCAAAGATCTTATGAAGATGTAGAAGATGAAGCTTTGGGCATAAAAGCAGCAGCAGATTTTGGATCTTTATTAACAGATGGATTGGGAGATGGTATATGGATCGGTGCCGATAATTTAAAAGCTAAATCTAAATTAACTTCTTTAGCCTTTGGAATATTACAAGCCACTCGATTACGTATTTCCAAAACAGAATATATTTCGTGCCCAAGTTGTGGAAGAACCTTATTTGATTTACAAGAAACCACTCAATACATTCGATCCAGAACGGACCATTTAAAAGGCATAAAAATAGCCATTATGGGATGTATAGTAAACGGTCCTGGCGAGATGGCGGATGCTGATTATGGGTACGTCGGTACTGGCCCCGGTAAAATTACTCTTTACCGAGGAAAAACTGTAGTTAAAAAGAATGTAGATTCTACCTTTGCATTAGATGAGTTAATTCACATTATCCAAGAAGATGGAAATTGGATTGAAACTACCTAATCTAAAATATTACCTATTCTATAACTTCTAATTCATTTAGAAATACTAGGGCAATTTTTTTGTCTTTGGTAAAGTAATATCCATATTCAAAACAAAAAAATACTTCAATTCCATCTTCTTTCACATAGCGATATGTGAAAAAACTTAAATTGAATCCTAAAATTTTCAAATCCAGAAGGTCCACAATAGTGTGGTTTTTGGCAATTTTATCTTTAATAATGGTAGCATTCATACGAAGTATTTTTAATACCATTTTTGTATAATTGGATGGTTTCTGCATCATATTATTATGATAACTAATCCTACATGCTTCGCTACAAAATTTTTTATCTGAGCGACCTGTCAGTATTTGTTTACAATCAAGACAATTTTTACCCATAAGCATTTGTTAGGTTAAATTTAAAGTTAAATTTTTTATTCAAACTTGCCAGCAATTTAGGGGATTAAAAGTCCATTTTAAACGTTTATAAACGTTTATAAACGTTTAATAATCGTTTAACATAGGATTAAGCCATTTTTCCATCGCATATTTGTATCAGCGCGAAAGCTTGATAGTAGATTTTTTGTGAGAATTTTAACTAATGAAAATATGAGCAGTAGTAAAAACAGTGTGCAATTAATGGGTTTTGCAGGTAGTGATGTTTCATTGACCAAGTTTGATGATCAGGTGCAAATTGCCAGGGTCAGTTTAGCAGTGAATGAATATTACAAAACGAAGAGTGGAGAAGAAGGGAAGCAAACCCAATGATTAAATCTGGTATTTTGGAATTCAAAAGCAGAAGAAGCGAACCAACTTATCAAAAAGGGTATCGAAATCTCCTTAGATGGTAAATTGATGAGTCAATCCTACACGGGGAAAGACGGACAGAAACGCTATTCAGTAGAAATACATGTTTTTGATTTTAAAATTATAGAGAAAAAAAGCACATTGCAAAGCTAATTGCTAGATGAGATGCCGTTCTTAGGAACGGCATTCTCTATTTTATGCAAAAATAACTTGATAACAAATGGTTGCTAATATGGCGCCTATTATAGGGCCTGCTATGGGTACCCAAGCATAGGCCCAATCACTCCCTCCTTTATTTTTTATTGGCAGGATGCTATGCATCAACCTAGGTCCAAAATCTCGTGCTGGATTAATTGCA
Source organism: Pedobacter sp. (assembly GCA_004211595.1). Lineage (GTDB taxonomy): Bacteria > Bacteroidota > Bacteroidia > Sphingobacteriales > Sphingobacteriaceae > Pedobacter. Next base: position 74,661 of record SEDO01000002.1, read on the forward strand.
TAACCCGTAGTGCCTCCTAATGCTAAGCCTATTACCCAAACGATAAATGCTACTGGTATGGCGCCAATAGAACCTAAGCCAATGGGTGCTCTAGTATCAGAAATCTCTGCCCCAGTTATAAAAAATATACTGAAAATAAGAATAAAGGTTGCTAAACATTCATTCCAAAAATTCAATCCATAATTACGTATTGCAGGGCCAGTTCCAAAGGTTGCTAAAATTAACCCCGAATCTTCAGTTTTATCATAATGACTTTTGTATTGGGTCCATACTAAAAAGGCACCTAAGCATGCTCCTGCAATTTGAGCTAATATAAAATAAGGTAAATCATTCCATGGTAAGTTACCTTTTATAGCCATAGCTACACTTACCGCTGGGTTTAAATGCGCACCACTGTATGGTCCTGCAATGGTAACGCCTACAAATACACCTAAAGCCCAAGCTGTAGTGATAACTATCCAACCTCCCCCATTTCCCTTCGTACCGTTTAATAGAACATTGGCAACAACGCCTCCGCCAAATAGAATTAAGACTGCGGTTGCTATAAATTCTGCTAAAATAGGGTTCATAAAATTTTTATTTAAGGTTTATATTATTTTGATTTACTCCAATAAAGTGCCGTATTTACAGCGTTGTTCCAATCAGTATACGCTTCCTTTAAAGGTATATTTGAAGTAGGTTCATATTTAGCAGCCACTTTCCATAGCTCGTTTATTTCGGCTATATCTTTCCAGAAACCTACAGCAAGACCTGCCAAATAAGCGGCACCTAAAGCTGTGGTTTCTACGATTTCAGGTTTTATTACTTTACAATTAAGGATATCTGATTGAATTTGCATTAATAAGTCACTTCCTGTTGCTCCCCCATCTACCCGTAGCTCCTGAATGTCTACCTGAGCATCGGCTTCCATAGCTTTGAGTACATCTGCTGTCTGAAAGGCGATGGCTTCTATAGCCGCTCTGGCAATATGCCCTGCCGTGGTGCCTCTACTTAAACCTGTAATAATGCCTCTGGCATTGGGATCCCAATAGGGGGCACCTAAGCCTACAAATGCTGGTACAAAACTAACACCATCAGTATCTTCCACAGATTCTGCAAGTTTATTTATCTCACTTGCTGTTTTAATTATGCCAAGACCATCCCGTAGCCATTGAATTACGGCCCCCGCTATAAAAATACTTCCTTCTAATGCATAATGAGTTACACCATTTATTTGCCAAGCAATAGTAGTGAGTAATTTATTTTCCGACAATCTTGGGGTTTCGCCTATATTCATTAACATAAAGCATCCAGTACCATAGGTGTTTTTTACCATGCCAGGTTGAGTACACATTTGTCCAAACAAGGCAGCTTGCTGATCACCTGCTATACCGGCAATGGGTATTGGTTGGGTAAAGAGATTGTGCTTTGCCATGCCATATTGCTCACTAGAAGATTTTACATCAGGGAGCATTTCTTTTGGAATATTAAAAATTTTTAATAATTCCGGATCCCAGTTTAGATCATGAATATTGTAGAGCATTGTGCGGCATGCATTAGTAACGTCAGTTATATGTAATTCCCCGTTACTTAAATTCCAGATAATCCAAGAATCCATGGTGCCACATATTAAATCTCCTTGTGTAGCTAATTCACGAGCACCTTCTACATGGTCTAAAATCCATTTAATCTTGGAAGCTGAAAAGTAAGCATCCATCACTAATCCGGTTTTCTCGCGAATCGGTTCATCTAATTTTTTTTGCTTTAACTCTTCACAGAATGTGGCGGTTCTTCGATCTTGCCAAACGATTGCATTATAAATAGGTTTGCCTGTTTTTTTGTTCCATATCACCACTGTTTCTCTTTGATTAGTAATTCCTATGGCGGATATTTGTGCTGATGAAATGTTTGCATTTACCATCGCCTCAGCTATCACCCCAGCTTGTGTAGACCATATTTCCTGTGCATCGTGTTCAACCCATCCTGATTCTGGAAAAATTTGTTTAAATTCTTTTTGAGCCATAGATACCACTTGGCCAGCATGATCAAAAAGGATAGCTCTAGAGCTTGTTGTTCCTTGATCTAAGGATAATATATAAGACATAAGCGGGGTTTCAATTAGTTTTATTATGTTTCAAATTATTTTTGTTTTTGAAAAATAGGAAATTAAATTAGAAACTATTTGAATATTTTAGAAAATATTTAATTAAAATATAAGCTTTAAGCCTGTATAAAAATTACGAAGTGGTGCGGGGTTAAAATATCTTGATCCTACTGCATTGAGGTCTGGACCTAAACTATATTTTTCATTGAATATATTATTGATTCCAAGATAAAGGTTTAAATGGTAGTTAAAGAATGGTATGCTACTCATGTTTATTTTGGTATCATAGAATGAATAAGCTGACGTAAATTGGGTGTTTGCATCATCTAGTGGAACAGAGGATTGGTAATAGCCGGTAACAATGAAGCTTAGATTTTTGGTCATAATAAATTGCACCCTTTGGTTCCATTTAAAGGATGGAGTTCCAGTTAATTTTAATCCTTTTAAATCTTTATCTAAAATTTGATAATCTTTAAATCTGAAATGTTGAAATTGGAGGTTTCCTTCCCATAAGATTGCTTTTAGCCAAGTGTCAGTTAGGCTTTTCCATAAAGGAGTACTTAAGCTAATTTCCAACCCTGTTTGATTGATGGTGCCAGCATTTATAAAATATTCTTGTTCAAAAGCATCCAACCTTCTGACAATTGAATTCTTTAAATTTTGATAGTAATAATTTACACTCGCATTTAACCCCGTGGAAGGTTGAAATCTCCAACCAATTTCATGATTCCAGGCATACTCTGCTCCTAAAGAAGAATTTACTTGCATATTTGAAGGTCTGATTTCTGCTAAACTGGGCGATGAAAAGCCTTTATTTATACTTGCAAACAAAACATGCGATGGAAATATATTATAGGCAAAAGCTAACTTGGGGGCCCAAATAGACTTTGCATTTAATTTATTTTCAGTGTTATGAGAGCTATTTAATGAATGCTCAATTATTGTCGAGTGCCAATTTAAACTCAAACCCGCTTCAACATTTAGCTTGTTATTAAAATTCCATAATCCACGAGCAAATATAAAACTAGAACTTACCTTCAAATCATCAGCGGCTAGGGTATTTCCCCTTTCCCCACTTAAGTTTTCAGTGTTTAAAATACGGGATGAAATTGTGGCTCCTTCAACACCCAAAAAAAGTTGTTGGGTTATTATCCCGAGCTTGTGTAAATCAGAAAAATAGGTTCTGAAATTCCAATTATGTTCTGCTCTCGATTCATAGTTCGTGATAAAGGGATTCTCAAAGTCAGAATACAATGTAGAACCAGCGAAATGCCAGTTTAAGTGGGAATTTAGCTTCCAGTTATGGCTCAAGCCTAATAATAAACTCTTATTTATAATGCCTGCTTTTTGAGAAATCGCTCCTGGTAAGGTATTAGTGGCGGGCCTAGCCATTTGAGGGTTATTCTCCATTTGAACCTTTGTTAATCCGCCTGGAGTTTGATAGTCTAAATGACTATAAAGACTATAAAATTTTAAACTAGCATTTTTTTTATAGATCCAGTTTCCATCCCATTGAATAAAATTTCTTTGCATGCCACTATTTTCTCTATAACCATCTGATTTTTGCCATGATTGAAAGAGATTAGATTCCCATGTGGATGATACAGTTTTATATTGAAAGTGCTGGTGTATTTCATTAAAGGAACCTATTTCAAGGCCAACCGTGGCTTTTCGAGATTTGTCAAGGGATTTTATATTGTATATGAATGGAGAGTTTAAAGATGAATTTATGAGGATACTACCCCCGGTATTAGCCCCTAAATGGCTGGCTTGTGGTCCTTTTAATATTAGGACATCCTTTATATAAGTAGGATCTAATAAGTTAAGATAGGTGTTTCCACTAGCGTCCGTAAAGGGAAAATCAGCTACATAAATTTTAAGATTACGAATGCCAAAGGGGGACCTGATAAGCGAACCTCTTATAGATAGTCGATAACTTGCCGGGGATCTTTCTTCCATTTGTACTCCTGAGATGAAATTAAAACTTCTAATATTACTTCGAGCCCCTTGCATAGTTAAAATTCCGCTATCTAATTTGGTGAAACTATAAGCCGAATTAAAAAGTTTAGGGAAATAAGCCTGGACATTCACATCTTTAAGGCGGATAGTGGAGTCGGTTAATTTTTGGGCAAAATTTTCGTTATAAAATATAAGACAAAATAAGAGGCAAAGTATTGTGCTTTTCATCGTGTTCAATATTAAGGTAAAATCTTTAAAAGCTGAAAGGTTACTATAAAAAGTTAAGGGCATTTTTGCTATATTTGACCGTTTTAATGAGATGCCAAAAGTATCTCTGTCTCTTTTATTTCAACAAATTATGGCAAATACTTCAAAAATTATTTATACTAAAACAGATGAGGCGCCGATGTTGGCAACTTATTCTTTTTTACCCATTGTGCAGGCATTTAGTTCAAGTGCAGGAATTGATGTAGAACTTCGTGATATTTCGTTAGCTGGAAGAATTATTTCTCAATTTCCGAATGCATTAACGGATGAGCAAAAGCAAGAAGATGCTTTAAGTGCTTTGGGTAAACTGGCCACGGAGCCGGAAGCTAATATTATTAAATTACCCAATATTTCTGCTTCTGTACCACAATTAAAGGCAGCTATAGCGGAATTGCAAAGTCAAGGATATGCATTACCAGATTATCCTGAAAATCCACAAAGTGCGGAGGAAGAAAAAATTAAGGCTATTTATGCTAAAGTATTAGGTTCGGCGGTAAATCCTGTATTAAGAGAAGGTAATTCCGATAGAAGAGCGCCTAAAGCTGTTAAAAATTATGCTAAACAAAACCCTCATAGCATGGGTGCATGGTCATCAACTTCCCAAACAAGTGTGGCATCCATGAATTCAGGTGATTTTTATGGTTCAGAGAAATCTACAACAATTTCAAAAGCTAGTCAATTTAAAATTGAATTTGTGGCAGAAGATGGACAAGTTACTACATTAAAGGATTTAGCGAATTTAAAAGAAGGCGAGGTCATTGATTGTTCCGTAATGAAATTAGATGCTTTAAAAGCTTTTGTTTTAAACGCTATTCAAGAAGCTAAATCTGCTGGAGTGTTATTGTCTGCGCACTTGAAAGCTACCATGATGAAAGTGTCTGATCCAATTATTTTTGGCGCCATTGTAGAGGTTTATTTTGCAAATGTATTTGCTCAATTTAAGCAAGTATTTGAAGATTTAAAGATTGATACTAGAAATGGCTTAGGAGATGTTTACGCCAAAATAGAAGGCCACGCTCAAGAAAATGAAATTATAGCAGCTATTGATAAAGCAATCGAAAATGGACCTGCTTTAGCGATGGTTAACTCTGATAAAGGGATTACTAACTTGCATGTGCCTTCAGACGTTATTGTAGATGCCTCAATGCCAGCAATGATTAGAAATTCAGGTCAGATGTGGAATAAAGAAGGCAAGTCCCAAGATACTTTAGCCATAATTCCTGATCGTTGCTATGCAGGAGTTTATACAGCTACCATTGAGGACTGTAAATTGCATGGTGCATTTAACCCTAGAACAATGGGGTCTGTACCTAATGTGGGTTTAATGGCTCAAAAAGCAGAAGAATACGGATCTCACGATAAAACTTTTCAAGCTAAAGCAAGTGGGGTTATCCGTGTTGTGGATGCTGAAGGTAATTTATTCTTTGATCAGTCTGTATCTAAAGGCGATATTTTTAGAATGTGTCAAGCCAAAGATGCTCCTATTCAAGATTGGGTTAAATTAGCCGTGAATAGAGCAAAACTTTCAGCTACTCCGGCTATCTTTTGGTTGGATGAAAATCGTGCTCATGATAGAGAGATTATAGCTAAAGTAAATAAGTACTTAGCAGATTTCGATACAACAGGATTAGATATTCGTATACTTTCACCAATTGAAGCTACTAAATTAACTTTAAAAAGAATCAGAGAAGGCTTAGATACTATTTCTGTAACAGGAAATGTTTTAAGAGATTATCTAACTGATTTATTCCCAATTTTAGAGTTAGGAACTTCGGCAAAAATGTTGTCTATTGTGCCTTTGATGAATGGGGGAGGCTTATTTGAAACAGGCGCGGGCGGATCTGCACCTAAACATATTGAACAATTTATAGAAGAAGGATATTTACGTTGGGATTCATTAGGTGAATTCCTAGCCTTGGGGGCTTCTTATGAGCATTTAGGTCAAACGCAAAATAATTCAAAGGCATTAGTTTTAGCTGAAGCTTTAGATATTGCTACCGAAAAATTCCTAGCAAATGATAAATCGCCTGCAAGAAAAATAGGACAATTAGACAATAGAGGTTCGCATTTTTATTTGACTCTTTACTGGGCCGAAGCTTTGGCTGAACAAACTAAAGATTTAGAATTAAAAGCTAATTTTGAGCCAATTGCAGAGGCTTTGAAGAACAATGTTGATAAAATAGATGCGGAATTAATTGCAGCGCAAGGAAAGGCTCAAGAAATAGGCGGATATTTTCATCCGAATGATGCCTTAGCTTTTAATGCTATGCGTCCAAGTAATACATTTAATCAAATTATTGATAATTTTAATTAATAAATATACAAGAGCGTAATAATTGCCCTCATAAAAAAAGCGTAGCTCGTCTACGCTTTTTTTATGCTTATTTAATTCTAAATTTTTTAACTACAACCTTATTTATTAAAACATAAACTTAGGTATTAAGGTTATTAGATAATAGTAATTTGTTATAATGTAATGTGTGAATTAAACTTCTATGCTTTATGAAAAATGAAAATAAAAACCCTAAAAAGGATGCTCCTAATTTAGATGAATCAAAAGTTCAACAAGATTATGATCAGAATTTAATTTTTGATGAAGAAAAACAAAGTTATACCTACGATGTAGATGATAAGGATGCAGTTTATGATCACCCCCTTCCTTATGAAAGCGTTTCTACAGGTGCAGCCAATGATGATTCAACTTTCGATGAAGCTAATCCGTATGTTGGAAATGAATATGAGGCAAATCATATTCCTGAGGATCCTGTTGAAATGGAATATGGCATGCACGTAGATGATGGGAAGATTTTAAATACGTCTAAAAAAGATAGGTTATTAAGTCAAACAGAAGAAGATAATCGAGATGATTTAGACGCAGAAGGATATCCTAAAAATTCTTAAAATTTTTATATATTTAGAATTCGTGATGTTATGGAAGTAGGTCTAAGCCAAATTTATCTTTAAAGGTGGCTAAAATTGGATTCTTATCTAATAGATAGGCGTATTTATCTTTATTGGTGTAAATCCTCCTTTTGTGATTTAATACGGCTTTTTTAATCTCTAAGTTCAAATTGAAATTTCTTAACTTTGTTCTTAAGAAATTTAACAATTCAATTTTTTCAGCCTGTAAGGTGCTTTCTAGCGCAGTATTTTCTACAAAAACCGTGATGAGTTCTGCTTCTATTTTGGGCTCATTATTCAGTACTGTATATAAGTTAATTTTATCAGCTGCTTTGGCCTTTTCTTTATATTCTTCCCAGGCGGCATAGAATTCTTCTGGCTTTATTTTTTCTTGAGCATCACCTTTTATTAATTGCGGTTCGTTACTCTCTACACCAGTGGCTATGGCAGTTATATCATTCAAAGAAGGAATTAATAATGAGCCTGTAGCTGCGTGAGCAGGATTAATCTGAATACTCTTGCCTAATGGTTTAGGAATTGCGATAGGGGAAGGACGGGGAGCCTCTTGAATGATAGAAGAAGTTGAAGAAGCAATAGGTTCAATAGGTGTAACTTTAGCAGTTGGTTTAACCTCAACCTCTTTTTTAGTTATAGGAGTTTTTTTTTTATTCAGATCGGATGAATCTGTGGGATTGGCTAAGGGTACTTGTGCTAATTGAATGGCTGCATTTATATGTGCCATTTTTAGTAAGGCCAATTCAACTTGTAATCGCTGATTCTTGCTGTTCTTATAATTTAAATCACAGGTATTAGCTAGATTTAATGCAGTTAATAAGAAACCTGTTTCGCATAGCTGGCTTTGGCTTAAGTATTTTTGTTTAATATTTTCACTTACTTCTAGTAAACTTACCGTTCTGGGTTCTTTAGATACTAATAAATTCCGAAGATGTTCTGCTAAACCATTTATAAAATGATTACCATCAAAGCCTTGGTTTAAAACTTCGTTAAAAAGTAATAAAGCATCACTCCCAGCTGAAGATTGTAAATGATCGACTAATTTGAAATAGAAATCGTAATCTAATATATTTAGGTTAGCAATAACGGATTTATAACTTACTTGTTTATTCGTAAAACTAACAATTTGGTCAAACATTGATAAGGCGTCTCGAAGTCCTCCATCCGCTTTTTGAGCAATGATATGCAAAGCATCATTTTCAGTTGTAATTCCTTCTCTTTCAGCTATTGTATTTAGGTGAGAAGCTATATGATCTACGCTTATTCTATTAAAATCAAAGATTTGGCATCTAGATAAAATTGTAGGTAGGATTTTATGCTTTTCGGTTGTCGCTAAAATAAAAATAGCGTATGATGGAGGTTCTTCTAATGTTTTTAAAAAAGCATTAAAAGCACTTTGAGATAACATGTGTACCTCATCAATGATATATATTTTAAATTTACCAGCCTGGGGAGGAATGCGAACTTGATCAATTAAACTTCTAATATCCTCCACAGAATTATTAGAAGCGGCATCTAATTCATGGAAATTGAAAGAGTGACCAGCAGAAAAAGATTGGCAGGATTCACAGGTTCCGCAAGCTTCTTGTGATGGGCTAAGCGAGGTACAATTGATAGTTTTTGCTAAAATTCTAGCACATGTAGTTTTGCCAACCCCTCTTGGACCACAAAAAAGAAAGGCTTGCGCCAATTGATTATTTTTGATAGCATTTTTAAGGGTGCTGGTAATGTGACTTTGACCAACTACCGTTTCAAAAGTGGCAGGACGATATTTACGAGCAGAAACTACAAAATTTTCCATCGCAACGAAAATAAGAATTTTTATTGAGCTAAATACAGCTAATCTAGATTTGTGGAAATTTATTCTGAAAGTTAAATCTGCGTAGGTGTGTACCCGCCAGGATTATAATACTACTTAGTAGTAAAAATATATTATTGTCTAGATCGATGCAGTGTGTACCATTACTTCCGCTATATGTACCTAATATACCTTGTATTTTATTTTTTGGAGCATTGCCATTAGCTGTGTTTTTAATATAACATACACCTGTCTGGGTAAAGTTCCAGCAAGGATAATTGGGGTTATTTAAAAGAGTTTTAGATCCGCTTGCTAAAAATAAGGGTGCTCCAGAAAATGAGCCATTTGCAGTTTGATATACATAATTCAGAGTTATTCCGGTGCTCGAGGTTGTAGCTAGGCATCCTGGCCCATTCAAAGGTTGAGCCATTGATTTGTTAAATAATAACAAACAATACATTAATAAAGTTAGCCTGAGCATTTTGTTTGGGTATTTCCAAAATTACTTTATTAATAATATAAATACTTTTGTTTTAGCTAATTATTTTATTAAATTAACTAATAATTAGATTTTTTAATGAATTAAGAGATAATGTAATTTATAGGATAGTTTTTTGAAATCTGAAATAGGAAAATCCTGCTACTAAGAGTAGGAGGGGCCAGACAAAGTCATCAAAGGGAACATTTACTGTATTGTATTTCCCTTTTTTCAAAACATTATTGCCCGTTCCCACACAATCTACCCAAACCTAAATTTAAATCTATTAGATAGTTGGGTTGTCTTGCAAATATTAATAATTAATTCTACCTTTGCAACTCGTTTGTGAAACGTATAAACAATTAATTAACAAAACAATGAATCAGTACGAATCTGTAATCGTTCTTACCCCGTTGTTATCTGAAGAAGTTGCGAAAGAAGCATTTGCGAAATTCAAAGCTGTTTTAACAGATAACGGAGCCGAAATTGTCGCTGAAGACAGTTGGGGTTTGAGAAAATTAGCCTATTCAATTGCTAAAAAAGCAAGTGGGCATTTTTTCCTTGTAGAGTATAAATCTCAAGGAGACTTAATTAGTAAATTAGAGTTAGCCTTAAAACGTGACGAGCGTGTTTTACGTTTTATGACAACTAGCTTAGATCGCCATGCAATCGCTTATAACGAGAAAAAACGCAGCGGTGCTTTCAACAAAAAACCTAAGAAAGAGGAGGCAGCAGTATAATGGCTAAAGAACAAATACAATATGTTACCGCTCCAAAGGTGGACGATAACAGAAAAAAATATTGCCGTTTTAGAAAAAATGGCATTAAATATATCGATTATAAAGACGCAAACTTCTTATTGAAATTTGTAAATGAGCAAGGTAAAATTTTACCTCGTCGTTTAACAGGTACGTCTTTGAAGTTTCAACGTAAAGTAGCTCAAGCGGTAAAACGTGCCCGTCACATCGGTTTATTACCTTTCGTTACTGACCAATTAAAATAAGAGCAAGAATGGAAGTTATTTTAAAGCAAGATATCAAATCACTAGGTGAAAAAGATGATATCGTAACAGTAAAGCCGGGTTTTGGACGTAACTACTTGATCCCAAAAGGATATGCTCAATTAGCTACTCCATCTGCAAAAAAAGTTTTAGCTGAAAACTTAAAGCAAGCGGCGTTTAAACAAGATAAAATTAAGAAAGATGCAGAAGGTGTTGCTGCTCAATTAGCTGATGTAAAATTATCAATTGGTGCAAAAGCTGGTGAAACAGGTAAAATCTTTGGAGCGGTAAATACAATTATGATTGCTGAAGCTTTAAAAGCTAAAGGATTTGATGTAGACCGTCGTCGTATTACTTTTGATTCTGAGCCTAAAATGGTAGGTGAATATATGGCAAATTTAAACTTACACAAAGAAGTAAAAGTTAAAGTTCCATTTGAAGTAGTAGCAGAATAATTATTCTTATATGAAATATTAGCCGCCTCTGGATTTCCAGAGGCGGCTTTTTTTTGTGCCTAAACATTGGATTTACTATCTTGAGTAAATTATATATCTACTCATGTCATTTCCATTCCAAAAAGCTAAAAAGATTTTCATATACATTTTAGGATTTCTGATAATTTCATGGCTGGGTATAGCTATTTATGTGTCGGTCAATCAAGCCACCCTTAAATCTCAAATTCTCAACCAAATTAACGCCAAAATTAATGGAGAGCTAAGTTTAAAGGAATTTAAAACGAGCTTATTCAAAGGTTTCCCAGCAATTTCCTTTACGATGCATGAGGTACAATTAAAAGATAGTTTGTGGAGTCAACATAAACATACGTTATTAATTGCCAAAGAATTTGATATACAGCTTAGTTTATGGGGTTTAATGACATCCAATACCAGTATAAATAAAGTTAAACTTAAAAATGCCCAAGTATATATTTATACAGATTCAAATGGATATACCAATACCCAATTATTTAAAAATAAGTCTACTGGAAATTCTCCTGAGGATGATCCCAACGTCAAACTTCCATTTTATAAAATTGATGTAGAGGGTTTAATTCTTCATATTGAGAATCAATTTAGAGGAAAGGATTTTGAGTTTCAAATTTCAAATATAATGGGGAATTTTAATGAAAGTGACCAAGGGTGGGAGGGAAAATTAAAGTTAAAGGCTAAATTGTTAAATTTTTCATTTAATACGAATCGTGGTTCTTTTTTAAAAAATAAACTCATCGATGGAAATCTTGACGTTGAATATTTAATGAAAGAGAAGACTTTAAACTTAAAAACTAAAAATTTAAAGATTGATAAGGATGGGTTTGATATAAAAACCACCTTAAATTGGACAGATAGAAGACCAAGTCTACATATGCAAGTACAGGCCAAGCAGGTTTTATATGCAGATTTGGTTAGTTTAATGGCACCGAATATAGCCGAAAAATTAAATAAATTTAGCATTGAAAAACCTGTAGATGTAAGTGGCGATATTATTGATATCGGCAGCATACGTGGAGTGGATCCACTTTTAAAAATAAGGCTTATTGCCAAAAACACCCATGTCAACTTTCCTTCGGGAGGATTAGATAAGGCAAGTTTTACGGGTTTTTTTACCAATCAAGAGGATCCTTCCAAACCTATTCAGGATGAAAATTCACTAATTCAATTCTTTCAGATTAAAGCTAATTATTTCAGTGCCCCGATTGAAGTCGACACCTTTTCAATCCGCAACTTAAGTAGACCAATTGCATCTGGGATGGTGAAATCAATTTTTCCATTATCAAAGCTAAATGAATCATTAGATAAAAATTTGTTTCGGTTTAAAAAGGGCGAAGCCCAGGTTCAAATTTATTGTAAAATGGACATGGAGAATTTAGCCTTTACCAAACCTGATTTTACAGGATCTATCATGGTTAAAAATGCAGATGTAAGTTATATTCCTCGAAAGATTAATTTGATAAATTCTCAATTTGAATTAGTTTTTAATCAACAAGATTTAAGCTTAAAAAACGCTCGTTTTAATTGGAACAAAAGCGCTCTAAATGTAGAAGCCGAAATTAAAAACCTATTAAACCTATACTATCAAGCTCCTGAAAAAATTAATGCCTCCGTTAAAATAAGTTCAAATTATCTTTCCCTTACAGAATTTATCACTTTTTTGTCCCCACGGACCAACGCTTACGTTAAAAAGAAAGCTTCCCAATTTAATTGGATAGATCAACTTGGGAAAGTTATTGAAGAATCTAAGTTGCATTTAAGCTTAAATGTTCAACGGGCACAATATAAAAAGTTTTTAGCATCCCCATTAAAAGCTGAAATTTCACTTTTAAATAATGGTATAAAATTAACTGACATCAGGATAGGTCATGCTGGAGGGCTTTTGGCATTAAATGGGAGTATTTTGCAAACAGGAAAAGTGAATAGATTTTCTATAAATTCTACTATTAATAAAGTTAATGTGTCGGCGTTTTTTAAAGCCTTTGATAGTTTTGGACAAAAAACTCTTCAATCCAAACACCTCACAGGGTTTTTAACAGCCCGAGTAAATGCTTCGGGAATTATCTCTTCTAGCGGTCAGCTAAATCCTGCTTCTATACAAGGATTGGTTAATTTTAAATTAGATAAAGCCTCTCTCAACAATTTCGAACCACTAGAAAAGATTCAAAAATTTGCCTTTAAAAATAGAGATTTTAAGCATATTAAAATTGACCAATTAGCGGGTAAGCTGAATTTAAATGGGGATAAAGTGTACATTAATCCCATGCAAATAAATACCTCGGTTATCAATTTTAACGTGGAAGGTGTGTATGCCTATAATGAAGGAACAGAGATTGCGGTTGCTGTACCTCTCCGTAATCCCAAGAAAGATGAAGGAATTGAAGATGAGGAACTTTTGAAAAGAAATAGAATGAAAGGCTTAGTAGTACGCTTATTGGCTGTAGACGATGGAAAAGGAGGCGTGAAAGTTAAATGGAAACCATAAGTTTAAAAGTCTAAAGGGCCTAAACGTTTCATATTTCTAATAATCGCATTTTGGCGTTTATAAATATAATTCGTTGGATTCTTTGGGGACCATCTTCTAGGATTAGGGAAACATGCTACAATCAAAGCCGACTGTGCTCTAGTTAATTTGGGAGCTGATTTATTGAAATAAGCCTGAGCAGCAGCTTCTGCTCCATAAATCCCGTCACCCATTTCTATAATATTTAAATAGATTTCCATAATCCTTTCTTTCGACCAAAGAACTTCTATTAATAAAGTAAAATAAGTTTCAAATCCTTTGCGAATAAAGGATCTGCCTGGCCATAGGAAAACATTTTTCGCCGTTTGTTGGCTAATAGTACTTCCACCTTTAATTTTCTTCCCTTTTTGATTATTTAGATAGGCTTTTTCTATAGCATTTATATCAAAGCCATGATGCTCTAAAAATAATTGGTCTTCGGCAGCCACTGCAGCTTTCTTTAGGGATAAAGGTAAATCTTCAAATTTAACCCAATTCTTCTCTAGTTTAAATGCTTTTCCATCTATTTTCCGCTCTACATTTCTTTGTAACATCAACCATGTTATGGGAGGGTTGATAAATCTATATGCTAAGACCCAAACCACAGAAATTACAACAAACCAAAGGATAATTTTGCCAATTAACTTGCCGATACATTTAAATGTAAATGGTTTTTTCTTAGCCATAGTTCGCTGGTAGAGGGTAATTATTTTTTTGCTAAAATTAAGTGTTCAGCGAATATATGCGCATGCCAACTTTTTGATAAAGGCACTTCCCATTGGGTTTGGTAAGCTTCATAATTTTGAACCATATTATTGAAAACAATGGTTTCAGCATTTATTTTTTGAATGCTAATTAAGGTTTCAAAATCTTCTTTATTAATTACTTTTACTTCCTCACCCAGCTTATAAGCCATATTAAATCGATTGAATAAATCAACTCCATAGGTTTGTTCAATTTGTTTTATAATTCTAACCGAAGAATCTATAGAACAACCACTAGCTTGGGCTTGGTTTTCATCTACGACTAAGACTATAAAATGATCGTATGGCATTTCAAATTTTGTTTGCAAGGCAGTACCATGAGCAGCCCACTCTTGTACAAAATCAGATAGTTTATTAACAATTTCTGATTTCTCTATAGCTGTAAATGGGCGGTCGCTTTGATAGATCCAAACGCGGGATTGTGGAGAAAATTTCATACCCAAATTTAAAATTTTAAATTAATTTGTGTTTTAGTAAAAGGAAAGAAATGCAAAAGATTACAAAAACTTTAAAATTGATGGGGCTAATGGCCTTGTTTATAGTTTTTTTAGTGGGCTCTAGTTTTGATGGCGTGGATGTAGAAGTTAGTTACGTGCAACAAACGCTTCAAAAATTTTATGATCCTAGTCGGGTTTCAGGGGTATTGAAACGTTCCGAATTTCAGGTTACTAACATGGGCTTGTGTAAATATAAGCGGGTTTACAATAATGGTAAAACTGAATTTTTCTCCTTTCATTTTGCAAGATTAGCTAAAGTAGATTATTATGGAACAGAAGAGAAGGGAGATTTAATTTTTTATACCAAACAAGATGATATTATCGTACAAACTCATAATGATAAAAAAGGGAATGTCGATAGTATGGCTACTAGTTTAACCATTCCCTTGAAATCTATTCAAGCTGAGCAATTAACTCAACTAACCGATAATATAAAATTGATTACGGAAAAATTACTATTAAGTCAAAAAAAATAATTTCGGTAAAAATTAGCCTATAAGCCATTTGCTTTAGCGGTGATTTCCGCAATATCTAAAACTTGAATATTTTGTTCTTGCTCCTTCATTTTAACCCCATCACTTAACATCGTCATACAGAATGGACAACCTGCTGCAATAATTTGAGGCTCTGTAGCAATAGCTTCTTCAATTCTTTCAATATTGATGTCTTTAAATCCTTTCTCTGGCTCTTTAAACATTTGGGCACCTCCAGCACCACAACAAAGCCCATTGCTCTTACAGCGCTTCATTTCGACTAATTGTGCGTCTAAAACTTCTAATGCTTTACGAGGAGCTTCATATACATCATTGGCTCTTCCTAAATAACAAGGATCATGGAATGTGATTTTTTTGCCTTTAAAACTCTCCCCGCCTTCAGTTCTTAACTTACCTTCGTCTATTAAGCTTTGAATAAGTTGCGTATGGTGAATAACTTCATAAGTGCCGCCTAAGCCTGGATATTCATTTTTAATGGTGTTAAAACAATGTGGGCAAGCTGTTACAATTTTCTTAACTTCATAAGCATTTAGCAACTCAATATTCGTCATTGCTTGCATTTGAAATAAAAACTCGTTACCTGCCCGCTTAGCGGGATCTCCCGTACAACTTTCTTCTGTTCCTAACACGGCATATTTCATGCCTACATGCTGGAGGATTTTACATATATCTCTAGTAATTCGTTTTGCTCTATCATCGTAACTTCCAGCACATCCCACCCAAAATAAAATTTCAGGAGTTTCACCAGCAGCCACTAATTCAGCCATAGTAGGGACTTTAAATTCCATATACTTTATTTTCTAATAAATTAATCTTGAACCCAATTAAAGCGATCACTTGGAGAATATTTCCAAGGAGCACCGTTATTTTCAATATTTCCTTGCATGGCATTTAAGCTAGCAGGAGCTACTGATTCTTCCATCACGGCATATCTTCTCAAATCCATGATAATACCTAGGGGATCAATGTTTACTGGACAAGCTTGTGTACATGCATTACAAGTTGTACATGCCCATATCTCTTCCCTTGTGATATAATCATCCAAAAGCGCTTTTCCATCCTGATAATCTATGCCATGTTTATCTATATTCTTACCCACCTCTTCCATACGATCACGCGTATCCATCATAATTTTTCGAGGAGAAAGGAGTTTGCCTGTAATATTGGCCGGGCATACCGAAGTACAGCGCCCACACTCCGTACAGGTATAAGCATTTAATAACTGTAATTGAGTTAAATCCTGAACATCTTTTGCACCAAATTTACTAGGCGCTAAGTCCAATGGGATATAACTCGGATCTAGCATGGCTTTAACCTCATTCGTTACCGCGGTCATATTGTTAAATTTACCTTTTGGATATAATTTACTGAAGTAAGTATTTGGAAAGGCAAATAATATGTGAAAATGCTTAGAGTACGGTAAATAATTTAAGAAAGCGAATATGCCGATGATATGGAACCACCAACAAAATCTTTCGATCATAATTAAAGTTGACTCATTTGCAGGTAATAGGTTTTGAATATACTGACTAATAGGAAAGGATCCAGCTGAAATATAGTGGTTAGCTCCTAAAGCCTGTAATTTAGCATCTGCTGCATTCATAATTAAAAAAGCAGACATTAATAACATTTCAGTAATTAATATATAATTGGCATCAGATTTTGGCCAAGCCTTCATTTCAATTCCATTAAAACGTTTTATGTTTAATACATTTCTTCGAATAAAGAAAATCAGACAGGAAACAAACACTAAGAAGGCTAAAATTTCAAAGGATCCAATTAAGAAATTATAAAGAGGACCTATACTGGAAAATACCCTGTGCGTGCCAAATATACCATCAATCATAATTTCCAATACTTCAATATTGATAATTACAAAGCCCAGATAAACTGCCAGGTGAAGTAAAAATGGGATAGGACGAGCAGCCATTTTAGATTGACCAAAGGCTACTTTTAGCATCGTCATCCATCTTTCAGGGCTTCTATCAGTAGGGAACCCAGGTTTTCCAATTTTAATATTGCGCACTACCTTTTTAAAGTTAAAGGCAAACAGGGCAATACTACCTAGACAAAGTAAAATAAATAAAATTTGAGCGATCATATATAAATTCAATTTTAGCTTCCAATAGCTAAGTTAGTGTATTTAGCTGGAAAAAATATTATTATGCTTGCATAATTTTAAAATTTAGAATCGATATGAATGATTAAAGGATGAGGTATAAAATTAATTCCTTGATTTTTAGCGATGATAGCAATTTGTACTAATTTATTTTTAAAAAATGTTTTGGCTTTCAAAAAAAGAAACTACATTTGCATTCCCAAACAGGGAGATGGTACGGTAGCTCAGTAGGTAGAGCAATGGACTGAAAATCCATGTGTCGCCGGTTCGATCCCGGCCCATACCACAAAAATCCTCTTAGTAATCACTAAGGGGATTTTTTTTATCACGCGATTATTAATAAATAATACTACATTTTCATTTTATTTTTTTCTGCTGACATACTGCTGTCACTCTTGACATTTTACTTTGTTCAAAACAATTTAAATAAAGTATTATGAACAATCTAGAGACATTAAACCCAACAACAGTACCAATCATTTCAAAAGCGGAATTATTAAACCATTGGCAAGGGCACCGCGCGTTAACTCGTAGAGTGATTGAATTATTTCCGGAGTCAGAATTTTTTACATTTTCAATCGGAGGAATGCGTACATTTTCTCAATTAGTAGCTGAATTGATTGCTATTGGGGCACCTGCTATGAAAGGAATAATCAATCGCGCCGTGGAGCCCTTTCATGAAGAATCTAAAAGCTTTACGACTAAAAGTCAGTTTCTAGCGCAATGGGATTTGGATACTGTAGAAATAAATAAGTATTGGGAATTATTAAAGGAAGAGGAATTTAACGAAACCTTTAATTTATTTGGAGAATATGAGTTTCCAATCATTCAAAACATCCTCTATTTTATCGACAATGAAGTACACCATAGAGGACAAGGTTATGTATATTTAAGAGCCTTAAACATTGAGCCACCATTTTTTTGGGAAAGATAATTAATCGAGTTGGGCGGCGCTAATTTTAGTTTTTATTTTATCCATTAATTCTAGAACCTGAAATTTAAGCGTTTCGGGTTCTACTATTTCGGCATAATCCCCATACATCAAATACCATCGAGCGAACCCATAATGGGGGTCAGCATTAAAAAAAGTCATCTCCACTTGGTCTCCCATAACTTTTTGAGAAACAAATCCATGAAACTTCTTTTCATAATCTAAATGCCTAGCTATTTTTTTATCTACTAAAATGCGAATTTTAGTAGTAGGATATTTTTGTTCCTCTTTTTTTAAAAAGGACTCTAAAGGCTCGTGCTCCCTTGTAAAAGAAGCATCTGATTTATATATGGATTGAATTCTGTCCGTACGAAATTGCCTATAACTTTGCCGTAAGTGACAAAATGCTATTGTATACCAATGATTATTATCATGAAAAATACCTAGTGGTTCAATAGTGCGCTTGACGGAGTTATCAGCTTCTACGCTTTGATAATCTAAAATTAATTGTTTCTTTTCTGCAACACTATCAAAAAGTAAAGCCAACACATTTGGAATCTTTGCATTAATGGGGGGCTTTTCTGCAATCATTAAAATTTTAGAATCAAATCCACTTAACCAATCTTTATCAGCTGATTTTAAAACTGCTTTCAGTTTATAAGTAGCAGATGCATAATTTTTAGAAAGCTCTGCATCACTGAATTTTTCCATAAGTTTTTCAGCTGCAATAAAACTACTGGCCTCTTCCCTGGTAAACATAACAGGAGGTAATTTATACCCATCAATTAAGGAATAACCAATACCAGCTTCACTAAATATGGGAACTCCAGCAGCCTCCAAAACTCTTATATCTCGGTATATTGTGCGAATGCTCACCCCAAAGCGATACGCTATTTCCTGTGCACGGACTACCTTTTTAGATTGCAATTGAATCAGGATGGCGACTATTCTTTCAAACCGTTTTGGAGATTCGTCCATATAAGCAAAACATATTAAGTAGGTTTGGAACCTGGCCTTGAATATAATTATAATTAGCCGTTAGGACAATTTTTGCAACGTTTTCCTTTAAGGAATTTTTCACAGCATTCCTTCTTCTTCTTGGATTTCGATTTTTCTTTATCCTTCTTTTTCTGTTTATCTTTTTTAGACATAAGATGGCTTTTAGGCTGTGTAGAATATACTTACAAAGCTAAGACCAAATTTAAAGAAGATTGTTTGCCTCAAGTAATAAAAAAAAGGAGCATGCCTAAATAAAAAGCATGCTCCTTTTAAAATTCAATTTTTACAGGTTATTCTTCGCTATAAGAGATATGATTGATTTGTTTATCGATTTGATATCTACCAATCCCTTCTTCTCCAATAACATCAAATAATTCTAAAGCTCTACGTGCTTTATACTCTTCTTCTTTTTGTTCTTTAAAGAACCAATTTAAGAATTCTAAGGTCACATAATCTTGTTCTTTATGGCATTTAGCTGCAATGTTTTTTAAAGATTGTGTAACAGAAATTTCTTGCTCTAACGCATCTTCAAATACCTCTCTAAAAGCATTGAATTCTAATTTTATTTGAGCAATTTCAGGAGAAATCGCGTTGCCACCTAAATCGTTAATAAATTTGAATATTTTCATTTGATGGGTACGTTCTTCTTCCGATTGTTTATAAAAATAATCAGCTGAATTATCGTAACCATTTCTATCACACCAAGAAGCCATAGCTAAATAACTGGCCGAAGCATGTGCCTCTTTTTTTACTTGTTGATTTAACAAAAACTCCACATCAGTTGATAACATGGATTGAGTGCGAATTATATCTTTCATATGCATATGATTTAAATCTAAATTATAACACTTTGATAAAAGCAAAATCTATGCCTTAATCATTATTTCAAATTTAACAAATAAAATAGCTAAATGCTTTATTTTTAGATAATATGGAACGATTCTAATTCTAATTAGAGAATATAGAAATGTAAAGAAAATTATTAAACGCGATTTATACGATAAAGTCTATCGTAAATAATATGATTGAGGGAGAGCATAGCAAAAGTACCTTCTAGGAGTGACTTTAATTGAATAATCTCCAACAAATTAAGTACATAGCAATGATCACAGGCACATATGAAAAGAATTTCCAAGTCGGCGTTTTTGCTGGGATCCAAAAGCATTTTTTCAATATCTATTTGATAAACCGCTTTTTTTAATTTTAATAAATTACGATAATCAAAACAAGCAATTTTTCCAGCAAAATCAATGTACCAACAATTCTTTTCATCAAACTGATAAATAGTACCATGAGCGGTGCTAAATACTTCGGTAACTTCCGATTGAATTTGAGAATTTAGAATTGTATTCATATGCGAATACAAACATCAGAATTATTTAGATTTATTCCAAATAAATAGAAGATAAATTTAATTATTTATTGATTTACAAGCTAATTCAGTCTATATTAGACATACAAATTTAATGAATGAAATTACGCCTCTACCTATTTGCTTTAGCTGCTTTATTTTTAAGTTTCCAAATTGAAGACCCTTTTAATACCAAATTAAGGGAACCTTTTATACTACCAAACGGAGTCACAAAAAATGATTATCTACCAAATACAGTCATTATAAAGCTAAAGCAAACTCAAGCTAAAAGTATAAATAGCATGGGAGTGCCTGCCCGAACACAATTGGAAAAGAAGGGTATCAACATTGTTAAAATGGATGCACTCTTTCCTAATACTACCTCCAATAACAAATCAGCAGGAACTTTTGCGCTAGGACCAAAGAATGAGTTAAATCAAATTTATATAGCCACCTATGAAGGCTCCAACTCCATAGAAGAAGTTATAAATACTTTGCAACAAGATGCACAAGTAGAGTATGCAGAACCCAGTTATATTCATTATACGCATGCTACCCCAAATGACCCTTTTCTAAATAGTCAAACACATTTTACACGAATGCAGGTAAGTCAAGCTTGGGATATTGCCCAATCTGCTGCTAATATTTTAGTTGCAATTGTAGACTCAGGCAGTGATTTAGACCATGAAGATTTAGCTGCTAATATATATTATAATCAAGCTGATCCTATTAATGGACGGGATGATGATGGAGATGGATTTGTAGATAATTTTGCGGGTTGGGATTTTGTAGGTTTAAGTGCTACCACCATGATACCTGATAACAATCCAAATGTAACCTCTGATTCGACCCAACATGGAGTCCATGTAAGTGGATTAGTTTCTGCCGTTACTAATAATGCTAAAGGTATTGCCAGTATAGCTCGGGATGCCAAATTACTTATTGTGAAAACTGGCGCGGATAATAATGCTCGTGCTATTTATAAAGGCTATGAAGGAATCAAATATGCGGTAGATATGGGAGCTAAAATTATCAATTGCTCTTGGGGTTCCTCAGCAAGTGGACAATTTGGTCAGGAAATTATTAATTATGCCGTTTCCAGCGGGGCATTGATTATAGCTTCAGCAGGAAATGATAATAATAATGTACCTAATTATCCAGCTTCCTATCCAGGCGTTATTTCAGTTTCAGCCGTAGCCAATAATGATGTGAAATCCAGTTTTTCAAATTATGGTGATAAAGTGGATATAGCTGCCCCAGGCACTTCTATATTAAGTACTTTGAATAATGGCCGGTATGGCTATATGAGTGGTACTTCTATGTCCGCTCCCCTTGTTTCAAGTGCTGCTGCCTTACTATGGGCTATGCGCCCTGATTTAACAGGGGAACAAATAGGAGAACATTTAAGAATGGCTTCAGATCCCATTAATGATTTAAATGCCAATCATTTTGATTGGCTGGGGAAGGGACGGGTAAATGTCTTGAACGCCATTCAGAATAAATATTATTCAGTGCGATTTGAAAATCCCATTATTCAAGATCCTAGCAATGGGAGTAGGCTACCTGGAGTAGAATTAGCCTTATATTTTGACTTTAAGAATTATTTGGATCCTGTGGATGGTTTGCACGTTCAAATTTCAAGTGTAAGCCCCTTTTTGGAGGTATTGACCCCAAGTGCTAGCATTGGAAATTTAGCATCCTTGGGTATACGCAAACAAGTTGGACCTATACGTGTGCGCGTTTTACCTAATGCTCCAGCCAATAGAGAGGTTAGTTTAAAATTAAATTACACGGCTAACGGCACTAGTTTTACAGCTTCCGAAGTGTTTACCTTTGAAATTGCTTTGGATTATTTAAATGTAAATATTAATAAAATTAGTACCACTTTTGCTTCTAATGGAAGATTGGGATATAGTAAGGCAGATGGAAAGGGCGGGCTAGGTTTTGTTTACAGAGATGAATCGATGTTATATGAAGCTAGTTTATTAATTGGTAAATCTTCAACTCAAGTATCTAATAACACGCGAAATGAAGGAAATTATAATGAAGATTTTGTAAAAGTAATAAACGCTAGTAAGGTGGCTTTAAGTGATGCAGATTTCGAAGCAACGGCTACTTTTAATGATGAGAAAGCTATGTCTCCTCTAAACTTGATAGTTAAATCTAAGATACAAGCCTATGAAAAAGCACCTTTTGACAAATTTGTATTATTAAATTATGAAATTATTAACAATGGGTTAACAGATTTGGAGGGCATCTATACAGGTATGTTTGTAGATTGGGATTTGGATGTCTCCAATAATAATGCAACCCAATATGATCCGGTTAATAAAATGGGTTATGTCTATGCCATGAGAAATAAAGATTTTCCCTATGGGGGAGTTAAATTGCTGAGTTTGAATACAGATCCTATATACGCACCTTTTTCATATCAAAGAGCTGGGGATCCTTTAGCAGATGGTAAATTTACGCAAATGGAAAAGTTTGCAGCTCTGAGGGACGGCATTAGCTTAACGCAATTAGGAACCACCGGCAACGGCTTGGATGTCATGTATATTATAGGTTCAGGACCTTATAAAATTCCCGCAGGTAAATCTGTGACAGTATCCTATGC
This sequence comes from Pedobacter sp., assembly GCA_004211595.1. Classification (GTDB taxonomy): domain Bacteria; phylum Bacteroidota; class Bacteroidia; order Sphingobacteriales; family Sphingobacteriaceae; genus Pedobacter. The sequence goes on from SEDO01000002.1 coordinate 97,922, forward strand.
TTTTTTAGCAGGAGATAATTTAAATGATTTACAACAAGTATCTCAACAAGCTCAATTAAAGTATACTGAAAATATAGAAAAGCAAGCGGAAAAAGAAAATGTCTCAGCAAATAGTTTAGGACAAAATTATCCCAATCCTGTTCAGTCGTTAACCCAAATTCCTTTAAAATTAGTTGAAAGAACGGTAGTGAAATTGCAATTAACCGATTTGCAAGGAAGAGTAATTAAAACGCTAGTAAACACTACCTTAGATGCTGGTTTACATCTTATTCCATTTAATGCGCAGGGTATTCCTGCAGGAGTATATATTTATGAAGTAAAAGCTGGATCTTATAAAAAGGCACTCAAAATGGTCGTTGTTAAATAAAAATCACTGCGCTAAGTGGAAGCAGGTTCTACAACGGGGTTCATAACTATCTTTTTCACCCAACAAAACGGTGGACATATTGGCAGCTGTTCTATAAGAATAAACAGCCGGGCTTCCACATTGCATACAAACTGCATTTACCTTGGTAACATGTTCTGCAATGGCTAGCAAATTTGGAATGGGACCAAATGGCTTACCTTGAAAGTCCATATCTAAGCCTGCCACGATAACCCGAATACCTTTAGTAGCTAATTTATTACATACCTCTGGTAATTCATCGTCAAAAAACTGGGCTTCATCAATGCCTACAACTTGGGTGTTCGTGCCTAAGAGTAATATTGCTGAAGAATGAGATACGGGAGTTGAAGGGATAGAATTTTTATCATGGGAGACAACATCATAATCATCATACCGAGTGTCTGTGGCTGGTTTGAAAATCTCCACATTTAATTTTGCAATTTGAGCGCGTTTTAACCGTCGAATTAGTTCTTCAGTTTTTCCAGAAAACATAGATCCACAGATAACTTCAATACTTCCTGCGCCTTCTCCTTTTCTAAAATTTTGCTCGCTAAATAACATGTTTTTGACTTCAATTTCAGCATCAAATTTAGTTTAAATTATTTGGGAATTATATTATTTTTGAAGAGATTAACAACAAAAAACACTCTTCAGGCGTTTTTAACCTTTAAAAGAGGAGATTAGCAAATTTTAATAAATTAAACCCTAATTTGAGCATAATGAAATCAGAAAAGCTATTTAAAAAAATAGGTGTCATTTTAAATGAGTTACAGGATCAATATGATTACTTAATGGAAAATCAAGGAGTCTGTAATGAACTTGAATACTCATTATTTCAAGCCAATGCTGATTTTTTAGCAGATCATGCCAAAATTCTATATCAATTTAAACAGGAGGAGTTAGGGAAAGTAAAGCTGGCTGAAGAGCAATTTCAAAGTCAGTCACCTGTAAGCGCTGAAATCCCAGAATTAAAAAAGCCCATTACTTTAGAAACGGTAACCCCACCCCTAGAAACCCCAGCCTTCGAATTTAATTTGGCTAACCCAGAAATGGAAGATGCCGTTTCAGCAGTAAAAGTTAATCCCGAAATAAATGAGGTCAAAAATGCTCCTATGCCTTTGGAAGAATCTCAGGCGGCCATAAATTCAACTGAAAAGGATCCTATTGAAGAAGTATTAGCTAATAAATTTTTCACACAGGAACAACCGATTCCAACACCTACTGAAATAAAATCAGATGAAGAGATTGGTCCGGAGCCCTTTTTAATTACTAAAGAACCAAATTTCGCCAAAGAAGAGGAAACGCCTATTTCGATGAAAGCCGCGCCTATTAACCCTGCACCAGTTTCAGAAGAATCCAAACCACCTAGTTTAAATGAAAGGTTTAATCTTAATAAAGCAGCTGTTTTAGAAACTTCTACAAATGAAAAGAAAATTACTGACCTCAAACATGGTATCAATTTAAACGATAAACTACTTTACATTAAGGATTTATTTAATGGGTATAATTTAGCTTATTCAGAGGCTATAGATTTAGCTAATAAGCTTCCAGATTATGCAACTGCAGATGCCTTTTTCCAAAAGAACTATGCCACCCAATATAATTGGTCTGAGAAGCCTCAAACCGTGGAAAAATTTTATGAATTATTGAGGAGTCGTTTCTAAATCAGCTTTTACTTAAATAAATAACTTATATATAGCCCATTCGATTGGCGTCTAGCTTAAGGAATATAAAGAGTAAAATAGTAAAACTCCATAAAGAAGAGCCACCATAACTTATAAAGGGTAGGGGAATGCCAATTACAGGCATAATTCCAATAGTCATACCTATATTAATAAACACGTGAAAAAATAAAATACACGCAATACTATAGCCATAAACTCTTGAAAATACGGAACGTTGTCTTTCAGCCATGTTCACAATTCTTAAAAGTAGGAATATATATAGAGCGATGACACTTACAGATCCAATATAACCCCATTCTTCACCGATAGTGGAGTATATAAAATCAGTACTTTGTGCAGGCACATAGCCATATTTGGTTTGAGTGCCTTCTAAAAATCCTCTTCCAAAAACTTGCCCAGCCCCAATCGCAATTTTAGATTGATTTACATTATAACCAGCGCTTTTATTATCCGTTTTCAATCCTAAAATAAGTTCTATTCGGGTTTGCTGATGGGGCTTTAAAACATTATCAAAAACATATTTGGCAACAAATAAATAGGCGATAGCAGCTATACAAATAATGGCAATCCTGATTACTCTTTGGAGTTTTTTACGCTGAAAATATGCAAACAAGCAACCTAAGGAGAAAATACTTAAGATTAATATCCAAGTAGCTAAAACTAAATTTAAAATGAAAATGACCACTAATCCCCAGAATATTAAAAGTAAGTTACCAGGCATACCTTCTCGATAAAGTGGAAACATGAGCGATAAAAACACTAACATGGAGCCCGCATCCGGTTGTAAGATAATTAGAGCCATAGGTAAGGCTATAATGGCAGCTGAGATTAATAAGGGTTTTACTTGATTCAATTTTACATTGAATGTGCTTATATACCGAGCTAACATTAAAGCTGTACCGAATTTAGCAAATTCTGAAGGTTGTAGTCTGAAGCTCCCTAGTGGAATCCACGCCTGATTTCCACCTACATTTTTTCCCACTACTAATACAGCCATTAAGAGTATGATGGTTACCCCATAAATTATGGGAGCAAAAATTCTGAAAAACTTTGCATCAAATAGCAAAATTGATAAGCCCATTACAATAGCTGAGATAACGAAAAGTAATTGCTTACCATATTCCGCTGAAAAGTTAAATCCTGTCGCATCATCTGCATTAAATCTAACTGAATAGATATTTAAAATGCCAAATCCACAAAGTAGCACATAGATTAGAATGGAAATCCAATCTACATTAAAGAAAAAGCGATTTTGATTATTTGCTGTTTGCATGCTTTTTATAACTTTCTGAGTTGGGAAGAATGGCTAATATTTTTTCTAGAGGCTGTCTAGATGCCGTTGGAGAATTCAAAGGTGGGGGAGTACTTTTTAACGAATCAGCTGGCTGTTCCTGAGAATTCGGTTTAATCACTTTTTTGGGCCAATTGGTGTTCAATTGAGGTAATAAATTAATTTCCATAAATTGAGCAGGAGTACGACCCATAATTCTCCTATTAGGATCAATACTTCTATTTATGTAAAACTCTGTCATATAACTAGCCACTGGTGCAGCGTATGTACCTCCGTATCCAGCATTTTCAATAATGACTGCTATGGCTATTTTAGGATTATCTCTTGGTGCAAATCCAATAAATACCGAGTGATTTTTCCCTAAATTATTTTGAACTGTCCCTGTTTTGCCAACCATGAGAATATTTGGTATTCTAGATTGAATTGCTGTACCAGTGCTCGTATTTACCGCATCCTGCATGCCATTAATCACAGGCTCATAATGGCGTTCATCCACCCCAGCCGAATGCTTAACTTTATATTTAGGATCAATATTTCCCAATTTGCCTACGCCTTTAACCGCATGAGGCTTAAAATAATAGCCTCTATTAGCTATTATCGCCATGATATTAGCCATTTGAAGCGGTGTAGTTTCTATTTCTCCTTGCCCAATGGATACCGATAAAATGGTACTCCAACCCCAACGATTATTAAAGCGCTTATCATAGTCAGCTCGTCTAAAAAGTTTGTAAGCTTTCTCTCCGGGCAAATCTAATCCAAGTGTATCGCCAATTCCGAATTTACGCACCTTATTTTGCCAATCTTCATAAGTAGATTTTAGATTTTTATTTCCATTCTTGGTCATCATCCGAGCAAAAATAGAGTAGAAGTAAGTGTTACACGATCGAGAAAGGGCCCATCTAACATTGGTATTCCCATCAATATGTTCACATTTAAAATTTCGATTACCAGCTTTGAAGTATCCAGGGCAATTAATTAATGTGTTTTGATCAACTACGGCATCTTGTAAAGCTAATAGGGCATCCAGAGGCTTAAATGCCGAGCCTGGAGAATATCTTCCTGCAATCGGACGTATATTTAATAAACGATAAGGACTAGTTGAAATTTGCGGATAATTATTGCCGAATTCCTTACCTACCATTTTATTAGGGTCATAGCCCGGACTACTTACATAGGCCAATACTTCCCCGGAGGATGGTTCTAAGGCTACAACTGCACCCGATTTATTTTGCAGTAATTGTTCACCTAATTTTTGAAGCTCTAAGTCTAAGGTTGTAATGAGGGTAGTACCTGCTATGGCGGGGGAATCCATTTTACCATCCGCATAACTACCTTGAGGAACATTATGTACATTATAAAGCATATGGGTAATTCCTTTTGATCCTCTCAATTCCTTCTCATATTGCTTTTCAATCCCATCTTTTCCAATATAATCCCCAGGTTTATAATACCCTCCGTGATTATCTATATCTTTCTGACTAACCTCTCTTACATACCCTAAAAAATGTGCACCTACACTGTCTGGATAATACCTAATCGTACGTTTTTGAACATGGAAACCTTTAAATTGCGGCATCTTTTCTTGCAAAGTTGCATAGGTTTCTACACTCAATAATTTTTGGAAAAATGAAGCTTGATATCTGGAATATACAATGGCTTTTTTCATTTTTGCATGAAAAGCAGGAGTGTCTATGCCTATAATTTTACATAACTCAAAGGTATCAATATCCTTAACTAGGGATGGAGTCACCATTAAATCGTAAGTGGGTTGGTTTTGCGCCAATATCTTTTGATTTCTATCCAGAATAACACCGCGTGCTGGGAACTGATATAGTTTACGTAAAGCGTTACTATTGGCTTGTAAAAAATACTTATCTGTATAAACCTGAATATAAAATAATTTGCCTAACAGAATCAAAGCCATGATGATCATTAAACCTTGAATGACAAATTTTCTATTAAACAGATTATCCATTAAGTTGCTTTTTTGTTATGAAAGATAAATTCGATTAACAAAATTAAGAAAAAGCTAACAACCGTACTTATTAGTGCTCTCCCTAAGGTGTAAAAAAACTCGGAAAACTTAAATGCTTCGAGGTAAAAGAACAGCAGGTGATGAGTAAGAATGCATAACAGGGAATAAATGGAAAACCATTTGAAACCCATATTACCCAATGAAGGTTCTGGTTCATCAATGGCTTCTCTATTTAAACTAACTGAAATAAATAATATTCTCACAAATGCCATGGCTATACAAGCTGCGGTATGGACCCCCAAGGTATCATAAAATGCATCAATTGTAAGGCCAGTCAAGAAAGCCATTAAATACAATAATATATTGGGGGTTTTAAATGGAAATACTAAAATGACTAGACAATAAATGAAAGGGGTAGGAATATCATAAACCACCGAATTACGGAGTAAGAAAATTTGTACAAAGAGTAAAATTACCCAACGTAAAATGTTATATAACACAAGTTTACTGTTCATCGGCAATACTTTCGCTGAGGGTTTTTAATTCTTTTGCTAATCTATCCTTTATGACATACACATACTGCAGACTGCTGAAATCATTGGCTAAATTAATTTCTAATGTCATAAAATTATCGCCGGTACTCACGGCTGTATTACTTACTCGTCCTATAAAAATTCCTTTCGGAAACCCTCCTGCCCCGGAAGTGATAATACTATCGCCCACATTAATTTTAAAATGATTGGGGATTTCCTTCACTTGCGCTTTTCGGACATCAAAATTTTTATCTCCCCACACTAAAGAACCAAAGGCATTATTTTTCTTTACCAGCACACTGATTTGCGTTTCTTTATTTAAAAGGGAGCGGATAATAGCAAAATTAGGCGATACACTAGTAATAAATCCAACTATCCCTTGCTGAGGGGAGATGACGGCCATATCTTTTTCTAATCCAGATGCACTTCCTTTATTAATGGTGATAAAGTTATTTCTTAAATTTGTGGAGTTTTTAATTACGCGGGCCGAAATAATGTGGTATTGTTCCTGATAGTTGGTGTCAATAATTTTTTCCTCACTAGTACTATCTATCCCGTTAAAATACAGCAATTCAGTTTTTAATTGAGCATTTTCAAGGGCTAAACTATCATTGGCTGCACCCAAATTTATATACCGCTTTAAAATATTCAAACGTTCATAGGCAGCCCCAACAAAAGCATTCGTAGTGCCCATCGTCACAGATTTCTGATAGCTATTATTTCTAACTACCAGAATTAAGCTGATCCCAAAGAAAATGATAAATAGAAAAAATGCGTTATATCGACTGATAAAAATCCAAAGGTTACGCATTCTTTTCTCAATTTATATTATTGCATTAAAAATTTGAAATTACCAATGTTTTTAAGGGCAATTCCAGTTCCTCTAACAACCGCTCTTAAAGGGTCTTCCGCTACGTGAACAGGTAATTTAGTTTTAGCTGCAATACGTTTATCTAAACCTCGCAATAATGCACCACCACCTGTCAAATAAATACCTGTTTGATAAATATCAGCAGATAATTCAGGCGGGGTAATTTCCAGAGCTTTTAAAATCGCCTCTTCGATTTTAGATATGGATTTATCTAAACAATGAGCAATTTCGGTATAAGAAACTGTGATTTGCTTAGGAACTCCCGTCATTAAATCTCTTCCTTGAACAGCAAAATCTGCTGGAGGATCAGATAATTCTGGAAGTGCCGCACCCACTTCGATTTTAATTTTTTCAGCGGTTCTATCCCCAATCATGATATTATGTTGACGACGGATATAATTGACAATATCAGAATCAAAATTATCACCAGCTACCCGAATAGACTGATCACATACAATACCAGATAAGGCTATAACGGCAATTTCCGTGGTTCCCCCACCAATATCAATAATCATATTACCCATCGGTTCTTCCACATCAATTCCAATACCTACAGCTGCGGCCATCGGTTCGTGAATAAGGTACACCTCTTTAGCACCAGCTATTTCAGCACTGTCTCTAACTGCTCTTTTTTCAACTTCAGTAATCCCAGAAGGAATACAGATAACCATTCTTAAAGATGGAAACATCCAGCCTTTACCTCCGTTGAGCATTCTGATCATCCCCTTAATCATCGCTTCAGCAGCATTAAAATCAGCAATTACACCGTCTTTTAAAGGTCTGACTGTACGAATATTATCATGGGTTTTACCTTCCATTTGCATGGCTTGGCGTCCTATCGCAATTATCTTATTTGTTTGACGATCAAAAGCCACAATAGACGGTTCGTCTACGACCACTTTATCGTTATGTATAATGAGGGTGTTTGCAGTACCTAAGTCAATAGCTACTTCTTGTGTAAACCAGTTAAATAAACCCATTTATTGTTGTAATTAGGATGTGCTAGTATGTTTATATAAATCAAATGTAAAAAAAAACTTTTAATGTTTGAAGTGCCTAACCCCAGTGGTTACCATGGCAATTCCTTTGGCATTGGCCATGTCTATGGAATCTTGATCTTTGATGGATCCACCAGGTTGTAATATAGAAGTAATGCCTGCCTCAGCCGCAATTTCTACACAATCTGGGAATGGGAAAAAAGCGTCAGATGCCATAGCTGCTCCCTCCACGGAAAAACCAAAACTTTTAGCCTTTTCTATGGCTTGACGCAAGGCATCAACCCTCGATGTTTGACCAACTCCACTAGCAATTAAAACATCATCTTTTACCAATACAATGGTATTAGATTTAGTATGTTTTACAATTTTATTAGCAAAGAATAAATCTTTTAAATCTGCGTCAGATGCAATTTTAGTAGTCACTGAGGTCATTGCTTTAGGCCCTTCAATTTGTAAATCTTTATCTTGCTCAATAACCCCGTTTAACAAAGTCTTAAATTGCTTATTACTTAACGCAACATCTTTGCGTTTTAATATAACGCGGTTCTTTTTTGCTTGAAATAAAGTTACAGCTGCTTCATCATAAGCAGGTGCAATTAATACTTCAAAGAATAACTTATTGATTTCAATGGCAGTAGCTTCATCAACAGGGCGATTCGCAATAATCACACCCCCAAATGCAGATACAGGATCACAAGCAAGAGCATCTAACCATGCTTGTTTTAATTCTGGCCTAGAAGCCACTCCACAAGCATTGGTATGTTTTAATATAGCAATGGTCGGCTCTTCAAATTCATCAATTAAGCTGACAGCTGCATCTACATCGACTAAATTATTATAGCTTAACTCTTTGCCATTTAATTTCTCAAACATGTCAGACAAGTTTCCATAAAAAGTACCGGCTTGATGTGGATTTTCTCCATATCTTAGGGTTTGTGCGCTTTGGATACTTTGTTTGAATACAGGAAGTGGTTCAGAAGTGTTAAAATAATTAAAAATAGCGGTATCGTAATGAGATGAAGTGTGGAATGCTTTTTGGGCATAAGTTCTACGCTGTTCTAAAGTCGTTTCCCCGTTTTGTGCTATTAATTGATCTAATAAGGTGGTATAATCATCTTTAGACGCTAATATAACCACATCTTGGAAATTCTTTGCAGCAGCTCTAATTAAGGAAATACCACCAATGTCGATTTTTTCAATAATTTCTTCTGGTGTACCCCCATTTTTAAGAGTTTCCTCAAAGGGATACAAGTCCACAATTACTAAATCGATTTCAGGAATTTCATATTGATTTATTTGAGCTTGATCGGCCTCTAAATTTCTTCTATTTAAAATGCCTCCGAATACTTTTGGATGTAAAGTTTTTACGCGACCTCCTAAAATTGAAGGGTAGCCTGTTAAGTCTTCTACTGCAATTACGGGATGTCCTAAGTCTTTGATAAACTGTTCAGTACCACCTGTAGAGTATAAGTTTACTCCAGATTTTGCAAGTTGATTTACTAAAGGGGCTAATCCATCTTTATAATAGACAGAAATTAAAGCGTTTTTTATCTTTACTGATTGGCTCATTTTAAAGGGGTTATTTTATGCCGCAAAGGTATCGATTATCCACTTAAAATACAATTCCAAACACTATAATAAACGCCTTATTTAACTAATTTTTTTATCAAACTTTCTACAATTCGAGGGTAGTGTAAATGTTCCAATTGCTGGCCCTTAAATTTTACCATTTCCAAATTATCCTCAGGCTCAATTTTATAACGAGCTTGATAGATGTATTCTCCTTCGTCATAATGTTCATTTACATAATGTATGGTAATGCCACCTTCTGGTTCTTTAGCTTCCAAAACCGCCTTATGTACGCGATCCCCATACATTCCCTTACCCCCAAATTTAGGTAATAGTGCGGGATGAATATTTATGATTCTATTAGGATAAGCTGCTAATAAATTTTCAGGAATGAGCCATAGAAACCCAGCTAAAACAATTAAATCAATTTTTAAATTTTGTAATAAATCTAAAACTTCCTCCGTCTGATAAAATTCTCTACGATCAAAAATATGAGAGGGAATTTCAAAGCTATCAGCTCTTTGTAAAACATACGCATCCGGATTATTGGTTAAAACCAAAGCTACTTCTGCATCTTCATGTTTTTTAAATTGCTCCATGATGCGTTGTGCATTGGAACCTGAGCCTGAAGCAAAAATAGCAATCCGTTTTTTCATAATTTTGTGGTGCTGAATATTGATTTTGATTCAAAAATAAGATTTTACTTCCTTATCGAAAGGGAAAATGAAAAAAAATATGAAAAGCATTTTGCAATTTAATTTATTAAGTTCTATATTTGCAGTCCGAAAATTTATAAACATAGAAGATAAAAGGCTAAATAAGCATGGCAAATCATAAATCGTCTTTAAAAAGAATTAGAGCAAACGCTACGAAACGTTTACGTAATCGTTATCAAGCAAAAACTACACGTACTTTTATTAAGAGATTACGTGCATCAGAAGATAAAAAATCTGGTTTAGAATTATTACCTAAAGTAATTTCTATGTTAGATCGTTTAGCTAAGAAAAACGTAATTCACAAGAACAAAGCTTCTAATAATAAGTCGAAGTTAACTAAGTTTGTAAATAACTTAAAATAAGCGATTTATTTCAAAATATTTAAGCGGGTTGATTTTTTCAACCCGCTTTTTTTTTGTCCTCCCAGTACAATTCACTATTTTCGTTTTTATAAAGGAAGCGTGTGTATGAAGAAAGAAGAAGGGGTGAGCTTACCCAAAAAATCCAGTATTAAAAATTGGGATGAGGCCGATCGGCCTATCGAAAAAATGATTCAAAGTGGCCGAAGAGCCATGTCAGAAGTAGAATTATTGGCTATTTTAATTTCCTCGGGGACAAAAGAAGAAAATGCTTTGGATGTTGCACAACGAATTTGGGAAGTAGCTTCAAGTAATTTAAATGATCTCAGCAAACTTACCATTCACGAACTTGCTCAGTACAAAGGGATTGGTATGGCAAAAGCCGCTAAAATTGTGGCAGCTTTAGAATTATCTAGGCGTAAACCAAATGCAAAGACACCTAGAATCCGGCAATTTCAAGTAGGTAGTTCGAGAGATGCCTATGTCATTATGATGAAGCATCTGTTAGATTTAAGACATGAAGAATTTTGGATGATTATGTTAAATGGGGCCCATAAAGTTATCGGGACGCAGCAATTGAGTGTAGGGGTTTCTAATGCAACGCTAGTAGATCCAAAAAAGGTTTACAAATTGGCGCTAGACTATCATGCAGCAGCTTTAATCTTTGCTCATAATCATCCCTCAGGCATGATGAAACCAAGTGAGCCGGATATTGACCTCACAAAAAAATTGGTATTGGCGGGCAAATTATTCGATATCAACGTTTTGGATCATATTATTGTAGGTGATAGAGACTATGTAAGTATGGCCGATGAGGGAATCATGGAGCGGATATCAGATTAATTTTTAACTTTGAAAAGCTAAACTTTTCAAAGATGAAGAAACTATTTTTAATGTTGGTGATAGGCCTCCTGAGTTTATCCGTATTTGCACAAAAGGGTCAACCCTTGAAAGTAATGAGCTTTAATATTCGCTATTTGAATAAAACGGATGGAGAGAATATTTGGGCTAACCGTAAAGATCGCGTGAAGGAATTAATACAATTTTATGATGTAGAAATTTTAGGCGTTCAGGAGGCTATGCATGAACAATTTAACGACTTAAAAGAAAATACAGATTTTGCGGTCGAAGGCGTAGGTAGAGATGATGGATTGCAAAAAGGTGAACATTCTCCTATTTATTACACCACTTCGCGATTTGAAAAAAGAGATGGGGGGACATTTTGGTTATCAGAGACACCTGACAAACCTTCCAAAGGATGGGATGCTGCACTTCCTCGGGTGTGCACTTGGTTGCGATTATACGACAAAGTGAATAAACAAGAGTTTATGGTATTCAATACCCACTATGATCATAAGGGCGTACAAGCTAGAATTGAATCTGCTAAATTAATTAAACAGAAAATAAATCAAATAGCACCCAAGTTACCCATAATTTTAATGGGTGATTTAAACGTGACTCCTGATACGGAAGCTATTGAAACGATCAATTCCTTTTTAATCGATAGCCGTTCGGCAAGTCTTCAAAAGGCATATGGGCCGGAAGGGACTTTTAACAATTTCAAATTAACCGCTGAACTACGCGAGAGAATTGATTATATATTTACCAATTCACAATTTAAAACCTTAAAACAAGGACACTTAAGTGATCATAAAGATCAACGCTATTATTCGGATCATCTACCTGTATTGGCCCATTTGCAATTCCAAAAGAAATAGCTTTTGGCTTTGCCCTATAAATAATATCTTTGCAAAAATAACTCCTTAAAGAGTTTATAACATATAACATAGCGAATGAAAATAGCTTATAGTGGACTTAAGAAATTTATTCAAACAGAAAAAAGTCCAGAGGAATTAGGACTGATATTAACTAATATCGGTTTAGAGGTTGAGAGTTTAGATAAAGTACAAAGTATTCCAGGAGGTCTAGAAGGTTTAGTTATTGGAGAAGTAATAGCCTGCGAACAACATCCTAATGCGGATAGGTTAAGAATTACTCAAGTAAATATAGGTGCTTCAGATAATTTGCAAATAGTTTGCGGTGCGCCCAATGTAGCAATGGGACAAAAAGTCGTTGTTGCTACAGTTGGAACTACTGTATATCCAAATACTGGCGAACCTTTTCAAATAAATAAATCAAAAATAAGAGGAGAAGTATCCGAAGGAATGATTTGTGCTGAAGATGAAATTGGGTTAGGCGGATCTCATGCGGGTATTATGGTATTACCAGAAGATACACCCATCGGTATCCCTGCAAAATCTTATTTTAACTTAGAAGACGATTTCGTATTTGAAATCGGACTAACACCTAATAGAGCTGATGCAGCATCTCATTTAGGCGTGGCCAGAGATATTGCAGCTTATTTAAGAATACCTCTGCAAATGCCAGATTTAAGTACATTTCAAGCGAGCTCGCAAGAATCCCCTATAAAAGTGCAAGTTATAGATTCGGAAGCTTGTCCTCGTTACTCAGGCATTTATATAACAGGGGTGGAAGTTAAAGCTTCTCCGGATTGGTTGAAAAATCACTTGAATAGTATCGGTCTTCGTCCCATCAATAATATCGTGGATATAACGAATTATGTTTTGCATGAATTAGGACAGCCTTTACATGCCTTTGATGCGGATAAAATAAAAGGACAGCAAGTACTTGTAAAAAAATTGGCTACAGGGACCCCTTTTACCACACTAGATGAGGTTGAAAGAAAATTAGATGCGGATGACTTGATGATTTGTGACTCGCAAGGACCTATGTGTTTAGCAGGCGTTTTCGGCGGAAAAGATTCAGGAGTTTCAGAAACCACTCAAAATATATTTTTAGAATCTGCCTATTTTAATGCCGTAAGTGTTCGTAAAACAGCGAAAAGACATGGATTGAAAACGGATTCTTCTTTCCGGTTTGAAAGAGGTACAGACCCAGATATGACTTTAATTGCCTTAAAGCGGGCTGCCTTACTTATTGAAGAACTAGCCGGGGGTAAAGTGTCCTCAAGTATTATTGATGAATATCCCACGCCTCTTACTCCATATGAAGTAGAAGTCAGCTATAACGGTATACAAAAGTTAATTGGCAAAGCCATTCCAGCGGAAGAAATTAAGGATATCATTTTGGCCTTGGGGATGCAAGTATTATCTGAAACCCAAACAGGTTTAAGTTTAGCTGTGCCTCGTTATAAAGTAGATGTTACCCGCGAATGTGACGTAACTGAAGAAGTTCTCAGGATTTATGGCTATGATAATGTAGAGATTCCAACTAAGGTAAATGCTTCTTTAGCCTATGCAGAAAAACCTAATAAAGAACAAATTCAACAAACCATAGCCGATTTATTAAGTGCCAATGGATTCTTGGAAATCTGGTGTAACTCCTTAACTAAAGGGGCTTACGCGAAAAATGAAGCGGAAGCTGTGCACTTATTAAATCCCTTGAGTTCTGATTTAAATGTCATGAGACAAAGTTTACTTCATCCAGCAATGGAAGTAGTAGCTTATAATCAAAATCGTAAACAAGTTGATTTGAAATTCTTTGAATTCGGAAAAACATACCACCTAATTGATGGAAAATATGTTGAAAGGCCACGTTTAGCAATTCTTTTAACCGGTTTAAGACTAAGTGAACAATGGAATCAAGCAGCTCAGCCTACTAATTTTTATCAGTTAAAGGCTGCAGTTGACGCTGTATTGAATCGCTTAGGATTAAATAACTTCCAAATGAGTGAATCCGACACAGCAGACTTAGCCTATGGTTTAAAGTATTTTAGGGGAGATAAGACGCTCGTTCAGTTTGGGGCTGTTTCCGCTGCCGACAGAAAACAAACTGAAGTGGATAAAGATGTATGGTTTGCCGATTTTGATTGGCAATATTTAATGGAAGCCATACGCAAAAATAAAATCATAAATAAAGAAGTTTCGAAATTCCCTGCTGTACGTCGAGATCTTTCTATGTTAATTGATAAAGCTGTAAGTTTTGAAACCCTTAAAGGAATTGCCTTTAAAACCGATAAAAAGTTAGTAAAAGAGGTACAGGTATTTGATGTATATGAAGGCAACAAATTACCAGAAGGTAAAAAATCTTATGCGCTTGCATTTATTCTTCAAGATGAAGAGAAAACATTAACTGATAAGCAAATAGATGCTATAATGCAAAAGATTATGCATAACTTAGCTCAAAGTGCGCAGGCGGAAATTAGAACGGCTTAAGTACAAATAAACAAACCAAACAAAATACAATAAAAAAATAATTAGATGTCGGCTGTAACGCAAAAATTAGATAGGATTTTCCAGCGTACTTCACAATTAATGGAATTGTGTGAAGCCTTACAGCAGGAAAATAAATTATTAAGAGCAGAAAATTTACAGCAAAAACAAGCCTTAGATCATACCAAAAAATTAAATTTAGAACTGGATGAAAAGATTCGGTTATTAAAATTAGCAAAAAGCATTGATGGGGCAGATGAAAAGACACTTGATATTAAGCAAAAAATTAACGAATTTGTGCGTGAAATAGATAAGTGTGTGATGTTACTTAAAAAATAAGCAACATTTTAACGAGACAAATGACAAGAAATGGGAGAAATCTCTATTAAAATATCGATTTCTGATCGTATTTACCCACTAAAGGTAAATGTCGAAGAGGAAGAAATTGTTCGCCGAGCAGCAAAAATTATTAATGAACGCATAAAGGAATATCAGGAAAATTATGCGGTTCGTGATAAGCAAGATCTGTTGTCAATGGCGGTATTGCACTATGCAACAGCCGTTTTACGTACAGAGAATCAGGTTCAAAACCAAGATTTAGCTGTGGAAGAAAAAGTGGATAATTTAGATAGTTTATTAGAACGCTTTGTACTAGATCAATCAAAATAATGCTTTAATGCAAATTTGATTGTTTTTTAACGATCCCAAAGTCCATTCGTTTCCTTATGATGAAGCCCATATAGCGGCTGCTTTTTTATTTAGGTGGATTAAACACAACTAAATAACTAAATACTATTAAAGAAAAACATGGATATACTAGGAATAATTGCCATAATTATTATCAGCTTAGGTGTAGGTGTCGTTTTAGGCAGGTACCTATTACGCAACCTCTTTAAGCAACAAGAAATTGCTGCTCAAAACAAAGCCAAAAAAATTCTAAAGGACGCTGAAGTTAATGCAGAAATGCTTAAAAAGGATCGTCTCTTAGAAGCCAAAGAAAAGTTCTTACAATTGAAGGCTGAACATGAACAGGTGGTAAACGCTCGCAATAATGAGATTAATCAACGTGAAAACAGTATTAAACAAAAGGAGCAATCATTAAATCAAAAGCTCGAAAATCTATCTCGAAAGGAACAAGATTTAGACAACCATCGCCAGAATTTAGAACGTCAAACCAACTTAGCTATTAAAAAGCAAGAAGAAGTTGACCTCTTGAAAAATCAACACGTTAAACAGTTGGAAACCATTGCTGGGTTAAGTGCAGATGAAGCCAAAAATCAGTTAGTGGAAAATATGAAGTCTGAGGCTCGTTCGCAAGCCATGATGCAAGTGAAAGACATTGTAGATGAAGCAAAATTAACTGCCAGCAAAGAAGCTAAAAAGGTAGTTATTCAAACTATTCAAAGAACGGCCGCAGAGGCAGCTATTGAAAACTCAGTATCTATTTTCCACATTGATAATGATGAAATTAAAGGTCGTGTAATTGGTAGAGAAGGTAGAAATATACGTGCCTTAGAAGCTGCCACTGGTATTGAGATTATTGTAGATGATACCCCTGAAGCTATTATTTTATCGGGATTTGATCCGGTAAGAAGAGAAATTGCCCGTTTGGCTTTACACCGTTTAGTAACGGATGGTCGTATTCACCCAGCCCGTATAGAAGAGGTAGTTGCTAAAACTAAAAAGCAGATTGAAGATGAGATTGTAGAAATTGGAGAACGTACAGTAATCGATTTAGGTATACACGGCTTACACCCTGAATTAATCCGTATGGTAGGTAGAATGCGTTATCGTTCTTCTTATGGACAAAATTTATTACATCACTCGCGTGAAGTAGCCAACTTCTGTGCTACAATGGCGGCAGAATTAGGCTTAAATGCTAAACTAGCTAAGCGTGCTGGATTATTACACGATATAGGTAAAGTGCCGGATGATAACCCAGAATTACCACATGCTATTTTGGGTATGCAATTAGCTGAAAAGTATAAAGAACATCCAGATGTGTGTAATGCCATTGGTGCTCACCACGATGAAATAGAGATGACTTCCTTAATCTCGCCTATTGTGCAAGCCTGCGATTCTATTTCAGGAGCTCGTCCAGGGGCACGTAGAGAAGTTGTCGAAAGTTATATCAAGCGATTAAAAGAACTAGAGGAATTGGCCTTGTCATATCCAGGTGTTGAAAAAACTTTTGCAATTCAAGCTGGAAGAGAATTGAGAGTAGTGGTAGAATCTGAGCGTGTAAGTGATCAACAAGCTGAATTATTAGCCGCTGATATATCTAATCGAATTCAAACTGAAATGACTTATCCAGGACAAATAAAGGTTACTGTAATCCGTGAAACTCGTTCTGTGGCCTTTGCAAAATAATATGCCATGAAGAAAAGCGCTACTACAATAGAAAAGAAACCAGTGGACGTACTTTTTGATAAGTATGCAGAGAGCCACCAAAATTCCACCAATAAATTTATTCATTGGGTTTGTGTGCCCTTGATTGTGTTTAGTTTATTAGGTATGGTGTGGAGTATTCCATTTCCTGAATTGAGTTTTTTAGGAAAAGGTCAAACTTATTTTAATTGGGCTTCCTTTCTAATCGCTTTTTCACTGTATTATTATTATACACTTTCCCCAGTATTATCCTTTATGATGATATGGGTGGTAGGTATTTTTTCCTATTTTATTGTACAAATAGAATATTGGGAAATGGCCGGTGGGCCTGCCATGTGGGTCGTATTTTTAATCATATTTGTACTGGCATGGATAGGTCAATTTATTGGCCATAAAATAGAAGGCAAAAAGCCATCTTTTTTAGATGATGTGAAATTTTTATTAATTGGCCCTATATGGCTTCTTCATTTTATCTGTAAAAAATTAAATATTCCTTATTAAAAAATTAAACGCCCGGTCCACACTGGGCGTTTTTCATTTAACACTGGCTTAACCTTCAACTTAAGATATAGTAATAGTAGCCTAACATTGGCCTAACATCTTGATAATAGTTTTGCGGAAAGTAAAACCCAAGATATTGAAAACTCTATTCACACTTCGAAAAGTAATGTTAACCTTGTTAATTTTAGGTTATCAGGCTCTAGTATTTGCTCAAGGTACGGGCAAAATTGTAGGTACGGTAAGTGACCTTAAAACCGGAGAACCATTAATTGGTGCCGCCGTTAAAATTGTAGGTAGCTCCATAGTTACTGTAACCGATGTAGAAGGTCGATATACTTTCAGTAATTTAAGCCCCGGTAAGTATAGTTTAGAATTCCGGTATTTCAGTTATGCCACTAAAACGATTACTGAAATAGAGGTAAAACCGAATAATTTAACCAATTTACCAGTGGCCTTAGATGAAGCCGCTACAACGATTTTAAATCAAGTTGTAATCACTTATACAGCTAAGCAAGAATCTGTAAATTCTTTATATGCTCGTCAAAAAACTAATATTAGTATTTCCGATGGTATATCTGCTGATCAAATAAAACGATCCCCAGACCGCAATACCTCAGAGGTCTTGAAAAGGGTGAGCGGAACCAGTATTCAAGATAATAAGTTCGTAATTGTCCGCGGTTTAAGTGATCGTTACAACGCCACTTTATTAAATAATGCGGTGTTAACAAGTACAGAGCCAGATAGAAAGGCATTTTCTTTCGACATTATTCCGGCCAATATGATTGATAACATATTAATAAATAAAACAGCATCTGCTGATTTACCTGGAGATTTTTCTGGAGGCGTCATCCAAGTATTAACCAAAGATGTACCCAGTGAAAATTATTTACTTCTAGGATTAGGGTCAGGTTTAAATGCTCAAAGTAGCTTTAATACTTTCTACTTAGGCCCTAAAGCGGGGATAGAGAACTTCGGATTTTTTAATGTCGAACGAAATATTCCAAAAGGGGTGCCTTCTACGACAAACTACACACAGCTTTCTACAAATCAAAAAATCGAGGCCGGAAAATTATTTCAAAATAGCTTTCAAAACCAGCGCTATTCAACTGCCTCACCCAATCAAAATTATCAGCTAAGTTTAGGTCTTCGTGAAGAACTCAAAAATAATGCGAGTATTGGGGCTATAATTGCTCTTACCTATAGAAATTCTGAAACAAAAACCATAGCTGAGAGGATGGACTATGAAGGTGGCACGCAGCAATTTTTATTTCATGATGATAGTTATAAATTTTCCTCCTCGGTAGGAGGGCTGGCTAATTTTGCCTATGTAAGTACGAATCATAAGGTAGCTTTTAAAAACCTCTATAATGTTTCTTTAGATAATAGTTTTGTAAGTCGATACGGCACAAATTATATGGATCAGGATTCTATAAAAGGCTATCAATATGATCTGGTGAGCAAGTCCCTTTTCAATACTCAGCTAGAAGGAGAACACAAACTAAGTGCAGAGGCATTAAAGATAAATTGGAATGTAGGATATTCATATTCAGATAGAATTCAACCAGATTTAAAAGCTATTAATTATCGCTTAGATTATGATCAAGGTAGTACACAATATGAAGCTGTAGTGCCTAACGGAACAGCCTCCAGAACAGACGCAAGTAGATTTTTCTCCTCCCTCTTCGAAGATAGCTTTAATGCAGGTCTCAATTTGAGTATACCCTTAAACTTATTCAATCAAAAAAGTACCCTTAAAGTGGGTGGTATGAAACAATATAAATTAAGAGATTTTAAAGCGCGCAAATTTGGTTATATCAAAGCCTTTGGAAATTTCGAAAACAACTTATTATTCTTGCCACAAGATCAGATTTTTGCTCCTCAAAACTTAAAACCTACCGGATTTATTATGGATGAGGGAACGGAGAATGCTGATAAATATAATGCCCGTTCTGACTTAAATGCTGGTTATTTCCTACTAGATGGTAGATATTCTAAAAACTGGCGGACGAGTATGGGGGTTCGGATTGAAGATTCTTTCCAAGAAGTAAATACTGCAGATTTTACAGGTGCACGTGTAAAAGTGTTTAAGCAATATTTAGATATTTTACCATCATTAAACAGTACCTATCAATTAAATGAACAAAGTAACCTACGTTTTTCAGTTTCTCAAACGGTTACCCGTCCCGAATTGAGAGAACTTTCTAATTTTGGATTTTTTGATTACATCTCGAAACGAATTTTACAGGGAAATCCAGATTTAAAAAGAAGTCAAAATACCAATGTTGATGTGAAATATGAATTATTTCCGGGCGCTGGACAAGTATTCTCGATATCGGCTTATTACAAATATTTCAAAAATCCGATTGAACAAATTGTCTCATCTGGGAGTGTAAAAAATATAAGCTTTCAAAATGCTAATTCAGCCAAAACCTATGGGATGGAAATAGAGTTTAGAAAAAACTTAGGTTTCTTGGGTGAAAGAGCACTTTATAGAAACTTAACTGCATATGTTAATTCTTCCTTAATATTTTCTACGGTTAATTTAAATAGTTTGGTTTCGGAAGTTACCAACAGGGCTCTACAAGGACAATCTCCATACTTAATTAATGCAGGTTTATTATTTAATGATCCAGAAACTAATCTCTCCTTCAATTTATTATACAATCGCATTGGGCAAAGAATTTCGGAGGTTGGTTATCAAGGTTATCCAGATGTTTACGAAAAGGGTAGAAATATGATAGATTTCCAACTTTCAAAGCGCTTAATGCAAAATAAGGCCGAATTAAGATTAAATATATCGGATGTATTAAATGAAAAAATAATGTTCTACCAAAACAATAATAAAGCTAAAACTTACCAACCCGCGGTAGATAATATAATGAATACTGCGCGTATTGGGCAAAGCTTTAGTTTAACCTTTAGCTATCAGTTTGGGCTGGATAAATAATAAACAGGATTCAACTCCTTAACAAATTGCTAACAATTTACTGATGCAATCATAAACTTGAATTAACCTTTACAAAACATGCCATAAGTAGTTTTGAGGAGATTAATATATACTCATAAAAACATGAAAAATCAAAGATTAGTACTGCTTTTATTAGCGGTGATTTTAGGCTTCTCAGCTTGCAGAAAAACGGATGATGAAGAAACTCCGATTGTACCGGTTGCTCCAGAAACTATTAACGGAGATGTAACCACCAATAAAACGCTCACCGCTGATAGAGTATGGTTTTTAGATGGTGTGGTCGTTGTTAAAAACAATGCTACATTGACGATTGAACCGGGCACTGTAATCCGCGCAAAAGTAGGTTCTAAAGCCGCTCTTGTAATCGATAAAGGCGCCAAAATATTGGCTGATGGAACGGCTACAAAACCAATCATATTTACCTCTGGTAAGGATGCAGGGAGTAGAGCTCCTGGAGATTGGGGAGGTCTCATATTAATTGGCAAAGCCCCTACCAACAGAACTACCCCTGTACAAGTAGAAGGTGGTGTTTCTATTAATTATGGAACGGATAATGTACCAAATGATAATTCCGGAATATTACGTTATGTACGTATTGAATATGCAGGAATTGGGGTAAATGATAGTGAGATTAATGCCTTGACTTTTTATGCAGTAGGATCTGGTACCGTGGTTGAAAATATTCAAACAGTCTTTGCGAATGACGATGCCTATGAATTTTTTGGTGGTACGGTAAATGCTAAAAACTTAGTAGCTTATGCAACGGCTGATGATGATTTTGATTTTGACTTCGGTTATTCAGGTTCCATTCAATTTGCAGTAGCCTTGAGAGATCCACAATTTGTAGATGCAGCAGATGACGGTAATGGCATCGAATGTGATAATGATAAAGATGGTACAGATGCAAATCCTATTACACAACCTAAATTGTCAAATTTTACGATTGTAGGTCCTAATAATGCAGCAGGAACAGCTTCTCGCCACGCTTACGGTAATCGTTGGAGAAGAGGTACTAAATTCATTTTTAATAACTCTATCATTTTAGGTAGTCAAAAAGGTGGTTTAAATATTGAGTCAGATAAGTCTGCTAATTTTTATAAAAATGGAGAATCTCAATTTAAAAATAATATTGTAGCAGCCTATATTTCAAACTTCTTAACGAACTCCACGGTGTTAACAGCTGCTGAAATGCAAGCTAAAGCATTGACAGAAGGAAACATATTAATTACCGACGCCAATACAACTTTAAGATTGACTAATCCATTTAATTTAAATAGCCCTAATTTCTTACCAAGTGTGGGTTCTCCAGCCTTAACAGGAACCTTTGCCGTAACCCCTAACGCCACGGCAGTAAATTATATAGGAGCCTTTGGAACAACTGATTGGACTGCGGGTTGGACAAACTTTAACCCTCAAAATACCAAGTACTAAATACGACATAATAATGACTAAAGCTTAACCTTAATTTAACACTCATGCCGTACCTTTGTAGTGTTAAAAAGCTGGTTACTTTTTAGCATAAGTTTAGGTTAGTTGATACGTAGCCCCGAAAATATTCGGGGCTTCTATCTTTTAAAAGTTTTTCCCAATTTTATCTAGCATCTCGGCAGGAATTTGTTGTAGATCTACTAATAAAAAGCCATCTAAGCAATCTGAAAATTTAGGGTCAATATTAAAACTGATAATTTTTGCATTCAGGTTTAAATATTGCCTCAATAACACAGGAATTTTTAAGTGATTATTTTCAATATCCGCAATTAAGCTATCCAAATCTTTCAAGCTCTCACTTTTCTCCACGAGTAAATTTTTATCCACGGAACTTAAATCAGCTTTAAACTTGTTCCGAGGTTTCACATATAAAGCGAGTTCGTAGTCAAAATGATTGCGCGTAATATAATCCACAATCAGGCTTTTAGAGAAAGTCGAAAAATTATTGCTTATACTCACTGGCCCAAACATGTATCGATATTGCGGATTATCCAAAAGATATTTTAAAATACCTTTCCATAATAAAAATAATGGAAGTGGTTTAAGTTGATATTCTTTTCTAATCCAAGATCTTCCTAATTCTATCCCTTGTCTTAATATTGGATAAAACTGCTCCTTTATTTTAAATAGTTCATTCAAATAAAACCCTCTTCGGCCATAGTTTAGTAATATCTCATCTCCCTTTCCAATTCTGTAGGCTCCCACAATTTGTTCGGCCTCTTTATCCCAAATAAATAAATGATGATAATAGATATCATAATTATCTAGATCAATTTTTTTATTGGTGCCTTCTCCAATTTCCCTAAAAGTGATTTCCCGCAAACGACCTATTTCACGTAAAATATTCGGGATAGCTGTGGTGGGGCTTATAAAGACTTGATAATTTTTCTCTTCCCATACCTTAAAATGCTGTAGGGTGGAAACTTCGTCACGAATTATGGTTGGAGAGGATTCTGATATAATGGCTGCTGGCTTTTTCTTAATTTTAAAAAGCTGTATAGGATTGAATAATTTTTTGTCTTGATCCAAGGCCGTACCTAAAGCATAGGTTCTAGCTCTTAAAAAATCTAACAATAAATTCGAATCTTTTTTATAATTAACATCTTCAACATGTATAGGCTTACCAATCCTAACTTTAATTTTTAAACCTTGTTTATTTAAAAATTCAGAAGGTAATTTGGCCGTTCTCAAGGTTGGATGTATTAAACTCAAGATATTAAACAAAAGGCCGTTATTTCCATGAAAATAAATGGGAACCACCGGCACTTTTGCTTTAGCAATTAATTTGCCAACCACGGGATGCCATTGTCTGTCGGTAACTACTTGACTATCGAAACTGAATGTAGATACCTCCCCAGCAGGGAATATACCTATAGGTATGTTATTTTGGAGTAAATCAAAAGTAGTTTTTAAACCCGATATACTAGAGCTATGTTGGATGTTTTCAAATGGATTAACAGCTACAAAGAAATTGCTCAAATTAGGTATCTTCTTTAAGATAAAATTTACCATAACCTTAGCCTCTGGGCGTACTGTACAGAGTAATTTTACCAGGGCTAAACCCTCAACACCTCCATAGGGATGATTGGCGATGGCAATAAATCCTCCTGTCTTTGGTAAATTTTTTAATTCTTCTGGATCAAAATCAATGGTCACCCCAATAGTTTCTAAAATTTTATCCACAAAATCAAGGCCTTCAAAGGATTGATTTTTTTCAAAAACCTCATTAATATCATTTAACTTCATGACCTCCATTAATAGGGCTGCTAAGCCTGGAACGCCAAGTTTATCTATTTTAGTTGCTTTCGCAAACTCAGATTTGGAAATAATTTTCATGGTTTCATAAGTGTTGTAACATTTCTGCTTGTCAAAATTAAGCTAAAATTTTGGAGTATCTTAAATATCATGAAAAAATGGATAACAATAGAAAACACCTTGTCTAGATCGCAATATCTTGGCCTTATTTTTATATTAAGTTTGGTAGGCATCACTAAAATAATATTACCACATTTAAGCAGTGAGCAACAGTCGGCGGTAGCCTTGACTGTACAAGATTATAAATGACTTCAATCCGTTGAAGGAAATTTAGACCATATTTCCAAGGTAAGGCCTTCAGGTACGCTGCCTTCCGATTTGAATATTCCTAATAATCTTACTTCTAAGATAACTATTAAATCATTTGATCCCAATGAATTGAATTTGGAATCTTGAATGAATTTGGGCTTTACCATAAAGCAGGCTCAAAGTATTCTTCGATTTAAAGACTTGATTGGAGGGTTCAAAAGTGCCACAGACGTCCAAAAATTGTATGTAATGAGTCCGGAGAGGTTTAGGCAATTGAAACCCTATCTGATTTTCCCTCGCCTACCTGCCAATATATCTTCCAGCATACAAAAGGGTGAGGTACGGATTGGCACTCTTAATGGTAATAGGGCAGGGTTTAATAGTCATAAGCCCCGAGTTAAAATCATGGTTGACATCAATCAAGCGGATAGTTTGGAATGAGTTCAACTTAATGGAATTGGGCCAGTATTTGCTTTAAGAATTTTAAAATATAGAACAAAATTAGGGGGCTTTTATAAAGCGGAACAATTGTTAGAAGTATTTGGATTAGATACGCTCGTATACACTAAAATTTTGCCTCAATTAAAGATAGACACCAATAAAATAATTAAAATCCCCATCAATAAAGTGTCTTATGAGGAATTGCGTCAACATCCATATATTGGATCGAAGCTGGCTAGGGTACTGCATAATTATAAGTTACAAAATGGCCCTATTAATAATCTAGAAGACATGAAAAAAGTACTTATATTTGATGCAGCTACATTAGCTAGATTAAGTCCTTATTTAAACTTCGAATGATCACCGAAAAAATAATTGCAAAGCTCAGAGATATTCCTGATTTTCCTAAACCCGGAATTATTTTTAAAGATATCACCCCCATCTTAAAAGATGCTGACCTCTGCAAGGAGATAACAGAGGCGCTAGCTGCCCCTTTTAAAGATATACAGATCGATGGTGTAGCGGGTATTGAAAGCAGGGGTTTTTTATTCGGAATGATGATGGCTCAAATACTGAAGGTGCCTTTTGTGCCTATTCGTAAAGCTGGAAAATTGCCGTATAAAACGATTTCCCAAGCCTATTCCTTAGAATATGGAGAAGCTGTTTTAGAAATTCATGAAGATGCTTTTCAATCAGGGTCACGAATTTTAATTCATGATGATTTATTAGCTACAGGAGGAACTGTCGTTGCAGCCAGTAAATTGGTTCAGAAATTAGGAGCCTCTGTAGCAGCTTATTCTTTTCTGATTGGTTTAGATTTTTTAGGTGGAGAATCCAGGTTATCAAAATATAGCCCTGAAATTCACCGCCTAGTAAGATTTTAAGAAAATCTCAGCCCACCTAAACGTAATTGCCCAGTTTTTTAAAAGTAAATTATAGTTAAGGCTATCTTAACTATCGGTTTACATTTTGGTTTCGGTCGGGTTTCGGTCGGATTTCGGTCGGATTTCAGTCGGATTTCAGTCGGTTGAACTCCGACTGAAATCCGAGGCAGATACGAATTATATCCGACTTAAAATATATTGAATGTTGAAATAAACCAATAGTAAATTCCGATGAAGGCTACTGAACACAAATTCTACTATTGTTAAGAATAATTAAGCAAGCTATAGTTGGAATATTATTATTTAAACTATACCAAATACTAAAGTGTTCTATATATAACCTTATTTTATATGGGTTAAGTTCCTAGAATTTATGCTTATAATTGCGGAAGTAGCTTATATTAAATTAAGTCATTAGGCCAATCAAGGCAATTGTTTTAACCAATAATAAATTAAAATATGAATAACGAGTTTGTGTCTTATTTAAAACCTACAGAACAACAAGTAATGATTCGTCAAATGGCAAGGGAGTTTGCCTTAAAACAAATTCAACCTCATTTGATGGAATGGGATGAGTCGCAGTACTTTCCAGTAGATTTATTTAAGCGGTTGGGAGAAATGGGTTTAATGGGAGTTTTAGTGCCTGAAAATTATGGAGGTTCTGGATATGGATATCAAGAATATGTAGACGTAATTGTGGAAATTTCTAAAGTTTGTGGTTCTATCGGGTTATCGGTAGCGGCGCATAATTCTTTATGTACCGGGCATATATTAGCCTTTGGAAATGAAACGCAAAAGCAAAATTGGTTGCCTAAACTGGCTACTGGAGAATGGATTGGGGCATGGGGTTTAACAGAAGCTAATACAGGGTCCGATGCCTTACGTATGCAAACTACAGCGGTTTTAGATGGAGATGAATATGTGATAAATGGTGCTAAAAATTGGATTACTCACGGGAAAACAGGTAATGTAGCGGTGGTTATGGTGCGTACTGGAGAGTCTGGTAGTTCTAAAGGCATTTCTGCCATTGTGGTAGAAAGAGGCACTCCCGGCTTTTCTGCAGGAAAAAAAGAAAATAAGTTAGGCATGCGTGCATCCGAAACTACAGAAATGATTTTTGATAATTGTAGAGTGCCTAAAGCCAATTTACTAGGCAATGAAGGGGATGGATTTAAGCAGGCCATGAAAATATTAGATGGGGGACGTATATCTATAGCCGCCCTTTCCTTGGGGATTGCAAAAGGAGCCTTTGAAGCAGCAGTAGCTTATGCCAAAGAGAGACATCAATTTGGAGTTCCAATTGCGTCATTTCAAGCGATTTCATTTAAATTAGCGGATATGGCTACAGAAATTGAAGCAGCTGAAAGACTTATACGTCAGGCAGCTGATTTGAAAAATGCACATTTACCTATGTCTAAAGAATCTGCGATGGCCAAGTACTTTGCTTCTGAAGTAGCCGTAAAATGTGCTACAGAAGCGGTTCAGATTTTTGGAGGATATGGTTATACAAAAGACTTCCCAGTAGAGAAATTTTATCGTGATAGTAAATTGTGTACTATTGGTGAGGGAACTTCAGAAATTCAAAAATTAGTTATTGCTCGTGAGATTTTAAAATAGAGGCTTTTAAAAAGCTATGCAGATGAGGAAGGATTAATTAATTATTTTTTAAAATACTTTCTAAAATTCAAATAATTAGCTACATTTGCATCCCCAAATATGGGTAAATTTTAAAAAACACGAGAGGAGGTATTTCACGGTATGATCATTATCAACATTAAAGACGGCGAATCATTAGACAAAGCGTTAAAGCGTTTCAAGAAGAAATTTGAGAAAACAGGAGTTTTAAGAGAACTACGTAGCCGTCAGGCATACGAGAAAAAATCCGTAGCTCGTCGTACTGAGATTAAACACGCTGTTTATATACAAGGCTTAAATCAGGATACTAATTCTTAATTTAACTACGTATTAACTATATAAAAAGCGCAACCTTTACAGGTGGCGCTTTTTTTGTGCCAATAATCTCTTTTATTTTATTAATGGGGAAACACCATTTAATGGGAAGACACCGCTTTTAAGCCGATGATGGAGGCTATTAAGGTGAAGATAAAAAACAAACGCATGAAAGTGGCAGGTTCTTTAAAAAAGAATATCCCCATCAATACGGTTCCTACAGCGCCAATACCTGTCCAAACTGCATAGGCAGTTCCTAATGGCAAACTTTGGGTAGCTTTAATTAATAAGGACATACTTAAAGTTAAACAAATGGCAAACCCTACATACCACATTAAGGTTGTGTTACCGGTGCTTTCCTTGGCTTTTCCTAAGCAAAAAGTAAATCCTACTTCAAAGAGGCCTCCTAAAATTAAAAATATCCAGTTCATAATTTGATCTAATTAATTTGACAAAAGTATTTAAAAAAATACTTGGTCTTCGTGCTTTTAATGCTTATTTTCACTTTATAACTTTTGCCGCCTATGTCCGTACTAGCTTTTCTAAATTATTTGGGTCAAGAGAAACGCTATTCTGTGAACACCATAGCAGCTTACGAAAATGATCTTGGACAATTTCAAGAATTTTTAAATCGCCAAGCCTTCACTTGGCAGCAAGTTAAGGCAGCTGAAATACGAGCTTATATCGTAGAACTGATGGATTCTGGATTATCGGCTAGGGCGGTACAACGTAAATTATCCTGCTTGAGGAGTTTTTATAAGTTTCTAATGACTTCAGAAGGTTTGAAGTCGAATCCGGTAGCCTTAGTGAAAGGCCCTAAAAGTGCAAAGCCTTTACCTGTTTTTATTCCAGATGCGCAAATGGATCAATTGTTGGATGCTCCCGACGTTTTTGAGCCAGGTTTTTCCGGGACTCGGGATAAGTTGGTAATTGAATTGTTTTTTGGGACAGGGATTCGCTTGAGTGAGTTAATCCACTTAAAGGATGTGGATTATGACGTTTATCAAGCTCAAATAAAGGTTTTGGGAAAAAGAAATAAGGAGAGAATTATACCGTTGCATAAGGAGCTGCAAACTTCTTTGGGAAATTATATAACCCTTAAAACGAATATGCATTTTACTAACAAAAGCGAAAGCTTAATTGTTACAGATAGGGGTACGGATGCTACCCCTCAATTTATCGCTAAGATTGTGAAAAAATATCTGTCTTTAGTTTCTACACAAAAAAAGAAAAGTCCGCATGTTTTGCGACATTCTTTTGCGAGTAGTTTATTAAATAGAGGTGCGGACATCAATGCTATTAAAGAACTTTTGGGGCATGCCAGTTTAGGTACCACACAGATATATACACACAATTCTGTAGAGCGTTTGAAAAAAATATATAAACAAGCCCATCCAAAGGCATAAAAAAGGAGGAAAAATGAAAATCAGTGTGCAATCAATTCATTTTACAGCAGACAAAAAGTTGTTAGCTTTTATTCAAAAGAAAGTAGATAAGTTAGAAGTGTTTTTCGACAATATTATAAGTGGGGAGGTTTATTTAAAATTGGAGAATGTAGAAGATGAGGCCAATAAAATCTCGGAGATAAAATTGATGGTGCCCGGAGACACCTTGTTTGCGAAGGAAAAATGTAAATCATTTGAAGAGGCTACAGATTTAGCGATAGAATCATTGAAAAAACAAATCACCAAGCATAAAGAGAAGACCCGAGCTAAGTTGAGTGAGCATAAAGAATTAATGAAAGCTGGTGTACTCACGGATGATTATTCAGATATTGATGACTTAGATTAAAATTAATTTTCAACATAAATAGCGTTTTATAGCTATTAATTTTATAAAAAATTAGGCGACCCAAATAGGTTCGCCTTTTTTTGTAAATTTTTTTTGAAGCTTATGATGTATTAGAAGTATTTGAAAATCAAGAGGCTAATTTAAGCTCTAGAAGATGGCTTTAAAGATTCACAGAAAAATGCTCGATTTTTTTTAAAATATATTTTTTTGGCAAATTATTTTTTATAGATTTGCATTCCATTTCGGAAGAGGCACTCCCAAAAGGATGCAAAAAAAAAGAAATGATTGTTCTGTGAAAGACGAAAAAAACATTATATTTGCACCACAAAATAATGTTTTTACAAAATTAAAAGCCTCCTTAGCTCAGCTGGTAGAGCAACTGACTTGTAATCAGTAGGTCATTGGTTCGATTCCGATAGGAGGCTCTTTTTTGTTCTAAGACTTCGGTTTTGGTGCAAAAGGGGGGAGATACCAGAGTGGCCAAATGGGACAGACTGTAACTCTGTTGTCGCAAGACTTCGAAGGTTCGAATCCTTCTCTCCCCACTCTCAAAAGCGGAAGTAGCTCAGTTGGTAGAGCGATAGCCTTCCAAGCTATAGGTCGCGAGTTCGAACCTCGTCTTCCGCTCTAATAAAATGGTGGGCTAAGGATTTATTTCGATAAGCACTTAATTTACACCCGGCTGCTGAATTAAAAGCCGAAGTAGCTCAGCGGTAGAGCACTTCCTTGGTAAGGAAGAGGTCGTGGGTTCAAGTCCCATCTTTGGCTCAAAAGATTAAATGAACTTTGTTAAGACTGTTGGGAAAACGGGAGGGGCAAGGTTTTTTGTATTGATTAATATTATAACAATAATTAAAATAAAAAGTTAACCTACTAATAAGTATAAAAAATGGCAAAAGAAAAGTTTGACCGCAGTAAGCCGCACTTGAATATCGGTACTATCGGTCACGTTGACCACGGTAAAACAACCTTAACAGCAGCTATCACTAAAGTGTTATCTGATGCTGGTTTATCTGAGGCACGTTCATTTGATTCTATTGACTCTGCTCCAGAGGAAAAAGAAAGAGGTATCACGATTAACACATCACACGTTGAGTATTCAACTGCTAACCGTCACTATGCACACGTTGACTGTCCAGGTCACGCGGATTACGTGAAAAACATGGTTACAGGTGCTGCGCAAATGGATGGAGCTATCATTGTAGTTGCTGCAACTGATGGTCCTATGCCTCAAACTCGTGAGCACATTCTTTTAGCTCGTCAGGTAGGTGTACCTGCATTGGTTGTATTCATGAACAAAGTGGATATGGTTGATGACCCTGAGTTATTAGAATTAGTTGAAATGGAAGTTCGTGAATTATTATCATTCTATGAATTCCCTGGTGATGATATCCCTGTAATCCAAGGATCTGCTTTAGGTGGATTAAATGGAGATGCTAAATGGGTTGGTAAAATCATGGAATTAATGGATGCTGTAGATAACTACATTCCAATTCCTCCACGTTTGACTGATCTTCCATTCTTAATGCCTGTTGAGGACGTATTCTCGATCACTGGTCGTGGTACTGTAGCAACTGGTCGTATTGAGCGTGGTGTAATCAACTCTGGAGATCCAGTTGAGATCTTAGGTATGGGTGCAGAGAACTTAAAATCTACTGTAACAGGAGTTGAGATGTTCCGTAAAATCTTAGATTACGGTGAGGCTGGTGATAACGTAGGTTTATTATTACGTGGTATTGAGAAAACTGATATCCGTCGTGGTATGGTTATCTGTAAACCAGGTTCTGTAACTCCTCACACTGACTTCAAAGCTGAGGTTTACGTATTATCAAAAGCAGAAGGTGGTCGTCATACTCCATTCTTCAACAAATATCGTCCTCAATTCTACTTCCGTACTACAGACGTTACAGGAGAAATCTCTTTAGCAGAAGGTACTGAAATGGTTATGCCAGGTGATAACGTAACAATTACCGTTAAATTGATCAATGCAATTGCAATGGAAAAAGGTTTACGTTTCGCTATCCGTGAAGGTGGTAGAACTGTAGGTGCAGGTCAGGTAACTGAAATCTTAGCTTAATTTTTAAGTTAAAGCACAATATAATAAAAAGGGTTAGCCTTTAAGCTAACTCTTTTTTATCCACGGGAATAGTTCAATGGTAGAATAGAGGTCTCCAAAACCTTTGATCAGGGTTCGAATCCTTGTTCCCGTGCTTAATATTAATTAATATAAATATGGCTGGCGTAGTTCAATTTTTTAAGGAATCATACGAAGAAATGACCGATAAGGTAACATGGCCTTCTAGGGGTCAGTTGCAAAATTCGGCTGTATTAGTATTAGTGGCATCTTTAATTATTGCCTTAGTAGTTTTTGGCATGGACAAAGCTGCAACCTATATTCTAGAATTATTTTATAAATCTCTTTAATCTAAAGCTGCATGAATGATCAGTTAAAATGGTATGTAGTTAGAGCAGTTAGCGGGAAAGAGAAAAAGGTAAAACAATATATCGATTCTGAGATCGGCCGTTTAGGTTTTTCCCACCTAGTTCCTCAAGTGCTTATTCCCATGGAGAAGTACTATCAAATGAAGGACGGAAAGAAAATTGCAAAGGAACGTAATTACTATCCTGGATATGTTTTAATTGAAGCTATTTTAGATGGCGAGTTAGAACACATCATCAAAGGTATTAATAGTGTAATTGGTTTCTTAGGCGATAAAGCTGGAAATCCAATCCCTATGCGTCAGGCTGAAGTAAACCGTATCTTAGGTAAAGTTGACGAAATGAGTCAGCAAGGTGAAGTTATGAATGTAGCTTACTATGTTGGTGAAAATGTAAAAGTTACTGATGGTCCTTTCAATGGATTCACCGGAGTTATCGAAGAGGTTAATGAAGAGAAGAAAAAATTAAAAGTTATGGTTAAGATTTTTGGACGTAAGACGCCACTTGAACTTAACTATATGCAAGTTGAAAAAGAGTAAGATTAACTTTTTATAATAATAGCCCAATAGCTTTTAGTTGTTGGGTTTTTTTATATTATTTATTTTTTATTAAAATATATTTGAGGACTGCAAGATTATTCATATCTTTGCAGTCCTTTTGGTTTCTTAGGAGACCTATAGGATCTAAATGTTACATTGCTTCCAAAATTTAACATTGAGTTTTAATTAAATAAAAAACAAAAAATGGCAAAAGAAGTCAGTGCACTGATCAAATTACAGATCAAAGGCGGAGCGGCAAATCCATCTCCACCAGTAGGACCTGCGTTAGGTGCTAAAGGTGTGAATATCATGGAGTTTTGCAAACAATTCAATGCTCGTACCCAAGATAAGCCTGGTAAAGTATTACCTGTTGTAATTACTGTATATGCTGACAAGTCTTTCGATTTCATCATCAAAACCCCTCCAGTTGCTATTCAATTATTGGATGCTACTAAATTAAAGAGTGGTTCTGCTGAGCCTAACCGTAAAAAAGTTGGATCGGTGACTTGGGATCAAGTTAAAGCCATTGCTGAAGATAAAATGCCTGATTTAAATGCATTTACTATCGAGTCAGCGATGAGTATGGTTGCTGGTACAGCACGTAGTATGGGTATCACAGTAACAGGTGATGCACCTTTTAACTAATTATTAACATTAACAGTTTACACAGTGGCTAAGTTAACAAAAAATCAAAAAATAGCGCACGCTAAACTCGAGGCCGGCAAGCAATATACCCTAAAGGATGCTGCTGCTTTGGTAAAGGAGATTACGACGACTAAATTTGATGCATCGGTTGATATCGATGTAAGTTTAGGCGTTGATCCACGTAAAGCCAATCAAATGGTACGTGGTATCGCAACTTTACCTCACGGTACCGGTAAGACTGTTCGCGTTTTAGTTCTTTGTACGCCTGATAAGGAAGAAGAGGCTAAAGCAGCTGGAGCAGATTACGTAGGTTTAGATGAATACGTAGCGAAGATTGAAGGTGGATGGACAGATGTAGACATTATTATCACAACGCCTGCATGTATGGCAAAAGTTGGTAAGTTGGGCCGTGTATTAGGTCCACGTAACTTGATGCCTAACCCTAAATCAGGAACAGTAACCAATGAAGTTGGAAAAGCTGTAACTGATGTAAAAGGCGGTAAGATCGATTTTAAAGTAGACAAAACCGGTATCATCCATGCTTCCATAGGAAAAGTATCATTCCCAGCAGAGAAAATTTATGAAAATGCGTTAGAAGTACTTCAAACGATTTCTAAATTAAAACCTTCTGCAGCAAAAGGAACTTATTTCAAGAGCATTCACGTTTCTTCGACAATGAGCCCTGGGATTGCAATTGAAACTAAATCAGTAGCGGGGATTTAATTATGAACAGAGAACAAAAAAATGAAGTAGTTTTAGAACTACAAGGAAAAATGAAGGAATATGGTAATTTTTACATTGCCGATACTTCTGGTCTTTCTGTTGAAAAAATTAATAATATCCGTCGCAAATGTTTCGAGAGCGGTATCGAAATGAAAGTTGCTAAAAACACTTTAATCAAAATTGCGATTGAAGGTTTAGAAGGCGATTCATCAGATATCTTCCCAGCATTAAAAGGTCAATCAGCTTTATTATTTTCGACTGTAGGTAATGCACCAGCAAAACTTATCAAGTCTTTAAGAAAAGGTAAAGAAGAAAAACCGGCTTTAAAAGGAGCGTATATCGACACTGCGATCTTTGTAGGTGATAACCAATTAGATGCCTTAGTGAATCTTAAATCTAGAGATGAGCTTATTGGTGAAATCATTGGATTATTACAATCTCCAGCTAAAAATGTGGTTTCTGCATTACAGTCTGGTGGTTCAACAATCGCGGGTATTGTTAAAACATTACAAGAAAGAGGTTAACGAACACCTTAAGTTCGCATTAAACAAAAAATATTTTATCGTAAATTTTTAAAATCTTAATAAAATGGCAGATTTAAAAGCGTTTGCTGAGCAATTAGTAAACTTAACAGTTAAAGAAGTTAATGAATTAGCTCAAATCTTAAAAGATGAGTATGGTATCGAGCCTGCTGCTGCTGCAGTAGCTGTTGCAGCTCCTGCTGCTGGTGGCGATGCTGCTGCAGCTGAAGAGAAAACATCATTTGATGTAATCTTGAAAGATGCTGGTGGTCAAAAATTAGCTATCGTTAAATTAGTTAAAGACTTAACTGGTTTAGGTTTGAAAGAAGCTAAAGACTTAGTTGATGGTGCACCTAAAGAATTAAAATCAGGTGTTGCTAAAGATGAGGCTGAAGCTTTGAAAAAACAATTAGAAGAAGCTGGAGCTGTAGTTGAGATTAAATAATCTCCTCTTTCTAAAAGAACAGCAAAGTAATAAGACTCCGACTTTTTAGTCGGAGTCTATTCCTATTTATATACAATTCATCTTGTTTGGTTGGTGAATTGTGTTTATCCAAACCAAGCAAATAGTTTATTCTTAAACTAAATTAAATTTAGTCCCTTGGCAAATAAAGTCGTAGACCAAAGAGTAAATTTTGCACGTAGTAAGCACATTTTAGATTACCCTGATTTTCTAGATGTACAGTTGCAATCATTTAAAGAGTTTTTCCAGATTGAAACAACTTCAGATAACCGTCATACCGAAGGTTTATTTAAAGTGTTTGCTGAAAACTTCCCTATCACCGATTCTAGAAACATCTTTGTTTTAGAATTTTTAGATTATTTTATTGACCCTCCACGTTACGATATTCCTGAATGTATCGATCGCGGGTTGACGTATAGCGTGCCTTTAAAAGCAAAATTAAAGTTATCTTGTAATGATGCTGAGCACGAGGATTTTGAAACCATTATCCAGGATGTGTACCTAGGTACAATCCCTTACATGACCCCAAAAGGTACATTCGTTATCAACGGTGCTGAGCGTGTAATTGTATCGCAATTACATCGTTCTCCAGGCGTATTCTTTGGACAAAGCCGTCACACGAACGGTACCAAATTATACTCCGCCCGTGTAATTCCTTTCAAAGGATCTTGGATCGAGTTTGCAACAGACGTGAACAACGTTATGTATGCTTATATCGACCGTAAAAAGAAATTTCCAGTAACCACTTTATTGCGTGCTATTGGATACGATTCAGATAAAGACATTTTAGAGTTATTTGATTTAGCTGACGAAGTAAAAGTTAGTAAGTCTGGCTTGAAGAAATTTATCGGTCGTAAGTTAGCCGCAAGAGTTTTACGTAAATGGGTTGAAGATTTCGTGGATGAGGATACCGGTGAGGTAGTTTCTATCGATAGAAATGAGGTTATATTAGACCGGGATACTATACTTGAAGACGACCATATTGATATGATCATTGATGCAGGTGTAAAAACTATTATCTTATCTAAAGACGATGGTGCCTCGCAAGCTGATTATACAATTATCTATAATACTTTACAAAAAGATACTTCAAACTCTGAAAAAGAGGCTGTAGAAAACATCTATAGAGCTTTGCGTAACGCAGAACCACCTGATGAGGAAACAGCAAGAGGTATTATTGAGCGTTTATTCTTCTCAGATAAACGTTATGATTTAGGTGATGTTGGTAGATACCGTATCAACCGTAAATTAAAAATGGATACTCCGGATGATGTTAAAGTTTTAACAAAAGCTGATATCATCGCTATCGTGAAGTATCTAATTAAATTGATTAATTCAAAAGAAGAAGTGGATGATATTGATCACTTATCGAATCGTCGTGTACGTACGGTAGGGGAGCAATTATATGCGCAGTTTGGGGTAGGTTTAGCGCGTATGGCTAGAACCATCAGAGAGCGTATGAACATCCGTGATAACGAGGTATTTACACCTACAGATTTAATTAATGCACGTACATTATCGTCCGTAATTAATTCTTTCTTTGGAACGAATCAGTTATCTCAATTTATGGATCAAACGAATCCATTGGCGGAAATTACGCACAAACGTCGTTTGTCAGCTTTAGGCCCAGGTGGTTTATCCCGTGAGCGTGCTGGTTTCGAGGTTCGTGACGTTCACTATACGCACTATGGTCGTTTATGTACCATTGAGACTCCAGAGGGACCAAACATTGGTTTGATTTCATCTTTATGTGTTCATGCTAAGATTAATAATTTAGGTTTTATCGAAACACCTTATAAAAAGGTAGTGGATGGTAAAGTATCAGTAGATGAACCTGTAATTTATTTATCAGCTGAGGACGAAGACGGAAAAACGATTGCACAAGCAAATGCGCAGTACGATGATAAAGGTAACTTCACAACGCCACGTGTAAAAGCGCGTTACGAGGGTGACTTCCCGATTATCGAACCAGAGAAATTAGATTTAATGGATATTGCTCCAAATCAGATTACTTCGATTGCAGCTTCCTTAATTCCTTTCTTAGAGCATGATGATGCGAACCGTGCCTTAATGGGATCGAACATGCAGCGTCAAGCTGTACCTTTATTACGTCCAGAAGCTCCAATCGTTGGAACAGGTTTGGAAGGTCGCGTAGCTCGTGACTCTAGAACCTTAATCAATGCGGAAGGAAATGGGGTAGTAGAATATGTAGATGCAAATGAGATCACTATTAAATATGAACGTAACGAAACTGATCGTTTAGTTTCATTTGAGGGTGATAGCAAAACTTATAGATTAACGAAGTTCAAGAAAACCAATCAAAATACTTGTATCAACTTGAAGCCAATTGTGAAAAAAGGTGAAAAAGTTACCAAAGGTCAAGTGCTTTGTGAAGGTTATGCGACTCAAGATGGAGAATTAGCTTTAGGTAGAAACTTAAAAGTAGCTTTCATGCCTTGGCAAGGATATAACTTTGAGGATGCGATCGTAATTAACGAGCGTATTGTGAGAGATGATATCTTTACTTCATTACATATCGAAGAATTTGAATTAGAAGTGCGTGATACTAAACGTGGGGAAGAGGAATTAACACCAGATATTCCTAACGTTTCGGAAGAAGCTACTAAAGATTTAGATGAAAACGGTATTATCCGTATTGGAGCTGAAGTTAAAGAAGGTGACATTTTAATTGGTAAAATTACGCCAAAAGGAGAGTCAGATCCTTCTCCAGAAGAGAAGTTATTAAGAGCGATATTCGGAGATAAAGCCGGAGACGTGAAAGATGCTTCATTAAAAACTCCACCTTCGATTAAAGGTGTGGTAATTGACACTAAATTATTCTCGAGAGCTAAGAAAACTTCTAAAGCAGAAGAAAAAGCAGCTATTGAGAAATTAGATAAGCGTTATAATACCGCTATTGAAAACTTAAAGAACCAATTAGTTGATAAATTATTCCAAATTGTAAATGGTAAAACTTCTCAAGGAGTATTTAATGTTTACAAAGAAATGTTAATTGCTAAAGGTGCTAAGTTTACTCAAAAAATCCTTGCTGATTTAGAATATGCTCATATTAATCCATACAAATGGACTACAGATGAGGATAAAAACGAGCAAATTAAATTGTTATTACACAACTATGGTATTCGTGTAAATGAAGAATTAGGTGCGTATAAACGTGATAAATTTGCCATCAGTGTAGGGGATGAGTTACCATCAGGTATCGTTCAAATGGCGAAAGTTTACGTGGCTAAAAAACGTAAATTAAAAGTAGGTGATAAGATGGCGGGTCGTCACGGTAATAAGGGTATTGTAGCTCGTATTGTACGTGATGAAGATATGCCTTTCTTAGATGATGGAACACCAGTTGATATCGTGTTGAACCCACTAGGGGTACCTTCTCGTATGAACTTGGGACAGATCTATGAAACGGTATTAGCTTGGGCTGGTCAAGAATTAGGGGTTAAATTTGCAACACCTATTTTCGACGGAGCTAAGTCTGACGAGGTAGAAGAATGGATCGCGAAAGCTGGATTACCAGTATCTGGAAGAACTTATTTAAATAATGGTTTAACCGGTGAGAAATTCGATCAACCGACTACAGTAGGTATCATTTATATGTTGAAATTAGGACACATGGTAGACGATAAGATGCACGCGCGTTCTATCGGACCATATTCATTAATTACGCAACAACCTTTAGGTGGTAAGGCACAATTCGGGGGTCAGCGTTTTGGTGAGATGGAGGTTTGGGCATTAGAAGCATTTGGTGCGGCTAATATCCTTCAAGAAATCTTAACCGTTAAATCGGATGACGTTGTAGGTCGTGCTAAAACTTACGAAGCTATTGTTAAAGGAGAAAACTTGCCTACTCCTGGCGTACCAGAATCATTTAATGTATTGGTACACGAATTAAGAGGTTTAGGTTTAGATATTACGTTAGACTAAAGGAATCATAGAATATGTCTTACAAAAAGGATAATAAATTAAAAAGTAACTTCACTTCGATTACCATTAGCTTGGCATCTCCAGAGAATATCTTGGAGCGTTCAAGTGGAGAGGTTTTGAAGCCTGAAACGATTAACTACCGTACCTATAAACCGGAACGTGATGGTTTATTCTGCGAGCGTATTTTTGGTCCTGTAAAGGATTATGAATGTCATTGCGGTAAATACAAAAGAATCCGTTATAAGGGTATTGTGTGTGATCGTTGTGGGGTTGAAGTAACCGAGAAAAAAGTACGTAGAGAGCGTATGGGTCACATTAACTTAGTAGTTCCTGTGGCGCATATCTGGTACTTCAGATCACTGCCTAATAAAATTGGTTACCTTTTAGGCTTACCAACCAAAAAATTAGATTTGATTATTTACTACGAGCGTTATGTAGTTATTCAATCAGGTTTAATGGCAGAGCAAGGTATTAACTTCATGGACTTCTTAACAGAAGAGGAGTACTTAGATATCTTAGATAAATTACCTAAAGAAAATCAATACTTAGACGATAAAGATCCTAATAAATTTGTAGCCAAAATGGGTGCAGAAGCCTTAGAAGATTTATTGAAACGTATTGACTTAGATACTTTATCATACAACTTACGCCACCAGGCAGCTAATGAAACATCTCAACAACGTAAAAATGAAGCGTTAAAACGTCTTCAAGTTGTAGAGGCTTTCCGTGGTGCAAAGAAAAACATCGAGAATAACCCAGAGTGGATGATTATTAAAATCGTTCCTGTTATTCCACCAGAATTGCGTCCATTAGTGCCTTTAGAAGGTGGTCGTTTTGCAACTTCAGACTTAAACGATTTATATCGTCGTGTAATTATCCGTAATAATCGTTTAAAACGATTAATCGAAATTAAAGCCCCAGAAGTTATTTTACGTAACGAGAAAAGAATGTTGCAGGAAGCTGTAGATTCCTTATTCGATAACTCACGTAAAGTAAATGCGGTTAAGACTGAAGGTAATCGTGCCTTAAAATCACTTTCAGATATTTTGAAAGGTAAGCAAGGTCGTTTCCGTCAAAACTTATTAGGTAAACGTGTGGATTATTCTGCTCGTTCTGTAATTGTTGTAGGTCCAAACCTAAAACTACACGAATGCGGTTTACCAAAAGATATGGCAGCTGAATTGTTCAAACCATTTATCATTCGTAAAATGATCGAAAGAGGTGTGGTAAAAACAGTGAAGTCGGCTAAGAAAATTGTAGATCGTAAAGATCCATTGGTATGGGATATTTTAGAAAATGTTTTAAAAGGCCATCCAGTGTTATTGAACAGGGCACCTACGCTTCACAGATTAGGTATCCAAGCTTTCCAACCTAAATTGGTGGAAGGTAAAGCGATCCAATTACACCCATTAGTGTGTACAGCATTCAACGCCGATTTCGACGGTGACCAGATGGCGGTGCATTTACCATTAGGTAATGCGGCAATTTTGGAAGCCCAAGTATTGATGTTGGCTGCACACAATATCTTAAACCCTGCGAACGGTACGCCAATTACAGTACCTTCTCAAGACATGGTTTTAGGTCTTTATTATATTACTAAAGGCCGTAGAACGGATGAGTCTAGAGTAGTTAAAGGGCAAGATATGTCATTCTATTCAGCTGAAGAAGTAATCATTGCTTATAATGAGAAGAAAGTGGATTTACACGCTTTCATCAAAGTAAAGGCAAATGTGAAAGAGAATGGCCAAATCGTAAATAAATTAATTGAAACTACAGTTGGTCGTGTATTATTCAACCAATTAGTACCTGAAGAGGTAGGTTATATCAATGAGTTATTAACGAAAAAATCATTGAGAGATATCATTGGAGAAGTAGTGAAAATGACCGGTATGGCTCGTTCAGCTAAATTCTTAGATGATATTAAAGAGTTAGGTTTCCAAAGTGCATTCCGCGGAGGTCTTTCGTTCAACTTGCAAGATGTTAATATCCCAGTAGAGAAACATACTTTATTAGAGCAAGCTGCCAATGAAGTTGAAGAGGTAAGAAACAACTATAATATGGGTTTCATTACCAACAACGAACGTTACAATCAGATCATCGATATTTGGACACGTATTAACAACCGATTAACTACCTTCGTAATGAACCAATTATCTTCGGATAATCAAGGTTTCAACTCGGTATACATGATGCTTGATTCTGGAGCCCGTGGTTCTAAGGAGCAGATTCGTCAGTTAGCTGGGATGAGGGGTTTGATGGCTAAGCCACAAAAATCGGGTTCTGGTGGTGAGATTATTGAAAACCCTATTTTATCGAACTTCAAAGAAGGTTTATCGGTATTAGAATACTTCATCTCTACCCACGGTGCTCGTAAAGGTTTGGCGGATACGGCCTTAAAAACAGCCGATGCGGGTTATTTAACTCGTCGTTTACATGATGTAGCGCAAGATATGATTGTAAACTCTGTTGATTGTGGTACTTTAAGAGGTATGTATACTACAGCGTTGAAAGATAATGAAGATATCGTTGAGCCATTATATGAGCGTATCTTAGGTCGTACTTCATTACATGATGTATATAATCCTTTAGATGGTAAATTATTAGTTGGAGCAGGTGAGGATATTGATGAGGATGTAGCGAAAGCTATTGAAGATTCACCATTAGAAGGGGTTGAAATTCGTTCAGTATTAACTTGTGAGAATAAACGCGGGGTGTGTGCTTTATGTTACGGTCGTAACTTAGCTTCTGGTAAACGTGTTCAAATCGGAGAAGCTGTCGGCGTAATTGCCGCTCAGTCTATCGGGGAGCCAGGTACACAGTTAACACTACGTACTTTCCACGTAGGGGGTACTGCATCTAACATCGCTGCAGAATCGCAAATTAATGCGAAATTTGAAGGGGTTGTAGAATTTGAAAACTTACGTACTGTACAAACCACAACAGAAGATGGCGTTGTAGACATCGTATTAGGTCGTTCAGGCGAATTTAAAATTGTGGAACCTGGTACTAACAAAGTAATCGTGTCGAACAATATTCCTTATGGTGCATTTTTATATGTAAAAGAAGGTGATAAAGTTTCTAAAGGCGATAAAATTTGTTCTTGGGATCCATATAACGCGGTAATTATTTCAGAGTTTGGTGGTAAAGTGGAGTTTGATGCAATTATCGATGGGGTAACTTATCGTGAAGAGTCGGATGAGCAAACTGGTCACCGCGAGAAAGTAATTATTGATTCTAGAGATAAAACTAAAAACCCATCTATTCGCGTATTGGATAAAAAAGGTGAATTAGTTAGATCATATAATATCCCAGTAGGTGCGCATATTGCAGTAGATGATGCAGAAGCAGTTCAAAGTGGACAAATCTTGGTTAAGATTCCTCGTGCAACTGGTAAAACCCGAGATATTACGGGTGGTTTACCAAGGGTAACGGAATTATTCGAGGCACGTAATCCATCTAACCCTGCAGTGGTAACTGAAATTGACGGTGTGGTAACTTTAGGTGGTGTGAAACGTGGTAATCGTGAGATGACTATCGAATCTAAAGATGGCGAAGTTAAAAAGTATTTAGTTCCATTGTCTAAACACATTTTGGTACAAGATAATGACTTCGTGAAAGCGGGTATGCCATTGTCGGATGGTTCTATTTCACCTGCTGATATCTTAGCTATCAAAGGTCCTGCTGCGGTTCAAGAATATCTAGTAAATGGTATTCAAGAGGTTTACCGTTTACAAGGGGTAAAAATTAATGATAAGCACTTTGAAGTTATCGTACATCAAATGATGCAGAAAGTACATATCGAAGATCCGGGAGATACTCGTTTCTTAGAAAATGATTCTGTTGATCGTTGGGATTTCCAAATTGAGAATGATGAAATTTTCGATAAGAAAGTAGTAGTGGATGCAGGTGATTCGACAACGGTGAAGCCAGGTCAAATTTTATCATTACGTAAGTTAAGAGATGAAAATTCTCAATTGAAACGTAACGATTTAAAGCAAATCGAAGTAAGAGATGCAAAACCGGCGACTGCAAGTTCGGTATTACAAGGTATCACAAGAGCCTCTTTAGGTACTAAATCATTTATCTCGGCAGCTTCCTTCCAGGAAACTACGAAGGTATTAAATGAGGCAGCTATTGCGGGTAAACGTGATAACATGCTAGGTCTTAAAGAGAATGTAATCGTGGGTCACTTAATTCCTTCAGGAACAGGTGTTCGTGGTTATGAGCGCATCATTGTGGGTTCTCAAGAAGAGTACGATAAGTTATTAGCTTCTAAAGAAGAGGAAGTTGAAGCTTAATCAGCATAACATATAACAGTTTAACTGTTTTTAAAGTCCCCCAATGAAATTGGGGGACTTTTTTTGTACCCTATAAATTTGTGCATATGTATACAAGTTTATATTTTTGACTATCATGGAAGAAAATCAAAACGAGCAACATTTTAATGTTGAATTGTCAGAAGAAATAGCTGAA
Organism: Pedobacter sp.; assembly: GCA_004211595.1. Taxonomy (GTDB): domain Bacteria; phylum Bacteroidota; class Bacteroidia; order Sphingobacteriales; family Sphingobacteriaceae; genus Pedobacter. The sequence continues at coordinate 140,720 of SEDO01000002.1, forward strand.
GGAATATTTACTAACCTATCTTTAATTTCACATTCTAATTCAGAATTTATTTTGGATTTTATCAGGTTCATGCCTGGAGTACCGAAAGCTAAGGTTAAATCAAGGTTAATCTTAACACCAGATCATGCAAAGCGATTAATGTATATGTTGCAAGATAACTTAGAAAAGTTTGAAGCAGCTAATGGAAAGATTAATATAAACGAAGAATCGGCGAATATGCCATTAAACTTTGGTGGCCCAACAGCCATGGCATAAATTCAGGTTTTTTACCTTTTGGTTCAATAAATTTTATAAGCTAATATTACTCAGGCTTTATGAAATTGGAAAGAGATGCAAAGATAAAATCTAGTATCTCTTTTTCATTTTTAGGGTCAAACCAGGTTGTCTGAGGATCTCTTTTAAACCATGTTATTTGCCTTTTAGCAAAGCGTCTTGTATTTTGTTTTATTTTGTCGACTGCTTCTGCTAGCGTACATTCGCCATCTAAATAGGCAAATAGTTCAGCATAGCCAACGGTTTGCAGGGCATTCAAATGTCTTAGCTGAATTAAGCTTTTAACCTCATTTAATAAGCCAAGTTCCATCATTTGATCAACACGTGCATTAATTCGCTCATAAAGAAGAGCTCTATCCGTATTTAATCCTATTTTTATGATATTAAAGGGTCTTTCTTTAACTTGATTAGTTAATAACGAAGAAAGTTTGATGCCAGTTGATAATATCATCTCTAAGCCTCTTATCATGCGTTGTGGATTACTTTGATCTACACGTTGATAATATTCAGGGTCTAGGTCTGCGAGTTGTTTCTGGATGCTTAAAATACCCTCTGTTTCCAGTTTGTGGTTTAACTGCTCACGTATTGAAAGGTCTATTTCGGGAAGTTCATCTAAGCCTTTAATTAAAGCATCAATATATAAACCTGATCCACCTACGCATATAAGCGTATCATGTTTTTTGAATAATTGATCGATAACTTGTAAGGCTTCAACTTCAAAGTCACCTGTACTAAAAAATGTTTGAACTGAATGTGAATCAATAAAATGATGAGGTACAGCAGCTAATTCTGCGGGTGAGGGTTTAGCGGTGCCAATCGACAGTTCTTTAAAGAATTGACGAGAATCAGCGGATATAATTTCAGTATTAAGCTGCTGTGCAATTTGGATAGCCAGTGCCGTTTTACCTATGGCCGTAGGGCCTACAATGGTGATAAGTGTTTTGGGTTTTGAATACCTAGTAGTCTTCATCTAATTGGCCAGATCCATAGTCATCATAGTCGTCGCCATCCGCTTCAGAACCGAATTCATCCTCATCTTGTTCCTCTTCCTCATCATGATTTACATCGGAACTGATACCCGAATTTTGCATGGCTTCTAATTCATCGGCATCTTCAGCCACAAAATCCATTTCATTTAAGAAATCAAAATCACTGGTAGTGGAGGCAGCTGCAGCAGTGGCCGCATTGAAGTTATTTTTATCGAATATTTTAGGGGCTTCCCCTACTTTTTTAACTAAATGAGGATAGTCAATTTGAGGATCGTTTTCTAAAATAATTTTAATCAACTCTACATGTAAATCGAATGGACGATCAAAATTATAAATATAGTAGAATTTTTGATGCGGATCTTCAATAAAGGTGCTGATTTTACAGTTAGCCATAATCTTTACACCATTATCTACTTTACGCTGATTAGGCATATGTGCAATTTCTTCTCCCTTTATCCAATTATCAGTGCTCACATAAAATGAAGATGATTTATCTGCATCATAGCCAGTAGATTTATGAAAAGCACGGTGTAAATCTTCGAATGTTTGATTGGTTTTAATATCGATTTCTCTTACGATATCATCATAGTCTTCAAAAGAAATTCGGAATCTATAAATAGCCATCTTAGCGCAAATATGTTTTAGTCCGTAAAATTAAAAAATTTAAATTAATATTAACCTAGGAAATTGGTTTAATAGGCTCAATTCCCATTTCTTTGGCTTTTTTAAGGAGGTATTGAAAAGCTTCGTCATAGCTATTAGTAATTTCTCCTTCCAAGATAGCTTCGCGGATAGCATTCTTCAATAAACCTACTTCCTTTCCTGCTTCTAAACCGAATGTTTCCATAATTAAAAGTCCGGTGATAGGAGGTTGCCAGTTACGCAATTTATCCCTTTCCTCCACATCTTTTAATTTTTGTTTAACGAGTTCAAAGTTATTTCTATACTTTTTTACTTTGTACTCATTTTTAGTGGTTACATCGGCATTACACAGTATCATTAAACTATCAATATCCTCGCCAGCTTCGAAAAGTAAGCGCCTTACGGCCGAATCTGTAACAATTTCTTGTGCTAACACGATCGGACGTAGATGTAATTGTACCAGTTTCTGTACAAATTTCATTTTTTCGTTCAGTGGAAGCTTCAAATGGGCAAATATGCCAGGTACCATACGGGCCCCTTTATCTTCATGTCCATGAAAGGTCCAACCATGACCCACTTCAAAACGTTTAGTTTGGGGTTTGGCAATATCATGTAAAATAGCAGCCCATCTTAACCAAAGGTCATCTGTATTCTCACAAATATTATCTAACACTTGTAAGGTATGATAAAAATTATCTTTATGGCTTTTGCCTTGCTTAGTTTCTACGCCATGAAGTAAAACCATTTGGGGGAAAATAAGGTGCAATAAACCTGTATCAAATAGCAAATTAAAACCTACTGAAGGCTTTTTAGCTAAGATAATTTTATTGAGCTCATCCGTGATACGCTCTTTGGATACTATTTTGATTCTTTCCTTTTGGGATTTTATGGCGGCAATAGCATCTTCTGCGATTTCGAAATTCAATTGCGTTGCAAATCGAATAGCACGCATCATCCTCAGGGGATCATCAGAAAATGTTATTTGAGGGTCTAAAGGCGTACGGATAATGCCCGCAGACATATCTTGCATGCCTTGAAAAGGGTCAATGAGTTTTCCGAAATTAGCTGAGTTTAAAGAAATAGCTAAGGCATTGATGGTGAAGTCTCTTCGAAGCTGATCATCCTCTAAGGTGCCATTTTCAACAATGGGCTTACGTGAATTAGCGCGATAAGATTCTTTTCGGGCACCTACAAATTCAATTTCTAAGCCTTCATATTTCAGCATAGCCGTGCCAAAGTTTTTGAAAACAGCTACTTTAGTACTCCATTGTTGCCCTACTTTTTCAGCAAATTCAACCCCATTCCCCACAACTAAAATATCAATATCTTTAGAAGGACGCTTTAATATCAAATCGCGCACATAACCCCCAATCACATAAACTTCTGTGTTAGATTTTTCGGCTAAATTAGCTAAGGATTTAAAAAGGGTAGTGTTTACGTATTCTTGCATTTAATTTTGCCTTGGAGCAACTAATAGGACGCGAAAATACAAAAAACAATTGGTTTATGATTACCTGCGTACAAATTCAAATTGCCCAGAGGGGCCTAATTTCACAATAGTAGATGGTTTTTTAGGCGTCGAAATTTCATGTTCCCAGTCTACTACATAATCTACACCAGCTTTAATTTCATCAGCAATTTCATCGAAAGTTAGGGGTGTAGGCGCTCCTGATATATTAGCAGAGGTAGAGGTAATTGGTTTTTTAAACCTTTGTAATAACTTTTCGCAAAAATCATGGCGCACCACCCTAAGCCCCACCGAGCCATCTTGGTTAATTACGTTGGGGGCTAAATTCCTAGCTCCTGAAAAAATTACCGTTAAAGGGTTTTCCGCAAACTCAATTAAATCGTAAGCCACATCGGGTATTTCCTTCACATACGAAGCTAACTGATTCGGCGAATGTAATAATACAATAAAGCTCTTATCAGCAGCGCGTCCTTTTAATGCTATAATTTTAGCAACAGCATCTGGATTGGTGGCGTCACAACCCAAACCCCAAACGGTATCTGTTGGGTATAATATGATGCCTCCAGCTTTTAAAACTTCTAAGGCTTTATCGATTGCTTCTTTCATGTTGATACAAATATATTGAATGTTTAAATCTTTCTTATTATTCATATGCCAATAAATAAGATGTCAAATATTTTGATGTAACAAAAAGGTTAATTATCTTAGGTTCAGCGGGAATACACTAACCAAATCTAAACTTTATATTATGAAAAAAATATTAACTCTAGTTGTATTATGCCTTATTGGTATAACTACATACGCAAAATCTAATACCCCCCTCAACTTCCTCTAAAGGAAAGTAAACTACAAAACACAGAATCCTGTACAGTTACAATAATTAAGCATGTTTTAGAGAAAATGGAAGAGTTGACACTTATTCTGCAAAGTAAATGTCAATGTAAACCCTCCAGGTGTGCCTAATATGACTACTGCATGTGGCTTAGCAGAAGCTGGAGCTATTGTTTATTTTTATGATTATATATATGAAAAATTACTTATTTATATTATTTCTTTTAATTTCATTTCACTTATCTGCTCAAACTAAAGGTATTTTGACCTATTCAAGGATTTTAAAGGATTCTGTGGCTAATAGTTATACACCTCAGGGCTTTACAGGTATTTGGAAGCAATATTTTAGTGGAGAAAAGTCTATTGAAATTGCAAATCCACTAACAGATGCTGACGAAAAACCATTAAAAATGGTCGGTTTAAATACCTATGTTCAAGTAAGTGTCAAAAAATCTTCTAGACCAGCATTTATTTTAAAGGATCTTAGTAAGAATGAAATTGTTCATTCAGAAAGTAGTAATTTAGCTAAAGTTTTAACCGAAGATAAGGTTACTCACTTCAATTGGAAATTGAGTAATGACACTGCTCAAATTGGTGATTACTTGTGTAAAAAAGCTACTGTAAATTTTAGGGGTCGGAATTATACTGCGTGGTATAGTGAGGAGATACCTTTACAAAATGGTCCTTGGAAGTTTCATGGCTTACCGGGATTAATATTTAAAGTGGCTTCAGATGATGGCTTAATAGAATACGAATTAATTCATATTGAATTGGCAGCACCTTTTGATTTGGATCTGATTAGAATTCCTGATAGTTATAACGAATTTAAAAAGATTGATCATCCAAGTTATATAAAGCTTTGGGACCAAAAGCAAGCGGAGTATGACAAATTAAGTAGAGTACAAAAAACTACTACTCTTCAAAATGGTGTAACGAGTAGTGTTACATCATCAATTTCTTTAGGCACTCGAATTGAACGTTATTAATGTTCTTGAAAATTTGTATTACATCTTTATTAGTATTCAGCATAAATTTTTGCTATGCCCAATCATGGCTAAATGGCTCGGTATTTTCCGCGAATAATGAGGCATTAAGCAATGTATCGATTATCGTAAGATCAACTACTGGAATAGAAACAATAGCATACACGAGATCAAATTTGGAGGGTAAATTTCAAATTCAAATTTCTTGGCCTTTAAATGCAGATGTTTTATTAATTGCCAGTAGTTTGGGTTATAAAAGAGATACTTTAAAATTTAATTTTGCTAATCATGATAGTAAGCAAAGTTTAATCATTTTTCATTTGATTCCAGAAACTCACATACTTAAAACAGTTGAAATAAAGTCCACCCCTAAGATTCAAAATAAAAATGACACAACAGTATATCAAGTGAATCGTTTTACTAGTCCAGAGGATAGGAATTTAGAAGATGTGATTAAAAAATTACCAGGCATGCAGGTAAATCGGGAGGGAGTTATATCTTTTAAAAATAAGCCTATTCAAGCTGTTTTATTAGCTGGTGATGATCTTACTAAATCGAACTATCAGGCAATTACCCAAAATATGAAACCAGAGTTGGTGGCAGAAATTGAAGCTATTGAGAATTTCGTTGAAGATGATTTGCTGAGAGGTATAATTAACTCAGAGGATGTTATTTTAAATTTAAAAATGGTGGATGATCAACAAGGTAAGTTTTTGGGTGGTATTTCATTAGAAAATGGACTGAATGCTAAATCACAAAATAATTTAAACACGATTTATTATAAAAGTAGCTATAAAATGTTCGGCTACCTTCGGCAAAATAATGTAGGTTCTTCTCAAGAAACACTATATGATTTAAGCCCTTTTGAAAAGGACTTTTTACATGAGAATAAGCTAATCAATAATCAAATAGCTTCATTTAATCCATTTAATTCTAATGAATTAGCTCTAAATAAAAGTTATTCAGGTAGTTATAATGCTGTAATGCGGCTGATTCCAAAGTTGAAAATTAATACTAATATATTTTGGGTACATAATAAGTTAACAGATACTCGTGAATCCTCCGCAAGCTATTATGAACCCATAAATATCCGCATAAAGGATTATCTGGAGAATCAGAGTAGATTGAATAATTATAGAGGGGAGATAGATTTAGCCTATCAACTATCTTCTAATCGGAGGTTAACGGGCAAGTTTAATTTACAAATTAAGCCTAAAAAGTTTGATAGTCAGGCTATTACAAATATTGATGATAATTCCAATAATGAGGTAAATCAAAAAGATTATAGTGATTTAACAAATACTTTAGCGCAATTGAGATATACTCATCGGAAAAGCCAAACTAGTGCAATAGTCTATTCCATTTTGTGGGGAAAATTGAGCTTAGACCAAAATTATGAAGTTTATTCGCCCATTTATCAAAATTTGTTAAATAACCAAGCGGCCGTTGGATTAAGACAAAATTTAACCAATATTAACCATAATCTAAGTGCAGACATTCAGCTGCTTAAAAAAATTAGTAGACAATATTTATATTTTAATACAGGTTTAAATTTACATGAATTGAAATTGAACACTAGTTTGTTGGAGATGGGTCTTAATAAACAATCTAATGATAATTCATTTATAAATGCAGATAAATTTCAAAAGAGGGAAGCTTTTTTAAATAGCAAATTTGCTTTACCCTTAAAAAATCAAACATTTCAATTTTTATTGAGACAGGAAGTCGTGTCGCTTAATTTTAATTCACTGAAAGAGGAGTTTTATAATTTGAAACCTGAAATTCGATGGGCTAAGCGTTTAACACAAAATCAGGGATTAAAAATAAATTATGCTTATTCGATAAAGCAAGCAGAAGGACTACGTTATTTTACGAATCCTATATTAGTGAATTTTAGAACATTTCAAACAGGACTAAATACTTTCTTTAATTTCAATCGACATGATCTACATATAGCCTACTCCAATAATGAATGGTATGATAGTCAGTATTTAAATTTCAACATTAATTATAAAAAGCAATGGAATAGCAAAGGCTCAATTAATATGACTCGATTTGAGGATAATTTTTTCTATCAAGAGCTAATTCCATATAAAGGATTACAAAGTTCAACTTGGAACGGTATGGTAAGTAAGTTCTTTCCCATACTGTCTGCCACCATAGATGTCCAAACAACGTTTAACTCCACTCAATTTTATAGTCAGGTTGTGAATGATATCAATCCCTATTATACGCTTTATAAAAATTGGAGTTTGCGGTATAGTACAGGATTCAAATTGCCAGTAAATTTTAGTCTTTATTTTCAATGGACTAAAAACACCACTGACTTATATGCATCCCGCATTAATAAAATAAAAGAAAATCAGTTCTCTTTAGAATCTAGAATAAAGTGGTCAGCAAATTGGTTTCAAAAGTTGGATTTCAATCGCTATATGTTAAATCTTAATAGCTATCATTTTGTAAATACAGCATTGTATTATAATCCATCAAAAGGAGCATTTAAATATAGCTTTACCATCAAAAATATCTTAAATGAAAATAAGCTTTCAAGAAAATTTGTGTCAGATATTCAAGAAACCGAATCTAATGCTGCTATTTTAGGCAGGTATGCACTAATTGGTATTCAATATTCTTTTAATTAACTATTCACTTCAATACAGCAAACCGCCATATTAATCAAGATTCTGTTTTGGACAGCGTATTGTTTTATGCTCGGAATGTATTTACTCCAAAAAGCGGGTTCATGTTTCAGCGGTGCATGACATCCGAATGGTAATTGTTCAGCTTTCAAGGCAAATGCTTCTTTGGGTTTAAATTCAAAGGCAAACTGTAATCCTTCTTCAAGGTCTGGGATTTTAAAATCTGCAACTAATGCAGGAGCCTCCAATGACCAAAAGATATCTTCATTATAACAAGCCTTATCTAAATAATAGTATTTATTTAACAATGATTTGGGACAGTCTTTCAATACTTGTAGGGCAGTAGAAACCTTGCGTAAGGATAGTCCGCCATTCCCACATTTATTATGTCTTTGATTATATTTTTTATGATGAAATAAGCTGGTTTTAAGGGCTGAAAGCCATTTTTGAATAGCTGTCTGGTTTAGTTTTTCAGGACGGAACCAAGGGGCTCCAATATAATCATAACCCTTGTTGCACCATTCAGCTAAATTGTCTTGAAATAAAAATACATCACTTTGATGAATCAATATATATTTATAATCGCTAAACTTTTGATAAAATTTTGCCGACAACATTAATTGATTATACCCAAATAAACTTTCAAAGTAAAAATTTTCAAAGCGAATGACTTTTAAAGAATTTAAATTTCCGAAGTGAGCATTTATCTCAAGGCTTTGGGGAGCAACGATTACATGGTCAAAATTTGATGTCTTCTCCAGTCCATTTTCTAAAAATGATAATTCTAGGACAGTAGGTTGTTTGTAAAGGGGGAAAACTACGAGGCAGTTTTTCATTTAGTACTAAGATTAAGGTAACAATTCATGTAATGTTTAGCGACTTGATCACTATTAAATCTTTGAGCAAATTTTAAACCATTTTCTTGCATTTTTTCTCTTAGCGCATCATTATTTAAAATATGGGTAATATGAGCGGCTAAGGCAGTGCTATCATCTGGTGTAAAATAAAGGCTATCGGGTCCTCCAGCCTCTTCAAGGCAAGACCCTAAAGCGGCCACCACAGGAAGTTTGGAATATAAGGCCTCTATAATAGGTATTCCAAATCCTTCATATCGGGATGGATAAGCCATCACTATTGCCATTTGGTAAAAAGCAGGTAAATCAAAAAATGGTAATTGGTGAAAAAAATGCACCCGATGTGATAAGTTTAACATGTTTAGCTTTTGATTTATAAGCTGAAAATATGGAGTTTGTTTTCCAATCGCAACTAAATGCACATTTTCATCTAATAAGGCCAAGGCTTCAATGGCAGTTATTAAATTTTTTCGAGTCTCCAACGTTCCTACATTTAAGATAAACTTATCGGGTAGATTATACTTAGTACGGACTTGTTCCAATTTATTATTCGGCCATTGAATTTGAAACTGTTCATCACAACCTTGGTAAATCACCGTAATCTTAGCTTCATCTATTTGGTAATAGCGAATAATATCAGCTTTGGTTTGTTCACTAATTGCTACAATTTGATCAGCTACCCGGCACGCATACTTACATTTTAAATTATAAATGAAGCGATCGAAAAACGAATAATTTTCGGGATGTACTAAAAAGATTAAATCATGTACCGTCAATACCGACTTCAGGCCATTAAATTTTAAGAAAAATGGAAGTTCATGAGATAGTCCATGAAATATTTGAACACCATCTCGAGCGGCGTCCCTTGCCATTAAAAAACTTCTCCAAAACCAAGAAAACTTTTTAAAATAAGGAAACTTGAAAAATACCGAAGCTAAAGAAAAAAGCTTGTGATTTTTATATTTGGAATCGACTTTAGGTGCATATACATAATATTCATGTTTGGGGTAGTTTGCAGCTAATTGTAGCAATAAAGAGCGGCTATAATTGCCTAAACCGGTGCTATTGGTAGTTGCTCGTTTTCCATCGAAACCTATTTTCATATATGCTTTTTATTCAGGGGTGATAATCCAAAGATAATATCCTTTTAAATAAAAGGGGCTTTCATTTTGAAAACCCCCGAGATTATATATTTAATTATTAAACTGCCACATTATTTTCTCTCAATGCGTCGTTTAATGATGTTTTCTTATCTGTTGATTCTTTTCGCTTACCAATAATGATAGCACAAGGAACTTGATACTCTCCAGCTGGGAATTTCTTGGTATATGAACCAGGAATAACAACCGAACGCGCAGGCACAACACTTTTATATTCTACAGGCTCATCTCCAGTAACATCGATAATTTTGGTTGATGCCGTTAAAACCACATTAGCACCCAAAACAGCTTCCTTTTCTACTTTTACACCTTCAACTACGATGGCACGGCTTCCAATGAAACAATCATCTTCAATAATAACAGGGGCAGCTTGAACAGGCTCTAATACGCCTCCGATTCCAACACCACCACTTAAATGTACACGTTTTCCAATTTGTGCACATGAACCAACAGTTGCCCAAGTATCAACCATCGTACCTTCATCTACATAAGCTCCAATATTTACATACGAAGGCATTAAAATAACACCTTTAGCTAAGAAAGCACCATATCTAGCACTTGCCATAGGTACAACTCTTACGCCTGTTTCTTTGTAGTCGGTTTTAAGTTCCATCTTGTCATGATAAACAAAAGGACTATTTTTAATTTCGCTCATTTGGCGAATAGGAAAATACATGATTACAGCTTTTTTAACCCATTCGTTAATAGCCCAAGTATTTAAAATAGGCTCTGCTACTCTCAGTTCACCTGCGTTTAATTTTTGTATTACCGTTTCAATCGTATCGGTATATTCTGGATACTGCAATAAAGAACGGTCATCCCAAGCAGCTTCAACTAATTTTTTAAGTTCTTCTAACATAATGAGGTATTTTTTTACAAAATTAAATAAATCTTTATACTTTGCTTATAAAATCGGAATTTTGCACAATGGCCAAGGAAATTGAAAAACTGAGAGTCGATAAATATTTGTGGGCCATCCGGCTTTTTAAAACGCGTACCTTAGCTACTGAGGCTTGCAAGGCGGGTAAAGTAAAGTTGAATGGTCAAAATATTAAGCCTTCCGCTATCGTTAAAATTGGAGATGTTTATCAAGTCTCTAAAGGGATAGAAAAAAAGCAAATTGAGGTTGTTGGCTTATTGGAAAATAGGGTGGATGCAAAAACCGCAGTCACCATGTATAAAGACCTCACGCCGGTACAAGAAACACATAGTTTTAAATCGATGTTCTATGCCCCTACTTTAAGAAGAGATCGCGGTACTGGTCGTCCCACGAAAAAGGATAGGCGAGAAACAGATAATTTGATGGATGAGCTTTTTGAAGAAGAAGACTAATTAAAGGGTTTTTAAAATTCTCATCCGATAGGCATTCATAGCCGTCATACCAAGTTTCTTTAATAAATTATAATTCGTAATAGCGCCTACTGCACTTCCGATAATAGGTAATAGTTGGGCCATTTTAGCTAAATCTAAATAATCCCTATATTCTTGTTGAAAGCTATGCCAATCAAAATCATCAATATAATCGGGTAAGGATTTACGAGTTTCCTCCCAATTCGTTACAATTTGATAGGTTTGGGCTAGTTGATTGGGATTGGAAAAAGCTAATTGAAAAACATACAATAAAAATAGTCTTTCTTTATAATCGTGGGTGCTGAAACCATAATAATTGGCGACGTCAAATAAGAGTTTGATTTTAATGGCTATGAGGGCAGGAAAGTCTGCCAAACTCATCATAAATCCTCCGGCACCGCATATAGCCCCTTCTACAGCGCCCCCATGACTATAATTGTCAATTAATTTTTTAATTAAAAGCTCTCTTTGTACCAAGCTAAATTCCTCTAAATTTTTTAACTGCGGAATTTGCATAGCACCAAATAACATACCCTTAACCATTTGTTGTACAGTGACTTTGATGCCATTGTGCACTTTTTGTGGAATCAGCCCATTTATTTTAGCTTGAATTTTAGCTGCATACCTATTCCAGGCCTTGGGTTTAGCTAGATTTTTCTTTTCCCAAAAAGCCAATTCCAATTGGATTTTTTTAAGGTATTGAGGATCAACTTCCATTTCTAAATTTATTTTCTTAATTTTATTTATTGCCTACCGTTAAAATTATAAAATATTATCATGAAAAAAATTCTTTTTACCTTAACCTTAATTGGCATTGGAGGTATCTGCTTTGCCCAAAAAGTAAGCTTTTCTAATCCTCAACCCGAAGCCAACAAACCCTTGGAAATTACTTATGATCCAAGTGGGGGTAAATTAGCGGCTCAATCAGAAATTAATTTAAAAGCTTACACCTTTATTAATTTAAAGCAAGAAATTGTAGATATTCCCCTGAAAAAGGAGGGTAATTTATTTAAGGGTACTTTTACACCAGCCGATAGTACAGCATTAGCTTTATTAACTTTTTCATCAGGTGCTTTGCGGGATGATAATCCAAATGGATATTACACCATTTTCTATAAAGGTGGAAAGCCTGTGCCGTATGCTTCTTATTGGGAGGCTATGGTATATAACGGCATGGGTAAATCGTATGCTGGCATTGATATTAACAGGGAGAAGGCTACTGCTATTTTAGAAAAAGGGATTACCAACTATGCTGAAATCAAAGATAAATTTTACCCGCAATATATCAGCTTAATCTACGCGCAAGATAAAGATAAAGCAACATCTTTTGGTTTAGCTGATGTGAAACGTAGAAATCAAATAGCTAAAAAATCCGAAACCGATTGGAGCTTAATTCAAAGCATTTACAATAGTCTGAGGATGAAAGAACAGGCTGATTCAGTTGGGAAATTATTGATTGCAGCATATCCTAAAGGTAATTATGCGTTTAACCAAGCGTATACTGCACTTTATAGAGAGCAGGATCTGGCTAAAAAAGAAGCTGCTTTTAAGAAAATTGAAACGGATTTTGGGTATAATGCGCCAGGTTTTAAAGGTGGAGGCAATGCAGATAACCTTTATTTTATGATGTCGGAAGCTTATGGTGGGGCTAATGAACAAGCTAAGTTTAAAGCTACTTTAGATAAAATTGCAGATAAACAAACCAAGGCTCAAGCCATCAATTCTTATGCATGGGGCGCTGCAGAAAAAAATGAAAATGTAGCTTTTGCGCTGGATCTGTCTAAACAATCTTTAGATTTAATTCAACAAGCTAAAGCAGAAATTAAACCTACCGATAATAACGCTGCGCAAAGAATGAAAGGCCTGGATCAAAACTACGCCATGTTTGCTGATACCTATGCGCTATTATTGAGCTTAAGTGGAAAGCACGAGGAAGCCTTAAAATATCAAGAAATTGCCGTTAAAAATAACAACTATAGCAGTGCTGATATGAACGAACGTTATGTTTCGATGTTGGTAAAAGCCGGTAAGGCTGATCAAGCTCTTGAATTTGGCGAGCGATTTGTAAAAGAAGGCCATGGATCGGATCAAATTAAAAAAGATTTAAAAGCTGTTTATAAAGGGGCTGGAGAATTCGACGAATACTATGCAAAACTGGAAGGTATTGCGTTTCAGAAAGAATTAGAAAAGTATAGAGCAGAAATGTTAGATCGCGTAGCACCTGCCTTCAGTTTGAAAAATTTAGAAGGTCAAACCGTTAGCTTAGCTTCATTAAAGGGTAAAGTAGTGATTGTAGATTATTGGGCAACCTGGTGTGGGCCATGTATTGCTTCCTTCCCAGGTATGCAAAAAGCGGTAGAAAAATATAAAAATGATCCTAATGTAGCCTTTGTATTTATCAATACATGGCAAAATGAAGCTAATCGAGAAGAAGTGGTTCGCAATTACATAACAGCTAATCCACAATATACCTTCAATGTGCTATTAGATACTAAAAATGCTACTGACCCTACTAAATACGATGTCATTGAATCCTATGGCGTAGAAGGGATCCCAACCAAATTTATTTTAGATGGAAATGGTAAAATCCGTTTTAAGAAAGTTGGATTTGGAGGTTCAGCAGAAGGTACTGTGAGGGAGTTAGATGCCTTGATTAGCTTGGCTAAAGAAGCTGGCTTAAATACCAAATAGGAAATTATTTGGTATAAAATATAATTTAATATATAAAAAAAGCTCTCCAAGTGGAGAGCTTTTTTTTATGCGACTATCTAGATGAGTAGATAAACCATAATCATCCAAATATTATTTATTAGTTTTCTTATAGCCAGCATTTAAACCTTCAATAACTGGTTTAGTTACGTCTAAAGCATCATCAGCGAATAAAATAGCAGAATTTCCTTTAGAATAAGTTAATACCATTTTATAGCCTTTTGATTTCGCATATTCTTTTAAATAATCAGCTACTTTATCATATAAAATTTCTTGTTCTTTAGCTTGCTCGGTTTGTAAAGCCGCTCCGGCATTTTGCTGATACACTTGTAATTCTTGTTGTTTTCTAGCTAAACGTTGCTCTGTAGTTGCGCGTTCGTCAGCTGACATAGAATTTTGGGCTTGTTGATATTGTTGAACTTCACGTCTAAACGCTTGCTCTTTGGAAGCTAAATCACTTTCTGCAGCTTTTCCTTTTGATTCCATTTTAGAACGCAAATCTTTGAAGTACTCATATTTTGCTAAAAGCGTATCGGAGTTTACAAATACAATTTTGTCCTCGGCAGAAATACTTGTTGCAGATGAGGGGCTAGTAGTCTCTGCTTTTTTCTCATTATTACTACAAGCTGCAAATAATCCAGCTAAAGCAATGGCCGTTACCACACCGCCATTTTTAAAAAAATTTGATTTCATTTATTTACTAGGGTTTAATTCATTTTTGACTATTAAATAACAAATATATAAATCATATTGGAGTATCCTAAAATCCACTTTGGAATAATTCCAGAATGTACCTTTCAACACCCAATTATTTATCCACATAATGCGATTTTGTAGCTTAAAATCGTTATTTTTGATTCTTAAATTTAGAATCAAATATGAGCGAAGAAAAAGATTTAAAATCAACGTATTCGGCAGATAATATACAGGTTTTAGAAGGTTTAGAGGCAGTTCGTAAAAGACCTTCGATGTACATTGGTGATACAGGTCCGAAAGGCTTACACCATTTAGTTTACGAAGTTGTTGATAACTCAATCGATGAAGCTTTAGCGGGTCACGCAGATACCATTTATGTGACCATTTTAAAAGGTAATTCTATCCGCGTAGAAGATAATGGAAGAGGAATTCCTACAGGCATCAATACCAAGGAAAATAAATCCGCATTAGAAATTGTAATGACCGTGCTTCACGCCGGTGGTAAATTTGATAAAGATACGTATAAGGTATCTGGTGGTTTACACGGAGTGGGGGTAAGTTGCGTAAATGCGCTTTCTACCCATTTAAAAGCAGAGGTACATCGTGAGGGTAAAATTTGGGTGCAGGAATATGAAATTGGGGTACCTCAATATGATGTAAAAGCTATTGGAGATACTGACAAACGTGGTACGATTGTAACCTTTACCCCAGATCCTACCATCTTTACCCAAACCACAGAATATAAATACGATACTTTAGCAGCTCGTTTAAGAGAGTTAGCTTATCTAAATAAAGGCATTACCTTAACGCTAACGGATGAGCGAGTAGAATTAGAAGATGGTTCTTTCACTTCTGAAGTTTTTCATTCTGAAGGAGGTTTAAGAGAGTTTGTGAACTTTTTAGATGGAAACCGAGCTTCATTCTTACCGCAACCTATTTACATTGACGGAATAAAAAATGGCGTACCTGTAGAGCTAGCATTCCAATACAATGACAGTTATTCAGAAAATGTACATTCCTATGTAAATAACATCAATACTCATGAAGGTGGTACCCATATCGCAGGTTTTAGAAGAGGATTAACCAGAACCCTAAAAAGTTATGCTGATAAATCTGGTTTGCTGAAAAACCTAAAAATGGAAATTACGGGTGATGACTTCAGAGAAGGATTAACTGCTGTAGTTTCAGTTAAGGTAGCAGAACCACAGTTTGAAGGACAAACTAAAACTAAATTAGGTAATACCGAAGTAATGGGTGCCGTAGATGTGGCAGTAGGAGAAGCATTAGGTGACTATTTAGAAGAAAATCCTAAAGAAGCTAAAATGATCGTCAATAAGGTGATTTTAGCAGCTACTGCTCGTGCAGCTGCTCGTAAAGCTCGTGAAATGGTGCAACGGAAAAGTGTTATGGGTGGCTCTGGCTTGCCAGGTAAACTAGCTGATTGTTCTGATTCTGATCCTGAAAAATGTGAACTTTTCTTAGTCGAGGGAGATTCGGCGGGGGGAACTGCCAAACAAGGAAGAGACCGTAATTACCAAGCTATTTTACCTTTAAAAGGAAAGATATTGAACGTGGAAAAAGCTATGGAACATAAGATCTATGAGAATGATGAGATCAAAAATATGTTCACAGCATTGGGCGTAAGTATCGGAACCCCTGAAGATGATAAAGCTTTAAATTTAACAAAATTGAGATATCATAAAGTGGTGATTATGACCGATGCTGATATCGATGGATCGCATATTACTACATTGATTTTAACTTTCTTCTACAGATATATGCGGGCATTAATCGAAGCTGGTTATGTGTATATTGCTGCTCCACCCCTTTACCAAGTTCGTAAAGGAAAGGATTTCGAATACTGCTGGAACGATGCGCAAAGAGATGCAGCTATTCAGCGTTTAAAAGGAGCAGGTAAAGAGGAATCGGTAGCGGTACAGCGTTATAAAGGTTTGGGAGAAATGAATGCCGAGCAGTTATGGGAAACTACGTTAAATCCAGCAAATAGGATTTTATTGAAGGCTACCATTGAAAACGCTGCAGAATGTGACCATACCTTCTCCATGTTAATGGGAGATGAAGTGGCACCAAGAAGGGAGTTTATTGAGAAGAATGCAAAATATGCTAAAATAGATGCTTAATCTCAAATAGCTAAATGATTTCTTAAAAATCATTAGCACCATATTAATCAAATCAAAAGGGGCAATTTTCACAAGAAAATTGCCCCTTTTATTTAGCTGCAGAGTATTAATAAAATTGCAGAATGTTTTTTTTATTTTTATTTAGCCTGAGCCTCACTGATACCTTTTAAGCTATTTAAACCAGATTCAAAATCTCCACCTACCATTTTATCCATATCCATAAATACACACATCCATCTAGCCAGTAAATTATTTTCACCAGACATCGTCCAAGTGACTGTATTGCCGTTACCAGCAGGTTCAATCATAAAACGGGTATTAGCTTGTGAATCCATAGGCTCTAGAAAGTGTAAATCAATATCAATCATACGATAGGGTTCTAAGGCTAAAATAGTCATCGAACCTTTTCCCATTTCATCTCCATCCCAAGCCACATTATGACCAATTTGTTTAGGATTTCCTGAATAAGTATAATCAGCATCTGGATCCATCTTTACCCAAGGGCTCCAAGAATTGAATTTCTGAAAATCAGCAATGTTGTTGTAAATGATACTATCAGGCGCATTAATTTGAGAAGATCTACTGACTACATAATTTTTTGGTAAAAACATTCCTCCTATAATGATTATGGCAGCTAGAGCAATAATCACTATAATAATAATTTTTAAAACTTTCATGACAGGTTTAGCTTAAGTTTAGTGTAAATAATAGTTTGGTTTACACTAATTTAAACAATTTATCAGAAAAAAAAATAGGCTTACCGATAGAAACGTAAAGTGGCTTTTTTATAATCAATTTTGGCGTGATTTTGCATTAATATATCACCTCCGATAATAGCCTTAATGGCTGGGTGTCCTAAGGTTTGGTAGGTGTCAGACACACCTGATAAGTCTAAACCTATAGCGGTATAATTGCTGAGTGTTAAACGCCCGATTTGCCAGGAGGGAATTTCGCCGACTACGGTTTGATTGGTGCTAAAGATGGTAGCAGCTTGAGATTCTTCTTCTATTCGTAAAATAGGTAAGTGTTTTTCCATAAAGTTTTTATCGAAAACCGAACGGGAGGCTCCAGTATCTAAAACTGCCCAGTGAGTTTCCTTAAAAACGACAATTTCCACCAATAGGTGGAAACTATCATTTTCTAAACTAATAATTTTAATAGGTACAACAATACTTTTCACCTATATTAACTTCATTTCTGTTAACACATTATTCATGTTTCTAACAGCTTCTGCACTTTTATTAAAGGCAGCTTGTTCAGCTTCATTTAAAGGGAAATCTACAATTTTCTCCCAACCATTTTTACCTACAATAACAGGTACACCTAAACAGATATCTGACTGACCATATTCCCCATCAAGAGCTACACAGCAAGTAAATATTTTTTTCTCATCACGCACAATAGCCTCTACTAAAGCTGCTCCAGCTGCTCCAGGGGCATACCAAGCGGATGTGCCTAATAAACCAGTTAAAGTAGCTCCCCCAACCATGGTATCAGCTGCTACTTTGGATAAAGTGACTTCGTCTAATAATTCAGTAACAGGTAAGCTTTGGTAGGTTGCAAAACGGGTTAATGGAATCATCGTTGTATCCCCATGTCCACCAATTACAAAACCTTGTAAATCATTGGCATTGCAATTTAAGGCCTTGCTTAAATAATATTTAAAACGAGCACTATCTAAGATTCCACCCATACCAATGATTTGGTTTTTAGGTAAGCCTAATGATTTTAATGCTAAATAAGTCATCGTATCCATTGGATTAGAGATAACTACAATAATCGCTTCTGGTGAATATTTTAAAATATTTTCGGCTACACTTTTAACAATGCCCGCATTAATTCCAATTAACTCTTCACGCGTCATCCCCGGTTTTCGAGGTAAGCCTGAAGTAATAACAGCTACTTGAGAACCAGCAGTTTGACTATAATCATTTGTTACTCCTTTAATTTGAGTATCAAATCCTAGTAAAGCCATTGTTTGCATCATATCCATTGCCTTGCCTTCCGCAAAACCTTCTTTGATATCTAACAATACTAATTCCTCAGCTAACTCTTTTCTGGCGATATTATCTGCACAGGTGGCACCTACTGCTCCGGCACCTACTACCGTTATTTTCATTGTATTTATGTTTATATATTTTAATTGGATTCTATTACAAGCCGAAGTTATTAAATTGCTTGAGTTTATGAAAATACTAATTGTCATTTATATCTGGTTTTATTGAAAAATATCTATTCGCTGTGGAAAAAATACCCATAAATAGCCCATAAATATTTGATAATTTTGATACCTTAATATCGCTTAAGAAAAGGCGTTAAAAGCCTTCCTAAATGTCCAATTCCATATGTATATAGTTTTTGATACCGAAACAACTGGTTTACCTCGTAATTTCAATGCTCCTATAACCGATACCGATAATTGGCCTAGGTGTATTCAGATTGCTTGGCAACTACATGATGAGTGGGGGAATTTAATTGCTCATAAGGATTATTTAATTACTCCAGATGGCTTTAATATTCCCTATGATGCCGAAATTATACATGGGATATCGACAGAATTAGCTACACAAGAAGGGGTGCCTTTACAAACCGCCCTGCAAGCCTTTCAAGCTGATTTATCCCAAGCTCAATATTTAGTTGGCCAGAATATTAATTTTGATATTAATGTTTTAGGTTGTGAATTTTACCGCTTAGGAATAAGTAATCCTTTTCAGGATATGCCTGTTTTGGATACTTGTACAGAAACAACTGCTGAACTCTTAAAAATCCCCGGAGGAAGAGGTGGTAAATTTAAATTACCCAACCTCACAGAATTACATCAATATTTATTTGGAGATCCCTTTGCCGAAGCCCATAACGCAACAGCCGATGTGGAAGCTACCACCCGTTGTTTCTTTGAACTTTTACGCTTACAGGTATTTAGTACACAGGAATTAAAAAGGGATATACAATACCTACAAGAATTTAGAATAAAGCATCCCGAGCCTTTTCAAAAGATAGGTATCCCGCATTTAAACTTAAAAGCAGCTTCTGCTAAATTAAGAGAAACTTTAAAACAACCTCAAACTAGGGAGTTTGGCGAAATAAAAACTTCAGCGGCTCAAACTTTAAATTTAGACGAAGTACCTTTTTCGCATTTACATAATCACAGTCAGTTCTCTGTTTTGCAAAGTACCATTTCGGTGGCTGATTTAGTAAAAGCAGCAGCGGCCCATAATATGCCCGCTGTGGCCCTTACCGATCACGGGAATATGATGGGAGCTTTTCATTTTGTATCCCAAGTAGCCAAGCATAACAAAGAGGTAAAGGCTAAAAATGAAGCTGCAATAGCAAATGGGGAAGAACCTAAACATCAAACTTTAAAGCCCATTATTGGGGTAGAGTTTTTTGTATGTGAAAATCATTTGGATAAAACCAAAAAGGATGATGGCTATCAAATTGTCCTGCTAGCAAAAAATAAAAATGGCTATCATAATTTAGCCAAAATGTCATCCATAGCTTATACCAAAGGGTTTTATTATGTGCCTCGGATAGATAAGCAGGTTATTCAGCAATACAAAGATGATATCATAGTATTATCGGGAAATTTATATGGGGAAGTACCTGCTAAATTGCTTAATGTTGGGGAGAAGCAAGCAGAAGAAGCGCTAGTTTGGTGGAAGCAAGAATTTGGAGAAGATTTTTATATTGAAATTATGCGCCATGGGCAGGAAAATGAAAACCGTGCCAATGCCGATTTAATTCGACTTGCTAAGCAACATCAAGTCAAACTAATTGCCACCAATAATACCTACTATATCGCCAAGAAGGATGCTAATGCACATGATATTTTACTGTGCGTAAAAGATGGAGAACAGCAAGCCACCCCGATTGGACGAGGGAGAGGCTTTAGGTATGGCCTTCCCAATGCCGAATATTATTTTAAATCGTCAGCTGAAATGAAGGCCCTTTTTGCAGATGTTCCAGAGAGTATACTATCTGCACAAGAAATTGTCGACAAAATTGAAAGTTATCAACTTGCCAGAGAAGTTCTCCTTCCAAAATTTGATATTCCTGAAGAATTCAGGCATGCAGAAGATGAACTAGATGGAGGGAAGCGAGGCGAAAATAAATATTTACGATACCTAACTTATGAAGGGGCTAAAAAGCGCTATGGGGAATTAAATGAAACCCATACCGAAAGGATAGACTTTGAATTAGCGACCATTGAAAAAACAGGTTATCCAGGTTATTTTTTAATTGTACAAGATTTTATTGCAGAAGCCCGAAGGCGAGATGTATCCGTAGGCCCTGGTAGGGGTTCTGCTGCAGGTTCTGTGGTAGCCTACTGTTTAGGGATTACCAATATAGATCCATTAACCTACGATTTACTATTTGAGCGTTTCTTAAACCCGGATAGGGTATCTATGCCCGATATAGATATAGACTTTGATGATGAAGGTCGGGGAAGAGTTATGGATTATGTGATACAAAAGTATGGCGCCAGCCAAGTAGCCCAAATTATTACTTATGGTACCATGGCAGCTAAATCCTCTATTCGAGATACGGCAAGGGTTTTAGATTTACCACTATATGAAGCCGATAAAATTGCCAAGTTAATTCCGAATATGAAGCTAGGTAAAATCTTCAATTTAGAAGAAAAGGCCTTAAAATCAGCTTTACGTCCAGATGAATTCGAACGAGTAAGTGAATTAAAGAAACTTAAGGAAGGTACCGGCCTGAGTGCAGAAACTATCGAGCAAGCCATTATTTTAGAAGGCTCATTGAGAAATACAGGTATACATGCCTGCGGGGTAATTATTACTCCAGATGATATTACCAATTTCGTACCAGTAGCAACAGCTAAAGATTCAGATTTATATGTCACCCAATTTGACAACTCGGTAGTAGAAAGTGCAGGTTTATTAAAGATGGACTTTTTGGGTTTGAAAACCCTAACCTTAATAAAGGATACCGTAAAACTTGTAAAAAAGAGACATCAAATTGATTTAGATCCAGATGCTTTCCCGATAGATGATGTGAAAACCTATGAGCTCTTTCAACGCGGAGAAACCGTAGGGATTTTCCAATATGAGAGTCCCGGTATGCAAAAATACATGAAGGAATTAAAACCTACTGTATTTGGGGATTTAATTGCGATGAATGCGCTTTATAGACCTGGCCCAATTGCTTATATACCAAGTTTTATTAAACGTAAAAATGGAGAAGAACCAATTACTTACGATTTAGATGCCTGTGAAGATTTATTAAAGGAAACTTACGGAATTACCGTTTACCAAGAGCAGGTAATGCTTTTATCTCAAAAATTAGCAGATTTTACCAAAGGTGAGGCCGATGTATTACGTAAAGCCATGGGTAAAAAGCAGCGGGATGTTTTGGATAAAATGAAACCTAAGTTTATTTCGCAAGCCGCAGCCAAAGGACATAATGAAAAGATCCTTGAAAAAATCTGGAAAGATTGGGAAGCCTTCGCCGAATATGCATTTAATAAATCTCACTCTACATGTTATGCTTGGGTTGCCTACCAAACAGCTTATTTAAAGGCTAATTATCCTGCCGAATACATGGCTGCGGTTCTCTCCAATAATATGTCGGATATTAAGCAGGTGGCTTTCTTTATGGAGGAATGTAGACAAATGGGCGTTAAAGTATTAGGCCCGGATGTAAATGAATCGGATTTAAAATTCTCGGTAAACGCTAAAGGGGAAATCAGATTTGGATTATCGGCCGTAAAAGGCGTTGGCGATAAAGCCGTAGAATCCATCATAGAGGAAAGAATGGCGAACGGTCCTTTTCAAAGTATATTTGATTTTGCGAAAAGGGCAAATACCCGTATTGTCAATAAAAAAGCTTACGAAAGTTTTGTATATAGTGGGGCATTTGATGCTTTTGGGTACCATAGAGCCCAGTATTTTTATATGAGTGCCAATGATAAGCTCAATGGTATAGAAAAACTGATAAAATATTCCAATGATGTGGCCAATAATGAAAGTACCTCTCAGGCTTCCTTATTCGGAGGTACAAAGGCCGATTTAATTTTAGAACCTAGTTTCGCTGTAGCTCCAGAGTGGTCATTAATTGATCGCTTAAAACATGAAAAAGATGCCATCGGTATCTTCTTGTCGGGCCATCCATTAGATGATTACCGTTTAGAACTACAAAATTTCTGTACCCATCAAGTGAGGCATTTAGCTATAATCAACAAGGTTCGTACGGGGGATACCAATCCTGAGGTGTTAGCGGAGTTTGAAACCCTTAAAAACAGAGAATTAGTAGTAGGTGGTTTAGTTTTATCGGCGAGCCATCGGATGACGAAAACCGGAAAACCATTTGGAACGATAGTTTTTGAAGATTATGACGATAGTGCCGAATTAGCCTTGTTTGGGGAAGACTTTGTGGCGAATAAATCTCACTTTACCGACGGCTATTTTTTACAAATTCGAGGACGAGTAGGGGAGCGCTTTGGAAAAGCGGGGGATTGGGAATTTAAAGTCACCAAGATAAATTTGTTGTCTGAACTAAGAGATAAATTCGCTAAGAGCATTACGATTCAAATGTATATAGATCAGTTAAATGATGATTTGATGCAAGAAATAGAATCAATATTGAAAGAAAACATCGCTAGCAATGAACATGTTGCCTGTAAATTGAATTTCGAAATACACGATCGCGAACAGCAATTGAAGTTAGATTTACCTTCGAAATCCTTAAAAGTAAATCCGAACAACCAATTTTTAGCGGCTTTAGGGAATTTAAAATCCATCGCTTATAAATTAAACTAATGTCAAAATGACTTTCTTATTTGGGTGGTACGAAAATTGATTATATCTTTATAAAAATTAAAAATTTAGAAAATGGCTATAGAAATTACAGATTCAAACTTCCAGGAAGTTGTGTTGAATTCCGATAAACCGGTATTAGTAGATTTTTGGGCAGAGTGGTGTGGCCCATGCAGAATGGTAGGCCCAGTAGTGGATGAAATTTCAAAAGAATACGAAGGTAAAGCAATTGTAGGAAAAGTAAATGTGGATAACAATCCTCAAATTTCAATGCAATTTGGTATCCGTAATATCCCTGCTTTATTATTCTTTAAAAATGGTGAAGTTGTAGATAAACAAGTTGGAGCCGTTCCTAAAAGTATCTTAACCGGAAAATTAGATAATCAACTATAGTCTTCCCTAAAAAGATTAAACTGAAATAGCAGCCAGCAGGCATGTTATGGATTTTAAAATTTCGATAAAATAAATAGTATAATCCCCCCATACCTTTCGGTATGGGGGGATTATTTTATAATAGGATAAGCAGATTATACCAATGCGAAAAATGGGATATTGTTAATTCGATAAGCAAGCGCCTGACCTAGAAGTTTTAAATTGATGAATTTGCTCGAATCTTTTTAAAAGTTTATCAATGTTTTTGCAGGTTACGGATTTGTTAGGTATTTCACTTGGGTTTGTTGCTGTTTTAGCATTCGAATAAAGGGTATATTTTTTTTCTAAACAATGTAAAGGCTTAGCGCCATTGAAGTAAGTACGTTTTTCTAAAATTTCATCGCGGGTTTCCCCCTGTGAAGCAGAGCCTGATACAAAACTCCAATTAGTTTCACGCTGGTAAATGAAGTAAACTGCATTATCAAAAACATAAAATAATTCGCTAGCTTGGAAGTGATCATACTCATTATATTGATGGCTTATCAATAATAATTTTCCATGATGGGAGTAATAAGTAATGGTCCCTTGCCGCTCGTTTTGGCAATTATATTTCATTACCGTAGAATCTAAAGCTCGTGAATCTAGTTTAGCTTTCGTGTAGGCATAATAACTTCTAATTTGAGCTAAGTTAGTGGGGGCACTTTTTACTGTATCTAAATCTAAATCTACAACGATAGCGGACGCACTATCTTGAGAAAAGGAATCTGTGGCGGGTGTACTATCTTTCGACACATTGTCGAGAGGGGATGAGCCAGGAGGCTGTTGGCAAGCCATTATACCTAAGCAGCACAAGCCTAAACCAATATTTTTAATTTTGCTAAACATACCTAGCTAACAAATAGTTAAATCAATATGTTTAAAAATTACAAAAAATAGGCTTTTTAAAATTTGCTTGACACAAACCTCATAGTATTCCTATGCACTTAACTAAGCAACTTATTTATATTCTTTAAAATAACCTCGCAAGCCCATCTAATTTCAGCTTCAGTAATTATCAAAGGAGGCGCCAGACGCATGGAATGACTACAATGTAAAAACCAATCAGAAATTAAACCATCAGCCAGACAAGCATCAATGATACTTTTATTGATTTCATAGCTTTCAAATTCAATGGCTAACATTAAGCCTAAGCCTCTCACTTCTTTAATAGCAGGATGCACTAAGAGGGTTTTAAATAATTCCCCTTTAGCAATTACCTCTTCAACTAAATTTTCTTCTTGAATAACTTGTAAGGTAGCTAATCCAGCCGCACAACTTACCGGATGTCCAGCAAAAGTACTAATGTGTCCCAGGATTGGATTATGCGTAAATACTTGCATGATTTCGCGTGAGGCAATAAAGGCTCCTATAGGCATACCTCCCCCAATTCCTTTAGCCAGTAATAAGATATCGGGTACAATATCATAATGTTCAAAGCCGAATAGTTTCCCGGTTCTACCGAAGCCACATTGAATTTCATCTAACACCAATAAACATCCCACTTCTTTACATCTAGCTGCCAAAGCTTGGTAATAAGTCTTATCCGCAAGGCGAATACCAGCCTCCCCTTGTACTGTCTCCATAAATACCGCAGCAGTCTGTGTAGTTATCAAAGAAAGATCTGGAAGATGATTAAAGTTTATAAAATTTACCCCGGGTAGTAAGGGCCTGTAGGCTTGTTTAAACTCTTCATTTCCCATTAAAGATAATGCTCCTTGGGTACTCCCATGGTAACTTTGATGACAAGCAATTATTTCGGTACGTCCGGTATAGCGTTTAGCTAATTTCATAGCCCCTTCCACCGCTTCTGCACCTGAATTTACAAAATAGGTGCAATGGAGTTGGGAAGGTAAAACATCGGCTAAAGCTTTCGCAAATTGCACCTGTGGACTTTGAACATATTCCCCATACACCATTAAGTGCATAAACTTGGCAGCCTGCTCTTGAACAGCAGCAACTACCTGAGGATGACAATGACCCACATTACTCACCCCAATCCCCGCAATGAGATCCATCATTTTTGGACCTTGAGCAGGATATAAATAGATTCCCTCCGCTTTTATAAATTCTAATAATAAGGGGGATGAAGAGGTTTGAGCGTTATACTGTAAAAATAATTGGCGTTGTGTTAACATGTCCCAAAATTACAGAATATAAGGCATAAAAAAAGCCGGAATATCAGATTCCAGCTTTCACCTAAAAATTAGTTTCGGCGTTCTCCGCCTGGTCTACCGCCTCTAAATTGATTCAGTAATTCTCGTTTGAAGGCTTCTTGTGCGCGATAAAATTTCCCTACTATTTTAATAGGTAAACTGGACTTCAGTTTATTGTAGTATTTTTTTTCAATATTTAAGTCTTTCTGTCTAAAATCAAAATCATTTAGAATGAAAGCTTGTATCTGGGTATCTGACATATCATCAATCTCTGTTACTTTACGAAAGCTGATCATCTTTTGCATATGCGCTTTACGTAATGCCTCTAATTCTTTTTGATAATCATTATAGATAGGCCAGAAGATTTTAGCTTCATCACTCGATAAGCCTAATTTTTGATTGAAAAAAGAAACTTTGGCAGCTTCAAATTTTTCATTGTCGTGTCCCCTTTGAGAAAAAGCAGAACCGCTTAATAAAAGCATTGTAACTACTAATACGAAATATTTTTTCATTTTATTTTTAATTAATAATTAATTGAAAGGTCTTTACTTGAATAATGATCTATCAGGTATTGTTCTAGTTCATCATCTGAAGCAATGACAGGAGCTTGCATGTTACTAACTGTTTCAAAACCTCCTAAATGATCAATAATAGTTTGTTCATCAATATTGTAAAGGAGTGCCTCATCTTGGATTTCACTTAAGCGATTGGAATTTAAAGCAGTGCTAAAAGATTCAGCTACATTATTGTTGGTAGAACCTGAATTAGATTGGTTATTAATATATAAACCTAAGGCTGAAACAAGTACAAAGCAAGCTGCGGCAGTATATTTAGCTACATCACTTTGCCATAACTTAAATATTCGACCCGACTTTTTAGGGGCTGCAAGCGTAGTTTGCGCTAAAATTCTAGCTTCTAAATTCTCAAAATAAGCTGCTGGTTGAGTGAAACCACCCAAGTCGTTACCTTGCATTAAATCAGCAATTTTAACTTGCGTTATCAGTTGCTCATTTAAGTTTTCAAAATAACCATCGGGCACCCGATATGGGGTAATACGCGGTAGCGAAGCCAATGTTGGTGCTTCCATTTCCCACTCCATATTTTCTTTCTCTTTATTCATGACTTAACTATTGATACATTTTTTGGCAAAAGGTTTAAAGCTCATAGGGATCATTTGTTAAAATACTTTCAATTTTTTTTACCGCGATATGAAAGGATGCCTTTAAAGCACCTACGCTCGTGCCTAAAACTTCCGATATTTCATCGTATTTCATATCGTCATAATATTTCATATTGAATATTACTCGCTGTTTTTCAGGTAGCTGTAAAATAGCTTCTTGTAATTTTCGTTGAATCTTATCGCCGTCGAAATAAGCAGATGAGGTTAACTTTTCATTTAAATCCACATCCATCTCGTCTAAAGAAATATTATTTTTATTTTTTTTCTTATTCAAGAAAGTAATACACTCATTGGTAGCAATGCGGTAAATCCAAGTGTAGAGTTGGGAATCATTTCTAAAAGTCCCTAAATTTTTCCAAACTTTTACAAAAGTTTCTTGTACCAAATCATCAGCATCATCATGGTCGATAACCATCCGACGAATATGCCAATAGATTTTTTGTTGGTACTTGTTTAATAGCAAGCCAAAGGATTCATTCCTCGTTTTTTCAACTTGGAAGAGTTCTAGTATGTGAGCGTCTTCGACTGGCTTCATGTTTTATATCTTACGGCGTCTAACCCGTTG
Organism: Pedobacter sp.; assembly: GCA_004211595.1. GTDB lineage: Bacteria > Bacteroidota > Bacteroidia > Sphingobacteriales > Sphingobacteriaceae > Pedobacter. The sequence goes on from SEDO01000002.1 coordinate 168,543, forward strand.
CACCGCTTCTACAATATCAGAAGGGTCTAATTTATATTTACTCATTAATTCATCGGGTGTTCCACTTTCCCCAAATGAATCATCCACCGCTACAAATTCTTGTGGATAAGGATGTGTACTCACTAATAAACGAGCCACACTTTCCCCTAAACCTCCAAACTTATTGTGTTCTTCACACGTTACCACACAACCAGTTTTGTTTACAGAGGTTAGAATAGCCTCTTCATCTAAAGGTTTAATGGTGTGAATATTTATAATTTCAGCAGAAATACCCAATTCGGCTAATTTTTCACCTGCTTCAATTGCTCTCCAAACCATATGGCCTGTGGCAATGATGGTTACATCAGTACCTTCATTTACCATCCATGCTTTTCCAATTTCAAACTTTTGATCTTCAGGGGTAAATACGGGCACAGTAGGACGGCCAAATCTTAAATAAACAGGCCCTTGGTATTCCATGATAGCTAAAGTAGCGGCCTTGGTTTGATTATAATCACAAGGGTTAATCACCACCATTCCAGGGAGCATTTTCATCATCCCAATATCTTCTAAAATTTGGTGGGTTGCCCCATCTTCGCCTAAAGTTAAACCCGCATGCGAAGCACATATTTTTACATTTTTGCCAGAATAGGCAATACTCTGACGTATTTGGTCATATACCCGCCCGGTAGAAAAATTAGCAAAAGTACCCGTGAAAGGAATTTTTCCTCCAATAGTCATACCGGCCGCAATGCCCATCATATTGGCTTCAGCGATGCCCACCTGCACAAACCGCTCTGGAAAATCTTTTATAAAGGCTTCCATTTTTAAGGAACCCACTAAATCGGCACATAAAGCCACTACATTAGGGTTTCTTTTGCCGGCCTCATGCAAACCAGCTCCAAATCCTGAACGGGTATCTTTTTTCTCTGTATATGTATATTTTTTCATGTAGCTAATCTTAAAATAAATGTAAATACGCTTAGTAATCTCCTAAGGTTTCTTTAATTTGACTCAGGGCCGATTTTAATTGTTCATCATTTGGCGCAGACCCATGCCATTTATGCGTACACATCATAAAATCTACACCCGCACCCATTTGTGTTTGCATAATATTGATAATCGGTTGTCCCTTACCTGTTAAAGATTTAGCCTTATTTAAACCAGCTATTAGATTCTCCATATCATTTCCATCAGTATGAATAACCTTCCATCCAAAAGCTTTAAATTTATCTTCTAGATTCAAAAGCGAAAGCACCTTTTCGGTAGGTCCGTCAATCTGCTGACCATTATAATCGATAGTAGCAATTAAATTGTCTACTTGATGATGTGGCGCAAACATTAAAGCTTCCCAGTTTTGGCCTTCTTGTAATTCTCCATCACCCATCAAACAAAATACTAACTTTTCATCTTGATTTAATTTTTTAGCTAATGCTGCCCCGATAGCCACAGACAAACCTTGTCCTAATGAGCCAGAAGCCACTCTAATACCTGGTAATCCTTCATGGGTAGTAGGATGTCCTTGTAAACGAGAATTTATTTTTCTGAAACTAGCTAATTCTGAAACATTAAAATAACCTGCTCTAGCTAAAACACTATAAAAAACCGGGGATATATGGCCATTCGATAAAAAGAAAATATCTTCATCTTGTCCATCCATATTAAAACCTGGTTTTCGATCCATTATTTCAAAATAGAGTGCTGTAAAAAAATCGGCACACCCTAAAGAACCTCCAGGATGCCCACTTTGTACAGCATGTACCATTCTTAATATATCTCTTCTAACCTGCGAAGCAATTTCTTGCAATTCGCTAATTGCATGTTTCATAGTTAATATTTATAAATTGTATACGTTCGAACAAGATACTATAAAATTTAAGATAATGCTAAAATTTGTGCACTCGGTGCCTTAGTATCTACTTTTTCAATAATTTGTTCAATCACCCCTTCGCTATTAATTACAAAGGTTTTACGGATTACTCCCATATAAGTTTTACCATAGAGTTTTTTCTCTCCATAGGCCTCATAGGCATTTAAAACTTGATGTTCTGTGTCCGCTATTAGAGGAAAAGGCAAATTAAATTTATTACTAAATTTAGCATGCGATTTTTCAGAATCAGCACTAACCCCAACTACCGCAAATCCTTTTGCTAATAAGGATTGATATTGATCTCTAAAATCACAAGCCTCTGCGGTACAACCAGGGGTATTATCTTTTGGATAAAAATAGAGGATTAATTTTTGGCCTTTAAATTTGTCTAAACTAACAGTATTTCCATTTTGATCGATCCCTTGGAAAGCAGGGGCTTTATCTCCAACTTTTAACATACACTAATTATTTACTAAATTCAACACGGTATTTACTTTCATTGTTTTTCATATCCACCACTACGAGCTCTAACAGATGTTTGCCGGGGCCCGTGCGATGATCAAAGGTATGCCATAAATTAGCTGTCTTGGCATCAAATTCCATCAATACCCACTGCCCATCTATAAATCCATTAAAACTTTTTATACCCGACAAATTATCTGAAATTTTAAAATTGATTTTAGCAATCCCAGCCATATTTTTTCCAGCTGCAATATTGATAGGTGTAATTTTAGGAGGTACCGTATCAATGCTAATATAGTAGTTTCCAAAGCTCCGGATTTGTGCTTTTACAAAGCCATTTTCAAATTGTCCGCCTTGGGATACCCGAGCTTGATTGACTATTAAAGCTTTATCTTCATATCCTGCTAATTTTGCATCCGCTTTGATACTGATAGGTAGGGGTAAATGTAAAGGCACAAGCGGATGATGTAATTGATGTAATTTAGAATAAGCATGCGCAGCCGGAGCCAGGCCCTCTTTGTATTGGAAATTTAGATCTTCATATAAACTGCCCACCGGGAAATTTACAGTAATTTCAGGCCTGCTAAAGGCACCCGCTTGGTTATAGGCAAAAATCTCACCATTAGGTTCAGCAGGATGATTCAGCTTAGCTTTCTCATTTGATTGCACTTGAAAACTCAATTCCGATTTGTTGCCTTGAGCATCATGCACGATGTATTTTACCTGATGTAATTGACCATCCTTGAAATTGATGCGACCCCGATTTTTCAAAATATTATAAATCCCTAATGGATTCCCTGCCGACACAAAACTCTTTTGAATGCTGCGTTTAAAATTAATATAAGCAGGATAATCTAAATGCGCATTAATGGCTCTGGAATTAGCAAAGGAAAATTGATTTAGCGTGGATTCATAAACAGCTTCACCATCCACTTCCAAACGGATTTTATATACCCCATTATTACCAGATAAGCCATTGTGACGATCATTGGTGATGATGCCAAAACCCACCTCTCCGAAAAGCTGAAGGGTTTGCACTTGATTAATTTTATACACTCCATTGGCCCCACTTACCTGATAATATTGTTTAGGAGTAAGTTCTGTAAAGGGTTTTTCGTTTAAGCGATACACATATAAAGCCGTAATGGTTGGTTTAATATTATCTTGTACATGAAAGCCTAAAACCTGAGGATTTAAAGTTGCTTCCGTTTTTGTGTCCCTAATTTCAAAATGGAGGTGAGGCCCTCCTGAACTCCCTGTATTTCCCGAATAACCAATGATGTCCCCTTTTCTCACTTTGATAAAATCTGGCCCCGGAAACTGATCAATTTCATAACTTTTTAATTGATATTGAAAAGCTTTAGCGGGTTCAGCTAATTTGGGATGAAATCTATCTAAATGCGCATAAACGGATGTTTGACCATTAGGATGATCGATATATACCGACAGCCCAAAGCCTGAATTTTGTACTCTTAAACGAGATACATATCCATCTTCTACAGCATACACGGGATAGCCTGTTTTTTGATTCGTACGATAATCTAAACCCGAATGAAAATGATTGGCCCGAAGTTCGCCGAAGCTACCTGATAAATTAGCCGGCAAAATAGCTAAAGGCTGCCGGTAACTTAATGAAGGTGTGATTTTAGGCGTTTGAGCAAAGAGCGTTAAAGGAAAATATAATATAGCCAAAAGCATCCATTCCTTCCCGAATTTTCCCATAATAATAAAAAATTAAAATTTATTTAATGTGAAAGTCTAATAATTCATGCCCTGCTAAAGAGCCTTTTAAATGATTATTAGCAAAAATCTGACCGACTCCTTCAGGTGTTCCCGTAAAAATTAAATCTCCTTTTTTCAAGGTAATATATTGCGACACAAAGGCAATTATTTTATCAAACGAAAACATCATGTCGGCGGTATGACCTTTTTGGCGCAACTCCCCGTCAATCCACAATTCAAAAGTTAAATCATCCACGGCCGGTAATTCAGTCTTTGGAATAAATGAACTCACAGCAGCCGAATGATCGAATGCTTTGGCAAGCTCCCAAGGCAAACCTTTGGTTTTATGATCTGCCTGAATATCCCGAGCAGTAAAATCAATCCCTAAGCCAATTTCATCATAATAAGTATGGGCAAATTTTTCGGCAATGTGTTTGCCTTCTTTGCAGATTTTTAAAACCACCTCTAATTCAAAGTGAATATCTTGTGAAAAATCTGGAATATAAAAAGGTTTATTGTCTTTTAAAACTGCAGTATCTGGTTTTAAAAAGATAACTGGTTTTTCTGGTATAGCGTTATTTAGCTCTTTGGCATGCGCAGCATAATTGCGCCCTACAGCAATAATTTTCATAAATCAAAAATAGGTTTTTCTGCTTACAACACCGAAATTTTAAGCACTTTTGGATCCCCTCCCGCAATTATTCGAACAAAATATATTCCTCGACTTAATTTTCGTGGAATCTGAAAGGTTTTGGTCTGTTCGCCAGCAGCGGTTTTTTCGTTTAATAAGGTTAAAATTTCATTCCCTAAAGGATCAATAATTTTAACCGATAAAACCGCTTCCCGTTCTAATTTTAAATTTACATTTAACTGTTCGGCAACCGGATTAGGGTATAGTTTTAAAACCGTTAATATTTTATTGGAAGTATTTTTTTGAGCGGCAGAATGGGTAGCCCCATTGGAATTGGAGGAAGCTCCATTTATACCGATAGTATTAGGTTTAAAAGGTTGTACACTCCCTTTAATGGCCGGAACCCGACTGATTACTTTAGGTTTAGGTTTAAACGTAACTTTGCCGGTGTCTACTTTTTGAGCAAAAACAGGTGCTGTTAGGATTTGGCTCATACCACAAATGCCTATCAAACAGAACGCTATTTTTATAAATTTATACATCGTATCTCAACAAAAATATAAATAAAAAGATAAAGGAAACTAAGCTTTTACCTTAATCTTTTCTTTTTAACACAATTTAACATACAAGGTGTTTTAATAATTTAAAAATAGGAAACACAATAAAATTTGGAGTTTGTAATATTTGTGTAATTTTGCCCACATAAATACCTTCTATGTCTAGTCATAATAAAGTTAATGCCCTTACCGCTGGAGGGTTATTAGTGAGTTTAGGGATTGTTTTTGGTGATATTGGAACCTCTCCATTATATACGCTGAAAGCCATTTTTAAAGCCGTCGCAAACTCCGGACAAGGCATCGATACCAATGTGGTATTAGGGGCTTTATCTTGTGTGATATGGACGCTCACTCTTCAAACAACAGTCAAATATGTTATCATAACTTTAAGAGCTGATAATAAAGGCGAGGGGGGAATATTTTCATTATATTCCTTAGTCCGTAAAAAAGCTAAATGGTTAGTTATTCCCGCCATCATCGGGGGAGCGGCACTACTGGCAGATGGGATGATCACCCCCAGTATCACCGTAACCTCGGCCATCGAAGGTTTAAAATTAAAGTTTCCCGAAGTTCCCGTTATACCCATTGTCATAGGCATTATTACCCTGCTATTTGTCATTCAGCAGTTTGGAACTAATCTGGTAGGCAAGCTCTTTGGGCCCGTAATGTTTGTGTGGTTTGCTGTTTTAGGTATATTAGGCTTAAATTTAGTCGTTCAAGATTTAACTGTATTAAAATCTTTAAATCCCTATTATGCTGTACAATTATTGAGTTCAAACCCTTCAGCCTTGTATATATTAGGCGGAGTTTTCTTATGTACCACCGGGGCCGAAGCACTCTACAGTGATTTAGGGCATTGTGGGCGACGCAATATTCGTATCTCCTGGATATTCGTAAAAACCATGCTCATTTTAAATTATATGGGGCAAGGGGTCTGGATTTTAAGTCATCCAAACTATAATCCACATGATACATTAAGCAATCCTTTCTTTCAATTGGTATCAGAAGATCTAGTGATCTATTTGGTCATCTTAGCGACTACGGCAGCCGTGATAGCCTCCCAAGCCATGCTCACAGGAAGCTTTACCCTTATTTCCGAGGCTGTTCGATTAAACCTTTGGCCCAAAGTTCGAATTCATTACCCGAGTGTACAAAAAGGCCAGCTCTACGTACCTTCTATCAACTGGATCCTGATGGTAGGTTGTATAATCATTGTCCTCATCTTTAAACGTTCCGACGATATGGAAGGCGCCTATGGCTTAGCCATCAATGTAACCTTTATCATGACTTCCGTTTTATTGGTCGTGTATATGATGCGCAAGAAATTTCCTAAATACCTCATTGCCGCATTCATCGTGGTTTATGGAATCATAGAATTTTCATTCTTAGCGGGAAACATGTCTAAATTTATTCATGGCGGATGGTTTACCTTATTATTAGGATGTATCTTTTTAAGTGTGATGTGGACCATGTATACCTCTCGTAAAATTAAAAACCGCTTTGTAAAATACGTGGAAATCGAAGAATACTATGGGATTTTAAAAGAACTAAGTGAAGATGTTTCCGTCCCTAAATATTCCTCACAATTGGTGTACTTAACCTCCGCCAATTTCAAAACCGAAATCGAGTCTAAAATTATATATTCTATCATTCAGAAAGAACCAAAGCGCGCCGATGTCTATTGGTTAGTACATGTAGACGTGATGGATGAGCCCTATACCATGGATTATAAAGTAGAATTCCTCATTCCAGGAAAATTAATTCGAATTGACTTTAAATTAGGCTTTAGAATAGAACAACGCGTCAATATCCTGTATCGTAAGGTAGTTGAAGAACTTGTGAAAAATGGGGAAGTGGATATTACCAGTCAATATGTCTCCTTGAATAAACACAAGATAGCAGGCGATTTTAGATTCGTACTCTTAGAAAAACACCTCACCCGACATAGTAATTTAAGCTTCTATGAAAAAAGCATCATGGATTATTACTTCATATTGAAATACTTCTCCATGTCTGAAGAAAAGAGTTTTGGTTTAGATTCCAGTTATGTAGTTGTTGAAAAAGTACCCCTAATTTTTGTCACCGGGGAAGATATTCAACTCAACAGAATTTTGAGTTAATTCAATTTTGCTGCGCCTAATTTACTATTCTTATAGCCGTACATAAAATATACGATTAAGCCCACTATTAACCAAATTCCAAACCCGATCCAATTACTAATACCCAATTCGCACATCATATATAAACAGCTCAATAAACCTAAAACTGGAATTAATGATAGATTCTTTTTTACGCAATAGTAAGCAATCACTAAGGTGATAATAAAGAAAATCCAAAGCGGGATTTTATGCTTAAATAACTGCCAGCCACTTTCGTATTTTTGATCATAGCTTAAGCTAGAAGCCTGCATAAAGGATTCGTATTGGGCAGGATTAAGGCTGTTTAAATAAGCCTCGGCATCTATATTTTTCCCTTGTAATACAATTGGATTAGCTGCAATTTCTGCTTTAACGGTGTTTAAATCTACCGGGTTTAACGAAGTAATGAAGGTAGTAGGTTCATAGATCTTAGGGGTATTTTTGACAAAGGCTAAAGTTTCTTGTTTGAAGGTCGTAAAAGCAATCCCCAATCCCACTAAAATGCCCAAGGGTACAATATATTTAGAGTTAATATAAGGGATTCTGAATTTTCCACGTTGCACATCTGGTCGATCTTGTAATACTAAGACCCCCGCACACACTAATACAAAAGCAAACAAAGTACCGATTGAACATAAATCAGTTACAATCGTCAAATTCATGAACAAGGATGGAATAGCTACCACAAATCCTACTACAATGGTTGAAAAAGAAGGCGTTTTGTATTTAGGATGAATTTTTGAAAAAGCCTTGGGTAATAAGCCATCCCGACTCATACTCATCCAGATTCGGGGTTGACCCATTTGGAAAACTAGTAACACACTTGCCATGGCAAATACAGCCGATACCGCTATAATACCACTCATTAACTTCATGTCAATTTGGTCAAATACAAAGGCTAATGGATCCCCTACAGCCAATAAATCCGAACGCACAATACCCGTTAAAACTAAGGCAATTAAGATATAGATAATGGTACAGATCACAATGGCCCACATCATTCCACGGGGTAAATCTCGTTGTGGATTTTTACATTCTTCTGCTGTGGTCGAAATAGCATCGAAGCCTATATAAGCAAAAAATACTGCCGAAACACCCTTTAAAACCCCAGAAACTCCATTTGGAGCAAAAGGATCCCAATTAGTGGGATCTACGTAAAATATACCTACGGAAATGACTAATAAGATAACCGCTAATTTCACTACCACCATCGCATTACTGGCATTTCGAGATTCCTTCATTCCCCTATAAACCAACCAAGTAATAAAAATAATAATGAATAATGCGGGTAGGTCGGCCACCATATGAAAACCCCCGATTTGAGGAGCCGATAACCAGGCCTCATTAGCAAAGCGAGTGGCAGCATCTACATCTTGCAAACTCTTTCCGGCATTTAATAAAGCTTGGGTATGTTGATGTCCGTTATAAGCACTTAAATAATCCATTTGAGCCCATGCTGGTACATTTATTCCTTCTATCCCTAAGCCGGGTATTTTGATGGAGGAGAGGAGTCCGGTGAAGTAATCCGACCATGAAATGGCCACGGTAATATTGCCAATGGAGTATTCCATAATTAATGACCATCCAATAATCCAAGCCATTAACTCCCCAAAGGCCACATATGAATAAGTATAAGCCGATCCTGAAACAGGCACCATCGAGGCAAACTCTGCATAGGCAAAGGCCGCAAAACTACAAGCTAAAGCCGTAAATATAAATAAGAAAATAACGGCAGGCCCTCCATCAGCACTGGCTTTTCCAATGGTTGAAAAGATTCCAGCTCCAATAATGGCAGCAATGCCAAATGCAGTTAAATCGCGTACGCCTAAGGTTTTGTGTAAGCCACCTTGATGCTCCCCATGCCCTTTGGCTGCGTCTTCTAAGATTTTATGAACCGATTTTTTGCGAAAGAGTTTTTCGAACATATATGTTATTTTTAGGCTATTGTACCGTTTAAAATGCGGCACTTTAGTTTAAGTCTGTTTAGTTGTTCAAACTTAAAAAAAAAATAAACATTCGGAAAGCTTTCGGTAAGTCTTTAGTATATCTTATAATTAACTTCGGTATAACTTATAACCAAATTCGGAAAGGATTCAGATGAGCTTCGGAAAATCAGCGTGCAGGTTTGGAACATTTCCGAAGAATTACCGAATAAACAGGTAGTTTTTCCGAAGAAATTCCGGATTTGGTCATAAGTTTTTCCGAATTTAGCCATAATTTGGTATAAAGAAAGTCCCTATAAGGTCCCCATAAGGTCCCTATAAGGTCTCTATAAGGCCTCTATAAACTCACCCCAATAAAAGAGTAATTGAAAAATTTAAATAGGAAATGAAACCCCAGGGGTTTCTGCCTGAACGTTAATAAAATTTATTAAGTTAAGTAATTGATTATAAGGTTAAAATACAAAATATTACACAATTATACAAGAGGTTAATTACCCTAACTTATCTAATTCGGTTTTTACAAAGCTGATAAGTTCTTTTACATAGCTAGCAGAAAAGTCAAACTTGATACCTGCGGTTTCGTAAATTTGATCCATAGGCTTGGTATAACCTAAGGCTAATGCAGCTAAATATTGGTCAATGGCTTTATCAGGATTTTCAGTATAGTTTTTCCATACCGCTATGGCGCCTAATTGAGCAATGGCATATTCGATATAGTAAAAGGGAACTTCAAATAAATGTAATTGTTTTTGCCAGCCATTGCCGAAAAAGTTTTCATAGCCTTCCCAATTGGCAAACCCTGCCCCAAAGCGGGTAAAAATTTGCTTAAAGGCTTCTTCACGTTCTGAAGCATCATGATCAGGGTTAGTATATATCCAATGTTGAAATTGATCAATGACAGCCACCCAAGGTAGGGTTTTTAAAACGTCTGCTAATTGCTCTTTTTTAGCGCGAATTAAATCTTCAGGTTTATCGAAATACACGTCCCATTGATCCATGGATAGCAGTTCCATACTCATGGAGGCTAATTCGGCTACTTCAGATGGACAATGTTTAAAGTCGTTTAGGGGAAGATCGGCAGTTAAGAAGGTGTGGATAGCGTGCCCGCCTTCGTGTACCATAGTGGTTAAATCTCTAAAGGCATTGGCGGAGTTCATAAAAATAAAAGGAGCACCTGTTTCGGCTAAGGGATAGTTGTATCCGCCGGGTGCTTTTCCCATTCTGCTTTCCACATCAAACAAGTTATTGGCCTTCATGGTAGCTAGTTTTTCCCCTAAATCAGGGCGAATTTTGCTAAAGCAGGCAATGCTTTTATCGATTAAGTCATCCCCATTTTGAAATGGTTTTAAGGCCGCTTTGCCCTCTGGATTGACATCCATATCCCATGGTCTTAAATCCGTTAATCCCATTAAATCGGCACGCTCTTGAGCCATTTCTTTTAATACCGGTACCACTTCAGTTTCAATGGCATTGGCAAAGTCGTAGCAGTCTTGCGGGCTATAATCAAAACGGCCTAAGGCTTTGAACATATAATCTCTATAGTTTTCAAAGCCGGCATTGAGAGCAACCTGATGTCTTTTTTGAACGAGTTCATCAAAGATGATATTGAGTTGGTCTTTATCCACATAGCGACGGTTTTGAATTTTATTCCAGGCTTCTTCGCGTACGCTTCGCTTGCTATCTTTTAAAAAATTGGAAGCTTGTTCGAGGGTATAGGTTTGATCATTGATTTCTACACTCATGGCCCCGGTGATGCCTTGGTATTTTTGTTGGGTTATTTGAAGTTCCGTAAATAAAGGAATGTTTTCTTCTCTAAATAAGGCTAATGAGTTTTCTATAGCACGGAGATAAACAAAATACTTGTTTTGATCTAAATCGGCTATAAAAGGAGATTCATTTAGCTTTTTATTGAGCTCATTGGAATAAGGCGCAATTTTAGGCTCTATTTCGGTAGCAAAGTATTGAAAGTCTTCTAATAAATCTGGATTTTTAGTATCACAAGTCATTTTAATGTAGCGCCACGCGAAGTCTTCTTCTAAGGCTGCTTCTAATTCACTTTTATCTAAAAGCCATTGTTCTAGTTCTTCCACATTCTTAATTTCTCGATTTAAAAGGGAGATTAAAATGGGTTCTAGGGCTGACCATTCCATTTTTAAATCCTGAGGAATAAATTGACGAGTTTTTTTGGTAAGGCTTAACATAGCTATGATTTTAAATAATTATCTAATAAAAAAAATAAGGCAAATACTACGGAGGCGTAGCCATTAGCGGTAGCAAATGCACGATTTACTTTACTTAAGTCATAAGGTTTTACTAAGCTGTGTTGATAAATAAGCATGGCCCAGAAACAGGCGACACCTACATAATAAGCCCAGGTAAAATCTATGAAAAAAATGGGTAGCACCACAAATAGTGCCGAAAAAATATGCAACACTCGGGATAATAAGAGGGCTTTTTTTGCACCCAACCAACTGGGGATAGAGTGCAGGTTTTGATCTTTATCAAAGCCTTCGTCTTGCAAGGCATAAATGATATCAAAGCCACTGACCCAGAATAATACGGCGAAGGAGTAAAATAGTGGAATTAAATTGAATTGACCGGTTACCGCGATATAGGCTCCAATAGGCGCTAAGGCTAAACCCAATCCTAAGACAAGGTGACAAAGCGGGGTAAATCTTTTGGTATAACTATAAAATAATACCACAAAGAGGGCTACCGGGGAGAGCATGAAGCAAAGGGTATTGATAAAATAGGTTGTTATAATAAATAATATGCAATTGAGAATGACAAAAGTCAAAGCTTCCTTGGCTTTAATTTTACCGGCAGGGATATCTCTATCTTGGGTACGGGGATTGATAGCATCTATATCGCGGTCTAAATAACGATTAAAGGCCATTGCGGCATTGCGTGCAAATACCATACACAAAATGACACAGATTAATAAAAACCACGAAAATTGTGCACCTACTAGTTGTATGCCTAAAAAGAAGCCTATAAAGGCAAAGGGCATTGCAAAAATGGAGTGTGCAAAAAGCACTAAGGAAAAATACTTTTTCATGTCTTGCAACAATAAGTTTAAGAATTCGGGTCTGTAGGTAAAATAGGCGCTACAAATTGTTCGTTTATTTCGCCGATAAATTGTAATACTTTTTCTTTTCCTAATCCAGATTCGGCGGATGTGATAAAGTAAGGAGGAAATTCTTCAAACTGTTCTAAGAGCGCTTTTTTAAATTTATTGACATTTTGGTCTGTCTTTGGACCTGACTGCTTATCAGCTTTGGTAAAGATGATACAGAAAGGAATGGCACATTCTCCTAACCAAGCACAAAACTCTAAATCTATGGCTTGAGGTTCGAGTCGGCTATCAATTAATACAAATACACATTGCAGATTTTCTCGCTTAGTCAGGTAATTTCGTATAAATTTTTCCCATTTTTCACGACTGGTTTTAGATACCCTTGCATAGCCATAGCCAGGTAAATCCACGATATACCAATTTTCATTGACGATAAAGTGATTGATCAATTGAGTTTTACCTGGACGTTGAGAGGTTTTGGCTAATCCAGCTTGATTCATTAATTTATTGATTAAGGAGGATTTGCCAACATTGGAGCGGCCGATAAAGGCATATTCTGGAACGTTGCCTAAAGGTAAAGCCGAAACTTTTGTATTACTGACTAAAAATCTAGCTGATTTAATTTGCATCTAGCAAAGTTAAGGATTTTTAATTTGTATCTTTATCCCCGCATGGAAAATCAAACTTTAACACCCTATAAGTCGGATAGAAGCAAGAAAGAACAGGTAGCGGAAATGTTTAATAATATTTCGGGTACTTATGATTTTTTAAATCATTTTATGTCTTTAGGTATTGATATTATTTGGCGTAAAAAAGCGATTCGAGAATTGAAAAGTATGGCTCCTAAGTACATGTTAGATGTGGCCACAGGTACTGGAGATTTTGCTTTAGAATCTATTAATATATTAAAGCCGGAAAAAATTGTGGGGGTGGATATTTCGGAAGGGATGTTGGCTGTAGCTGAAAAGAAAATTAAAGAGCGCAATTTAGAAGCTGTATTTTCCGTTAAATTGGGTGATTCTGAAGGTTTGCCTTTTGAGGATAACACCTTTGATGCAATTACCGTGGCTTATGGCGTTCGGAACTATGAAAATCTGGAACAAGGTTTGAAAGATATGTTTAGAGTTTTAAAGCCAGGCGGCAAAATTGTGATATTAGAATTTTCTAACCCTCAGAAGTTTCCGATTAAGCAGCTTTATAATTTCTATTTTAAATATGTTACGCCATGGTTTGGGAAGTTTTTTGCAAAAGACAAAGCAGCTTATACTTATTTGCCCGAATCGGTGGCTGCTTTTCCAGATGGGGAGCGATTTACTACTTTAATGCAAAAAGTGGGCTATTCACAAACCATACACAAACCTTTAACTTTTGGAATTTCGAGCATCTATACTGGGATTAAACATGAAGCATAAACTCTGTCTATTCATCTTATTTTTAAGCCTAGCATTTACGGCTTCTCATGCCCAAAATTGGGGGGGAGGGGTTGATGAATCTAAGTTGAATTGGGGTTTTTTATTTCAATATGTGTCTACCCAAAATCAAATTCGATTGGCTAATCAATATAATTTAATGCCCTATCCAGATGTCAGTAAATCTAATGTAAATTTAGCTGGGATAGAACCTGTGGCAAGTCCGGGCTTTGCCATTGGAGGGCTATTGAGTTATCGGGTAGATAAATTAGTAGATTTAAGATTTACCCCTAGTTTTACTTTAACCCAAAGAAGTTTTAATTATTATTTTAGAGGTGTTCAGGGTAATAACGACCCCCCCATACCCAGAGAGCAACAATTATTGGTTACCAAGGAAACCCCTGCCAGTTTAATTGAATTACCCCTGACTATGAAATTGAAATCAGAACGGGTAGGAAATTATCGATTTTATATGTTGGGTGGTTTAAAATATGCGATGAGTGTGAATTCGGCCTCAAAGTTAAATAATGATTTACGTAATGATTTAGATAAGTATGTAAATTATTCGCGGAATTATGTATCATTTGATACAGGGGCTGGGATTGATTTTTACATGAATTATTTTAAGATGTCGGCTGAAATTAAATATGCAAAATCCATTGGATCTATCTTAAAAAATGAGCCTTCTAATGTATTTTCGCAAGCCTTAGATAAGGTTTATTTAAGGCATGTGAGTGTGAATTTAATTTTCGAAACTACATTATAATGGAAAAAATAGCTTGTATTACTGGTGCAACTTCTGGAATTGGGGAAGCATGTGCCATGACCCTTGCTGAGCAAGGATATCATTTAATTTTATTGGCTCGTCGAGCTAATTTATTGGAATCCTTAAAAACTAACATTCAGGCTAGCTATGGGGTTCCAATTAAAACGCTGTGCGTGGATGTGCGGGATAGGGAAGATTTAACTTATCAATTGGAAGGGTTAGCTTCAGACTGGAAAGCGGTTGATATTTTGATTAATAATGCGGGTTTAAGTCAGGGTTTGGAGCCTATCCATGAGGGTGATCCGGAAGATTGGGACCGTATGATTGATACCAATGTGAAAGGATTATTATATGTAACCAAAATTGTTTCGAATTGGATGGTTTCACGTAAAAAGGGGCATATTTTTAATATTGGTTCTATTGCTGGTAAAGAGGTATATCCAAATGGAAATGTATATTGTGCAAGTAAACATGCTGTAGATGCTTTAAATAAAGCTATGCGTATAGATTTGTTACCCCACGGCGTAAAAGTATCAGAAATTAATCCGGGAATGGTTGAAACAGAATTCTCTGTGGTGCGTTTTAAAGGAGATGTAGCTAGAGCAAATAAAGTTTACGACGGTTTAGAGCCCCTAATTGCTAAGGATATTGCCGAAGCGATGTGGTTTATAGCCAGCCGACCTGCACATGTGAATATAAATGAAATGTTAATAATGCCTACAGCGCAAGCTAATGGGACGGTAGTAATTAGAAAATAATATAATTTATTAGAATGATTTCAACAAACATAGATTCAGAGATAAAACAAGCCATGTTGGCTAAGGATCAAGTAAAATTGAGAGGTTTGAGAGCTATTAAAGCTGCTTTATTATTAGCCAAAACCGAAAAAGGTGGTGCAGGTGATTTAACGGAAGAGGCGGAAATTAAGATTTTGCAAAAACTGGTTAAACAAAGAAAGGAATCTGCTGATATTTATCAAGCTCAAGGTAGAGAAGATTTATATACGGTAGAGAAGGAAGAAATGGATGTGATCAATGCCTATTTACCTCAACAATTAGAGGATGCTGAGGTGGAGGCTATTGTAAAACAAATTATTTCGGATACTGGTGCCCAAAGTATTAAAGAAATGGGGAAGGTGATGGGTTTAGCAAATGCCCAATTGGCTGGTAGAGCGGATGGAAAGAGAATTGGAGAAATTGTGAAAGCACAGCTACAAGCTATGCATGCATAAAAAAAAAATTAATTCAGATTAATTGTTTGAATTTAAAATTACTCCATTAACTTAGTAGCAAATACTAGACAGATACTAATAAATATGACATACGAGATAATCGAAGAAGATGGTTTTAAGTATATAGAAGCGGGCTCAGGACAACCTTTGGTTTTGCTGCATGGCTTGATGGGAGAGTTGAGTAATTGGGAAACCACCATTGATTATTTTAAAGCTAATTATCGTGTTTTGGTACCGATATTACCTTTTTATGATTTACCCTTATTGACCTTAGGGGTAAAATCGTTGTCCAAGCACTTGCATAAGTTTTTAAAATTTAAAAAGTTAAACCAAGTAGTTTTGGTGGGTAACTCCTTAGGTGGGCATGTAGGCTTAGTGTTTACAGTAGGCCATCAAGAGTTTGTCAAGTCTTTAGTTTTAGCAGGAAGTTCGGGTTTATATGAAAATGCTTTTGGAGGTTCATTTCCTCGGAGAGAAAGTTATGATTATGTAAGGGAAAAAGTTGAATATACTTTCTATTCGCCTGAAACTGCTACGAAAGAATTGGTGGATGAGGTTTTTAAAACCATTAATGATCGGTCTCGAGTGATTCGCATTTTAGCTTTAGCTAAATCAGCAATCCGGCACAATATGGCCAAAGATTTGCATAAAATTACTATCCCTGTGTCATTGATTTGGGGTAAGCAAGATAAAATTACGCCTCCTGAAGTTGCGGTTGAGTTTCATGAACTTTTACCTAATTCAGAATTAAATTGGATAGATAAATGTGGTCATGCCCCGATGATGGAGCATCCTGCTGAATTCAATGCGAAGTTGGAGGTGTTTTTAAATCGAATTTTATTAAAGTAATGTTAGCTTTAGAGCTTATATCGGATGTATTGCAACCTTTAAAACCTACAGATACTGTTAGCAAAGCGCTAGAACGTCTGAATGAGTTTAAGGTTTTCCAGTTACCTTTAGTTTCTGGAACCAAGTTTTTGGGTATGCTTTCTGAAGAAGAGTTACAAATTGCTAAAGATCCTTCCATCAGTATTGCTAATTTTCCTTTTAACTTAATAAAAGCTTTTGTGAGAGAAGATACTCATGTTTTTGATGTGATTAAAATCATCAATGAAATGAAGCTTTCAACGGTGCCTGTATTAGATGCGCAGCAAAAATATTTGGGCTGTTTCTCGGTTATTCAAATGGTATCTATATTTGCCGAAACATCTTCCATTAAGGAACCAGGAGGAATTTTGGTATTGGGAATTAGTAACCGGGATAATTCGATGTCTCATATGGCTCAGATTGTGGAGTCAGATAATGCGCAGATTATATCTTCGCACGTGAGGAGTTTTGCGGATAGTACCCGAATGGAAGTTACTTTAAAAATTAACCGTACAGAATTAAGTTCGCTTATTGCGGCTTTTGAAAGGTATGGATATGAAGTGATTGCGAGTTATAATCACGTTCCTTTTGACGATGGAAATTCGGCTCGCTATGATTCCTTCATGAATTACTTAAATGTTTAAAATTAACGCATGAAAATAGCGATTTACGGTAGGGAATTTAATGATAGTGTGTTGCCTTTTGCACAAGAAGTTTTTCAGGTGTTACAGGCGCATCGTGTGGAAGTAATTATTTATGCTAATTTCTATCAGTTTCTCCAAAAGAAAGTAAAGTTTGAGCAAACTCCGGCTACTTTTCAAACCCACCAAGATTTATTAAATGGGGTTGATATGGTACTCAGTTTGGGGGGAGATGGAACTTTATTGGATACTATTGCCCTAATTCGAAATGCCATGATTCCTGTTGTGGGAATAAACTTGGGTAGATTAGGCTTTTTAGCGAGTATTAATAAATCGGAAATCGCCTTAGCTATTAAAGCATTAGTAGAAGGGGAATATACTTTAGATAAAAGGGTGGTGTTGAGTTTAGAGTCGGATAATAAGTTGTTTACGGATGAAAATTTCGCGCTAAATGATATTACGATTCATCGTAGAGATAATTCTGCGATGATGATTATACATGCTTATATGAATGGGGAGTTTGTGAACTCTTATTGGGCGGATGGATTGATTATTGCCACACCCACGGGTTCAACCGCTTACTCTTTAAGTTGCGGAGGCCCGATTATTTTTCCCAATGCGAAGAGTTTTGTGATCACGCCAATTGCTCCTCATAATTTAAATGTGCGTCCAGTAATTGTGCCTGATGATGTAGTTTTGACTTTTGAAATTGAAGCAAGATCGAAAAAGTTTTTACTATCCTGTGATTCAAGAACAGAAACTGTGGATAGATCTGTCAAAGTAACCATTAGTAAATCGAATTTTGAAGTTAATTTAGTACGCTTAAATAATGAAAGTTATTTGAAAACGTTAAGAAATAAGTTGTTATGGGGGATAGATACTCGAAATTATTAAGATGAGGCGTATAAAATTACTTTTTAGTTTAAGTTTATTTATTTTTCAATTTTCACAAGTTTCGGCACAGCGGGCTGAAATTGGCATGAATGAAGGTGCTGCGGGTTATATTGGGGAATTAAATCCGGACCAAATTTTTAATCCATCTGGAATCAATGTAGGCTTGTTTGGGCGGTTAAATTTTGACCCCCATTGGAGTGTGGGCATGCATTTGAATTATGGTAATGTGCAAGGTGAAACATATGATTTTCGGGAAAAGCCTTTTGACATCACCCATGAATATAAGTTCAGTACCCGCTTATATGAGGTTTCGATGATTGCACAGTTTAACTTTATCGATATGTATAGTCCGGGTAAGAAGGCTCGTTGGTCACCTTATTTATTTGCGGGTTTAGGGGGTCTTTATTTTACACCCAGGGTAGATAGTGGAAATGGAATGATGCCTGCGGAGTCAGAAAATCAAGTTAAACCCAGAATGGATAGCTATAATAATTATAAAAATTATGGGATTGTTATTCCTGCGGGAATGGGCCTTAAGTATAAACAAACCGAAAATTGGACATGGCATGGGAGTTTCGGGTATAGGCATGTATTTAATGAATATTTAGATGTCTACTCGAATAAGAATTTATATGTGTCAGCATCAGGTGACTCAGGAGTCAGAAAAAGAGATGCTTATCTCTTTGTAAATATAGGGATATCTTATACCTTTGTGAGCCCAAAATGCTTTACATTTTAGGGCTATAAATTACACGATGGGATTTAAGGAACAAATCGATTTAAACCGTTTACCTCAACACGTAGCCATTATCATGGATGGAAATGGACGATGGGCTAAAAATCAAGGTAAGTTTAGAGTGTTTGGTCATGAAAGTGGCGTTTTATCTGTAAAAGATATTGTGGAAGGCTGTGTAGATATCGGTATAAAATATCTAACAGTTTACGCTTTTTCCGCAGAAAACTGGAATAGGCCCATTGAAGAAGTTAATGCATTAATGGAATTATTGATATCCACGATTAATGCCGAAGCAGAATCATTAAATAAAAACAATATCCGCCTTAATGCTATAGGCGATTTAAAATCCCTACCTAAAAAATGCCAAGATGATTTGGCTAATGTGATGCAAATTACGGCTCACAATACCAAGTGTACTTTGACATTAGCCTTGAGCTATAGTGCTCAGTGGGAGATTGCCCAGGCGGCTAAACGAATTGCCGAGAAGGTACAAGCTCAAGATTTAACCTTAGAAGAAATCAATGAAGCTTGTTTTGCTGCACATCTCACCACGGCAGAAATGCCTGATCCAGAACTTTTAATACGCACTTCTGGAGAGAATAGAATTAGTAATTTTTTACTTTGGCAAATTGCTTACACAGAGTTATATTTTACAGAAACACTTTGGCCGGATTTCAGAAGAGAGCATCTTTTTGAGGCTATTGTAGATTTTCAAAAAAGAGAGAGAAGGTTTGGAAAAATTAGCGAACAATTGAACTAATTTTTCTTTTAACACTTTTTAACATGTGTTTAAGTTAATTTAGCAAGGTTTTTAACAAGTAAATGAAAAAATTAATATACATCTTTTTACTGGCTATTACAGGTTTACCTGCTATAGCTCAAATCAGACCTCAAGCACCCGGTAGACCTAGTTTAACGGTGCAAGGTTTAAATTTAGATTACTTCAATCCTAGT
Organism: Pedobacter sp.; assembly: GCA_004211595.1. Classification (GTDB taxonomy): domain Bacteria; phylum Bacteroidota; class Bacteroidia; order Sphingobacteriales; family Sphingobacteriaceae; genus Pedobacter. Next base: position 188,419 of record SEDO01000002.1, read on the forward strand.
GAATATATAATTGGGGGAACTACCTTAGTAGGCGCTCAACATGTAGATAAAGACGTAATTGTTATCTTGTCTAAGCTTATGCCAGGAGAGATTGTGGTACTTCCAGGGGATGCTACAGCAACTGCCATAAAAAACTTATGGGCACAAGGTTTATTTGAAGATATTCGTATTAATATTGCCAAAATAAATGGGGATACTGTATTTTTTGAAATTGCCGTCGTTGAAAGACCTCGTTTGAGTGGCTATAAATTTGAGGGCTTATCTAAATCCCAAACGGATGATATTAAGGAGAAGCTGGCTGATAAAGCGGGTAAATCTATTATATCGGATAATTTATATAATTACACTTCATCAGTCGTTAAAAAATATTTAACAGACAAAGGGTTCTTCTTTACCGATATTTCTTACGAGACTTCAGATGATCCTAATCAAGAGAACGCTCAGTATTTAACGGTTAAAGTTAATAAAGGAAATAAAGTAAAAATTAAGGAAATTAATTTTGAAGGAAATCAGAAGTTTTCGGATGCAAAACTTAGAAAATATTTAAAGAAGACTAAACAACAGGCTTTTTATAAGGTATTTGGTTCGGGCAAATTCAATCGGGAAAAGTATGAAGAGGATAAACTTAAGTTAGTTGCCAAAATGCAAGAAAATGGCTATCGTAATGCGGCCATTTTAAAAGATAGTGTTTATCGTATTAATGATAAGTCTGTTGGTATATTTTTAGATTTAAATGAAGGTAATAAATTTTATTTTGGAAATATTACCTGGGTTGGAAATGCTAAATATCCAACGGAATCTTTAGAGAAAATATTCGGAATTGAAAAAGGTGATATATTCTCGGAAGAAAAATTAGAATCAAAAATTAGAAATAGTCCGAATTCAGATGATATTTCTAGTTTATATTTAAATGATGGTTATTTGACCTTTAATATTGATCCTGTACAAACGCGCATTTATGGGGATACCATCGATGTAGAAATGCGTTTATTTGAGGGGCCTCAATATACTAATAACAAGATTTCAGTAATCGGTAATACCATTACCAATGATCGCGTTGTATTACGTAATATTTATACCAAACCAGGAGATAAGTTTTCTAAAGATCTTTTAGTACGTAGTGTTCGGGAGATTGGTCAGTTAGGAAACTTTGATGAATCTAAAACTAATCCTGTCCCTAAGCCAAATCAAGATGGTACCGTTGATATTGATTATTATGTGGAAGAAAAACCTTCCGATCAGGTTGAATTATCTGGAGGTTTCGGTGGGGGACGTGTTATCGGCACCTTGGGTTTAACCTTTAATAACTTCTCTCTTAGAAATCTTTTCAATGGAGAAGCCTATCGCCCACTTCCTAAAGGAGACGGTCAGAAGTTAAGTATTAGAGGTCAAACGAACGGCAAGTTTTACCAATCTTATAGCTTTGGTTTCTCTGAACCTTGGTTTGGCGGTAAAAAACCAGTGAGTTTTGGCTTAAGTGCATTTACTTCGCTACAATCCAATGGATTGAGTAAAGGGGCAGAAGGTTTCCAAAAGATCCGTTTAAATGGAGTTTCTGTATCTTTAGGTAGAAAATTAAAATGGCCTGATAACTGGTTCCAATTAATCCACTCGGTTAATTTGAATCAATATAATTTAGAAAACTATCCAGGTTATTTATTTAGTACAGGTACTTCTTATAATTTAAACTTGACGCAAGAAATTTCCAGAGATTCTAGAAATCACCATATTTTCCCTACAGGTGGGGCCTATGTACGTTTTACTGTACAAGCGACTCCTCCATATTCCTTACTTAATAATGTAAATTATAATGTGGCTTCTGATAAACAGCGTTATAAGTTTACAGAATATCATAAATGGAAGTTTGAATCTCAATGGTTTTTAACGGTAAAGGGTAAATTGGTTTTAAAAGCTCAAGCTCAATTTGGTTTCTTAGGTACCTATAATTCTGCGGTAGGGCAGTCAGCCTTCGAACGTTTTAAATTAGGGGGAGATGGAATGCAGGGCTTTGACTTTTTACAGGGTTCAGAATTGATTGCTATGCGTGGTTATGCAAATAATACAGTTATTCCTGTAGGTTCTAATCCTATGATTGCTCAAAGTTCAGGAAGTCCGATTTTCAATAAATATGTTTTAGAGTTACGTCATCCTGTTATTAATAGCCAACAAGCTACTGCATTTTTAGTTGCTTTTGTGGAGGGTGGTAATACTTGGAATAAGTTTTCTGATTTTAATCCGTTTAATATCCGTCGATCTGCGGGTATAGGTGCAAAGATATTTTTACCAATATTTGGATTACTTGGCATAGATTATGGATATGGATTTGATAAAATTCCTGGTTTGCCTGAAGCTAATAAAGGACAATTCCATTTTAGTATTGCACAGCAGATTGGTGGATTTAATTAAAATTTAGTAAATTTCTAAAAATTCACACAAATGAGAAAGTATTTAAGTTTACTGATATTGCTTGTTATGAGTTTAGGCGCTTCGGCTCAAAAGTTCGCCTTTATGGATACAGAGTATGTGCTAAAACACTTACCTGAATACAAATCGTCCTTAACTCAAATAGATGGTTTATCGAAACAGTATCAGAAAGAAATTGAGCAACAGTTCGTAGAAGTGGACAGGCTCTACAAAGCATATCAAGCCGATCAAATCTTATTGACGGATGAAATGCGAAAAAGACGCGAGAATGAAATCGTGGAAAAAGAGATGAAGGCTAAAGAATTGCAACGCGTGAAATTTGGTCCGGAAGGAGATTTATTTCAAATGCGTACGAAATTATTAAAGCCCATTCAAGAAAAAATAGCGACCACTACAGCAGAAATTGCAAAGTCTAAATTCATAGATTTTGTTTTTGATAAAAGTAGTGAGTCATCGATGATGATTTACGTAAATAGTGCCTATGATATCAGTGATGATATCATTATTAAATTGGGCTTTAAACCAGGTACATTAGCCCCTTAATTCAACCAATAATAGATCAATAGAATAATTTAAAATGAAAACGAGAAAATTAATTAACGTGCTTTTTGTGGTAGCGGGATTGTTATTAACTACAAACATTGCTTCTGCTCAACAAAAATTTGGACATTTAAACACAGATGAGCTTTATGATGCAATGCCTGAAGCAATTGCTGCTCAAACGGAGTTGGAGAAATTAAGTACAACCAGACAAACCGAGATTGAGAAAATGATCAATGAGTATCAAACGAAGTTGAAAGCTGCTCAAGATAAAGAGAAATTAGCGCAAGATAAACAAAGAAATATGAGCGAGGCAAATCGCGAAACTATTTCTAAAGAGTTAGATGTATTAGCAAGAGAATTGCAAAATGCGGGTCAGGAATTGCAAAATTTTCAAACCCGTATTGAGGAAGCGAAAACAAAAGCTACTAATGAATTAAAAGATAAACAAGCTGCCTTGTTTCCTCCAGTGAGTAAAAAATTAACGAATGCTATTAATGCAGTGGCTAAAGAAAAAGGATTAGCCTATGTTTTTGATACTTCTGTAACTCAAGGTTTCAATAACTTATTATATTTCGATGGCGGTGAGGATATTACGGCTGCGGTAAAAGCTAAATTAGGTATCTCAGCTACTGCTGCTCCAAAAAAATAAGCATTATATAGCTTAAATACGATAAACGGAATTAGTGAATACTAATTCCGTTTTTTTATTTTTGTATCTATGTCGCAAAATTTATCGCCCATTGGGGTTTTCGATTCGGGCTTGGGGGGGTTAACCGTTTTAAATGCTATTACACAAGGTTTGCCTGCCTATGATTATTTATATTTAGGGGATAATGCCCGTTCACCTTATGGAAATTTAAGTTTTGATACGGTGTATGAATACACCTTAGAAGGCGTTAAATGGCTTTTTGATCAGGGTTGTGAATTAGTTATTTTAGCTTGCAATACGGCTTCGGCAAAAGCACTAAGAACCATACAGCAAGTATATTTGCCTGCGAATTATCCTGATAGAAGGGTATTGGGTGTAATCCGACCGACAGCCGAAGTTATAGGGGCCTATTCGGTTTCCAAGCATATAGGTGTTTTAGGCACGAGGGGGACTATAGATTCGGGTTCGTATTTGATGGAGATTGCAGCACAATTTCCGGATTTAAATATCTATCAACAAGCCTGTCCGATGTGGGTGCCTTTAATTGAAAACAATGAGCATGATAATGGTGGAGCGGATTATTTTGTAGCTCTCTACCTGCAACAGCTTTTAAATCAATCGGCCCAAATAGATACTATACTATTGGCTTGTACTCATTACCCATTATTGATTGCTAAAATTGAACAAAGCCTAAAAACATTGGGCAAGTCAGAACAAGTTGCGGTTGTAGCTCAAGGAGAAATTGTGGCTCAAAGTTTAAAGGCTTATTTAGGACGGCATCCTGAAATGCATGATAAAATAAATACATCGGGAAGACAGCAGTTTTATACCACAGGAGATTTAAATAATTTTAATGCACAAGCATCCTTATTTTTAGGACAATCCATTCAGGCTCAAAAAGCTAGGTTGTAAGAAATGCTGGATAATGTAATTTTATGCTTGGATTTTATTTCTTTTTAGGTAATAAAAATATAAAAGGGTAAATTTGCATCTCAATAACTTATTCATGAGCGATCAGATCAAGCACGAATGCGGAATTGCCTTTATCCGCCTGTTAAAACCTCTCTCATATTACCAAAAGAAATACGGGACTGCACTTTACGGTTTAAATAAACTCTATCTTTTAATGGAAAAACAGCATAATCGGGGCCAAGATGGAGCCGGTATTGCGACTATTAAATTAGATATGAAACCTGGTTCGAGATATATTAGTCGATATCGTTCCATGGCTCAAAATGCAGTGGCAGATATTTTTGGTTATGTACAAAATAAATTTGTGAATATCCAACAAGATACTCCCGAATTAATGGCAGATGCGGAGTGGTTAAAGCAAAATGTAAGCTTTATAGGAGAAGTGTTAATGGGGCATTTGCGCTATGGTACACATGGGAAAAACAGTATTGAAAATTGCCATCCTTTTTTACGTCAAAATAATTGGATGACTCGGAATTTAGTAATTGCCGGGAATTTTAATATGACCAACGTAGATGAGTTATTGGAGCAACTTTATGAATTGGGGCAGCATCCTAAGGAGAAAGCTGATACAGTAACTGTACTCGAAAAGATAGGACATTTCTTAGATGATGAGAATCAGGAGTTGTTCGATACTTACAAAAAGGAGGGACTCTCTAACGTGGAGATTACTCATAAAATTTCGGAGAATTTAGATGTAGAGAAAATCTTAAGACGTTCGGCTAAAAATTGGGATGGGGGATACACTATTTGTGGGATTGTAGGGAATGGAGATGCCTTTGTGATGCGAGATCCAGCTGGTATCCGACCTGCCTTTTACTATGCAGATGAGGAAATAGTAGTGGCTGCTTCAGAAAGGCCTGCTATTCAAACCGCCTTTAATATTCCTCGAGAATTGATTAAAGAAATTGAGCCTGGCAATGCCTTAATTGTTAAGAAAAATGGTAAAGTAACGGAAGAAAACTATCGGGAACCAAGTGAGAAAAAAGCATGTTCATTTGAACGTATTTATTTTTCTCGGGGCTCAGATGCTGATATATATCAAGAACGTAAACAATTGGGTCGCTTGATATTACCTCAAGTATTAAAGGCAGTAGATTACGATTTAAAAAATACCGTATTTTCATTTATACCGAACACCGCAGAAGTTTCTTTTTATGGGATTATCGATGGTTTAAATGAGCATGTTCGGAAAATTCAAAAGGAAGCCCTTTTGAACCCTGAGCAAACTTTAACGCCAGAAGCTATTGAAGAAGTATTGGATTTAAAACCACGTATTGAAAAGTTAGCCATTAAGGATGTTAAGCTCAGAACCTTTATTACGCAGGATGCTGATCGTTCTGAAATGGTAGCTCATGTTTATGATACGACGTATGGTATTATCAATAATCACCAAGATACTTTAGTGGCCATTGATGATTCAATTGTAAGGGGTACTACTTTAAAACAAAGCATTATAAAAATTATAGACCGCTTAAAAGCAAAAAAGATAATTATAGTTTCTTCGGCTCCTCAAATCAGATATCCAGACTGCTACGGTATTGATATGTCTAAGATGGGGGAATTTGTAGCCTTTGATGCAGCTATTAGATTGTTAAAGGAGCGTGGTTTAGAACATATAATTGAAGAAGTTTATCAGCAATGTAAAGCTTCATTAGATTTACCTAAGGAAGAAATTGTAAACCATGTGAAAGCTATTTATAAACCTTTTGAAGCCCAAGAAATTTCAGATAAAATAGCAGAAATCATTACGCCGGAAGGTATTAATGCGGAAGTTCAGGTTATTTATCAAACACTTGAAAATTTACATGCTGCCTGCCCTGCACATTTAGGAGACTGGTATTTCTCGGGAGATTATCCTACTCCAGGTGGAAATAAGGTGGTGAATAAAGCCTTTGTAAATTGGAAAGAGGGTAATAATCAGCGGGCTTATTAAGCGTAAAAGGAGAAGTAGGTTTTGAGAAGTAGCCAAATGGCAAAGGCTATTATGATCAAACCTGCTACTTTATTTAAGGTTTGCAACGATTTCTCTTTTATTTTATAGCGAAGTTTACTCGAAAAATAACATTTAAACCCATCTACCCATAATTGGGTGGCCATGGCAATTAATAAGCAAATTAATTTCTCGTTTAAATTATCATTTAATTTTACTGAAATGATGCTGGTGACGATTAGCCAGAACATTAAGGTGGATGGGGTTAGTACACACATTAAAAACCCTTTGAGTAAATACCCACGTTTACTTACTTTAGGTAGGTTTTCGGGATCATATTGAATTTTGATGGTATTGAATACATAATAAATGCCTATTCCACTTAAAAATACCCCTCCAATTAAACCTATATATTTATCGAAATCTGATTTGTAGGCAAAGAACTGACTGCCAAATAATACCAGGCCAATCAATAAAATATCACTGATTATAACGCCTACGGCTAGAGAAAATCCTGCTTTAAAACCTTTCTCAATACTTGTTTTAATCATCGCGAAAAACACTGGGCCTGTCAGAAAAGATGATATTAATCCGGCCGCAATGCCTAACAAGACTGCTTCTACCATTTAAGCTCCTAATTTTTGCTAATATGCAATTTTTAAGCGATTATTTGCTTGATTATTTATTAAAAAGCAAGTAGGGGTGGTTTTAGGGCTTGATATTCAGTTTGTTTTTAAGAAAATTCTACTTTAGGAAGCCGTATATTTTTTATATGTTTAAAAAAAATAAATACCTAAACTAAACAAACTAAAAAACCTTACATGGAACAAAACACGCAAACCAAATGGGCTCAATTTATTCCCTTGGTTACTGTATTTTTCTTCTGGGGATTTGTGGCTGCCAGTAATGATATCCTAATCCCCGTTTTTAAAGAAAAATTCGATCTCTCTCAAAGTGAAAGTCAGTTAGTTTCCTTAGCCTTTTATATTGCTTATACGGTAGGTTCTTTAATTTACCTAGCTATATCTAAATTGATGAAAGGTGACTTAATTAATCGCATGGGTTATAAGAATAGCCTTGCATTAGGATTAGTTATTTCAGCTATCGGAACTTTATTATTTTATCCAGCAGCTAACCTAGCATCCTTTCCATTGATGTTAAGTGGTTTGTTTATTGTAGCGCTTGGATTTTCATTGCAACAAACTGTAGCCAATCCTTTAGCTATAGCTCTTGGTCCAATTAAAACTGGATCTCAACGTTTAACCTTAGCGGGAGGAATAAACAATTTCGGAACTACTATCGGCCCATTAATTGTAAGTTTTGCCATATTCGGTGCGGTTACCAATGCTACAAATGATATCAGTATTGAAAGTGTGAAAACTCCTTACTTGATATTGGGAGCTGCCTTTCTAGCGGTTGCTTTATTTTTAAAATTATCTAAATTACCAGATAGACCTCCAATTGAAGAGGCTCCCTCAGCGATGAGTGAGTTAAAAGGGTCGGCACTAAGATTCCCGCAATTAGTATTAGGAATGTTAGCTATTTTTCTATACGTGGGTGTAGAAGTTTCTACAGCTAGTAATCTACCTGATTATATGCAAGCACATTTAGGTTTTGCTATTAAGGATATAGCCCCCTATATCTCATTATATTGGGCAAGTATGATGATAGGGCGTTGGACAGGTGCTGTGGAGGCTTTCACAGATAATGTGAAAACACAAAAGATTTTGAGGTTTGTAGCACCCTATTTAGCTTTCGGAATTTTTTTATTAGTAAATGCTATTGCAGATCATGATTTAGCACCATTCTATGTGTACGCACTTATCATATTGGTTTTAATAATCGCTGATTTTGCCTCGAAGGCAAATCCTTCTAGAATGCTCTTTATCTTTTCCATATTTGGCATTATAGCCTTAATGGTTGGGATGTTTACCGATGGAATGGTCAGTGTTTATGCTTTTATCAGTGTGGGTCTATTTTGTAGTACTTTATGGCCTTGTATATTTACTTTAGCTGTAAGCGGATTAGGTAAACATACGAGTCAAGGAAGTAGTTATTTAATTATGATGATTATGGGGGGTGGAATTGTTAGTTGGCTACAGGGTTATGTTTCAGCTTTTACAGGTATACAATATAGTTATATAGTAGGCGTATTGTGTTTTGCTTATTTAGCCTTTTATGCTTTAAAAGCTAATCAGATTTTGAAAAAACAAGGAGTGGATTTAACGGGAGGAACTGCTGGAGGGCATTAAGTCTTCTTTCTCCTTCTTTAGCCGCTATTAATAGAAATTAAACAAATTATAAATCGAACAATATATGAATTCTACTCCTAAACAGGCTTATATCAGACAAATGTTCATCATTAGTATGCTCTTTTTTGTCTTTGGATTTGTAACCTGGTTAAATGGGACTTTAATTCCATTTTTACAGATAGCCTGTGAATTAACTGAAAATCAAGCCTTATTGGTAACCTTTGCGTTTTACATGGCTTATTTTGTATTAGCTATTCCCTCTTCGGCTATCCTCCAGAAAACGGGATTTAAAAATGGCATGGCATTAGGCTTAGTGGTGATGGCTGTAGGTTCTTTAATATTTATACCTGCGGCTCAAAGTAGAGCATTTGGATTATTCCTAACGGGCTTGTTTATCCAAGGTGCTGGTTTGGCTTTATTGCAAACTGCTTCTAATCCGTATGCGGCCATAATTGGCCCGATGGAAAGTGCCGCCAAGCGTATAAGTATCATGGGTATTTGTAATAAAATTGCAGGTGCAATAAGTCCCTTGGTTTTAGGAGCTATTGTGTTAAAAAATGCTGGTGCAATTGAATCTCAATTAGCGGTAGTTAGCTCGGAAATAGAAAGAACAGCTTTATTGGATGAACTTGCTAGTAAAGTAATTATGCCTTATGTTATTATGGCAGTGGTATTAGTGGTATTAGCTTTTTTAATCCGTAAATCATCATTACCAGAAGTAGAAGCTGAGGAAGATGATGTGAATGATGCAGTAGCCGTGAAAAAGAAGAGTGTATTAGCGCATCCGCATTTAGTGCTTGGGGTATTATGTTTGTTTTTATATGTTGGGGTAGAGGTTATGGCGGGAGACGTGATAGGCAATTATGGAAGAGCGATGAATATGAGCTTAGATGAAACTAAGTATTTTACTAGTTTAACATTAATTGCGATGTTAATCGGTTATGTGATTGGCATTCTGACTATTCCTAAATATATCAGTCAGCAAACAAGTTTAAAGTTAGCAGCGATTTTAGGGGTGATATTTACTTTAGGAGCGTATTTTAGCGATGGATATACTGCAATTACGTTTATTGCTTTATTAGGGATTGCCAATGCACCTATGTGGCCTGCAATTTTTCCACTAGCTATTAATAAGTTAGGACGATTTACCAAAATTGGATCAGCCTTATTAGTCATGGGTATTGCTGGAGGAGCTATTTTACCTCAAATTTACGGGATGTTAAAATCGCATTTAAATATGGAAAATAATGTGGCCTTTTTAATTGTAATGTTGCCATGTTATTTGTATATATTATATTATGGTATGAAGGGATATAAGTCGGGATTAAAATAATGAAACAATCGTTTAATGATATTTATATGCGTTTGGCTGTAGATTTAGCCACCCGTTCGCATTGTGTGAGAGCTCAAGTAGGGGCAGTTTTAACAAAAGATACCAGAATTATTTCCATCGGCTATAATGGCCCGCCTGCCAATACCCATAATTGTGATGAAGAGTGGCCAGGAATAGGTTGTGCACGCGATAGTAAAGGAAGTTGTTCGCTAGCCTTGCATGCAGAAGCTAATGCTATTTTATATGCCGTAAAGAATGGATCTAAAATAGAAGGGTCCACACTCTATACGACCTTATCTCCTTGCATATCATGTGCACGTTTAATTTTATCTTCGGGCATTAGTAAGGTATATTTTAAGGATTCCTATGCAGCCTATAAAGGTTTGCCGAGTGATGAAGGTGTTGACTTTTTACGACGGTTTGGGGTAGAGGTAGTTTTACATGAGTGGTCTTCTATATAAGAGGGCCTTTTTTTTGCTTTTCAAGATTTTTAGCGTTTTTATAGTCTGTTTTAGCGTAGCTTTTCCTAAATTTGCAAATGCTTGAAAAAATTATTATCCTCGATTTTGGGTCTCAATTTACACAGTTAATCGCTAGACGTGTTAGAGAACTAAATGTTTATTGTGAAATTCACCCCTTCAATCACCTTCCTATTTTAGATGAAACCGTAAAAGGTGTGATTTTATCTGGAAGTCCATTTTCTGTTCGTCAAGAAAATGCCCCATTTGTAGATTTAAACTTATTTCAAAATTATCCTTTATTGGCTGTTTGTTATGGGGCACAGTTTATTGCGCAGCAATTGGGAGGTGATGTACAAGCATCTTCTACACGTGAATACGGTCGTGCAAATTTGAATTTCGTCAATCCAGAGAATAAATTATTCAAGGGTATACCGGTAAATTCGCAAGTGTGGATGTCTCACGGTGATACCATCAAACAAATTCCTGATGATTTTGAAATTATTGCTAGTACTAAGGATGTACAGGTAGCGGGTTATCAAGTTAAGGGAAAAGAGGTGTATGCAATCCAATTTCATCCTGAAGTTACCCACAGCTTAGATGGAAAAACTTTAATCGAAAATTACTTAGTAAATATTTGTGGTTGTTCACAAGATTGGACCCCAGATGCCTTTGTTGAAAATACAATTGCAGAATTGCGTCAAAAATTAGGGGATGATAAAGTAGTTTTAGGATTGTCGGGAGGTGTGGATTCAAGCGTTGCAGCGATGTTATTACATCGAGCGATTGGATCAAATTTACACTGTATTTTTGTGGATAATGGATTACTTCGCAAAGGGGAGTTTGAAAGTGTATTAGAACAATATAAAGATCTGGGTTTAAATATAAAAGGCGTAGACGCTAAAGATAGATTTTTAAGTCAGTTGGCGGGTGTAAAAGATCCTGAATTAAAAAGAAAAGCTATAGGCAGAGTATTTATTGAAGTTTTCGATGATGCGGCACATGAAGTTCAAGACGTTAAATGGTTAGCGCAGGGTACAATTTATCCAGATGTCATTGAATCTGTTTCTGTCAATGGTCCTTCTGCGACTATTAAATCTCACCATAATGTTGGAGGTTTGCCCGATTTCATGAAATTGAAAGTTGTGGAGCCTTTGAATACCTTATTTAAGGATGAAGTACGTAGAGTAGGTAAAACTTTAGGCTTAGAGAGCTTTATTTTGGGTCGTCATCCTTTTCCGGGTCCTGGTTTAGCTATCCGTATTTTAGGAGAAGTTACCCCAGAGAAAGTGGCCATTTTACAAGAAGCTGATCATATCTACATTCAAAATTTAAAAGAGGCTGGTTTGTATGATCAAGTTTGGCAGGCTGGGGCGATATTTTTGCCTGTACAATCGGTAGGGGTTATGGGTGATGAGCGAACTTATGAACATGTTATTTGTTTAAGAGCTGTAGAATCGGTAGATGGAATGACCGCAGATTGGTGTCATTTACCTTATCCTGTTTTAGCGAAAATCTCGAATGAAATTATTAATAAAGTAAAAGGTATAAACAGAGTGGTATACGATATTAGTTCCAAGCCACCTGCAACAATTGAATGGGAATAAAGGAGGTATTATGCGTTTGGTTAAAAGTTGTGTTGGATTAATATTATTAGGTTTAATATGGAGTTGCTCTCCAAAGTTAAATAAGCCGTCCCAAAAAAAATCGGGGCAGGAAACTAATGTGAATACGACTCCTGCAAAACCAACTCCTGCAAAACCCGCTTTTACAAAAGCGCGAATTGCTTTATTATTGCCCTTCAAATTAAACCAAAATGATTACCGGACTGCCACCAAAGCACAGTTAGACCGTTTGGATATTGCTTTAGATTATTATCAAGGCTTTTTGCTTGGGATAGATTCCGTAAGTTATGGGGGTTTGAATTTTGATATCAATGTATATGATACCCAAGATCAAGCAGCCAAAATCAAAGCCTTACAGGAGCGTGCCGAATTAAAAAATGCGCATGTGATTGTAGGGCCTATATTTCCTGAAGAACTCAAGTTATTTACAGGCTTTTCAGCCCAATATCAGGTGCCAGTAGTTTCTCCCTTGGCAGCATCTAATCCAGCCGAATATGCTAATCCACATTTAATTTCCATGGTAAATCATTTGGATGTGCATGCTGAAAATATTGGTAAGTATATTATAAGCCATTATAAACCTGAATCTGGGGTATTAGTTATCATCAACCCAAAGAAACCTGAAGATGAAGTATATGCCAGTGCTTTGAAATCATATATTAAAGAGCAAAGTCCGAATTTGTTGATTCAGGAATATACCTCTATAAACGCTTTTGAAACACGTATGGTGAGGGGTAAGCAATATGCAGTAGCTATTACAAGTGCTGATAGACCTTTTGTTGCCGCTACCTTAGATAAACTACAGAAGATAGCTAAATTAAAAGCTTCTGATTTTAGTTTTCAAGCCTTTGGGCATCCTACATGGATGAAACAAAATTATCCTGTACAAACTTTACAAGCATTAAAAACGATTGTTTCTTCTGCCTATCATGTAGATTATAAAAGTTCGGCTGTTATAAATTTTGTGAAAAGTTATCGGGCGAAATTTAATTTTGAACCTAGTGAATATGCATTTAAGGGCTATGATTTAGGGGTATTTATAGGTAAACTTTTACATCAGTATGGAGATGACTTTGCAAAGCATATTGTTAATTTCCCATATCAAGGAATTCAACAACACTATAATTTTTCATTTGACAAGAACATGGGTTTTTACAATACTGATTTAATTTTATTGCAGTATAAAAATTTAAGTCTTCAAATAGTCCAATAATATCAGTGCTCTTGTTTTACTAATATTTCCAATCTTCACATGCGGGTACACCACCAATTTCGTAGTTTTCAACAAATATTAGCCAGATATGATGGTAAAATTCCCTTGCATCGTTTTTTAGTAGCTTATTACAAGCAAAATAAACAAATGGGTTCTACCGATAGAAGATGGGCAAGCCGATATGTTTATGCTTATTTCAGATTGGGGAAAGCCTTGTTAAATAAAAATCTAGAAGTACGCTTAGCTGTAGGGGATTTTTTGGTAAACAGTACGCCTAGTTTAATCGTGGCAGAATATTTACCGGAGTATCAGGAACATCAGGCTAAACCACTGGAAGAGAAGTTAAAAATGATTAAAATTGCTTTTCCCGCATTTAATATTTCAGCTATTTTTCCTTTTTTAAATGAGCTTTCAAAAAAGGTTGATTTTGAAGAGTTTTTAACTAGTTTTTTGGTTCAACCAGATGTGTTTATTAGAGTTAAGGCGGTAGATAAAATTGCTATTCAACAATTGCTTAAAGGGGCTGGAATCGATGTTCAAGATTTAGGAGATTGTACTTTAGCAGTTCCAAATGGAACAAAATTAGAACAGTTTTTACCTCAAACAACAGGTTATTATATACAAGATATAGCATCACAAAAAACAGCTGCTTACTTTAAACCAAAAGCATATGAGTATTGGTGGGATTGTTGCGCAGCATCAGGTGGGAAATCCATTTTATTGCATCAATTAGAACCTTCTGTTAAACTATTGGTCAGTGATGTTCGGGAGTCTATTTTAGAAAACTTAGCCCCTCGATTTAAACAAGCAGGTATAATAGGATATCAAAAGAAAGTGCTGGATTTAAGGTATTCTGTGAAATCTGACTTACATGCTTTTAATTTTGATGGAATATTATTAGACGCACCTTGTACAGGATCAGGGACCTGGGGAAGGACACCTGAAATGCTTAGTTATTTTGATGCCTCTAAGATTAATTATTTTGTAAAACTCCAGCGTGATATTGCCCTTAATGTAGTACCCTATTTAAAAAGTGGTCAACCATTAATTTATATGACCTGTTCGGTCTTTGAAGCTGAAAATGAAGGCAACGTTGCATACTTTAATGCCAATCTACCCTTACATTTAGAAAGCATGGAATTGATTCAAAAACATACCCAAAAAGGGGATACCTTGTTTGTTGCTCGATTTATAAAAAAGTAATTAAAACGCCTGATAAATTAGACTTTGACCAAGAGGCTAATTTTAAAGGCCTGTATTCGTTCTGAATAATTTAATAGCAATAGCTAATAAGATTACCCCAAAAGCTTTTCTTAAGATATTTAAACCTGTTTTCCCAAATAGTTTTTCTAATCGTGTGGTGTTTTTCAGAACGAAATAAACAAACAACATATTTACTAGTATACCAACAATAATGTTAGGTGTAGAATACTCTGTTTTCAAGGAAAGTAAAGTAGTCATTGTTCCTGCTCCTGCAATTAACGGGAATGCTAAGGGAACCACCGATACTGTTTCCGGCATTTCTTCTTTAAATATTGTTAAACCGAGTACCATTTCCATAGCTAAAGCAAAAATTACAAATGAACCAGCAATAGCAAATGAGGCTACATCCACGCCGATAACGCTTAAGATACTTTTACCCGCAAATAAAAACAGAATCATCAAGGTGGTTGCTACTAAAGCTGCTTTTTCAGATTGAATATGCCCGGCTTTTTTACGAAGTTCTATAATGATTGGGATGGAACCTAGAATATCTATTATTGCAAATAATACCATTGACGTAGATAGTATTTCACTGAGATCGAATTTAAAATAGTCCATAGTTTTTTTTGCAAATTTAAAGTTCCAATGGTTAAGTTAAATAAAATTTGCATTAATAAAAAAAAAGGCCGCAATTGCGGCCTTTTTATATTTGTTTAGGATAAATAATCCATTTAAACTTTTAATTAAGGTTTAGTTATTTCCCCTCTGGATTGTTTGCCTAAATTTGAATGCTTTTTACTGTATCCAAAATAGATGATAAAGCCAATAGCTAACCATCCAGCTAAACGTAACCAGTTTTCACTTCCTAAACCAAACATCATAGCTCCACAAGCTAACACACCTAAAACAGGAATGAATGGAACCCATGGAGTTTTGAACTGACGTGGTAAATCTGGTTCAGTTTTACGTAATACAATAACTGCAATACATACTAAACTGAAGGCAAATAGTGTACCGATACTTGTCATATGACCTACGATATCTCCAGGTACAAAAGCTGCGAAAATACCTACTAAGATTAAAATAACTAAGTTCCCTTTATATGGAGTTTGGTATTTAGGGTGTAATTCAGAGAATACTTTTGGTAATAAACCATCTTTAGACATTGAATAGAATACTCTACTTTGTCCTAATAACATCACTAAGATTACAGAAGAGAATCCGGCTAAAATAGCTACCGTTACAGATTTACTTAACCAGCTATAGGTTGCAGGCATACCTTCTTTAATGGCTGCTACTACGGATGCTTCACCCCCTTTAGTAGGGTCTCTGAAGAATTCTAGTGGCGCTAATCCAGTTAATACGTGTGCAAATAAAATGTAAAGAATCGTACAAACAGCTAATGAGCCTAAAATTCCAATCGGCATTGCTGTCTTTGGATTTTTAGTTTCTTGTGCAGCTGTACTTACCGCATCAAATCCAATGAAAGCGAAGAACACTGTACCTGCAGCGCCCAGGACTCCCATAAAGCCACCGAAGTTATATGTTACACCATGGTGATCTGTATAGGTGGTTGCTTCAGGGATATAAGGTGTATGATATTCAGGATTGATAAAGCCCCATCCTAAAATAATAATCATCACTACAATAGCAACTTTTAATATAACAATTATGTTATTTACTAAGGCAGATTCTTGTGTTCCACGGATTAATAAAAAACTTAATAAGGTAACGATGAATAAGGCTGGTAAATTGATGATACCACCTACACCGTCAGGTGAAGTTTGGAATGGAGAGTGTGACCATTCGTAAGGTATGGGGGATGTACCAACTATTTCGACCAGAAAATTATTTAAATACTCACTCCATGCAATCCCCACAGTAGCAGCACCTACTGCATATTCTAATATTAAATCCCAACCGATAATCCATGCTAATAACTCACCCATTGTGGCATAGGTATAGGTATAAGCACTACCAGAAATTGGAATTGAAGATGATAATTCAGCGTAACAAAGGCCGGCAAGCGCGCAACCTATCGCAGCTACGATAAAGCCTAGAGTCACAGATGGACCTGCATTTTGTGCAGCTGCTGCGGCTGTTCTAACGAATAATCCGGCCCCTATAATAGCTCCGATGCCTAGTGCTACTAGGGATCCCGCTGAAAGGGTACGTTTTAAACTTTTTTCAGAATCTGAAGCCTCTGCCAATAAAACAGGGATTGACTTCTTTAGAAATAAACTCATATAAGTTTAATTTAGTTTGTTGTTAGTTTTTTGATAATTAAATGTGAAGCCAAACCTAACAAAAAATATCAAAATTTAAAGGGGATTTTTTTTCAAAATCCCCTAGTTTTAGTAACATTTCTAATTCTACATTTAAAAAGTGCATTTTTTTTAATATAATGACAGTTTTTTATACTGCAGTATGTGAAAAATTTAAATGTATAAAGCTCATTTAATCAATAAATCTTATTTAATTAGTAGTTTTAGGACTATCGACTGGTAAGGTAGACGAGGTTTCAGGATGGGTTACCTCATTCATGCTCGTGTCGGGCGCTTGCACATCCATTTCAATAACTTCTACTGTGGGTTGCGACATTACATCATTCGATGCAACTGGGCTAGCTATATATGGTGCAATTACTAATGATACAATAGACATTAATTTAATTAAGATATTCATAGAAGGACCAGAAGTATCTTTAAATGGATCACCTACTGTATCACCGGTAACAGAAGCTTTATGAGGTTCGGATTTTTTGTAATACATCTCACCATTAATTTCAACTCCCTTTTCAAATGATTTTTTAGCATTATCCCATGCCCCACCTGCATTCGATTGGAATATTCCCATCAATACTCCTGAGACCGTTACGCCTGCTAATAACCCCCCTAGCACTTCAGCCCCAAAGAAGAAACCCACTAATACTGGTGTAATTAATGCAATCGCTCCAGGCAACATCATTTCACGAATCGAAGCGTTGGTTGATATGGCTACACATTTTTCATATTCGGGTTTAGCTTTATATTCCATGATACCTGGTATTTCGCGGAATTGACGACGTACTTCATGTACCATATCCATGGCTGCTTTTCCTACGGCTTGGATACATAAGGCTGAAAATATAAATGGAATCATTCCACCTACAAATAATCCCGCGAGTACGGGGGCCTTATAAATATCTATGGCAGAAATACCTGCAATACCTACAAATGCTGCAAATAGTGCCAAAGAAGTTAAGGCAGCTGAGGCAATAGCAAAACCTTTACCAGTGGCTGCTGTGGTATTACCAACGGCATCTAAATTATCTGTTCTTTCTCTCACTTCTGGTGGTAATTGGCTCATTTCAGCTATTCCACCTGCATTATCAGCAATTGGTCCAAAAGCATCAATAGCTAATTGCATAGCAGTTGTTGCCATCATTCCTGCAGCGGCAATAGCAACTCCATATAGACCTGCAAAGTAGTAAGATGTCATAATCCCCCCGGCTAATACTAAGATAGGAACCACTGTTGATTTCATCCCTACAGATAAACCTGCAATAATATTAGTAGCATGGCCGGTGGAAGATTGTTGAATGATGGAATTAACTGGAGCTTTTCCCATAGCGGTATAATATTCAGTAATATAACTCATAATAGCACCAACTAAAAGGCCAATCATAATCGCATAAAAAACATTCATGCTTGAAAATTCATATCCTCTCAAGTTTAAAGTTTCCGGGAGCATCCATTTTACAATGAAAAAAGAAGCCACACCAGTTAAAATGATAGATGACCAATTACCTAAATTAAGTGCATTTTGCACATTCGATTTTTCATCTTTAATCGTTACAAACCAAGTTCCGATAATAGAAAATATAATACCCATGCCACAAATTACCATGGGTAATAAGATAGGGGACATTCCACCAAACTTGTCTATTACTGTTATTTCTTGACCTAACACCATGGTTGCTAGAATGGTAGCTACATAGGATCCAAATAAATCGGCTCCCATTCCGGCTACATCCCCAACATTATCTCCTACATTGTCTGCTATTGTGGCTGGGTTTCTCACATCATCTTCAGGAATTCCAGCTTCTACTTTACCCACTAAATCTGCTCCTACATCGGCAGCTTTAGTATAGATACCGCCACCTACCCGAGCAAACAAGGCTATTGATTCGGCTCCTAATGAAAAACCGGTTAAAACTTCAATGGCAGTTCGCATATTACTGCTATTTACTTCGACTACATTGAAATATTTTAAAAAGATAATGAATAAGCCTCCTAAACCTAGTACGGCTAATCCAGCAACTCCTAGACCCATTACAGTACCTCCTGAAAAGCTCACTTTCAAGGCTTGCTTTAAACTACTGCGGGCCGCTTGTGTGGTTCTGACATTGGCTTTAGTAGCTACACTCATACCTATGTACCCTGCAAATGCAGAAAATATGGCTCCAATAAGAAATGATATGGAAATAATCCAGCTCGAATGAATTTCTCGACCATTAATTTCGTGAATGCTTCCAGAATAGGCTAATAGAGCTGCTGCAATGACGGCAAAAATACTGAGGACTTTCCATTCGGCTTTTAAAAAGGCCATGGCGCCACTAGCGATGTGTCCAGCAAGTTCTTGCATTTTGGCATCTCCAGCATCTTGTTTACTTACCCAGGCACTTTTTATAGCCATGACGATGATGCCTATAATCCCGAGTAGGGGAATAGCATAAATTAGGTTGTTTTGTAAAAACTCCATTGAATTTCTAGTTTAGTTTAGGTTTAAAATTGTTTTTGGTTAATTGACTTAGAAGGATTTAGTTAGTTTCCCAATAACACAAATTTAATCGAGTAAAGTTAATAATCAAATTTTTGTGATTTTATTAATCACAATATTGTAGCTTTACGTTAAACAACAACCAAACTAAACTAAACAAAATGAAAACTGAACAGGAAGAAAGTTCGCTGAAGCGTGAACTCGGCCTTTTCGATGGGACTATGCTCGTCGCAGGATCCATGATTGGATCGGGTATATTTATTGTAAGTGCTGATATCACTAGACAAGTTGGCTCTGCCGGCTGGTTAATCGCAATTTGGGTTATTACTGCTTTAGTAACCATGATTGCTGCAGTAAGTTATGGTGAATTAAGTGCGATGTTTCCAAAAGCTGGGGGACAATATGTGTATCTCAAGGAAGCGTATAATAAATTGATAGCATTTTTATATGGTTGGAGCTTTTTTGCGGTTATTCAAACAGGTACAATTGCAGCAGTAGGAGTAGCTTTCTCTAAATTTACCGCTTACCTCATACCAGCAGTAAGTGAGAAGAATATATTATTTGAACTCGGTTCATTTCAATTAAGTGCGGCTCAAATTGTCTCTATCTTTACCATTATACTATTATCATGGGTTAATAGTCGAGGGGTTAAAAATTCTAAATCCTTACAAACCTTTTTAACCATCATAAAGATTTTATCCTTATTAGGCTTAATTTTATTTGGATTTCTATTGGGCGCAAATTCAGAAGTTTGGAATAATAACTGGGCTAATGCTTGGGATTCAAAAGTTTTTCAATCGGGTTCATCTGAATGGATTAGTATTGGTGGCACCGCTTTATTGGCAGGAATTGCTGCTTCCATGGTAGGGTCATTATTTAGTTCTGATGCTTGGAACGGAGTAACCTTTATTGCTGGGGAAATGAAAAATCCACAACGCAATGTGGGCTTAAGTTTATTTTTGGGTACATTAATAGTGAGTGTAATTTATATACTTGCAAACTTAATGTACGTGGCGGTGATGCCACTTAATGAAATTGCTTTTGCAGGAGAAGATAGGGTTGCTGTGGATGCTTCTCAATATATTTTTGGAAGTACAGGAACGATTATAATTGCTGTCATGATTATGATTTCAACATTCGCTTGTAATAATGGTTTGATTATGGCAGGTTCAAGAGTTTATTATACCATGGCAAAAGATGGTTTATTCTTTAAAGAGGCTGCTAATTTAAATCAATTTAGTGTACCTGCTTGGGCCATTTGGGCACAGGGTATTTGGGCATCAGCTTTATGTTTAACTGGGCGTTATGGGGATTTACTGGATTTTGTTATGATTATTGTGATAATCTTTTATATCCTTACAATTTTAGGAATTTTTATTTTACGCAAAAAAATGCCTGATGCTCCACGTCCCTATAAAGCTTTTGGGTACCCAGTTATTCCTTTAATATATGTATTAGTAGCAACTGCAATTTGTATTTCCTTACTAATTACTAAAACTAGCACATGTGGGTGGGGAGTCGTTATAATGCTAGCAGGTATTCCAATTTATTATATGACTAAAGGCAAGGAATAGAAAAGTTTATTTTTTATACTTTTGTGGAATGACTACAGCGGTTGATTTGGGTACTTTAGGGTATAATAATTATGGCGCCTATTTGCGCGAAAAATATAATGGACAGAAAGTTTACAAAGTAATTGTAGACGGTGGATTTACCTGCCCTAACCGAGATGGTAGTAAGGGTTTTGGAGGTTGTACATATTGTAATGTAGATTCTTTTACCCCTGAACCATCTCGAAAAAACCCCAGTTTAAAAGAACAATTAATCTTAGGGAGAGAGCGAGCTGTAAATGGTTATAAAGCAGAAAAATTTATAATTTATTTCCAACCTAATACTAACACTTATGCCCCAACGCATTATTTAAAGTTGATGTACGATGAAGCTTTGTCTGTATTTCCAGATGAAGTTGTAGGTTTAGCCATAGGCACCCGACCAGATTGTATAGATGCTGAAAAAATCGCTTTATTAGAAAGTTATACCGATAAATATCATGTGGATTTAGAAATGGGTATGGAATCTATCTATAATGAAACATTGACACAAATTAATAGAGGCTGTAGTCATGAAGAGTTTGTAGCGGCAGTTGAACTTTTAAAGGATAGCAAACTAGATTTATGTGTGCATACTATTTTTGGATTTCCTTGGGAAACCCGTGAAATGATGCGTCAATATATTCATGAAATAAATAGATTTCCTCAAATTAAATTTGTTAAATTTCATCATTTACACATTGTAGAAGGTTCTATTATGGGTGTTAAATATAAGCGAGATCCTTTTCCTTTATTTAGTTTGGAAGAATATACCGATTTATTGTGTGAACTTATCCCTTTATTACGACCTGATATTGTAATTCAACGACTTTTTGGAATTTCTGATTGGGATTTATTAATTGCTCCCAATTGGGGCTTGAAAAAATCGGCTATTCAATCCTATATGAATAAGGAAATTGAACGCAGAGGCATTATTCAAGGTTCTGCATATGTTGCCTAAGCCCTTTTGGAGAACTAAATATTAAGAAACATTCAGTGTACCATTTTATCTGCGCAGGCAGAACTGGCAAATGCTTCGGGTTTGGCTTTAAATATAAATCCCATACTTAAAATGTAGCCCATAGCATCATTGAGGGCTTTATTTGATTTAAACATGGGATTTGTATTAATGTCGGCATGAACTTCTAAGTCTACTGCATACATATCCAGTAAATCACATATGGAATAGGCTACTTCAATTGATTTCTGAACTTCTAATAGCATCCTTTCTTTAATACCCATATAATAGGTGGTTTTATCCTGAGAAATAAACATAAAACCACCATGTTGCTCTCTAAGTAAAACAATGACCGTTGCAAAATCTGTATGATGACTTTTAACTTGCGAGTCGGTACCGATACACACTTTTAATTTATAACCTTTTTCGCTCTCTCGGATAATAGCTTTTTCTACTTCTTCATGAATGCTATTCTGAATGATTTCGCCACTAAATTTTTTCCAAGTTGTCATAATTGTTCGGGTTAAAGAGTAAATAGTAGAACGGTAATCAGGTAGATTATAGTAAATTTAAGTGCATTTATTTAACAAATAAGAGTTTTATCAAATCTTTTTATTAACAGGTGCTTGTTTATCAACAGGTTAATTTATTTTTCGTTATAGACTGCTGTCATTTTCTATCTTTGAATGTGATTAAAAAACAAATTTTAGATGCATTAGGCTATACGGCTTTTACAGGCATGCAGGAACGATTTTTTGAAAAGTCGGATAAGCATAATTTTATACAGTTATTGGCACCTACAGGTTCTGGTAAAACTTTAGCGTTCTTAACCTTTTTATTAGAACGTTTAAAACCTGATGCTAAGGATGTACAGGCAATAATTATGGTTCCCGGAAGAGAATTGGCCTTGCAAATTGAATCTGTATTTAAACAAATTAAATCTGGTTATAAAATTGTGTCTTGTTATGGAGGACATGAATTTAAGAAAGAAAGACAGCAATTAATAGAGGCACCAGCAGTTATCGTGGGTACGCCAGGCCGGGTAGCGCAACACGTTGAAGAAGGAAGTTTTAATCCGAGATCAATCCAAATTTTAATTATTGATGAGTTTGATAAAGCCCTCGAGCAAGGTTTTGATGATGATATGGGTTTTATAATTCAACATATAGGAACATTGACTTTTGCGGTATTAACTTCTGCTACAAAATTAGAGGAACAAGCCCCTTATTTAAATTTAAAAGAATATGAGATTTTGGATGAATTATCAAATCCTTACGGAGTCGCAGAAAGGAACCTATATAAATTTTCATTAATGCCGGTTATACAAAACGGTGAGCATGAATTTGAAGCGAGACTTAAAGCCCTAAGATTTATACTTTCTACCTTTCCAGGAGAATCTGCGTTAGTGTTTTGTAAAACAAGGGCTGCAGTTGATGAATTATATATTGAGCTTAATTCCTTTCATTTTCCAGTGGAAAAGTATCATGGAGCTATGGAACAAAGAGATCGAGAAGTTGCTGTATTTAGGTTTGATAATGGTTCAGTTAATATTTTGGTTTGTACAGATTTAGCAGCTAGAGGATTGGATATTAATTTAGTACAACATGTAATTCATTTTGAAGATTCTTTGGATGAGGCTAGTTTTACGCATAGAAATGGTCGGACTGGACGCTTACAACAGAATAGGGGAAATGTGTATGTATTTTATAGACAGGATAATGAATTAGATAAGTTTAAACTGCCTTTTGAGGAATTTCGGATCTTGAATTCAGAAAGTTTGGAACAACATTTAATTCATTTTAAACCTATTACTACAAAGTGGGACACACTCTATTTTAATTTAGGTAAACGAGATAAAATTCAAAAGGGTGATGTTTTGGGGTTCTTAACCAAAGACTTAAAGTTAAAGGGTCAGGAAGTTGGAAAAATTCTTATAAAGGATAAAAATAGCTATGTGGCTGTAGATAAATCTAAGGTTAAATTAATTTTAAATGCCGCTCCGAGTAGGAAGTTAAAAAATAAAAAGTTTAAAGTTGAAGTAGCTAAGTAAAAGCTATCTTTGATAAACAGACAAAAAATGAGTAATAACGAGATTTTAAAAAAATTAAGAGTCGCCTTATCTTTAAATTCAGATCAAATTATTGAGATTTGTAATCTGGTAAATTTTAAAATTACTAAAAGTGAATTAGGGGATATATTCAGGAAAGAAGATCATCCTAATTTTAAAAAATGCGGCGATCAAATTTTAAGAAACTTTTTAAATGGTCTAGTAATTTATAAAAGGGGTCCTAGAGATTGACCTTAATTTATATTGTATTGTTGAATTTTATGTTGATCAGCTAATCTTTCAATTTTCTTTAACAAGACATCCATTTTAAACGGCTTAGCCATAAAATCATCTGGCTTATCCTGCATTAATGAAATATCATGTGAGTCATATAAGGCAGACATAAGTAAAACTGGAATACTATTAGTTTTTGGAGAGGATTTAATTTGAGAGCATAATAATCTACCATCTAACTTACCTAGTGCAATATCTAAAATAATCAAGTTAGGTTTAAAACTATGAATCCTATCGAATAATTCTTCAGCATTTAATAAGGGCTCAACTTCATAACCACCGATTTCTAGAATTAATTGAATAGTTTCTAAAATATCAACATCATCATCTACAACTAATATACGTTTCATCTTATGTGTTTTTATAAATTGAATAACAATTTAAATAAGTAAGGGTTTCTATTATTTTTAACTTACTTACAACTTTTTATTAACAGTTAGTTTATTTAAAATGCCTCCCAAAATTAAATTTTAAGGAGGCATTTGTTGAATGAGTTAAAAATAATAAATTAAAGCTAAAATTTAGTTTTAACTAATTTTTCTGTATTTAATTCGTTTAGGGGAAATATCTCCTAAACGTTTTTTTCTATTTTCTTCGTAATCACTGTAATTACCTTCAAAGAAATATACCTGTGAATCACCTTCAAAGGCTAAAATATGTGTACAAATCCTGTCTAAAAACCAACGATCGTGGGATATAACTACAGCACATCCTCCAAAATTCTCTAAAGCTTCTTCTAACGCTCGTAATGTATTAACATCAATATCATTCGTAGGCTCATCCAGTAGAAGTACATTCGCTCCTTTTTTAAGAGTAATGGCTAAATGCACACGATTTCGTTCACCTCCAGAAAGTACTCCTACTTTTTTCTGTTGATCAGCTCCATTGAAATTGAATTTAGAAACATAAGCACGACCATTAACGGTTTTATTGCCTAAAATCATATTATCTAAACCATCTGTAATATTCTCATATACAGTTTTATCAGCATCTAAATCATTATGCATTTGATCTACATAGCCTAATTCAACAGTTTCTCCTACTTTGAATGTGCCTGAGTCGGGTTGTTCTTGACCAGTTATTAGCCTAAATAAAGTCGTTTTACCCGCTCCATTGGGTCCAATAATTCCTACTATTCCTGCAGGTGGTAAAGCAAAGTTTAAATCTTCAAACAAAATTTTATCGCCGTAAGACTTTGATACGTTGTTTGCTTCAATAACCACATTACCTAAACGCGGACCTGCTGGAATAAATAATTCTAACTTTTCCTCTCTTTCGCGACCGTCTTCTGATGCTAATTTGTCATAGTTTGCTAAACGTGCTTTAGATTTGGCATGTCTGGCTTTGGGAGCCATCCTTACCCATTCTAACTCTCTTTCTAAAGTTTTTTGACGTTTACTTTCCGTTTTCTCTTCTTGTGCTAAGCGTTTTGCCTTTTGATCTAACCAAGATGAATAATTACCTTTCCATGGAATACCTTCTCCACGATCTAATTCTAAAATCCAGCCAGCTACATTATCTAAGAAATATCGATCGTGGGTAACAGCTATTACAGTACCTTCATAATTTTGTAAAAACTGCTCTAACCAATCAATACTTTCTGCATCTAAGTGGTTGGTAGGTTCATCCAACAGTAATACATCTGGAGATTGTAATAATAAACGGCACAAAGCTACACGTCTTCTTTCACCTCCTGATAACACTTTTATTTTTGTGTCAGGTTCTGGACATCTTAATGCATCCATGGCACGTTCCAACTTATTGTCTAGTTCCCAAGCATTAACCGCATCTATTTTATCTTGAAGCTCACCTTGTCTTTGCATTAACTTATCCATTTTGTCAGGATCCGAATAATTCTCTTCTAATCCAAAGGCTTCATTGATTTCTTCGTATTCTTTTAAGATGGCAGTAATTTCAGCTACACCTTCTTCAACAACCTCACGGACTGTCTTCTCTTCATCTAAAACAGGTTCTTGGGCTAAATAGCCAACACTATACCCAGGGCTGAATACGACTTCACCTTGGTAGGATTTATCTAGTCCGGCAATGATTTTTAAAAGGGATGATTTTCCCGATCCATTTAAACCAATTACCCCAATTTTAGCTCCATAAAAAAAGGAGAGGTATATATTTTTTAATACTTGTTTTTGTGGCGGGTAGATTTTGTTAACCCCTGCCATAGAAAAAATTATCTTTTCGTCGGCCATAATTATATAAATGTTTTCGCAAAGATGCTTAATTCCAATGAGCTTGGGAAATTCAAGCCCTTACAATTTCTAAGATTTCAAAATACCTGTCAAAATTGCTTTTATCTTGGCGATTTTGACAAGAGGTCATTAAAATCTGGAATTTTTAGTTTATCCACCAAAATGGCTTAATTGTTGATAAAATTCATTGAAGATGGCAACGATTTTAAAAAACTAATTAATAGCTTAGAGTCTTGCCGCAATACACACATCGATATGGAAGCTAAATTTTCTCCACAAGTAAAAGACGTGATATCCTATAGTAGGGAAGAAGCCCTTCGTTTAGGACACGATTATATAGGCGCAGAGCACCTTTTGTTAGGGCTTATTCGCGAAGGTGATGGGATGGCCATCAAAATATTAAGATCAATTGGAATTGATGTTACTAAATTACGTAGGTCAATTGAAGATGCTGTTCGAGGCACTTCTAGTGTGACCGTTAATTTAGGGAATATCCCTTTGACAAAACAGGCTGAAAAGGTATTGAAAATTACCTATCTAGAGGCTAAGATTTTCAAAAGTGAATTAATTGGAACTGAACATTTAATGTTATCAATCTTGAGGGATGAAGATAATATTGCGTCACAAATTTTAGCGCAATTTGGGGTAACGTACCAATTGTTTAAAACAGAAGTAGAGGTTAATAAAAACGGTTTTAAAGACGAAGCCCAGGGAGGGGGTACAGCGGGAGGAGATGACGAATATCCTGAAGAAGAAAGTTTTTCGGCCCCTAAGAAGGTTTCTGACATTAAATCTAAAACTCCTGTATTAGATAATTTCGGAAGAGATTTAACCCGAGCGGCGGAAGAAGGTCGATTAGACCCTATTGTAGGTCGGGAAAAGGAGATTGAAAGAGTTTCTCAAATTTTATCCCGACGAAAAAAGAATAATCCGATTTTAATTGGAGAACCAGGAGTCGGAAAATCAGCCATTGCGGAAGGATTAGCATTACGTATTGTTCAACGAAAAGTCTCTAGAGTGCTTTTCAATAAACGAGTTGTAACTTTGGATTTAGCTTCATTAGTTGCCGGAACAAAATATCGCGGTCAATTTGAAGAGCGTATGAAAGCGGTTATGAATGAATTGGAAAAATCTACGGATGTCATTTTATTTATCGACGAGATTCATACCATTGTTGGGGCTGGAGGAGCCTCGGGTTCTTTAGATGCTTCTAACATGTTTAAGCCTGCCTTAGCGAGAGGAGAAATTCAATGTATTGGTGCAACTACTTTAGATGAATACCGCCAGTTTATTGAAAAAGATGGGGCATTAGATAGGCGTTTTCAAAAGGTAATGGTTGAACCAGCAAGTCCAGATGAAACGATTGAAATTTTAAATAGAATTAAGGAGAAGTATGAAGACCATCATGGGGTAACGTATACAGATGATGCTATTCAAGCTTGTGTGAGTTTAACGAATCGATATATTACAGATAGATTTTTACCAGATAAAGCTATAGATGCTTTAGATGAAGCGGGATCCCGAGTTCATTTAACTAATATTCATGTTCCGGAAAATATTATTGCCATTGAAGATAAGATTGAGGCAATTAAAGTGGAAAAGAATATTGTTGTTAAAAATCAGAAATATGAAGAAGCTGCAAAGCTGAGAGATACGGAGAAAAATTTGCTTGAAGAATTGGACCAAGCAAAAGCTAAATGGGAAGAAGAAACTAAATCTAAGCGCTATGAAGTAAATGAAGATAGTGTAGCAGAAGTAGTTTCTATGATGACAGGTATTCCTCTTCAAAAAGTAGGTCAAACTGATAGCAATAAGTTATTAGGTATGTATGATAGTATCGGTCATAAAATTATTGGGCAAGATGATGCTATCAAGAAATTAACTAAAGCAATTCAGCGTACACGCGCGGGCTTGAAAGATCCTAAAAAGCCGATTGGATCCTTTATTTTCTTAGGTCCTACAGGTGTTGGAAAAACTGAATTAGCAAAAGAGTTAGCTCGCTTCATGTTTGATAGTGATGATGCTCTGATTCAAATTGATATGAGTGAGTACATGGAGAAATTCGCTGTATCTAGGTTAGTGGGAGCGCCTCCAGGATATGTAGGATATGAGGAAGGTGGGCAATTAACCGAAAAAGTGAGACGTAAACCTTATGCTGTAATCCTGTTGGATGAAATTGAAAAAGCACACCCTGATGTATTTAATATTTTATTACAAGTATTAGATGAAGGTCAATTGACAGATAGCTTGGGGAGAAAGGTCGACTTTAGAAATACGATAATAATCATGACATCCAATATTGGTGCACGTCAATTGAAGGATTTTGGAGCAGGTGTAGGATTTTCTACTTCCGCAAAATTAACTCAATCTGAAGCACATAGCCGAGGAGTCATTGAAAATGCTTTAAAACGTGCCTTTGCTCCTGAATTTTTAAATAGGATAGACGATGTAGTGATGTTCAATAGCCTAGGAAAAGAAGAAATCTTCAAAATCATTGATATAGAATTAAAGTCTTTATTTAATAGAGTAAATCAATTAGGATACGATATTGTACTTACTGATGCCGCTAAGGATTTTATTGCAGACAAAGGTTTTGATTCCAACTTTGGCGCCAGACCATTGAAGCGGGCTATTCAAAAATATCTAGAAGACCCAATCGCTGAAGAAATATTGAAAGGTGAAATTCAAGCTGGTGAAATTTTGGAAATTGATTTTGATAAAGAAAAATCAGAAGTATTCATTGTTCCTAAGTCCAGTAAGAAAAAGAAAAAAGAAGCTTGATATTAGCATTTTCATTCTTTAGATACTTATATAAATAACAAGAAAAGGCCCCAAAAACGTTTAGTTTTTGGGGCCTTTTCTTGTTATTTTAAATTCTCAATTTTAAACTCTTCATCTAAGGGGACTAAATCGCCTAATTTCTCGAATGACCAATAGCCTTCAAATAAAGCACTTCGAGGGTCGAATAATATGCCATTAGAATAAAATTTTATAGAGTTATGAAGTAATTTTACAGCCGAAGCTTGAGAATTTTTATATTTAGGTGGCCTAGGTAATTTCATTTGTAAATAACTCAATGTATTTACTTCAGATTCATTTTGATAGAGTACAAGTAAATCATGTGAAAAATTTATTTCTTTTAAGTCTGAATTAAACCGACGAGCTAAAGAAGCCATATCCACTTTATTAGTATCTAAAAACTTAATCATTTTTGGTTTTTTCTTCTCTTTTCGCCAATATAATAAAGAGTCAGCTGCCGAAAATACCGTTGATTTTGTATTAGCAAAGGCATGATTACTAAATTGCTGAATTTTGGCTTCAATTAAATCTTCAGGTTGCCGATCCGGATTTTCTATTTGTTTTCT
This sequence comes from Pedobacter sp., assembly GCA_004211595.1. Classification (GTDB taxonomy): domain Bacteria; phylum Bacteroidota; class Bacteroidia; order Sphingobacteriales; family Sphingobacteriaceae; genus Pedobacter. Next base: position 218,245 of record SEDO01000002.1, read on the forward strand.
TAAATATACATGGTAGCCTTCTGCTTCTGTAGTACCTTTATAAACTGTACTAAAAAAATGATTCATAGATCCTAAATAGGCTTTTGTTCTATTTTTAACAAAGTTATTTACTTGAGCTGGCCTTGCTTTAATGGGTGTGAAATGGGGTAAGCCAGCAAAGAAAATGGTGTTAGTAGCAAAATTGGCTTCAAATTCTTTTAATAAATAACTGATTTTGTAACCCAATGCTTTATTTTCTACTTGAATCATATCAGTCGCACTAGCATATAAAATCCGATTGCGGTCATCAAAGGAAAATTGTATTACATCGGGATTTAAAATTGTACAGAGTTTCCCATTTGGACTATGGCCTAAGAAATTTTGAATAAAAATATTCATATTATATTCTCTGTTATCGTCTGGCTTGATTACCACTTCATTTAGTATTTGAGCATTTTCTTTAAGCACAAATTCTAGATACACATCTTTATTGGTAATCTCTATACTTTGTGAAGTTGGATTAAATCCTAGCATTCTAACGATTACATCATATTTTCCCGGTTTTAGTTTTGGAATGGAAAATAAGCCCTTTTCATTGGTTATAGCATTTGATTGAAATCCGCTTAATAAAACTACTGCTCCTGGAATTTCAACTCCTCCAGCTATTACTTTACCTGTCAAAGCATATTCTTGTGCTTGAACGAAAAGTGTTAATATAGAGTAAACAAGCGTTAATGCAACTATGCGGAAACTTTTTTGCAAGTGCTTCATTTATAATAGTTTTTATTAAAATAGTGATTTATTTATTAAGTATAAAAATTTATATTATAAATTTTAAAAGTTTAATAATTCTTGAGCATGTTGTAATGCAGTTTGACTTGGATTTTCGCCACTTAACATTTGGGCTATGCTAAATACACGCTCCGAAGGTTCTAATTTTTTTAGGTATGTGAGCGATTTTCCATTTTGTTGATCCTTATAAACTAAATAATGCGAATTTCCTTTAGCCGCAATTTGTGGTAAATGACTAATGGTAATAAGTTGCATGCTTTCGCCTAATTCTGCTAATAAATTAGCTACTTTTTGAGCTGCTTCACCAGAAATCCCTGTATCTATTTCATCAAACACTAAAGTGGCTAAAACGGTATGTTTGGCTAAAACAGCTTTTATGGCCAACATTAATCTAGATAACTCACCGCCTGAAGCAATTTTATTAACGGGTTGTAAATTTTGTCCTTGATTAGCATTGAATAAGAGTTGTACCTGGTCATATCCATATTTACCTAAACTAGGCGACTGAGTTAATTCAAATATTAAATTCGCATGAGCTAATTGCAAAGGGATTAATTTTTCTAAGATTTCCATTCTAGCCGTTTCCAAAATGGATTTTCTTTGATTGCTAATGTGGGTTGCAAGGCTTTCAAGCACTAATGTTAACTCTGCTATAGTTTTGCGTAAATTTTCAATTTCATCGTTTAAAGCGCCATGTTGTTCAAAACTTAATTCTAAGGCTTCTTGTATCCTTAAAAGTTCAGCAATCGTATTTACTCGGTGCTTTTTTTGTAGGTTATAAATTTGATCTAATCGCGTCGTTAATTCTTCTATACGTGCTGGATTAATGGTATAATTACTCTCTAATTGATTTATGTCAGCACTTATATCTTTTAATTCAATATGCGCCTCTTTCAATCTTATCACAAAAGGGCTAAACGTGGGATCATGTTTTTCTATTTGGGATAGTTGATTATAACTCTCTTTCAATAAATTTAGTACAGCATATTCAGGGCCATCTAAAATTCCATTTACTTTGTTTAAGCCACTTAGAATATGCTCTATATTATTTAACTTATTTAATTCTTGCTCAAGTTGTACTTGTTCGTTAACCTTTAAATTGGCTTCCAAAAGCTCGTTTAAAAGGAAATTATCATAATCTTGTTTTTTCAATGCATTTTCCTGTGCCGATTCAAGTTCTGATAATGTATTTTGATAATTTTTAAGTTGTAAAAATTGCTGTTGATATTGTTGAAATTCTTGGGAAGTATTAGCTAAACTGTCTAAAATTAAAAATTGAAAATCTGTTTGGTTGATTTCAAAAGTTGCATGTTGGGTATGTATGGCAATTAACTTTTCACTCACTTGTTTCAAGATCCCCAAATTTACCGGGGTATCATTTATGAATGCTCTAGATTTGCCATCCATGGAAATCTCTCTTCTAATAATACTTATAGGTTCAAAATCTAAATCTAAGGCTTGAAACTGATTATAAAATACAGATTCATTTAGCTTAAAGTGCCCCTCAATGATACATTTCTTGGTTTGAGAATAAAAATATTTACTCTCAGCGCGTTGACCTAATAATAATGCGAGAGCACCCAATAAAATTGATTTTCCAGCTCCCGTTTCTCCTGTAATAATATTTAATTTAGAATCGAATGAGATTTCAATATTGTCAATTAAGGCATAATTTTGAATCGATAATTTTTGCAACATAATAAGGCTAAAATAAGGATTAATTATGGTTTGCTTTTAAAAGTCCAGGGTGAAAAATAAAAAAAAGTCGGAAATTAATTCCGACTTCGTTTATAATTTGTTGGTTTAAAATATGTGTGCTTAAGATTTGCTTGTTAGGCCTTTTTCTTTTTTTAGTTTTTCTACATCCGCATCAAATTTCTTTTTCAATTCTTTATATTCTTCACTTTCCATTAATTTTTTGAAATCAGAAAGGTCTTTTTGAAAATTAGGATCTTGAAACTTGAAATTGTAATTCTTGAAGGATTTTGCTAATTGCTCATTTACTTCTTTATTCACAGTACCTAATTTTCGCAATATTTCTTGTGTATTTCCTGATAATTTAGCCATATCGTCATTGAAAACTTTACCGTCAATTCGGATTTTCAAATCTTTAGTTTTCTCTCTTAAGCTTTTTGCATGTTCAGCCATTTTTGCGTGTTGCTCTTTCCAATCCTTTGTTTCAATTCCAATCGCTAAATTCTTCATTCTTTCATTTATTTTTTTTACATGAATACCTAACTCTTCTGGATTATTTAATGGTTTTCCTTTGTATTTTTTAAATAATATGGCATTTTTATTTTCTAAATCAATATGCATATCATACATTTTTTTAGCCAGTTTTACCTTTACAGAATCTAATTGTTCCATCTTAAGTTTGAAGTCTTTTTGCAAACTATCTGGTAATTCTTCGAAGCTTCCATAAGTTTGTTTAACCCCGTTTTTATCCACAATGATGTATTTGTTCGGAGTTGATTTTTTCCGGGGGGTATCCACATTTAACTTACTTACTATGGGTTTTTGAATACTTTCCGTATTAATTATTTTCGTGGATTTATTGGTAACTTTTGCGGAAGTAGGTTGTATTTCCATGAAGGTGATACTAATTAAACTAATGATGCTGATCATCAACAGCGCTAATTTTTGTTTGGAGTTTTGATAGGTAGATTTCATTTGTGTGATTCTTTTAATTCTTTGATATAAATGATATTTATTTTCGGCAACCTTTAAAGCAAATTGTGCATTTTCAACTTTTGCTATTTCTAAGTTTAGTAAGGCTTCTGCATATTGGAAAGGAGTGATGTGGGAATTAATGACTAAATCATCACATGCATGTTCTCTTTCTATTTTAATATGGAAACTAGTTATCCAAACAAAAGGATTGAAGAAAAGCAAAGTTTCAATACAAGTTTTAATTAAATTGAAGAGATAGTCATTGCGTTTAATATGTGCTAATTCATGTAATAATATAGCTTCCATTTGAATAGGACTCAAATTACTTACTAGGCTAATTGGAAATAATACCACAGGTTTGAGATAGCCTAAAACCATCGGCACGTCTATTTTATGGGAAAGGTAAAACTGAACTTTTCGTTTGATATTTAATTTTATAAGGGCCTCTTCAAATGTATTTTGCCAAGATGTTGGAATAGGAGTGAGGCCTTTTTTACGAATATTTAATGAATTTTTATAGCCCACGAATACCCATCCAATTTGAATAAGAATACCCACTAAATATATAATACTGAATATAGGAAACCATTTATCACTAAATTCTTTTGGTATTTTAAAATAATTGTCGGTTATCAAATTTCCTGGAACATTATATTTAATGTTATTCGGTAGCATCTGATTTTCAAAAATTTTCCAATCGAAGAAATAGTAAAAGTTATAGACAAATGCCACTAACATTAAAACTTGAAAACTAAGACTGAGATTGTGCTTTAAACGAGGTTTTAATGAAGGGAAAATTGCAAATAGGCCCATCAGGCAAATAAACAATAGGGCACTTTGCCAAAGGGAATGAAACATGCTCCATCCTAATGCTTTTGAAAATGTATATAGAAAATAATCCATAGTCTAACTATTTAATTGATTACTTTAAATTATCGAGGTGCTTTTTTATTAATTCTATTTCTTCAACACTGGCTTTTCTATCCCCTAATGCCTGTAAAACCAATCGAGTAGTAGAACCATTAAAAACATCGTTAATCATTTTTTTTAGAAATAACTGTTGTGTTTTTTCCTGGTCAATATGGGCATAATAAAGATGTGTTTTTGAACTAGTATCTCTGGTAACTAAACCCTTTTCATGCATAATTTGCATCAGTTTTAAGGTCGTGGTATATCCCGCATCTTTCTTTCCTAAAGCTTCATGTACTGCCCTCACAGTAGATGCAGGGTTAGCCCATAACACTTGCAAAATCTCTAACTCTGAATCGGTGGGTTTTAAGTTGATATCCATGGTATAAAATTAACTACGAATAATTTCGTACAACTAATGTACGAAACATTTCGTATTATCAAAATATTTTAACAAAAATTAACTATTTAATTTTAATTGCCTCTGGTTGGGGATAGGGTAGATCTGGGTCTGGTAGGATTTACAGGTGTACCATTAGACGGTAAAGCAGTAGGAGTGGTTAAACTTTCCGTACTATTAGTTGTGGTAGGTACGGTATATTTATTGATGTTTGCAGGATCTAAGGATGACAGAATGGCTATTCCATTTAATTTCTCAGCTGCAGGTAAGAGCTGTAATAAATTACTCACCTCTTCTGCTTTGGCTGCAAAATATACATTAGGGAAATAGGAACCTATTTTTTGTTTATCTAGATTATTCAAAGACTGTATGCTTTGGCCGAAATTTTTTAGCGCTACAGCTCTTTTGTGAGCTAAATGATCAAGTACATTAAAATGATATTCAAATAAAAACTCTCTTAATAATTTAAAATTGGGGTTTAATAAGTTTTCATTTAGCCAGAATCTATTTCTTAAACCATCACTTGCTTTCCAACCCAAATTTCCCCCAGTTTGTGCAAGGTTTAAGACATTTTGGGCCTTTAGGTAATAAGCTTCTCCTGCTAAAGTATAAAATGCATCCTTATCTAAACCTATAATAGTATACGCATAATAGGCTAATAGAGATGATAGATTTAGAAAGTAATTCTGGTCAGAATATTCGAATATTTGGCCTTGATAGTAGGTGAAGTTGAAATCCTTATCATTAATATTCAGAAGGGTGCTTTGATAGGAAGTTCCATACACCGGTCGACTTGATTGGATTAATGCTTCCGCAGTAAAACTTGAATTCCCATCCCATTTTGTTAATGTAATGGTAAAACTGCAATCTATCTTTTCCAGATTGTTATAGGATTCATTCGTCCATTTTGTTTGATTTAAAAAATCTCTAATTTGATTTTGAAGACCTTCAATTTGTCGGTTATTTAAATTGCTTATCTGCGGTGCTAATACCTGTACACGAGCATTTAATTCTTGGGCCTGCGTTCTTAGGCTAATGAAAGAGAAGATTAAAAGTAAATAAAGCAGTTTTTTCATTGCACAGATTTATACCAGCAATTTAATAATTTCGTGGCTTATATCGAGTGCCACTTCACTTTTTGTTTTTAAAGTGAACTCAATTTTATTTAAATATTTGGTAAAAATTGTGATTTTATTGGTATCAGTTTTAAAGCCTGCCCCCTTATCATTGAGCGAATTTAAGACGATTAAATCTAAGTTCTTCTTTTGCAATTTCTGAATTGCATAGGCTTCTTCGTTATTTGTTTCTAATGCAAAACCTACTAATATTTGATTTGGTTTTTTAAGTTTCCCCAATTCAAACAAGATGTCAGTCGTTTTTTGAAGTTTTAAATCAAATTCAGTTCCTGTTTTCTTTATCTTCTCTGAGGCCATTTTTACTGGCGTATAATCGGCAACTGCAGCTGCCATAATAATAATGTCTTGCTTTTCACATTCAGCCACACAAGCCACTAACATATCAGCAGCACTTTGAACATCTATTCTATGAATGGGATAAGTTGTGGTTAAACTGGTTGGACCACTGATTAAAGTAACTTGAGCCCCCATTTTATAGAACTGCTGGGCTAATTCAAAACCCATCTTTCCGGATGAATGGTTACCTATAAATCTCACTGGATCTATGGCTTCATAAGTAGGGCCAGCGGTAATTAAAACGTGTTTGCCCTGAAGAGGTAGGTTGTGGGAAATATTAGTTACAATAAATTCATGTATTTCCTCAGGTTCCGCTAATCTGCCTTCTCCAACTAATCCGCTTGCCAATTCTCCCGAACCCGGATGAATGAGGATGTTACCTCTTTCCTTTAATAACTTTATATTTTGTTGGGTACTTTCGTGCTTCCACATATCTAAATCCATGGCGGGCGCAAAATAAACCGGGCACTTTGCAGAAAGGTAAACGGCCGTAAGTAAATTATCAGCATGGCCATTAGCCATCTTTGCTAAAGTGTTAGCTGAAGCTGGTGCAATTAAGAATATATCTGCCCATAACCCTAATTCAACATGGTTACTCCAAACCCCAGATTCGGGATCAAAGTATTGCGTATAAACAGGATTTTTAGATAAAGTGGCAAGCGTTAGTGGGGTAATAAAGTTGCTTGCATCAGGGGTTAAAATAACTTTGACGTTTGCACCAGCTTTGACTAATAATCGAACTAAGGAAGCCGATTTATAAGCTGCAATACTGCCACAAACGCCAAGTAATATATTTTTTTGGAACAATATGTTTTGCATAGGACTTTGGTTTTATCCGTTTAGCATGTGAGTTGTTCCAAGCATAGCATAATAATAACTATTAGCAATAGAAATTACTTTTGATCCTTTGCTGGATTTCTATGATAAACTTTGTTATTCAAGTACTCATCGATAGCAATTAATGTAGGTTTTGGTAAACGCTCATAATATTTGCTAATTTCAATTTGTTCACGATTTTCAAATATCTCTTCTAAATTATCATTTGAAGAAGCAAATTCTGCTAATTTTCCATGTAGTTCTTCCTTCATGTTATTAGACACTTGATTAGCTCTTTTAGCTATGATAACTAAAGATTCATAGATATTGTCAGTAGCTCTATCCAAATCGTGTACGTTCCTAGTTACTGTCGTGTTTGGAATTGCTGGTTTTTGAGTATTCATCTTTTTAAGGATTTAATTATCTTAATTCATTTTTAAGGAGTCGGCATTTCTTTTAGCACCTTTTTTCTCCAAATCTTGGTATTTTTTAATAGCTTCTGCTTCTTCAGCAATTAATTTTTTAGCTAATGCTATACCCGCTAAACTCTCTGTTTTTAACTCATTAGCTTCTTTTATAAACTTGCTTTGAGGATGTTTTTCAACAAACTCATTGTAATATACTAATGCTTCTTCAAATCTAGCTTCTTGACGAGATGCATAACTGTTTTTAGCATACATAAATTGAGACTTGAAAATCAAGAAATCAATTTCTTCAATATATTTAATGTCAGGAAACTCAATTTGAGTGTTTTTCAAAGCAACTACAGCTGATTTGTAGTTATTGATGTCATAACCCCCTAATGTATAATATAGTTTGGCATTATCAAAGGCTTTGGTTTCTAATTTATCCCTTAAAATAGCAATATATTGGGCTGCTTGGGTGGCTCTTTCACTTTTTGGATAAAAGTTAATGAACAATTGTAAGGCATCAATTGCTTTGTAGGTGTTTTCTTGATCCAGCGAAGAATTAGGGGAATCTAAAAAATAGCAATAGGCTGCATAATATCTACATTCCTCAGCATTGGGACTTCCAGGATAGGTGTCTGCAAATTCTTTAAATTTATATCGTGCCGTTGTGTAATCTTTTAATTTATAGAGCGTGAAAGCATAATAGTAATTTAGATCTTCTGCTTCAGCGGTTCCACGATATTTTTGGGCTAAACCTTCAAATAAAATTAAAGCTTTAGAATAGTCTTTCTTATTATATAAACGAATGGCCTCTTGATATTTTTTGCCCACATCATTACTTTGGCGGATTTTTTCAAAATTACTTTTACATCCACTAAAGCCAATAATTATGGCAGATAATAATAATATAAGGAGGTGTTTAGCTTTAAACATTTTGCAAAGATAAGGGAATATTTATGATAAATCAATTAAAAATAATGCTACTAAGCTAATCAATGCGAAATTGGCTTTCAAATGCTTAACAAAATTTAACATATTTTGGGCTCAGCGTGGTTAACTGTAAAAACAGCGATTCCATGAAGTTTCTTCTATCATTGTTCTATCATTGTTCTATCCTTGTTCGGTAAAACGCGGTTTGAGACGAACAACCAAGCAACAAACATAGAAGAATGATAGGAGAAATGTAGGAGGATGCACATACACTTATATAAGGAAGACTACACTTATATATATATAGTATTTAAAATTGATGAATATTCTATATAAACATATTAATATTACTATATACATACTGTTTATGTAGTTTATTTAACAAGCTATTAAAATTATAGCCTTATTTAATCGTTATTTTGATTGAAACGTATATATAGATGGGCAGGGGGATGAGAAATAATATTCAATTTTAATTTTTTCGGCTTGATATTAAGGTGTTTAAACAACTGGTTGTAAAAAAGGTTTGGAATATGTTTGGATGGGTGGAAAAAGTTTGTACTTTTGCATCCCGCTTCGGAAGGAAGTGAGGGTTA
>SEDO01000003.1 GCA_004211595.1 Pedobacter sp.
TTTAAATTGATAACCACGAGGCGCAATTTGATAATTCATCCAGATACAAGTTAAAGTCGTAATAACTAAGGGCAATGATATTTGAGATAAGCGCATACTAATGAATTGCCAGGTAGTATCTTGAGAGCTAAACGTTAAATAAAATAACGATAAAAATATATACATAAAAGCTATGAGCGCTAAATTCGCTAGGATAATCATACCCCAATTAAACGGTCTTGAATGCTGATGCTTACTAAATTTATATCCTATAAATAAGCCACCTAAAAAGCCCGCTAAAGTAATAAGTGCAAATAACGGATTAAATTGACTGTTATAAGTTTCAGCCGTCAGGCCAAATATTTTAAAAATGAAATAGCTGATATCATTGGTAAATAATAAAAATAATAAACTCACTATAGCCCCCACCCATAAGTGTTTTCTGCTAAATTAATTATTAAGTTAATAAGGGTTCAATTCCTGTATTCAACCTGTATTGAACCTGTATTCAACCACACTTCAGGCTCACTTAAACCACAGTTGAACCACAAATTTTACACTTTCTGTGGTTCAACTGTGGTTCAACTGTGGTTCAACCGTGGTTCAACCCCCTAGTTAAACCCTATTTTTCTATACTTTAATTATAATATTTTTGAAGGCTCAGAAGGGCCTAAATTTATCACGAAATTTGAATAGAAATTTTGAATATAAAAGTTGATATTTACATAATGTCACTGCCTATCAACCAAATCAAGCGTCCCTTAAGTCGTTATGTACATTCCATGATTGGTTCGCCCAACCATTTCGATTTACCATCTCGAATTTTCCACTCTATTACCTTGGGGGCCTTTATTATCGCTAGTAGTTATTTTTTCTATAACATCCTGGTTGGAATGTATGTGGCTGCTATATCCTGCATTATTTTATCAGGCACATTCTACTTCGAGTATTTCCGTTCGCGCTTTAAAGGCCAGCCCCATCGAAGCCTGGTGTTTGGCATAGCAGGCCTGATCATCCTTTCTACCAACTATTTCGCTAATGCAGGCATCGATGGTTCGACTGATCTTATCTGGCCTGTATTTTTGCTGTTGCTAATAACCATTTGTAAGCGGAAAAACATTGTCATATGGACCTTAATTTATATAGCTGCATTTACGGGGATTCATTTAGTAGAATATTTTTATCCTACGCTGGTTGATTATCCTTTTAATCCAGGAAAAGGGCAGTTTATTGATCGGATGACAGCCTTTCCCATTCCGGTTATAGGAATTGTAATTATCGTTTCTGTACTCCGTATTAATTATGATCGCGAACGCGCCATCGCCATGCAGCGAGATGCTGAAAAAGTGCGTTTATTATCTATCTTATCGCATGATTTAAGAACTCCTTTTGTGCAAGTTCAACAGTACCTCGACTTACTCGACAACGACTATTTATCAACAGAGGAAAGGAAAGAAATGGAGCGGGCCCTCCGAAAGAAAAATGATCAAACCCTCCTTTTGGTAAGCAACCTCCTCTACTGGTCTCGCTCTCAACTAGAAGGCTTTAAGATGCGGCAAGAAAAGCAAATGGTAGCCAGCGTCCTCAAAAACACCATTGAACATGCTACGGCAACCGCCATCGACAAGCAAATAACATTACAGGCAGATATTCCAGCTAACTTACATTGTATAGCAGATGCCGATATGTTGCAGTTAGTGATCCGCAACTTACTTCAAAATGCCACCAAATTTACTGCTGCAGGAGGTGAAATTAAGCTAAAGGCATGGGCCGAAAGTGATTGGTGTATCATTACTATCACCGATCAAGGTACAGGCATACCTGCAGCACAAATAGAAACCCTATTTAGTAACCACACTACTACACCAGGCACCAGCAATGAAAAAGGCGTGGGACTCGGGCTTCAATTATGCGCAGAATTTATGGCCCTGCAAGGAGGCAGTATACAAGCAGAAAGCGAAGTAGGAAAAGGATCTACATTTACGGTGAAGGTGAAGGGGTGAGAAAGGGAGGGGATTAACCCTCCTATTCGCTTTTGAAACTTATAAAAACCCGTTAACGCTGGATTTAGTATTTTTATATGGAGGCAGTGAATGGGTATCATTATAGCCTGGGGTAGCCCTCATCACATAATAATTTCCTTTAATTAATTTTGATAACGGGATAGCATAGGCCAGCGTTAAAAATCCTTTTTTCTGTAAGCTCATTACGGAGCCTAATTCATATCCTAGCCCGATTTGAAAATCCAGGATACTAAAGGTGATCGTAGGGGCAAAAATATTTTTCTGTTCATTACCATCATTCCCGGATGAAAAGAGTAAACCTAAATGCACACCCAATGTATTCGAATATTCTATATTTATAGTGTTGCCTGAAGCATCGGTGGTTTTCTCCATTTCTCCTCCACTAATGCCTACGCCTGCCCCTACTGAATTAAATAATAATAGGTCTCCATGTTTGGATCCATTATTATCAGCAACAAAATTAAATCGGGCAATTGGCACGGTGAAATTCGTGTTTAACATCGTTACCTTATATTTAAAGGTGGTACTTTTAGGCTGGCTCCCCTTGAGAAGTGGATTATATTGATTAACAGGCAGCACTAAACTCCCATCACTTAAATTATTTAGGGCATAATTTATCTCCATGGCCGTAATGGTTTCTTTGGCGCTTAGATTGCCCCTATTATCTTCAGCCCAGATAGTTAATTGTGGCTGAGAATTAGTACCCGCGATAAGTGGTAATGCAGTTTCAAAGGTATAAGCAAAAAATCCATTATTATTAACCATAATCGTAATAATGGGTTTATTAGCTATTGATCCAACATTCCTATCTAATTTTATTAAGGAGTTAGGTTCAGCATTTCCCTTTATTTCATTAAGGGTGAAATAAACATTACTGGGTTTTTGGATAGTTTGGGCTATTAATGAAATCGGAAACATTAAAAGCAAAAGCGTAATTTTTTTCATAAGATATTAATTTAATTAGTTTATTATATCTAATATACTAATAATTAATATTTTGTATATGAGGTGGTTACAAATTTTTAAAGGATTAATTGCTAGCCCCTATTTTGATAAATTTCTCTTGGTATTCGGGCTTGATGATATCCTTCTCAAATTGTTGGATAATGTCTAAATACTTTTTTTTAGCTTCTTCGTTAAGGCTTATTTTTTGCACATATAAATCCGTCTGTAATGCAAAAGGTATCCATGGCATCTATTACATCGTTTTTAAAGGCATAAGTTTCTATAAGTTGCGTACCCGAAATATTTGATGCCACTGGTTTAGTTATCCACTCATTCACAATATTAACCAAATCTTCCGTTCCAAATCCTTTATTTAGTTTTGAATAACCATAAGTAGGAGAAGATTTAAGCTTTTGGGCACTTAACCAATACTGCATGCCAAACTTTAAATCCTTCTTACTCATTCGGATGATATCCATTCTAGGCGGGACTAAATATATTTTACCACTTTTTTGCGCTTCTTTTATCCGTTTCCACTTCATCCGAATCAAATCCAGCCGTGGACATTACCATAGAAAACTCATAACCTTTAAATTCTTCAATATTTGGTAAATGTTTGGATACTGAACTTGACGCAGTATTTTCTGAAGAAATTGCAAAAAAACCTGAAAACAGCTGCCAGAAAAATAGGTGAATAATAGTAGCTATGGTAAAAGTTTGGGATAGGTTCATAGGTAGGTGAAATGTATACTTTTTATGAAAAATTAATTAACTTATTATAAGTTAGATAAATTATAATTATAAATGAAATTTTAATATCAATTCCTACAAATACATAAAATTTATTCTGATATTGTAGAAAAGGAATAAAGGTGGCACAGTTGAGAGAACTTAAAAAGAAACTAAAAAAGGGTAAAGTTTACAGGAGGTCGGACCTTGAACAATGGACCTCGTCTGTTGATAGGCTTCTTGTTACCCTTGTAAAGGATGGCACATTACAAAAACTGGCTACAGGCCTATATCATTACCCAAAAGAAACGGTATTTGGCAAAACTCCTGCAGAGGAATGCGAATTGGTACGCACATTTCTAAAAGATGACAGGTTTTTAATCACCTCACCTAACCTTTATAATTCACTAGGCGTTGGTACGACCCAATTATACAACAAAATAATTGTTTATAATCATAAGCGACATGGAGAGTTCAAACTTGGCAATAGGAAATTTGACTTTCAGAGGCGTCACAACTTCCCAAAAAAATTGACCACAGAGTTTTTAGTGGTTGATTTAGTTAACAATCTTGATAAACTTGCCGAAGATACTCATGAAATTTTGAAAAAATTATCCTTAAAAGTTAAACAGTTGGATCTGGACAAGCTGAGCGTATCAGTCGACAAGTATGGCAACAATAGGGCAAAATGTATTTTAACACCAATGCTTATCAATAATGGCCACTAATTATTTACATAAACACAAGCAATTTCATAATCTCATCGAAATTGTTTCAGAAAAAATGGAAATAGATCCAGGACTAATAGAAAAGGATTACTGGATAATGCATGTGCTCTATGGTCTGAAAAAGCAAGGATTTCTATTCGAACTGAAAGGCGGAACCTCCCTTTCTAAAGGCTTTGGCATAATCGAACGGTTCTCTGAAGACATCGATATCCATATTACTCCACCTAAGGAACTTAGGGTAAACGAAACAAGCACAAAGCCTAACGCGATAGATAGTAGAAAGAATTTTTATGACTGATTAAATAAGGAGATAAAAATCGATGGCATCATTGAGAATCAAAGAGATTCCTCTTTCGACAATAAGCGCACCTATACCAGCGGAGGAATAAGATTATTCTATAACAATAAAACCAGAATTATAGAAGGGCTTAAAGAAGGCATATTACTTGAGGCAGGTTTTGATACCGTTACCCCATATGAACTAAGAACTATCAGCTCCTGAGCCTATAATTATGCAATAGAAATTGGACTTCACGTTTTAGATAATCGTGCTATCGACATCCCTTGCTATCACCCAGGCTATACCTTCGTCGAAAAATTACAGACCATAGCCACCAAATTCAGGAAGGAACAAGAAAGCGGCAAATCCACCGTCAATTTTATGCGTCAATATTACGATTTATACAGTTTATTGGAGAATAAGCAAGTATTAGATTTTATTGGTACTGAAGATTATATTAAACACAAAAAAAAGCGCTTCCCCAAGGTAGACTTGGATATACCAATAAATCAAAACCAGGCATTGATACTTTTGGACGAAACCATTAGAGCATCATTTATCAAACGTTATCAAAATACAGCAGCACTATATTACAATGGCCAGCCAGAATTCGACAAACTATTGGAGCGAATAAATATTTACCTAGATAAACTTTAATACTTTCTCAAAAATACCCAATACTCTAAAATTCTTGGTCTCATCGTCTCTAAGTATTATTGGTTCGTAAGGATGGGTAGAAAGAGGTTTTAAAATAATTTCTTGATGTCTCCAACCCTCTTCATCAAATTGTTTTATACTCGAATATTCCTTAATGGTATAGTTAGATCCTAAATCTGTATCGTATATTTCACTACTTTCTACTAAAGTAATTAGGCCATTTCTGCTTCCCCCGCTATACTTTTTAAATAAACAAATAGAACCATTGGGAATTACTTTATTCATTGATTCACCAAATATTTTGCAAGCAAAATAATTTTTATGATTTGTTATATCAGGAATTTCTATATACTTCAAATCACCAGCTGCTTGAACTTCTGAAAAACTACCTGCGGCTATTGAAATATCATAAAAAGGAACAGAGGTAATTGTAGGGCTTGATAAAAATTCAAGTCCTTGCTCTTTATTTACAGTAGTGAAATTAGGAATATAATTTGATAAATATTTTCTTAGGTTAGGATTACAAACATAAATATAAGTTCCTTCAATTCCCCGTAAAAGTATAGTTTTATAGATATTGATAACATAATCTAAAAGAACCTTCTCATCAGTTATCGAGTTTTTACCATTTTTATCTTTGTAGTTTTGTTTGTTGATAATGAATTTATTATTCTCAAAATCATAATCTAATTCAGGCCCGATAATTACACCAGTATAATTTAAATCATACCCTTGTGTGGTATGTATACACCCGACTTCCATACTTGCATTGGGTGAATTAACCCAATCAACGGTAGTGCTATTCCATTTTAATTTAGTTTCTCCAATTTCAATATCGAAGGCTTCAGGATTTTTATTAGATATCCATTCCCAGGCAAATCCAGCAACCATTCTACATAGTCCAATTTGGCTGTCCTTTTCTCTTATCTTTAATACCATTAAACTTAAATCATCAAACAGTTTAAAATCATATAGACCAAACCTTTGAGAATTAGGAATAGGTAATTTTTTCCCATCAAAAAGATGATGGACTAACTCTACATATTGATTTCCACCCCTAACCCTAAACTGTGTTATCAACTTTTCATTACGGGTTGTTGCTAAGTTTTTTAAATGTGCAAAACTCTGAGGTGTGACATCAGAGGGTTTAATAGATTGACATTGGTCATAAAATATTATTGATTTATTACTTTGTAATTGAACCCAATCCAACTCGGATGCAGTCATTTTGTCAAGTCCAAGTTTTAAACAATTTTTATCAAAAGTGGCAAAATAGGATCCCAAATTTACTCTCCGCCTCAATCGGTGACCCTCGTCTACTATCAATAAATCATATTTTTGGCTTACTATTTCTGATGGGCCAATAACCATCTTATTAGATAAACCTTTTATATTTTTAAAAACATTGGAGATAGTTTTCCGAAAAGAAGACATGGGTATAACGAGGGCGATATTTAATTCCCCATACTTTGCTTTTACTTCTTTTAATAAGGAGAATAATTCCTCATCTTCTTCATCAAAATCGGCATAATTAAAGTCATTTAGATTTGTTTTTAATAGTTTAAATAAGAAGATGGCTAATATAGATTTACCAGTACCCGCACCTCCTTGAATTAAACTTACTTGAGCTTGATCATCTAATAAGCAATTTAAGATGGTTTTTAAACCAATTATTTGCTCCTTAGAAAGTGATTTGTATGGTGAGTATTTAAATAGGTCTGAATTGTTTATGTGGTTTAAAGAATGTTTAGCTATACCTTGCTTTCTAAGTTCACTCCAGATATCTTTAAACAGTTCCTCGTAAACTTTTTCTTTTTGATAATATTGGTGATTTGAAATACCTAAATTTCCATTTTGTAGAGAATATTTGCCGTCTGCAGCAATATATCGAATCAAATTAGCTTCTAAATCAAGTGCTGCAGATTTATTAAACAAATTACTTAGAATGATATTTACAGTATTTAAACGTTGTTTTTTTATTGTTTTCTGATGCGTCTTTATCCTATTTAAAACATCTGTAGTTTCTCCAATGTAGGCCTCAACTTTAGTATCCTCCTTTAAATTACGATCTTCTAAAAGATAAACCAAAGGCCAATTTAAATATCTTCTATGATTGGTAATAATCTTAGTTTCAAGATTACTATCTAAAACGTATTGATGAATACTAAAATCCATATCAGATAGAGGAGAGAGTTAAGGTGTATTTTTCCATAATTCCGCAAGATTATAAAATCGGTAATTAAAGTTCATTATACTTTTTGGATGATCCCTTTGATTTCTCAACAGGATATTTTTTATTATTCAATTCAATTTTAGCGGTGATAATTTCTTTAATATCTATTTTATGTTTTTCAGCCAATAAAATTGCATACATAAAAACATCAGCAAGCTCCTCTTTTAATTTGTCTTTTGATATATCTTCATTCCCTTTCCAAAGAAATAACTCTAATAATTCAGAAGCTTCTAAATTTATTGCTATAGCTAAATCCTTAGAGTTATGAAATTGTTCCCAATCTCTGGCATCTCGAAAAGCTATAATTTTATTAATTAACTCTTGAAATTCAGTCATGAATGATTTGTAGTTTGAAATTTTGCTTAAATATAAATAGAAATACTTTATAATTAGTAAGCTTCAATTTTTGAAACTTATGATTCCATTTGTTTCAAAAATTCAGTTTCTTACAAATTGACTTGAAATTTGAAGAGCCAACCCAGTATGGTGATAATGCCGGGATGGGTTTAGCTCTATGACCTATAAAAATTTCCTATTTCCATTCTTCGGCATTTTTAATGCCGGCTTCTTCAGCATTAAATACAGGATCTTTTCCGGCTTTTCTTTGCCTTTCATAATCTTTCAGCACTTTTAAAGCTGGTTTTCTTAATAAGATGATTGCTATGATATTTAACCAGGCCATTAAGCCTACCCCAATATCCCCTAAGGTCCAAGCGGCTTCGGCTGTTTTAACGGTTCCATAAAAAGTAGCCGCTAACAACAATAATCTCAAGGCATTTAATAACCATTTATTGGAGCTCTTGTTTAAATAACTCAAATTGGTTTCGGCGATATAATAGTAGGCCATGATGGTTGTAAAGGCAAAGAAAAGTAAGGAAAGGGCAACAAAACCTGCACCCAAGCTTGGAAAATGATGTGCAATGGCTAGCTGGGTATATTCGGCTCCTATTTTAGCTCCCGGAATGTATTCAACCAGAAAACCACCTTCAGGATTAGCCACATTATATTGTCCGGTAAATAAAATCATAAAGGCTGTAGCTGTACACACAAATAAGGTATCTACATATACTGAAAAAGCTTGAACTAATCCCTGTTTAGCGGGATGGCTTACCTCCGCAGCAGCTGCTGCATGTGGAGCTGTTCCTTGTCCGGCTTCATTTGAATAAATACCACGTTTTACTCCCCAGGCTACTGCCATTCCAAAGATTCCACCAAAAACTGGTTCTAAATCAAAGGCAGAACGTACAATTAAAGAAAATACACTAGGAATTTGGGTAAAATTAAGCGCCATAATCACAAGCGCCATTAAGATATAGCCCCCAGCCATAAATGGCACCACAATTTCAGCTACCTTACCTATACGCTTAACACCCCCAAATATGATTAAACCTAATAATAATACAATACCTGCTCCAGTATAAGCAACGGGTAAATCAAAAGCATTTTGCATACTAAGTGCAATGCTATTACTTTGTACCCCTGGTAAAAATATCGCCGTACTGACAACGGTTGCAATGGCAAACACAACGGCATACCATTTAATTCCTAATCCTTTTTCGATATAATAAGCAGGACCACCACGATACTGGCCATTATTAACCTGTTTATAAATTTGCCCTAAGGTAGCTTCAATAAATGCTGAAGCACTCCCTAAAAAAGCAATCACCCACATCCAAAATACTGCACCAGGGCCTCCCATGGCTATAGCTGTAGCTACCCCTGCAATATTACCTGTACCAATGCGCCCAGAAATAGCAATTGCAAAAGCTTGAAATGAACTAACCCCTTTAGCTGAACTCTTGCCATCAAACAACAACTTCACCATTTCTTTCAAATAGCGAACCTGTAAAAACCGGGTAGCCACCGAAAAGTAAATACCTGCAGCTAAGCAAAGTATAATTAATGCATTACTCCAAATTAAATCATTTACCTGATTGATAATATTATCCATATTGTATGTTGTTCGTTTGCGCTTGTTTAAACTATCTTTAGAGGCTGAAAATACAGAAAAATATGGATTTTGGGTAGATTAGCGCATAGATTGGCAAAATTGTTGCAATCGACTCTACTAATTTTTGAATGATTTAAATGAATCTCTTTAGTAATATTTCAACAGCTAGTCATGCATTTGATTCTTCTAGGAACTTACTTCCCCAAGATGGTATTGTAAATTATTATGGGATAATTTTTAATCCGCAGCAAGCAGAGCACTATTTAACGGAGCTTCTACACCATATTGATTGGCGAAATGATGAGGCCGTTATTTTTGGAAAGAAAATCATCACGAAGCGAAAAGTGGCCTGGTATGGCGATCAAGCTTTTGAATACACTTATTCCAATACGACTAAACATGCCCTCCCCTGGACTCCTGCTCTATTAGCCATCAAACAGGCTGTTGAAAACGTGAGTGGAGAAGCTTTTAATTCCTGCTTATTGAATTTATATCATGATGGATCGGAAGGTATGGCCTGGCATAGCGATGGGGAAAAAGATTTGAAGAAAAACGGTGCCATTGCTTCTGTGAGCTTCGGAGCCGAAAGGAAATTTGCCTTTAGACATAAAAGCTCGAGGGAAAAAGTTGAACTGATACTGGAACACGGCAGTTTATTAATCATGAAAGGCACTACCCAAGCGCACTGGCTCCATAGATTACCACCTACTAAGCGAATATTCGGGCCTCGAGTTAATTTAACGTTTAGGGTGATTGAGAGGTGATGAGGGGTGGAACTGGTGAGTGGACTGAGAATAATTTCAGACACATTCGTCTATTTTCAAGGAAAGAAGTAAAAGCAGAAACTATAATATCCGTAAATCATAATTTTGCAGTATTATCAAGTTGGCAATCATATTCAGGATATAGGTATCCTATTGAAGGAAATTATGTATATTTAGTAATATACGAGTTTGACAACCATTGGTGGGAAGGTTTACTTGGAGATTTTGGAGTTGCTAATAATAATAGAAGTGTTCCAATTTATGCTGCTGATGGTACACCATTTATGAAAAAATTAGAAATTCTTTCTAATCAAAGTCCGTATATTATTACACCAATAAAAATTATAAACAAAGATGTTGTTGAAACCTCTGTAAATACTTCAAACTTTAGCCTAAATAATAATGCAATTTCCTTTAACACCAAACACAGAAATTAAATTACTCATTAAAACACTATCGATAATTACCTTAATGTTTATTAGTATTTTTTCACATGCCCAATTAAATAGAAACAGCCTTTATGTTGAACTTGGTGGAAATAGTGGAATTTACAGTTTAAATTATGATAGATTGTTAGATGTAAACAACAGATTGAAGTTTGCTCCAAGAATAGGCTTTTCTACAATTGGGCGTAGGTGGTTTTCAATACCTTTTGAGGCAAACATATTATGGTCAAAACAAGAAAATGCTAAAAATTTCGCAGAATTTGGTTTAGGCACTACATTCATACAAACTAAATCAAGAAACTTTAACTTTGGAGGTGGCATTATAGATTTAGATCCTGAAACTGGAGATAGCAAATCTAAATCTAGACTGCTTTTAGTAGGGAGATTAGGGTTTAGACATCAAAAACCTCAAGGAGGCTTCATGTTTAGAATAGGCTTAAACATCCTATCTAATACACAAAATGACTTCAAGATTAAGCCATTTCCATCAATATCATTAGGGCATAGTTTCTAATGAAAAGTCTAGTTGGTAATAAGTACGTTAACATATATTAACGTACTTTTTTACTTTCCTAAAGCAGATTATCCAAAAATTAAAATTAAATTATTGATTTACAGACCGTATGAAAACAATAGAAACTATATGAAAACACCTTTACTTCCCGATACAAAAAGTGTTACTAACTTATTAACAGTATATTAATTTTCAAAAAATACAGATTAAGTACAAACTATTAAATGTTTATCCTATAAATCCCTTCAATCTTTTCATCTTCAAATGTTTTGATAGCGTTATTATGGTAATTTTTCAACCATACATATTTCGATAAAACACTATCTTTAGTCTTAGATGCTTCTGATATTTTTCCGTCTTTATTAAGTTGTTCAATTTTTTTTGTAGCGACATCTGTATGATATATAATAGCATCTCTGTGATAAGTGAAAAAATTATGATATAAAGCTATGTTTTGAAAATCTAAGCCGCCTTGAAGGCCGATTCTAACCATCAATCGAGCGTAATCAAAAAACATTATTTCCTCTTCTTGGGCAAATATGGTCGGAATACGATAAAGTCTAGCCGAAAGAAAATTAATCGCCTCAATAAGCGGTTGATTCTTTTTTATTTCATCTGAAATTACAATTCTAGGATATTTAGCTATTCTACTTTCTAATTTATAACCTTCAATTATACCTGATCCGACTGCAAAATTTCCATCTATCTTTGCGTATCTATTAGATATACCACCTCTAACAAATATTTTCTTTTTTTCTAAGCAATGATATAGATACCATTGCAACCGTAAAGCTATTATAAAAAATGCATTTGCGGAATGAAGATAATATAATGTATCAGAAATTTCTGTATTCAATTCTTTAGGTTTATATGTAATAACCAATGAATCTGAAATCAATGCGTGCTGAATATCGTAATATTCATAAATATTAAAATTGGACTTCTCATACCCTCTACGCATATCATCGTTATCTTGTCGTCTAAAAATATCAGCATTTTTCGACATGAAGGAAATAAACTCGTCAGCATGTTTATCAGATTCTATCGTGCCATTTATTTCACCATACCCCAACATATCTATAAAAAGTGTCCATTGTATTAATTTCATATTATTTCGTTAACTTAAAAAGTGTACATAATTGTTAACCATCACGTATAATGCTTATCAAATCAAATTTAATACGACATATAGTTTTTTTAAAAATTAAAAGATAACTGGCAATCTCACTCCCAATTTATACACCTTGTGATAAGCCTTAATTTCCTGTCGTTCCCGATTAATGGTCTGTAAGTTGAAATCCTCGACCCCATTATCCATATCAGGATATATGATTAAACAATCAATATTTATATCATCTTCCACTTTAAGTTTCTTTCTGACTTTGTTTAAGCGTGCATAGCCAGCGACTTGCCGTATGTCTTGATGTAGATGCCCTGCCTTATAATGCAACTTATACTTAGCGTCTATTACCATTCTAAAATCTGAATGTGAAATCAAAATATCTAGTGCATTGCCGTAGGTCGCAAATTGATAATTTATCTCTTTCACTAAATCGGAATTATCTTCCACCATTTTACTATACACATACAATTCAAATAAACGTGGCATATCAATCCAGAATGGCGGAGTCAATACTTTGCGATCAGTCGTGTTAGTTATATTGTAAGCAAACTTCTTTAAAATAAATCCGCCAGTCCGTACTGCATCTTTATAATCTAAATAGAAAGGATTGTGTTTAATCGATTTTATTTCTGACTCTTTGATATCTGTCGAAATTAGCTCGAATGCTGGTCTACAATAATTGATAGCATCTTGAATAACATCATAATTATTTGATAGTAGTATCTTGTGATTTTCTACATAACTAATTACAAACTGTAATACCTTTTTCAAAAATTTATTTTCCAGATGGTCTTCACCAAATACTTGGTATTCGCAATAGGTGTTAGTGAATCTGTTTTTAAAAACGTTTTGTTTTATATGCTGTCCAACTAAAATCTTTCCTTTTACTCTATTGTTAAGGTTTTCGCTGACTTTATAATAGTTCTTCTTCAAACCTTTGCGAACAATAGACTTCAACGTTTGTAAAAAGCGTATAATCAAGAAAGGAGTTAATTTATCATCTTTCTGTTCAATAGAAATCTGCTGAGAATCCCAGTCAATCTGAACTAAATTCTTAATCTCTCTATTGCTTTCCGAAATAGATGTTACCTGCAATAGCATATTTAAATAATCCAGCTCGTAGTGTTTGTCTTGAAACTCTCCTTTGCTCGAATCTAAATTATCGTCCTCATCTTCTAATTTTTGGATAAATAATTGACTTGTAGCATGATTGATTTTGGGTTCTACATACAAATATCGACCGGTTTTCCCTAACCAATCTATCCCGATACAATAATCAGCTTTTAATTGATATTCAGCTTCCCTCTTCTCAAATATATATCGATGACTGCTATTATTGAATAGCTTAGAACGCACTTGATCAAATCGTTCAAAATCAGCGACTCCTAAAGAAAGTCCGTCAACTGAAACAACAAGATTATCTTCCGATTCACTCAGACGGATATAAAAAGTCTTATGTTCAAATAATCGAATACCCATTAGATTGACGGATTCAGCGCTTCAATTTTCTGTTTGATATTATCTCCTATCAAAACGCCATCTTTAACGTATTCCAACAAAATAGGCTTTATCTCATATTGCAAGCGAATATCCATACTACCCCCTTCTTTAGATTTGTCAATGAAGTACGAATGTCCCAATTGAACATCTTTCTTTTCAAATTCGGGGGATAGGTTAGTGTCAAAAAGCTCTGAAACTTCATAGAATAATTGCGAATCAAATACAATTCCATCCTCTTCAGACAAATCTTTTGGTAAGACATCCACGAAAGCAAAACGCCTACGTATTGCATAATCAATATGTCCAACCGAACGATCAGCTGTGTTCATCGTTCCAATGATATAAAGATTGGGAGGCAAAGTAAGTTTATTCTCACCTTCAACAGCATACATGCTTTCAACAGCTTCGCCTCTGTATTCAAATGCGTAAATCAATTCGCCTAGCACTGAGGAAAGATTCGCGCGATTGATTTCATCGATAATGAGAACGTAGTTTTTTAAAGCGATTTCTTGTTTAGGTAAATCGGTTTTATTCGATGAACTTTTGAATGAGTAATATTTTTCAGCAATTTTGATGAAATAAGTAGCGTGTTGTCTGGTCAGTTCCTCCAAATCTGTCATTTTTTTAATGTCCTGACGCTCTTTAGCTCCTGAATTAATAATCTTTTTTAATTCGGAGAATTTCATATTCAAACCTTTGCTATGAGCAACCCAATTATCACCTTTATATTTAAATCTTGTTTCATCTGCCGAAAAGAGATAGACAGCATCAGTAATATTGTATTTGTGATCTTCGCTTTGTGCTATTTCCTCTTTGAGATAGTCTATAAAGGCATCGAAAGAATCTTTTTCTTCTAAATCTATTTGTGGAGTCAATGATCCCAAATAATTGTCTAGTGCCTCTTTAGCAAACTTTCCTAAAGTTTTATCCTCTGCTTCATATATTATCCCGTCACCATCTGCGCTAGGTTTAGAAACAATCCCTCTAACAAAGTCTTCATAGGTATAACTTGGGTGGAATTGTAGTAATTTTATTTCTGGATGTAGTGTCTTCGCATCATCTATATAGCCAATCCTATGGTATATCTTTTGTGCCAATGCTACAGCTATATCTTTTTTAGCATTAGACCACCTTTTCTGTGAATAAGCTCTGATAATGTTTTCGTGATCAACCTCTGTTCCACCAGTTAGAAGAATACTATTAAAACCTATTGAATCAACACCCTTATTAAGCACGGTATCACCTACCTTTAGAACTTCTAATATATGTTTTTTTAATATGTTTAATGGCTTTGCTTTTTTTACAGAAAACTCATAGGGCACAATTAATCGCTCAGCAATTTCCTTAGCAAGCTTCGTTTTTCCGGTTCCCGGAG
This sequence comes from Pedobacter sp., assembly GCA_004211595.1. Lineage (GTDB taxonomy): Bacteria > Bacteroidota > Bacteroidia > Sphingobacteriales > Sphingobacteriaceae > Pedobacter. Next base: position 15,249 of record SEDO01000003.1, read on the forward strand.
GACCTTGTAAAATGATCTGCTTCTTGTATTTCAAAAGGTTTACTATACCATCCATAACATCCCCTTTATATTTACTTATTATCGATTCAAATTTTTCGAGGTATTCCTTACCCTTGACTTGGACTATCCCCTGTTGTAATGGATAATTAAATCTATCTTCTTCTCGTAGATCTAGAAATTCTGCTTCGTAAATAAAAATATTTTCATCGAAAGGAATTTGAAGTTCTGTGAATTCTCGCTCAAATGCTTTAAATTCCAAAACGCTTTTTCTTTTTGATCTTATTCTTGCAATATCTAAGACAGTATGGCCATCAGTAACAAATAAATATTCATTAACAGCATAGTCTTTGTCTTTCCACCCTATGACAATGTCATGTTCTTTGATAAAATCGTAAAAAAGTGGAGTTCCTGATCCCCAACGACATCCTAATTTCCAAAGTGCCATAATTTACCTATGATTTGTACTGTTTTCTAAGTATTCCAATAATTCGCAGAGAACATCAATATCTCGAGCAATTTTATTGTTCAGAAAAACAAGTGTTTTATTAATTTCATCAAAATCTACACGAGACTCATCGTATATATTTGATAGATACTCTTGCATAATAAGCGAATTATTATGAGCGAATTCGTTCCGATCCAAAGAACTCAATTTCGAATAAACATTGACTAAATATTTAAATGGACTAGTCTCTTCTATTCCATTAAAATCGGACTTTAATTTATCCAACAATGTTTGATTAAAATAAATCTGCCTTTTCCCGAAAGGTTTCTCGAAATTGAAATTGATAAATCTAGCAACTCGATTCCAGTATGCATAGATTGCGTGAATAGTGGATTCAACAAAAAAAGTGTAACGGTGATTATAAATATTTGGAGATTCCCTCTTTTTGCTCTTTAGTGAATCAAAGAATAAACAGTTTTTTAGTCCAAAATGAATCTGGCTACTGAGGACTTCAATCTCAAACAAAAAATGATATTTATTCTCATCCCTGTCTTTTCTGAATGCAGATAGCTTGGCAATCCTACCCCAATACGAATTTGGATCATGTTCTTTATATTGAGTCAACAACTCTGTAAGCGAATATTCCTCTTCTATTTGGGACAACGATTTATTGTATGATTCTACCCAATCAATATTATTCATTGCTTTAGCGAATTAATTACGAAGCTTCACGATCAGCTTTAATATTTTTTCTGTCTCTATTTTAGAAAATTTTTCAGCTTTTGACTTATATCCTTTTTGCTGGATCTCCCAATTTTCCATACTAGCGTAAATTTCATCTATTTTGTCCGTTCCCAGATCATTCATTATTTTTAATACCGTATTAAATAATTCTATCTGATCAGATTTTGTTCCAATAATTGGTAAAGAATAGATTTCTGAAAGTTGAGTAAGTGAATGAATATAACCTTTGTAAACAGGGTTGGAAAAAGCATCTTGTAGGGTTGCTTCTTGCTTTGGTTCTATACAGATCACCTTTCCTTTTTCTGTAGATTTTGTCGTTAAATATGGGTTAGATTCCAATTCCAATCTTAATTGTACAGAAAACGCACCGTGATTGGAACTTTGATACGAATAAGGAAAAAACGAAGATCCTTTGGGGTAAAGATGATCTAAATTATATGCTGTTTTCTGCATTATGACTTCGCCATAATTGATACCTAAGTTTTGCTTAAACATCATCTGCATCAATGCTAGTTGGATAGATCTATCCATTTGAACGGATTCTACCACTGCGTTTTTGCTTTCAAACGCTTCTTTTAAAACGGCTTGCATCAGCATATTGGCATATTGCTCACTTTGGGCTATTTCTTGCTCCAAAACGGTACATTTTGAAATCAAACTTTCTACTTTTTCTACTATGGCTTTTTGTTCAGAAGTAGGTGGTAAAGGAAATACCATATTTGATAAAGATGTAGAATTAAAAGTCTGCCCCATTAAAACTTTTTTCGAAACGGAAAATTCCGTTATCAACGGCAATAAATTAAACAAGAATATTTGTTCTATTCCTGTAAATGGAAAAATTGAAATTATTGCTTCATTATGATATAAAGGAATCTTACTTATTGATGTTTTTCCAACGGTTAATTTAAAACTCATCAATAAAGTATTGGGTTCGACTATACTCTGAGTCTTAAAAACATCATTTACAGCTTTACTTGTTATTTTTTTTGATGTCTTTGTAATAAAGCCATAATCCTCCATATCACGAATATTAAGCCAATTATAGACTCCTTTTTCCCAATATTCTATTCGTTTTGATTCGGGTGTTTTACCAATTTGGAATTGTACAATATCTTTAAATCTACACCACATCCAATTTTCAGGAATTTCAAATGGAATTTCTTCTTTTGAGATAGGTGCTAGGTCTTTTTCTTTCTTTATTTTTTTACCATTGATGAGTTTTGATTTTTCGGCTTTGATGCGTTTTAGTAATTCCGAAGCTGGTTCAATATCTGTATTTTCAGAACGCCAATTTTCTGTCAATTTGCCTTGTATTGCTTCTTGTAAAATGGCTTGCTTTATATTTTCATAATATTTTTTTTGAATTTCAATTTGAGATGAAATTTCCTTTGTTTTATCATAGTCGGACAAAGCATTATCGATTGCTAAAAACAAATCTTCATATCCTTTTACTTTTTCTCCAATCGAAATACGAACAACATCATTCTGAATGTTGGTGTTTACTTTTGGTACGATCAAACTTTTCAATTTCTCAGCATTCACACTTGGTCTAAACTCTCCTTTGTTTAGTGAAACAATTTGAGACCAATAGATGTAACTATTTAAAAACAAATTAATGAATTCAGGATTGTTTTCATTATTGGCTTGTATTCTAATCAAGTAGCCTGCGTAAATAGCATTTTTTGGTGGATTCGAAATTAAAAAACTTTTCCCTGTTGTACCTCCAGTTCTTGCAATGAGTAAGTCATTATTATGCAGCAAATAAGTTTTCTCATCTGTACAATCACAATAAGGAACATCATTCCAATTGACCTTACCATCAGTTATATCACTTATTCTCAAAAATTTATTATTTCCACTTTTTAAAGCAGAAGCATTATAACCATATTGAGTACCTGAAATTAGGTGTTTTAATTTTGTGGTAGCATTATACTTGTCAAATAAATACCTAAGAATTATTGTATTTCTAATTTGATGTTTTATTTGAACTTCATCCTTTAAAAAAGTTAGTGGTACAAATTTGAATTTCAAGCTCATTTTACTAAATCATTTAAAAGGTTTGATATAGTCTTTTGACTTGATTGAATTTTTTCTACTAATTCAATTCTTGAAAACTCGAATTCTTCTTCAATTTCGTGGGGATTCTTAATATCCAAATCCCAGTCTTTTAAATCTTTTACATTTACTTTCCAAGCTTGTTCGTTTTCTTCACGGTTGTTCCACCATCGTATCAACGGTTCAAACTCTTCAAATTGTATGGGTTTGGTTTTGCTGTAACTTTTTTGTCCTTCAGGAAGTTTGTGTTCGTAATACCAAATATCCTTGGTTTTACTTCCTTTTTCAAAAAACAATAAATTAGTACTTACTGTGGCAGGGAAGAAAGTACTTTGTGGCAAACGGATAATCGTATGTAAATTACAGTCGGTCAATAATTTTTCACGGATTCGGGCTTTTACACCTTCACCTGTGATAGAACCGTCAGGCAATACTATCGCACATCTTCCGTGTGGCTTTAATAATTGCAACATCAATATCACAAACAAATCTGCCGATTCTTTGCAACGATAATTGGCAGGAAAGTTGGTTTCTACACCATCGGCAATACTTGCACCAAATGGCGGATTTGCTAGAATGACCTCCACTTGATCTTTTCTGCCAATGCTATTGTATTCTACTTTTAAACTGTCGATATAATGATAATCGGGAACTTCTATTTCGTGTAAAATAAGATTGGTCAATCCTAATACAAACGGTACAGGTTTAAATTCCCAACCTGTAATACTGGTTTGTAAAATGCGTTCGTCTGCTACCGTTTTTACATAATTTTCCCGAACGTGGTCTATGGCTTCGGTTAAGAAGCCAGCCGTTCCCGCTGCCGGATCAAGTACACGTTCACCCAATTTTGGGTCGGTCATCATCGTCATCAATTTGGTAACGGCTCTTGGGGTGTAATATTCGCCTTTGTTGCCTGCATCACGCAATTCGACCAAGATGCTTTCGTAAATCGTTCCGAAAACTTGTTTATCTCTCGAGCTGTTGAAATCTATTTTGTTGAGTTCGTTGATGACTTTACGCATTTCATAACCCGACTTCATAAAGTTGTTCGTTCCGTCAAAAATCTGCTGAACGATGCTTGCTCTTTTTGGATTTTTCGGATTGGTCAAGGTACTTAATGTAGCAAAAAGTCCTTTGTTCTCGTGTGCGGTGCTGTCTATAAATTCTAACAATTCATCACCTGTAATTCCTTCGGGATTGGAAGCCCAATTTCTCCATTGAAATTTTTCGGGAATAACCGATGTGTAATCGTCTTTTAATATTTCGAGTTCCTGATCTTTATCGTCAATAATTTTCAAAAAGAGCATCCATCCCAACTGTTCTAATCGTTGGGCATCACCGGAAATACCTCTGTCTTGACGCATTATATTTCTGATACTCGATATTACTGCTCCTATGTTTGTCATTATGCTATACTATTGTACAATTGTGTTTCTAATTCTTTTAAAGCTTGCAAATATCGTGATTTTCCACCAAAGGCATTAATGAGTTCGATAGGTGTTCCTAATTTATTCAATGGGTCAAGTTTCAAAACTTCTGTGCTTTCGATAGTTAGTAATCCATCTTTTGCATATTTATCTAACAAGCTATTTAAAACTTCTTGTGCTTTTTCACCGTATTTCGTGAAATAGTTGCGTTTTCTTACATTGTTTGCTCTTTCTTTTCGAGTTAAAGGTTTTGCTTCGAAAGCCAAATGGCATATCAAATCAAATGGGTCAAAATCTTTTCCGACTTCTTCTTTCAAAGCATCAAAGAAAATGCCTTGTTCTTCTAACTCTTGAATGATAGCTTCTTTTTTCTCTGCATTGTTCCAACGCAATAAGAATATTTCTAAAGTTTGGTATTGTTTGGTAACATTCGATTTTGTATAATCTTTTAAACTTTCGGTAATTATTTTACCGTCTGCTCCAAGATATTGTACACGTTCGTTTACGATTTTGACTTGCACGCCATCTACTCTAATTTTTTCTCGTTTGATATTATCTTCGATTTCTCCACCGCCTTCAACTTCAGGGAAATCTACCACTTCCCCATCTAAAATATCAGTAATAGTTTCATCTGTTGTTTCTTCTCCTGCATCACTTAAATCATCCTCTTCATTTACTTGTTTTATCATTACAGGATCACCGTCAAAATCTGGGTCTGCAAACAAATTGGTAACATTTCGGAAATCCATAATGGTAAAATATGTTTTTCCATATTCTTCGTTAATTCGAGTACCACGACCAATTATCTGTTTAAATTCTGTCATTGAACCAATATTGCTATCCAAAACAATAAGTTTGCAGGTTTGAGCATCGACACCTGTTGTCATTAGCTTTGACGTAGTTGCAATAACAGGATAGCGTTCACTTGGATTGATAAAACTGTCCAGTTCTCTTTTTCCTTCTTCATTATCTCCTGTAATTTGCATTACATACTTATTGTTTTGGACAAATAAATCCGCATTGGCGTTAGCCAATGCATTTCGCATTCCTTCTGCGTGCTCAATATCAATGCAGAATACAATCGTTTTGGCAAATCTGTCGTAACCTTTCAGAAATTCTGTGATTTTTTTGGATACTAATTTTCTTCGTTCTTCAACGATTATGTTTTTGTCAAAATCTGTTCGGTTATAAATTCTATCTTCAACAGGATTTCCGTTTTTGTCTAAAAATCCATGAGGCGGTCTCCAGCCTTCTGCATCAATGTCTAATGTGATTTTCACTACTTTGTATGGGGCAAGAAAACCATCATCGATTCCTTGTTTTAAGGAATAGGTATAAATCGGTTCACCAAAATAGTCAATGTTAGAAACTTCGGTCGTTTCTTTGGGTGTTGCTGTCAAACCAATATGAGTAGCATTATTGAAATATTCAAGAATTTCTCTCCATTTGCTATCTTCTTTTGCACTTCCTCTGTGACACTCATCAATAATGATTAAGTCAAAGAAATCTCGACTGAATTGTTTGTAAGCATCTTCAGATTTACTATCTGATAAACCTTGATATAACGCCAGATAAATATTGTAAGCCGTATCTATTTTTTTCTGTTTGATGATAGTCAGCGCATCTTTGAAATGTCTGAAATCTCCACGAGCTGTTTGGTAAATCAATGCAGTTCTGTCTGCTAAAAAGAGGATTCGTTTTTTAGAACCACTTTTCCACAATCTATATATAATTTGAAAAGCGGTATACGTTTTTCCTGTTCCTGTAGCCATTACTAAAAGAATTCTATCTAATCCTTTTGCAACAGCTTCAATCGTTCTGTTTATGGCAATTTGTTGGTAATATCTTGGACTACGTCCAGAGCCATCTTGAAAATAATCTTGTTTGGCAATTTCTTCAACCTCTGTTGTTTCAATTCCCTTATATTTTTTGTATTTCTCCCAAAGAATTTCGGGACTTGGAAATTCGTCTAATGTTATTTCTTTTTCAATTTCTCCGTCAGTAGCTGTTTTGTCGTGAAAATAGAAACCATCTCCATTACTGCTAAATACGCAAGGAATGTCTAAAGTATTAGCGTAATTAAGAGCTTGTTGAATGCCACTTTTTACGCTATGTTTATTGTCTTTTGCCTCAATAATTGCAATCGGAACATTGGGTTTGTAGAATAGAATGTAGTCTGCAAATTTTCTTTTTCCTCTTGCAGTCAATTTTCCTTTTACGTAGATTCGACCATCCGTAAAAAAAATTTCACGACCAATTTGCGTTTGCTCATCCCAACCTGATTTTAAAATTGCAGGCGTGATAAACTTTGCTTTTATGTCAGATTCAGATAAATCCGTTTTATGCATATCTCAATACTTTAAATTTAATCGTTATGTTTATTCTAACCACATATAATAAATTAAAACAGTTGATTAAATCTCCCCTCAATCTTCTTTATCCTCCCCAATAGTTCTTCCCATTTCAAACTTTCACCAATGATCATATTTTCCTGCATAGTCTTATAATCAGCTTCCCACTTATCCATTATAGCATCTGGTGGTACAATGCTTAATTTCCCTTTGATATGATTAGAATAATCCATTCCTCGCAATGGCGTAACCGTCCTACGGTGCTGGACAATCGTATTGAACAATGCATCATCAGCAATTGCCATTTCACCGTATTCGGCTTTCATAATTCGATCTAAATCATATAAATGCCTGGTTAATCGATCCGTCCTAATCTTGTCGCCCGGTTTTGAACACTCTTCGTGCAATAATAGCACTTTCTCTATAAACGTACGCGTTGGGATAACCACCTGAACATCAAATGAAGGCTCAGTAAAATCAAGATCACTATAATGGTGGTCAAGAAATGATATTATGGATTTTGTTTCAAACGGCTCGGTTAGTGATCTCGCCCCCATTTCCAGAAGAACCCGTTGCTGAATATAAACATTATCCATTGGGACAACGGTTTGGTAATGGATCTCCAATGTATTGGGATCGCTCGTATCATCTATATGATCGTTATAGCTTATTTCATATAATTTCCGATCGATACCAAGTTGATCCAGTTGAGTTATAAGTTCCTCGCGGAATTGATTAATAATAAAATCACCAGAAGCCTTCCTCAATTTTTTTATTTGAGATTTAGAGTCCAATTGATCAAATCCCAGCAGATGACGATCAATTATCAAATCTATATCTTCCGAAAAACGGTCTATCAGATTATATGCCTTACTCAAGGACGTGCCACCTTTAAAGATGATGGAATCTGCATATTTGGACTGAAAAACGGCTTTTAATATAACACATACCCACCAATCCTTCTCCACCACAAATGCTGGCAATCCAACTGCATTTTCAACTTGCTCCAAAACCTGAAGCTTTTGTTCATCGGCTAGATTTATCCACATAGGTTAAGACTGATAAAGATTATTGATTTGTTTCTGAATCCATACGGGTGCATATACTACTTGATTTTGCATCACTTTCTCATCTAACTTTTTTACAGCCGGCTTGATCGTCTCTAAAAATTCTTCTGTAATCTCCTGTTGCCCTTTCTCCTTAAAAGCCTGCACGATAAGATGCAATAACTCATCTTTTATGGCAAAGCTTTTGGGAACAGTTCGTTTAAAATTGATGGTACGATTTCCTATTTTCACCTCACGCTGCGAGCCGTCAGTCAGATACACCGCCTTTAATGGTACTTGTGTCGTAAGCCCCAGTAAGTACAGTGCCATCACACCCGTTGGAGCAATCCGAGCTTTATCTCTCTTGGCGATTTCCTTTGCAATCTCTCCGATATTAGGATATATCGTACCCAGCAATGGATCTTTCTTTGGTTTGATATAGATACCATGAGCCAGTCTTTCAATAAGGCCATCGTTCTCTAAACGAGAAAGTATTTTTCTAACATTATCAGAAGATCCATACTTTATAAAATCATCAGCAAAGAACAGTTCTCCTCTCTGCGCTTTTACAAGTTTAATTTCTATCTGATTTTTAGATGTTTCCAATTTTTCCTCTGTTTCGTTGTCACAAATTTAATAAATATTTGTGACAATACACCCGGTCGAAATTCTCCTGATAAAATTGACAAAGGGTGACAAAAACCATGTAAAGGCATTAATCCATTGTTTTTTTAATTATAGCCATGAACTCTATGGAGAAAAGAAACATGGTCAAGCCAAAAAATATGCAGATCTATATCTAAAGAGCTTTGATGTTTTTAATAGTGTGGATTATACAAATTTTAGCGATAATTTAGCTCTAGATTATTCAAAAGATATAAAAGACTATGGAATTATCAATGAATCGGGCTTTTATAAATCTGATAAAATCCTCCGGCTGCATGGTCACCTTTTGTAAGTTTTCCGGAATACTATTGTCAATGACCGTAATTTTAAAGTAGTTTATCACTACTTGCATATCCATTTTGTTAAACTTGTTCTTCTGTATTGAAAGTAAGTGGCATTCATCCTCAAAAGATAATTTTTCTTCACCCATCTCGCTTTCATCATCAGCCTTTACAATTACATCGAAATTTTCAGGCTCAAATACAGCTGAATGGTTCAGTTTAATAAAATAGCTAAACAATTCACTATCGTCCCACAGATAAGAAAACTTCCTTTCAGCTTGAACACAAATCGCAATGACACCATATATGACCAAAAGTATTAAAGAAACGGAAAAAGCTAAAAACCAAGATCCCGACAGGATATAGCTCATCAAAACCAAGAATAAAAGGAAAACCCTGTAAAAGCTTTAATCTGCTTATAAATTACTCTCCTTTTTTTATAAAAAGATAATATTTGACGGTCACTCATATAAATTGACATAAGCTTTAAACTTTGTGATAGCTTTACATATCTTTTGTGCCGAGGAACGAGTTCGTATGACCCGATACCCTCATTAACAAGTGTCAATATATATTGTAATCTAATTTTATTCACTACCTTAAAATTTTATACGATTAGCAGCCTCAATTTTCGAATTTAATACTTTCGCATATATTTCCGTCGTTCGCAACTCCTTATGGCCAAGCATTTTTGAAACGGTATAAATATCCTCACCGGCACTGATCAGAAGTGTAGCATTGGTGTGCCGAAAAGAATGGAAGGTTATGTGCTTAGTTATTCCTGCATTCATCGCCCATTTCGCGAGTAAGAAATTGTTATGCGAGCTATAAGTCAGTCCTTTGAATACATATTCTTGTGAATCAATAGCAGGGTTTCCCAGCTCTTTAACAGCTTCTTCGGTGATAGGCAAAGTTTCATAGGACTTTGTTTTGTTCTGATTAAAACGAATAAAATAACCTTGATCCTCTGAGTATTGTAAATCGATCCATCGTAACTTCACGCAATCTCCCCAACGCATCCCTGTACGGATCGACCAAAAGGCCGCCCTTTCTAAAACAGGATTATCACAACGAACAGCTTTTAATTTTTTGACTTCATCCAACGTCAAAAATTCACGGAAGCTTTCCCCTTGTGGAAATGCCTTAATCCTCAAAATAGGATTATGGTGAAGATGCTTATCTTCCATTGCCTGTTTTATAGCTGCACGGAACTTATTGAAATAGCTATATTTTGAATTGACTGACAATTTGTAAGCCGAAGATTTCTTCGTGTAACAGCTATCCAAATAGTCCTTAAACCCTTGACAAAAAGCCTTATCAACCTCTGACATCAGGCATTGACCCTTGGTGTAATCTTCCAAATAATTATAGGTAGATAGCCAATTGTCGTAATTTCCTTTTGATGTATAGCGCTTCTTGACGATACTTTTGAAATAAGCTAGAAAATCAAGATCCTTGCTTAAGATGAAAGGCATATCAAGTGTCTGACCGAGCAGATCCATCTGCCACTCACTTTCTATTTTCTTAGCCTTAACCAGGGTAAACTTATTATGTTCCCGTTCGATCTTGTTGTTTGGCTTTTCAAACAAATAAAGATCTAAGAATTTTCGACGAGTTTCTTTCTTGTTCTCTTGTCATAAAAAAGCGTTATTATTTTGCCTAAATATAAACAGAAATACTTTATAATATGGAATTTTCAAGATTGAAACTTTTGTTTCAATTTGTTTCAAAATTTCGCTTTAATCCCAAATGTATAGAAGTTTGAAGAACCAAACTAGCACGGTGATATGGATAGGTTGGGGTTAGTTCTTTGACATAAAAAAAATATATTCTTAGATAGTTTCTCTTTACTTTCCAATACAAAACTTTGTAAAGATGTTTTCCAATAAATCATCGGTGCTTACTTGGCCGGTTATTTCACCTAAAAAGTGAAGGGCTTGTTTGATGTCCATGGAGATAAAGTCGGAGCTAACTGAGGCGCTTAGGTTGTCTAATACGCGGTGTAAGGAGGCTTGCGATAAGCGAAGGGCTTCTACATGGCGTACGTTGGTTACTAGGGTTTCGCTGGTGTTTAGTTGGATGAGTTGTACACTTTCTAATAGGGCATGTTCTAATACCTCCAAGCCAATTTTATTTTTAGCAGAGATGAGTATGGCACCAGCTTCTAGATAGGCTTGCTTTTGGGCTTCATTTAACAAATCAGCTTTGTTTACTACCCACAGGTAAAGTTTATCTTGGGCTTTAATATCAGCTAGTTGGGTTTGTTGGTCGGCTAATGGTTCTTCTGCATCCACCAAATAAATGATGAGGCGAGCAGCTTTCATTTTTTCTAAGCTGCGTTCTACTCCTTTGGCTTCAATGACATCGGCAGTTTCGCGGAGGCCTGCGGTATCGATAAAGCGGAATACTACCCCTTGAATGGTTATTTCATCTTCAATGGTATCGCGCGTGGTGCCAGCAATATCCGATACAATGGCTCTTTCTTCATTTAAAAAGGCGTTTAGTAAGGTAGATTTCCCAACATTAGGTTTTCCTGCAATCACTACAGGCACCCCATTTTTAATGACGTTGCCAAGTTCAAAGGAGGAGATGAGGCGGTTTAGAACTTTATCGATTTTGTAGATAAGGGCTTTGAGGTCGCTGCGGTCTGCAAATTCTACATCTTCTTCAGCAAAATCTAATTCAAGCTCTATCATAGAGGCAAAGTGAATCAGTTGTTGGCGGAGGTCTTTTAGTTCGTTGGAGAATCCGCCTCGCATTTGTTGCATGGCTACTTCATGAGAGGCTTTACTGTCTGAAGCGATTAAATCAGCTACGGCTTCGGCCTGGCTTAAATCTAGGCTTCCATTGAGGAATGCCCTTAAGGTAAATTCGCCTGGTTTGGCTGCCCGGGCGCCACTTTTAAGTAATAGGTGGATAATTTCCTTAATTATGAAAGATGAGCCGTGACAAGAGATTTCTACGACGTCTTCTTTGGTGTATGACTTAGGGCCTTTAAACAGGGCAACGACTACTTCATCTACAATGCGGTCCCCATCTTTGATGAGACCAAAATGGAGGGTGTGCGTGGATTGGGCATTTAAATCCTTACTCTTGAATACTTTATTGGTAATACTGATGGCTTCGGGGCCTGATAAGCGGATTACGCCAATGGCTCCACTACCTGTGGGTGTTGATAAAGCTACAATGGTATCGGTTAAATGTGTCATGCTGCAAAAATACGAATTTCGAAGGATAAACAGGAGGGTAATTGCACTAGTAGGCCTCGCAACCGACCCCTTCGCTTAACTATTAATTGAAAATTATAGGCTATAAATTATTTTAACCAATTTTTGATTAAATGTGAAGATTTACCTAAACATTTTAGGTATATTAGTGTTAAGTGATTCATTAATTTAATATCGAATAAACTATATTCTATTTATGCAAAACCATTACCCACTTACGGTTAAACGATCTATTGAATTGTTAGGTCTGTGTTTAGTTGTGGCAATTTTAGCTGTCGGCCAAGATATTATAATGCCCATAGTGATGGCCTTTTTCATCAGCATTATGTTATTGCCTATTTATCGGAAATTGATGAAGTGGCGTTTTCCAGAAATTGCGGCTATTATTATACCCATTATTTTAGTGGCTATTTTTATTGCGGGGATTATTTGGTTTTTCTCTATTCAAATTGGGAATTTGGTGAGCGATTTTCCACAGATTAAAGAGAATGTAAATAACCACTTACATAATTTACAGGAGTGGTTTAGCTCACTTACAGGTATTAAAATTTCAGAACAAACGGAGTTTTTACGTACAAAAAGTGATGATATGATGGCCATGGGTGGTAAAATGGCGGGAGGTTTTGCAGGTACCTTGAGTGGTTTGTTGGTGTTTTTAGGTTTATTACCGATTTACATTTATTTAATTTTATTCTATAAAGATATTTTATTGAAGTTCACTTTTATGTGGTTTAAGATTGATGATCATGCGAAGGTAAAAGAAGTGGTTTATGAAACAGAAGGGATTATCAAAAATTATTTGATTGGGTTATTGATTCAGGTTACCTATATGACTGTTTTATTGGGTGGCTTATTAATGCTTTTTGGCATTAAGCATGCTTTACTCATTGGGGTTATCTTTGCCATTTTAAATTTGATTCCCTATATAGGGGCTCTAATTGGTAACATTATCGGGGTAATTTTAACCTTAACGTCAAGTACAGAGTTAGCACCCGTATTAACGGTGTTATTGGTTATTGCGGCGGTGCAGTTTTTGGACAATAATATTCTGATGCCTAGAATAGTGGGTTCTAAAGTGCGCATAAATGCGCTGTTCTCCATTATTGGGGTAGTTTTGGGCGGTACAATTGCAGGCATATCGGGTATGTTTTTATCGATTCCGATTATTGCTGTTTTAAAAATTATTTTCGATCGTAGCGAGCAGTTTAGACATTGGGGGGTTTTATTAGGTGATGAGCGCCCAGCTACAAATCCTATGACTTTAATGAAATTCGGGAAATGGGGTTCTAAAAAGATTATTGAATAAGTATTGAAGATTTTCTTCTATATTTAATTTTTTAATCAATTGCTATGCGTTTAGGCTATTCCGTTAAACAAAAAACAAAAATTGCCATTTTCCTTTTTGGGGTGATGGTATGTATTATCTTGATTCGCGTGTTGGAGGATAAGAGTGTGAAGGAATTAAATAAATCGGTGGCTAGTTTATACGACGATCGTTTGATTCCGGCTACCGACCTTTTTTACATTGCAGAAAATTTATATGCTAAGCGTTATTTATTAAATAATATCATCGAAAATCAGGATGATGCGGCTTATATAGCAGCAATTAAAAAATTGGGTGGGCACGATGATCGGGTTAAAGGTTTGATGGAAAAGTATGAGAAAACTTTTTTAACCACTACGGAAAAACAACAAATTGAACTGTTGAAAAAACATTTAAAAAGTTATAACTCCTTAGAGGGGGAGATTTTGAAAAAACGTGGAAATTTGGATGAGGATGTTTATGCTAAGCGGAATGATAGTTTATTTAATGGATTAATCAACCAATTAACTACCCTAACCCATATTCAAAAAGCTGTTGGAGAAGAACTTATTCAAAATTCTAAATTCGAGGCTAGCAATTCAAAAATTTATTCGAATATACAGTTTGCCCTAGCTACTGTAATAGGAATTTTAATCGTAGCTGTTATTTCCACAACAAATGAACCTCGGGTTACACCACGAGATTATAATCAGAATTGATTATAAGTAAGCTTTATTAAAATACAAGTAATCTTTATTAATTTAAAGAGGCTGTCCAGCGGTTATCGGGATTGGTCGGAAATACTATATAGAATTTATTTATACGGTCCATCTTTTCAGCGTTTCCTTTATCTAAATAACCTCCGATAAAATCAATGTTTCCTTCTTTATTGATTTTAAATTTCCCTACGCTAGGTTTCTCGAAACCAAGGTAAGTATAACTACCATCTGCTTTCAATACGATAGAACCGCGGGGAATAAACTCATAGGATCCATTTCTATATTTAGATGCTGAACAGCTATATTTACCAAATTTAATGGGCCATTTGGTATCTTGAGCTTTTAAGAATGGAGCGAAGCAAATAACGCATAACATAGCGATGAGTAAGATTGCTTTAAGGGTATGGATTGGAGCTTGTTTGTTTGGAATTTGGGTGAAGGGTTCCTGATAGGATTGAATTGGAGAAAGCGTATTCATAAAATAAAAAATTTGATTAACTATCAATATTACAAATAGTTAATCAAATTATCAATGGTTATTAGTCATTTCGTTGGTGAGGATTTCCAGTCCCTGATCCATTTCCGGTAGTTGGACTTCCTCTGTAGGTACTATCTCTCCTACCAGCAGTATCCATTACCCCATTGGAGTCTAACATGATATAACCAGTATCGGATAACATGGTATCTTCATAGATACTATCACTGTAATCTGCATTTCTATTGTCGTTGCTACATGAGGCAACCATCAAGCCTAGCGTGACGGCTGTTAAAGCTATTAAACTATTGCGTTTCATACTCTTTTTGTTTTTTATTTGATTATTCTTTTTTCTACTTTCTTTTACGGCACAACAAGTAAAGTCCATAGCCAATAGCGGCTGTAGTGATCATTTTACTTACCAAACCTTTTAAATTATGTTTGACTTCCATGCGTAGGCCTCTTTCTTCGATAAAATTGGGTACATAGCCTTTGCGGAAATCTTCTATCAGGCCTTCGAACATATTAATTCTATCAGCTAAAATTAGCGGCAACCAATGTCTATAGCGATCTTCACTGTGTTGAAAAGCATAACGTCTGATTAAGCCACTTAAACCACTTGGAGGCACTGTATTTCCATGCACTGCACTGATTTGAGGTCTTTCATTGGACATTAAAATTTCTACATCACGAGTCTGCGTTATGGAACGATCATAACCACTCCTGCTATGGTCATCTCCCGTATAATGCTTCATCGGGTAGGTTGGTTCATTTTCTATATCTACATCCATTCCCCATCCGGGAATTTCTTTAAAATTAACTGGGTTAGTGTTTATTGCTACATTTTTCATAATCATTAGGCTCTAGTTGATGGTAATAAAACTGTTTTAATGCAATCGTCTAATTTGGATGAAAATATTCGGTAGGCATCCGCTGCATCTTCTAATGGGATTTTATGAGTTATGAGTCCCTTAGGGTTCAAGCGACCTGCTTGTACATGTTCTATTAGCTTTGGAAGTAATCTTTTTACTGAGGCCTGATTAGCGCGAATGGTGATTCCTTTATTTAGTACGTTTCCAATTGGAATTAGATTAAAGGGAGGGCCATATACACCCACAATCGAAACGATGCCTCCTTTTTTGACTGAATTGATAGCCCATTGTAATGCGGTTCCTGTTCCTGCTTGCATCAAGGTTATTTTTCCGGTAAAGGATTGCAAAAGATTACCTTCGGCTTCACATCCTACACAATCGATACATACATCAGCACCATACCAATCAGTAGCTTTTTTCAGAAACAATACTGGGTCGTCCATTTCTTTAAAGTTATAAGCTTCGCAATAGGCATAATTTTTAGCAAATTCTAAGCGATAGTCAACATGATCTATAATGATGACACGAGAGGGTCCAAAAAACCACGCACATCGAGCAGCCATAATACCAATTGGTCCTGCTCCAAATACTACTACGGTATCCCCTGGTTTGATCCCTCCCATTTCGGCTGCTTGATAACCTGTAGGGACAACATCGGTTAATAATACGGCATCATCTGGATCCATACCCGGGGGTATTACGGTAGGGCCTACATCTGCATAAGGTACTCTTACATATTCTGCTTGCCCACCAGCATAACCGCCTGCTGTGTGAGAATAACCAAATATTCCTCCTACTGCTGTTGCCATAGGATTAGATTCATGGCAGTTGCCAAATAATCCTTGCTTACAAAAGTTACATTTACCACAAGCTATATTAAATGGAACGATTACTTGGTCGCCTACTTTTAGTTTTTGAATGAGCGGCCCAACTTCTACAACTTCCCCTACAAATTCATGACCGAAGGTAGAACCAATACGGGTGTCGGGTACCATGCCATGATATAAGTGTAGATCGGAACCACATATACAGGTACGGGTTACTTTAACAATCGCATCTTCGGGATGAAGGATTTTAGGCATCGGCTTTTCGACAGTGCGGACTCGATAGGGTCCACGGTATTCCATAGCTAGCATATCGTTTTAATTTAAAGGTTTACAGCATTTATCTAAAAGTTAATTTGTTAATGAATACCTCATCTAATAGCTTTTTGTTCGAAGGCAAATGTTAAAGGCGTAAAAACACCTAGTGTGTACTAGATACAGAAAGTATTTATTTCGCATCACTTCAGTACATGCAGTATAAGACGCAAATACCTTGATACACAATACGCTTTATTGGAAAACAATAAACAAAGGCCTATTTAAAATTCTTATTACTTCAATGTTTATCCTTTTCAATGTTTAACCTAAAACTATAACTCATGGAAAATTTATTAAATGAAGATCGCTTAAATGTGAATGCCGAAGAGGGGCAACTCACCAAAGAAATTGAAAAGCACACAGCTATGCTTCCATCAGATACTTATTTGATTGCAGCCATCAGCGCTATGGGCGTTTCTCTGGCCCTAAAATGTTTGGGTCAAAAACATTTAGCCTTGTTTGTAGGCCAATGGGTATCACCCTTTTTATTATTTGGGGTATACAATAAAATCGTGAAAACACACGGACACGACCATAGGGATAGAAATCCTAGTTACGATTCATAATCCATTCATTCTAATTTTAACCTTAAATTATAAACTATGTTTTACCATATTAAAGACTTACAATTTAATGCCCGGGTTTCTAAACCTGACCCTCGTTTTGCTAATATTTTATTAGAACAATTTGGAGGTGAAAATGGAGAGCTAGCAGCGGCTATGCAATATTTTACGCAAGCCATTGGCGCTAAAATGCCTCATCCTGATAAGTATGATATGCTGATGGATATTGCCATTGAAGAATTTAGTCATTTGGAAATTGTTGGAGCTACTATTCAAATGTTATTAAAAGGAGTAAATGGTGAATTAAAAGATGCAGCTGATCAATCTGAAATTATGTTAGCCATGGATGGAAGTGATGCAAGAGAATCCCTCATTCATCAAGCGCTTAAAGCTAACCCTCAATTTGATATTTTAAGTGGAGGTGGTCCTCGCTTAACCAATAGTCAGGGTATCCCTTGGTGCGCTTCCTATATTCATTCGAATGGTGATTTAACAGTTGATTTACGAAGCAATTTAGCCTCAGAATCGAGAGCTAAATTAGTGTATGAGCATTTGATGAAATTTACAGATGACCCTTATGTGAAAGACACGCTATCTTTTTTAATGACTCGCGAAGTGGCTCATTATAAAATGTTTGAAGCTGCTCTGTCTACTATTGAACCTAACTTCCCTCCTGCTGTATTGCAGGCTGATCCACGCTTTACGCAACAATACTTTAATATGTCTCCTCCTGAAAGTGTGAAAGGACCATGGAATGAAGGGGAAATGCCAAACATGGGTAAAGATTGGAATTATATAGAAGATCCAATTGCCTATGTTGCCAGCACTAAAGGACAAACTGAATTACCTCAAGATATGTCAAAAGAGATGGCGCAAACGGAGAAGTTAGATAAGAAAATGAGCAAATTGAAAAGTGAAGAAGTAAAAGTGGCCGATCCAGAAGGGGTTGCTCAATGGAGTAATTATGCTTCTAATGTTTCTGATACTTTGGATAAGCCAGTAACTTCGACAGCTAAAAACGCTGATGCCACCATTAAAAATAAAAAAAATAAATAATTAGCTGCCCTGATATGATTGGGGTTTGCTTTAAATTCTATGATCATGAAAAATTTTATTTATGTAGGATTACTTGCCATCCTTTTAGGATCCTGTAGTCCGTCAACCAGAATAACGGCCTCTTGGGTAGATCCTGAGGCAAGAAATCAAAATCTATCAGGGCAAACTATTTTTATTGCTTCTTTAACAAGAAATTTAGAAGTGAGAACTAAATTAGAAGATGCTCTTGCCGATCAAGCATCGAGAAGAAATATGGTTGCGATAAAGAGTAGCACTCAGTTTAGACCTGACTTTTATCAAAATATTCCACCCGAAAGGGAAATTGTGGATCAAATAAAAAGATCGGGTGCTAATATGATTTTAACAGTGTCTTTAATTGATACGCAGAGTGAAACGCGTCATGTTCGGGGTGCTCGTACTTATTCCCCCTATGTAAATTATAGATGGTATGGCGGCTTTTATAGTTATATGAATTATTGGAATCCGATTTTTCAAGATCCTGGATATTATGTAACCGATAAAACCTACTTTTTGGAATCAAACCTGTATAGCCTCGATAATAATCAATTGATTTGGTCAGCCCAATCGGAAACGATGAATCCAGGGTCTATTGATTCATTTGTTGCCTCCTATCCTTCTATTATATTTGAACAATTAATGAAAGATGGGCTGATGAGTAGGAGCAATTAAAGTTGGGGTTTTACGGTTTAACAATTATATAATGCTTTGTTAGGTGGATTTGATAAAAGAATACCAAATTTATATTGGAATAGCTGCAGGAGTATTAACAGCAATTTCTGCTATTCCTCAAATTGTAAAAGCATTAAAAACTAAAAAGGTGGATCATGTGTCACCAATTATGTTTATCATATTGGCTCTGGGAAATGGTCTGTGGGCCTTTTACGGGATGCTATTGAATGATTGGCCAATCATCATAACGAATGTATTTTCTTTTTGTATGGATATTTTGATGCTTATACTAAAGTTTTTGTATAAGAAGAAATAGAAAAGCCGGAATTAGTAATAACTCCGGCTTTAGTACCCAGGGCCGGGATCGAACCGGCACGGTTTCCCATTGGTGTTTGAGACCAACGCGTCTACCAATTCCGCCACCTGGGCATTTAGCTGTGAAGCGGGTTGCAAATGTATTGAATGAGTTTTAATTGTGCAAGAATAAGCTGATATTATTTGTTAAAAAACATTATTAATTGCAATTTGGTCATATGAATTTAATATTTAATTTGTTTTTAAGTGTCATTTTGACATTTTTTTCTACACTAATATTTTCTCAAACTATACCATATAAGTTTTCGAATCAAATTGAAACTTATATAAAAGAGAATCCAGGTGGATTTACGCTTCAACTAGCGGCAACTGATTACGCTTTTCAAGGTAATTTAAGTAAAGCCTTAACAACCTGGAATCTTCAGAGGCCTAATATTAATAAAATTTCGATGAATGTAAACGATTCATCATTTTATGCACAAAGTATTGTTAAATCGGCTAAGGAGTACATTATTGAGCGAAGTAAGACGGAGGATATAGTCATATTAAATGAATTGCATCATAATCCAACCCATCGGGTATTTGCTGCATCTCTTTTAAAAGATTTATATGCTAATGGATATCGCTATTTGGGCTTAGAAGCATTGATAGATTCTACTATTAATGATAGAGGTTTTGTGGTTCAAGAAAGTGGGTTCTACACAGCCGAACCTGAGTTTGCAAACTTCATCAATGAAGCATTGGCTTTAGGGTTTAAGGTTTTTGGCTATGAAGCTAGTGCCGAAGCTAAGTGGGATGATGATAATTGGAGGAATAGAGAAATAGCTCAAGCTCACAACATTCACCATTATATGCAAACTAACAAAGAAGGCAAATACTTTATTTATTGTGGTGCTGGACATGCTTTTGAGGGCAATAATAATGGTCGAGGATTATCCATGGCGGGAATATTAGCGGGGCTTACCAAAATCAATCCTTTTACTATCGATCAAAATCGCTATTCATATAAAGGTGAAACACGTTATAACCATCCCCTATCCCTACTTATTAAAGCTCAGGAACCAGTTATTTTAGAGAATAAGGATGGGAAAGTTTTTAACAGTTCAAGCAATAGTTATGAGACCGATATTAGTATCATTCAACCCGTTAGTATGTTTGAAGATGCTGAAAATTATTTAATTAAGTTGGATCCAAAAAGGATAAATTATCGTTACTCATTAGATTCTTTAAAGTCATTCCCTGCTTTAATATTTTACCATCATAAAAAGAATCATAATATACATAAATTAGCTGTACCTGTTGGGGTCATAGAAATTAAATCAAAAGAGGACATAACTCAGTTATATTTAAAACCAAATGATTACACCGTAGAGATACGCTATCAATAATTAAATAACAAATATTTATTCTTTATGAAATTAATTGTAGGATCATATTCCCAAAAAAATTCGACAGGCATTTATCTGTTGAACTGGGATGAACATAAATTTCATTTACAAGCGTCTTTAACCGGAATTGAAAATCCCTCTTATTTATATGTTTCAGCAGATAATGAGGCTATTTATGCATTAAGTGAAACTTCCACAAAACAAAGTACCTTATACCATATAAAAAAACAGATTGACAAACTTACCATTTTGGATAAAATAGTCTATCCTGGCACAGGCAGTTGTCATTTAGAAAAGTATGAAGAGATGATTTTTATTTCGAATTATCAATCTGGGAGCATGACATTTGGGCAAGTATTAGCTAATGGTGATACTAAAAGCAGTTTTCAGGAAATTAATTTTAAAGGTTCTGGGCCAAATAAAGAAAGGCAAAATCAATCATATATTCACGCTGTAGGTTATGATCCAACTCGAGAATTGATATTTACCGTTGATTTAGGTGCCGATAAGTGCTATATATTCGACAAAGAGCATTTAGCCATACAGCGCCCTCTTTATACTTTTATCTTGCCTCCAGGTAGTGGCCCACGTCAATTAGTATTTAATGCAAATTATACTAAATTATATCTTTTAAGCGAGTTGAGTGCTGAAATATTTACCATTGACTTGAATAATTTAGATCAAAATTGGATTCAACATACGCCTATAATTCCTTCTCAAGAAGTTATCTCAGCGAAAAAATTAGGAGGCGCTATCATTTTACATCCGCAAGGAAAATTTTTGTATGCAACAGCTCGAGGAGATTATAATAAAATATACACATTCAATATTAATGAGGAGCGATTAGAATATGTAAATAGTATATCGAGCCAAGGTGAGAGTCCGCGATATCTAGCTATTTCACAAGATGGAAAATGGTTATTAGTTGCTAATCAAATTAATGGTGGCGTAGCTGCCTTTGCAATTAATGTTGTTAATGGACACCTTACTTATAAAAACAGCTATGAAATAAATAAATCTAGCTTTGTTAACTTTATATAATAAGAATAAAAAAGCGCCCTTAATATGATGGCATATCAAGGGCGCTTAAAAGAGGGTTAATTTAGGAGCTTGCGTTCTTTAGAATCTAAAGTTGAAGTTGATTTGTGCTACTGGTAAAAATCGGTAAGATTTCATGTTCTCTTGAATTTTAGCAGCACTCGACTCATTATCACTTAGCAATTTGGTTCCAAATGCCGTTACCTTTGGCGATTGTAAAAAGTAGGTTCCTAAGTCTAAATTCACATTGAATTTGTTCTTTGGAATGCCTCTTCCTAAACCTATACCAACATAAGGAGCTGCTTTGCCCCAATCAATGTGGTAATTCAACTCCCCAATTTCATCAGGTGTTAAAGTTACTTCGCCTACCGTTTGAGATTCTTTCGGTTGTAAAAATAAATCAGCTTTTGCTTTCGCTAAATATGCAGCACCTACAGCAAAGCGTACAAAGCCCATCGGATTTAATTCAGCTAAAGCATGTATGGTGGTGATTTCTCCCGTTAATTTATTTTTAGAGCTGAAATCTTCAATTTCAATTTTATCATTAATACTTCCTTTTCCAAAACTGCCGCCTACTCGAATGCCTATAGTTTTATGCGGAACATATCTAAAGTTAGCACCAAAGCCTTGGCTACCAGCTAATATTTGAAATGACATAGGCTTTTTATCACTAGCAGTTGCAGGGACATTATCTTGTGCAACAACAGTGCTGCTTACCAGTAAGGATAATATTATTATATATAATTTTTTCATTGTTTGATCGAGTTAATTTAATTACAAGGTTTAGAAATGGTAGCATCTACTTTAAATCCAGCACCTACTTTAGTTACCGAAGCGGATAAGTTTTGTACGCCAGTAATTTCTGCTGTACCATTGTTCACACTAAAGGTGGTTGAATAAGTTACTCCATCAATTTCGATAAATACCCGATAGGATTCGCCATTATACACAGAACCACTTGCTTTTCCATTATCAACCGATACTATACTAGAGGATTTAGTGGTTAAATTCTCGAATTTAAGGGCTAGGTTAGGAGAAGTTGTAAGATTTTTATTAGTACAACTAAATTTTAAATTTAATTCAGCAGGAATAGCACTATTCTTTTTAGTAAAATTAGCTGTTAAATTAAAATTATTTGAATTTATTCTCAAAATTTTGAAAGCTTCGGTATATGAATTTACATCTATTGAATAAACCATTACAGTACGCGATGTAAAGTCGGCACCAGGATAAACTGTAATACTAGGATAAACTGTAATAGAAGTAGGAATGGTTTTGCTACTCTCGCCTTCCTTTAAGGACACTGTTTCTCCATTAACATTAAAAAATTCTTCATATTGTGCATCATTTCGGGTAATAGTAATATTCCCCGTATAAGTTACCGAAGGTATCACAAACTCCCAAATTGTTAAGTGGGTTATGGCTTTCCTAGCTACTAATTTACCGGCTGAATTTAATACTACACTAGCCGTTCCTTCCTTTTTCCATTGGCCTGTTTCTTCATTTATACTCCAAGCATCAAATGTATCGCCCACTTTAAGTGCAGCATTTGTTATTGGATTAATGAAATCCGCAGGTAACTCCATATCTAAGTTAATGGGGTTAGTGAAACTTTTTATCTCCGTATTACCTGCATACATATTGATAGAGGCACTGGCAATAGGCATTATATTCAACGCTCCAGTAATAGGCTGGCCATTTTCATTTACAGGATTTACAATCGGTTTGTTAATGACATCTTGATTGATGGAACCATCACTTTTTACGGCTGTATAAATAACTCTAGTCTCCAATTGAGCAGCATTTAGTACATTTCCGGCTGCATCCTTAAAGCTCGTACTCGCTGGAATAGCTAAAGAAGTACTCTGAGGTTGCGTGGCATTGGGTGTGGTAGAAATGGTAACCGGTGCAGAGGTTTGACCGCCAGTTAAGTTTTGCGTTTTCACTACAGCGGCCGTTCCTTCTGCAGGGCGTGAATACTGAAACATCTTTACCGTTTTAAACTGTTTCGCTTTGGGATCGGTAAAGGTTAAATCTAAATAAGTAGGTGCATAACCTGGGGCATTAATAGTAGCTGTTACTTTAACGGGACTGCCTGTAGTTGGATTAGCATTCCTGTCTAAAACAATATTGATAAAACCATTACTTACATTAAAGTTAGTGCCGCCAGTTACTGTGCGAACCAAGCTAGCACCTGGCCCTGAAAATGAAATGCTCACATTGTTTGGAGTGGAGGCGTTTTCATTGGCATTCTCAAATTGAATAACAGTGGGAGATTTGAAAATATCCGTATTAACTTGGATACTTACATCTTCGGCTGGATTTTTACAACTGTTAAAGAAAGCTAGTCCTAATAATAAACAACTTAGTTTAATTAGATAAGGAAAGCGTAATGTTTTCATATTTAATAGATTATTACATTTAACAAAATGTAAAGCACGCTAAATTAATTTATTAAATCAATAGCTAATATTAGCTATAATTTAATTAAATTTTTTAACGCTTAATCTATTAATGATCTTTAAAATTTTATAATAATTTTTATACGATTCCATTTTTTAAAGCTAAACCAACAGCTTCAGTAGCACTTTTAACGTGAAGTTTATCATAAATATTTTTGATATGATTACAGACCGTATAATAGGAAATGTTACTTTTTGTGGCAATCATTTTATAGCTATGGCCGTCTACTAATAATTTTAAGATTCCTTTTTCTCTTTCTGATAATTTATAATCTATAAGATTATTTTGATTTTTAAAATATGCTAAAACCTTGCCTGCAATAACACCGCTCATAGGAGCTCCCCCATCTAAAGCATCTCTTAACATATTTAAAAACTTTTCTGGTGAAGTCGATTTTAATATATATCCATTTGCGCCAGCTTTGATTGCTTCAAATATATTAGGTTCATCATCAAAAATAGTTTGCACGATTATGGGAATTTTTGGAAACTTTTCTTTGATCGCTTTCGTTCCTTGAATACCATTGACGATGGGCATATCTAAATCCATTAAAACTAGGTCTGGCTTACACACTTCGACATGTTGCACAGCGTGTTCAGCAGTTTCAAAAATCCCTACACAGGTTAAATCTGCACACATGCTCAACAATAGCGATAGACTATCGCGACGTGCTTCATCATCATCGAATAAGATAATTCTCTTTTTCACTATACAAATTTAGTGGTATGAAATGTTTTAGTAAATAGCTATTCATAGCTACCGAATAGGACTTTTAATAATAACTTTAGTGCCTTTATTACGTTTACTTTCAACTTGGAAAAAAGCATCCATAATTTTAGCTCGGGCCTGAAGGTTTTTTAATCCATTTCCTTTAATGATTTTATCTGTATCAAAACCAATGCCATTGTCAGCGATTTGAATATTTAATTTACCTGATTGAAATTTAAGTTCGACTTTAATTTCTTCTGCTTGACTATATTTAATAGCATTATGTATCGCTTCCTTATACATTAAAAATAGATTTCTTCGCCATGCCATTTCAATTTCTAAATCCATGATTTCTTCTGTACAATCAAATATAAATGCAATATTTGCGGATTCTGTAATTTCTGCACCAAACTTCCTCATTCTGGCAACTAATTCCTTCATTACATCCATTTCTGGATTAACTGACCAAATGATGTCATTTACTTGCTCTTGAATATATTGAGCATTTTCTTTTATTTTGGTTAAAACATATTTTTGTTCGGGAGATTGGGGTTGCATTAATAAAGAATGTGAATATAAAGAAATGCTGCTTAAACTACTCCCAATATCATCATGCATATCAGCACTCAATCGTTGTCTCAAATTCAATAATCGCTTTAATTCATCAATTCTTTGACGATTTCTTTGAAGTCGATATAAATAATTTCTATATAAATAATAACCAATTCCTAATAAAACAACTACTACCCCAATAGCAATGAATTGTATTTTTATTACTTCTTGATAATTCTGTAGTTTTAGCTTTTCTCTTTCAATTTTTGTTAAATCTGCTCTTTGTTGAACACGTAACACTAATAAGCCATTGTAAACAGAATCATTATATTTATAAGCTTTTAGACTGGAATCACGGTAGGATAATGACCTTTTGAAATCTCTAATCTCTTCATAATACATTGCTTTGATAGGAAAGTATTTTTCTAATCGTTCGAATTGTTTACTTTTTTGAATATATTCTCGTGTTAAATTCAACAAGCTATCCGCTTTTTTATATTTTTTTTGTTTAATATATATATGACTCAGTGGAATAGAGGAACCTGCTGCCAATCCCCAATCTTGAAATTTTTGAGCTTCTTTAAAGTCAATCATTAAAAGAGGATAAGCTAACTCGAATTTTCCTGCATGATAATAATTTATCCCAATATTTCCTTGAGATATCGTATGATTAATCTTTGGAAGATTTAATTTCTTGGCTTCTTCAACTGCTTTATTCAAATAGAAATTTGAACTGTCTAATTGATTAAGAGCAGTATAGCATAATCCAATGGTATTAAACATATCCCACTTATTTTCCGCATATTTTAAACCCATTTTACCAAAATGAATAGCTCTTTTATAATCTTTAAACTTGTAATAGGCTGAGGAAATTTGACTACAATAATAAGAGTACCTTGTTATAATTGTGGGACCATTTTGAGAAAGAATATCTTCTATAAGCATATAAGCATCGAATGCCCTTTCAAAGTTTTGAATGCCCACAAAATTCGTATAGGCTATTTGATTAAAAAATCTAGCTTGAAGATTGGGGTATGCTTTGTATTCTTGAAATACGTAATCTTTTAAGTTATTTATCTCTTGGGGATCGACTTTAGTTTTATAATAACTATTCATAAATTTACTAAACACCAAAAATTCAGAATCATTTGTGCTTTGAAACTTATGATCTAAGAAATCATTTATTTCTTGTATTTTGGTTGATAAATTTAAGTTGTGAACAAAAACACTATCCATAATTCTTCCGTTTGCTATACTAGCATTTTGCCCGTAAGAAAAGGATGATTTTGCAAAAAATAGGAATAGTATTAAAAGAGATCTAACTAGATGATTCATATTTAATTCGAAGATAAATATTCTGCTTAAATATTAAACCATTTGTTAAATTACTTGGTGTATTTTATTTATGACTTTTCTCTAAATGAAACTTAAAGGAGTTTAAAATAGCTTGCCAACCTTCTTTTTGAAATTCAATTGGGTTAACTTTTTCTGGATCAAAATTAACAAAAATGGCCGTTTCAGTATCGGATTTATTAGGTATAAAATCTACGATAACTTCTCTTCCATCACTTAAATTGTAGGCAATTGATTTATATTTAATTATTGTGGTATATTCCCCATTAAAGTCAAAACCAAACTTCCCATCTTTACTTTCCATTCTATGATTAAACTTACCTCCTACACGTAGGTCATTTTCTGCAAATGGGCAACACCAATCTGAACTTGCTTGATTCCATACCTGTATGGATTCGGGATTGGTATAAAACTCCCAAGCGGCTTTTACGGGTGCTTTAACTTTTATGTGAATATTTAATTTTTCCATTTTTACATATTATATTTAGATAAAAATATAAATTATTAATGATTTTAAATAAAATGATTTGGTCGAATTTATGGATGCTGTTAATTGGCTTACCATTATTGTGTTTTAGCCAAGAAATAAGTAATTCTAAATTATCTACCACGGGTATATCTTTTAAAAAGGATACATCTTTCACTATACATTCAGCTTATTTAAAAACACTGAAAACTCATCCTGAGGCGAAAATCATTAAAAATCCCTCTCCTACTAATATCCTGGTTATAAAAGATCAAACTTATTTTCTATCTAAATTAAACAAGCTATATTATAATGCCTATTTACCTCCAATAGAAACCCAAGATATTAATAACTACACTCCAGCTATCATTATAATTCACGGCGGTGGTTGGCGATCTGGAAATAAAGAACAACATGAATCATTAGCGCATTTATTAGCCAAAGAAGGGTTTGCTTGTTTCACAATTGATTATACCCTCTCCACACATGCTTTATATCCTACTGCTTACTTTGATGTATTAAATGCCATTGGGCACATTAAAAAGAATGCCCAAAAATATAATATAGATCCTCAAAAATTAACCTTATTAGGGTATTCTGCAGGAGGGGCATTAGCTTCATTGGTAGCAACAAAATCCAACACGGTTCACGGATTAATAAACATAGATGGAGTATTAGCATTTATCCATCCAGATTCAGGTGAAGGGGATGATACTAAATCAATTTCAGCTGCAACCCATTGGTTTGGTATTAATAAAAACGAAGGTTCAGAAATATGGAAAGATGCCTCTGCTTTAACACATGTTCATAACTTTAACTCCCCCACTTTATTTATTAACTCTGGGGTAAAAAGAATGCAGGCGGGACAAATGGAATTTATAGAAAATCTAATTTCTAGGCAGATTTATATAGTTAAAAAAGAATTTCCAAATGCCCCTCATACATTTGCATTATTTAATCCGTGGTTAAGTGAAATTGTGGAAACTTGTGTTTCCTTTTTAAATCAAATTTTTCCAAAAAATTCTTAATTTCGGGCCATGAATAAAGAGATAGTGGTAAGCGGTATTCGTTCTACCGGCAAATTACATTTAGGAAATTATTATGGTGCAGTTAAAAATTTTGTGCAAATGCAAAACGATTTTAATTGCTTCTTTTTTATAGCTGATTTACACTCATTAACCACCCATCCTACGCCTGGAGATTTACATGGGCATGTTAAACATGTTTTAGTAGAATATTTAGCAGCTGGAATTGACCCAGAAAACACCACTATTTACGTGCAATCCGATGTACCTGAAGTAGCGGAGCTTTATCTTTATTTAAACATGAATGCCTATATGGGAGAATTAGAGCGAAGCACTTCTTTTAAAGATAAAGTAAGAGCAAACCCTGATAACGTAAATGCAGGCCTATTAACTTATCCTGTATTGATGGCTGCTGACATTTTAATGCATAAAGCCATAAAAGTTCCTGTAGGGAAAGACCAAGAACAACATTTAGAAATGGCACGTACCTTTGGGAATCGATTTAATAGGCTTTATAATGCAGATTACTTTCCTGAGCCCTATGCATTTAGTTTTACAGAAAACTTAGTTAAAGTACCTGGTTTAGATGGTAAAGGTAAAATGGGCAAGTCAGAAGGTGAATCTAATGCTGTATATTTATCTGATTCTCCAGAAGTAATTCGTAAAAAAGTTTCTAGAGCTGTGACAGATGGTGGGCCAACCTCAGAGTTTCAAGAAAAACCAGAAGCAATTCAGAATTTATTTGATTTAATGAAAATTGTTTCCACTCCTGATACGCTGGAACACTTTAACGATTTATATAATAAAATGGCAATTCGCTATGGAGATTTCAAAAAGCAATTAGCCGAGGATATGATTTTAGCAACAGCTCCAATACGAGATCGTATACAAGAAATTTCTGCCGATGATGCATATTTACGTCAAGTAGCTAAACACGGTGCCTTAAAAGCCAGAGAATCGGCTCAGAAAACAATTCGCGAAGTGCGAGAATTAATTGGAATAAAAAGCTTTTAAATATATTAATTATGCATATCGCCATTGTCGGAAATATTGGTGCTGGGAAGACCACACTTACAGGTTTATTAGCCAAAAATTATGGTTGGGAAGCACTCTATGAAGCAGTAGATCACAATCCTTATTTAGAAGATTTTTATAGTGATATGAAGCGTTGGAGTTTCAATTTACAAATCTATTTTTTGAACTCCAGATTTCAGCAAATGATTGAAATTGAAAATCACAAACGAAATGTCATTCAAGATAGAACCATTTATGAGGATGCCTATATTTTTGCTGAAAATTTGCATGAAATGGGGTTGATGACCACTCGTGATCATGACAATTACAGGGCTATTTTTGATAATATCACCTCTTTTATAAAACCTCCCGATTTATTAGTTTATTTAAAAGCATCGGTGCCAACTTTGGTTAATAACATTCAACGTCGAGGTAGAGAATATGAAGCCAGCATTAGAATTGATTATCTTTCTAAATTGAATGAAAAATATGATGCTTGGATAAAAAACTACAAAGAAGGTAAACTCTTAATTTTAGATAAAGATAAATTAGATTTCAGCAATAATCCAGAAGATTTAGGGACTATTATTCAAGCTATTGAAGCTGAAATCAATGGCTTATTTTAAATGAAAACATTAGGCATTATACCAGCTCGATTTGCTTCTACAAGGTTTCCTGGAAAGCCCCTTATAGATTTGGGCGGAAAAACCATGATTCAAAGAGTATATGAACAGGTAGCAAAGGCTGAGCTTGATAAGATAATTATTGCTACTGATGACATGCGAATTGTAGCGCATGCTAAATCCATTGGGGCAGAATATTGTTTAACCAGTGAGTTACATCAAAGTGGGACTGATCGTTGTGCTGAGGTAAGTACCCAATTCCCTGATTTTGATTTAGTAATTAATATCCAAGGGGATGAACCATTTATTGACCCAGCTCAAATTAATTTAGTTAAAAGTGCCTTACTTAAGCCGAATGCACAAATTTCAACTTTAGTAAAAAAAATAGATACTAATGAAGAGCTTTTTAATGTTAATTCGCCTAAAGTAATTTTAAATCAAAATCTAGAAGCTTTATATTTTAGTAGACAAACTATCCCCTATTTAAGGAATATAGATAAAACAAATTGGCTAACATCTCATGTGTTTTATAAACACATTGGCATTTATGGTTTTCAAAAAGATATTTTATTAGCTTTAAGTAAACTTCAACCACATGCTTTAGAATTAGCAGAGAATTTAGAGCAATTAAGATGGTTAGCATTTGGTTATTCCATATCTACGGAGATTACTACTTTAGAAACTATGGCTATTGATAGTCCGGAGGATGTAGAAAAAATTAAAAAAGTTTATCCATTTTAATTCTTCGAAAAAATGAAAGTTGAAAACATGATTCATAAAAAAACAAACTTTTTAATTATCCTATCCGGAATGATATTATGTATTTCATGTACAAATCCTAAAGCCCAAGATAATTTTGACCCCCTTGAAGCATCACGAGAAATCACACATTCAAAGCAAGCTTCAGACAGCCTAAAGGTTTCAAAGGAGGAAAATAATTCAGATACACTTCAACAAGAAATAGAAGAAACTAATAACGCTGTTTTATTTTCAAAATCTCATAAAACTCCGTTTTCAAAATTAGGTCAATCAGATATTTTTAAAATCTCATTAATTGGCACTAAATCGATTGAAAGTAAGTTGATGTTTGAGATTATAAATAGTGAAGGAAATTCGATATATAAAATAAATATTGCTGGTAAAGAAATCTTAAAATCCAATCCTAATCTCCGCACTGAAGCAGAAAAATTAAAATATTTAAAGACAGAGGCGGAATATTTTTTTGATGAAGAACATTTTTTAATTCCAGCGGTTATGCCTGATGAATCCGCAGATGAAAATGTACCTGATAAATCCTTCCACCAAGAATTAAAGCAAACTAAATTACCCGGATTTTATTTCAGAGATGGTGAAGAAAGCTCCATTTACATTGCTTGGTCGGCTGGTGCTAAACAAGTTAAAATATACTATAAGTGCTGCAAAAAATAATTCAATAAATATGTATAGATTGGCTTATTTTGCATACCTTTGTATCCCGTACAAAAACAATTAATAGGGTTTAAAACCCATTTATTTAATCTTTTTAATTCATGACGAAGTATATTTTTGTTACGGGTGGTGTAACATCTTCTTTAGGGAAAGGCATTATCTCTGCCTCTTTAGCTAAACTCTTACAAGCTAGAGGATACCGAGTAACGATTCAAAAGTTTGACCCTTATATCAATATTGATCCAGGTACCTTGAATCCCTATGAACATGGAGAATGCTTTGTAACTGAAGATGGTGCGGAAACCGATTTAGATTTAGGTCATTATGAAAGATTTTTAAATTCACCAACCTCACAAGCAAACAATATTACAACGGGTAGAATTTATCAAAACGTAATCAATAAAGAGCGTCATGGAGAATATCTAGGTAAAACTGTTCAAGTAGTTCCTCACATTACCGATGAAATTAAAAGGAATATGAGAGCCTTGGGTGAAACCGGGGAATATGATATCATCATTACAGAATTAGGTGGAACTGTAGGAGATATTGAATCACTTCCTTTTATTGAAGCAGTTCGTCAATTTAAATGGGAAGAAGGTAGTAACAATGCTATTGTTATTCACCTTACACTTATTCCATTCCTAGCTGCTGCAGGAGAACTTAAGACTAAACCTACCCAACACTCAGTAAAAGCATTATTAGAATATGGTATACAGCCTGATATTTTGGTCTGTAGAACTGAACACCATATTAGCAACGATATCAGAAAGAAGATTGCTTTATTCTGTAACGTAAATATAAATGCGGTAATTGAGTCTATTGATGCTTCTTCAATTTATTCTGTTCCATTATTAATGTTAAAAGAGCAGCTGGATAAAACAGTGTTGAGTAAACTTAAGTTACCAAGTAAAAATGAACCTGATATGGAAAGTTGGAAAGACTTTTTAGGTCGTTTAAAAAACCCCACTTCTGAGGTTCGAATTGGGTTAGTAGGTAAATATGTAGAGCTGCCGGATGCCTATAAATCTATTACTGAGGCGTTCATTCATGCAGGTGCTAAAAATGAATGTAAAGTAAGAGTGGAATATATTCCTTCTGAAAGCATTCATCCTGAGAATGTTAAAGATAAGTTGAATCATTTAGACGGCGTCTTAGTTGCACCTGGTTTTGGTTCAAGAGGAATTGAAGGTAAAATTGACGCTATTAAATATGTTAGAGAAAACAATATTCCTTTCTTTGGGATATGTTTAGGAATGCAATGTGCTGTAATTGAATTTGGAAGAAACGTACTTGGATTTGAAAATGCTAATACGACTGAAATTGATGAATCTACCCCTTATCCAGTAATTAACATGATGGAAGACCAAAAATCAGTTACCAATAAAGGCGGTACTATGCGTTTAGGAGCTTATCCATGTGAACTTAAAAAAGGTACGAAAGCATTTGCTGCATATGGTAAAAGCAGAATTTCGGAACGACATAGACATCGCTATGAGTTTAACAATAAATATTTACAAGCCTATGAAGAAGCAGGCTTAATAGCTTCTGGTTTAAATCCTGATAGTGGTTTAGTAGAAATTGTGGAGTTAAAAAATCATTCGTTTTTCGTAGGTGGTCAATTTCATCCAGAATTAAAATCTACAGTTGCTAATCCTCACCCACTTTTTGTTAAATTTGTGGCCGCCGCTATGGAGCAGGTGAAAAAGAAAAAATAATATTACTTTAAAAAATGGATAGAAATACCTTTACAGGCCTCTTTTTAATCTTAATTGTAATGGCTGGTTCGTTTTATTTTATGCGACCATCTGAAGCCGAGATTCTTAAGGAAAAAGAGCGCATTACCGCTGATTCTTTACAAAAGGTAAATGGCAATAAACCCGTTAAAGCTGCACCTGTTGTGCAGAAAACGGTAGACACCATTAAGCCTACAGGCCCTTTTGCCAATCACTTAACTGGATCTGAGTCAATATCGGTAGTTGAAAATGAAAAATTAAAGTTAAGCTTCACTAATAAAGGTGGACGAATTAAATCGGTACAAGTTAAAGGGGAGGAAACCTATTCTGGGAATCCATTAATACTTTTTGACGGAAACACTAATAAATTTGGTTTTCAATTAAATATTGGTGGAAAAGTTATCAATACAAATGATCTTTATTTCACTTCTACTCCCACTGAAAGTGGAGTGTCTTTAAAAGCTGAATATGGACCGAATCAGTTTATTGAATTCTATTATACTTTACTTAAAAACTCCAATAATGTAGATTTTAAAGTTAGTTTAAATGGGATGAATGGCCTGATTCAAGGCAATCAAATCACTTTTGACTGGGCGTCTACACTTTTGCAACAGGAGAAAAATGTTAAAAAGGAACAAGAGCATTCAGCACCTTATTTCAAGTATGTGGAGGAAAATCCTGATCACTTGAGTACCATGAGTGATGAAAAAATTGAATTAAATGAAGGGAAAGTAGAATGGCTTTCATTTAAACAACATTTTTTCTCTAGTATAATCATACCTCAAATCCCATTTGAAAGTGGGTCTATTGAAGTTAAAACTAGTATTGCTCCAGGACAAGTAAAGCATTACGATGCTAAAATGCTGATGCCTTTTAATCAATTAGCAAATCAGCAATATGACTTTAAACTTTACTTTGGAAACAATAAATTTTCTGATTTAAAAGCGCAAGGTCATTCGATAGAAAAGCAAATTGATTTAGGTTATTGGCCTTTAAAGTATATCAATAGATTTATTGTACTTCCAGTATTTAACTTCCTAGATAGTTTTAATTGGAATTATGGTTTAATCATTTTGGTGCTTACCATTTTGTTAAAAGTAGCGATGTCTCCTTTAACATATAAGTCTTATATATCTATGGCGAAAATGAGAATTTTGAAGCCGGAGATGGATGAGATTAAAGCTAAAGTTGGAGAAGACAACCCTACCCTTTTACAACAAGAATATTTAAAACTCTACAAGCAAGTGGGTGTAAATCCGTTGGGTGGTTGTTTACCGATGTTATTACAATTACCATTTGTGATGGCATTCTTCTTTTTCTTCCCGAACTTATTTGAAATTCGAGGAGAAAGTTTCTTATGGATGAAAGATCTTTCCACCTATGATGATTTTATAAAATTTGGTTTTGAAATTCCTTTTATTGGCGATCATATTTCATTAATGTGTTTATTAATGACAATATCTACCTTAATTTATACATATTTCAATAACCAAATTTCAGGCGCAACTGGTCAAATGAAATACATCGGATATATTATGCCGATTATTTTCTTAGGGGTATTAAATAGTTATCCTTCTGGATTAAACTACTATTATTTCTTAGCAAATATGTTGACTTTCTTACAACAATATTTAATCCGTAGGATGGTAAATGATGATAAAATTCATGCTATTTTACAAGAAAATAAAACCAAACCTAAGACGGAAAAAAAGAAATCAAAATTTCAAGCTAGATTAGATGAGTATATGCGCATGCAACAACAGCAACAATCTCAGATGAAAAAGAAATAAATTTTCTGAAATAAATGAAGGCCCCTTAAATATGCTGTCAATCAGTTTATTTAAGGGGCTTTTTAGTATTAAAAAGTTTTTGTGTAAAAATTGACATACAGTTGGAAAAATGTCCATAAATTTTACAATTTTTATCTATCAATTTAAACAAACAAGCGCTTAACGAATAAAAGACTCATGAGAAAAGAACTAACCCTGTTTTTTGCCCTTTTGGCAAGCTATGGCTATGCTCAAAAGAAACCGCTAGACCATAATGTATATGATACTTGGGAAGCTGTTGGTGCAAAACAATTCTCGAACGACGGTAATTTTGCTGCTTATACGATAAATCAGCAAGAAGGTGATGGAATACTTTATATTCATAACACTTTTTCACCTCAAAAATTAGCTATCTCTCGAGGGCAATTAGGTGGAGGAATGGGTGGAAATACCATTTTCAGCCCTGACTCTAAATTTGCTGCAATTACTATCAAACCTTGGTATGCGGATTCTAGATTAGTCCGTATAAAAAAGAAAAAAGCAGAGGAGTTAGATAAGGATACACTCGGCATAGTGAATTTGACAAACCTCGTGGTTACTAAGATTCCACGTGTTAAATCTTATAAATTTCCTGAAGCTGGTAAAAGTTGGTTAGCCTATTTAAAAGATAAAGATCAAGCACCAGCAAACGGCAACAATGCAAACCCTAATGGAACCGCAGGAGCTGCAGGTACGCCAGGTGCTCCTGGAAATGCTGGAGCTAGAGGTGGTGCTCCTGGAGCGGGAGGCAGAGGTCCGGCTGCTGGTTCTGGAGGGGGAAGTGGTGCTAATGCTGAAGGTACAGATCTAATCCTTAAAAACTTAACTACGGGTGTAGAAAAGACTTTTAAATTTGTTAAAGATTACTACTTCAGTAAAGATGGTAAATTATTAGTTTATACTTCTTCGGGTGATACTAAACAAAAAAATGCCGGACAAGGGGTATATTTATATCATACGGAGACTGGCTTAACAAAAACTTTGGTTAAAGGAAAAGGGAATTTCAAGAGCTTTACCTTTGATGAAGAGAGTGAAAAATTAGTTTTTGTTGGCGAAACTAGCCCAGAAAAAGAAGAAATAAAAGATTTTAGTATTTATTATTCTTCATTAAGCCTAGATACTGCTCAAATTTTGATTGATAATCAAATGGAAGGCCTTGCGAAAGGTTATGTAGTAAATGGTGATGGTCGTATTAATTTCAGTAAAGACGGTGATAAATTATTCCTTTCTGTGGGTCCTAAGCCTACACCTAAAGATACAACTATCATAGAGTCAGAAGTTGCCAAATTAGATATCTGGGGTTATAAAGATGATTATTTACAAACGCAACAATTAAGATCGGCTGGAAGAGATAGCCGTAAATCTTATTTGAGTGTATTTGATATTTATAGTGCAAATCCGAAAATTGTACAGCTTGCAGATGAAGAAGTAGAAAACGTTACGCAGCTCAATGAAGGTAATTCTCCTTATTTATTAGGTAGTAGTGATAAAGCTTACAGAATTGCTTCTCAATGGTTAGGAGGTTCTGCTCGTGATTATTATATCGTAGATATGGCAACTGGTAATAAGAAGCAATTCTTAAA
The DNA here is from genome assembly GCA_004211595.1 of Pedobacter sp. Taxonomy (GTDB): domain Bacteria; phylum Bacteroidota; class Bacteroidia; order Sphingobacteriales; family Sphingobacteriaceae; genus Pedobacter. The sequence continues at coordinate 51,808 of SEDO01000003.1, forward strand.
AGAGCATTATGGTAGTGCCAGTGCTTCCCCACAAGGAAATTATGTTTTAATTTATAATAAAAAGGATAAATCCTATTCAACTTATCACATCGCTACTAATACTTTCACCAAGTTAAATGAAGGTATGAATGTAAATTTTTTTAATGAAGAAAATGATGTACCAGATGATCCAAATAGTTATGGAGTTGCTGGATGGTCTGAAGATGATAAATTAGTATACATTTACGATAAATTTGATATTTGGGCCTTTTCTCCGGATGGTAAAACAACGCCAAAAAATATTACAAACGGTTTTGGAAGAGCTAATAATATTACCTTTAGAGTAGAGCGTGTGGGTAATGACAGATTTTTTGGCAAAAAAGAAGTAGTTTATTTAGATGCATTTAATAATAGCACTAAAGAAAATGGATTCTATAAAAAGTCATTAGGAGACAATAAAAATCCAGAGTTAATCGTGATGGCTCCAGTTAGATACTCAACATTAACGAAAGCTAAAAATGCGCAGATGTTTATGTATGACGCTGGATCTTATGTTGCTTCTCCGGATGTATATATTTCAAAAGATTTAAAAACAGCTACTAAATTAAGTAATACTAATCCTCAACAAGCTAATTATAATTGGGGAACAGCTGAATTAGTTAAATGGACTACCCCAAAAGGTTATAAATCTGAAGGTATCTTATATAAACCTGAAGATTTTGATCCTAATAAAAAGTATCCGATGATTGTTTACTTCTATGAAAAATTATCGGATGGATTACATACTTACAATGCTCCGAGTCCTACCCCTTCTCGATTAAATATTCCTTTCTTTGTGAGTAATGGTTATTTAGTATTTGCACCAGATATCAGTTATGAAATTGGTTATCCTGGTAAATCCGCTGAAGAATTTATCAACTCTGGCGTTAATTACTTAAAACAAAATGCGTGGGTAGATGGCTCAAAAATTGGTATTCAAGGACAAAGCTGGGGAGGTTATCAAGTAGCACATTTAATTACAGTAAATGATATGTATGCGGCAGCATGGGCAGGTGCACCTGTAGTAAATATGACTTCCGCATATGGTGGAATTCGTTGGGAAAGCGGTATGAATCGTCAATTCCAATATGAAAAAACGCAAAGTAGAATTGGCGCTACTTTATGGGAAAAACCAGAATTATATATTGAAAACTCTCCTTTATTCCATTTCCCTAAAGTAAATACACCGGTTGTAGTAATGGCTAATGATGCAGATGGAGCAGTGCCCTGGTATCAAGGTATTGAAATGTTTACGGGATTAAGACGTTTAGGTAAACCAGTGTGGATGTTAAATTACAATAATGAAGCCCACAACTTAGTACAAAGACAAAATCGTAAGGATATTCAAATTAGAGAGCAACAATTCTTTGACCACTATCTGAAAGGTGCTAAAGCACCAGTTTGGATGACCAAAGGTGTTCCTGCAACTGAAAAAGGTAAAACTTGGGGTTTTGAATTAACAGACGATAAACCATAAACTTTATTTTTCTAAATAAAATCCGATGCGCAGATCCAAAAAATCTGCGCATCTTTGTTTTAAAGCGAATCCTATGCATCCAAATTATTCTGAAATTTTAGAACAATATCCCACTTTCAAAAATAGTGAGCTAAAGAATAGAACATTTTTACCATCCCAAATTGAAAGGGCTATAAAGAAATTAAAGCCCCCTTTCAAAGTTAATTTAATCGGACAATCTGTAGAAAATAGAAACATATATTCCATTACTTGGGGAACAGGACCCTTAAAGATTTTTGCTTGGTCGCAAATGCATGGAGATGAAGCTACTGGGACGATGGCATTATTCGATTTATTTGGATTCCTAAGTATAGAAAGTGATGCTTCAAATTGGTTAAAAAATAATCTTGAATTACACTTTATTCCGATGGTAAATCCTGATGGAGCACATTATTTTACACGTAGAAATGCTCAACAAATAGATATTAATAGGGATTTTTTACAATGCTTAAGTCCTGAAGCTAAAATTTTAAAAGAATACTTTAATAAAATAAAGCCTGCTTTTGGATTTAATTTGCATGATCAAGATACGCTTTGGGGCATTCGAGAAAGTAAGTTGCCTGCCACGTTATCTTTTCTGGCTCCAGCTTATAACAAACAATTAGAAAAGGGACTTAGCAGGTTTACGGCTATGCAAGTAATTGCTGATATTCATCAAAAGTTAGCTTCCCTCCTTCCGGGTCAAATTGGCCTCTTTGATGATGAATATGAGCCACGGGCATTTGGGGATAATTTTCAAGCAGGAGGATGCGCTACTATATTAATTGAAGCAGGAGGATTTCCCAACGATGATGAAAAACAAGAAATAAGAAAACTATATTTTTACGCTCTATTGAGTGGTATATTTAGCATTTGTACTAAGAATTATTTAAACTTTAATGAAGCTGACTATTTAAGTATTCCACTCAATACAAAACCGCTTTTTCATTTACTTATTAAAGATGCGACAATGCCTATGGTAAAAGCAAGTATCGGCCTTAATTATCAAGAAATCATAGACCCTATAAGTAGACAAATTTCAAAGCTTTATAGTGTGGAAGATATTGGAGATTTAAGCCCATGGGCCGCCTATCGGGAAGTCCAAGGGAAACAACTTAGCGTAATTGGCAACATTAAATTTGGTAACCTAGCAAATTTTGATGTTTTGGAGGAAGGTCAACTTTTGTTCGGATTTAGAGATGGGATAATTTACTAGAGAATTACAGAAAAAGGTGTAAATTCAATGCAATTTTAATTTTTACAAATACATCATGACATTAAGTAGAATTTGGTCAGGCTTCATTATAGTGGCTATTTTAGTTGCTGCCAGTAAAGCAGTATTTTTTGGTCAACAAGAAATATTTAGCTGGATGGTTATAGGTAAAGCGGATGACCCTACAAATCTAACTGGTGTAGATGGAATTATCCAAACTTGTTGGACTGCAGTAGAACTGTGTATAAAGTTAATTGGTGTATTAGCCTTATTTATGGGTTTTATGAGTATTGCAGAGAAAGCTGGAGGCATTCGATTATTATCTCGCATTGTAGCTCCATTTTTCACAAAGTTATTTCCTGAAATTCCTAAAAATCACCCATCCATGGGACACATGATTATGAATTTTTCAGCTAATTTATTGGGTTTGGATAATGCTGCTACACCTTTTGGATTAAAGGCAATGGAAAGTTTACAAGAGCTAAATCCAGATAAAGATAGAGCGAGTAATCCTCAATTGATGTTTCTCTGTTTACATGCTGCTGGTTTAAGTTTAATTCCAGTATCTGTCATTGCTATACGAGCATCTCAAAATGCGAGTGATCCTACTGATGTTTTCATTCCTTGTTTAATTGTAACTTTTGTAGGTACTTTAACAGCAATGAGTATTGTAGCCTTTAAACAAAAAATAAACTTGTTTCAAACAGCTATTTTAACCTGGGTTTTAAGTATTTCCGCCGTTATTGCTGCCATTGTTTGGTATATCACGAGTTTAAACGCTGACGGCATAAAATCATTTTCTAGTTTACTTAGTAATGGTCTTATTCTTTTAGTGTTCTTAAGTATTGTTCTGGGGGGCTTATATAAAAAAATAGATGTATTCGACGCTTTTATTGAAGGTGCTCGTGGCGGCTTTGAAACTGCTATTAAGATTATTCCTTATTTAGTGGGAATGTTAGTTGCAATTTCAATGCTTAGAACTTCAGGTACCTTTGACGTTGTAATTATGTCTGTAAAATATTTCTTTGAAATGTTTGGTGCGGATACTCGATTTGTAGAGGCACTTCCAACCGCTTTGATTAGACCTTTAAGTGGCGGTGCTGCTAGAGGTATGATGGTAGATACGATGACAGCCTATGGGGCAGATTCATTTGCATCTAAATTATCTGGAATATTTCAAGGTGCTGCAGATACTACATTTTATGTAATTGCCGTATATTTTGGATCGGTAAGTATCCGCCACACAAGATATGCCGTTGGCGCTATGTTACTAGCTGATTTGGTGGGGGTAATAACAGCGATAGGCCTTGCCTTCTTATTTTTCACCTAATTTATTTAATTTAAAAATTAAACTGGTTTTAAAGTGTTTAATTTACCGATTAATTGGTCTAGAATATGTTTGTCAATACGTGTGTATTTGGAATAAGACCACTTGGAGGTTTTTTCATCCAACCAAACACAAAAAGAATGACAATCTTCTAGGATTACAGCATATGTAAGATGAAAATCATCGTGAATACGCATGCAAAAGCCTTTCACGGTTTTTCCTTTGGACTCAAATTGTATTTGTAGGTAATCGCTTAGTTTATTCATTCTCTTCTTATTAAATATATCTGGATCTATCTTGTATTTGCCTGACCTATATTCATCATATTTGAATAGCCTTTGGCGATTAATCTGTTTTTTCCAATTAAAATAACTTCACAAGACACATTTATAATTTGTCTTCCTTGTTTTTCAATTTTTGTTTTTGCTACAATGGTATCCCCCATCTTTGCAGGAGCAAAATAATCAATATAGTTATTTACAGTTGTATAACGTGCTTGCAAGCCTAATGTGTATACGGTTGCACCAATTAAATCATCAATAATACCTGCTGTTATACCCCCATGTAATACACCATACGGATTTGTCATTTCTAATCGAATTTCATAAGCACATTCTAAACTACCTTTAGAAGCATTTAATAATTTGGGCTTTAACCAATTCATATAAGGGGAAGGTGAATCTGAAATAATTTCTCCCTGATACTTTTTAAAGGCTTTTAAATTTTCTGAATCTTCAATTTCTGTGTGCATTTATAAAAATTTATTCCAAAATAAGGATTTGAGAATAATAATTAGTTAAACTAATTAATTCCTTTTTATTATGACTTGAATTTGATAGAAACCAAACAAAGAAAGCCTATTGGGGTTTTATAAAAGTATATCTTAATCTAATTCAGACTCAAAAATGGAAAATAACACCCATACAGTGCAAAGTCAAATAGGTTTACATGGTTTGCAAACCCTCAATACAAATGCATTACATCAGTTTTATTCGGATTTACCAGAAGAAAAGAATGGTACTAATTCAGGCATGAACCCAAAAGAAATAATTTTAAGTGGTTTAGGTTCCTGCACGTGCATTACATTAAAAGTATATGCTGCATCTAAAAACATTCCATTAATTGGGGTGAATGTTACGTTAAGCTTATCAGATCCTATTAATCCTGCTCAGGCAACCTTTATCGATCGCAAAATAGAATTATTGGGAGATCTTACAGAGGAACAAAAAGATAAACTCTTGCAAGTTGCTATTAAATGCCCTGTCGCAAAATTACTCTCGGGTGAAATTAAAATTGAGTCTGAAATATTGAAGAAATAATTTCTAAGGACTTCAACCTGGCTTGCGTGTCATAAATATTAGAACTGAACATAATTTCATCTATTTCGGTTTGCTTTACAAAGGAAATTAATTGTTGACGAATCGTGGATTCAGATCCTACAAAGGTAATGGCAAGCATTTGTTCTATAGCAGCTAATTGCATATCATCAAATTCTGATTCTATATTAGCACGTGGTGGTTGCAATTTTTGTCGCTTTCCTGTAACTATTCCTGAAAACATCTCTTTAAGTGAACTTGACAAAAATACTGCTTCTGTATCAGTTTCGGCAGCAATTGCATTAACACAGGCTAGTATATAAGGACGGTCATATTCTTTTGAAGGTTTAAAATGACTTTTATAAATGGAAATGGCCTGCATAAATTGCTGGGGGGCGAAATGACTAGCAAATGCATATGGCAATCCTAATTCAGCAGCTAAATAAGCCGAATCGGTACTTGAGCCTAATATCCAGATAGGCAAATTTGAACCTTCACCAGGAATAGCTCGCACCTTAGCATGTTGATTTTCTGGTGAAATATAATTTTGGAGTTTATTTATTTCTGCTTTAAAATCATAAGGGTAACGCATATTTTCTCCACGAATAGCATAGGCCGTCAATTGATCAGTACCTGGTGCCCTACCCAAACCTAAATCTATTCTATTTGGATATAAGTGTTCTAAGGTTCCAAATTGCTCTGCTATCTGTAATGCGGAATGATTAGGTAGCATAATACCACCTGAACCTACTCTTAAAGTATTTGTTTTACCGGCGATATGGCCAATTAAAATTGCTGTTGCTGAAGAAGCTACAGAAATCATGTTGTGGTGTTCGGCAAGCCAATAACGGGTATAGCCCCATTGTTCGACATGCTGAGCCATTTCTACACTTTTATCAAAAGTTTCTGCTATACTCATGTCTTCCCGAATGGTGGCCAGGTCTAATAAGGAGTATTTAATATCAGATAATTTAATCAACTTTGCCATATCAGCAAAGTTAATTATTTAACTGTGATAGGCTACTAAACCTTCCATCGGAGAATGGTAAATTTTTCCTAATCGCATACCATTCTCACTGGCAACTATATCTAGTAAATCTTTGAAATTGAACCCAATAGAACCCATAACATTCAAAGTATAAGCAGTATAATCGGGATACTTTATGACAATATTTTGAAAATAATCTTGAAAAGAATCTAGTACAATTTGTCGAATTTCAGTAATATGAATATGAGCCAAGATAATTGGAACCACAGAGGCTGAAAATCTATTAGGAAGCTTTTGTTCATAAAAATAAGTGACTACCTGTTGAGGGCTTACATTCAGAACATCAGCCAATTCATCTTGAATCTGGCGTGGAAGAATATTCCGCGCGTATTTACTCAATAATTTTCTTCCCATATATGCCCCTGATCCTTCATCACCTAATAAAAATCCAAGGGAAGGGATTTGATATGTTATTTTACCTTTATCAAATATTGCCGAATTAGTTCCGGTACCTAAAATGGAAACAAAATTTTTTTCATCCCCAACCAAAGCTTTTGCAGCGGCAAATAAGTCCGAAGAAACTTCTGACTGACTATTTGGGAATGCTCTCCTTAAAGCAGATGTCACTATTTCGGATTTTCCAGGTACACAACCAGCACCATAAAAGTAAATATGCTGTATAGCTGAATATGGAAAATCCGCTGGAAAATTCTGTAAAATAGATTGATATATATAGTTTGAATCTACATAATATGGATTAAATCCTTCCGTATTAAAGAACATTGGTTCCATTCCAATGCCAATCAAAACCCAACTGGTTTTTGTTGATCCGCTATCTGCAATTATACGCATTTGCTCATTCTTTAGATAAAAGTAGGCTAACTACTATTTAACAAATATGTAAAAAGTATAAACAACTTTATAATTTATTTTAAAAAGTTTTCAAATGTTTTGAAAGCAAATAAAAAAGCTATAAATTCGTTAGTGATTAATTACAAATCCGTTTATGTCTCCTAAAAATAACATAACTGCATTACATATCAGTATTTTACAAGAACTATTTTATCTTGAAAATGCAACTTGTAATCAGCTTACTTTAAGGGTTCAAAAGAGTTTGCCATTAGTTGCAAAAGCAATAAACGATTTAGAGAACTGGAATTTTATTAAGGACACGGGCTTAGCACCAAGCTCTGGTGGAAGAAGACCTTTAAATTATAGTTTAGTTAACAATCGTTTTTACTTTATTTTAGTTTCCAGCGATCAATTTAGCACGCAAATAGGGATTTACGATTGGGGCATGAATTTGGTACACCCGATTAATCGTATAACTCTTGAAATTCAACAATCAGATGCTTTATTTAAAATAGTGAATACTATAAAAGAGTATATTCATGATGCTGGCATAGAATCTAATTTAATTATGGGCATAGGGTTTGGAATGCCTGGATTTATTCAAGCAACAGAAGGGATTAATCATACATACTTGACGCCTCCTACTAATTTCTATTTGAGAGAATATTTAAGTCAAGAAATAGGTTTACCTGTTTTTATAGAAAATGATTCCAGATTAATCGCTTTATCTGAATTAAAATTTAATAAAGAACTAAATCAAGAGCACAGCTTAGTAATTAATTTAGGTTGGGGAATTGGATTAGGCATTTTAATTAATGATAGTTTATTTACAGGATCAGATGGTTTTGCCGGTGAATTTTCACACATTCCATTATCTGATGATAAAATACTTTGCACTTGTGGCAAACAGGGCTGTTTAGAAGCTGTTGCTTCATTAACGGCGATTGTGAAAAAAGCAATTAAAGAAATAGATAAGGGCCGATCTACTCGTTTACAAGCTCTAAAAAAATTAGATAACCGGAACGACATGGTAGACCTAATTTTTAACGAAGCATTAGCTGGGGATCAATTTGCTATTGAACTTATTGCCGATGCAGCTTATTCAATTGGCAAAGGTTTGGCCATTTTAATCCATATTTTAAATCCAAAAGAAATTGTGCTAAGTGGAAAGTCAAGTCCGATTTTAAATTTTATGATGGCACCGATGCAACAAGCATTACACAGATTCTGTATTCCGAAACTCTTTTCAAACATTGAAATTAAAGCAAGTACACTTGGCCCTGATGCAGTTTTTAAAGGGGCAGCAATATTAGTCATGCAACAATTGAATAAAGAAAAATTAAATTCATTTTTAAATTAAATATATATACATGTAAATGAGCACAATTAACGACTATTCGTATGTTGAAGTAAGACTTTTACGAAACTTAATAAAGTTAATTGTACCTTTGTTATTTGTATTGATGCTATAAATTAGAACAAAAATCATGTCTCGTTTAAACTTACTTGAGGAAACTCGTTTTGAAAAAATACCATTAAGCGTATTTGAAAATCAACAGGCCGCTTCTATTACGATCGCTAGAAAATTCTCTGATTTAATTTTGAGAAAACAGGCAAATGGGGAGCTTGTGGTTTTGGGTCTTGCAACGGGTGCCTCCCCTATTTTAATTTATCAAGAATTAGTTCGTTTGCATAAGGAAGAAGGGCTTAGTTTCAAAAATGTGGTGAGTTTTAACCTGGATGAATATTTCCCAATGAAACCAAATAGTGAGCAAAGCTATGTAGCCTTTATGAAACATCACTTATTTGACCATATCGATATACTTCCAGAGCATATTCATATTCCTGATGGTACTTTAAAAGTAGAAGATGTAGCTGCTTATTGTTTAGAATATGAGCGTAAAATAAATGATTTCGGGGGCTTAGATTTTCAATTACTAGGTATCGGGAGGACAGGGCATATCGGTTTTAATGAACCTGGTTCCGCACCAAATTCAGGAACTCGAATTGTTACTCTTAATGATTTAACCAGAAGGGATGCATCTAAAGATTTTGGAGGAAAAGAAAATGTTCCAACTAAGGCCATTACCATGGGAGTTGGCACCATTTTTAAAGCCCGAGAAATAGTCATAGTTGCATGGAATGAAAAGAAAGCAGGAATTGTAAAAGCGGCCGTAGAAGGTGAAATTTCATCGGAAGTGCCTGCCACCTATTTACAATTATCTAATAATGTAGAATTTATCGTAGATAAAGAAGCTGCATCCCTTTTAACAAGATTTGATAAACCTTGGTTAGTAAGAGATGTAGTTTGGGATGCACAAATAACTAAAAAAGCGGTTATTTGGCTAGCAAAACATTTAAATAAACCAATCTTAAAATTAACTGAAGACGATTATAATAATAATGGAATGTCTCAATTAGCTACTGAAAATGGACCTGTTTATAATATAAACATTCACATTTTCAATCAGCTTCAACATGCTATTACAGGTTGGCCTGGTGGAAAACCAGGAGCAAGCGATGCACAAAGACCAGAACGGGCACTTCCTGAGAAAAAAAGAAGTATAATCTTTTCTCCACACCCAGATGATGATGTTATCTCAATGGGAGGAACTTTTATCCGTTTAGCAGATCAAGGGCATGATGTCCATGTAGCTTACCAAACCTCTGGAAATACGGCTGTTTGGGATGATGATGTTTTAAGATATGTAGAGTTTTCAATTGACTTTTTAAGTGCCAGTGGCCAGCCTGTTGATTATTTAAAAGATCAATACAAGCGTATTAGAGAGTTTTTCCAAACTAAAAAACCAAATCAGGTAGATTTAAAAGAGATTCAAACCATTAAAGGATTAATTAGAAAGGAAGAAGCTGTTGCAGGGGCGCGTTTTGCTGGTACAAAAGATGAAAATATCCACTTCTTAAATCTTCCGTTTTACGATAAGTTTAAAACTAAGGGATTGGACTCTTATGAGGAAGATATACTGATTACCATGGACTTATTAAAAAAAGTAAAGCCTCACCAAGTATTTGCTGCAGGAGATTTTGCTGATCCACATGGAACTCATAAAGTTTGTTTTGATATTATATTAGAAGCCTTAAATAGACTAAAATCTACCGAAAACTGGACTTCCGATTGTTGGTTATGGCTTTATCGTGGAGCATGGCATGAATTTGAACTTCATGAAATTCAAATGGCGGTGCCTTTATCGCCCAATGAAGTGATCAGAAAAAGGCATGCAATTTTCAAACATCAGTCTCAAAAAGATTTACCTGTTTTCCCTGGAGATGATGCTCGCGAGTTTTGGGTTAGAGCAGAAGAGAGAACGAAAGAAACAGCAAATGCTTACAATCAATTAGGTTTAGCTGAGTATGAAGCTATTGAAGCATTTGTAAGATATATTTACTAAAAATAACTTTAGAGCAGGCATTTTTGTCTGCTTTTTTATTGAGAATAAAATTTAAAAAATGGATAATTCCATCAGCAAATATAATATCGGAATGATTGGCTTAGGGACCATGGGTCGAAACTTAGCTTTAAATCTTGCCGATAACGGCTTCTCTGTGAGTGGCTATGATAAAAGTCCTAAAATGCTTATTCAGTTTCAAAATAAAGAAGAAGCTAATCAAGAATTAGGTGCCTTTTCTGAACTATCTCAATTTATGGATAGTCTTGAACTTCCACGTAAAATCATCCTTTTAGTGCCTGCTGGTATAATTGTAGATCAGGTTATAGAAGAACTTAAACCTTTATTAACAACTGGAGATATTTTAATAGATAGCGGTAATTCACACTTTTCTGATACGCAAAGAAGAGCAGATGAGCTTCAATCATCGGGATTTCATTTCTTTGGAATGGGTATATCTGGAGGCGAAGAAGGGGCTCGCTTCGGACCAAGCTTAATGCCTGGAGGTGATAAAATTGCCTATGAGCATGTAAAACCTATGTTAGAAGCTGTTTCTGCAAAAGTTGATAATGAACCGTGTGTTAAATATATTGGATCAGGCTCGGCAGGCCATTTTGTAAAAATGACTCACAACGGAATTGAATATGCCATTATGCAACTTCTTTCCGAAGTCTATGGTATATTTAAACATGGATTAAAATATAGTAATACCGAAATCTATCAGGCCTTTAACAAATGGAATAGCGAAGAATTAAAATCTTTTCTAGTAGAAATTACTGCTGAAATTTTCAATTATAAAGATCCTGAAACAGGTTTAGATTTAATTGATTTAATAAAAGACCAAGCGAAATCCAAGGGAACTGGTAAATGGACATCCCAAATCGCCATGGATTTAGAAGTACCCGTTCCTACAATTGATATTTCCGTTACCAGTAGAAGTATCTCCAAATTAAAAACATTAAGAACTAATCTTTCCAACAAATTTGGTAATACCGCTCAGATTGAAAAATTAAGTATATCAGAAAGTGATTTAAAATCGGCCTATTTTGTGGCTATGGCGGCTTCATATGCACAAGGCATTCACCTACTAAGTGAAGCATCTTTACATTATAAATACGGTCTTAAAATTGCAGAGATAGCAGAAATTTGGAGAGGTGGCTGTATAATCAGAGCATCCTTTTTAAATACCATTTTTAAGGCATACACTAATAATCCAAATTTAACACACTTATTTGGAGACCCTGAATTAATGCTCCAGTTAAAGCATCATCGAACAGGCTTAGCCAATGTAGTAGCTGCTGTTGCTAAGACTGGATTAGTGATGCCTGCTTTAGCTTCTAGTCTAACCTATTTAGATACCTTATTAACTGAAAATTTACCTTCTAATTTAACACAAGCTCAACGCGACTATTTCGGAGCTCACACCTTTGAAAGAACTGATAAAGACGGAGTATTCCATGCTGATTGGCTTAATTTAAACTAATAATCTGCTTGCAAGCAACATGAAAAAGAAAAAGAATTTAATCCCTACTATTTTTGTCATTTTTGGTGGCACAGGTGATTTAAATAAACGAAAATTAGCTCCTGCACTATACAATTTATATGCAGAATCCTATTTACCTGAGAAATTTTCGATCATTGGAACAGGCAGAACTCATTTTGAAGAAAATCAATACCGGGAAATGATGCGGGAGAATATAAATCAATTTTCTAGAAATGGAGAAGTAAATCCAGCGTATTGGGAACGATTCGAGAAACATTTAAATTATGCAGAAATTGATATAGATTCTCCTCAAACGTTTGAAAATTTAGCACAAACGGTAAACGGACTTAAAGAAAAATACGGTCCAGACACCCAAATGATATACTACTTGGCTGTTGCGCCTAATTTTTTTGGTAAAATAGCTCAAAGCTTGCATAAACACAAGCTCACAGGTAATGAACAAACTTGTAGAATAGTTATCGAGAAGCCATTTGGCAATGATCTAGAAAGTGCTAAAGAGCTAAACTTATTACTTTCTAAAATCTTTACTGAAAAACAAATTTATAGAATAGACCATTATTTAGGTAAAGAAACAGTTCAAAATATGATGGCATTTAGATTTGCCAATTCTCTTTTTGAACCACTATGGAATAGAAACCATATAGAACACGTACAAATTTCGGTTACTGAACAATTAGGTGTAGAAGGACGTGGGGGTTATTATGAAGATGCAGGTGCCCTCAGAGATATGATTCAGAATCATTTACTTCAACTTTTATGTTTAGTTGGAATGGAAGCTCCAATTCGATTTAACGCTGACGAAATAAGAGATAGAAAAGTAGAGGTTTTAAGAGCTATGAGGCCTTTTAAACCAGAAGAAATATCATCTCATGCAATTCGCGGACAATATAGCAAAGGTTGGGTTGAAGGGAAAGAAGTTTTAGGTTATAGGGATGAAGATGGTGTTGATGAGAACTCTAATACAGAGACCTTTGCTGCAATTAAATTTTTTATTGATAATTGGAGGTGGCAAGGTATTCCTTTTTATGTAAGAACGGGTAAACGACTAAACCAAACTTCTTCTATTATTACAATTCAATTTAAAGATGTACCCCATCATATATTTTCCAATAAAGCTATCGAAAGTTGGCAACAAAATAGATTAATTATCAGCATTCAGCCGGAAATGAGTATTCGTTTACAAGTCCAAGCTAAAAGACCTGGATTGAAAATGGCATTAAATCCGGTAGATATGGTTTTTGATTATCATGGAACTTATGATGTCGGAACCCCTGAGGCTTATGAAACTCTTTTATTAGATGCTACATATGGTGATCAAACTTTATTTATGCGAGGTGATCAGGTGGAAGCCGCATGGGAGTTAGTGATGCCTATTATCAATGCTTGGGAAAATAATAAATCCATCAGTTTTCCAAATTATCCTGCAGATAGCTGGGGACCTGAAGAAGCAGAAGCACTAATTGCAAAAGATGGTTTTCATTGGTTTACTTTACCTTTAAAAAATAAATAATAAAATATGGAGATACATCGCGCAGCTTCTGTTGAGCAAGTTAATGAAGCCTTTATTCAATATTTTTTACCACTTGCAAAGCAAGCAATAGCTACAAAAGGTAAATTCAACTGGGTGCTTACAGGAGGAAATTCTCCAAGAGCGGTTTATCAACAGTTAGCAACAGATTACGCACACGAAATCGAGTGGGATAAGGTTTATTTCTTTTTTGGCGATGAACGATATGTATCTCCTACAAATGTCAATTATAATGGCAAAATGGCACAAGATTGTTTATTTACACCTTTATCCATTGGTCCAAATCAAATTTTCAATATCCCTACACAAAATAATCCAGAAGAAGATGCGCTTTTATATCAACAACAAATTGATGCTCATTTTGGAATTCAAAATGAAGTCGAACGTGCTTACATCCAATTTGATTTAATTATGTTAGGAATGGGAGAAGATGCCCATACAGCTTCATTATTCCCATATACCAATGCAATTTCAGCAAGTAAACCTGAAATAATCGCAGTTTGGGTTGAAAAATTAAATACGCATAGAATTACTTTCTCTGCTCCCCTCATTAATCAAGCCCATCAGGTAGCTTTCTTTTGCTTTGGAAAAAATAAGTCTCATGCTTTAGCGCAAGTTTGGGATAATACAATTGATGATGTGGAATTATATCCATCGAAGTTAATTCAACCTAAGCCAGGTGAATTACATTGGTTTGTAGATAATGAAGCGCTGAAGCTAATTAAGTAAGGATGTGAGATTTTAAGGGTTTTTATTAGCTGCTCTTTTAGTCATGATAAAAATTTCCCCTTTTCCAGTTTTTGAAGAACTATTTGCCTTCACGACATTAATACTTTCAATATCATCTGGATTTAATGAATTCAAGGCGTTATTGAGAACTTCTACCTCATTGATTCTAATAATTACATCTTGAAACATATTTAAAGAATCCGCACGAACACTCATTAACCTAGCATTACCCTGAAATGTTTTTTGATTAATTCCTTTAGTAGGAAAACCTTGTACAACCTTTTCTTTTAAAGTGGAATCTGTTTTTATAATAACTACTTTCGATTTATTTGAAATATTAGCGGTCAATTGGATGGAATCACTGACTTTATTTTTTGAATAGCCAACTACTGTAACATAGTTAATTTTTTCTGGTTTCTTATTAATGGAATCAATTGACGGTTCAATTTTTAGCGAAGCAATTGAAGCATTATTATGCTTTGGTTTTACTTGTTCCCTCTTAGAAGTTGGTAATGGAACCTTCTCTTCTACAAACGAAATAGCCACATTAACTTGCTCTGGGAGGGCTTGTGCTATGACCTCAACAGCCTTTGAATTTTTAAAAGAAAATACTAAGGTCAAAATTGAAATTAATGGCAAAATAAAGAGATATAAGACACTTTTAAAGGGAGCAGAGCGTTTCGCATTCATCATTTTAATTCGACGTTTTAAATCAGATAAATTAAAATGATTTACCATACTCAATTCAGGTTTCAATTGACCTACAGCTAATAGGTTATACTGGTATTGCTTTTTATTGAGCCCACCATTCACCATTTTTTCATCAGCAATGAATTCCAAGTTTTCTTTTACAGCTTTCTTCATTAACCAGATTCCAGGATTAAACCAATATATAATCGAAGCTATTTCAGCTAAAATTATATCAAAGGTATGCCACTCTCGAACATGGATTTGTTCATGCGCTAAAATAGAATTCAATTCTGATTCTGTATGTAGATCTGGATTAATGTAAACGTTTTTACCAAATGAAAAGGGACTGATTTCTTTATTTATTAACCTAACTGACAAACCTAATAAAGTGCCCCTTACTGTTTGACGATGTAAACTATATAGGGAGATTAATTGGATTAAGAAACGTAACCCAAAGTAAGTTATGCCCATCCAAAATACCCATATCCAGATATTCCAATTTTCCCAAAAACTTGGTTTGGCAATTATTTCATTAACATATACTTTAGGAATATATTGAACTAGTTGACTTTGACTAGAAAAAGAGTTTTCAAACCAAGCCTCAACGTCTAATAATGGATATAAACTTGAAATGAAAATACCTATTAATAAGAAAAACCTATTTAAATTATAGAAAGTTAATTTTCTTAAAAATATAAAATAGGCTGCTGCAAATAGCAACAATACTATATTCATTTTAATTAAGAAAATAACTAATTCAGGCATAACTTATTTTTCTGGATTCTCAATCAGACTTATTATATCCTTCAATTCTTCCGCAGATATTTTATTGTCCTTAGCGAAAAATGCCACCAAGTCTTTATATGAGCTTTTAAAATAATTATTTACAAACCCAGACATAAACTTCTTTTTATATTCAGCTTCTTTAATACGGGCGCTATAACGATAAGCATTAGCTAGTTTTTCGCTTTTTAGATAGCCTTTTTTCTCTAAATTTTTAATTGTAGAGGCTAAGGTCGTATAAGGTGGCTTGGGATCCTCCAACACATCCATAAAATCTTTGATAAAACCTTTACCGATTTTCCATACTGCCAACATGGCCTCTTCTTCTTGTAAACTAAGCTTCTCCATTATACGAATTTATCGTAAAACTACGAGATTAAATTCTTAAAAACAAAATAAAAATAATTGCTATGGTACGTATCTTTCCAAGGAGGCTTCCAAAAGCCCTTTTACAGCAGCTTTAATCTTTAAAGCCGAGTCTAATTCAAGCCCTTTAGATTCATAATCACTATAAATTTCAAGCTTCTTTAATTTATCTTTATACTTAACTTCTAAATAAAAATAATCTTGATCTACAGCTTTTTTATTGGACCCCATCATTTCTGGTAAATCCCAGAATCCTAATTCAAAGAGTTTTGCATTTAAGTAAATGACTTCGGATTTTCTTAGTTTAAAATTAACTTTAAAAAGTGAGTCTCTACTATCTACAAACTGATAATCTCCGGATTGACTATTATATTTGTTGACTTTCCCAAAGGATTTACCCCAAGCCACTTGCATACTTTCTAATTGACTGGCTTGATGAGGATTTCGTTTTAAAGTAAGCCATGCATATCCAAACCCTATGACGAGTATTAATACACTTAAAACTACAATAAGCTTCCTATTTTCCTTATTAATTCTACTGAACATCATCTTTTGAGGTTTTAGTTTCTAAATCTATCAAAAGCTGAGCAATTGTTTTTTGCATTGTCTTTCCGGCAGAAACCATTCTTTCTTTATTTTCGAAGTTTGCCATTAATAGAACCCGCTTTGTTTTACGTTTATATTTAAATTCAATGATATATCTAGGAATTGTTGTAGACAAAGTATCCTCAACCTGATTGGCCATCACAGAAGGTAAATTCCAGAAACCCTGCAAATCGGCTATACTATCTAAATATTTCGTATTTTTTTCAGTAAGCAAGATTTTTTTAGAAACTAAAGAGTCCTGATTATCTAAATATACATACTGTCCAGTAGCTGAATCATAATGATTATCTAATTGTGAACCCACCCCCCATGCATATTTTAAGGATACGAATTCCTTAGCCTTAAAAGGCTCATTTCTAATCTTTGGGGCATAATATATCACGCAGTATAAAAAGAATGGAACTATTATACTACAAAAAATAAACATCTTCTTGGCTCTCTCCGACATAACAATTTTGAATCTTAATAATTATCCTTCAATTTCTTTTGGCTCTGTAAGTTCACCTTCCCATTTAGAAACTACAGCAGTTGCAATACTATTTCCTACTACATTTGTTGCAGAACGGCCCATATCTAATAAAGGATCAATACCAATTAAAAGAGCTAAACCTGCTTCAGGAATATTAAAGGTGGCTATCGTGCCAGCAATAACCACTAAAGAAGCTCTTGGAACACCTGCAATACCTTTAGAGGTAAGCATTAATATCAACAACATAGTTATTTGCTGATCAAAACCCAATTGAATACCATAACTTTGGGCTATAAAAATAGAGGCAAATGTCATATATAACATCGATCCATCTAAATTAAATGAATAACCCAGTGGCAACACGAAACTTACAATTTTATCCTTACATCCAAACCTTTCCAATTGAAGCATAGTTTTTGGGTATGCAGCCTCGGAACTGGCTGTACTAAAGGCTAAAATTACGGGTTCTTTCATTCTATTAACTAAATTAAACACCCTCCT
Organism: Pedobacter sp.; assembly: GCA_004211595.1. Classification (GTDB taxonomy): domain Bacteria; phylum Bacteroidota; class Bacteroidia; order Sphingobacteriales; family Sphingobacteriaceae; genus Pedobacter. The sequence goes on from SEDO01000003.1 coordinate 69,597, forward strand.
TTTCAAAATCAAATACCCCACAAAGATTAATAATAACCAGAGTAAAATCATACTAAAATAAAACTCCCCAATAAATATGGCATATGTAGATAAAACTCCGAGGCCTTGTTTTGCAACAATCGCAGCCATTGCTCCAAAAACAGCAAATGGTGCAAAGTTCATTACATATCCAGTAATTTTCAAAATAATATGAGCTACTGAATCAAAAAACTCAATTACTATTTTTCCTTTTTCGCCAATAGCTGCTGTTGCAATACCAAAAAACAAGGAGAATACTACAATTTGCAAAATTTCATTGGTGGCCATTGATTCTGCAAAACTTTTAGGGAAAATATGAGAGATAAAATCTTTTAATGATAAGGCAACACCTTTAATTCCAGTATCTGCATGCGTACTTGGTAATGGTAAATTCATGGCTAATCCTGGTTTAAATAAATTCACCATGATCATCCCTAATATTAAGGATAATAAAGATGCACTCAAAAACCAAAGCATGGTTTTACCTCCAATTCTACCCACTGCTTTTATATCTCCAACTTTAGCTACCCCTACAACTAAGGTGGTGAATACTAAAGGTGCCACAATCATTTTAATAAGCCTTAAAAATATATCACTTAATAAAGTTAAAGGTTCTAATTTCTTATCTCTGGCCTTTTCTTCACTAACTCGAATGGCTTGTTGTTCCTTTTTAGCGCTTTGTAACTGCGCAAATGAAGTAGAAGCGGTATCTACTAGTGACATTTGGTTTTCTATTTGCTTGATCTGAAGTTCAGATTTAGCAATTTCATCATTATGTGATCTAAATGAATTAACATTTAAATAATAACCCAATATAACACCTAAAATAAGGGCAATAAAAATAAATAAAGTTAGTCTGTTCTTACTCGACATTGGCTTTTGGTTTATTGTTTTGAAAGCGTAAAACTACAATAATTAAATTATTCTGAAAAAATTGTAAAGAAAGCTTAAAAATTTTACAAACTTTACTGTAACAAAATTACCCTTAATTGCTCTAAAAGTTATCTAAAAAAAGCCCCATAGTGAACCAAAAGGACGTTTTATTTAAAGAGATTTTTGATAAAAATTCTAAAAAAATTTTTCACTTATGCTATGGTTATACAGGGGACAAAGACGCTGCAAACGATTTATTGCAAGAAACATTTTTAAAAGTATGGCAGAATCTAGATAAGTTTAGGAGCAAATCTTTAATTTCTACCTGGATTTATAGAATAGCTGTAAATACCTGTTTAACCTACCTAAGATCAGAAAAGCGTCAAGCAAAAGATGAATTGACAGATCAAATTATTGAATCTAAGATTGATGAATATTCTGAAAAAAACGAGCAAGTAGCACTTTTATATAAATCAATATCTAAACTGGAAGAAAACGACAGGTTAATAATTACGATGGTTTTAGATGAAATTCCTTATCCAGAAATAGCAGAAATTTCAGGTATAAGTGAAGGAAATCTACGTGTTAAGATTCATAGAATAAAACAAAAGCTTACAGAATTGTATAATCAACATGCAAAAATTTGATCAAATAGAAGCATTATGGGCCTCACATTCCATTGATTTGAAGATATCAGCTGATGATATGCTCAAACAGGCGAAGCGTGAAATGAATGCAATTCGGAGTAAATCCGTAATTAATATTATGGGTATGCTTGCCTCCTTATTAATTGTGGCCTCATTATGGATTTATCAATTTGACTCATGGACTACTCATGCAGGTATTGCTATTATAATATTATCTATTGCGACCTATACTTTTATACTTTACAGAAATTATAGAACCATTTCTTCCATTGATATTACCCAACATCCAGAAAAATTTTTAAGTAAATTAAAGGTCTATCAATTACAACGCCATAACCTTTACACCAAACTATATTGGTTTTATGCTATTGCATTATCACTTGGAATGGGGCTTTATTTATATGCTTTAATTGATCACTTAAAACCTATTGCTCAACTCATATTCTGCACCTTAAGTTTTGGTTGGATTGTATTTTGTTCAACCTTAGTAAGAAAAGCAGTTATCCAAAAAGATAAGCAGAGAATATCCCTGCTTATCGAAAAATTTGAACGTATCTCTGATCAATTTAAAAATAATGAACAGGAGTAATTTTATTTTTTTGATTCCTCTTTTTTAGCTTCTAAATAACCATTATTATATTCAGTTTCCATAACTACACTTCGCCTTCCACTTGGAGCAATCACTATGGTTTTTAAGATTTTCCTTTTACCCGGCTCTACATTAATTTTAAAAGGCTTTGTATAAAGAGCAGCAGTTTCAGCAGGTCTATAATTATCTAAAGTGTAATAAATGCGAGCGCCATTAATGGAAGGTTTTAAATTGATTTCAAACTCCGATCCTTTTTGAACATTAGTCGCTTGTCCAATTGCAGAGGGGATTCTGAAATTAATCCCTTGCTTATCTAAAAAGGCTAAATGAATAGGTAATCTAGTTTCCTGAAAGTCATTAAAATCCTTACGTTCTAATGCCGACCAAGCTATTTCAGACAATGCCATTAGCCTCGGCATAAGATGATACTCTACCTTTTCTGGGCTTTCTATATATTCTGTCCAAATATTTGCTTGTACTCCTAAAATATGCTTTTTCTGCTCTACTGTTAAAACATCAGGAACTGGATTATAGTTATACACCTTTTCAAAGGTTGATAAACCTCCGATACTAAGCGGTTCATCTGGCGCATTGGATTGCTTATGATCAAAATATAATCCCGCAGAAGCTGGGGTCATAATAACATCATGATTTTGTTGAGCCGCAGCAATTCCACCAGATTCTCCCCTCCAACTCATTACAGTGGCATTAGGGGCTAATCCGCCCTCTAAAATTTCATCCCATCCAATAATAGATCTGCCTTTATTATTTAAATATTTTTCAATTCGTTGAATAAAATAACTCTGTAGTTCATGCTCATCTTTTAAATTTAATTTCTTAATAAGTGCTTGGCAAAATTCCGATTGCTTCCAATATTCCTTTGGACATTCATCCCCGCCAATATGAATATACTTAGAAGGGAAAATAGCAATTACCTCATCTAAAACATCTTGTAAAAAATTAAAAGTGTATTCTGTGGGAACAAATACATCATCAAATACCCCCCATGTTTGTTGCACTTGTTTACCTTTTCTGCTTCCAGACCATGGAGCTTTATCTGCAATAAAGGTATCTCTGTCGGGAAATGCACTTAATTCAGGATAGGCAGCTATTGCCGCAGAAGCATGACCTGGCATCTCAATTTCAGGAATAACCGTTACAAACTTAGATTTAGCATATTCCACAATTTCTTTTGCTTCTGCCTGGGTATAAAAACCCCCATAGTTTTCATTATCAGTTCCTCCGGTACCTGGGTAATTCCCCACAATAGTGCCATTTCTATAGCCACCCACTGCGGTAAGTTTAGGGTACTTCTTAATTTCAATCCTCCATCCTTGATCATCCGTTAAATGCCAATGAAAGGTGTTCATTTTATAACTTGAAATTAAGTCTATGTACTTTTTAATAAAACTTAAAGGAAAAAAGTGTCGGGATACATCTAAGTGATTTCCTCTATAGGCAAAGCGAGGATAATCTGTAATATTTACCAAGGGGACATTCAACGTTGGACCTTGATGAGAATATAACATTTGAATCAAAGATTGAGTAGCATAAAACAATCCTGCACCCTTCCCAACAAGTTTAATTTGCTTAGGAGTAATTTGTATTAGATAACCTTCTTTTGGTAAATTCTCAGACCCTTGGCTAGTTAATACAATTGCTTTTTTACCAACAGGAACTGTATTTGCGTTCACCAAATTAAACTCTGCCTGCGTTTTAATAAACTCTTTTAGTAAAGCTGCTATTTGATCATTTTCCCTTTCTCCATTTACAAAAACAACCGAATTATCAAATAAAAAATGTCCATTTTGTCTTTCGACAGAAACTGGAGCAGGAATAATCCCTAAATTAGGATTATCTTGAGCTTGTAGGCCGATAATGCCAAATGCTAGAAATAGAGAAAGGTAAATTTTCTTCATATTAATTAAATAAAATTTAATCATTTAATGCCGCTAAATAACGTTCTGCATCTAATGCTGCCATACAGCCTGAACCCGCTGCCGTAATAGCTTGACGATAATAACTATCTTGTACATCCCCGCAGGCAAATACACCCTCGATATTGGTTTTAGTACTACCGGGCTGCGTAATTAAATAACCTGTTTCATCCATATCTAACCAATCTTTAAAAATTTCTGTATTTGGCTTATGACCAATCGCTACAAAGAACCCATCTACTTCTAATTCACTTTCTTGTTGAGTTTGATTGTTTATCACACGAACTCCTTTAACATTTTTTCCATTACCTAATATCTCTTGGGCCTCTGTATTGTAAATTACCTCAATATTTGGCGTATTTAAAACTCTATGGACCATGGCTTTACTGGCTCTAAATTCATCTCTCCTTACAAGCATATATACTTTTTCACAAAGTTTCGCTAAATAAGTAGCCTCTTCAGCCGCGGTATCTCCAGCACCAACAATAGCCACCTTTTGACCCTTAAAAAAGAATCCATCACATACTGCACACGCAGATACCCCAAAACCATTATATTGTTGTTCACTTGGTAAACCTAACCATTTTGCTTTAGCCCCCGTGGCTATGATAACTGTATCCGCGGTAAGGGTTTTCATTTCGTCAACCACAACTTTGTGCGGTTTAGCTGAAAAATCTACTGAACTTACATATCCAAATCTTACTTGAGTTCCAAATCTTTCAGCCTGATTCTTAAAATCTTCCATCATTTCGGGTCCCATAATACCATTCGGATAACCTGGAAAATTATCCACATCAGTAGTTTGAGTCAATTGTCCTCCCATTTCCATCCCTGTGTATAAAATGGGTTTTAAATCAGCTCTAGCGGCATAAATAGCAGCTGTATAACCTGCAGGACCAGATCCAATAATTAAGCATTCTACGTGTTCTATTTCTGTTGACATATATAAATTATAAAAAATTCGAATAATAATTAAATTTAAAAGCTTCCTACTCCCCCTTATTTGCTTTTAAGACCCTTATAAAATTAAGGCCTAATATCTTCTCAATATCGGAGGCTTTGTAGCCTCGCTTAACTAATGCTTCAGTAAATAAAGGATAATCCGCTACACTATTTAAACCTTGTGGAAAAGATTCGGCCCCATCAAAATCTGCTCCTAATCCAACATGATTTACCCCTACTAATTTTACAATATGATCGATATGATCAATGGCTAACTCAATCGGGGCTCTAATGGCCTCAGCTTCGACAGGATAACGACTAATTAATGTATCAATCGCATCACCTCGCCCTAAACGTTGGCTTAAAGATTTAAATTCTTCTGCATATTTATCTAAAAACATTTGCGTGTTTTTTCTATATGTGGAATCTAAAAATCCATTATATAGATTTAAACTTATAAGACCATTATTTTTTGCTAGAGCCTTTATTTGATCATCCTTAACATTTCTAGGAACTGGGTTCAATGCATAAACTGAACTATGAGAAAGTATGACAGGTTTAGTAGTAATTTTTAAAACATCATAGAAAGTCTTTTCTCCAACATGAGATAAATCTATTATTACCCCAAGTTCATTTAATTTTACTATTACTTGCTTTCCAAAATCACTTAATCCTGCTCGGTCAGCTGATACCTTCCCTGATGCCTCATCGGCTGCAGAACTAGCCCAAGCGGTACTATTGTTCCACGTTAAAGTTAGGTAAATCATTCCCCTGTCTGCTAAACTCTTTAACTTTGTCAGATCATCTTCTATCATATGACCGCCTTCTACACCAAACATGGCAGCCATTTTATTAGATTTAACCACCGCTTCCAAATCTCTACCTGTCTTTACAAAACTAATTTTATCAGGATATCTTTGGATTAAACTAAATAATGAATCAATTTGCTGTTTAGCAATATTATAACCTCCGGATGCATCACTCCATACAGAAAATACTTGTACATCCAATCCGCCTTTTTTGGCTCTCTCCAAATCAAAATGTCCAGTTTTTTGCATTACGCCAATATCAATACCAGATTTTATTTGATTGTATAAAATATCCCCATGCGTATCTATTAAAGTTGCATTAAAATGAATGCTTTTATATTTTGGTTTAGGTATTTGAATGCCATTTTTGAAATAAGAAATTTTCCCTTTAGCATTTGTCCATTCCCCCTCGGCTAGGCCCAATTTATAATTACCACTCATGATTAATTTACCTTTATAATCATAAGCAAGGTATGGCCCATTCTTAATACCATTTACAAAATATGTGGAAGATTTAACTGTTTTATTTGGATAAAATTCATACCACAATCCATGTAAAACTCCCTCCTTAAACTTACCTTTACTTGAAATAAAAGTGGGGCCTTCTTTTATGGCAAAATCAAAAGGTGAAATGGCATTGAAATCTTCAATATATGAGTAATAAATAAAATCTCCATGCGGAATCAACATAGCAGAATCCTTATAACTACCAGTCATTAATACTTGGTTATAAACATCAATTGTTTTTAAATAATAAATATCGCTGTTACTTAACTTTCCAAAGTAACCATAAGAATCAGCTTGTAGGCTGTCTTTTATCAATGATTTATTTTTAAAATAAAGTGTTTTCACTTGCCCAAATGAAGAAATAGGTAACACGCAACCTAAAAGAACCATCCATAAACAGGCTTTAAACATTTTCATAATTTTAATATTATGTTTGTATAACACCTACATTATAACGCTCGGTAATCGGCGCATGATTGGCTGCTTCAATGCCCATAGAAATATGTTTTCTGGTTTCCACTGGATCAATTATACCATCCACCCACAATCTAGCAGCGGCATAATAAGGCGAGGTTTGTTTATCATATCTCTCTGTAATTTCATTAGCTAATTTCTGTTTCTCAGAATCTTCCAATGTCAACCCTTTAGCAAGCATGGCCGATTCTTGTATTTGTAATAGCACCTTACCTGCTTGAGCTCCTCCCATTACTGCTATTTTAGCTGAGGGCCAAGCATAAATCAAACGTGGGTCATAGGCTTTTCCACACATAGCATAATTCCCTGCTCCATAAGAATTACCAACAATAATAGTAAACTTTGGAACTACAGAATTAGCCATTGCAGAAACCATTTTAGCACCATCTTTAATGATGCCCCCATGTTCCGACCTACTTCCAACCATAAAACCCGTAACATCTTGTAAAAATAAAAGCGGAATCTTTTTTTGATTGCAATTCATAATAAATCTAGCTGCTTTATCAGCACTATCTGAATAGATTACTCCCCCAAATTGCATTTCACCTTTTTTAGATTTAACTACTTTTCGTTGATTAGCAACAATACCTACAGCCCAGCCTTCAATTCTGGCTAATCCGCACATTATGCTCTGGCCATATAGTTCTTTATAAGGTTCATAACTTTTAGCATCAACAATACAGTTTAATAGGTCCAACATGTCATAAGGCTTTTCCCTACTATCCGGCAAGACTCCATAAACATCTTCAATTTTTCGGGCGGGTGCTTTCGCATCAATACGATTAAACCCTGCTTTTTCATTTTCACCAAGCATACTCATGATATGCTTAATTGAATCTAAACAAGCTGAATCCGACGGATGTTTATAGTCAGTGACACCCGAAATTTCACAATGCGTGCTAGCTCCTCCCAATTTTTCATTGTCAATCTCTTCTCCAATAGCTGATTTCACTAGATAGGAACCAGCTAAAAATACTGACCCTGTTCCCTCTACTATCATAGCTTCATCACTCATAATAGGCAAATAGGCACCTCCCGCTACACAAGAGCCCATAATGGCTGAAATTTGCACGATTCCTTGGGCTGACATTTTAGCGTTATTTCTAAAAATTCTCCCAAAATGTTCCTTGTCCGGAAATATTTCATCCTGCATAGGAAGGTATACTCCAGCACTGTCTACTAAATAAATAATAGGAATTTTATTTTCTATTGCAATTTCTTGGGCTCTCAAATTTTTCTTGGCAGTCATTGGAAACCAAGCCCCTGCTTTTACAGTAGCATCATTTGCAACAATTATACATAACCGACCACTCACATAGCCCATTATACAAACCACACCAGCACTCGGACATCCCCCTTCTTGAAGGTACATTTCATCGGCAGCTAAAGCACCTATCTCTATAAAATCTGAGTGATCATCTAATAGATATGAAATTCTTTCCCGAGCCAGCATTTTACCCTTCTCTTTCTGCTTGGCAGCACTTTTTTCTCCTCCGCCTTTATAAATCTGCTTTAGCTTAGTTTGAAGAAAGTATGTAAGTTGTTTATTTTGATCTTCGTTTTTATTAAATTCAATATCCATGGCAGCAATTTAGGGCAATTATAGTGAATACCAAAGCCTAATATGGTATTCATTAAACTTATTTTAGATTAGGTTTCTCTCCGTAAACCATTTATCATCTGGTTTAATATTAAAGTTCTGCATAGCCATAATCAACTTTCTTGGATTGGTTTCAGATAAAACTAAATCTCGATTTCTTGCTTTTAAAAAGCCAAATTGAATCATATTATCTAATTGTTGAAAGAGAGGGTCATAAAAGCTATTAAAATTTAAAACGCCAATAGGTTTGTTATGTAGGCCTAACTGCAACCAAGTTAATACCTCAAAAAACTCTTCCATCGTGCCAAAACCGCCAGGTAATATTAAAAAACCATCGGATAAGTCCGCCATTTTTTGCTTTCGCTGATGCATGTTATCAGTTATAATAAGCTCAGTTAAACCTGTATGGCCCACTTCTTTATCCATTAAAAAAGAAGGAATAACTCCTACGACCTTACCCCCTAAATTTAATGTAGCATTTGCAATTTCACCCATTATTCCTACTCTACCACCACCGTAAATTAGCGTAATTTGGGCATCCACAAGTTCTTTTGCTAAATTTTGAATATGCTCTAAAAGTTCAGTATTCCCATCGAAATTAGCTCCGCAGTAAACACAGATAGATTTCATTAAAATCGAATCTTATAAATTTTTAATAATTTCAGGAGCCATCGGTTTGGTAGCAGATCTAAATCTATGAACTAATTGACCGGATTCATTAATTAGAAATTTTTCAAAATTCCATTTGATCTCACCTTTAAAATCAGGATTTTCTGCATTCGTTAAATACTTGAAAAGGGCGCTTATATCATCTCCTTTTACAGAGCTTTTTTCCCCTAAAAGAAAAGTAACGCCATAATTTTGCTTACAAAACTCTCCAATTTCCGCATTAGTATCTAATTCTTGTCCACCGAAATTTGCTGCTGGAAATCCAATTACCACTAATTTATCCTTATACTGTTTATGTAGTTTTTCAAGATCTTCATACTGTGGAGTGTACCCACATTTAGATGCGGTATTGACAATTAAAATTTTCTTTCCTTTGAACTGAGAAAATTTCACCGTTTTTCCTTCCAGCGTCTTAAATGAGTAATCATAGATAGATGAATTAGAAGCAGTAAAAATCTGGCTCATAATCATTAAAATTAATGTGTACATATTTTTTAGATTTAATTTGGTAAAAAGTGATGGTAGCTAATAGCTACCTATTATATTTTAAAATTAGGCTAATGTTTGAATTGCTACAAGTTTTAAACTATTAAAAAAAAATAAAATAATTTAATGGTAAGACAACTAACTATAAATCAATATTTTAACTAAGTCATTTAAGGGTAATATATATATTGTATAAATACTTACATTTTGAATTTAGAACTTTTTATAGTTTTCTTTGCAAAAAAACGTTCTGAATGGCAAAAAATTTACTAATCGTAGAGTCTCCCGCAAAAGCAAAAACTATTGAAGGTTATTTAGGTAAAGATTTCCTAGTAAAATCTAGTTATGGGCATATTCGAGACCTAGTAAAAGGGGATATGGGAATAGATATAGAGGAGAATTTCAAACAAACGTATGAAGTCCCCGCCGAAAAAAAACAATTAGTTTCAGAACTTAAAAAACTGGCTAAGTCTGCCGAAATGGTATGGCTTGCATCCGATGAAGACCGTGAAGGAGAAGCTATCTCCTGGCATTTATATGAAACCTTAGGTTTAAAAGCAGAAAAAACAAAAAGAATCGTATTTCATGAAATTACCAAGCCAGCTATTTTAAAAGCAATTGAAAATCCACGAAATATAGATTATAATTTAGTCCATGCTCAACATGCTAGAAGGGTTCTAGACAGATTAGTAGGCTTTGAATTATCACCCGTATTATGGAAAAAAGTAAAACCTTCTTTATCAGCAGGTAGAGTTCAATCTGTAGCGGTTCGCTTAATTGTAGATAGAGAAAGAGAAATTAATAATTTTATTTCAGAGGAATCATTTAAAATTACAGCTCAATTTTTAACAGAGAACGGTAAAGAAATAATTAAAGCAGAACTCCCAAAAAGATTTGATCAATATACAGAGGCGCTTGATTTTATCCAATCTTGTCAGGGGCCTACTTTTACCGTTAATAAATTAGAAGTTAAGCCCAGCAAAAGAAATCCTGCCGCTCCATTTACAACTTCTACTCTTCAACAAGAAGCCTCTAGAAAATTAGGTTTTTCTGTTTCTCGAACGATGCAAATAGCTCAAAGGCTGTATGAAAATGGAAAAATAACCTATATGCGTACAGACTCTGTTAGTTTATCGGAAACTGCTATGGCTGCTGCAGCTGCAGAAATCAAAAGTTCATATGGGCCTAACTACCATTTCGCAAGGGTATATAAAACAAAATCCGCTGGTGCACAAGAAGCCCACGAAGCTATTCGACCAACATATTTCGATCAACACAGTATTTCTGGAGATAATTCCGAAAAACGCCTATATGAATTAATCTGGAAGCGGGCAATTGCATCCCAAATGAGTGAAGCTATATTTGAAAGATCGACAGTTGAGATAGCCATTTCATCCCGTCCAGAGATTCTCCTAGCTGAAGGAGAAGTATTAAAATTTGACGGTTTCTTAAAAGTTTATTTAGAATCAACTGATGAGGATGATGAAGAAAAAACACAAGTTAATTTATTACCTAAACTCGCAGTCGGTCAAAAATTAATTTTAGAGGAGTTATTAGCAACTGAAAAATTCAGTAAAGCATCCGCTAGATACACCGAAGCCTCCTTGGTTAAAAAATTAGAAGAATTAGGAATTGGAAGACCTTCAACTTACGCTCCAACTATTTCCACTATTCAAAATAGAGGTTATGTAGTAAAGGAAGATAGAGAAGGTAAAACAAGAAGCTTTAGACAAATAGTCCTTAAAAACTCAAAGCTACAAGAAATTCAAAATACCGAAATTTATGGAACTGAAAAGTCTAAACTATTTCCAACTGATATAGGTACGGTAGTAAATGACTTTCTTGTGGAGCATTTTAAAGGCATTATTGATTTTAACTTTACCGCAAAAGTTGAAAAACAATTTGATGAAATAGCTCAAGGATTGCAAGAATGGACTAAAATGCTTCATGACTTCTATAATCCTTTTCATAAGGAAGTAGAAAATACACTTGAAAAAGCAGAGCGTGCTACAGGTGAACGATTACTTGGAATTGATCCTCAATCAGGTAAAAACGTCTATGTAAAAGTCGGAAAGTTTGGCCCTATGGTACAAATTGGCGAAATGCAAGAATCTGATGAGGATGAGAAACCAAAATATGCAAGTGTACCCAAAACCTTATCTATTGAAACCATTACTTTAGAAGAGGCTTTAGATCAATTTAAACTACCATTTCAATTATCAAATTATAAAGAAAAGGAAGTTACAGTTGGATTAGGAAGATTCGGAGCTTATGTAAAATGGGGAGATTTATTTATATCTATACCTAAAAATGAAGATCCCTTAACAATTGATGATGCCAGAGCAAGTGAAATAATTGATGAGAAAATTGCTACAGATGCTCCAGTAGCCACTTTCCAAGGGCTACCAGTAACTAAAGGAACAGGACGATTCGGGCCATTTATAAAATGGAATAATCTATTTATCAATGTTCCAAAGGCCTATAATTTCGACCGTTTAACAGATAATGAAATACAAGAACTTATCGAAAAGAAAATAGAAAAAGAAAATAACCGTTTTATTCAGCAGTGGGATGAAGAGAAAATAGCCATTGAAAATGGCAGATGGGGACCCTTTATTCGCTTCGGTAAAGAAATGTTAAAAATGGGTTCAAACCCCCAAACTAAATCAAAATATACACCTGAAGAGGCTTCCAAGTTAAGTTTAGAAGATGTTAAGAAAATGATTGTATCTCAGGTTCCAGATGCCTTTGAACCTAAAAAGAAAAAAGTCAATACTAAAAAAGCGGCTCCTAAACCTGCTGCAAAGAAAGCAACTGGTAAAAAATAATATTCCACCATAAAATTCACCTATTTTGAAAAAAGATATTCCTGTTAATTTAGTTCAAAACGTGGCTATAGCCATTGTACTTATAGATGAAGGTCCAGATTATAAAAACTGGAATGTTTATCTATTAAATATGCGTAATGAAGAAATTAATACTGTCATTGTAAATGCAAAGGGATATGGGGAATATCAAGGAAAAGAAGTTAAAACCTCACTCTTAAGGCATTTTATTGGAGATATCCCTAGCAATTCATTCAAGGCATTAGAAGCTATTGACCCTCAAGTTTTTGGTTTAACAAATGAATATTGGGTAAGTTATTATATAGGACCTGAAATCTATGATAAGAAATTTATTTTTTTGCCAGAAAGCATTGTAGAAGATAATCTGATTAAAATTCCCCTCATTAATAAGATGGGTATCATGATTAATTGATTAAGCTTATATATCAACTTCTTTAAATATCTTCGACTCTCCGTTTAATCTTACGCTCTATATTACCATAAGTTATAAGGTATTGAGCAATCATGTAGGTAAACATAATAAAGAAGCCAGCAAAAGGAATTGCATTGACGAATTTATTATAGGCTAATATGGCATCCGAAATTACAAATAGTATCGCTCCCCCTACAACCATTTTGTAACTCGCAGCATTTACTCTTCCAAATCTACAAACAGCAACTATACCCATAAGCGATATAGTAATAGCATAAAGGAGAACAGGGGAAATTAGAGATATTTTAAGATTTGGAATCAACAAAAACATAAAGATTATTACAAAAAAGCTATACGCTATAATAGCATTCTTTCTGTGCCCTGGATGCACTGATTTATTTAGTTTATAATCTATATAAAAGGCCCTTATATAAAAAATATGACCTATTAAAAAAGAAATTAAGCCGGCTAAAAAGAAATCGGGATACCTGTCCGTAAACATTAAAAATACATCGCCACACAAACCTGCCAATAATCCCAAGGCTATACTCTTTGAATACCGGCCTTTATATCCTGTATGGTACAACAACCAAATTAATAAAGATAGGGTAATTAACGGTTTGGATATAAATTTTGCACCAGGAAATAAAAACATATCCGTTAATGTATCCGATTGCGACATTAATTGAACAGCAAATATTAAAAAGAATATAAAGTTAAAACCTGGATGTTTTTTAAACATATTATTATTTGAGAAATTAATTTTTAGCGAAATAAATATATAAAATTAAAACCAACATTAGCACTAAACGGAATATTTCTAGGGTTTTTCCCCATTTCTTTTGTTCCAAAAGCGCTCCTAAACACACTAAACTAAATATTATAAAGGTACTTAAACTTAATTTTTCCAAACTATCAAATTTTCTTACATTGAATAAAAAGAAACTTGTTCCAATCAATATAATAATAAACTGAAAAGCTATATAATACAATATAGGACGTGAATACGCAGGGTCATATTTTCTATACACTTGTGGATTAATCTCTGTAGGATACTTTCTTCCACCTAATTCGACGGGATACCAGCCTGGAGGACTAAAAAACATCTTGACTTTATTAAATCCCTTACTTCTTTTGGATACCTCCCACAAATCCACCCAATAATGGAAGTTTGCCCATAAGGGATTCCAACTTGATAATGGTTTGGTTATACCATAATAAACTTCCTCTTCTTCTTTTTGGAATGTTCCGAAAAATATATCCCATATAATTAATGTACCCCCATGATTTTTATCGATGTATTTCGGATTCGAGCCATGGTGTACCCGATGATGGGAAGGCGTATTTATAATATATTCTAAAAATCCTATTTTTTTAATTAGTCTGGTATGAATCCAAAATTGATAAAGAGTATTAAAAGCTGAAAGTGTAATAAACATAAGGGGAGAGAAACCCAATATAGCTAATGGTAGATAAAATATCCAAGAAAACCAACCTTGAAACCAGGATTGCCTTAAAGCAACTGTCAAATTATATTCTTCTGATTGATGATGGACAATATGCGCAGCCCATAAAGCATTTATTTGATGACTAAATCGGTGAAACCAATAATAGAAAAAATCAACTCCTATAAATAAAATTAACCAAGTCCAAATAGTCTGAGGAAAATCAAATATCCTTAAATGATCATATAAATATTGGTAACCAAAAAAAAGAGCTGATTTAAAGAACAATCCTACAATCTGAGATCCAATTCCTAAACTCAAATTATTTATGGAATCATTAAATCTATAATAATTAACATTTTTTATAACCCCATAAATAAATTCAATACCAATTAGTATAAAAAAAACAGGAATAGCTAATACAATATAATCCATATTAAAAATGAGTTTAACCCCTACCTGCCATTTTAATCATTCTATTTGATAAATCCCTTCCTAAAAAGTTATCAATAATAGCATGTACCATGTAGAGTATAGGTGTTAATAATAAAGCCACTACAAATTTATATGCATAACCCACTAAGCCTATGGCCGCTACCATTTCCCAAGTCCAATCATAGGCTGGATTTAAATAAAAAGCTATGAAAATTACTACGAAACTATCTATAAATTGAGAAACTACCGTAGACCCGGTTGCCCGTAACCAAAGTCCTCTCTCCCCGGTAAATTTCTTAATCTTATGAAATACAAACACATCAATCATTTGACTACATAAAAAAGCAATAACAGAGCCCACAATAATCCACATTCCTTGTCCAAATATTGCATTAAAGGCATTTTCCATATTTAAGGTTTCGCCATTAATTTGTTGGCTTATCCAAAAATCCGAAGGTTGTAAACGCATCGCAATACCGACCATGCAGAAAGCAAATGCAATTAAAATACAAGTTAATATGGAGAGAAAACGAACTTGTTTAATACCAAAATATTCATTAATTATATCTGTCATTATAAATATAATTGGCCATGTAATTACCCCAGCAGACATATTGAACGAAAGATTTTCTACACCAAATAGATTGATATCAATTTTTTTTAAACTTAGAGATTCTTCTACGGAAAATATTTTAACTCCAATAAATTCAGATAACACAGCATTAGCAACAAAAAATGTACTTAATACCAGTAATAATCTACTTTCCTTTGTTTTAAAAGTCATATAGCTAAATTAATATAATCCTTTGAAAATCTAGATTAAATTCCCAATTTTAAATAGTAAAAATGTACGTTACATTCTAAAATTAATATACAAAACTAATTTTTAATTGCTACCTTGTCTTTACGCCTATCCACAATAGCAATAAATTATGGAGCAATTAGCCTATCTAAATATTCCCAATTTAAAAGTTACTGTATTTCAAGCATACTTGTTTTGGGAAAATATTGATAAAAATTTAAATAATATAACCTTAAGATTAAAATCAGGGGTTAAAGAAAAAACAGACCTCATCATTTTACCCGAAATGTTTAATACTGGTTTTACCATGAATGTGATTCCGCTCGCTGAGAATATGGACGGAAAAACTATGAATTGGATGCATACCACGGCTAAATATTTCGATAGTGTCGTATGTGGAAGCTTAATAATAAAGGAGAAGGATAATTTTTTTAACAGATTAATTTGGATGCAACCAGATGGATCTTACGAATATTATGACAAACACCATTTATTTAAAATGGGAGAAGAAGATAAATATTTTACACCTGGTCAAAAACAACTTATAGTAAATCTAAAAGGTTGGAAAATTAGATTAGGTATTTGTTATGATATAAGATTCCCTGTATGGTTGCGAAACGCTGAATCAGCATATGATATCATATTAATTGTGGCAAGTTGGCCTGATAAGCGAGCTAATCACTGGAGAACCTTAATTCAAGCTAGAGCGATTGAAAACCAGAGTTATGTAATTGGTGTCAATCGGGTCGGTCATGATGGTAATCAAGTTTATCATGGCGGTCATTCAATGTGTATTGACCCCCATGGAAATACCGTGTATTATAAACCTGAAGATGAAGACCTTTATACCTTTAGTATAAATTATACAGAATTAGTAAAAATCAGAAGACAATTTCCTTTTCTACAGGACGCAGATACCTTTGAATTAAAAAATTAAATATGTTTAACCGTCGTAAATTCATTAAGAAATCTGCCCTTACTGCTGGGCTTTTTTCTTTTTCAGGAAACCTAAGAGCTTTAACCCAAAATAATCCATCTATAATTCCACCTTCCCCTTCCCAAAATAACATGAAACCCATTGTAATTTCAACATGGGATTTTGGAGTTGCTGCCAATGCAGATGCTTGGAAAGTATTATCCACTAAGGGATCTTGCTTAGATGCGGTAGAAAAAGGTGTGATGGTAGCCGAAGCGGATGAAAAAAATAATTCAGTAGGCTATGGTGGTCTCCCTGATCGAGATGGGATAGTAACTTTAGATGCCTGTATTATGGATTCGGACGGTAATATAGGTGCTGTTTTAGCATTGGAAAATATTAAACATGCTATTTGTGTTGCTCGCAAGGTTATGGAAAAAACACCACATGTCATGTTAGCAGGTAAAGGAGCCTATCAATTTGCATTAGAGCAAGGGTTTAAAACTGAAAATTTACTTACCCAAGAAAGTGAGAAAGCATGGAAAGAGTGGTTGAAGAATGCCAAATATAATCCTGTTATCAATAGTGAAAATAAAAATTACCAAAATGCGGCACCCGAAAAGCTTCCTGGAAATCAATATAACCATGATACTATTGGTATGTTGGCTTTAGATGTGCATGGCAATATAGCAGGAGCTTGCACGACAAGTGGAATGGCTTTTAAGTTACATGGCCGAATTGGCGATAGTCCCATTATAGGCGCAGGATTATATATTGATAATGAAATTGGAGGTGCCACATCTACAGGCGTGGGAGAAGAGGTGGTACGCAATGTTGGGTCTTTTTTAGTTGTAGAATTGATGCGACAAGGATATTCCCCCCAAGATGCATGTAAAGAAGCTGTCATGAGAATAATCCGCAAAAAACCACAAACTGCCAAAAATATCCAAGTAGGCTTTTTAGCATTAAATAAAAAAGGGGAATATGGTGCATATGCTATTCAAAAAGGATTTAGTTATGCGGTATGTAATGAAAATAAACAAGATTTGATCTTGCCCGGAAAAAGTTACTATTAATCAATTTTTTAAGTTATTGTATGTTGCCAAAGGATTTCGGAATTGAAGTTTGTGCCAACTCTTTTGCTTCGGCTGTAGCTGCTGAAAAAGGAGGTGCAATGAGAGTGGAACTTTGTGATAATTTAGCAGAAGGGGGCACTACCCCCAGCTATGCACAAATTAAAATGTGTGTGGATCATTTACATATAGAAGTTTGGCCTATTTTAAGACCAAGAGGAGGCGATTTTCTTTATACAGCGGACGAGTTTGAAATAATGAAAATGGACTTAGAGGTATGTAAAAATCTAGGCTGTTCAGGCGTTGTTACAGGAATCCTAACTGCGGAAGGAACTGTAGATAAGGTACGTTGTGCTGAACTAATTAAATTGGCCTCTCCTATGCCTGTTGCCTTCCATAGAGCTTTTGATTTATGTAATAACCTACAAGAGGCACTAGAGGATTTAATTGAATTAGGCTTTGTGAGGATATTAACCTCAGGTACAGCACCTACGGCCTTAGCTGGGGTAGATATCATAGCCGATCTCATCAAAAAAAGCGAAAATAGAATATGTATTATGCCAGGAGCTGGAATAAATCCTGACAATATTAAACAAATTCAAAAATTAACGCATGCAAAGAACTTTCATAGTACAGCAAAAAGTAAAATTCCGAGCAAAATGAAATTTAAAAACCCCGTTGCTAAATTAGGTCAGCATTCAGAGGAATACGTGCATGAAGAAAGTTCTGCATTTGTCGTTAAACAATTAGTCGATCTTATAAAATAAAATGAAAAAACACTACCCTATACCCTTTTTCGTATTTCTACTACATTTTATTTTCTATGGCGTAGGTTTTACTCAAAAACCTACTTCTAAAAATTTTATACAATTTGTAAACCCATTTATCGGCACAGGAGGGCATGGTCACACATACCCAGGCTCAGCTTATCCATTTGGCATGATACAACCCGGACCTGATACTCGCTTAACTGGTTGGGATGGATGTTCAGGCTACCATTATACAGATTCGGTCGTATATGGTTTTTCTCAAACTCATTTAAGTGGAACAGGTATTGAAGATTACTGTGATTTTTTAATCATGCCAACTACTGGAAAACTCCAGTTAGCAAACAGTGATTACGCCTCCCCCTTTAAAAAATCTAATGAAAAAGCGAGTCCAGGCTATTATAGAACTATTTTAGACAAATACCAGATTGAAGCTGAAATGACTACTGGTAAACGGACTGCAATTTATCAATTTACCTATCCCGAATCGAAAGAATCTAATATAATAATTGATCTAAAACATCGAGATAAAGTTCTCGATAGTTGGGTGGAAATTATAAATAATAAAGAAATAAAAGGCTATAGAAAATCAAGTGCATGGGCTAAAAACCAAGATTTATATTTTCATATAAAATTTGAAAAACCATTTTTAAGTTCAGGTATTGCCATTGATGACCAGATTATCACGAGCAAAAAAGCTAGAGGTAAAAATATTAAATTATACTTAAGATTTCATACAAATAAAGGAGATAAAGTAAAAGCACAAGTAGCTATATCTGCTGTAGATATTGATGGAGCCACTAAAAATCTAAAAAGTGAAGAAAATGGTTACAACTTTGATCAAATGTTAAAAAATGTTCAATCAGCATGGAATCAAGAATTAAGTAAAATAGAAATAGAAGACAACAATATTGATAAAAAAACAACCTTTTATACGGCCCTTTACCACAGCTTTTTGAATCCTAATTTATATATGGATGTAGATCGAAGATATAGAGGTCTGGATCAAAAAATCCATCTAGCTAAAGACTTCGATTATTATACAGTTTTTAGTTTATGGGATACCTATCGCACGGAAATGCCCCTATTAGCATTAATTGATAAGAAAAGAACACTTGATTTTATCAAGACATTTTTAGCGATGTATGAACAAAACAAAATGTTACCGATATGGCCATTAGCAAGTGAAGAAACCTTTTGTATGATTGGGAATCATGCTATTCCAGTCATTTTAGATGCTTTTAAGAAAGGAATTACCGATTTTGATGTTAACCTAGCTTTAGAAGCCATGAAGGAATCGGTAAATCGTTCCCAGTTTGGATTAGATTCTTATAAAAACAATGGCCTAGTGGCTGCCGATTTTGAACATGAAAGTGCTTCTAAAACGGTCGAGTATGCTTATGACGACTGGTGTATAGCCCAATTTGCTAAATTACTCGGAAAAACGGAGGATTATAAAACCTATATTAAAAGAGCGCAGTATTGGAAAAATGTATATGATCCAATCTCAAAACATATTAGGGCTCGAAATAATGGGGGCTGGTGGAAGCCTTTTGATGCTACCGAAGTAAATAATAATTATACAGAAGGCAATTCATGGCATTATTCATTTAGCACCCAACAAGATATAAATACGCATATTGATTTTATGGGAGGTGTTATCCCATTTGAAAGGAAATTAGATGAATTATTTACCACTTCTGCATCCCTAAGTGGAAGAGATCAAAGCGATATTACCGGATTAATTGGTCAATATGCTCATGGTAACGAGCCTAGCCACCACATGGCATATTTATTTAACTATACCCATCGTCCAGATAAAACTCAATATTATGTTCAAAAAATAATGAATGAACAATATGCGAATAGACCTGACGGCTTATCTGGAAATGAAGATTGTGGGCAAATGTCTGCTTGGTTAGTCATGAGTTCGATGGGAATTTATCCTGTATCACCTGGAAATAATGTTTATACCATAGGAAGTCCATGGTTCAAAAAATCAATTATTCATTTAGAAAACGGGAAGAAAATTGAATTTAATGCTCCTGCCTATAATTCGCAGAATTATTTTATACAAAATATTGAATTAAATGGAAATCCGCATTCAAAGCTCTACATTAATTATGAAGATTTAACCCATGGAGCAACTATAAATTACCAGCTTACCTCTGCTTCATCATTAGTTCATATTAATCAATTTGAAAAACCGGAAATGCGAATAACTGATGAACTGATTATCCCCAATCCAATTATAGATGGACCAGCTGAAACATTCTCAAAAGATAGTTATATAAGTATTTCTAACAGCTTGCCCGATGTTGATATTTATTATACACTAGATGGCACTACCCCTACCGAACGCTCCCAAAAATATACATATCCAATATTTATTAACAATGATACTCACCTAAAGGCCATTGCTTATAAAGCTGGTAAAAGCCCAAGTTTTGTGTCCGAAGCTACTTACCATAAGATTGACAACAGTATAAAAATTAATGTCTTAAGCGAAATAAATAAAAGCTATACAGGGGGAGGGTCGGAGGCCTTAGTAGATGGCCTCAGCGGTCGATTAAATTGGAGGGTGGGTAATCGATGGCAAGGCTTTTGGGGAATTGACTTTATTGCTGAATTAGATTTAGGTAGTGTAAAGAATATTCAAGAAGTACAGTTGAATGCGCTTCAAGATACCCAAGCATGGATTATATTTCCTCCAGAAACTATTTTTTACGTCGCTGATGAAACTAAAGATTTTAAAGAAATAATACGTGTAAAGGCTCCTGCCAATCCAGAGGATTATAACCTTCAAATAAAATCAATAATTGGTAAAATCAATTCCTCCGGAAGGTATATTAAAATCTTGGCAAAAAACTATGGAGAACTCCCAACTTGGCATGAAGGAGCTGGAGGAAAAGCGCATAGCTTCTTTGATGAAATAAAAATCCTGCATTAAGCCCTCTTATACCCCACAAATTAATGGGGAAAAAAAACTATCTTTGCAGCAAAATGAAGCAGATTAGAAATTTTTGCATTATCGCACATATTGATCACGGGAAAAGTACCTTAGCCGATCGTTTATTAGAATATACAAATACTATATCTCAACGGGAGGCACAAGCTCAGTTGTTAGATAATATGGACTTAGAAAGAGAGCGTGGAATTACCATTAAAAGTCACGCTATTCAAATGAACTATGTCCATGAAGGGGTTACCTATGTTTTCAATTTAATTGACACACCCGGACACGTCGATTTTTCTTACGAAGTTTCACGTTCCATTGCTGCATGTGAAGGAGCTCTTTTAATTGTAGATGCTTCCCAAGGAATTCAAGCTCAAACGATTTCCAATTTATATTTAGCATTAGAGCATGATCTGGAAATCATTCCTATTCTAAATAAAATGGATTTACCTGGGGCTATGCCTGAAGAAGTAAAAGATCAAATTATCGACTTAATTGGTTGTAAACGGGATGATATTATCCCAGCCTCTGGTAAAACAGGCATGGGTATTCCAGATATTTTACAAGCCATTGTAGAACGAGTTCCTGCTCCTGTGGGCGAACCTAATGCCCCTTTACAAGCGTTGATTTTTGATAGCGTTTTTAATTCCTTTAGAGGAATTATTGCTTATTATAAAGTAGTAAATGGGGAAATAAAGAAAGGTGATAAAGTAAAGTTTATCAATACGGGAAAACAATATATCGCGGATGAAGTAGGGATCCTAAAATTAGATATGGCCCCTCGTAATTCTGTTAAAACGGGAGATGTTGGTTATATAATTTCCGGCATTAAAGAGGCCCGTGAGGTGAAAGTTGGCGATACCATTACTACTGTAGAAAATGGATCTTCTGAGGGCATACAAGGATTTGAGGAAGTAAAACCAATGGTATTTGCTGGCATATATCCTGTAGATACAGAAGACTATGAGGAACTTCGAGAAGCCATGCACAAGTTGCAACTAAATGACGCCTCTATTGTTTTTGAACCAGAAAGTTCGGCTGCCTTAGGGTTTGGTTTTAGATGCGGTTTCTTGGGTATGCTTCACATGGAGATTATACAAGAACGTTTAGAGCGCGAATTCGATATGACAGTAATTACTACTGTACCTAACGTATCTTATTTAGCCCATACCACAAAAGATGAAGAAATAATTGTAAATAATCCTTCCGATTTACCTGATCCAAGTAAATTAAACTTTGTTGAAGAACCTTTCATCAAGGCTAATATTATTACTAAATCAGAATTTGTAGGACCTGTTTTATCCCTTTGTATTCAAAAACGTGGGGTTATTATCAATCAATCTTATTTAACTTCAGATCGTGTTGAATTAGTTTTTGAAATGCCTATGGGCGAAATTGTATTCGATTTCTATGATAAATTAAAAACAATTTCTAAAGGATATGCTTCATTTGACTATCACCAAATTGGCTATAGAAAATCAGATTTAGTTCGTTTGGATATGTTATTAAACGAAGAACCGGTAGATGCCTTATCATCGCTAATCCATCGAAGTAATGCCTATGATTTCGGCAAGAAAATTTGTGAAAAACTAAGGGAACTTATCCCAAGACAGCAATTTGAAATTAAAATTCAAGCCTCTATTGGAGCCAAGGTAATAGCCCGTGAAACCTTAAGTGCCTTGAGAAAAGACGTTACAGCTAAGTGTTATGGTGGAGATATTTCAAGGAAACGGAAGTTATTAGAAAAACAAAAGAAAGGAAAGAAACGTATGCGTCAAGTTGGTAACGTAGAAATTCCTCAATCAGCATTTATGGCTGTATTAAAACTAGATTAAAAAAATTAAACATTATACTTATGCAACTCTTAGATGGTAAATTTGTTTCCGAAAAAATTAAAGCTGAAATTGCGTTAGAAGCAGCAGATTTTTTAGCTAGTAGTGGAAGGAAACCTCATTTAGTAGCCATCTTAGTGGGAAATGATGGAGGAAGTGAAACCTATGTAGCCAGCAAAATGAAAAATTGCGAAAAAGTAGGTTTTAAATCTTCTCTCATTCGATATAATACAGAAGTTACAGAAGCTGAATTAATCAATAAGATTTCAGAAATTAATTTCGATTCTGAAGTAGACGGTTTAATAGTTCAACTTCCATTACCCGCACATATTGATCCAGAGAAAATTACTGAAGCGATTAATTATAAAAAAGATGTAGATGGCTTCCACCCTATCAATTTAGGTCGTATGATGCGTAATTTACCCTGTTTTATACCTGCTACACCCTATGGTATATTACTGATGTTAGAAGCTTACCAAATAAATACAAGCGGTATGCACTGTGTAGTAGTAGGAAGAAGTAATATCGTAGGCAGCCCGATGAGTGTATTAATGGCTAGAAATTCTAATCCTGGTAATTGTACTGTAACTCTAACTCATAGTAGAACCCAGAACCTTAAGGAAATGGTGCTTCAAGGCGATATAATTGTAGCTGCTATCGGAAAGAAGAATTTTATTACAGCGGATATGGTTAAACCAGGTGCCATTATTATAGATGTGGGCATAAATAGAGAGGTATCTACTGAAACTAAATCAGGCTATAAATTATATGGCGATGTAGATTTTGAACAAGTAGCCCCCATTTCATCTTGGATAACACCTGTACCAGGAGGGGTTGGTTTAATGACTATCGTGGGTTTATTAAAGAACACCCTGGCTTCTGCTAAAGGAGAAATTTATAGTTAATCCCCCTCTCCTTCAGAACTTTTCCGGTTAAATAATCTACTCCAAAGAGAAACTTTAAACCCGATGAAAATATCTTGTTGAACAATTTTTACTTGATAAATTCGAATGGAGTCTCCTTGACCTTCGGAACCATATCCTGTTTGTACATCATAAGACCAGCGATGGATTGGACAAATAATATGGCCATTTTCAAATTTACCATAGTTTAATTGACCCCCAGCATGCGGACAGCGATTTTGAAAAGCATATAGATGATTACCTCGCTTAACCATACAGATGCGTTTATCATTTAATTGGATGGCTTCGATAAAGTCATCCGAAGTTAATTGAATTGGTGCTTTTAGCCATTTTATCATGTAATCGCAACTTTATTGGCTCTAATATACGCTTTATGTTCTTTTCACCTAACTAATTAATATCTTTGCAAGCAAATTTTATGGCAAATAATATACCTGAAAACGGCACCCTACTTCCCTTAATGGAAGAATTTTACACCATCCAAGGAGAAGGTTACAATACTGGTAAAGCAGCATACTTTATACGATTAGGTGGTTGTGATGTTGGTTGTCATTGGTGTGATGTTAAAGAAAGTTGGAATGCGGACCTTCATGAATTAACGCCCACTGATGAAATAGTTAAACATGCCAAAAATTATCCTGGAAAAGCCGTAGTAGTAACCGGTGGAGAACCTTTAATATATAATTTGGATGATTTAACACAGAAGTTAAAAGCCGCAGAAATGTTAACGTTTATCGAAACTTCCGGGGCATATCCCCTTTCCGGAATATGGGATTGGATCTGTTTATCCCCTAAAAAATTTAAAGCTCCTCGTCCAGATATTTTGCCACTAGCTAATGAACTCAAGGTAATTGTGTTTAATAAAAGTGATTTTCAATGGGCTGAAGAGCATGCTCAGCACGTATCTCCGCATTGTAAACTATATTTGCAACCAGAATGGTCAAAATCTAAAGAAATGACACCCATGATTATAGATTATGTGATGGCTAATCCAAAATGGGAAATATCTTTGCAAACACATAAATATTTAAATATCCCCTAACTAAAAAAATACACTATTATTCTAAATTGGAATACTAAAGTTTTTAAAAATATTTTGCATTTTTAAGGCTACTAACGCTCAAAAAACTTATATATGCAAAATTACACGAACCATAAAAGATATAATAAACCTTTTCACTTTCTCTTCATTCCTTTATTATTAGGAGGTGTTATATACTTCTCATATACTTTATTACAAGAATTTAGTGATATAAAATTAGGAATGGCACTTGCTTATACAGCCTTAATTATCATTGCCATTTTTAGTAGGGCATTTGCATTGAAAGCACAAGATAGAGCCATACGGGCGGAAGAAAGCCTCCGATATTTTATGCTCACCGGTAAACCCATACCAAAAACTCTTCGTATACGCCAAATATTAGCATTACGATTTGCTGAAGACACAGAATTTGTGCAACTAGTAGACCGATGTGAATTTGATAAACTTAGCTCAGATGAAATCAAACGCTCCATAATAGATTGGCGTGCTGATAATTATCGAATTTAATTAGGTATTTATTGTATAAACTTCTGGATTAAACCATTCCATGAAGTGTTCAGGTTTAGGTAATTAATTAAGTAGTTATCAAAACCATTTTCATAGATTTCCATGATAACAACTATTTAACTGCTTCTCTAACCCGAATGAGTTTAACCAATAAATCTTCCAAATAATCCAAATGTAACATATTGGCACCATCCGATTTGGCTTCAGCAGGATTAGGATGAGTTTCAATAAATAAACCATCGGCACCAACTGCTATAGCCGCTTTGGCAATGGTTTCAATTAACTCCGGCTTACCACCTGTTACTCCAGAACTTTGATTAGGTTGTTGTAAAGAATGCGTACAATCCATCACCACAGGTACGCCAAAACTGCGCATTTCTGGGATACCTCTAAAATCTACTATTAGATCTTGGTATCCAAAACTATTTCCTCTATCTGTTAGAACTACTTTATCATTTCCTGCCTCTTTTATCTTTTCTACAGCAAACTTCATAGAACCAGCCGACAAAAACTGACCTTTTTTTACATTCACTGTTTTACCGGTTTGGGCAGCGGCAATTAATAAATCAGTTTGGCGGCATAAAAATGCTGGTATTTGTAATACATCAACATATTCAGCAGCCATGGCAGCTTCTGCACTTTCGTGAATATCGGTTACAGTAGGCACTCCAAATGTAGCACTCACTTTAGCTAAAATTCGCAAAGCTTTTTCATCCCCAATTCCGGTAAATGAACTCCCTTTACTACGATTTGCTTTTTTATAAGAACCTTTAAAAATAAAAGGGATTTGGTATTTATCAGTAATAGTTACAATTCTTTCAGCAATTCTCAAGGCAATTTCCTCTCCTTCAATAGCACAAGGTCCGGCCATTAAAAAGAAATTACCATTACCTAAAAATTTTATTTGTGGAATATTTAACATCTTAATTATAATTAATTTCCGAATTCTGACATAAATTTAATTCGCATAATTTGAATCTCTTCCCGACTATAATCTGTTTCACCCAACTCCTTTAATGCTTCATCTATTGAATCAGAATCGGCATTTTTGAAGTAATCGAACACTTCATCTTGACGATCTTCATCAATAATCTCATCTACATAATAAGTCAGATTCAGCTTAGTACCTGAATTTACAATCGCTTCAACTTCTTTCAATATATCATCATATGTAATCCCTTTTGCACGGGCAATATCTTCTAAGCCAATTTGCCTATCGATATTTTGAATAATTGAAACTTTTAAAGCCGATTTATTTGCTTGTGTTTTGATAACCAAATCAATGGGTCTTTCGATATCGTTATCTTCCACATACTTTTTAATTAACTCAATAAAAGGAGCTCCAAATTTTAATGCTTTTCCATTCCCAACACCTGAAATTTGCTTTAGCTCATCAATAGAAATTGGATAATGCGTGCACATTTCTTCCAGAGATGGGTCTTGGAAAACTACAAAAGGTGGAACCGATTTTTGCTTAGCAATTTTTTTCCTAAGATCTTTTAATAAACCTAATAATTGGGAATCTAAGGTAGAACCACCATGTTTAGGGGCATCCTCATCATCTTCCACATTGAGATCAATTATTTCATTAAGTATGAATTTTATGGCATAAGGATTTTCTATGAAATCTCTTCCTAAAGCAGTGAGATGTAATAAGCCATAATTATCGATATCTTTGGCTAAGAAGTTATGTAAAACTGCTTGGCGAATTAAGGATTTCCAAATGTTAATGCCTGCTTCTTTCCCACATCCAAATTCACTTAATTTTTGATGTTCATAAGCAATAGTTTGAGCAGTTTCTAATCCCAACAAAATATTTAATAAATGGGCATCATCAAATTGTTCTCCTGTTTTTTGAATTAACTTTAATAAACCACTCAATTTATCTTCTGCATCAAAATATTGTTTACTTTTCTTGCAATTATCGCACATGGAGTTACACCCAGTTTCGTTAAAATTTTCTCCAAAGTAATGTAGAATTTGTTTTCTTCTACAAACGCTTGATTCGGCATAATCAATCACCTCTTTTAATATTTGGGTACCAATTTCTCGTTCAGAGACTGGTTTATCTTTCATAAACTTAGCTAGTTTATCAATATCCTTCTCTGAATAAAATGCAATGCATACCCCTTCTCCTCCATCTCTTCCAGCTCGGCCTGTTTCTTGATAATAACCTTCCATACTTTTCGGCATATCATGATGAATCACGAAACGTACATCCGGTTTATCTATACCCATCCCAAAAGCAATTGTAGCTACAATTACTTCCACATCTTCCATCAAAAATTTATCTTGCGTTTCAGCCCTTACTTTAGGCTCTAAACCAGCATGATAAGGCAAGGCTTTAATTCCATTTAAATTTAAATTCTCAGCTAATTCCTCCACCTTTTTACGACTCAGGCAATAGATAATTCCCGATTTGCCGGTATTATACTTGATGTACCTGATAATCTCCTTCATAACATCCTTTTTAGGGCGGATCTCATAAAACAAATTTGGTCTATTAAAGGAAGACTTAAATAAAGTTGCATCCGTCATTTGCAGGTTTTTAATAATATCCTGCTGCACTTTCGGAGTTGCCGTTGCGGTTAAGGCAATAATTGGAATATTGGCACCTAAGCCTGTGATAACTTGTCTTATTTTGCGGTATTCGGGTCTAAAATCATGCCCCCATTCTGAAATACAGTGCGCTTCATCAACCGCCACAAACGAAATCTTAAGTAATTTTAAAAACTCCACATTTTCAGCTTTAGCTAAAGATTCTGGCGCAACATATAATAACTTAGTTTGTCCATTCAACAAATCACTTTTAACTTGAGTGATTTCAGATTTACTAAGGGAAGAATTTAAAAAATGGGCTATACTGTCATTTCCACCAAAGGCTCTTAATTGATCAACTTGATTTTTCATCAAAGCTATTAAAGGAGAAATCACAATAGCTGTACCTTCACTCATTAAAGCTGGCAATTGGTAACATATGGATTTACCCCCGCCAGTCGGCATGATAACAAAGGTATTTTTACCCTCCAAAATATTAGTAATGATTGGCTCTTGATCACCTTTGAAGTTATCAAAACCAAAGAAAGTTTGAAGGTTATCAAACAACGACTTTTTCACATCCATCTTCTGAATCAAATATTCTCTGAATTATTATTCAAAATAACATAATTTTGCATTAATTTAAGCATTAATTATTAATAAAATTCTCCTTGGAAAGTAAAAAATCAATTATAGAAATTGCACAGCAAACCTTAAGATTGGAATCTGAGGCAATTATGCATTTAATCCCTCATATTAATGCAGACTTTGAACGTTCAATCCTAGAAATATTACATTCCAATGGACGGGTCATCGTAACTGGGATAGGGAAATCAGCCATCATTGCTCAGAAAATTGTAGCTACTTTTAATTCTACCGGTACCCCCGCCATTTATATGCATGCTGCTGATGCTGTCCATGGTGATTTAGGGATGATTCAACAAAATGACGTTGTTATTTGTATTTCTAAAAGTGGAAATACGCCTGAAATAAAGTTATTAGCTCCCTTGCTTAAAAGAGCCGGAAATACCTTAATTGGTATGGTCGGAAATATTAATTCACATTTAGCTAAAGATGCTGATATTATCTTAAATACAACCGTTCTTCAAGAAGCTTGTCCCTTTAATTTAGCGCCTACCACATCCACCACCGCCCAATTAGCAATGGGCGATGCCTTAGCTATATGTTTATTAGAAAACCGCAATTTTAAATCTGAAGACTTTGCCCGCTACCATCCAGGGGGAGCATTAGGAAAAAGGTTATATCTAAAATGTGCAGATATAGCCCAGAAAAATGAAAAACCAACTATTCACCCCCATGCTTCTGTAAAAGATGTAATAATTGAAATTAGCAAAAACCGTTTAGGGGCAGTTGTGGTTATAGAGGAGGACAAAATAATGGGCATCATTACGGATGGTGATATTAGAAGAATGTTAGAAAATTATACAGACTTAACTTCGATTAATGCACAAGATTTAATGAATGCAAATCCAAAATCAATTGCTAAGGATAAATTAGCTTTAGAAGCTGTTGACATTATTAAGTCTAACAATATTTCACAATTACTAGTATTAGATGGAGCAAATTACTATGGTCTAATACATTTACATGATTTATTAGACGAAGGAATTATTTAATCCTACATTTGCATATGATGAATAAGAATAATTATGCCCTAATAATGGCTGGAGGTGTTGGAAGTCGCTTTTGGCCTGTTAGTAGAACCGCTTTCCCAAAACAATTTATCGACTTCTTTGGGGTTGGCAAAACACTTATTCAAAGTACTTATGATCGCTTCACTCAAATATGTCCTGCTGAAAACATATTTATTGTCACCAATGAGATATATGTAGACTTAATTAAAACCCAACTTCCTGCTTTACATGAATCCCAAATTTTAGCGGAGCCCATGATGCGTAATACAGCTCCTTGCATAGCTTATGGATCTATGAAAATAGCTGAATTAAATCCGGAAGCAACTATTGTGATTGCTCCTTCTGATCATACTATTGCTAACACTGAAGAGTTTATCAACGCTATCACTAAATCATTAGAAGCGGCTAGTCAAAATGAAATTTTAATAACCTTAGGCATTAAGCCTAACAGACCGGATACAGGCTATGGTTATATTCAATTTGAAGATGAAATTTTAGAAGATTTCGAGCAATTTCATAAGGTTAAAACTTTTACAGAAAAGCCAAACTTAGAATTAGCTCAATCCTTTTTACAAAGTGGCGATTTCTTGTGGAATGCAGGAATTTTTATTTGGTCTGCTAAAGCTATTAATGATGCTTTTGCTGCACATTTACCGGACATGCATGACATCTTTGTACAAGGTAAAGGTATATATAATACAGAGAACGAAGGCAAATTTATTGAGCATGCCTATTTGCAATGCACTAATATTTCTATCGACTTTGGCATTATGGAAAAAGCAAGTAATGTATTTTTATTGCCTGCCGATTTTGGTTGGTCTGATTTGGGAACTTGGGCGTCTATTTATGAAAAAGCGGAAAAAGATTATGTTGGAAACGCGGTCATCCCAGCAGAAAAAGTAATGATGTTTAATTCGTCTAATTGCATGGTCAATGTCACCGATAATAAATTAGTTATCCTACAAGATTTACACAATTACATCGTAATCGAATCAGAAGATGTACTCTTAATTTGTCCACGTTCCGAAGAACAAAATGTGAAGAATATAACCGCTGACGTAAAATCTAAATTTGGAAATAAATATATCTAATAAAGATGTATAAAATTTCAGCTTTTAAACTTACAATCTTTGACGTATCGCTTCGTATAGAATAATACCAGCTGCTACCGAAACATTGAGTGACTCAATTACACCTTGCATCGGAATTTTTGCCAAATGATCAGCCATTCTAAGCATATCATTTGAAATCCCCTCATCTTCAGCACCCATAATAATAGCTGTTGGCAAACTATAATTAGGTGTATATATTAAATCATCTGTTTTTTCAGTACATGCTACTAGCTGTAAGCCACTTTCTTGTAAAAACAAACAAGTTTTAGCTAAATTTTGATGTCTACACATCGGAATATTAAACAAGGCGCCCGCCGAAGTTTTAATAGCATCCCCATTAATTTGAGCAGAATTACGCATAGGTACCAATATAGCGTGTACGCCTGCACATGCCGCCGTACGAGCAATTGCCCCCATATTTCGCACATCGGTAATACCATCCAAAACTAATATCAATGGACTTTCCCCATTTTCATAAATCTGAGGGATTAAATCTTCAATATTCTGATAAACAATTGGAGAAATAACGGCAATTACCCCCTGATGATTTTTAGTGGTCATGCGATGTAATTTTTCTACAGGCACCGTATGCATAGGAATGGTTCTGGAACTCAATAACTGCTTGAGTTCTAACAAAAGTTCTCCCCCAATACCTCTTTGAATATAAATTGATTCAATTTCCTTACCCGCTTTTATAGCTTCAATTACTGCCCTAATACCAAATACAAATTCGTTACTTTCTTTAGGCTTAAAATTCCGTTTAAACTTCTCCATATATTAGGTCAAAAGTACAGCTTTTTTCAGAAAGATTTGCTTTAATCTTTATTAACAACCGACTGTTTAAAAATACCCAAAACAAATCAAAATGTTTGATTAGATGAAACCTGCATTTATATTTTATGTTAATAAAAGAATTAGAATTTAAGCTGTTCTTTTAGCTAAATTTGAAGAATGATTAACGATAACGATAGCCCCAATCCTAATAAAACGAATATGTCGACTCGTAAAAGTCGATTGACACAGAATTTTAACAATCATGGCAAAATTCCGCCTCAAGCTACCGACTTGGAAGAGGCAGTTTTAGGTGCATTAATGTTAGAAAAAGATGCGCTATCTTCTGTAATTGATATATTAAAACCAGAAGTGTTTTATGCCGAAGCGCATAAAAAAATATTTGAATCTATTCAAACACTCTTCCAAAAATCTAAACCCGTAGATATTTTAACTGTAACTGCAGAAATGCGTCAGCAAGGCACCTTAGAGTTAATTGGAGGCGCCTATTATATTACAAATTTAACCAATAGAGTAGCTTCAGCCGCTAACATTGAATTTCATGCTCGAATTATATCTCAAAAATACATCCAGCGGGAGTTAATTAGAATTTCCTCAGAAATTATAACGAACGCTTATGAAGATACCACGGATATCTTCGATTTGCTCGATCATGCAGAAAAAAATCTGTTTGATATTGCCCAAAATAATTTGAGAAGAGACACTCAAAAAATGGATGAAATTATCAAACAATCTTTAGCTACTCTGGAAGAACTGCGTACTAAAACCGATGGCCTTACGGGTGTTCCCTCAGGTTTTACAGATTTAGATCGAATAACGGGTGGATGGCAAAAATCCGATTTAGTTATTATAGCCGCTCGTCCAGCCATGGGTAAAACTGCTTTTGTTCTCTCATGTGCTCGAAATGCTGCTGTAGATTTCAAAAAACCTGTAGTCGTTTTTTCATTGGAGATGTCTTCCGTGCAATTAGTGAATCGTTTAATTTCAGGTGAAACTGAAATTGATCAAGAAAAAATTAGAAAAGGTAATTTAGCTGAATGGGAATGGCAGCAATTACATAGTAAAATTGGCGCACTCACCGAGGCACCTCTTTTAATTGACGATACCCCAGCCCTCAATATTTTTGAATTTAGAGCAAAGTGCCGTCGCTTAAAATCTCAATATGATATACAGATGATTATCATCGATTATCTACAATTAATGCACGGTAAAGGCGAGGGTGGCGGAGGCAATCGGGAGCAGGAAATTGGTAGTATATCAAGAGCGCTTAAATCTGTTGCTAAAGAACTTGATGTACCGGTTTTAGCATTATCCCAATTGAGTCGTGCGGTAGAAAATAGACCTGGTCAACATGGCAAACGCCCTCTACTATCCGACTTAAGGGAATCGGGTTCAATCGAACAAGATGCGGATATGGTGTTATTCCTTTATCGTCCAGAATATTATGGTATTACCGAAGATGAAAATGGACGTTCACAAGCCGGTGTCGGAGAGGTAATCATCGCTAAACACAGAAATGGTGAAACTGGAATTGTTCCATTACGTTTTATTGGAAAATACGTGAAATTCGCCGATTTAGAAGATTCATTTATGAATCCAAGTAGCTTAAGAGATTCTACGATGACCCCTTCCAGTCAATTCGACAAACCTATGGGTAACGTCATCATCAAACCTTCTAGTATGAATGATATGATGGATGAAGAACCTCCATTTTAGATAAAATAACCTAGAATAAGCCCTAAAAAAATCAGAATAGCAGGGCTTATTCTAGTCCATATTAAAATAAAAAAACTCAGTACCATAATCCCAATTAATTTAAAGTCCCAGGAAAGTGGTTCTAATAATAAAATAAAAGCTGCATAAATAAAACCCACACTTACGGCATTTACACCTGATAGCGATTGTTTAATCAGCGTAATTTTTTTTAGATCCGACCAGAAAGGGACGATAAATAAAATTAAAATTAAACCTGGAAGATTAATCCCTAACACCGCTAATAAACCTCCGAAAACTTGGCCTAATATGTCATATCCCCCTTGCTTCATACTCAAAGCACCTAAATAACTTGTAAATGAAAAGGTAGGCCCAGGGAGTAATTGCTGCAAGGCATAGCCCGACAAAAAATCTGATTGTAAAACATACTGTTTCATTTGCACAAACTCCGTGTACATCAACGGCACTAAAACCTGCCCCCCTCCAAACACAAAAATTCCATTTCTATAAAAATTTTCAAATAACCTGATCGGCAAACTAAATGGCGATGTACGATTAATAATAGCGCCTAATGCGGCCATCAATAAAAGTACGCCAATGAAATAAATTAGCTTTCTCGGATTTATATTAGAAAATAATTTTACTCGAATTTGCGATTCATCCACCGATGATCCAATTGCGGAACTAACAATACCTCCAATTAATATAGCAAGTGGAAAAACATAGGCATTTTTTAATACTAGTGTAGCAATTACAGCTGACAGCGCTAAAAAAATTGAAATTTCATTCAGCAAAACCTTCCTACTTAGATGGTAAGCTCCATATGCTACAACCCCTAAGGCTATTGGATGGATAAATTCAAATAAATTAGCATAATGATGTTTGGAGCCGAATATAGAAAAACTGATAGCCGCTAAAGTCATTAATGCGGCAGATGGAATTATCCAAATTAAAAAACTTATCAAGGCCAATTTTAAGCCTCCTACTTTATAGGCAATCCCAACGAGGGTTTGTGTAGATGCAGGTCCAGGCAATATTTGAGCTAAGGCATTTAATTCTAAAAGCTCCTCTTCTTTAATAAAGTTAGTCGATTTTACAAAATAGCGTAATAATAAGCCCAAATGAGCTTGAGCCCCCCCAAAGGCTGTAAAGGTAAAAAAGACTACTTTCTTTAAAAATAAGAGCTGTCTATTAGACATAATTTTACGAGTTATTTAGTAATTCTCTTCTTCTTCATCTTCTGCTATCTCAAAATAGGCAGCTTTTAATTCCGATAAAGCATGCCTATCCCCTTTATTTTGAGCAACTTCCATTCCTGACTTATACACGCCAATGGCATCCTCTCTTCTTCCTAATTTATCCAATAATTTGGCATAATGATAATAGGTTCCAACATAGGTTGAATGGTAAGTAATTAAATTTTCATAATACTTCAAGGCATTTTCTGTATCTCCCATGCTATTATATTCAGTAGCAAGAGCATACAGAATAAAAGGTTCGTTCGGGTCATTGTCTAAAAATTCTAATAATCGTAATAAACGGTTATTTTGCATTGTTTTTCCTTCCTTTTTTAATTAAATTTGCCTATAAGAAACTAATCCTTTAACAGGAGATTTTACGTTTTCAACTGTTAAAATAATAATTTAAATCAAATATAGTCCATGAAAATATTAGTATGTATTAGTAACGTACCCGATACCACGACAAAAATAACTTTTACGAATGACAATACCCAATTCAACACCGCCGGGGTACAGTTCATCGTAAATCCTTATGATGAAATTGCTTTATCTAGAGCAATTGAATTATGTGAAGGTGGAAAAGGTACCGTTACCGTAATTAATGTGGGGGATGCTAGTACGGAACCTACCATTCGAAAAGCTTTAGCGATTGGAGCAGATGATGCAGTTAGAATTGATGCCAGTCCTAGAGATGCCTATTTTGTTGCCTCCCAAATTGCTAATTATGCAAAATCTCAAGATTTTGATATGATATTATGTGGTCGTGAATCTATAGATTACAATGGATCTCAAGTAGCAGCCATGATTGGTGAAATATTAGATATTCCATCAATATCCATCATTAAAAAATTAGAAACTGATGGTTCGACATATACCTTAGATCGTGAAATTGAAGGCGGTAAAGAGGTAATTTCAATAAATGGCAAATTTGTTGCAAGTTGTGCCGAAGGTACCGCAGAAGCTAAAATCCCTAATATGCGTGGAATTATGTCAGCTCGTACTAAACCTTTACAAGTAGTAGCAGCCATTGAAGTGCCTGAATTAAGCAAGATTTCAAAATTTGAAACACCTGCACCGAGAAGTGCCGTGAAATTAATCGATGCATCCAATGCAGAGAGTTTAATTGATTTACTTCATACTGAAGCTAAAGTGATTTAATAAATAAATAGTTCCACAATTAATTAATTATTAACTAAAATCATCCTGTAGGATAAAAAAATATATGTCAGTATTAGTATACGTTGAACAAGCAGAAGGTAAATTCAAGAAATCTGGCTACGAGGCAGTTTCTTATGCATTTGCCATTGCTCAGAATTTAAATACAAATGTAGTTGCGATATCTATTGGAAATGTAGATTCGTCGGAGTTAGCTACTTTAGGTAATTACGGAGCTTCAAAAGTTCTAAATGTTGGAAATCCTCAATTAGAAAAAATTGTAAACCAGGCCTATGCGGCGGTAATAGCAGAAGCAGCCAAAAAAGAAAATGCAAATGTAGTGGTTTTATCTAATTCATTTTCTGGAAAAGGATTGGCACCCCGTATTGCCGTTAAATTAAATGCGGGCTTAGTAGATGGTGCCGTTGAATTACCTCAAACAAATGGAGAATTTAGTGTTAAAAAAACCGCATTTTCAGGAAAAGCCTTTGCAGTTACTACTTTAAGTTCTGAAAACAAAGTAATTGCTTTAAATCCAAATGCATTTGGTACAAAAGAAAATGCTACCAATGCTTCCATAGAAGATTTTTCACCAGAAGTTAAAAGCTCTGATTTAACTGCCATGGTAAAGGAAATTATCAGAGCTACAGATAAAGTGTCCCTTCCTGATGCAGAAATTGTGGTCTCAGGCGGTAGAGGTTTAAAAGGTCCAGAAAATTGGGGAATGGTAGAAGAGTTAGCGGACTTATTAGGTGCTGCTACAGCTTGTTCTAAGCCTGTTTCTGATGCTGATTGGAGACCACATTCTGAGCACGTTGGGCAAACGGGTATAGCTATCAGTCCAAACTTATATATTGCTATCGGAATATCAGGAGCTATCCAACATTTAGCGGGAGTAAGCTCATCTAAAGTAATTGTCGTTATCAATAAAGACCCTGAAGCTCCTTTCTTTAAAGTAGCTGATTACGGCATTGTTGGAGATGCATTTGAAGTAGTGCCTAAAATCATTGCTGCACTAAAAAATCACAAAGCTTAAAACGAATTAGTTTCCCAAGGTGTTTATCTTGGGAAACTTTTAAATTACTAGCCAATTCCATTTTTGCCCATGAAAAAAGTAAAACTCGATATCATTGGACTTTCTAATAGTCAAACCCAAGCCGGAGCATACGCTTTAGTGCTCAGTGAATCCAATGGTCGACGTCGTTTACCCATAATCATTGGTGCTTTTGAAGCACAAGCAATTGCTATTGAAATGGAAAAAATGACGCCTACCCGTCCCCTCACCCACGATTTATTTAAACAATTTGCGGAGCATTTTAATTACACCATTTCTGAAGTATTAATATACAATTTAGTGGAAGGCGTATTTTTTGCTAAAATTATCTGTAAACAGGGAGATCAAGCCTATGAAATTGATGCCCGAACTTCCGATGCCATTGCTTTAGCGGTCAGATTTGATGCCCAAATTTACACCTATGAATTTATACTGGCTTCAGCTGGTATTTTGATAGAAGGAGTAAATGACTTCTTATTTTTAGAGGGACTTCAACAAATCAGTCCTGATCAAATTCTTGAAAATCAAAGCAATCCAAGTTCAAATACCACTAAACAATCTGGATTTGAAGGATTTAGTTTAGAAGAATTAGAATCCCAACTTCAAGAAGCCTTGCTAAATGAGGCTTACGAAAAAGCTGCCCTTATCCGCGATGAGATAACTAAGCGAAGCGCCCATTAATTTCCTAATTATATTATTTCAGATTATTTTAAAGAATCTGTTTCGTGGGTTTTAATATTTTTTTAAATTCGAAGAATTAAAAAATCCTTCATGAATATTAAAATTCGATTAACCCTCATGAACTTTTTACAGTTCTTTGTTTGGGGAGCGTGGCTTATAACTATCGCGAATTATTGGTTTGGAACCAAACAATGGGACGGAGCACAATTTGGGTTAATATTTGCCACTATGGGTTTTGCATCACTCTTTATGCCAACCCTCATTGGTATCATCGCCGATAAATGGATAAATGCTGAAAAACTTTATGGCATCCTGCATATTTTTTATGCGGGAACTTTATTTTATTTACCTCAGGTAGATAATCCCGATCAATTTTTTTGGATAATTTTCTTGGCTATGTGTTTTTATATGCCTAGTATAGCCTTGAGTAATTCTATATCTTATTCTACCTTAAAATCCAATAACTTGGACGTGGTCAAAGATTTCCCGCCGATTAGAGTTTGGGGAACCATTGGCTTTATCGCAGCTATGTGGATTACTAATTTAACAGGTAGTAAAGCCAATGCCAATCAGTTTTACATTGCTGGAGCTGCTGCTTTAGCCCTAGGCTTATATGCATTTACCTTGCCAAAATGTCCAACCTCAAAAGTTATTGAAGAAAAGTCTACTATTTGGCAAAAGTTAGGCTTAAATGCCTTCAAATTATTTGCCGACTATAAGATGGCACTATTCTTTATGTTCTCTATGTTTTTAGGGGGTGCCTTACAATTAACAAATGCTTATGGCGATGTATTTTTAGATGAATTTAAATTGTTCCCTCGTTATGCAGATTCTTTTGTAATCAAATATTCTACCATCATAATGTCCATCTCTCAAATTTCAGAAACACTTTTCATTCTGGCAATCCCCTTCTTCTTAAAACGATTTGGAATAAAAACTGTCATGGTGTTTTCGATGCTGGCGTGGGTATTTAGATTTGGCTTATTTGCTTATAGCGACCCAGCTACTAATTTATGGATGATTATTTTATCCTGTATTGTATATGGAATGGCCTTTGATTTCTTTAATATCTCTGGATCATTATTTGTAGAAACCTCTACGACCCCTAAAACCAGATCCTCTGCGCAAGGCTTATTCATGATGATGACCAATGGTTTTGGCGCTGTACTTGGTTCGGTGGTTTCAGGGTGGATGATTCAAAAGTATTTCACCCACTCCTATAACGACATAAATTCTCTGGCAGCCTATGTAGATGCTCCTTCCACGGACAGTAATTTACTCACTTTCTTATCGCACCAAGGTATTCAAGTAATGGAAGATGGAGCATTTTCAAGAGACTTAATTGTTAAAGATTGGCATAATATATGGCTTTCATTTACTATTTACGCTTTAGTGATTATGGTCTTGTTTATTAGTTTCTTCAAACATAAACACACGCGTGCTGAAGCCAAGGCCATTGAATCTATGACGCATTAATCTATTATGTCATCCTTTAAATTAAGAAAAGAGAAAGATTGTTTAAACTGTGGAGCACAGGTGGAACAAACCTATTGCCCTCATTGTGGTCAAGAAAACATTGAATTGAAAGAAAATGCCCTGCATATGGTGGTACACACCATTGCCGACTATTTTCATTTTGATAATAAATTTTTTAAAACCCTCAAACCGCTTTTATATAAACCAGGCTTTTTACCAACAGAATATGTTAAAGGTAAACGAGCTTCCTACCTGCATCCAATAAAGATGTATATCTTTATCAGTATTGTATTTTTCATTTTTATAGCGAGTAATTCTAAATCAGACAAAGAGAATAATGCAAAAAAGGCGGAAACAACAGCATTAAAGAAAAATGTTCCTGATTCAACCCATAATTTATCAAAAAGGGAATTAAACCTTGCAATAGATATCTTAGATAAAAGCCAATTGATAAGTCAGGACCTGAAAGATAGTCTGCAATTATTAAATAAAAATATCCAATCGGCACCAAAATCCAATTCAACAGAAATTAAGGATACTTTAAATAAGAAAAACCAATTTTCTAAGTACAATACTAAAGAAGCGTACTTTGAAAGTCAGGAAAAACTACCTATTGCGGAGCGAGATAACAGAATTGTAAGAAATTTAAGCCTAAAAACAATCGAATTACAGCAAAAAGAAAATGCAAAAGAATTACTAATTAAAGAACTTTTCAAAAACGTCCCTAAAATGATGTTTGTATTATTGCCCTTATTCGCTATAATATTAAAAATTGTGTATTGGCGTAAAAAAAGGTATTATTACGAACATTTGATCTATTCCTTTCATCTCCATTCCGCCCTCTTTTTGTCATTTTTAACGTATGTTATAATAGATTATAGTTTCTCTTTATTTTATAGTATTCATACATGGTTGATACTTGGCCTTATTTTTTATATGAATTGGTACACTTACCGATCTTTAAGAGTCTTTTATGGAAGTTCTAGATGGGTAACCGTTTTTAAATTTTGCCTTTTAGGTTTTAGTTACATTTTTATACTAGCTTTTTGCTTAGTAGGCCTTCTTGGAATAAGCTTATATACAGTTTAACTATTTTTAATACGCTATATAAGCATTTAATTAAAAGTCACAAATAAAACGTAAAGAAATTTCCATAAAGCATAAAAAAGCCTCGTATATGCGAGGCTTTATATTTAAAATGAATCTTAAATCGAAGTATTGTTATAAACAACCTTCAATTATTTATCTTTCGTTAATTGGAACGAACTTTTGGTCTACATCCCCCACGTATATCTGACGTGGTCTACCAATAGGTTCATTATTCTCATGCATTTCTTTCCACTGTGCAATCCATCCAGGTAAACGACCTAAGGCAAATAAGACCGTAAACATATCGGTTGGGAAACCTAATGCTCTGTAAATAATTCCTGAATAGAAATCTACGTTTGGATAAAGCTTGCGATCGATGAAGTAAGGATCACTTAACGCAGCTTCTTCTAATTTTTTGGCGATTTCTAAAACAGGATCATTAATACCTAATTTATTTAACACATCGTCACAGGCTTTTTTAATGATTTTAGCACGAGGATCGAAGTTTTTATAAACTCTATGACCAAAGCCCATCATGCGGAAAGGATCGTTTTTATCTTTAGCTTTATTAATCCATTTTTCAGTATCCCCACCGTCAGCTTTAATCAATTCTAACATCTCGATTACCGCTTGGTTAGCACCACCATGTAATGGACCCCAAAGCGCAGAAATACCAGCTGAAACTGAAGCATAGATATTACAATCAGAAGAACCTACAATTCTAACTGTCGATGAAGAACAATTTTGTTCGTGATCTGCATGAAGAATTAATAGCGTATTCATGGCATTGACTACCACAGGATCAATTTCCACTTCTTCGGTACGTTGACCAAAAATCATATGAATAAAATTGGTTACATAGTCGTATTTATTCTTTGGATAAATAAGCGGATGTCCTAATGATTTCTTATAGATAAAGGATACAATAGTTGGAAACTTAGCCAACAATTTAATCATCGTTAAATCTAATTCCTCTTTCGAAGAGTTTGCTTTTAACGACTCTGGATAAAAAGTCGACAAGGAACAAACTAATGAAGCCAATTGTGCCATTGGGTGAGATTTAGACGGATAACCATCTAAAAATTTCTTCATATCCTCGTGAATTAAGGTATGACGGCTAATGGTATTTTGAAAATTATCTAATTCTGATTGAGTTGGCAGCTTTCCATAAATAAGCAAATAAGTTACTTCTAAAAAGCTCGACTTTTCTGCTAATTCTTCAATGGCATATCCACGATATTTTAAAACACCTAATTCTCCATCTAAAAATGTGATTGCACTTTTAGTTGAACCTGTATTTTTAAATCCAGAATCCAAGGTTACATACCCTGTTAAATCACGTAATTTCGAAATATCAATAGCTTTTTCACCTTCTGTACCAGTAATTACTGGGAATTCGAAAGTCTGTCCACCAATCTTAATTTCTGCTATATCTGACATAAATTATTATTTTATTATACTGAACAAATTTAGTTAATCTGAATTAAAAACATCACATTGAAATCTAACATTAATGTTAAAAAATCGTTAAATCACAATTTTATTTTGCTATCAATTCTTCTATAACTCCCCCACATTCCATCATCTCATCTCCAAAATATGGATTTTGAATTTTTTCCTCAGAAGCCAACCAATCACCGCCTGTATCCTTATTGGCCATTGGACAGTGTTGAACATATACAATACCAGATAAAATAGTAGCATTTTTAAACATCGCAATTACATCATTGCTCAAGGCAGTAAATATTTTGCGTTGTTCAGCTAAATCAGTCGTATTGGAAATTTGAGTAGCTAATACCGCGGTATTTTCACAACCAGGTTGAGCATTTAAAGTGCCTATTAACACTTTAGCGGCTTCTTGAGCCTCTGTAGCATTACTTTTAACTAAAGCATCTTTTAAATTGATATAATCTGTATAAATTTGAGCTATTTTCGCATCTTCAAATTTTAAAACTTCATTTAATGTACTGTCACTCGCTACCACGGCAGTAGAATCTTGAACTTGATTTTGCTTAGTTTCGCTTTGGCAAGCCATTAAACCTAAAACACAGGCTATCCCTAAAATTTTTTTCATTATATAAAAATTAAATGTTCACTAACTGAAAGACCAAATTTCAAAACAATTAGTTTCAGTTTTCTTAAGAAATTCGCTCAAAATACTATAATTTCTCAAAATTACCTAAACCCTTAGACAAAAACTTTTGAAGAAGTCGATGAGCAGCACCTCAATAATGCTAAAAAATACTATTTTTGCAAAAAATTATACAGATGAGTATAGGATTATCAGAACAAGAAATTCAAAGACGCGAATCCCTCAATCAATTGCGTGAAATGGGTATTAATCCATACCCTGCAGAGGCATATGAAATAAATGCCTACGCTGCCGATATTAACGAAAATTACGACAGAGATAAAACAGCCTATAAGAACATCAGTATGGCTGGCAGAATTATGACCAGACGCATCATGGGTTCGGCTTCATTTGCAGAATTACAAGACACTACCGGTCGTGTTCAGCTTTATCTAAAAAGGGACGATTTATGTCCAGATGAAGATAAAAGTTTATATAATATCGTATTCAAAAAGCTTTTAGATTTAGGTGACTATATTGGGATTAAAGGCTATGTCTTTACAACACAAACAGGAGAAATTTCTGTTCATGTTACATCCTTTACATTATTAGCTAAATCCTTAAAACCTCTTCCTGTCGTAAAACGGGATGATGATGGAAATATCTACGATGGGTTTACTGACCCTGAGTTGAGATATAGAATGCGCTATGTAGATTTAACGGTAAATCCTTCTTACAAGCAAATTTTCATCAATCGTTCCAAAGTAATTAATACCATGCGTCAATACTTTGACAGCCAAGGTTGGATGGAAGTGGAAACACCAATTTTACAAGCTATTCATGGGGGTGCTGCAGCTAGACCATTTACTACACATCACAATACTTTAGATATGCCTTTATTTTTACGTATTGCCAATGAGCTCTACTTAAAAAGATTGATAGTTGCAGGTTTTGATGGCGTATATGAGTTTGGCAAAATGTTTAGAAATGAAGGTATGGATCGTACCCACAATCCAGAATTCACCTCTATGGAAATTTACGTTGCCTATAAGGATTATGTGTGGATGATGGAAATGGTAGAAAACTGTTTAGAAAAAGTAGCCCTAGCTATTCATGGAACATCACTTGTACCGGTAGGTAACCATGAAATTAATTTTGCTGGTCCATACAAAAAATTAACGATGTATGAGTCCATTCAAAAATATACTGGAATTGATGTTTCTGCGATGTCAGAGGCCGAAATTGCAGGTGTTTGTAAAGATCTAGGTATTGAAATCAATGACTCTATGGGTAGAGGTAAATTAATTGATGAAATCTTTGGGGCCAAAGTGGAAGCCAATTTAATTCAACCTACCTATATCACCGATTATCCTATTGAAATGACTCCATTGGCTAAAAAGCATAGATCCAAAGAGGGTTTAGTGGAGCGTTTCGAATTATTTGTAAATGGGAAAGAAATTGCTAATGCCTATTCAGAATTAAATGATCCTATTGATCAAAGAGAACGTTTTGAGGATCAATTAAAATTAGCCGCCAGAGGCGATGATGAAGCAATGGCCATGGATGAGGATTTTGTAAGAGCCTTGGAATATGGCATGCCACCTACTTCAGGATTAGGGATCGGAATTGACCGCTTAGTGATGTTAATGACCAACCAATCTACTATTCAGGAAGTATTATTTTTCCCGCAAATGCGTCCTGAAAAGAAAGCTAAAGTGACAACTGATCAGGATTTCATCGATTTAGGAATACCAGCTGAATGGGTACCTGTACTTCGGAAAATGGGCTTTAATACAATCGAAGAATTGAAAGCGGGCAATCCAAATAAAGTTTTCAATGATTTAGGTGGAATGCGAAAAAAAATGAAACTGGAAATAACCATGCCTAACAAAGAAGACGTATTAAACTGGTTTAATTAATTTCCTTAAAAATATAGTCTTATTTTTTATAGTATTTTAAAAGCCTCGGGTGAATTGCATCCGAGGCTTTTTT
Organism: Pedobacter sp.; assembly: GCA_004211595.1. Lineage (GTDB taxonomy): Bacteria > Bacteroidota > Bacteroidia > Sphingobacteriales > Sphingobacteriaceae > Pedobacter. Next base: position 113,673 of record SEDO01000003.1, read on the forward strand.
TTAAGTTTCATTTTGCCTTTGGGAAAACTAGAGGGGTCTAATTTCAGAAAGCACTTAGTCGGATTTAGGTCGCAATTTAGTCGCAATTTAGTCGGGTTTCAGTCGGCTATACACCGACTGAAACCCGACCGAAACCCGACCGAAATCCGACCGAAATCCGACCGAAACCTAAAGTAATATCAAATTTCATTAGATAGTGGGCATAATCTGACCACAAAAAAAGGAGTTATTAAACTCCCTTTTCTTTAATTATTTTTTTAAATTTTTAAAATTGCTTTTCGTCAGCTGAAGGCCCATAAATGCCTGGAAGTGGAACATCTAACATTCTTAAGTATACAGATAATTGTCCCCTATGATGTATAAGATGATTATTCACAATAAATCTAATCGCGCCAGCTTTAGGTAATTTTGCAATCACGTGTTCACCCGCTCTTAAGGTCCATTCTGAAAAATAATTTTCCTCTGTAAAATTAGCTAAAGCGGTCTCATTAAATTGTTGATTGGCTTTTAAACTTGCTGAAAGCTCCTCAGATGAACTTGCTTTAAATGGCACATAATCGGTATGAAAGTTAAAATCATTAGAATTTAACACATGTCCCATCCATCCATGTAGCTCAACTATATGACTAGCTAATTCACCTAAACTCATAGATTTAGGATGTGGTTTATAATCCAATTTTTCACTTGGAATAACCTCAATCATACGCAATGTATTCTGGGTTTCTCTTTCTACCTCAATGGCTAATGCTTGTTGTATACTCATATTTTTAAAATTTCTATTAATTTATGGAAAATACGGTTGTAATAAAAAATAAAAACAAAAATCTTATAGAAAGGGTTATCTAATTAGCGACGCAAAAACTTAAACTATCCCGATTATGCAAAACAGTCAAATAGAAATCACTGATCAAGAATACTGCATTAAATTGAGCAGACAAGTATTTTCCATTGGATTACTGCATCAATTAATTCGAAAAATTCAGCAACATGAAAATGTGAATCCACAATTCGATTTGGAAGATTCTAACCACTTTCCACAAGCTTTTGGTTTGGAACAAAAATATAGTCCTGCTGGAGTAGAAAATAAATGATTTTTATCTATTAGCGTATCGCACTTGCTGAGCTTTATCCATCATACCCATTTGATCTTTCATCATTTTAATTTGATCGGCAAGCAATTTGTTTTTATCCGCTTTTTTAGCCTCAGATAAGTACATTTGAGCTTCTCTTTTATTGCGTTTTGCCATGGCGATTCCGGCTAAACTCAATTTAGCCATAGCGATATTATGATCCATTTGCAATCCATAACTCAAAGCTTGCTTAAAAAACTTTTCAGCTTTCATCGGCGCTTTTCGAGATTCAATTAAACCTAAAAGTAAATGGTAATAACCAAATTGAAATTTATTCAGTTCCGACTTGTAGTTTTTAATCAAATTTAACATCCCCTCTGCCTTGGCCATGTTTTCCTTACGCAAATACCATTGCGCCATTAACATTTTTTCATTGTAAAAGAACGTAACAATAAATAGAATACCAAGTAAAATTACTAATATTCCCCATGGCCAATAACCAATAACCATTAAAGTAATGGCAGCTCCAATTAAAGCAAATCCTAATATTAAACGAATGAAATTTGGCATACTTAAAATTTTAGGCAAATATCGTGTTTATATGTCAAATTATCGATTTAAATTTATAATTTCATAAAATTATTAAATATTTGTAAACACAATAGAACTGTACAGGCAGTCTGCAAAATGAAAAAATTATTTTTAATTATCCTCACTTTTATGTCGCTATCTAGTCAAGCACAAGACTTAAATAAACAAATTTTCGATGCTACTCGAAACCTCAACATATTAATTAACGAATGTGACCGCAAAACTTTAGTAAATTTCGAAGAGTTCAAACCCACTTTTGATAATTTTTATAGAGATTATAAAGTAAATGAGGAAAAATTAGCCGCCCTGCAAGCTATTCCAATGGATTATCATATCACAATCGTTTTAGGAACCTGGTGTGGAGACAGCAAATATTGGGTACCTAATTTTTTAAAATTAACCGATGCTATAGGTATTCCTGAAAAGCAGTTGAAATTCGTCACCGTAGATGGCTCTAAAAAAACTGAAAATGGCTTATTAGATGGATTAAACATCTTAAAAGTGCCTACTTTCATTGTGTACAATAAAGAAAATCAAGAAATGGGTAGAATTATTGAAGGCCCTCAAGACACCTTAGAAGCAGAATTATTAACTATCCTAACGCCTAAAAAGTAAGGGCTAAAAAAAGTATGGGGGTGTCATCAAGCTGGGAGGATTTTTTAAGCCAAGAAAACCAACAGCCCTACATGCAAAAAATTTATGATTTTTTAGCACATGAAAGGCTATCTGGAAAGCTCATTTTTCCCCCTACAGAAAACATTTTTAAAATATTTGAGCTATGCCCACTGGAGGACATTAAATTAGTTATCCTGGGACAAGATCCCTATCATCAAATACATCAAGCGCATGGCCTAGCTTTTAGTGTCCCATCCGGAATTAAAATTCCACCATCATTAGCTAACATTTATAAAGCCTTAAAAAATCAGATCCCCAACTTTCAAATTCCGAATCATGGGGACTTGACAGAATGGGCTCAACAAGGGGTGTTTTTATTAAATACGAGTTTAACAGTTGAATATAGCAAGCCTGGCTCCCACAGTAAAATTGGATGGCAAACCTTCACTAATGAAGTAATAAAACACATTTCTGCCTATCAAAAAGGTATTGTTTTTTTATTATGGGGGCAGCATGCACAGGGTAAAACAGCTTTAATAGATAGTACAAAGCATTTAATTATTAAAACCGTACACCCTTCTCCCTTATCGGCTTATCAGGGATTTTTAAGTTCGACGCAATTTAAAGAAGCAAACGAATATTTAGAGAAACAAGGGAAGCTTCCTATTAATTGGCAATTAAGCGATACCGGTCACACAAAGGGTACCATTCAAATGAATTTGTTTTAATTACGAATTGCCCTCGATTGGATTCTATATTGGGATGGTTATCTGACCACTAAAACCGGGATTTTAATCTTATGACGCACAGCATCTACAGTGGTCCCAAAAATTAAATCTTTAAAGCCTTTATGTCCATGAGCACCCATGACAAGTATATCCAACGACAGCTTATTTACCGCTTCGGCAATACCCTGCGCACTTGAGCCAAAGGCTATTTGGGCTTCAGCTTGATATCCTAAGGAGGTTAAATTAGCTTTGTAGGATTGAAGATTTTCAGCATCTGCTAAAGTTTCATGATCAAAGGCTTTAGACCCATGATATCGAGCCACGGCGGTTTCAACCACATGGATTAAATAATACGAGGCATTTTCGCCCCCCTGCATCAGGGCGTGCTTAATGGTAATTTTATCTTTTTCTGAAAAATCTATAGCAATACCTATTCGTTTATATTTCAATTGCTCAACATCTAAAATTTGATGAGCATTCCCGTGAGGCAAATTGCCTTGTTTTTGTGTTTTATTCAATAAGGGATACACCGATATAAATATTAAAAGCGCTAAAACTGCAATAGAAATTGGAATTACCAAAGCATATATATACCAATTATTAGTAGCCGCTAACCACCCTGAAATTTCATCTTTAACTAAAGATATATTGAGGTAAACGATTAATAGGGCACTACACCAGGCCAGAATTTTAACCCACATTTTATTTTCAAATCCTTTCATTTCTTTTTTATCAGAAGTTAAATGGATTAAAGGAATAACTGCAAAGCCTAATTGCAAACTCAACACCACCTGGCTTAAAATTAATAAGCTACCTAAGGCATCTTCCCCGAAATAAAGAATGGTTAGAAAGGCTGGAATAATAGCTAATAAACGGGTAAGTAGGCGACGCATCCAAGGTTGAATTCTCAAGTTTAAATGGCCCTCCATAATAATTTGACCAGCCAAAGTCCCTGTAACGGTAGAGCTTTGTCCGGCAGCTATTAAGGCAATGGCAAATAAGGCAGGCGCAACATCCCCGAATATATGGGTTAGTAAGCGATGCGCATCTTGAATTTCTGCTACTTGATGAAAACCATTCTTATAAAAGGCAGCCGCAGCTAATATTAAAATGGCTGCATTGACAAAAAAGGCTAGATTTAAAGCTACCGCTGTATCGATGAAATTATATTTCAAAGCCTCTTTCATACCTTTCCAAGAACGATCAAACTTGCGGGTTTGCACTAAAGAGGAATGTAGGTAAAGATTGTGGGGCATGACTGTAGCTCCTATAATACCAATGGCGATATATAATGCATCTCCGCTTAATCTACTTGGTTCAAAGCCTTTTAATATTTCCGAAATCTGAGGTTTTACAATACTCATTTCTACAATAAATGAAAGCCCTACGATAAATACCATAGAAACTATAAATGCTTCCATTTTCCGCATGCCCTTATTAAGTAAAAATAAAAGCAAAATAGTATCTAAAATAGTGATGCTAATCCCCCATATCAATGGTAAGCCAAACAGTAAATTTAAACCTATAGCCATCCCTATGATTTCAGCTAGGTCACAAGCTATAATGGCAATTTGCGCGAGCACATATAAAGGAAAATTCACCCATTTTGGATAAGCATTCCGGGAAGCTTGCGCTAAATCTAAACCCCTAACTATGCCTAATTTAGAACTTAAGGACTGCAGTAATAGGGCAATTAAATTGGACATTAATAATACCCAAATTAATTTATAGCCAAATTGAGACCCCCCCGCAATATCCGTGGCCCAGTTTCCTGGATCCATATAACCCACACTCACTAAATAGGCCGGTCCTAAAAAGGCAAATATTCTACGCCATCCCTTTTTAGAGTGGGTGGCAACCGATCCGTGTACTTCACTTAAAGATTCCTTATTAGCCATATCGCTAGCTTATGATAAACTCACTAATAAATGATTTGAAACTTCTTTACTGAGGTTTAAAACCCTCTCTTCTAATTTTAATTCAATCGATCCATCAAATTCTAGAACATCTTGTACGACTATTTTTTTACCGAGGGTAAGCCCTAATTTCTCTAAGTGCTTTAAAAATGGACTAGAGTGCTCGGTTACCCCTGTTAAAGTTCCGGAATCGCCAATTTTCAATTTACTCAACTGGTCGAAATTAAAAGCGGCAATTTTACCATGCTGATCAGGAATAGGATCCCCATGCGGGTCGAACTTAGGATGTCCTAAAAAGGCATCTAATCGCTCTATTAAAATATTTGATTTTATATGTTCTAATTCTTCAGCCACATCATGGACTTCATCCCACTTAAACTGTAATTTGTCAACTAAAAAAACTTCCCATAAACGATGCTTTCGAACGATGGAAATTGCAGCTTGTTCGCCTTTGCGAGTAAGCGTTACCCCCTGATAACGAATATAATTTACCAAATCCTTCTCGGATAGCTTTTTAATCATATCGGTAACGGAAGCTGCTTTAGTTTGCATTTTTTCAGCAATCGCATTGGTTTGCACAGCTTGTCCATTTTGCGACAAATGATAAATTTCTTTTAAATAGTTTTCTTCCGTATATGATTGCATATTTTTGCTTATCTAATATTATATTTAGACAAATCTAAAAATTAAAGTTTAAAAAATAAAATTATTCTATAAGCGGTTTTATAAAATAAAATTTTGTGATTTAGGCCTATTTGAATTAACTTTGGAGAAAAACATAGTAAATCATGGCTGCAGAATTAGATAAAACCGATTTAAAAATTCTAAAACTTCTACAAGAAAATGGAAGAATAACCAATTTATTATTATCTCAAGAAATTGGATTATCGCCAGCTCCTACCTTAGAACGCGTTCGAAAACTCGAGATGGCGGGCTATATCAAAAGTTATCATGCTTTAGTGGACGAAGAAAAATTAGGTTTAGGCATTAAAACATTTATCCAAATTCAATTAGATTTTCATAAAAATAATACCATTCAGATTTTCTTAGATGAAGTGCAGCAAATTGAAGAAATTACAGAATGTCATCACGTGACAGGACAAGCAGATTTCTTGTTAAAAGTATATGTTTCTAATATTAAAGCTTACGAAAGATTGATCATGGATAAAATATCAAAAATTTCGGTAGTTAAAACCTTTCAAACAATGATGATTCTTTCCACCAACAAGAAAGAACCTATCGTACCTTTAGAATATTAAGCTACAAAAACTGGGCACTTCTTATTTTAAATGGTACCGTAACCCTATAAACACCCTTCTGCCTTGGTTAGGAGCATAGATATAGCCAGGATCAAAGACCAATCCATAAGGATTTTCTGAACTTTGTAGTGCTTGTCCTTGATTATCAAATTGGACTAATTTATCAAATGGATCATGCGCTCTGGCAATGATAAAGGGATTGCCTTGCGTAGGCTTAAAATTGAAAAGATTTTTAACACCCCCAAACACTTCAAATCCCGATTGGCTCACCCATTTAATTTGCAAATTTTGGAGAGACCACCAGGGCGACATTCCCTTTCTAGGATCCATTTCATTTAAGAGCGGTAAGCGCATCGGAGAATAAATTGCAGCCGTATAATCTACACTCAGTTTAAGTGCCTCGAAAGTATACCCCAAGGATAAATTAGATGAAAATTTTTCGGCAAAATAGGGCCTTTTTGCGATTCCATCTTGAACCTGCTGAATATCTTGATACTGCAAGCCTACATTTAATTTCCAACTTGCGATGAAACTTAAATCTAATGCTATATTAGCACCCTTACTAAATCCATAACCTTTCAAATTTCGATATACAATCCAGTTAGCATTTTCATCTAAATCTGGTAATATTCGGTTGGAAAAACGGGTATAATATATATTGGCCTCTACCTTCCCAAATGAACTTTCAAACAGATTAACTTGCTGTAATACATTGGCATTAATTTGATAAGAGCGCTCAGGCTTAAGCTGTTCTGGAATAACTAATTCTCGTGCACCCGATAAAGCGGCATGATCTTCTGTAAATACATTGACTACTCTAAAACCGGTTCCAAACAAGAGTCTGAATACCCCATTGTCTTTATAATTCCATTTATATGAAAACCGTGGTGTATAAATCAATCCATGAGCATTGTGATGATCTAAGCGCGAGCCAAATAATAAGCTATGTTCGCTATTGATATCATAACTCGATTGAAAGAATACACTGGGTAAATATTGATGTTCTTGCCCCCTGTAAGCTAAGTTACCGGCAAAATTAGATAAGCTTTTATCTCGATTATAAATATTCTTATATGCAGCTCCAATAGTGGAATTAAGTTTTCCAAAAGGCAAATGATAAACTAATTGGCCAAACAATACTTGTTGCGAAGCGATATAAGGATTACTTCCGTAAAAGGAGTTTTGATGATGATAAACATACGAGTAATTAAAATTCAAATTATCCACCCCTGGTATATCATACCGCCCGATCCATTCTAAACGATTTGTATAAATACTTTCGCCATAAACCTCCTCTCCACCTCTAAAATTACTATTCCAATTCATCTCCCCTCCCCATCGATCTTCATACATATACCGCAGCATCAATTGATGTTTTCTATTAAATCTTCTTTGTTGATCTAATTTCAAAAAAATAGCGATTCGGTTTTGCAAAGTCACATCAGTAAAGTTATCTCTATTCTGATCGAACTTATTTTGATATCTAAAATAGTTTAAGCCAGAAAGAACCGACCATTTCTCCTCTATATTCAGCTTTAAACCTGCATCAATATTAGCTTCTCCATAACATGTATATAACACCTCAGACTGAAATTTAGGAACGTTAACATTCTTTTGCGTAATAATATTGATCACACCTCCCATTGCTTCCGACCCATAAGTAATAGAAGCAGGCCCTTTTATGACTTCAACTCTTTCAATTAAACCCATCGGGATCCCATGCATGCCATATACCGAACCCAAAGAACTCATCACAGGCATTCCATCAACCAAAATTATAGTATAAGGCCCTTCCAGGCCATTCATATGAATATCCCCTGTATTACAAATTGCACAATTTAACTGCGGCCTAACCCCATTGATTTGCTGAATAGATTCAAACAAATTAAAACTCGGGTTTTTATCAAAAAACTTCTTTGAATAAACCTCTACCGGAATATGACTCTGTAATCTACTCACCTCTTTTAAGGAACCACTAATCACCACTTCATTCAACTTACGCGAAGTATCCTGCTTAACCACAGAATCCGTAGACACTTTTTGAGCATAAGAAAAAGTAATCAACTTAAAGCAACTAGCTAGAAGTAAAGTGTATTTTAGTTTCATTGAAATATATTTTTAGACAAATCTAAAAATATATTTAGACATTACAAAAAGTGAGGAACGAATAACACAAAAAGCATAGTCTTATCCATTTTATAAAACAATTAACTTCACATTTGTATTATTATGTAAATATTTAAGGTTTTTGTTGATATTTGCCAATATGAGTTCAGATCTGCAAATAAAAAACAAACGCGCATACTTTGATTACCACATCCTAGAAAAATTCATCGCTGGAATAGCTTTATTAGGAACAGAAATTAAATCGATCAGACAAGGTAAAGCTAACCTGACGGATGCGTTTTGTACGTTTATAGACAATCAATTATATATTCGAAATCTCCATATATCAGAATATACCAATAGTTCTTTTTACCGACACGATATAAAAAGAGACCGAGTATTATTATTAAAGAAAAGAGAATTAAAGAAGCTTAAATCTAAGGGTGAAGAAAAGGGTTTGACCATTATTCCTTTGAGGATTTTCATCAATGATAGAGGATTTGCCAAGGTGGAGATTGCCTTAGCACAAGGTAAAAAAGAGTTTGATAAAAGGGAAAGTATAAAAGAGAAGGATACTAAAAGAGAATTAGATAGGATGCTTAAAAAATAAATTTACCAAGCCTTGTCACCTACTAAAGGTACAAACCTAAAGGTATCTAATTCTATTTTTTCGTAATCACTTTCGCTTACTCTTAAAACGGTAATCATTTTTTGAGATTTTTCATCCCCTACTGGAATTACTAAAATCCCTCCAATTTTTAATTGCTTTAAAAGAATTTGGGGAACCATGGGGGCGCCTGCTGTCACGAGTATCTTATCATAAGGGGCGTGTTCTGGTATACCCCCTGAACCATCTCCTAAAAAGAAATGAGGTTTATATCCCATTCCAGGTAGAACCTTGATGGTATGGTTAAATAAATTAGCTTGTCGTTCAATTGTAAATACTTTAGCTCCTAGCTCCACCAAAATACAGGTTTGATACCCAGAACCCGTGCCTATTTCTAGTACTTTATCCCCTTTTTGAATATGTAGTAATTCTGTTTGGTAGGCTACGGTATACGGTTGGGAAATCGTTTGTCCATCTCCAATAGGGAAGGCAATATCTTTGTAGGCTTGATTCCAAAATGTTTCGTCAAAAAAGAAATGTCGGGGAATCTTTCCCATAGCTTTTAATACTTTTTCATCAGAAATTCCTTTATCGCGTAATAATGCAATTAACTTTTTACGAGCGCCCTGCTCTCTATAATTATCTATGAATTTGTAAGCCATTTATATCAAAATTAGCGTTTAAATTGATATATGACGGATTTTTTTGTCAACATTTGATTACACCTAAAATAATATCGTGGTACTCAGTCGGAAATAAATTTCTAATAAGGATCAACATCTATTTGGATCCACACCGATTTAAATTCTTTAATAGTATTCAAGTGTTTAATATGTTCTTGAATTTGATTTTTTACGCCCCCAATGGCAACTTTTCTTTCAATTTTCAATTGAATCTGGAGTAAATAAAAATTTCTTACACGTGAAACGAGTGGTTGTTCTGGGCCTAATACCCGGTTTCCTAAAAAACCTTTTAATTCCTTGGCTATAAAATGTGCTGCTAAATTAAGAACCTTATAATCTTTATGTTTTAAAGTCAACACAATGAGCCTGGAAAAGGGTGGATAGTTAAACTTTTCACGTTCGGCAAGTTCGGTTTCATACATCCCTACATAATCATGCTGTATTACTTGTTGTAATACACGATGAGTGTCATTGTAGGCCTGTATTAACGCATAACCTTGTTTGTCTCTCCTACCCGCTCTACCTGCCACCTGAGCCAGTAATTGATAGGCTCTTTCAAAGGCACGAAAATCTGGATAGTTCAATAAAATATCAGCATTGACTACCCCAATTAATTGGACATGATCAAAATCTAATCCTTTGGCAACCATCTGCGTACCTATTAAAATTTGGGATTTCTTAGCTTGAAAATCTGCAATTATATTTTGCATACCATGCTTGGAGCGTGCGGTGTCAAAATCTAAGCGACTAGTTTTAATAGTTGGAAAAATGATATTTAATTCTTCTTCTAATCTTTCGGTTCCAAATCCTTTTTGTTCAATATGTACAGAGCCACAAGCTGGGCAGGAAACTAAACTTAGATCTTGATAACCACAATAATGGCAGTGAAGTTTACCACTCGATTTATGGAAGGTTAAGCTTACATCGCAATTGATACATTTAGGAGCATATCCACAGGTGGCACAAAGTAATATAGTGGCATAACCTCGCCGGTTTTGAAATAAGATAATTTGATCTCCGGCTTCAAGAACAGCTTGCATTTCATCTATTAATGCTTGGCTAAAATAAGCAGTCATTTGCTTCCGTTTAGTTGCCTCCGCGATATTCACTAATTTTAAATCGGGAAGTGGAACTTGACCATACCTTTCTGTCAATTTCACTAATCCATATTTGCCTTGTTGGGCATTATAATAACTTTCAATGGCCGGACTTGCAGAACCTAATAATACTTTAGCAGAAAACAAGTGCGCTAAATAAATAGCTGCATCCCGCGCATGATAACGAGGAGCAGGATCTTGCTGTTTATAGGAAGATTCATGTTCTTCATCGATGATGACCAGGCCTAAATCTTTAAAAGGCAAAAACACGGATGATCGAGCACCTAAAACAATTTTATATCCCCCTTTCAATACCTTATTCCAAATCTCTACTCGTTCATGGGGGTTGAATTTAGAATGGTATACTCCAATCTGATCGCCAAAATAGCGCTTAATTCTTTCTACTATTTGCGTAGTTAAAGCTATTTCAGGCAATAAGAATAAAACTTGTTTACCCCCTGCCAATACTTCTTCAATGAGTTTTAAATAGAGTTGCGTTTTTCCGGAGGCCGTTACCCCATGAAGTAAAACCACATCTTTAGTTTCCCAATTTGATTTAACTTGATGAAAGGCTTCTTGTTGAGCTACTGATAATTGGAAGTTTACTTCAAATGCTGATTCAGCATCACCTAAACGACTTACTGATTTTTTTTGAACTATAAATATTCCTTTATCTTCTAAGCCTTTGAGTGCACCTTGCCCACATTCAGACTCGGTTAATATAGCCGATTTTAATACCTCAGCATGGCTGCGCTTTAATTTAAGATAGGCTAAAAGCGCTGCAAGTTGTTTAGGAGCCCTTTCGAGTTGTTCGAATAAATGTTTTAGAGCGTTTTCTTCAGTATAAATGGGGTTTAATACTACAAATGACTTCTGCAAGGGCTTAAACTTTTCTTGCATCTCCTCCTCCACTAAAATGAGGTCTTTGGCTAATAGTGAATTTATGGTTGGATAAATAGTTTTCTGCCCTAATATAGCTGCTACTTCATCAATTTGTAAGCGTATTTGCTTCTTTAATACCTCATAAATCAGCACTTCCTTTTCATTGAGTTCAAGGGTTGGAGTCTGTTCTTGGTCTGCTGGTTTAAATACTATGTACGTTTCACTGGCTAATTTTAATCCACTGGGTAAGGCGGCCGTCATAATATCGCCTTCATTACAGAGATAGTATTGCTTGAGCCAATCCCAAAACACCAATTGCTTTTCATATATAATAGGTGCCTCATCCACCACATCAATGATATATTTAGCTTGATATATTTCAGGAGCTTGCTGAGAAATGGATTTTATAAGCGCTGTATAAATTTTATGTTTCCCAAATTGGACAACCACTCTTTTACCAATGGCAATTGCTGCATTCAGCTCGTAGGGTACCCTATAGGTATAATTTATACCCAAAGATAAGGGTAAAATGACTTCCACGAAGAAAGTATCCCGCTCTTCGAAACCAATATTTTGGTTAAATAACATTAGCTATTTATGTCTAAAAGCAGCCAGAAATAAGAATACCCATCCTAAAATTAAGCATAAACCGCCTATGGGGGTAATGGGCCCGATATAATTTACAAAACTTAATTCGGTTATTGCTTGGGTCGCTAACAGATATAAAGATCCAGAGAACAAAATAATACCTAAACTAAAAAACAAATATGACATCTTAATCAGATTGTTTTTATAGCGGGCAAAGGTCGATAAATATAAAATGGCTAGGGTGTGGTAAAATTGATATTCTACGCCTTTAGCCCAAGTATCAATTAAGCGAGGTTCAATTAAATCTTTCAAACTATGTGCACCAAATGCACCCAATCCTACTGCCAATGCACCAAATATTGAAGCCGTTAAAATGATATTTTTATTCATAAAGTTAGAATTTTTAAAAATTCAATATGGCTAAAATAACAAATTACCCCAATAAAGTTCAGTTTCTAAGGTATTATTTTAAATTTGTAAGACATATGAAACGTTTCGCATTCATTCTCATAATTTTATTACTGAGCGTTATTACAATTGCTTACTTCTATTTTAAACAATTGAATGCGCATAGTGCAGCAAGTGATCAAGCTATCAATCAAATCACCTCGCAATCAGGACTTGTCTTTAAGGTAGAATACAATAAGAATAGTTTTGAAATATTAGCAAGCCAAGATCTGTTACAAAAATTAAATGGCGAAGCAGATCTGAGCTTTTTAAACTCCATACTAGCTTTTACTCAGAAAAATGGGCTTCAAAATTTACTTGAAGGGCAACCTGTATTTATGGGATTAATTCCCCAATCAGCAAAACCAAATCAGCTTTTAATTACGATTCAAGCGACAGACGAAATACCAAATAGGTTTTTAAATGCCTCCAATATAAAGGCTTTAAGTCCTAATTATTATGAAATAACGCAGGATAGTATTCCTTTTTATGTTTACAAAAACAAGAACTTTTTAAGTGCTTCAGGGGATTTAGAAGTTTTAAAAAAACTCTCTCATAAAAATCCGGAACCTAATGAATTTACAAAGTTTATTAAATCTCAAAGTACTTTCCAAAAAGCTCAAATTGCTAATCTATACATTGATTTTAAAAGGCTTAACCCCTATTTTAAATCCTTACTTAAGGATGCTGCAACTGCAGATTTAGGATTTTTTATTCAAGCTAATTATGCCAAATTAGATTATAATTTCAGCAAAAATCAGATTCTATTTACCGGTTTTAATGAATATCAAAATTCGCAAGAATACATCCGCTTATTTGAAAGTCAAACTGCTCAAAAGGCAGAAATATTAAATCTCTTGCCTGCCACTACCAAAACATATCAAGTATTTACTTATTCCTCTTATCAGGATTGGTCTTCTGATCTTTTAAAATGGCAACAGGATAATCAATCCTCACAAACACCGTTAACTGACTTTAATGCCATTGAGAGTAAATATGGACTAAAATTAAAAGAGTCGATTACACCTTATTTTAAAAACCAATTTATTTTATTTCAATTAAAATCGGGAGAAAAATTAGGCGCTATTCAATTGAGCGATGGTGAAAAAGTGGGGCAATTATTATTAGACCTAAGTTCACCCTATAATCTTGAAATAAATGGGCTAAAGGAAAAACATCTCTTTAAAACTTTTTTTGGATTACCTTTTTCTAAATTTGAAAAACCCTTTTATACAATCATTGATAATTATCTGATTTTAGCCAATTTCCCAAGCTCTCTACAAGTTTTTTTAAATCAATATAAAGCCGACAAAACCTTGGTAAATTTACCTGCATTTCAATTTTATCAAAGTCAGATATCTCCTTCCAATATTAGTATGTATTGGAATCAAAATAAATCATTTGATTCCTTTTCTATCCATTTAATAGGAGATAAAAATAAATTTAGCAGTAGTTATTTAGCCATTCCAAAGGATACGGTTACTCAGGTTACTTCAGAATAATATGAAAGTCATCTTCAGGGTTTAGATTTTAATTTTGAGGAATGATTTTTTTTTGCTGCATCAATAGAGTGGGAATGATGAATATCATTTTCTTTTTCAGCTAAGTCAGCTATTTTTTGATAAAATTTATGGAATTGATCTAATTCGGCTTCACTTAAGTATTCAATATCCACCATTCTGTTACTTGCTTCCTTATGTGAAGCAATTAATTCATTCAACTTTAATTGAATGGCTTTACTATCTTTATTTTGGGCCTTTTGGATAAGAAATACCATTAAGAAGGTAATAATAGTGGTTCCAGTATTAATAACTAATTGCCAGGTTTCTGAATAATCAAAGATTGGACCTGTAATTGCCCATATTAACACGATTGCTGTCGCTATTAAAAAGGCAGGAGAACTCCCAGTGAATTTGGTAGCAGCATTTGAAAATCTATCAAAAAAGCTATTTTTTCTTTTAGTTGGCATATACTTTAATTTATGTAAATTTCTTTCTGAAATTAAACATAAATTCAGGCAATTTGTGCTAACTATAATAATTTCTTTTTGGATGGTGTGAATACAAAATCCTTTAGATAAAAAGGTTCAAAATAGGCTACATCTACAAATTCTTTCAATTGAAAAGCCTCATAGGCTAATAAACTCATATTAGCTGCGGAATTAAAATTTCCCGACACAAAGTGAGCGGAGTCATGGAGGATGTGCCTTGCACACTTGTGTGCACCAGTTCCGATAAAATAAATAGGTTGAATAGCTAAAAAGACATCGAAACTAGTCTCATCTATAATCATGGCCGAAACCTCTTGAATTTGGCTTAAATCCTGATCATAAAGCGTCGTAAACACTTCCATCCTCCTAGCATCGATCATGGGACAAATTAAGCCTGTAGCAAGCTTATTAGCCTGCTTGAATCCATGAGCCATTAATTTTAAAGTATCTATGGCAATTAAAGGGATGTCTAAGGCAAAAGCTAGACCTTTTGCAGTAGAAACACCAATTCTTAGACCTGTATAGGATCCAGGGCCTTGGCTTACAGCTATAGCATCCAAATCGGTATAAGCCCACCCCGCTTTTTGCATTATTTTATCAATAAAAACTGTTAACATGGAGGCATGTACATTGGGGGCATCCAATTCTTCTAATTCCAACGTGAGACCATCCATTGCAAGCGCTACAGAACAGACTGACGTTGCACTTTCTATTTGTAAAATCTTAGCCATAACGACAAATCTAGGTATTTTTTAAAAATAATAGCTTTTATTTATGGAACTGGATCATGCCCATGTTTTCCCCATGGATGACAAGATGCAATCCGCTTCAAAGTAAGCCAGCCACCTTTAAATGGACCATGTTTTTTAATAGCTTCGATACCGTATTGTGAACAGGTAGGTGTAAACCTACAATTGGCGCCCCATAATGGCGATATCAGCCACTGATAAAGTTTAATCAGCACTAAAAAGAAGGCAGCTATTATTTGTTTAAGCAGGTTCATCCCTTAAATTTTTGACTAATTTAGGTAAGGCTTTTTGTATTTTACTTAAAATTAAGTCATAATTATAAATGTCTTTTCCAATATATTGAATGGATAAAAGTACGAGTGAGGTGGATTCACTAAGGCCTTGGTAAAATAAGGCTTGCTTTTCTAGTCGATAAGCTTCTTTTATTCTACGCTTAAGTAAATTTCGGTCAACAGCTCTTTTAAATCGCTTTTTGCTGACAGAAATTACCACCTGCGCTGGAACTTGCTTGATATCGTTTACCTGCAGATAAGTAAACCGGAGGGGATATAACAAAAAAGAAGAACCGTTTTTAAATAGTAAGTCTAAATGCTTCTTACTACATAACCGTTCTTCTTTTCGAAAAGTTTTCATGTTTGATTGCCTTTTGCCAGTAGCGATTGCTAATAGCCGTTACCAGCAATCAATATATTAGGCTTTATGACGACGCTCGTCAGAAACTGATAATCTTTTTCTTCCTTTTGCACGACGAGAAGCTAATACTCTTCTACCGTTTGCTGTTGCCATTCTTTCGCGGAAGCCATGTTTGTTTCTTCTCTTTCTTTGCGAAGGTTGGAATGTTCTTTTCATAACGCTATAATGTCTTTACTTGTATTTAAATTAAGAGGTGCAAATATATACCAAAAAAATAAGAAGTGCAAACGAATTTTAAAGATTTATTTAGAAATACCGAGATTTACATGCCTGATTTCCTAATTCCATTATATCCCTAATGCAGCTTTGAGTTTCACATACCCACTTTTACTCACTGGCAGCCAAATTCCAGTTTTTAATAAAACTACGTAACTTTCCTTTTCCTTCAATTCAATTTTAGTGACTTGAGACAAATTTACTATATAAGAACGATGTATCCGGATAAAATTTTCACTGCCTAACGTTTGTTCAAAATAACTTAAGGTTTTATTCTTTTGAAAACGACCTTCGGCTGTGATAATATTTACATAATCATCATCCGCTTCTAAATAAACTAAATCTACTGTAGGAATTATTTTAATTTGACCAGCCAATTTCACCACTACCCTATGATGTTGATTTGGAGCTTGTGCTGCAGCAGATAATAAGGCCTCCTTATCTACTTGAGAGCCTATTTTAGCAGGCAATTTTTGCAGAGCGGCATCAAATCTAGATTTCTCAATTGGTTTTAATAAATAATCGACCGCATTGACTTCGAATGCTTTAATAGCATACTCATCGAATGCTGTGGTAAAAATAACTGCAGGATTAGACTCCACCAGCTCCAACATTTCAAAACCTGATATTTTAGGCATTTGTACATCTAAAAATATAAAATCAGGTTGGTGTAATGCAATAGCTTTAAGACCTTCAAGGCCATCACTGCATTCTGCTACTATTTCAATTTCAGGATAATCTTGCAAGTAAAACTTGACAATATCGCGGGCCAAAGACTCATCATCTATCAATATAGCTTTAATCATTTCTTTGTGGAATTTTAAGCGTTGTAATATACAGATTATTATTCTGAGTTTCAGTTTGCAATAAGTTTTTGTCTCCAAATAAAAGGTAAAGTCTGCGTCGAATAGCCGACAAGCCGAAGCCAGTACCTGAAGCATTTTTCATATCTGGATCAAATGGATTTTTAACTTGTACCTTTAAAAAAGGCCCTTCCATATTGACAGATATCTGAATGGTAATTTTTTTAGATGTATTATATAAACCAAATTTAATAGCATTTTCAACTATCGGCTGTAAAAAGGTGCCTGGTAAACTCTTCTTCAATGTATTTTCAGCTACTTGTACATCAATACTTAAGCGATGTGAGAACCTGACCTTTTCTATATCTAAATAAAGTTGGATATACTCCATTTCTTCTTCTATTTGAATCCAAACTTCATCGTCTCTTTTCAAAGTTCCCCTTAGAAATGAAGCTAATTTCATTATCATCGTGCCCGCTTCTTTAGGGTTTACAATCGTTAAGGCATATACTGAATTTAAGCTATTAAATAAAAAATGGGGTTGTAATTGATGTCTTAACTTATTTAGTTCGGCTTCTTTGGCCAAACTTTCTGTAATTAATAATCTTTTTTGGGATTCTGATTGTTCTTCCAGTCGATACCATAACACCATGGAAAAAGCACACCAGGTAATGAATAAATAGATCACAAAAGCCCTAAAAGCTAATGTATTATTTAAAAAGGTGATATAAATTTCATCTAGGCCAAAAAATAAATTCAGAAAATAATCTGCTATAAAAACGACTAAGGCCGTGAATATAGCGGTCAATATTAATAAATAAGCCAGCTTTTCATTTTGAGGTTGGTAGTGCCCCAACATATTATTCAATAATACACAACAAGCGGCTGTAAGCCCAATACTTAATACACTATCAGAAAGAGAAATTATCCAATCAAATTCACTAACTTGATGTAAAAGGACCGCATATAAAGCTATCCACCCAATGATTAAGGTGAAACTAAATAGCTTTATTCGAAACACTGATAAAGGGGCAGTACTCACTGTTTAGTTTTTTAATAAATAGTTTAGGTTAGTTGGAGAGTATTAATTTAGGCGTATGAATGCTTAGATTAGTGTATTTTTAGCTGAGGTTTAAAAATTCCGAATTTCTAAACCTCCGAACATGGCTACCCCCTCTATAATAAGTAACTTGCGGTTATTTTCAGCAATTGGCTGAATTGGTCTTTTATCCGTTACTCCACCTAAAATCGCCGTTACCACTGATTTTACTTCCCATCCGGTAGGCACAATAATTTTAGCACCCCCAAATACTGCAACTACTTCTAACTTCACAACCCCATTGAAATCCGCCTGTGAAAAATTAACATCACAACCTCCAAACACAGCTACTATTTCACCGCCTTTAAAATTTTTAGAGTAAACCACTTGCTGGCTACCACCAAATACATTTACAGACTCTAGGTAATCATTTGTTCCGGTATAATCCTGAAAGCTTGCTCCTTCATCAGCATTATTTGCCTCAGAATTTGCAGACGCATCAGTATCAGCTTGATAACTGCTTGGATCTGCCATCATATAATCAGTATTACTTGCTTTTTTTCCGATTAATCTCCTTCTAGAATTTGGTCGTAAAATCATGTATATTCCCATGCCTAATAAAGCCATTGGAAATGCCACGGACCAAAAATCAAACTCTCTCCAAACTTTATTTACTGTAAAAAACATACCAATTACCATCAAGACCAGCCAGGTATTATCTTTCCAGTTATTTTTAATACCAACAAATAAGCCTATTAAAATTAATGCGGTGTGCCAACGAAATATCCAGTCAGGCAATTCATAAATAGCGTTATTAACTAATAATAACATCCCTACAATAACTACAAATGCACCAATTAGCACATTTCCTGATACTTTGTTGTGAGGTTCTGCTGAAAAACGATTCATATTTTTAGTTTCTAAATTTTATCTAATATTAAATAATTTATCTTACATGAAGAATTATAACTCAAATGTAGCACAATCTCAAATTGTGAGCTAGAGCCTTCATTTAGATAACCCTAAATTGTCGGTAAACTACCACAAAATGTCGGTGAATGTTATTTTTATTTTTTAATTTGGAAAGTAAAACTATTATCATGAAAAGAACTTACCTATTTTTCTTTCTATACTGTACTTTAATAACCATATTACCTCAGGTTTCTAAAGCTCAAAGTATAGGAAATGCTAAAGATAATCTAGACGTGTCTATGCAATCCCATTATAAAATATATGATGTGGTAAATAAAAAATTAATCCAATTAGATGACTTGGTAAACTCTTTAAAGCCTATGGATGTGATTTTTTTCGGGGAAGAGCATAACGACTCTACTGCACATCATTTACAGTTTGAAGTGTTTAAGAAATTAGGACAAATCCAAGGGGCAGCCTATGCTCTCAGTTTGGAAATGTTTCACACAGATGTACAACCAATTATGGATGAGTATTTAAAAGGAATAATAAGTGAAAAAAACTTTATTAAAGAAACAAGGGCATGGAATAATTACAAAGATTATAAACCCCTTATAGAACATGCAAAATTAAATCAATTACCAGTTATTGCCGCCAATGCTGCAACCAGATATACAAATGCTGTTACTCGGAGCGGATTAGAAAGCCTGGCTAATTTACCATCTTCTTCTAAAAACTATTTAGCTCCCTTACCCATTGACACTTTAACAGGTCCTTATTATGAAAAATTTACCGCTTTATTAGGAGGACATATGGGATCCATGAAAGTATATCAAAGTCAAAATTTATGGGATGCTACTATGGCCTGGTCGATGGCCAACTTTAAGAAAAAATATAAAAAATATAAAATCCTTCATTTAAATGGCAGATTCCATAGCGATGAAAAATTGGGTACTTATGCGCAATTGAAAAAATACGCTCCTAAGTTAAAGACAACTAATATTGCTTGTTTTTCTGCCGATGATTTTCAGCAACCGAACTGGGAGAAATACACCCATTTAGGTGATTATGTGATTCTTACAGATCCACAGGTAAAAAGATCTTATTAGATATCATGTATAACCTCCCTCACTTCCTAAATTAGTTAGAAAAAGTGAGGGAGGAATAGTTTTAGTTTTTACTTCTTAGTAAATCTCTAATTTCCGTTAATAATACTGCTTCTTTTGAAGGAGCTGGAGCAGCTGCGGGTTCCTCCACTTCTTTCCTTTTCAATCTGTTTAAGGTTTTAATAATTGAAAATAACACCAATGCAACAACTATAAAGGTAATAACAGAGGATAAAAAGTTACCATATGCAATGGCGGTCCCTTCAATTTTTAAATCTGATAGCTTTTCTAAATTGGCAGCCTTTAATGCCGGCGATAATACAGCTGGCGTTATAATATCATCAATTAAGGAGCTTACAATCTTCCCAAAAGCCCCGCCAATAATTACCCCAATGGCTAGATCCATCACATTGCCTTTAATGGCAAATTCTTTAAATTCTTTAATAAAACTCATAAAATTTTAGGTTAGTTATCTACTAATTCTTCTAAATGTAAAAAACTTTAAACAAAATTACCAAAAAAGTCGCTTTAGTATTTAACAAATACTGGATTTATTGCAGACAGTAGAATGTAATTCCAAGCATTTTCGTATTTTTGAACCAAATAAGTATATAATGTTAAAACAACATCTTCAACAAAAACTACTACAAAAACTATCTCCACAGCAAATTCAATTTATAAAATTGCTGCAGGTACCTACTGTAGCCCTTGATACGCGTATCAAGGAAGAGCTTGAAGATAATCCGGCATTAGAAGACCCCAGCTTAATGACTTCCGAATCTCCCGTGGGGGAATACGACGATTTAAATGATGCTGATCAGCAAGCAGATTTTAGTGGGGAGGATGAATATAACAACGATGAGTTTAACGTATCTGATTATCTTCAAGATGATACCGACCAAAACTATGGCTCTAATTATGGAAGTGGAGATGATGACGAGGAAAAAAAAGAAACTCCCATAGCCATTGAAAGTACTTTTTTTGAAAGTCTTCAAGAGCAATTAGATCTAGTTCCGCTTTCGGATACAGATTTTATAATAGGAAAACAAATTATTGGATCTTTGGATGATGATGGTTATTTAAGAAGGCCTATTACTTCCATGATCGATGATTTAGCCTTTTCTCAAAATGTAATGGTTGAAGAAGAGGATGTTTTAGAAATATTAAAAGTAATACAAGCTTTTGACCCTCCTGGAATTGCCGCTCGAGATTTACAAGAATGTCTAACTTTACAACTAAGACGTAAAGACTTAGGCAATCCTGTTATCAAACAGGCGGTCAATATTGTCGAAAATTACCTCGATGAATTTACTAAAAAACACTACGATAAACTAGAAAAAGTTACTGGCTTAAATGCAGAAGACTTAAAAGAGGTAGTAGCTGAGATTTTAAAATTAAATCCAAAACCAGGAGACGCCAATCAAGTTACTACGAAACAACTTCAAATCATTCCAGATTTTCATATTTCTAATAATGAAGGTGTATTAGTTTTAACTTTAAATGCTAAAAATGCGCCAGAATTAAGAGTATCGCGCTCCTATATGGAGATGTTTGACCATTATGATAAAGCTTCCCATAAAGATAAAAAATTGAAGGAAGCCGTTCAATTTGTTAAACAAAAACTGGATTCAGCTAAATGGTTTATTGATGCTATCAAGCAAAGACAGCAAACCTTGTTAAAAACCATGAATGCTATCATGCATTATCAATATGAGTATTTTTTAACAGCGGATGAGCGTAAATTAAAACCTATGATCCTCAAAGATATCGCCGATAAAATTGGCATGGATATTTCGACAGTTTCAAGGGTAGCTAACTCTAAATATGTACAAACAGAATTTGGTACTTTCTTATTGAAATCTTTTTTCTCAGAAGCTATTCAAACGGAAACAGGTGAAGAAGTTTCTAATAAAGAGGTTAAAAAAATATTAGAAGATTGCATCAGCAATGAAGATAAAAGAAAACCTCTTGCCGATGAAAAATTAACGGATATTTTAAAGGAAAGAGGCTATAATATTGCCCGTAGAACGGTAGCTAAATATCGGGAGCAAATGAATATTCCAGTTGCTCGTTTACGAAAAGAGCTTTAAGATAAAAGGTTTTGACGCGCTAAAAATTCCAATTGTTTATTTACAATTAATAATTTTTCTGTCAACTCCTTGTTTTCTTTTCTCAAATTATAAATCTCTATAGCTTTATCAATATTGATGCGTAAATCTTCCTCCATCCAAGGCTTTTGGATATAACGATAAACTTGTCCTTTATTAATTGCAGCAATAACCGCGTCGATATCTGTATAACCTGTTAAAATCATTCGAATAGGATCCGGATAAACTTCTAAAATTGATGCAAGAAATTCTACACCCGTAGTTTTTGGCATTCGTTGATCGGTAATTATTACGTGTATTTCTTCTGCATCTAATATCTTTCTGCCTTCTTCTGCCGACTCAGCTGTAAAGATTTTGTATAACCTACGATAGGACGCGGAAAATGCACTTAAATTATGCGGTTCGTCATCTACATATAATATATTTGCGCTCATCTTAACTTAAATAAAAGTTAAAAATAGTCTTTTATTATTACTCTTAAAAGATTAATTTTAGATGTTTTAACAAATAATATAAATTTCAATTTAGAAGCCGAATGTTCTCCTCCTCAAATCTTGGTAAATCACTTACTAAATTAATTGAAAATAAGTCTCTTGACTCTCATACCAATAAACCTCATTTTTTTCGACTTATAGATCCGGCTGATGCTGTGGCTTTAGAAAAATTAATAGAGGAAAATCCATCTGTACAAGTTACGGATGCTATAGAGGCAGAAATTGAGGAACTTTTGAAATGCATGAATCCTTTGCTAGGCATGATGGGTCCTGAGGCTATGCATGCTGCCAAAATGCAAAAAATAGGGGATTCCGATTTAATGCAATATGGCGTATGGGTTTACTATCCTTGGAGCAATAAATTGGTTCATTTATTAGATGAAGTAGAATTTGCTATAGTTAGAACCAATCGAAATAAGCACAAAATTACTGTAGCTGAGCAAGAACTTTTAAGTAAAAAGAAAATTGGTGTTATGGGATTATCAGTGGGTCAATCTGTATCCTTAACATTAGCAATGGAAAGAGGCTTTGGAGAATTGAGAATTGCCGATTTTGATAGTTTAGATTTAAGTAATTTGAATCGTATTAGAACAGGTGTTCACAATTTAGGTGTAGCTAAAACAACTTTAGTTGCACGTGAAATTGCTGAAATTGATCCTTTTTTAAAAGTGGTTTGTTATCCTAAAGGGATTACAGCTGAAAACATTAATGACTTTTTAACTGAAGGTGGACATTTAGATTTATTAATCGATGAATGCGATAGCTTTGATATTAAAATAAATGCACGTAAAATTGCCAAATCTTTAGGCATTCCAGTTTTAATGGAAGGTTCAGATAGAGGTACTATTGATATTGAAAGATTTGATTTAGAACCTGAACGTCCAGTTTTGCATGGCATGATTGATCATTTGGATATGGAAAAAATCAGCACCTTAAAAACTTTAGACGAAAAAATACCATATATAACCGCTGTAACTGGGGCGGAGACACTTTCACCTAGAATGAAGGGATCTGCTATGGAAATTATGGCTACCATTTCAACTTGGCCACAATTGGCAAGTGCCGTTACTTTTGGGGGTGGTGTAACAGCCGATTTATCCCGAAAGATCCTCCTAAATCTTTTAAAAGTATCTGGTAGATTTTTTATTGATCTAGATGAACTTATTAAAGACACAGATAATACGCCACCTCATATGGAGGATGTAAATTCTACCTTTGAAAGTTTAAATTTAAAAGATATTACGCAAGCTATTCAGCTGGCTAAACTTCCCTCCCACTCTGAAAACATAGGATTGAGTGAAGCTCAATTAAACCAAATTATAGAAGCCGGTTCAAAAGCCCCTTCAGGTGGAAATAATCAACCTTGGCATTTTCATTATGAAAATAATGGATTATATGTTTTTTTAAATAAATCGGTTGCAGGTGCTTTCTTAGATCCAGATTATCAATCAAGCTATTTGTCCATTGGGGCAGCCATTGAAAATATAAAACAAAAAGCCTATGAATTGGGTTTTCTAACGGATGTGCAGTATGCTTTAAATAACCAATCTAACTTATTGGCTTTACTTCAATTTGAAGAAAAAGCAACTTCGATTAGCACAACCACTTCTTCTTGGGATTTAAACCTGGCACAATTTATTGATCAAAGACATACGAACAGAAAAATCGCTCCCCGTAAAGAAATATCTTTAGACACCCTTACAGCGTTGAGCGATGCTTATCCAAATTTAAATTTAAAATGGGTTCAAGACCCCGAGCAGATTAAAATTTTATCTGGAATATCAGGTCAAGCCGATCTATTTAGACTTTATATTCCGGAAGCTTATAAAGATTTTATTCACAAAGAAATGCGTTGGACCCCGGAAGAAGTTTTGGAAACTGAAGATGGTATTGGAGTTCACACATTAGATTTAAGTAATAATGATTTAATTGGGATGCGATTGATGAAGGATCGTCGTGCCATTGATTTTTTAAGACAGATTAAGGGTGGTAATGGCCTGAAAAGACTTGCTTTTCAACAATTTATGTCGGCATCAGCCATCGGTTTAATTACAGTCAATAATATACAGGATATACCAACATTATTAGATACAGGTCAAGGAATAGAAAATCTATGGTTAAAATTAACGAGTATGAATTACCAATTTCACCCTTTAAATGTGCCATTATTATTCTTTTACAAGCATAATGTGGAGAAAAAATTAGTCTTGCCTGAAGAAAATAAAGCTATTTTAAACCATTTGGAAAATACTTTTAATTCCATATTTAAACTAGAAAACGGAGAAAAAGCACTATTTATGTTTAGAATATTTGAAGCAAGTCCTTCCCCTGAACGAACCATAAGAAAGCAACAAACTAAAATACATAGCCGTGGAAGAGCTTAAACCCCAAATTGATAATCTTTATTTCAGAGCTTTCCGCGCTATCGAGGATCGTTCGGCATGTATGAAGTTTATTGAAGGTCATACGCATGTTTTAGAAATATTTGGAATTACCCAAATTACTTCTGCTAAAATTGATTGGGTATTAAATCCAAATGTATATGTCATTATTGCTAGTGCTGAACCCAATGGAAAAGCTCTCGCAGGGTGTAGAATACATGTGGCCGATGGTAAAACCCCGTTACCTATAGAAACTGCTGTGGGACCAATGGATGAGCGGATTTACAGTATGGTAGCTGATCGGATAGAAAAAGGTACAGGAGAATTTTGTGGACTTTGGAATTCTTGGGAAATAGCTGGTTTAGGTATTGGATCAGTGTTTTTAGGAAGAATTAGTATAGCCATCTCAACGCTTATAAATTTAGACTCCATGTTTGGTTTATGTGCCCCAGCAACTTACCGTAATTCCATTCGAGGTGGATTTAGAGTAATTAACGAAATTGGGATTAACGGAAAATTCTACTATCCAGAAGAAAAACTTACGGCCACCGCTTTATTAATTGAAGACACCAATAAACTAGATTTAACGCATCCGGATGAAATTCCAAATATTATGCAAATTCGGGAGAACAAAGAAAATACGATTGAATTTATAAGTAGTAATGGTCAAAAAGTCAATCTTCACATTAATCTGGAACTGTAATGATTAAACGGCTCTCCCTTTTGGTTTTATTATGTTTGCTCAGCATCTTGGGATTCTCACAAACTGATCAAACCTCGCCAGAAAATCCCCTCCAATTTTCCTATTTAGAAGATAATACTTCTTCTTTAAGCATTCAAGAGGCATTAAATTCAAAAGATTTTATTAGTCATAAATCTAATTCCTCCCTTTTAAATTTTGGTGTCGCCAATTCCAGCTATTGGGTTAAAATTAAAATAGATTCCAATTTTAAATCAAATGATGCAAAGTTATATATTGACCAAGCAAGATTAGATTTAGTAGAAAATTACTTTGTATATACCGATGGTCGTATTGTTCAAAAATCTAGAAACCAAAACTTTTCGGACAAATTCTTTTTATCTCCCAAGTTATATTTTTTTGATGTTCCAGCGAATCACGCAACTCAAATAAATGAAATATTTCTGAAGGTTAATACCAAAGAAATATACCTTTTACCAATCTATATATCCGCGGAATCTGATATTATCGCCAGATTTTTCCAAAGAGATATGATTTTCAGTTTTTATACTGGGATCATGTTAGTCATGTTTTTATATAACTTATTTTTATTTTTTAGTGTAAGAGATAAAAGTTATATCTATTATGTGATTTACATTCTTTTGATATGGCTTTCTCAAATATCTATACAAGGATATGGCGTTAAGTTTTTTTGGGGATATAAAAGTTGGTTAGATGAAAATTCTGTGGTAATCTTCTCACTATTTACGATTATTTTCACCACCCTCTTTACCCAAGCTTTTTTAAACACTAAAATAAATACCCCTAGGGCACACCGATATTTAAATATCTATTTTGCCTTTGCCATTTTTGGTTTAATTTGTTTATTTTTCAAACAACATCAAATAGCATTCATAATCATGCAGTTCCTGACTACAATCGGGGCTTTTATTGCATTATCGCTAGCTTATTATGTATATTTCAAAAAGAATTTTAAACCTGCAGGGTATTATTTAACGGCATGGTCGGTTTTATTATTTGGAGCCATTTTATTCATTATGAAAGATTATGAATTTCTGGTGCCTTATAATGACTTTAGTATATATTTATTGCAACTCACTTCATCTATTGAAGTCATGTTACTTTCTTTTGCTCTTGCAGATAAAATAAACTTCTTTAAACAAGAGAATGAAATTGCACAGGCACAAGCTTTAAATGCTTCCCTGGAAAATCAAAAATTAATTAGAGAACAAAATATCTTCTTAGAGAAAAAGGTTAAAGAAAGAACCGAAGAATTGTTAAGTGCTAACGAAACCTTAAATGTTACTTTAAATAATCTAAAAGAAACCCAATCTCAATTAGTTGATGCCGAAAAAATGGCGACTTTAGGTCAGTTAACTGCTGGGATTGCTCATGAAATTAATAATCCTATAAACTTTGTAACATCCAACATTAAACCATTAGAGCTTGATATCAATGATTTAAAGGATATAATTGACCGGTATGAAAGTATAGATTTAGAAAAAGACATACCTCAACAAATTGCAGAGATCGAAGCTTTTAAAAAGCAAATTGATTTAAATTTTGTGAATCAGGAGATAAACTCATTACTTTCGGGTATTTCAGAGGGGGCGAAAAGAACGGCAGAAATTATTAGAAGTTTGAGAAATTTCTCTCGTTTGGATGAAAATGATATGAAGCCTATCGATTTAAATGAAGGCCTTCAATCCACGTTAGTTTTACTGAGGAACAACATTCCAAGTCATTTAAAAATTGTCAAGGAATTAGGTAATTTACCTATGGTTGAATGCCAACCAGGAAAAATTAATCAGGTTTTTATGAACTTGATTTCGAATGCTATCCAAGCTATTAAATCTAAAGAAGTTCAAGCTGAAGAAGAATACCTTGTAATTAAGTCTTGGTATGAAGATCAACAAGTTAAGATAAGCATCAAAGATTCAGGTACTGGGATGAGTGAAGAAACGAAACACCGAATTTTTGAGCCTTTTTTCACGACCAAGGATATAGGAGAAGGAACAGGCCTTGGATTATCTATAGTTTTTAGTATAATTGAAAAACATAAGGGAAGTATTGAAGTTAACACTAAACTTCAAGAGGGTACAGAATTTATTATAACGCTCAATGTAAATCCTTAAAAATCAAGATTATGGCTCAAATTAAAGTGCTCTATATTGACGATGAAGAAAACAATCTTCAAGCATTTAAAGCTAGCTTTAGGCGCTTATATGAAATATATACAGCCATTTCGGCGGATGAAGGACTAAAAATTTTACAAAATGTAAATATCCAAGTTATCATTGCGGATCAAAAAATGCCGCAAACTACAGGGGTTGAGTTTTTCAAAAGTATAAAAGAAACCTATCCTGATCCGGTGCGCATTCTATTGACAGGATATACCGATATTGAAGCTTTAGCCGATGCCATTAATTTAGGTGATATTTATCGATACATCACTAAGCCTTGGAATGATTTAGAATTACATAATTCTATAAAAAATGCATACGATGCTTATAAAGCAAAAATAGATTTAAGGAATAAGATTGCAGAGTTAGAAAAAACAAATGATGAATTAAACCGATTTATCTATAGCATTTCTCATGAATTACGTTCTCCATTAGTTTCTGTAATGGGTATCGTGGATTTAGTAAAAATGGAGAACTTATATCATTCCAGTGGGGATTATTGGAGATATGTAGAAACTTGCTCTAATAAGATCGATTATTATATTCAAAAAACACTAGAGTACTATAAAAATAACAAATCAGTTTCTGAATTGGTTGAAATAGATTTCAATCAGTTGATAAAAGAATTGATGGATTTGTATACATATAATATTAAGGATACTAAGTTTACTATACAAGTTAATCAAGATGTTAAGTTTGTCGGTGACTTATTTAGAATAGAGGTTATTCTAGGAAATTTAATCTCCAATGCCATTAAATATCAAAAAGATAATTCTATAGACAAACATGTCAATATAGAGGTTATTATTTCAAAAAGTTTCGCAGAGATTAATATTACTGATAATGGGGTGGGTATATTGAATGAACATTTAGATAAAATATTTACGCAATTTTTCAAAAGCAAAAACCATCATGGCAGTGGTTTAGGCTTATTTATTGTTAAAGAAGCTTTAAATAAAATTGATGGCAGAATTTCAGTAAATTCAAGTGTTGACCAAGGAACCACGTTTAAAATTATTATCCCGAATGCAAATAAAGCCTAAAAAAGTTATGATTATTGACGATAATGAAATTGACCTTAAAATCAATTCTAAAATTATCGAACTCAATCAAATATTTGAAGACATTATGGTATGTCATTCAGGACAAGAAGCACTTGACTATTTTCAAAAATATTTGAATGAGCCGGATGCATTACCTGATTTTATATTACTAGATATTCAAATGCCTGAAATGAATGGCTTTGAGTTTTTAGATAAATTTGCCATGTTATCTAAAAAAATTAGAGGTAAATGCCAAATCGCCATGTTATCTTCAACCTTAGATTTTGGGGACATTAAAAAAGCGGAAGCTAATATCTATGTATTAAAATTATTAAAAAAACCACTCCAACCTCAAGAGTTAAGGAATTTATTGAATCCTAAACTAAACTAACCAAAATAAACTATTTAAAATAAACTACATGTAAAAAAAAGCCTAGCGTTTGCTAGGCTTTTTAATTATCAATATTTGGGTATTTTATTCTTACAAGCCAAATCCGTAAGCTAATCTAAGACCTACATAACCGGTGTTACCACCATCCCTTGATAAGCCTTCGTATTTAACGCCAAAATCTAATCCGCTACTCCAAGAATATCCAATAGCTGGAGAATATACAAATGAAGTTCCGGATCCAGATTTAGTACCAAAACCTGCTCCGATTTCAGCCAATCCGTACATACCTGATCCAGTTTCATTAAAGAAATATTTCATACCAGCTTTTAATGGAATATAGCCAAAACTAGGGACGTTGTCTTTACCAGCTAAGTGGGTATAACCCGCGGTTACAGGAATAGATAATTGTTTATTCAAATCGAATTGGTATCTTAAATCTGCCCCAATGGCTACATCATAAAAATCACTTGTGGGAACACCTAAATTTAATCCCACTCCTAAGCGAGGATTAGTTTGAGCCATCACATTACTTGTAAAAAATAAGCCCACAGCAGCTACTGCCATGCACAAAATTTGTTTTGATTTTTTCATTTTTATTGTTTTCATAAATACTATAGCTGTTGCTATTTCATACACATAACAAGAATGAAACATTTATGTTTATAAAAAATTAAAAAAGGTAGATATGTAAAACCGTTTTCTTAAGCTTTGATTAGCTTACTGACTACTTCTACCTGTTTTTCAAGATTTAGGCTGGCATCAATCCAATTAATTTGAGCTCCCTCCCTATCCATCTTTCTAAAAAAGGTCATTTGTCGTTTAGCGTACTGGCAAATACCATGATAAAGTTGAGCTTCCATTTCAGTATAACTTAATTCCCCTTTTAAATATTTGCCAATAAATTTATATTCTAGCCCATAATATTCAAGCATTTCAAAAGACAAGCCAGCTTCCATAAGTCCTTTCACTTCTTCAATCAACCCATCTTTTAAACGCATTTGTAAACGCTTTTTAATTTTAAGCCTTCTGGTTTCTACTTCATCAACTAGACCAAAAAATATAGGGTTTAGTTTCGGATAATCAGCAGTAGGGATTGGGTTATCTTTTAAATAATGAGCTATTTCTAAGGCTCGGATTACCCGTTTATGGCTCTTAAAATCTACATTCTTCCAACTTTCTGTTGGAAATTTTTTCAATTCAGCTATGCAATGCGGTAAGGATTGATTTTCAAATTGACTTCTAATAATTGGATTTATAGGTATACTTGTCAATTCACTGGGTTGGATTAAAGAATTGATATAAAGCGCCGTACCTCCACATAATATAATCATTTTATTTTGAGCTTGGAGTTGATTATAGACGGCATAAAAATCTTTCTTAAAGGCATCCACATGATACTTAGTACCTGGCTCTAGTATATCTATCAAATGATAAGGCACATGATTTTTAAGGTATTCATCTAAATCCTTTCCTGTACCTATATCCATGCGTTTATATACCTGTCTACTATCGGCACTTATAATTTCTGCATTTAAGCGTTTTGCTAATTCGATCGCAAACCTTGTTTTGCCGGATGCTGTTGCGCCAATGAGAATAAGTAAGGGCTTAAACTGCATAATAAAATTTTAAATTCCCTGTATTAAAAATTTGCTTATAACCTAATTCTCTCCAATGCTCTACTAACAATTTTCCCTCCTCATATTTAGGTAGCCGATGCTTAAAAAATCGCTGACCACTAGGTTGATGATAATAGATAATTTGAGGTTCTTGAATAGAATCCAATTGAAAACCCACTTTCAAATAGGTATTTCCTAATGTCCAATCTCTATCTGCATAAGTCATAATATCATTCACCGGATGTTCATGAATAAAGGCTTTTATAAGTTTGCTCAATGCCCCTGGAATAGATGTATCTTGTAGTACTGAAAAACGAGAAAGTTCGGAAGATGAATACTGATCTCCCTTGGAGGGCATGATTCTAATAGAACCAAATGATGCCATTGCAAGAATTTCTCCTTCATAACGTAGCGCATAGTGATATTTTTGTTTAGCATAACCCAATTGATGATTTAGCTTGTAAAATTGTTGAGCTTGCTGGGGAGTTGCTTTTATGGCAATAGTTTTTCTTGCAAATACTCGTTGGAAGGTAGGTTTATGAGTGGGTTGATATCCAATGAGGGCGCTTATTCGAGAAATAACTAAGGCATTCTGGTGCATCCAAATATCTTCCCACAAGTGCACAAGGGTTATACCCAACCAAGCATAATGCTGTTGAATAACTATAGCGTATTCTGCAGAGCAATTATCTATTAAACTAATAGGGTGAATAATTATTTGATTTCCAACTAATATTAGCCTTCTATGAGGGGCTATTTCACTCTCCCATTCTATGATCTCATAATCTGGAAAACTGCTTCTGCATTGTTTAAAAAAATCAAATATCCATCCCTCCTTCATGTCTATATTAATTTAGATCTTTTTGTGAAAATCAAATATCCAATGTGGTTTAGAAAAGTCTGTATCTAATTGAAAACTCTGCCCTAGATAAGGTTTCATTAAAATAGGATCACCAGGTTTCCATGAATTCTCAAGTCTCCGCATAGGTTCATCCCAATCATGTAAGGCTAGTCTGTATTTACCCCAGTGTACTGGGAGTAAATGTTCGGCCTTTAATTCTTTAGCCACTTCCAATACTTGTTCTGGAAATAAATGAATGTGAGGCCACATTTGATTATACTGACCACATTCTATGATGGCTAGGTCAAATGGTCCATATTGAGCACCTATTTCTTGAAAATGGGGTCCATATCCTGAATCTCCACCAATATAGATTTTATGGGAATTAGTTTTTAAAATAAAAGAAGCCCATAAGGAAACGTTTCGACTAAATAACCTACCAGAAAAGTGTCTACTAGAGGTACATGTTAGCTGCCATTTTTCAAATAGATTTAAACTTTCCCCCCATATCATTTCTTTAATGATAGATTTATCAAATCCCCAGCTTTCAAAATGCTTGGCAACTCCAATAGGACATATAATGTTTTTTACTTTATTCCTTATTTTTAAAAGGGTTTTATAATCTAAATGATCATAATGATCATGAGATATAAATAATACATCTATTTCAGGAAAACTCAATGGTTCAAAAAAGTCCGTACCCGGAAACTGCTTGGTGCCCAAAAAGGAAAAAGGAGAAGTTCGTGCGCTGAACACTGGGTCTACCAATATATTTTTTTTATCCACTTGAAGTAAATAAGAGGAATGGCCAAACCATGTTATTTTAGGAGAATCACTAGGCAATAGATTAGGTATTTGGCAAGGTAATTCTCTATCTGGCGTTCCTTTTTTATTACCTTCAATCATTTTGCTAAACATTGTAAAGTAACTTATGTCAGCTGGTTTCATCGGGGTTGGTAAAATATTGTAAAATTTACCTTGGTGAAAGTAATGAAAATGGGCTGGTACTTTATGACTAATATTTTCATCTACTTTTCCAAAATCTGGATACATGGTAAACCATATACCAACTATTAGAATAACAATAACAAGCATTAGGAGAATCATCATAAGATTTGCACTTTTATAAAACCATTTCCGAAAACAAACGATCCAAACATTGGGCAGGATTATCACTTAAACCACTGTGAACTTTCGAACATTGGAGGATTGTACTTCTAGTGGCGGTTAACCAACGAAAACGACCAGCTAAATCTAATTGGCCAATAGGTCCTGCATTAATACCCCCATGAGCAATTTTCTCAAAAGATGATAAATTAATTTTAATTTCTGCTTCCTCTAATTCTGGCGCCAGGCAATGTAATTTTGTGGATGATAACTGGATTTTAACCCCTAAAAATTTTTGTTTAGCACAATATAGGATTAGCCCCACATTGATAAATTCTTCCCGTTCAACTTTAGGTACTAAACGAATTACAGCATACTCATACAAATATTTAGTTTGCATTTTCGGCCTCCTTTATAAATACTTCTGAATTTATCAATCTTTGTTCTAAGAATCTAGAATAGGCTGCCCTTTGTTCAGAACTGGATGAGAAATAGTTATCATTCAACCAATCTTCAGGGATTAAAGCTAATATTTCCGCTATTAAAGTGGGTGTTAAAATTTCTTTAAACACCGAATCAACTTCGCGAAGTTGAGTAGCATATCTTACTAAAACATGATCTTTAATCAATTGAAAGGGCTTATTCGCTTGGCTTTCCCATGTCTCCCAGTTATGATGAAAATACAAGGCTGCTCCATGATCAATTAACCACAATTCCTTGTTCCAAAATAACATATTAGTATTTCTAGGGGTTCTATCCATATTCATTAAATAAGCATCTAACCATACAATCTTTGATGCTAATTCAGCATCTACTGAATGTACCAAAGGGTCAAAGGAAATAGCGCCAGATAAATAATGAAGTCCCAAATTTTGACCGATTGAAAATTTCAATAAATCTTGAATTTCTTCATCCGGTTCTGTACGCCCAAAAGAATCGTCTAAGTCGGCAAAAACTAATTCAGGTATGCGAAGCCCTAAAGCTCTGGCTATTTCTCCTCCTATTAGTTCAGCAATTAAAGCTCTCACTCCTTGCCCAGCTCCTCTAAATTTTAACACATACTTGAATTCATCATCTGCCTCAATGATTGCAGGCATAGAGCCTCCTTCTCTAAGGGGGGTAATATATCTTATAACTTGAACCGATCGAATGTTATTTACCATCTTTTATTTTGGTAAAATTACTAAAAATAGACATAGCAAAAAGGTCTTAATTTTTAAATGAACATAATTTTCCACACGGGACTTATTTTCTTAAAACCTACTTTTTATTTTTTTATTATTGTAAAAAGGAAAAGGATATGTGTAAAGGGTTAATATTAAGTATGTGGGTATTTTTTAATGTCAGTAATTTAAGTGCTCAAATGCTCACAAGTGCGAAAATTAAAGGATTAGGAAACATAGTATCGACTACCTCCGATGTGGGTAACGTAGGCTTAAATCCCAGCCTAATGGATACCACCCATCAAATTAGTTTTCAGTTTAATATCCAAAATAGCTTATTCAACCAGCATTTAAAATATATTTCGGGTGGTGTAACCTGAAATAGACGCACTCATGCTTGAAATTTAGAATTTGGACAGTGAGGAATTTCAAGTTATCAATATCAACATGTGGCGATATCCAGATCTCAAGAATTCGGTAAAAAACTTCTTTTAGGCCATAGAATTACATTCCAAAAATTATTTATTTCTAATTATCAAACGGAATCCAATTTTAATAATGAAGTGGGATTTTTATATAAATGATATGACAATATCAATATTGGTGGCTATGTGAAAAACATATCATTTGGGAAAGAGTGGTCAAAAATTTTTCCCGCATACATTTTAGGTTTAAAATGATTCAGCTCACCAACAAGTCACTTTATGTTAGAAAGCCACTTTGAAAATGAAGCACTTTATTGGCGAATAGCATTAGCATTAAAACTTCACCCCAATTTTTCTATCTATTACGGAAACCAATTACTAGAATTTCAACATGCTGTGGGAATAGGTTTTCAATTTAATAAATGAGCAATGGAATTTAGTTTTATTGAATTAAAGTACTATTTACCACAAACCCAAATTAGTATCAACTATCATTTCTAAAGCCAAATATTAACATTTAAATCAAAATATAATGAGGAAAATTAGTTTTAAAAAAATAATAAGCATGGGATTTATTTTATTAGGTTTTTGTGAATTTGAGTTATTAGCTCAAGTTATCCCTCCAATTCAATCTCCTGAAATGTTAATGGAATGATATCTGGAAGATATTATAGGAGAGCATGAAGATCTAGATATCACTGAGTATTTAGAATACATTGAAGAATTACGAAAAAATCCATTGAATATTAATACTGCCCAAGCTACTGATTTAAGGCCAATGCTATTTTTGAATGCTTTACAAATAGATAATTTACTATCGCATAGGGAAAAATATGGTAATTTTCAAAACGTATATGATCTCCAGGCTATCCCCGGATTTAACTTAATTACACTCCAAAAACTAATTCCATTGATTAAAATTTCGGCGATTGGGGTTAGAAATTTAAAATTCGGGGAAAACTTCAAGAAAGGATATATTCAAGAATTTTTATTTCGCAGTTCGGCTAATTTTCAAAAAGCGAGTGGTTATCAAGGCGAAAATCCAATTTATTTAGGTTCCCCTACCAAAATGCTGGGGCGTTATAAACTTCAAAATAATGTACTCAAGTTTTCGCTGGTTTATGAAAAAGATGCTGGGGAAAGTTTAAACTTGAAATACAACCATACTAGTTGGGGATTACAATTACTGAATTTGGGGATATTCAATAAAATTGTTTTAGGGGATTATCATCTTAAATTTGGTCAAGGATTAAGTTTGTGGTCAGGATTTAACCCCCAATATAATAACCAAATTGGTCAATTAGCCAAGACTGATTTAGGTTTATCATTAAGTTCATCCGCCACTGAATTTGGCTTTTTAAAAGGGCTAGCAACTGAAATGAAGTTAAGTGATAA
Source organism: Pedobacter sp. (assembly GCA_004211595.1). Classification (GTDB taxonomy): domain Bacteria; phylum Bacteroidota; class Bacteroidia; order Sphingobacteriales; family Sphingobacteriaceae; genus Pedobacter. The sequence goes on from SEDO01000003.1 coordinate 149,617, forward strand.
CCTCGCTTTAACTAGTTTTTTTTCCATTCGAAAATTGGATGCCACACTTGGAGAAAATGAATATGGAACGGGTGTACAAACATTTTTGGAAACAGGATTAAAGAGATCCATTAGAGAACGATTACTCAGTAAAAATGTTTCCCAAAGACTTTATGGACTTAATTTAAACAAAGAATTTAATAATTTTAAAATAGGAGTCAATTTGACCCAAACCAGTTTGGATAAACCTCAATTACCAGCTAACTTACTTTATAAAAAATTTGACTTTATTGGCTCAATATTATGGAATACAAGTCTATATTATGATTTCCGTATTAATTCTAAGCTGTTTACAGGTTACAGTTTTGGAGAAATTGCCTACGCAGTTGGCCAATCAGGAGCGAATGCGCAAATATATGGACTATTGTTAGCTTTAAATAAGCATGTTGATATGGGTGTTGTGTGGAGAAACTACGAGCCGGCTTTTAATAACTTTTATAGTGCTGCAATAGCAACTTCAAGTATTAAAAATGAACATAACTTCACCACTTTAATGACCTATACATGAAATCGCCATCAATTTTTATTACAATCTGAGTTTACCCAATACCCTTGGTTAAAATATAGAATTGATGCCCCCTCTCATACCAGTCTATTAAATGTTCAATGGAAAGCAGCTATTCAAAAGGGACTGCAACTTAGTATAAGATACAAAATAAATACCAGCATGATTAACCAAACTAATACTGAATTTTTGTATGAATTACAAGAAATTAAACGCAACCAAATTAGGTTTAAGACCATGTATGACGTTAATGAAAAATATAATTTAGTAATAAGATGAGAGTATTTAAATTACAAACAGAAACCCTTGAAACCTGAAAAAGCACATTTGTTTTTTGCTGAATTAATGGTAAAACCTCCAGAAAAAAAATACAGTTTCAACATGAGACTAACCTATTTTAAAACAGATTCTTTTAATTCCAGGATTTACTCAACGGAAAGAGATGTGCTTTATCAATCTAATATACAATTTTTTCAAAATCAAGGATGAAGAGCCTATTTTAATGCAAAGGTTACAGTTCTACCTCAATTAGATTTGTGAATCAAAATTTCAAATAGTCACTATCTTAATGAAAACAGCATTGGTTCTGCATATGATGAAATTATAGGTTCTAATAAATCCGAATGGAGGATTCAACTTCGATTAAAATTTTAAGACATGAAATCGCCATTTTTCGAATTAACCTGGCTATATATTATAGGCTTATGATTAGGTTATAAATTTCCTTCCCCGATATTGTTTCCACCCCTTGTAATGGGTTATATTTCGCTGAGTAAAATTCTATTGGCGATCACAGGATTGGCGATTTTAGGATTTCTTTTAGATTATATATATTATGATAAACATTTTCAACAATTTTACAGGAGAATTCGAACTTGAACATTTCTTTTAAGCATAGTCCTTTTTGGATATATTATAGCATCTAAAGCCTTTCATCCTAACATAAACCCCCAATTAAAAAAGGCTCAAGTATTTAAAATTAGGATCATAGGTGACCCAATTTTAAAGTCTGAAAGAGAAACAGCCGTGGCGCGGATTGAAAGTTACTTTTTATCCGACACACTATATAATACTCGATTAGCTGTTCAAGTTTATTTAAACACTCAAAAGAGCGTATTAAAATATAATTATGAATATATAATTAAGTCACCTTTTAAGGAAATATCCAGCCCTCTGAATCCAGCAGAATTTAATTTTAAAAAATTCCTCAACCAAAAAAACATTTGGGGTGTGTTTTATCTTCAAGAAAATGACCTTTTAATTTCCAATCCCAGTACAGGAAAGGATTTAATAAGTTTAGCGAAAAATATTAGAGATAGTAGACTTTTATATTTAAATCAGCTTTTTACAAATTCACAAGATGCTTCCTTTTTAGCTACCCTATTGTTAGGATATCGCACCGACCTAAATCCACAAACCACACAACTATTTATCAATACAGGAACTATCCATGCACTTTCTGTTTCAGGCATGCATGTGGGTATTATCTATTTAGTTTTGAAAGCCATTTTACCTTTGATTTTAAATCCGATTAGTAGGTCAAATTCTCCATGAATGTTTGCTTTTGCGGCCTGTTCGCTTATTTGAATGTATACTTTAATCTGTGGATTTTCTTCTGCTACAGTTCGAGCGAGTATAATGTTGACTATATATTTAGGGGCGAAAACCATAGCTAAGAATCAAAATTCTTTGAATATATTAGCCTTAAGTGCTTTTATTCAATTATATCATAATCCATTTTTGATATTTGAAATTGGTTTTCAATTAAGCTATTTAGCCGTATGGGGCCTAATCCTATATTATCCCCTATTTAAAAAATATACTTTATTTAAATATAAACTATTACAAGTGCTCTGAGATAATATCAGCTTAAGCATAGCTACTCAAATTACTACATTTCCTCTAGCATTATATTATTTTAAACAATTCCCAATGTATTTTATAATTGCCAATTTGTTTATTTTAATTCCTATAACTTTAATTATGTATGTAGGTATTATTTGTCTAGTTTTTGAAATTCATGCCTTAGAAAAACCATTAAGCCTTATGATTCAATTTACTAATTCCGGATTGAAAATAATTAATAACTGAGATTTCGCTGTACTTAACCTATTTCAGATAAGTTTTACTCAATGCCTCGTTATTTATTTAATGTGTTTTGCTACAATGGCCTATTTAAAATCACATCTACAATCACATTTATATTTAGCTTTATTTGGAGCTATATATTTAACATATATTGAAATAAACAGTTATATTAAATTAGAAAAGCGTAAACAAGTAATAGTTTATGCCCTCCCAAATCCAAAACAAAAAGCTATAGGACTAATTTTTAGACAAGAAATTTATTTAATAACCAATATAGATACCTCTTATATTTTAGATCTTAACACATATAAGAATAAAATCAAACCAGCTTTAGATAGTATGAAAATAACTAAGGTAATTTCTCTTCAATGAGATCAAAATTACCAAGATAATCTGTTGTGAAAAATAGGGCCTAATATAATTTTTATGGATCAAAAAATAAAACTGCCTCTCACGCAGGATACACTTAGAGCAAATCTCCATATACCAGTCATTGACACTACAACTCATAATTTTCGGAATGTCTATTATATTTTAGAAAAAAATAAAGCATATTTGAAATCTCTACCCTAATTATTATCTGCATGAATCAAGTTCTAATATTTCAAAAAGAGCAACGCACCGCATTTTTAACTTTAAATCGCCCAGAAAAGAAAAATGCTTTAAATCCAGCTTTAATACAAGCATTAATAAGCGCATTAGAGGAAGCAGAAAAAGATGATTCAATTAGAGTAATTGTATTAAAGGCTGCGGGAGATGTATTTAGTGCCGGTGCGGACTTGGCCTATTTGGAACAAATTAATCAGAATACATATACTGAGAATTTAGCTGACAGCTTAGCCTTAAAGGAACTTTATGAAAAATTGTTATTTATAGGGAAACCAGTAGTAGCTCAAGTTGAAGGTCATGCCATTGCTGGAGGATGTGGCATTATTTCAGCATGTGATTTTGTATATGCAGTACCAGAAGCAAAATTTGGATATACTGAGGTAAAATTGGGTTTTATCCCAGCGCTCGTTTCATGCCTGCTGGTTAAGAAATTAGGTGATACTTTAGTTAAAAAGCTGCTGCTTACCGGAGATTTATTTTCAGCAGCGGATGCACTTCAATATAATTTAATCACAGCTATATCTCCTGCCCATGAAATTAATCAAAATGTTTTAGCATTATGCGAAAAATTAGCCCACCATACCTCCGCTAATTCATTAAAAGAAACTAAGTTCTTGATTAATCAAGTAACTTTCAACGGTATCCAAGAAATGTTATTAGCAGCCGCTGAATTGAATGCACAAGTCAGAAATACCCCAGACTTTAAAAAAGGTATACAATCATTTTTAAAAAAAGAAAAGTTAAATTGGTAAATAAATTAAAATCATCATGTATAAATTTTTAAAAACAGGCATATTAACCATAGCATTAGTTAGTACGACCATCTTAGTTTTCGCGCAAAAAAAAATAACTGAAGGTGAAATTCAGTTAACCTCTACATACCATCCAACCTCTGAACAAGCGCCTATGGTGGCGATGTTGCCTAATAGCACAACTTTAAAATTTAAAGGCAATATGATAAAATTTGAAATACAAAATGGGCCAGCTAATATTGCTATCATACAGGATTTCGTCAACTTAGGTTCACTCACATTAATTGACATTCCAGTAATGCAAAAACAATTTGCTATTCCAACCTCAAAAGAAGTTGTTCAAGAAGAAATAAATAAATTAGCAAAGTATGTAAATTTTACTGCGACAGGCGAAAAATCAGTTATATCTGGATTCAATGTAGAAAAATATACCTACCAAGATGATCAAGGCAATCAATATGAATTATATACCACTCAAGATATTGAATTACCTGCAAGTATTTTTGGATCTCAATTTAAAGACGTCAAAGGCGCAATGATTAAATTTACTACCACTACTCAAGGGATTAAAGTAACTCAAACTGTAAAAGCAATTAAAGAATCGAAAATTGCCGACATGAGTTTAACTGTTCCAAATGGATATGAAATAACTACTATGGAAGAAATTATGGCAATGGCAGGAGAATAAAATATATAGAAGCTCAATTAGCATGAAATTATTTGTTCGCTTTTTTAGCTACTGGCTAATCTTTCATTTTTTGCATCGATTAGCCTTTCTAGTATATTTTAGAGAAAAGTTAGAGGGAAATTCTAGTTTAGAAAATTGTAAGGTATTTTTATATGGCCTACGCTTAGACCTTTCTATTACGGGCTATATATTTATTATTCCTTTGCTTTTATATATCACATTTAGTTTTCTCAATAGACATAAATTGCCTTTAGGTTTCTTAAAAATTTACCAAATAGTTTTTGTAGTATTATTTAGCATTATCACCATCATTGACCTTCAGATTTACCATGCTTGGGGAACTAAAGTCAATGAAAAAGTATTTAGTTATGCATTTAAGTTTCCTAAAGAAGCTATGGCTTCCAGTGCTTCTTCCCCTGTATTGCTTCTCAGTTTTATATTAATTGCCTTATTAGCTATTTCGCTATTTTTATTTAGGGAATTTTATAAACAACCGATTTTAATACCTAAATACAATAAAAAAATTCATGCTTTAGTGGGCATTGTTTTACTAAGCCTAACATTTTTATGTATTCGAGGGGGATTAGGTGTTGCTCCTAATAACCAAAGTATGGCTTACTTTAGTACCCATCAAATTTTGAATCATGCAGCGGTAAATACTGAATGGAATTTACTGTCTAGTTTCTTCGCTTCAAAAAAAACTAAGAAAAACCCCTATAACTATTTCAAGCAAGAAAAGGCCGAAAACTATTTCAAAGCACTTTATACAGTTCAAAAAGATACTAGTTTAAATATTTTAAACTCCCCTAAACCTAATATTGTATTGGTTATTATGGAAAGTTTCAGTGCAAATTTGACCCATAAGTATGGGAAATTGCAGGGAGTTACACCATATTTTGATAGTTTACTCCAAACAGGTTATAGTTTTGATAATATTTATGCTGCTGGAAATAGAACTGATAAAGGCCTAATTGGCACATTGGCAGGTTATCCTACCTTGGCTGCAGGAAGTATAGTGAAATGGCCTGAAAAAATGCAGAAAATACCGGCCATAAGCCAAAAGTTAAAGAAAGTCGGATATTCAAATTCTTTTTTTTATGGTGGAGAATTAGAATTTGATAATTATAAGGCTTTTTTATTAAGCCACGATTATGACTATTTAGTAGATAAAAATGTCTTTCCTAAAAAAGACATGAATTCTAAATGGGGAGCTTATGATGGATTAGTATTAAATCATCAATTGCGTTATTTGAATAATGAAAAATCCCCGTTTTTCAGCACGATACTAACCCTTACCCATCATGAGCCCTTTGAGGTGCCAGGAGACTATAAATTTGGCAAAAGTGATGATTTAAATAAATTTAAAAGTACAGCATATTATACTGACTCTGTATTAAATAATTTTTTAAGCAATGCTAAAAAGCAAAGCTGGTATGCAAATACACTTTTTATTTTTATTGCTGATCATGGGCATTATTATCCAAAAGCGAAAGAAGAAATTTATGAGGCAGGCAGATATCATATTCCCATGCTGTTTTATGGGGAGGTTATCAAACCAGAATATAGAGGTCGTTCCAACTCAAAAATAGGTTCTCAACAAGATTTGGCGGCAACCTTATTAGCGCAATTAGGAATATCGCATAAAGATTTCATATATAGCAAGAACCTGCTCAATCCCTTTTCAAAAGAATTTGCTTTTTATACCTGGGATAATGGTTTAGGTTTTATAACACCGAATAATTATTTAGCATTTGATAATGTTGGAAAATCCATTTTAATTGATGGAGGTAAGGAAAATTTAAATATTGGGCAATCTTATTTACAAATTGTCTATCAAAACTTCATTAATTTATAAAAAAGAAATATTTTTGCTTTATATCTAAATTAAAAATCTAAGCCTTGACCAACCTCTTAAACTATAAAACTCCCCCACAATTTGATGCCTTGTATACGCAAAGCGCGATTGAAGACAATCTGAAAAATGTCAGGATTTTAGGGATTATATTTTTTGGAATAGCTTTAATTGTGAGATTATTAGCGATAACATCTATTGAGGATAAAAGTACATTTTTCAATTATGAAGTATATTCTTCTATAAATTGGGTTCAGTTATTTACTACTCCTGTTTTTGCATTAGGAGCACATATTTTACTTAAATACCAGCATACTCCGCTAGGATTGAAAAGAATATGGGCCATTTTATTAGCACTGTTTCTCTTATTTATTACGATGCTAGTGAGTTATCATATCTCACTATACAATACGAAAAATACAGTGACCCTTTTTTTGATTGGAATAATCACGGTAAGTTTGTTTTTTAATTTTAAACTTTATGAAATTCTGTTTATTTCGATCACTATTACTTTGATTTACTGGACCTTAATTTGGACGGGGCCTATCTCAAAGAATGAAAAAATTATGAATATTTTTGCTGGGATAATTTTTGGGAATATCTTGTTTCTTTTTTCCCGATATTGTTATTTCTTTAAATCACAGCAATTTGTTCGTTTAAAATTATTACAAATCAAAAATTCTGAAATTGAAAGCTTACATCAACAACGAGGGGAAATATTAAGTTTTGTGGCGCATGATTTAAGAGCCCCTTTATCGAATATTGAAGCACTAGCCAATTTAATACAGCATCAAAATACAGGGAATAACCCCCACGCTGAAGAAGTAGACCACATCATAAAATCCACCCAATTGGCTAAAAGCATTATCAATGACTTGATTGAGGTAATTAAAACGAAACCTGGTGAATTAGAACGTAAGGATTTAAACCTACATCAATTTTTAAATGCATTTGTTAATAAATGGAGAACTTTAGCAAAAAGAGAGATTAATTTAGTGGGATTAAAACCAAACACTTCTATAGTTGCTAATGCCAATAAATTAGAAAGGGTTTTAGATAACCTAATTAGTAATGCCATTAAATTTTCTGAAGAAAATCAAGAAATTACAGTCCGCTGTGCCTATGGCCCTAATACCATAAAAATCCAAATTATTGATCATGGGATAGGTATTCCAAGTAATATGCTGGAACATATTTTTAGCCAGTTTACAACAGCTGGCCGAACTGGTTTGAAAGGTGAAAAGTCAATAGGTTTGGGATTACATATTGCCAAGCGTATAATGGAACAACATTATGGCGATTTAAGTGTTGAAAGTGAAGAACACAAAGGCACAATATTTACGATGCTTCTACCTGCTTAATTGATAAAATTTTTAAAACAACTCTTTTATTTATTATTCTAAATCAAAGGATTGATTAGGAAAGAACTTAGCTGAAAAATTTACTAAAAATAATGCTGATTTAGCTCGAGTAAAAGCCGTATATAACCATCTTAAGAAGGAGGTATTAAGCTGATCTTCTACTAAATATCCTTGGTCCACAAATACAGCTTCCCATTGCCCTCCTTGTGCCTTATGACAGGTTACTGCATAAGCAAATTTGATTTGCAACGCATTGTAATAAGGATCTGCCTTGATAGCTTGGAATTGTTCACTTTTTGAGAGATGTGCATAATCCTCCATTAAATGCTCATATAATTTTTTTTGTTGCTCATAACTCAAATGAGGAGAATCGCTGCTTAAAGTATCTAAAATGCATTTGCAGGATACCTGACCTAGTTCAGGATAATCTACGAACTCTAAACTTAATTCCGCAAATGTGAGTCCATAACGAGATTCTGTTTTTCGAACACGGGTTACTTTAGCCATATCCCCATTGGCAATAAAAGCTGTAAAGGGATTTTCTGGGAGCCAGAAATAATTATTTTTTACGATCATAATGTGATCTCCCCCTGTTATAGTTTCCTCTCTATATAAGACCCGAGCTCTAATTTGAGCATTGTATGATGTAGCAGATTTATTAGATCGACAAACTACTAAAGTTTGATCCATGCCATATTTCTGGTAAGCATATTCTAAACCTTCTACCAGTTTTATACCATTCATCAAATATAGATCTGAAAATGAGTTTGCCTTAAGTTTTGGAATGGTTAACGATGAGTTATCCTGCTTAGCAATTAATTTCCGAATATGAGTTGCATTATATAAAATCCCGGATTCAGATTCCTGCCTCAACACTATCTTCATTTCACTTTCCCAAATGCTAAAATGGTATTCGTGTTTTAAGTATTTAGCATTTAAAGCTGGACTATTCTCACTTCCAACAGGAGGTAATTGTGCAGTATCCCCAACCAATAAAAGCTTACATCCCTTTGTCTTTCCATCCTCACCTACTTGAAAAACATAATTCAAAAGATCATTTAAAATAGAAGAGCCCATTTGTGGGTTATAAGTATCATCAATCATAGATGCCTCATCTACAATGAACAGCGTATTCTTATGTAGATTGGGAGCTATTTGCATCCGCATATCAAAACTTAGCGCCGACTTTTTGCGATATATTTTTTTATGAATCGTATAGGCTGGTTTAGCTGCATAATTTGCCATCACTTTGGCTGCCCTGCCTGTGGGAGCTAGCAGTACAACTTGCATATTAAATGACTTAATACTTTTTACGATTGCAGCCACACAACTAGTTTTACCCGTTCCAGCATACCCACGCAATATATAGATGGGATCAGGCTCAGGCGCCCGTAAAAAATCATAAAACTGAGTAAAGAATTTTAATTGATCCGCACTAGGTTGAAACGGAAATTGGGAAAGAATTGGATGAGCTTGATCCATTTCACAAATATGCAATGTGAATCTTTTAGAAAAAAGTTTAATTTTGTAAAAGATGAGCCACATGCAAAAAATTACCTGTGTACTACCAAATTATTCTGAGGATAATGCTAACGCCCTAAACTTATGTCTATACATAGGTCCGGACTTCCTAACTTATAACTTGATCGATGCTAATGCTAAAACCTTGGTAAAATTAGTAGATACTTTACATGTAAAGCACATTTACGAAACTTTAGCAGATATAATCTCGCAAGAACTTGCTTTCTTGAATATTCAAGATGTAAAAATAATTTACCTTACCCAAAAGCAAATTACGCTTCCTGCCGAATTGTTCGAGCCCAATTACATGAAGAGTCAATGGGCTTTAATGAAAATAGAGGAAGCTTATCAAGTCATAGAAACTGTACATAGTTCATTTGGAATTATAACTGTCTCTAGTATTCCTCAAGCTGTCACTCATTTAATTAAGCTAACATGGCCTCAAGCCCATTTTATGAGTAGCTTTGATTTACAATTAAATCATTTTAGGAATTCACATAAATCTCTTTTAAGTATCGATTTTAGATCAAGTAGCATCCATATTTTAGCTATAGATAATTCGCAAATTCAGTTTCAAAGGCATTTTGAAATAGAAAATGTTAATGAATTAGCCTATTTTATCAAATTATGTATGCAAAATTTCAATATTTCTCCAGAAATTGATGTTTATCTATCTGGTTTAATCAATGATACAGATGCAAATTATGAGTTTCTAAAACAAACTTTTACTCACTTGTATTTAGAAATTCCACAAGGCCCTGCTCATCAATTGAGTTTATTAGAAGATTATCCAATCCATTATTATAGCCTCTTAACCTCCTATGCATTATGCGAATAATTGGTGGAATTTTAAAAGGAAGAATATTTAAAGCGCCCCAAAATCTGCCTGTTAGACCAACCACTGATATGGCAAAAGAAGCGCTCTTCAATATATTGAATAACCAATATGATTTTGATAATATCACGGTATTGGATTTGTTTAGTGGTACAGGAAGTGTAGGCTTAGAATTTGCCTCGCGAGGCACATCTGAGCTTACCTTAATAGATAAACACCCTGCATGCATTTCTTGGCTTAAAAAAATGCTACAGGAATTTGATTTTAAGCAAGCTGAAGTTATTAAAACAGATGTATTTAAATGGCTTCAATCACCGGGAAATAACACTTATGATATAATCTTTGCAGATCCACCTTACGATTTACCAAATCTTGCAAATATCCCTAAACTCATATTTGAAAATCAATATTTAAAGCCATCAGGCATATTAGTCTTAGAACATCCGAGTTATCTAAAATTTGATCAACTTGATTATTTTAAAGAAAAGCGGAAATATGGAAATTCCACTTTTAGTTTCTTCGGTCTATAATCTTATATTTGAAGATGAAAATTGCTTTATTTCCTGGATCATTTGACCCCATAACTATTGCTCATGTGGATATTATTAAGAGGTCCTTACCCTTATTTGATCAAATTATAATAGGGATTGGGCTAAATAGTGCTAAGCAGCACTTTCTGAGTCCTCAACAACGAATGGAAATGGTTGCCCAAGTATTTGCTGATGAAATTAAAGTTAAAGTCAATACTTACGAAGGTTTGACAGTTGAGTATTGCAAACAAATAGGCGCTAATTTTATGGTGAGAGGTATTCGGACAGCTTCTGATTTTGAATATGAAAGGGCAATTGCACAAATTAATCAAACCATGATGCCAGAAGTCGAAACTATTTTACTTTTAAGCAGGCCTGAATATTCTGCAATAAGCTCGACAATTGTGCGAGATATTTTACGGAACAAAGGTAATGTGAGTCCATTCGTACCCACACAAGCTTTAAAATTTCTATAATTTCTTTATTAGTTTTACTGATTAGCCAAAAGCTTGGACTTTTTAAACACCTCTAGAATAGAAGGATAGGTATTATTAATGACATGTTTTAAATCATTTGGATGGACCCATTCCACTTTTTCAATTCCTTCCTCAGTTTGTGGAAGAAGTTGCGTAGGAGTTTGAACCTCCATGTGATACCAATTGGTTTGTTTCAAGCATACTTCATGGTGATGTTCATAAACATGGAAAGTTTTACATATTAAATGATTACGAGTAGTTATTTTAACACCACACTCCTCTTCTACTTCACGAACTGCTGTATGCTTTAATTTTTCACCTTCTTCTATCTTTCCTTTAGGTAAATCCCATTTCTGGTTACGATAAATAATCAAGATTTCTCCTTTAGTATTATAAACTAAGCCACCGCCAGCTTTTATCGTATGACATTGCTTTTTTATCTTTTTAAGCATCTTTTTTGCTTTCGGGCAACGAAGCTCATATACCTGAGGTGAGCCTTTCTTTATTTTTGCATAAAATGTTAGGAAATCAAAATTCTGTAAATCAACAGATTGAGCATTTTCAATGGCTGTATCATCCATTGTAGTAATAAACAAAGTACTATCGTTAATATAAATTCTGTATTTTTGAGGCATGTATAATAAAAGTGATATTGAATTAAAGGTAGCTGAATTTTTATTACAAATTAAAGCAATTAAATTGCAACCTAATAATCCATTTACTTGGGCCTCGGGTTGGAAATCTCCAATTTACTGTGATAACAGAATTACGTTATCACATCCTTCAGTGCGGACCTACATCCGTCAGAAGTTAGCCCAATTAATACAAGAAGAGTTTGGAACAGTAGATGTTATTGCGGGGGTGGCCACTGCTGGAATCCCACAAGGGGTCCTAGTTGCTCAAGAGTTGGGCTTACCATTCATTTATGTGCGTTCAAAAGCAAAAGAACATGGAACTGGGAGTCTAATCGAAGGTGAGATTATAGAGGGACAACGCGTAGCAGTAATTGAGGATCTTATTTCAACGGGTAAAAGCAGTTTACAAGCTGTGGATGCGCTTCGAAAAGCAGGTTTATCAGTTGCGGGATTAGTCGCTATATTTACCTATGGTTTTGATCAGGCAGAAGATAATTTTGCAGAAGCAAAATGTAGATATGCCACATTATCTAATTATAGTACCCTCATAAAATACGCAGCTGATCAAAGCTTCATTATGCAAAATGATATTGATTTCTTAAACCGTTGGAGACAAAATCCTGCGGAATGGGGAAAATAAATTAAACCTTAAATCTAATTTCCAATGACAATAATTGAAAGTAGTACCCAAATCCAAAAACCAGTTGCAGAAGTATATCAATTTTTAGTGGATTTAAACAACCACCAACAATTAATGCCGAGCAATATTTACAATTGGTCATCTACTTCGGATGAAGCTAGTTTCACCATTCAAAATATGGCAAAATTAGCTATTAAAATTACTGAAAAAACGGAAAACAGCGAATTAGTAGCCATTCCAACAGAAAAAGCGCCTTTTGAATTAAAATTAAAATGGAAGGTTGCCTCTAATGCTGATGGAAGTACGACGGCTACGCATATCATTGAAGCAGATTTGAATATGATGATGAAAATGATTGCAGCAGGTCCACTACAAAAATTAGTTGACTTCCAAACGAGTAAATTAAAAGAAATATTAGGTTAAAGCCAATTGAAGGATTAACCATCACAATAGCAAACAGGAGGCAATCAGCCTCCTTTTTTTATGCGTCAAAATGGCATTTAAATTTTAAATTAAAAGACAAAATTTCAGAAATCCTATTCCTTAAAACCTTCTCTAGCTAAATACCGCAGCATGGCATTGCATTTGTTTTAAGGCTAATATGAATTTTAATAATTTTACAATCAAAGCCCAAGAAACGATTCAAAAAGCAACAGAAATCGCTATTAGTAATCAACAGCAAGGTATTGAGACAGCGCATTTATTAAAAGCTTTATTAGTTGTGGATGAAAATGTGATTAGTTATTTATTCCAAAAACTTCACATAGATTCTAATTTAATATCCCATAAGTTAGATCAGCAATTACAAACCTTCGCAAAAGTATCAGGAGGGAATCCCTATCTGACATCCACCCTATCCAATGTCTTTACTAAGGCCACTCAATATGCCCAAGAATTTAAAGATGAATTCGTCACAATTGAGCATCTTTTATTGGGTTTATTGGCTCAAAGTGATGCAGTAGGTAAATTATTAAAGGAACAAGGACTGAAAGAACCAGAATTAATTCAGGCCATCAAACAATTAAGAGGAAATAACACCGTGAAAGATCAAAATGCAGAAGCCACCTATCAGGCTTTAGAAAAATATGCTCGAAATTTAAATGAATTTGCTGAAAGTGGAAAATTAGACCCAGTGATTGGCAGGGATGAAGAAATCCGTAGAGTGATTCAAATATTATCGAGAAGAACTAAAAACAATCCAATTCTGATTGGAGAACCGGGTGTCGGAAAAACCGCCATAGCTGAAGGAATTGCCTTTCGAATTATCAAAGGTGATGTACCTGAAAACTTAAAAAGCAAAACTGTTTATTCCTTAGATATGGGAGCGCTCATTGCCGGTGCAAAATACAAAGGTGAATTTGAAGAAAGATTAAAAGCTGTTGTAAAAGAAGTTACTTCATCTGACGGGGATATCGTATTATTTATTGATGAAATTCATACGCTCGTAGGAGCAGGTGGCGGAGAAGGAGCTATGGATGCAGCCAATATTTTAAAACCTGCATTAGCTAGAGGTGAGTTGAGAGCTATTGGAGCTACTACCTTAGATGAATACCAGAAATATTTGGAAAAGGATAAGGCCTTAGAGAGAAGGTTTCAAAAAGTGTTTGTAGATGAACCCGATACGCAAGATGCCATCTCTATTTTAAGGGGCTTAAAAGAGAGATATGAAAGCCATCATAAGGTTGTTATTAAAGATGAAGCTATTATTGCTGCTGTAGAGTTATCCCAACGTTATATTGCAGATCGCTTTTTACCCGATAAAGCTATTGATTTAATGGACGAAGCCGCTTCCAAATTACGCATGGAGATGGATTCAGTGCCAGAGAACGTGGATGCTTTAGATCGGGAAATCATGCGCTTAGAAATCGAAAGAGAAGCTATTAAGCGAGAAAAAGATGATAAAAAAGTAAAAGAACTGGGGATTGAAATAGCCAATTTATCAACTGAAAGAGATCAGTTGAAAGCCAAATGGCAAGGTGAAAAAGATCTAGTTGATCAATTCAATGCTGCTTTAGAAAAAATAGAAAATTATAAGCTCGAAGCTCAACAAGCAGAAAGAGCTGGGGATTACGGAAAGGTTGCAGAAATACGCTATGGTAAAATAAAAGAAACGCAAGATCATGCAGATCAACTTAAAGAACAATTAAATAATCTTCAGCATGAGAGTAGGATGCTTAAAGAAGAAGTTACCGCAGATGATATTGCTGGTGTAGTAGCTAGATGGACAGGCATCCCTGTTACAAAATTAGTGGCTAGCGAACGTGAAAAGTTATTACACTTAGAAGATGAATTACACAAACGGGTAGCTGGTCAGCAAGAAGCAATTGAAGCTATTTCGGACGCCATTCGGAGATCAAGAGCTGGCTTACAAGATATGAAAAAACCCATTGGGTCATTTATATTCTTGGGTACCACAGGTGTTGGTAAAACGGAGTTAGCTAAAGCCCTTGCGGAATTTCTTTTTAACGACGAGAATGCATTAACTCGGATCGATATGAGTGAATATCAAGAAAGACATGCAGTATCTAGATTAATAGGCGCTCCTCCGGGATATGTAGGTTATGATGAAGGTGGACAATTAACAGAAGCAGTTCGTAGAAAACCTTATTCAGTAGTTCTATTGGATGAGATAGAAAAAGCTCATCCTGATGTATTTAATATACTATTACAAGTTTTAGATGATGGTCGATTAACAGATAATAAAGGACGGGTAGTGAACTTTAAAAACACCATCATTATTATGACCTCAAATATTGGCGCACACCTTATCCAGGATAATTTTAAAGAATTAAATGAAGTAAATTATGATGAGGTTTTAGCTAAAACTAAGCACGCCATTTTTGAACTCTTGAAACAAAGTATTCGCCCAGAGTTTTTAAATCGAATAGATGAGTTAATCATGTTTACTCCTTTAAATAGAGAGGAAATAGCCGATATTGTTCGTTTACAGTTTAAACAAGTACAAAAAACCTTGGCAACAATGGGCATTCAAATCACGGCTTCTGAAGAAGCATTAGATTGGTTAGCTGAACTTGGCTATGATCCGCAATTTGGAGCAAGACCTTTAAAAAGAGTGATCCAAAAAAGGATATTAAATGAGTTATCAAAATCCATTTTAGCTGGCAAGGTGAATAAAGACAGTAAAATAAAATTAGATATGTTTGATAAGCAATTTGTGTTTCTAAATGAGACCAGCAATTAAGCATCAGCTTGCCAATTAGTCTGAACTTTATATTTCAACAAAAAGCTCCAGAATCTTTGTAAATCTGGAGCTTTTATGCATTTATAGTTGAATTCTATTTGTTTAAAGAGGCCTCTCTTATAGCTTTAAATTCAGAACCAGTTTTCCAAGCAGGAAACTTAGTTTCTCTAGAAATTTTATAGCCTACTTCATATAACAATCTTAAATCGGCAACCATCCCCGAAAAATCCCACGTAGTTGCATCATAGTTATCGCCAGGAGCATGATACTTAGAAGAAGTATACTCAGCTTTTTTGGCTTTTCCAAAGCTTACTCCTCCCGTAATATGATCATCTCCAGTTTCCGTATATAATGCAGGTATTCCCACTTTAGCAAAATTGAAGTGGTCTGATCTAAAATAAAAGCCAGCCGAAGGATTAGGATCTTTAACCACCACTCTATTTTGGCGTTTAGCAGCTTCGCTTAAATAATCTTCTAATTCAGACTGCCCATACCCTACCGCTACAATATCCTTAGTTAATCCAAAAGCATGCATGGCATCTACATTAATGTTTGCTACTGTTTTTTCTACCGGTACCAAAGGATTTGTCGCATAATATTCTGAACCCAACAAACCTTGTTCTTCCGCAGTAACTGCTAAAAACATAATCGAACGATTGGGAGCAATTTCAGCTTGCTTAAAGGCTTTGGCTAAAACTAATAAAGCCGCTGTACCTGTGGCATTATCAATTGCACCATTATATACGGCATCCCCATTAATGGCCTCCCCGACACCTAAATGATCCCAGTGGGCTGAATAAATAATATATTCATCAGCCTGTTTAGCACCAGGCAATACCGCTACAACATTTTTAGATACAGAACGTTTTATCTCATTTTTTACAGAAAGTGACATGTTTAATCCTAAATCTACTGCTTTAAATCCTTTTTGTTTCGCCTGTTGCATAACATCTGGATTTATACCAGCTATTTTAAAGAGTTTTAATGCACTTTCTTGACTTATCCAGCCTTCCACTAAACTTCTGCTTTTATTTTCATCTGGAGCCTCTAAAAATAACTTAGATTTCGACCATCCACTACGTACTACTGCCCAAGGATAAGAAGCTGCAGCTGTTTCATGGATAATAATAATTCCACTTGCTCCTTGACGTGCTGCTTCTTCAAATTTATATGTCCAACGTCCATAGTAAGTCATAGTTTCTCCTTTAAATAAGGATTTATCGGCAAAACCTGGGTCATTAATCATCACCACCACTGTTTTCCCTTTCACATCTAAATCAGCATAATCATTCCATCCAAATTCTGGAGCAACAATACCGTAACCTGCAAATACTAAAGCTGAGTTTTTTAAATCGATTGTTGGTACCAAATGTCTAGAAGCAGCCACAAAATCATCTAAGTGATTTAAAGTCAAATTACCGCCCTTGCCAGAAATGGACATTTTGGGAGAAGGAGTAGACTTAATATCAACCATAGGGACATCTTGAAAATAACTAGAACCATTACCTGGTTCTAGTCCAATTTCTTGAAACGCCTTCTCTAAATAATTTAATGTCAAAACTTCACCGTTTGTAAATGGCTTTCTTCCTTCAAACTCATCGGACGCTAAGCGACTAATGTGCCCAGCTAAAGCTGAATCATTAATTAATTTCAAGGCTGTGGAATCAGCTAAAATAGCTGAATTTTCAGTAGAATTATCATTTAGCTGACAAGCACTTATCCCAAATGCTAAAAGCCCAGCGAAGCTCATTTGAATTAAATTTTTCATCGTTTTTTCTCTATTTCTCTTTCCATTTCAGTAATATCTACTTCTGTTGAACGAGAGAAATCACCTAATAAATAATTGTTAAAATAATCACCTAATCTCCAGAACATATATTCTGTCATATCGCCAAAAGCATGACGTTGGCCTGGTACCACTACATATTCAAATCGCTTGCCTGCTTTAATTAATGCATTTGCCACGCGAACTGAATTGGCTGGATGTACGTTATTATCAATATCCCCGTGCATTAACATCAAATGACCTTTAAGGTTTTTAGCTAATTCTGGGTTTTTGTCAATAGCATATTTGAAAGTTGTATCACCTTTAGCAGTCACAACTTCGGTTACCCCATGGTGCTTTTCACTCCACCAGCGATTGTAAATACTGTTATCATGATTTCCAGCTGCTGAAACTGCAACTTTAAAGAACTCAGGGTAAACTAACATGGCTGCTGTAGACATAAATCCACCTCCAGAGTGTCCTGTAATACCTACTTTATTTACATCGATAAATGAATGGCGATCTGATAATTGCTCAATAGCTGCTTTTTTATCTGCCAATCCATAATCCCTTAAATTACCGTATCCGTAAGTATGATACCACTTAGATCGAGCTGGATGCCCGCCTCTATTACCAACAGTAATTACAATATAACCAAATTGTGCTAAACGATCTACCCTATCCATACTTCTTCCAAATGCTTTATTTACAGCTTCGGTTTGAGGACCTGGATATACGTAGGCAATAATTGGATATTTTCTAGTTGGGTCAAAATCAAATGGCTTGTACATTACCCCATAAATATCAGTAATTCCATCATCGGCTTTAACTTTAAATGGTTCTGGGAATTTATAGCCCGTTTCCATTAATAAAGATAGATCAGCCGTTTCTAATTCCATGAGCTGATTCCCTAAATTATCCCTTAAAACAGCTTTTGGAACTGTATTAACACGAGAGTAATTGTCTACGAAATACCGTCCTTCATCATTCATATTAACAGCATGATCAAAATCTCCTGGATTTAACAGTTTCATACCTGTACCATCAAAGTTGATACGATATAAATGCATGTAATATGGATCCTCCTTCGCTTCTACCCCATTGGCAGTAAAATAAAGTACTCTATTTTTTTCATCTATATTGATGATATTTTCGCTATGAAATGAACCTTTTGTAATTTGATTTTTTAACTTCCCTTCGCCATCAAATAAATAAAAATGTCCCCATCCATCACGTTCACTCCAATGAATAAGTTCTTTTCCTCCATTCACTAAGCCTGGACGTTGAACTTCTACATACGTATTAAAACGCTCTTCAATGATGGTATTTACTTTACCTGTGGCTATATCAATGGTACAAATATCAATGCGCTTTAAATCTCTTGAGGTTCTAGAAAAATAGAATTTTTGATTATCTCCTAGCCACAGAGAAGGTCGGAATTCATTATCCCTATCTTTATTCAAACTAGGCTTCCCCCAAACTGAAATCGTTTGATCTTTAAAAGCTGTGGTATTTATAACCTTTTTGGTTTTTGCGGCAAAATTAAATAATACAAATTCATCAATAGGAGCTTCTTTTTCACCCGGCATTTGATATTTATAAGTTTCTAAAGTAGGACGGCCTGGTGCAACACTATTGATAACCCAAAGCTCCTTAACTTTTCTAGAATCGGTACGTTGAATGACAAAATGCTTGGAATCTGGAGACCAGTAAACAAATGCGCCGCGGCGTCTTTTACGATTTTTTTCATCATCCATATCTTCATTTCCATTGCCACTTCCACCACCTGAACCATAAGCATAAAATTTAACCCCATCTGTGGTTAGTTGATGCTCTACGATAGTTGTATCCCCTTCATTTTTTACAGCCTTTAAATAATTGGCTTTATCCATCCAATACAAATTATAATTTTTTGAGAATATCACTGCCGAAGAATCAGGCGCAACTGAACCCCAACTTGGCTTAGGTTTAGGTCTGGAAAAGTTTTTGATTTCTGTTAATTTTCCAGAGGCTAACTCATATTGGAAAGAAAATACTTTCTTTTGCATGGAGTCAGCTGCTTTCTTATCTTTTCTATCAGGTTTGACTTCATCGATAGTACTTTTGATTTCAAAACTTATATTTTTTTCATCGGGGCTGAACTTTAAATTTTCAATGGGTAAATGTTGTCCATCAAATGGATCCCGGATAATGGTAGTAATTTCAGCTGCTAAACGTTCAGGATCGAACATTTTAGTTTTTGATTTGGCAACTGGATCTACAATATACCAGTTTTTACCACTTGGGGTTTCAAATTGATACCAAAAGCGATTACTTAATTTCAACCAATGCGGATCTACTGAAGTAGAAAAAATAATTTTCCGCAATTTGGTAGGAGAAAATCGCGCTGCTGCTTGATAATTTGCCTTTACTGTTGTGGGACCATGTTCAGTAATGGTGATAGATTTTTGTTGTGCCTGAGCTGTAAGTAAGCAAGCACTAAAAAATCCCAAAAAAAGTAGTGTTTTTTTCATTGATGCTGGAATTGGTTTATTAGGCTAAAATATTCAAATCTTTGTTTAAATACATCAGATTTTTTATTTCCTTTGGTAAATAGACAGTTACGATTCTAATTTTAACCAGTATTCTATAGCTGAAAGAAAATATTTAGTTTTGTTTAAATATGAATTATATGAAAAACATTTGCCTTATTAGCGTTCTAGCTTCTACCTTATTCTTATTTTCTTGCCAATCAAATTCGAGCCTTGAAAATACACAAACGTCCGACTCCACTGGAGTTTCTGCAGCTTCAGACATAAAAAATGATGAATCGGAAAAAGTGGTTTCTCAGCCTTCCTCTAATACTTCTTCCTATGACGCAATTAAAGTAGCTGATGCAAAAACTATTTTGGCACGCAAACAAGTTCCGATATTATGTTATCATCAAGTCAGAAACTGGTTAGCTAGAGACGGGAAAGCAGGAAAAGATTATATTGTTGAAATAGAAAATTTCAAAAATCACATTAAAATGTTAGCCGATTCGGGGTATAATACTATCCTTCCCGATCAATTATACGCCTATTTGAATGAAGGAAAACCGCTTCCAGAAAAACCTATCATGTTAACTTTTGATGACACGGGACTCGATCAATTTACCGTGGTTAATCCTACCTTAAAGAAATATGGCTATAAAGGCGTATATTTTATTATGACCGTTTCTATCGGTAAAAAAGGCAAGTTTGTAGATTATATGAGTGCGGAGCAAATTAAACAGCTATCTGATGAAGGGAATGTTATAGGCAGCCACAGCTATGATCATAAAAACTTTAAGAAATACGAAGGCAACGACTGGGTTGAACAATTAGAAAAACCTACTCAAAAATTAGAAGAAATTACTGGTAAAAAAATAACAGAATTTGCCTATCCTTTTGGCTTATGGAACGCACAGGGGATCCCTGAGTTGAAAAAAAGAAACTTTAGAATGGCTTTTGGTTTAGCAGATAAAAGAGACGAAAATGAACCACTTTATACAATAAGAAGAATTATAGCTAGTGGTTACTGGAGTCCTAAAACCCTACATAATAGCATTGTAAAGAGCTTTTAATGCTAAATAGCATGTTAATGAATTTCTAGTATTTGAAAGTTTTTGTGTAAAAAATCAAACCCTTCGCCGACTTTTTTACCTAATAAGATTTTTCCCATGGGAGAAACTGTAGAAATCACCATGACTTGATTAGTATTAGAAAGAACCATACCTAAGGATACCCCCAAAAAGAACATCCCCTGATTGGTAATAATTAAACTGCCCGCCTGCACCTTCGGTGCAGGCGTCACAGCAGCTTCTAATTGCTTTATTTGAAAGAGTTGATGCTGAGATTCCAATAAAATACGCTTCGTTCTGGAAATTTCTTGTTGGGCCATTTCTCTTCCCGTTTCAAACTTATCCCCTGCCGAACTCTTAGTATCCGAAAGAAGCGCCTCTTCAGCTAACTGTATTGCCTCATTAGCCGTATCTATTTTAGCTAAAATAAGTTGCTTACAATCCGCTATTAAATCTATTTTTATTGATCCCACCATTTTACTTTTAAGCTTATATCTCCCCTTTTAACCGGCAATTCTGTTTGTTCATGGTAGCCCATGTAAAACAACCCAATACATTCTTGATTTTCAGACAATTCCAAGAAATCAGGCAAGGCAGAAATTAAGGGTGGTGAACTCCAATAAGACCCTACTCCTAAAGCTGTTGCTGTTAAAGCCATGTTTTGTACGGCAGCTGCCACTGCTGCAACTTCTTCCCAAGCGGGTAATTTTTCGGGATGATACTGTACACAAATAGCAATGATACATCCTGCCTGTTCTGCTTTTATCGAGAAACTGGTATACTTTTTCTCCAAAAACAGATCGGGATGAACTTTTTCCTTATATAAACGTGCTAAAGTTTGTCCTAAGCGTATTTTAGCATCGCCTCGCAGTACTACAAACCGCCAAGGTTCAGTTTTTTTATGCGTGGGAGCATAATTGGCACTATTTAAAATCTCTTGAATGACATCGGTGGGAATTTCTTTATTAATATAAGAAGCTGGATAAATACTTCTGCGATTTTGTATTATTTGCTTTAATTGTTCGTAAGAATATTGCATTCCCAAAGTTAAGGAATACTTTTCAATTGCTTCCGAATCATCTTAACCTTAGCAAAAAAGGCAATGCTTTCTTTATCTATTAATAAATCTATCACCTCTTCTAATGCATCCTTAATCCAATGATAGCGGCAACTTAAATTGGCTAATACATTTAAAATATGGGACTTTACCGCAACTTTCATGTGAGGATTTAATAAATCTTGAAAGGCCCATTCCACTAATTCTTCAAAATCGTAGGAATTTATTTTAGAACCAAATATGGGCTTATTTTTGGGAACCGTTAAGAGCGCGAGAATTTTATAAAAGTGCCTTAAGGAAGATTCATTTCGTTGTTTGGTAAATTGATTCAAAAAATCCGTTACATGAGGTTCAAACCAAGCTAAATCGAGTTGAACAACTCCTTCTAAAACCCAAGACGCTCTAAAGGCCACTCCCGAATCTTGCCCCAAGCTTAATTTCATCAATTCTGTATAACCTTGAGGTCGCTTATAAAATGTTCTTACAAAATCATCCACAGTCTTTTTATAGAATTTATCTTGAAATTGAAGCGCTAAGCTTTGTAGTGGCATTGTAATTGTCATAAATACGAATTTAAATATTCTTGGAAGATTTAAAAAGAAGGCTTTATATTTTAAGGATGTACTGTTTTTTTACAGATTTTAAGCGTACCTTTGCGCTTTAATTTAATAGCATGATTTCAGTTTCAAATCTTTCCCTACGTTACGGAAAAAGAACCTTATTTGAGGAAGTAAATTTAAAATTCACACATGGCAATTGTTATGGTGTTATCGGTGCCAATGGGGCTGGTAAATCTACCTTTTTAAAGATTCTTTCTGGCGATGTTAATCCTACTGGAGGTTCGGTAGCCTTTACACCGGGAGAAAGAATGGCTGTATTAAAACAAAATCACTATGAATTTGATG
This sequence comes from Pedobacter sp., assembly GCA_004211595.1. Classification (GTDB taxonomy): domain Bacteria; phylum Bacteroidota; class Bacteroidia; order Sphingobacteriales; family Sphingobacteriaceae; genus Pedobacter. Next base: position 172,657 of record SEDO01000003.1, read on the forward strand.
AATTTACGGTGATTGAAACCGTCATGATGGGCCATAAAGAACTTTATGACATTATGAAGGAGAAAGATGCTATTTACATGAAAGAAGATTTTAGTGAAAAAGATGGAGAACGTGCAGGAGAGTTAGAAAATCTTTTTGCTGAAATGGATGGTTGGAATATGGAAAGTAATGCCGCTACCCTATTGAGCAATTTAGGCATTAAAGAAGATTCTCACTATAAACTCCTAAAAGAACTAGACGGTAATCAAAAAGTAAGAGTATTATTAGCCCAAGCACTATTTGGTAACCCCGACATTTTATTACTCGATGAGCCTACCAACGACTTAGATATTGAAACGATTGCTTGGTTAGAAAATTTTTTAGCAGATTATCAAAATATCGTATTAGTGGTGAGTCACGACCGTCACTTTTTAGACGCCGTATGTACGCATATTGTAGATATTGATTTCGGTAAAATGAATATTTTTACTGGTAACTATACCTTCTGGTATGAATCTAGTCAGTTAGCGCTAAAACAACGTGCTGACCAAAATAAAAAACTTGAGGATAAAGTAAAAGAGCTTCAAGAATTTATCCAACGTTTCTCAGCAAATGCATCTAAATCTAAGCAGGCTACTTCGCGTAAGAAAGCGTTGGACAAAATTGATATTTCTGAAATCAAAGCCTCTAGTAGAAAATACCCTGCTATCATGTTTAATAATAATGGCAGAGAAGCAGGCGATCAAATATTACAGGTTGAGAACTTTGGAAAAGTTCAAAATGGAGAGGTTTTATTCAAGGATGTTAATTTTATGGTTAACAAAGGTGATAAAATTGCCATTTTATCTCAAAACAGTTTAGCAACCACAGCCTTTTATCAAATATTATCTGGAAAGGATAAGGAATATGAAGGTTCTTTCAAATTTGGCGTAACAATTAACCCAGCGGATATTCCAAATGACAATTCTGAATATTTCGAAAACAAAGACGAAAATTTAATTGATTGGTTAAGAACATATTCTGCAACTGACGCTGATGAACAATTTGTGAGAAGTTTTCTAGGAAGAATGTTATTTTCAGGGGAAGAGGTACTGAAAAATGTTAAAGTTTTATCAGGGGGTGAAAAAATGCGTTGCATGTTTTCTAAAATGATGTTGCAATTAGCTAATTTTTTAATGTTTGATGAACCTACTAACCACTTAGATTTAGAATCTATCACCGCCTTAAATAATGGCATGAAAGATTTTAAAGGTACAATTTTGTTTACTTCTCGAGATCATGCATTAACTGAATCTGTAGCCAACAGAATTATTGAAATTACACCTAAAGGAATCATAGATAGAATGATGTCTTATGATGATTATATCAGTAATCCTGAAATTACAACACTTCGAGAAAATCTTTATAAATAGCACATTTCTTCTATCATCCTTCTATCATTGTTCTACCTTTGTTCGGTAAAACGCGGTTTGAGACGAACAACTACCGAACAAACATAGAAGAAAGGTAGAAGAAATAACTTCAAGTAGTAGCAAATACTTTACAAGCTTTAACATTTTTAATCTGCTATTGAATCCTTATTTTTGAAAGAAGTAATAAATCATGATAAGGATAGAAAATTTAAGTCATAGCTATGCCCCAGACATCAAAATAACTTTTCCAAACTGGGAAATTAATACTGGTGAAAAATGGTTATTGGGCGGACAATCTGGGAGTGGAAAGAGTACGCTACTCCATATTCTTACGGGGATTTTAAAACCAAGTGCTGGAATAGTAAGTTTGGACAACGTCTCCTTATATGATTTATCAGCCCGAAAATTAGATCAATTTAGAGCTCAAAAAATCGGAATTATATTTCAAAAAGCGCATTTCATTAAGAGTTTAACTTTAAAAGAAAATTTAATGGTTGCTCAAAGTTTTGCGGGATTTAAAGTAGATGGCAATCGTATTAAATCAGTTTTAGGTTCTTTAGGAATAGATTCCAAATTAAATGCTTTTCCGGATCAATTAAGTCAAGGTCAATTGCAAAGAGCTTCTATAGCCAGAGCAGTTATTAATAAACCTAGTTTATTAATAGCAGATGAGCCTACTTCAAGTTTAGACGATAATAATACATTTATTGTACTAGATTTATTAAAATCACAATCCGAATTAAATGGCTCCACATTAGTGGTAGCTACTCACGATCAACGTGTTAAAGAAGCCTTTCATTTAAGTTATCAATTAGTATGAGTCCTATTCAGATAAGTTGGAAAAGTATTTGGTCCAAGCCCTTATCCGCTGGGCTCAATATATTGTTAATTGCCTTTGGAACAGCCATCCTCAGTATCCTATTATTAGCTTCAAAACAAATTGAAGCTAAACTGGAGAATAATGCTAAAGATATAGATTTAGTAGTCGGTGCTAAAGGTTCCCCTTTACAATTGATTTTATCTAGCATCTATTATATAGATTTTCCTACCGGAAATATTCCTTTAAAAGATGCCAAAGAATTAATGGCAAATCCCTTTGTAAAGCGGGCAGTTCCATTAGCCTTAGGCGATAATTACGAAGGCACCCGTATTGTGGGTACTGACTCCACTTATATAGGCCTCTATGGATTATCTATTCTCGAAGGTAAATTTTGGGAAAAAGATTTAGAAGCTACTATTGGAGCAGAAGTTGCTAAATCACTTAACTTAAAGGTTGGTGACACCTTTAATGGTTCGCATGGGTTAACTGAAACAAAGGATGTACATAAGCATTTAGATTATAAAGTTGTCGGAATTTTAAAACCTTCAAATAACGTTACCGACCACCTTATTTTAACGAGCATCCGCAGTATTTGGAAAATGCATGGAGATGAATCCCAAAGTACTCAAGCTAAGTCAAATCATATGGAAGATCCTGATGAATATGTTGACCATGCAGCGCATACGAAAGATGCTGATCATACCGATGCAACCGCAGCGGTAGTTATGGAAGATGATAGCGACAAAGAATTAACCTCACTTTTAATTCAATACCGCTCTCCCATGTCGGTGGCTATGTTTCCTCGCATGGTTAATCAAATGACAAGTTTACAATCAGCTTCTCCTGCTATGGAGAGTACCCGGTTATTTTCTTTAATTGGGGTGGGTGTAGATACTTTGGAATGGTTCGCTATTTTAATTATGGCTATCGCGGGTATAAGTGTATTTGTAAATTTATTTAATTCTTTGAAAGAAAGACGATATGATTTAGCACTGATGCGAATTATGGGTGGATCTAGAGGAAAATTATTTACTATTGTAATTTTAGAGGGTTTAATTTTAACATTCGTTGGTGCCCTTTTAGGTATTTTCCTAGGTCATACAACGCTAGAAGCGATTGCCCATTACCAAGATAGTGATCAGGCTAAATTAACAGGACAATTATTTATTAAAGAAGAAATTTATATTGTATTATTGGGCATTGCAATTGGAATAATAGCTAGTATAATTCCAGCTATTCAAGCTTATAAGGCAAATATTGCTCGTATTTTATCTAAAAATTAAGTATATGAAGAGAATCAGTTTAATTGTTTTATTTTTTGTGGGTTTACTAAGTAATGCTAAAGCACAGCACGACCCTACTGATCAAATATTTTCTGCTAGTTGGGAAATTATAGGCGATGTTGATTTTAAAACTGTTAAAGAGACCGAGATGTACGCTATCTTTAATAATGAAATTAAAAAATATAATGGTAAACCTTTTGAATTAGAAGGTTATATAGTCCCTATTAAAGATGGTATGAAACAAACCAAATTTATGCTCTCTACCCTACCTATTAACCAATGCTTTTATTGTGGTAAAAATGGGGTTCCGATTATGGTATTAGTTGAATTAGTAGAACCCATTAAATTTACTTATGAAACAGTGAAAATTAGAGGAACTTTAAAATTAAGTACCGCTAATGCCATGGATATTCCTCCAGTTAGTTTAATCAATGGAAAGGCGATTTAAGAAATCCTTAAAAAAATAAAACATAAAAAAAGCTCCAATGGAAATTTGGAGCTTTTTTTTTATGTAATTATAGGATTAATGTCCCGCGTGTCCGTCTACTCCATGAGCATGTCCGTGATTTAATTCTTCTTCTGTAGCGGCTCTAACCACTAAAATTTTACCAGCAAATATTAGATTTTTACCAGCCATTGGGTGATTTAAATCCACAGATACAATTGTTTCAGAAATACCAGTTACTCCCGCACGGAAGTGATTACCTTGGTTATCTTGTAATGGAATAACGTCCCCAACATTAGGCATTTCACCAGCGTCTTTAAACATTTCAATTGGTAAATCTACATGTGCACCTGGGTCAATTTCACCGTAACCATCAGTAGCACTTAATTCAAAAGAATATTCATCACCTTCTTTTAAATTAGCTAAATGCTCTTCAAATTTAGGCAACATCATGCCTGCTCCATATAAAAATACAAGAGGATTTTCTTCATTTGCTTTTTCAACAAATACTTGTTGACCTTCAGGAGTTGTAGTATGCAATTCATATGTTAACGCTACTACTGAATTTGGACTAATATTCATGCTTTATTTTTTTTAAGTACTTAGGGCCTCAAACGGCTCCTAAGAGCTGCAAAGATAGCCTATTTATTAGTTTAACAAAGAAAACTTTGATTTGTTGCCATGGGATTTAGAATCAAGTATTTAATTCTTTAATAACTTTAATAATTCGGGGATACGCTGAACCGGTAGTTGACAGGTTTTTTGCGTACATAGATAAATTTGAGTTTGGGATGAAATTTTACCCTCCAGTAATGGTAAATTTTCATTTAATCCGCCTAAAAACAAGCTATTTGGAATATAATACTGCTGTAATTCATTTAATAATGTTTCATATTGAGGGCCTACTAGGGCGATTTCTTTGAGCCCTTTTTCTATTTCTAGAAATAAAATACCCCAGTTTGGATATACAGAAGGATATTTAATTAAATGAGGTAAAATACCTGTTAGCATCAACTCCGCTTTAGCCTGATAACTTTCTTTATCCAAATAAGTACCCAATCGCCATAAGTTACGGGCCATGATAGCATTTGAACTAGGAATTACATTATCCATAATTTCCTGCTTACGGGCAATTAAAGCCGCATTGGATTGCGGGGTATAATATAACATGGGGCTGTCCGATGCTATAAATTGTGCTTGCACCGTTTTCACTAATACCTCAGCTTGTTCTAAAAAGTTTCGATCAAAAGAATACGCGTATAAACTTAGTTGCGCTTCAATAAGAAGAGCATAATCATCTAAGAATGCTGGGATTTGTGCTTTTTCATGGGCGTAATTTCTATAAAGTTGATTATCGATAGTGCGCATGTGAGTCCAAATAAAATCCATAGCTTTTTGAGCTAGTTTATAATATTTAGGCTCTGAAAATATGAGTGCTGCTTCGGCAAGTCCTTTAATGGTAAGGGCATTCCATGATAATAAGCATTTATAATCTAAACCGGGCCTAACTCTTTTATTCCGTACTTTAAGTAATTTTTCAAGGGCCTCATTTTTTATATTTAACCATACTGCTAAATCTATTCCATTATTTTCCGCAAATGATTCATCAGATTGGGATTGCTGCAAAATATTGATGTTTTCTTCATCCCAGTTTCCATGTTCAGTTAGATTATAAAAGCGAGCAATTAAATCAGCCTCAGCCCCTAATACTTGTTGAACCTCAGTTAAATCCCAGGTATAAAACTTCCCTTCCACTCCTTCCGAATCTGCATCTAAAGCGGCATAAAATAAGCCTTCTGGAGAAAGCATTTCATTTTGTAGCCAATTTATAATTTGTTCCACAACCTGTTTATAAAGCGGATTTTTATAGGCTTGGTAGGCTTCACTGTATAAAGAGATTAGTTGAGCATTATCATAGAGCATCTTTTCAAAGTGAGGTACATGCCAATATTCATCCACACTATAACGACAAAAACCCCCTCTCAAATGATCGTAAATCCCACCATAAGCCATCTTTTCTAAGGTTTGCTGGACCATAAAGTGAGCGGTTTCATCCCCCATTAAATGAGCATACCTGAGCCAAAACGTCCATTGATTGGGCATGGGAAATTTAGGTGCACGATTCCACCCTCCTTGTAAACTATCAAACTGACGCTTCCAGGAATTTAAAGCTTGAGTAAAGGAATCTATTGGCCATTCCTTAACAGGATTTACTTCTACTATATTTTCAGATTGATCAATTCCAGCTTTTAAACGACTTGCATAGGATATGAGTTTATCGGGTTCAGTTTTCCATGCATCCGCTAATTGTAATAAGATATTTATCCAATCATATTTTTTAAAATAAGTGCCCCCATACACCGGACGTTGATCCGGCAAACAAATTGCATTTAGAGGCCAACCTCCTTGATTAGTCATTAATTGAACAGCCAACATATAAATTTGATCAATGTCTGGGCGTTCTTCTCGATCCACTTTAATACATACAAAGTGCTTATTCATAACTTCTGCCACCTCAAAATTTTCAAAACTCTCTCTTTCCATCACATGGCACCAGTGACAAGCAGCATAACCAATGGACACAATTATTAATTTATTCTCGGCTTTTGCTTGTGTCAAGGCTTCTTCAGACCACTCTTGCCATTGCACTGGATTATATGCATGTTGTTGTAAATAGGGAGAGCTAGCATTAATAAGTTTATTAGCTTCTTTCATATCGAATAAATTAAGGAGGTACACTATTGAAAAGTAAAATTAAGACTAAAATGTTTAACTTTAATTCAAATACCTGAATTATAAAAAATGAAAATTACACATATAGATATTTACCGATTTAGCATACCCATGGAGCCATTTGTGATTGCCACGGGCACAATGGATTTTGCTCAAAATGTATTTATTAGAGTTTATACAGATAAAGGAATTTATGGAGTTGGAGAATGTTCTGCCTTTCCTATGATTGTTGGAGAAACTCAAGAAACTTGCTTAGCAATGGCAAAAGATTTTGCCAAAATATGGATAGGGAAAAATCCCTTAGATATCCCTACCCGCATGGCTGATTTACTAGGCTATGCCGATCATAATGCTACTATAAAAAGTGCTTTTGATATGGCCTTATTTGATATTGCTGCGAAAGCTGAAAATCTCCCATTGTATAAATTTTTGGGTGGCACAAAAAGACCTATTACTACGGATATGACCATTGGAATAGGAACTCCAGAGAAAATGAGAGATGCAGCGTTACAGTATCAAACTCAAGGATGCAGTATTTTAAAAATTAAGCTTGGAAAGGATGTCCATGAAGATATTAAACGGGTAAAAGTTATTCGAGAAGCCGTGGGCTCTAATATGAAAATCAGATTGGATGCTAATCAGGGCTGGTCATTTGATGATGCATTACTTGCCTTAGGAAGCCTAGCCGATCAAAACATTGAGTTTTGTGAACAACCAATGCGTACCTGGTTTGATGATAAGCTTCCTGAGCTAAAGTTAAATGTACCCATACCTATCATGGCAGATGAAAGTTGCTACCATCATCATGATGCTAGGCAACTTATTGAACGCCAAGCTTGCACATACTTAAATATAAAATTTGCTAAATCTGGCGGGATATTAGAAGCTCAAAAAATTCATGAGATTGCCTTACAACATGGGGTAAAATGCATGATTGGAAGTATGTTAGAATCTAGAATAGCGCTTTCCGCAAATTTACATTTTGCCTTAGCTTCACCCAATATTGAATTTTTTGATCTAGACACCTGCTTACTAGGGCATGTGGTGGATCCAGTTGTGGGAGGTTTAACTTATACTGGTTATGATTTACACGTACCAGATAGCCCAGGTATTGGAGCAGATGCAGATGCAGAATTTTTAAAATCTTGTGAACATTGGCGTATATAATAGTTGAGTATAAAGGAATAAAAAAAGGGAGCTCCATATAAATTGAGCTCCCTTTTTAGTTTTTATCCTATCCTTTAAAACATTAGCCTTTGCTTAATTCTGCATAGTATTTGTGGAATAACGGTAAGGTTTCAATGCCTTTATAATAATTGAAAATATCATATTTTTCATTAGGTGAATGTAAGGCATCACTATCCAATCCAAAACCGAAAAGAACAGTTTTAATTCCTAAAACATCTTCAAAAAGTGCTACAATTGGAATAGATCCTCCACCCCTAGTTGGAATGGCTTTTTTACCAAATGAATCTAAAATTGCTTTTTCTGCAGCTTGATAGGCTATCCCATCGGTTGGTGTTACTACAGGTTCGCCACCGTGATGAGGCGTTACTTTTACTTTTACTCCTTTAGGTGCGATACTTTCAAAATGCTTGGTAAAAATTTCAGAGATTTCTTCCCAAGTTTGATTTGGAACTAATCGCATCGAAATTTTAGCATTTGCTTTACTAGGCAAAACAGTTTTTGCTCCTTCACCTATATATCCACTCCAAATTCCATTTACTTCTAAAGTTGGACGTACGCCTGTGCGTTCTAAACTAGTATATCCCTTTTCACCCCAATCTTCTTCTATAGCTAAGTCTTGCTTAAATTCATTCAAATCAAAAGGTGCTTCATTCAAAGCTTTTCGTTCTTCATCACTTAAATCCAACACTTTATCATAAAATCCTGGAATCGTTATATGATTATTTTCATCGTGTAAAGAAGCGATCATTTGACATAATATAGTGGCTGGATTAGCGACTGCCCCACCATAAACACCCGAATGTAAATCTCTATTTGGTCCTACTACCTCAACCTCCATATAAGCTAAACCCCTTAAACCGGTTTCAATTGAAGGATGCTCCATACTAATCATAGAAGTATCTGAAATTAATACCACGTCAGCTTTTAAACGCTCGGTATTTGCTTTCACAAAAGTTGCCAAATTATTCGATCCTACTTCTTCTTCCCCTTCAATCATAAATTTAACATTACAAGCCATGGTATTAGTCTGCATCATTAATTCAAATGCTTTTACATGCATGTAAAATTGACCTTTGTCATCGCAGGCTCCTCGGGCATATATTTTTCCATCTCTTACAGTTGGTTCAAAGGGAGGTGTTTCCCACAATTCTAATGGATCTGGAGGTTGCACATCATAGTGACCATAAATCAATACCGTAGGTAATGCAGGATCAATTATTTTTTCTCCATAAACTATCGGATAACCAGCTGTTTCACAAACCTCTACTTGATCTGCTCCCGCATCTTTTAATTTTTGAGCCACGAAATCGGCTGTTTTCAAAACATCACCTTTATATTTTGGATCAGCACTTACTGAAGGAAAACGCAATAATTCAAATAATTCATCTAAGAATCTTTGTTTGTGCGTTTCAACATAATTTTTAATTTCTTGCATAGCATATGATTTTAAACAAATATAGGGAATGTTCCCTATATTTACCACCAATATAGGCCTATATAACACAGCTAATTATCATTTTCTATGATTGATTCCACTTTAAAAAATGATCTTATTTTACCTGATCAACTCCCATTGTTTGAAGAAGTACCTTTATTTAAACCTGATCCTAAATATTGGCGAGTTATTATGATTAATCTAATTATAGTTGGATTAATATTTGTAGCAGTTATCAGTAGTTTATGGATATTTTCAGATTTTCCTATATCCGTTTTGTACTTGAGTACTGGAGGCACTTTAATATTTTATGTCTTAGCTTGGATACTCTATTATAAAAGTTTTCAAAAAAGAGGTTATGCGCTTCGAGAAAAGGATATTATATATAAGTCTGGTATCCTGATTGAGAAAACCATGGTAATACCACTCAACCGTGTCCAACATATTGGCGTTGAAGAGGGAATTTTTCAAAGAATCTACAATTTAGCCAGCTTGCAAGTTTTTAACGCCGCTATACATGGAAGTCCCTTGGTAGTTAGAGGATTGCCAAAAGAAATAGCTTTTCAATTGAAATCAGAAATATTAAATCAAATACCTAAAGATAGTCTCCAGCCTGAAGCATGATTTACGATTTTTCACAAGCCCACAAACAATCTGGATTAGGCATTATCGTACTTTTCTTTGAGTTTGCATTTAAATTATTAAGGGCCCTAGTTTTTCCTGCTATTATATTATTAGTAAGAGGCAGTTTAAGCTCCTTGGGCATTATGTTACTTATCTTACTCGGTATTTTTATCCTGGCTTTTATAAATGCCTATTTATCTTATAAATATTTAAACTTTCATATCGATTCAACTAATAATGAACTGGTTGTACAAAAGGGCTTTTTAAAAAAAGAACTTGTTACCATTAAGCTAGAAAAAATACAGCAAGTAAATTTACAACAGAATTTTATCCAAAAAATTCTTGACCTCTATGCTATACAAATAGATACAGCTGGTGGAGATAGTGCTGAAGTGAGCTTAAAAGCATTAGAAGAACCCATGGCGCTGGCATTAAAAGCAGCATTATTAGAAAAAGACGAATCATTAAAAATAGAATTTGATGCCATCTCAGATGGGGCTATTTCTAATCTCGAGAGCTCACCTGCAAATTCACCGGTTATCCGATTAGATCTTAAAACCTTATTTAAAATAGGTATTAGTTCAAACTATGGTAGCACATTAGCCATCTTCTTTGGATTTATAGTAACTATGGCTAATCAACTTCGAGAATGGAGAGAATTGATGATGGAAGATGAAGAAGATATTAGTGAAACCTTTTCGGCGAGCATGCAATTTTTATCTACAGGCATGTTGTTCGGAATAGCTTTTATAGCTTTGATTGGCATTCATGTATTTCGAACATTCTATACCTATAGTAATTTTGAAATGTATTTAAAAAATCAAGCCTTACATTTAAGTTCTGGCTTATTTAGTAAAAAAAGTAATCATTTAAGAGCCAGAAATGTACAAATCACTTCGGTCAGTCAAAATTATTTCCAACAATTATTAGGCATCGTAGAGATTAAGCTAAAACAAGCTTCGGGATTAAAATTGCGTAATGAAGAGGACGCGCCGCAAAGTCATTTGATCATTCCAGGTGCAAGTAAATTAGAAAAAGAAAGTATTGTTTCATTAATACTGAAAGAGGAACCTCTTCCTAAATTATCCTTGAAAGCCAATTATCGTTATATGTTTTTTCCAATCGCATTTTATATTGGCATACCCTTAGCCATTTTGATAGCATATAATTATTGGGTTGAATCATTGATGATGTACAATTGGCTAGGCCTACCTTATTGTGCTTTTATGGGGTTTTTTATATTTAGAAGTTTTAAGAACCATCAAATTAGTTTGGCAGAGAACTGCATCATCCTTCAAACCGGTGCTTGGGATGTATCCAAAAAATATTTAGTACCTACAAAAATCCAAGGCTTAAGTAGCTCGCAATATCTATGGCATAAAAGCTTAAATATTGGCCATCTTGAAATCCATACTGCTGGCGGAAGTTTACATTTTAGGTATGGAAATTACACTGATATTCAGAAACTTAAAAACTACTGGTTATTAAATGTTGAAAAATCCTCAAAAGATTGGAATTAAAGCACTTTAAAGGGCCTTATATTTTACTAACATGCACGAAATAAATGCCTAGAAATGCTTACCTTTGGAGGCTAAAAAAAGCTTAAAATTTTGGACTATTTAGCAGGATTAAATCCCCAACAACGTGCCGCTGTAGAAAATACCGAAGGCCCAGTTATGATAGTAGCTGGTGCGGGTTCGGGGAAAACGCGGGTGATAACTTATCGAGTAGCTCATTTAATTCAAAAAGGAGTTGACCCTTTTCAAATTTTAGTATTAACCTTTACCAATAAGGCTAGTAAGGAAATGCGTGATCGTATCTCCAAAGTCGTTGGGGATGAGGCAAAGAATGTATGGATGGGTACCTTCCACTCGGTATTTGCTAGAATCCTTCGATTTGAAGCTGAGAAAATCGGTTATCCTTCAAATTTTACTATTTATGATACAGATGATAGCAAAAGCTTAATTCGTACCATATTAAAAGAAATGCAATTAGATGATAAGTTGTATGCTCCAAATATGGTTTACAACCGTATTTCATCGGCGAAAAATAATCTAATATCTTATTCTGAATACCAAGCCAATGATCAAATTCAAGCCGAAGACATCAGTAATAAAAGACCCCTGTTAGGTGAAATTTATGAAACTTATGCCAAGCGTTGCTATAAGGCAGGTGCCATGGATTTTGATGATTTGTTATTTAAAACCAATGTTTTACTAAAGAATCATCCCGATGTTTTAAATAAATATCAGCAAAAGTTTAAATACTTAATGGTAGATGAGTATCAGGATACCAATTTTTCACAATATATCATCGTGAAAAAATTAGCTGCTGCCTATCAAAACATATGTGTTGTAGGTGATGATGCACAGAGTATTTATGCTTTCCGTGGTGCTAATATTCAAAACATCTTAAATTTTGAGCGTGATTATCCTGATTTAAAAGTTTATAAGTTAGAGCAAAATTACCGCTCGACTCAAAATATTGTGGAAGTTGCCAATAGTATCATCGCCAACAATAAAAATCAATTAGAGAAGAAGGTGTTCTCAGCGAATGAATCGGGCGATAGAATTAAAATTTCAAGGGCCTTTACGGATAATGAGGAAGGAAAAATTGTAGCTGAATCTATTGCTCAAGAACATTCGCAAAAAGGCTTAAAGTATCAAGATTTCGCCATTCTATATAGAACAAATGCCCAAAGCAGGGCTATGGAAGAGGCACTTAGAAAAATAAATATTCCATATAAAATTTATGGTGGTTTATCTTTTTATCAACGCAAAGAGATTAAAGATTTAATCGCCTATTTCCGTCTTACTTTTAATCCGGCTGATGAAGAGGCACTAAAGAGAGTTATCAATTATCCACGGAGAGGTTTGGGTGATACCACCTTAGAAAAAATTTCTGTGGCAGCTGATAAGCATGATATTACTATGTGGCAAGTTATCTGTCAGCCTCAAGATTATTTTACTGGTAGAATTCCTTCACAATTGGGTGATTTTGCTGTGCTTATTCAGAGTTTTATGGCAGAGGCTAAAAAATTAGACGCTTATGAAACTGCGTTGTACATTGCACAACATACTGGTATATTAAAAGAACTTCATAGCGATGATAGTGTAGAAGGTAGAGCGCGCTATGAAAACATCTTAGAATTATTAAATGGAATCAAAGAATTTTCTGAACGGGAAGATATAGAAGACCGTAGTTTGGCTATATTTATGCAAGATGTGGCGCTTTTAACCAATGACGATCGGGAGAATGATAAAAATGTGGATACAGTTTCTTTAATGACCATCCATTCGGCTAAAGGTTTAGAATTTAAAAACGTGTATGTTGTGGGTCTGGAAGAGAATCTTTTCCCTTCTCAAATGTCTGTAAATTCAAGAGCAGACTTAGAGGAAGAAAGAAGATTATTTTATGTTGCTATTACTCGGGCTGAAAAGAAATTGGTTTTAACCTATGCCACTTCGAGATATCGTTGGGGCACACTTACATCCTGTGAACCAAGTCGCTTTATTAATGAAATAAATCCTGCTTTCTTAGAAATTGAACAAATAAAAGTTAATAAGGGGGAACTATTTGATACTGGATTTGAGGGGGAAAGAAAAAGTTGGTCACAACAGCGAAGTTTTATAAACAAACCTGGCAATACAGCAAAATCCAATCCTACAGATACATTTTCCAAACCTAAGCCTAAAACAACTTCTATGTTGCCTAAGGCCCATATTCCGAGCCCAGGTTTTACACCAAGTCCAGCCTCAGAATTTAAAATAGATATGGAAGTTGAACATGAAAAATTTGGATTCGGAAAAATTACTAACTTAGAGGGAAATTTACCCGACGTTAAGGCAACGGTATTTTTCCAAGGTCTTGGAAACAAGCAACTATTACTTAAATTTGCTAAATTGCGGATTGTGAAATAACATTCCTGACTATTCAGCTTTCAATACAGCAGCAAAAAACAATTCAGTATACATGGATTTTGATTATAACACCACCAGAAACAAGCTCATTTTAGCCGAGTATGGCCGCAATGTGCAAAATATGGTTAAATATATTATCGACCTTCCTACAAAAGAAGAACGTAATAAATATGCCCAAGCGGTAATTGATTTAATGGGATTTTTAAATCCTCATTTAAGAGATGTTGCAGATTTTAAACATAAACTATGGGACCATTTACACATCATTTCAGACTTTAAAATTGATGTTGATAGCCCCTATCCTAAACCAAATCCTGAAGATGAGGAATTTAAGCCAGCACATATCGGATATCCTCATCAATCCATTAAATATAAACACTACGGTAAAACAGTAGAAAAGTTAATTGAAAGAGCTATGGAGGAAGAAAATCAGGAACGCAAAGCAGCTATGGTTCAAGGAATTGCCAATTTCATGAAAATGGCTTATGTGCAATGGAATAAAGATAATGTTGCCGATGAAACCATTTTAAAAAATCTTCGGGATTTATCAGGAGGTGCATTAGTTTTAGAAGATAATGTGAATCTAAATAAAGTGGAATTTAGACCTCAAAATGTGAGAAATAATAACAATAACAACAATCGCTCGCGCAATAAAGGCCGCCAAAATAATAACAATAATAATAATAATCGAAACGGATCCCAACGAAATAACGGGAAGCAAAGACATTAAGATTTACGCATAAAAGGTATAATATATCAACATACATGAACGCATTTGAAATAGTTGGCGGCAAGAAATTAAAAGGTGAAATCACCCCCCAAGGCGCAAAGAATGAAGCTCTTCAGATTCTATCGGCTGTGCTTTTAACCCCCGAAAAAATCACCATTAGTAATATTCCAGATATAAAAGATGTCAATAAATTAATTGAATTACTAGGCGATTTGGGTGTAAAAATCGAACGCTTAAATAAAGACACCTATACTTTTGAAGCAAAGGAAATAAATTTAGATTTCTTTCAATCAGCTGCTTTTAAATCAAAAGGAGGTAGTTTAAGGGGTTCCATAATGATTGTGGGTCCACTTCTAGCCCGCTTTGGAAAAGCTGCCATACCTAAGCCTGGAGGTGATAAGATTGGCCGACGTCGCCTAGATACGCACTTTTTAGGTTTTGAAAAATTAGGTGCAAAATTTGTATATGATGCCAAAAAGTCTTTTTTTAATGTAGATGCTACTAACTTAAAAGGAGCTTATATATTGTTAGATGAAGCTTCTGTAACCGGAACAGCTAATATAGTAATGGCGGCCGTTTTAGCAAAAGGAACCACAACCATTTATAATGCAGCGTGTGAACCTTATTTACAACAGCTTTGTAAAATGTTAAATCGAATGGGTGCCAATATTTCTGGAATTGGTTCTAATCTATTAACGATTGAAGGTGTTAAAAAATTAGGAGGCACCGAACATAGAATGCTACCCGATATGATCGAAATTGGATCATTTATAGGTTTAGCGGCCATGACTGAATCGGAAATTACCATTAAAAATGTGCAGTATGATGAATTGGGAGTTATTCCTGAGGTATTTAAAAAGTTAGGAATTAAGTTAGAGCGCAGAGGGGATGATATATATATACCATCTCAAAAAAATTATGTTATAGATACCTTCATTGATGGATCCATTTTAACCATTGCCGACGCTCCTTGGCCAGGTTTTACCCCAGATTTATTAAGCATAGTATTAGTAGTGGCTACTCAAGCTAGAGGCTCCGTGTTAATTCATCAAAAAATGTTTGAAAGCCGTTTATTCTTTGTGGATAAACTCATAGATATGGGCGCACAGATTATTCTCTGTGATCCACATAGAGCTACTGTAAATGGTATTGATAAAAAATATAAATTAAGAGGTATTAGTATGACTTCTCCAGATATCAGAGCTGGGGTCTCATTATTAATTGCCGCCTTATCTGCCGATGGAACTTCAACTATATATAATATAGAGCAAATTGAAAGAGGTTATCAAGATATCGATATTCGTCTACGCGCCCTAGGTGCCCAAATTAAAAGGGTTGAAGGTAGTGGTCCGGGACATTAATAACTGAAAGATATAAATAAGCCCCCCAAAACTCTGTTTTGGGGGGCTTATTATTTTATGGAAAGTATGAATTAACCTGAAATAGCTTCTATGATATCATATTGAGTTATAATACTAATTTTTCCTTGTTCATTTTCCACTAATACAGCCGAATTATCCTTATTAATCATTCCTGAAATTTTATCTAAAGAGGTATTTAAATCTACAAATGGCAAAGAAGCCGTCATGATTTCTTCTACTGCACTTGATTTTAAAGAAGGATTCTCTAATAATGAGCTAAGAATATTAGATTCTGTTACCTTTCCAATTACCATAGCCTGTTGAGTTACTGGTAATTGAGAAATATTTAAAGTTTTCATAATATTAATTGCTTCTAAAACAGTTTTTTGGCAATCCAATGTTACTACTTCTGCATCAGCTCTTTTGGCTAAAATAGATTTAGCAGTCAATTTTTCATCTTCTAAAAATCCTCTCTCCCTCAACCAATCTTCATTATACATTTTACCCATATAGCGGCTACCGTGATCATGGAAAATAACCACCACCACATCTTCAGGTTTAAGTTGATCTTTAAGTTGAATTAACCCAGCTATGGCAGAACCAGCAGAATTTCCTGCAAAAATACCTTCTTTTCGAGCAATTTCTCTCGTCATTAAAGCAGCATCCTTATCAGTTACTTTCTCAAATAAATCAATAACTTCAAAGTTTACGTTTTGTGGTAAAAAATCCTCTCCAATACCTTCTGTGATATAAGGGTAGATTTCATCTTTATCAAAAATCCCTGTCTCTTTATATTTTTTAAATACTGATCCATAGGTATCTATACCCCAAATTTTAATATTAGGATTTTTTTCTTTTAAATATTTTCCAGCACCTGAAATAGTCCCACCTGTTCCTACACCCACCACCAAATGCGTAATTTTACCATCGGTTTGCTCCCAAATTTCCGGACCAGTTTGTTCATAATGCGCTAAACTATTAGCTAAATTATCATATTGATTAGGTTTCCAGGCATTAGGCACTTCTCTTTCTAATCTGGACGAAACAGAATAATAAGATCTAGGATCTTCTGGGTCCACATTTGTAGGACAAACAATTACTTCTGCCCCAAATGCTCTCAATGCATCCACCTTTTCCTTAGATTGTTTATCGGTTGTTGTAAAAATACATTTATAGCCTTTAATAACTGCTGCTATTGCTAAGCCCATGCCGGTGTTTCCTGAGGTCCCTTCAATAATCGTTCCCCCTGGTTTTAATGCCCCAGATTTTTCAGCTTCTTCTATCATTTTCAAGGCCATTCTATCCTTAATAGAGTTTCCTGGGTTCGTAGTTTCGATTTTCGCTAATACAGTTGCCGGAACATTAGCTGTTATTTTATTTAATTTCACTAAAGGTGTATTCCCAATAGTTTCTAAGATGTTATTATACCACATTTTACAAAATTACATAAAATTTAAGCCATTTGATAAAAATTACCCGGCAATGCGAGTATGACACCTTGGAGTTCAAAGTTGATTAATATTAATGCCAAATCACTCGCAGGAATTCCAGACTGCTGGAAAAGTTCATCAATATGCTGGGTTTTGTTTTGAATTAAATTGTAAATTATGCGTTCCTGTGCATTTAACTCAATATCTTTTGCAGCTTCTTTCTCATTAATCAAATCACTCGCCGTTTCCCAACCCATTGCATAAATCAAATCATCTGCCGAATTTATCAGCGCAGCTTTATGAGTCTTTATCAAAAAATTACAACCAGCAGAGAATCTATCATTACTTCGCCCTGAAAACGCAAATACTTCTCGATTATAGGCGTTGGCTAATTCTGCAGAAATTAAGGCACCTCCTTTAATGGCAGCTTCTACCACAACCAAGGCATCACACATCCCTGCAATAATTCTATTTCTTTGAGGAAAATTTTCCTTCTTCGCCGGAGTTCCGGGTAAAAATTCAGACAGAAGTCCTCCATTAAGGAGCATTTTATGGGCAATGTTTGTATGAGCAACAGGATATATGCTGTCTAAACCTTGCCCTAAAACACCCACTGTTGGGAGAGCATATTCTAAAGCGGCTTGATGGGCAGTAATATCTATCCCAAAAGCCAATCCACTTACAATTAAAGTATCACTATTCTTAAAGGCTTTAACCAAATTGGAACATAATGATTTCCCATAAGCTGTGGCCAATCTTGTACCTACTACAGCTATAACTCTTTTTTGATTAAATGTAATTGCACCTTTCACATATATTACAAGGGGAGCATCTTCACAGTTTTTTAGTCGCTGGGGGTATTCCTCATCTAAAATAGATATTACTTGTATGGCATGTTTTTTAGCAAACAACAAATGGGCGGCTGCATCCTTAAAAGTATTTGCTGTTAAAATTAACTCTGGGAGTTTGACATTTAAACCTTCTACCCCTTTCAAAGTATTTAAACTTGCAGAAAATATGGCCTCCGCCGACCCAAAATAATCTAATAAAATGCGCCCTTGCCTAGGCCCTAATCCTTTAATTAAAGTTAATGCCATGGCAAAAATTACATCTATTCGCTTATTCCTCTTTTCTTTCCCCTTCATCCTAATAAAGCTATAACATCAGTCTTTAGCTTTCAACCAAAAAAAATAATAAGATTGATAATCAGCTATTTATAAATAAAACTATAAAAATAGTTGGACAACTATAAAAATAGTAGTAGCTTTAATAGTATAAAACTTTATTTACTCATCAAAAACTTAAATACATGGAAATTAGAGAATTAACAAAAGCTGAAGAACAGGTTATGCTCATTCTATGGGAATTAAAAGAAGCACTGGTAAAAGATGTAATAAAAAAAATGAATCCTCCAAAACCTGCTTATAATACGGTGTCTACAGTTATCCGTGTATTAGAAAGTAAAGGCTTTGTAGATCATAAAGCTATTGGAAATGTGCACGTCTATTTTCCATTAATTTCAGAAGCTCAGTATAAAAATTTTGCATTTGATAAAGTGATGCATACTTACTTTGAAAATAACTATCAAAGTTTAGTATCCTTTTTAGTGAAAGAGAAAAATATGGACTTGGATGAATTAAATGATCTTATTACGCTCGCTGATCAACTTAAAAATAAACAACCATGAGCATCCTATATTATTTATTAGAAGTTAATCTGTACATTCTTTTAAGTTATGGATTATACAAATTGTGGTACCAAAAAGAAACCTTTTATACACACAATAGATATTATTTAATCTTAAGCACACTATTTGCTTTTATATTCCCATTTATTCAAATAGGTTGGCTCAATCCCCAAACCTTGCCCTCCTTTACCATATTCCCCGAACAAGTTACCCCAATAAGCTATAACTTTAACTTTCTTACATGGATTTTTGGTGCCTATTTATTGATTTCAATTTTTCTACTGGCTATTTTAATAGCAAAAGTTAGAAAGCTTATAACATTAGCTAAATATGCTGAGTATGGAGAAGATAAGTCTTATAAAATAGTTTTTATTCCAGAAGAAAAAGTAGCTTATTCATTTTTCAATACACTATATATACACCCTCAATTAATACAAGAATCTAGTGTACTAGAGCATGAAAAAGTTCATATTTATCAAAAGCATAGTATAGATGTCTTGTTTTTTGAAATTCTCCAAATAGTATGCTGGTTTAACCCTATTGTTTACCTCCTCAAAAACGAAATTAAATTAATTCATGAATACTTAGCTGATGCAAATTGCACTAAAAATGAAAACCGAAAACACGCGTATGCTATGTTTTTAATTGAAAATTCTTTCCGTGTACAAACTGCAAGCTTAAGTAACCAACTCTTTAATCAATCCTTACTTAGAAATCGAATTATTATGTTAAACAAGAAAAAAACTACTGGCTTTGCAAGATTTAGAATATTGCTGAGCTTCCCATTAGCCATGTTAATGTTAGTAGCATCTACTAAAGCTTTCAGTAAAAACTATGCTTTAATTGAAATATTTCCAAAACAAAAAACATTGGATATTCCGGTTCAAGATGTAAAACCACAAGACCCCAAAAAGGCCAAGAAAAATCAAGTTAAATTTCCTCCACCAATTGTGAAGCCTGATGCTAAAAAAGTACCCCCACCACCCGTAGATCCTTCAGATGCAAATAAAAAGAAAAATCAAGTGAAATTTCCGCCGCCAATTATAAAGCCAGATGCAAAAGAAGTACCACCCCCACCGGTAGCTCCTAAAAATAATAAATAAAAAACTATCAAATTAGTTGCAGAACTAAAATATTAGTTTTATATTCATATTAAATTATTCCGCACCACAAATGTATTCTAGTTTGGAGCAGACAATCTCACCTTAACTGGTGTGCTCTGATTAGAAAAAAAAAACCGACTTTTAGGAGTCGGTTTTTATGTTTAACGAGGTACGTAAACCACATATTTAGTTTCAAAGAAAGACTCCTCAAAATAATCAGATAGCGGAAAAAGCTGCGCCTTTAATTTTGATTCTTTAATTTCTTCAGTCAAGTCTCCCCCTTTCAAATACAAAATTCCATTCGGGATGGCATTTATACTTTTTTTAGCAAATTTATCCTTAACCCAGGGATAAAACTCTCCTAATCGAGTAACTGCTCTAGAAACAACAAAATTAAAGCCTGGATCTACGAGTTCGGCTCTTAAATGATGGGCTTCTAAATTCTTTAAACCTAAGGCTTTCGAAACTTCTCTGACTACTTTAATTTTTTTTCCTATTGAATCCACTAACTGAAAGGAGGTTTCTGGAAACATGATGGCTAGCGGAATTCCCGGGAATCCTCCACCGGTTCCTACATCTAAAACACGTTCACCAGGTAAAAATTTACAAAATTTAGCAATTCCTAATGAATGTAATACGTGTCTTTCATATAGCTCTTCAATATCCTTTCTCGAAACCACATTGATTTGGGCATTCCAATTTAAATAGAGCTCATATAACATTTTAAACTGCTCTATTTGTTGGCTGCTTAAATCTGGAAAATATTTGAGAATTAGTTGATGTTTATCCATTTTCTTTAAATTATACAAGATTTAATAGGAAATTACTTCCACTGTCCTTTTTTAATAAAAAAGCCTATAAAACCAGTCCATAAAAGAAAGCACAAATATAAGATATCTAAAATGGGAAAAAACCACTTTAGCTCTCCATAACTCAATTTGGTATATAATCTGGGATATACATATGCTTTTATTAAATATACAAAACCTAAGGCCGCTAAAGCAAAATATCGTGTAGGTTCAAAACATATTCCAATGATAGTTAGGGCAAAGAATATAAAAGGCAGAAGAAATTGAATGGTAATTGTTAAACGATGTTTGCCTTTATAGCTAGTCCCTGCGCCTCTATGTCGCTTTTTTTGTCGGATATAATCTATTAGTTTTAATTTGGGAGCTGACCAAACATGGCTTTCAGGGGCTATTACAATTTGCGTATTGTGCGAATTAGCGTTTTGATTAATAAATAAATCATCATCCCCTGAAGGGATATGCATATGGGAGGCAAACCCTTTACTTTTGAAAAAGAGGGATTTATTATAGGCCATATTTCTGCCAACACCCATATATGGATTACGGGTTAAAGCAAAAGCTAAATAATTAACGGCAGTATAAAAAGTCTCGTACCGGATCATCAAATTCAAGAAACTAGATTTTTTAAAGTAAGGCGAATAACCCAATTTTATCTCTGTTTTACCATCAGCTGGATCTTGCATATAGGATAGCCAATTCTCCGAATTAACTAAACAATCGGCATCTGTAAATACTAGCCAATCATATTTTGCAGCCTTAATGCCCATTGATAAAGCAAACTTTTTACCAGCAATAAACTTATCATTATGCGTAATAGTAACTACTTTTAAATTGGCATAATTTAAACAAAGTGATTTTAAAACTTCTTCGGTATTGTCCCACGACCTATCATTTACCACTATCACTTCAAATACCGGATAGTTTTGTGTTAAAATCGCAGGCAAAAATGCTTCTAAATTAGTGGCTTCATTTCGAGCACTAATAATAACACTGATAGGTTTGGACTCACCCCCAGTAAAACATGTTTCGTTTTCAAACGCCCTTAATTTTGCGTGCCTAAAACATGTAAAATATAATTCCCATATTCCGAATAGGGCAATTCCACCTATTAGAGAGTATACTATTAATTCTATTTCCACATTAATTCGATTAACTACAAATCTCTCATTTTTATCTAGATTTCATGAATTTGTTGATAAAATTTTGGCTATTTTTGCCCTTTATATAAAAGTGTAAATACCCTCTATGGAATTTGAACTCCAAGCCCAAGACCCGCTCAGCAAAGCTCGTGCAGGAAAAATTACTACCGCCCATGGACCTATTGAAACACCAATCTTTATGCCAGTCGGGACAGCAGGAACTGTTAAAACCGTACATCAACGCGAACTAAAGGATGATATTAAAGCCCAAATTATATTAGGGAATACATATCACTTATTTTTAAGACCTGGATTAGAGATACTAGAACCTGCCGGAGGCTTACACAAATTTATGAATTGGGATAAACCTATTTTAACCGATAGTGGAGGCTATCAAGTTTATTCCTTAAGTAAAGTACGTAAAATAAAAGAAGATGGGGTAACGTTTAGATCACATATAGACGGTTCTAAACACTTATTTACGCCTGAGAATGTGATGGACATTCAACGGAGCATAGGGGCAGATATTATTATGGCTTTCGACGAATGCACCCCTTACCCATGTGATTATAAATATGCAGCAAATTCACTTAATATGACTCATCGTTGGTTAAAACGTTGTTGCTCACATTTTGATGCTACGGAACCAAAATATGGATATGATCAAACTTTATTTCCTATTGTACAAGGCTCTGTTTACAAAGATTTACGTATAAAATCTGCCGAATATATAGCCAGTATGGACCGTGAAGGTAATGCTATAGGTGGGCTTTCTGTGGGGGAACCTGCAGAAGAAATGTATGCCATGACTGAAGTTGTATGTAATGTTTTGCCAGCATCAAAACCTCGTTATTTAATGGGCGTAGGCACACCCATTAATTTGCTAGAAAATATTGCATTAGGAATCGATATGTTTGACTGTGTAATGCCAACACGAAACGCTAGAAACGGCATGTTATTTACCCGCAACGGTATAATCAATATAAAAAACAAAAAGTGGGCAGATGATTTTAGCCCTATTGATCCGGATAGCGATTTATTTGCCGATCAAGTGTATAGTAAAGCTTACTTACGCCATTTAATGCACTCTAAGGAGATGTTAGGAGCACAAATTGCGTCTTTACATAATCTTCATTTCTATTTGTGGTTAGTAAAAGAAGCAAGGCAAAAAATTATTTCAGGTGAATTTTACACTTGGAAGAATAAAATGGTTAGTATATTAGGCAATAAATTGTAAATGAAGTTTCTCAGAAATCGTTTCAAAATACTTGACGCCTTTATTATTGGCAAATATCTAGGTACCTTCTTTTATACCTTAGCCCTATTTGTGGTCATTATTGTGGTATTTGATTTATCTGAGAAATTGGATGATTTTTTAGGCAATAACCTCAGCATCTGGGATATAATCAGTTTATACTATGCTGGTTCTATTCCTTTTTATGTCAACATGTTGTCTCCCTTAATCAATTTTATTGCAGTGATTTTCTTCACCGCTAAAATGGCTGATCAAACCGAGATAGTTCCAATTTTAAGCGGGGGAGTTAGTTTTAATCGCTTTCTTCGTCCTTACTTCATTTCAGCCTCCCTTATTTTTTTAATTAATTTAGGCTCAAATATTTTCCTCCTTCCTCATACCAATAAAATAAAGAATAAATTTGAAAATGAAGTAATTAAGAAAAACAGCCCTTTTATTAAAGAAAAAATACATGTCAAATTAGATAGCGCTACTTACATTGCTATGCATTCTTTTGATAATAGAAATAATACCGGATATCGGTTTACTTTAGATCAATTTGAGGGGGATAAGCTAAAGAAAAAAATCTTTGCCCAAACTATAAAATGGGATTCATTAAATCTTAAATGGGTATTAAATGACTATTCCATACGCTATATAGACGGCTTAAAAGAGCGGTTTATGAGTGAGGCAAGTGTTCCAAAGGATACCACCTTAGATATGCGCCCAAATGACTTTTCTGCCTATGACAATGTATTTTCAAGCTTAAGTAATAATGAATTGGAGGAGAAAATTGATAAAGAGCGTATAAGAGGTACGGGAGTAATGAATGATTTACTCTTTGAACGTTATAAGCGGTGGTTACATCCTCTTTCTGCCTATGTATTAACCTTAATTGGGGTAGCCTTATCCAGTCGAAAAGTGCGAGGCGGAGTAGGTTTACCATTAGGAATAGGTATTTTCTTGAGTTTTGCCTACATCGTATTTAATCAGTTTGCCATGATATTTTCAATTAAAGGCGGTATTTCTCCACTAATTGCTGTGATTTTACCAACTTTATTTTTTGGACTTCTTGGCTTTATTTTGCTCAAAAGAGCCCCAAAATAATGCATAATATTCCTGCAAAGACTCTGCGCCAAAATCTATTTATCCTACATTTAACGGTATTTATATGGGGTTTTACAGGTATTCTAGGCGCTTTAATCAGCATAGACGCTGTTCGCCTTGTATGGTTTAGAGTTATTATAGCCAGTTTGAGTCTAGGAATATATTTTCTTATCAGTAAAACACACATTAAAATCACCAAAACACAATTCTTGAAATTCTTTTTCACGGGAGGCATTGTGGCAATGCATTGGATCTTTTTCTTCCATAGTATAAAAGTATCTAATGTATCTGTAAGCCTAATTTGTTTATCATCCATAACCTTATTCATCTCGATATTAGAACCTTTAATCAAGAACCAAAAGATCTCAAAAGGCGACATCTTTATCGGCTTAGTCATCATTTTAGGGATATATTTAATATTTAAATTTGAAAGTGACTATACACTAGGTATCATATTTGGCTTACTTTCAGCCTTGGCAGCTAGCCTATTTTCTACCATAAACTCTACGTTTGCAGTAAAATATAATGCCAGTATAATTGGATTTTACGAACTATCTGGCGCAGTATTTTGGATTACTTTATACCGTTTTTTAATTGGAGATTTGCACGCAGAAAATCTATTTCTATCTCCATCCGATTGGTTCTTTTTATTCCTTTTAGGAACGGTTTGTACCGCCATGGCCTACGTGGCAGGGGTTAAAGTTATGCAAACTATTTCCGCTTTTAAGGTAGCCCTAATTACTAATTTAGAACCCCTCTATGGGATTGCTTTAGCCTTCTTAATCTTTGGAGAAAAAGAGCAAATGACCCTGGGTTTTTATCTAGGTGGCATACTCATTTTAGGGGCGGTATTTATATATCCTTGGTACAAAAACTATCGCCAAAAACCCATCTCAAAATAACCTCCAAGAGAATAATTTCGTATACATAATCTTACATTTTGTTTCCAAATATTTTGCCTATATTCGAGCAATTAAGTGTAATTTATTGTTAATAATTATTAAAACTTATAAATACTCTTAAGATTGAAATTTAGACTCGTAACTTTATATTAAATTTCCCATTTTATGTTATCTTATTGATTTCATTTAATTATCATAAGTATCTATAAATCAGTTTACGAATACTTTACATTTAAAATAAAAATTGAATAAAAATTTAAGAAAATAAAATTAAAAAACTAATATATTTAGTAAAGCTTTAAATTAACTATGAAAGTATTAAAAAAACTTCTTATTATCAGCTTGTTAGCTTTACTTAATTTAGGTTTTAATTTACATACATTAAAAGCGCAGTTATTTTATCACCCACAAGCCCCCCTTAGTGTAAAATGGCGACAAATAAACTCTCCCTACCTAAAATTAGTTTACTCAACAGAACTGCAAATACAAGCACCTAGTTTAGCCGCAAAAATTCAAGCCTTTCAACCTTATTTATATCAAGACTTGAAACCCTTCCAAACTACCTACCCTACCCTCCTCCACAATAGGGGTACACAAGCTAATGCGTTCGTACAATTAGCTCCTCAGGTATCCCAATTTTACACCACCCCCGGACAGGGCTTTGACAGTCAAAATTGGCTGACTAATTTGGCCATCCATGAGCTCCGTCACATGGCTCAATTTGACAAACTTGCAAAACCCAAAAAATACCCACTATTACAAGAATTACAACTCACCCAAATTGCACTCAGAATTCCGATGTGGTTGCTGGAAGGAGATGCCGTATTTCAAGAAAGCTTTTTAACTCAGGCTGGTCGCGGAAAACAACCTCAATGGATCATGCCTTTTCGAACTGCTATTTTATCTAATCATGCACCTAGCTATAGTCAAGCTTTTTTTGGATCCCATAAAGTAATGACCCCTGGCTATTATCAATTAGGCTATCTCATGCAAAGCTTGTGGGTTCAAGAAAAGGGCTTATCTATAATTCCCCAACTCTTTGAAGAACTCTCTAAACCCAAATTAGAATTATTTAATTTTTCTAAAAGTCTTAAAAGAGTTACCGGAAAAACCAGAACCACGTGGTATACCCAAAATTTGAAAACTTTAAAAAATGCTTGGGAACACCAAGCAAATACTCAAACACCGCATACTTCTGACATTTTGAGCCCCAGCTCAAAATTTGGAACTGACTATCTTTTTCCATTTCCAATTGACAACCATCAAATCCTCTGCCTTAAGCAAGGCAAAACTAATATTCCATCCATAGTAGTTTTAGACGATAATCAAATTGAAACCCACCTTCTTCACATTGGCTTTCAAGAAAGTCCTTGGATACACTATGCTGCAGGTAAAGTGGTGTGGGTTGAATACCGGACCAATCCTCGCTATAGACAAGAAAATTACTCGGTTCTATGCATTTATGATTTAAAGTCCAAAGAAAAACGACAAATCAGCTTTAAAAGCCGCTATTTTTCACCAAGCCTATCTAACGACGGAAAAAAAATAATAGTTGTCGAAAATGATTTAAATCTACAAAGTAATATTATTGAAATTGAAACCAGCACAGGGACAATTTTGAGTAAACATCAACCTTTGCCACATTCTCATTTAGAAAATCCCAGTTATGATGTTACAGGCAAGAAAATTGTATTTGTAAGCGTAAATGATTCTGGCAAAAGCCTACATACCCTGCAGCTTGACTCATCGATCTCCCAGCCAGTGCTAATTTATGGCCCTGTTCATCAACAATTGAGCAACCCAAAATTCAATGGAGGAAAAATCTATTTTAACGCCCATTTAAACGGAATTGACAATATTTACCAACTCAACCCCATCAACCAAGAGATCGTCGCTCTGAGCGCTTCTAAATACGGCACATTCCATGCCCAATTAGATTCTACTGCTTCAAAATTATTTTTTAGTGACTACAGCTATTTGGGACATCGCATCAGTCAAAGCCAATTACAAGAAAAACCAGTTGGATCAAATAATTTTGTAAATTTTGCCACCAACCACAGCCCCCCTTTAAATGATAGTTTGTTAACCCATTTAGACGTAGCTCATACGAATCCTGAAACCTACCCATCTACAGCTTACCCTAAATTTCAAAAACTATTCAATTTTCATAGTTTGAGTTTAATTTCTGAAAAGGCTAACCAAATAGAACTTATTATAAGATCGGAAAATTTACTAAATACTATTTATTGGGAAAATGGAATTAGCTATGACAATGACCTCCGTAAAATTGGATATAGGTCAGAAATGAGCGTACGAACCTTTTATCCTATCTTAAATTTCCGATTCGATAACCGGGGCCGAGCCAGCTATGAGTCTGTGCAAAATAAGGCCCAAACCGAAATTATTCCCACAAATCAGCTCAACACCTGGAGAGAAAACCGATTAAAAGTGGCTTTAAATTTACCCTTGAATTTTAATTACTTTCATCGCCAATTCTCCCTTAATTTAGAAACCAGCACCTTTTACACACAACGCTATAATTTTTTAAACACATCAGAATCCATACCTGAGACCATTCGATTTCCTATGTCCTATTCAATAGGTTTTACACATGCTTGGAGACGTTCCATAGCCGAAATCGCTCCTAAATTCGCTCAAAGTTTTCGTTTTAAATATTTTCATCAACCATTTTCAAAGCATTTAGATGGAGATTTATGGGCTTTAGAATCAAGCTTTTATTTTCCTGGATTCGCTCCCCGCCATAGCTTTTCCTTACACGGCAACATCCAACGAGAATCAGGCATTTGGCAATCTCAAATAGAAATTCAACCTATTTATGGTTATTATCACATACCTGCTAAGGAAAGCTTAAAGCAAGTATTATTGATGCACTACAAATTTCCACTTGCATTTCCTGATTGGGAAATTAAAAACTTTGCCTTCTTTAAACAATTTAACTTAGGAATTTTCAATCATTATGAAAACCCCCATAATTTGAGCGATTTAAAAAATCCTAAAACCTTTGGATTAGAATTAAACACGAAAGTTCACTTATTTAACTATCAACCGTTATTTGATATCGGCACAAGAATTATTTTTGTTAACCAAAGCTACAAACAAAATCCTATCTTAGAGTTTACATTTAACTATAGTTTATAAAAATCCCAAAAACATGAAATTCAAAACCATATTCATGCTATGCTGCACCATCTTATTAACTATTTTTTTAACAGTCAATAGAGATGCAGTCGAATTTGATTTCCTTATTGGAGAACCCGTACCCGTATCCAAATTAATAGTTATCGGTGTTTGTATTGTGATTGGCTTTATCATTGGATATTTAGCAGGCCGCCCTAAACGAACTCTCGAATCATATGATACTGAACTCGACAAACAACATATCGACCCTAATTCATCGGAAAACCCAAAGCAAACAACACTTAGCGAGGAAGATCGAAATTATATCAGTTAAATTTTATCTAGAGCTTGAGCTATATCCGCAATAATATCATCGATATGCTCTAAACCAATAGATAAACGTACACTACCTTGCTCTATACCCACTTCTAGACGCTGTTCTTCGGTTAATTTTGCATGCGTACTTGTAGCTGGATGTGTTGCGATAGAGCGAGTATCAGCCAAATTTGCCGATATGGAAAACATATTTAATGCATCCATAAATTTCCGAGCTCCAGCTATTCCATCTTTAATTACAATCGTAATAACTCCTCCACCCATACGCATTTGTTTACGCGCTATTTCATATTGTGGATGACTAGGTAAAAAAGGATACTTAACCAGCTTAATTTTTGGATGTGAAGCTAAAAAAGTAGCTACTTTCAAGGCATTTTCACAATGTCTTTCCATTCGAATAGCTAAAGTTTCTAGGCTTTTTGATAATACCCAAGCATTAAATGGAGACATAGCCGGCCCACTATGACGAGCAAACCCAACTACTTCATCGATTAAATTTTTATAACCCATCACAATCCCTCCTAACACCCTTCCTTGCCCGTCGATATATTTTGTGGCAGAATGAATCGAAAGATGTGCGCCTAAATCAATTGGACGTTGCAAATAGGGGGTAGCAAAACAATTATCCACCGCCAAAATCACTTTATGTTTTTCAGCTAAATCACCTAATAGAGCTAAATCAATTATATCTATACCCGGATTTGAAGGAGTTTCTACAAAAATCAATTTGGTATTGGATTGAATTTTAGCTTCCCATTCCGAAGGCTTGTCTAAATCAGCATAGGTATAAGTTACGCCCCATTTATCGAAAACATTGGTTAATAACTGATGTGTAGAACCAAAAACGGAGCGACTCGACAATACATGGTCCCCAGCTTTCAAAAAAGCTCCGAATACGGAGAATATGGCTGCCATTCCGGTAGCTGTCGCAAAACCATCTTCTGCACCTTCCAGCAAACACATTTTCTCAATAAATTCTGAAGTATTAGGATTAGAATATCGACTATACACATTCCCCTCTTTCTCATTGGCAAATAAAGCCCGCATTTCCTCTGCATCGTCAAATTTATAACTAGAGGTAAGATAAAGTGGCACTGAATGTTCTTTTTGTGCGGAACGTTCTATTTGCGTCCGAATGGCTAAAGTTTCAAAATTTCCTTTTGCCGAATTTTTATCTATATGTTTCATGAGTAAAAGTAGATTAAGCTTTTATTTCAAAAGTGTAGGAAAGTCGAGCCGTAGCGCCTAAAATATGAGCCACTGAACAATATTTATCGAAAGTTAATTGAAGAGCTTTTTCAACTTTGGATTTCTCCAAATCACCTATTAAAATGTAGTGTACATTTATTTCTTCAAAAATAGCTGGTATTTCTGTTTCTTTCCGACTTGCCTTTATTTGAATTTGGAGATCTTTTAAGGCTGCTTTTTGTTTAGTTAGAATATTAACGACATCAATCCCAGAACACCCTCCTAGGCCCGCTAATAACGTTTCCATAGGCCTAAAACCTTTACCTTCACCGCCAATTACTGGGTTTGCATCCATTTGAAGCAATTCACCGGAGGCATTCTTTGCTTCAAAATGAAATAAATTATTTTTACGGGTCAGATTAATTTCCATACAAGCAATTTAAAAACCAAATTTTATATTGAATAATCGCAAAAATAAACAAAACAACTTGATTAAAATTTTATTTTTTCACAAAAAACAAAATTATCATTTTCAAAATCGCTAAAGTCAGGTTTATCTACATACAAGCCAAATAGGGTTGAACCACTCCCACTCATAGCTGCATAGATGGCCCCCATATCATAAAGTTTTTGCTTTATTGCAGCTAATTCAGGATAGATTTTAAATACCCCGGTTTCAAAATCATTAATTAATTCAGCTTTCCAAGTCGAAATAGGTTGCTTTAAGATGGTAGAAATAGACTTCGAGGGCTTGGCTGGAATGACATTTCCGTAGGCTTGAGCAGTAGAAACATGCACTGGGGGTTTAACCAATAAAATATAATACTGTTGCGTGGGAAGTTCTACATTAGAAAACAAATCCCCTATGCCTCGGGCTAAAACTGTTTTATTTTCTATAAAGAAAGCACAATCAGCACCAAATTTTCGTGCAAATTGCTGTAATTCAATTGTGCTTAAATTCAATTCAAACTTTTGATTTAACAATTTAATAAAAAAGGCGGCATCTGCTGAACCACCTCCCAAACCCGCTCCCATTGGGATTTTCTTATGCAGCAATATTTTTTGAGCAGGAAGTTTAAAGTCAGTTTGAAAGCGTTCCCAAACTTTCACCAACAAATTTGAATCAAGAGCTCCAGGTATCGGCAATCCAGAAAATTCAAATTCAGTTTGAGAAGCATCTACAATTTCTAAAATATCGCACAAAGGTATGGGCACAAAAACTGTTTCTAGTTCATGATACCCGTCGGAGCGACGTTCACAAACCCTTAAACCTAAATTAATTTTAGCATTTGGGAAGCTAATCATATTTTGAATTTAAAAAGCGCAAATTATTTAAAAAAATACACCCTATAAAATTTTATTTTTCCTAATATTGTCATGATATGAAACAGTATTTAGATTTAATGCAGCATGTGCTGGATACAGGTGTAAAAAAGGAAGATCGCACAGGCACTGGAACTTATAGTGTATTTGGCCATCAAATGCGATTCGATTTGCAAGCTGGATTTCCAATGGTAACCACTAAAAAACTGCATTTAAAATCCATTATACACGAATTAATTTGGTTTTTAAGTGGTGATACCAACACTCGATACTTAAAGGAAAATGGCGTCAGTATCTGGGATGAATGGGCTGATGAGGAAGGAAATTTAGGTCCTGTGTATGGTTCGCAATGGCGATCCTGGCCTAGCCCAAATGGTGGGCACATTGATCAAATTCAACAAGTAATTCAACAAATTAAAAATAATCCGGATTCTAGACGTTTAATTGTTTCGGCATGGAATGTCGCAGAAATTGAAAACATGGCTCTTCCTCCCTGTCATGCATTTTTTCAATTTTATGTAGCTGAAGGGAAATTAAGCTGTCAGTTATACCAACGCAGTGCTGATATATTTTTGGGAGTTCCCTTCAATATAGCATCTTACGCCCTGCTAACCATGATGGTAGCGCAAGTTTGTGATTTAGAATATGGTGAATTTATTCATACCCTTGGGGATGCTCACTTATATAGTAACCATATTGAGCAAGCTCAACTTCAATTAACCCGGGAGCCCAAACCCCTCCCTCAAATGAAATTAAATCCAGCCATTAAAAATATATTCGATTTTAAATTCGAAGATTTCACCTTAGAAAACTACGAATCTCACCCCCATATAAAAGCCATTGTGGCTGTTTAATTATCATGAGTACAATATCGCTGGTTGTCGCCATTGCAGAAAATTACGCAATAG
The DNA here is from genome assembly GCA_004211595.1 of Pedobacter sp. Classification (GTDB taxonomy): domain Bacteria; phylum Bacteroidota; class Bacteroidia; order Sphingobacteriales; family Sphingobacteriaceae; genus Pedobacter. Next base: position 204,891 of record SEDO01000003.1, read on the forward strand.
GTAAAAACAATCAATTACTTTGGCATTTACCTGCAGACTTAAAACACTTTAAGACAATTACATCAGGACATAGTATTATCATGGGAAGAAAAACCTTTGAATCAATCGGTAAACCCCTTCCCAATCGTAGAAACATTATAATCTCCCGCCAAACCAATTTAGAAATACCCGGGATTGAACTGGTAAATAGTCTTTCACAAGCGCTACAGCTCACAGAATCAGAGCATGAGATTTTCATTATTGGTGGAGCTATGATTTATGAAGAAGCTCTTCCTTACGCACAGAAAATTTACTTAACTCGTGTAAAGGCAAGTTTTGAGGCCGATGCTTTTTTCCCAAAATTACCTCCAGAAGAATGGGATGTTATTGATTCAGAATATTTTAATGCAGACGACAAAAACCCATTTGGGTACAGTATAGAGACCTTAGTCAGGCGAAAAAATTAAGCAATAAAATTACAATCCGCATAATTTTATATAAAAAAATTAATTAGATTTGCCGACTTGTTAAAAATCAACAAACTATAGAAAAAAAAATTACAACCAAATGCAAGGAAAAGGTATAATAAAATTCATGGCAATACTATTGGGTATTGTCTGTTTGTATTCACTTTCATTTAATCTCGTTACGTATAATGTAGAGAAAAAAGCCAAGGAATATGCTAACGGGGATCCAGTTAAGGAAAAAGCCTATTTGGATTCAATGGCCACTGAGCCAGTTTATCCTGTTTTAGGATTAACTTATCAACAAATTAAAGCAAAGGAAATCAACTTAGGTCTGGATTTAAAGGGTGGAATGAATGTGACCATGGAGATCTCTTTAGCGGAGTTAACAAAATCATTAGCCAACAATACTTCTGACCCTAATTTTAATCAAGCGATTAAGAATGCTCAAGCAGGAATGGGTAAAGGAAATAATGATTTTATTTCTTCATTTGTAAATGAATATGAAAAACTAGTACCTGGTGGAAAATTAGCTGAATTCTTTTCAACAGCTGAAAATTCCCAAACATTAAAAGCAAATGCTAGTAATGCAGAAGTTAAAAGCTTTTTAGCAAAAGAGGGAAATAGTGCTATTGACCGTTCATTTACCATTTTAAGAAGTCGTATTGATGGATTTGGTGTGGTAAGCCCGAATATGCAAAAACAAGAAGGTACTAACCGTATCTTCATAGAAATGCCAGGTATACAAGATAAAGACCGTGTACGTAAATTACTTCAAGGTTCTGCTGAACTCCAATTTTGGAAAGTATATCAAGTAGAAGAAGTAGTTGGTATTTTAGAAAATATTAATAAAAATTTAGCTATATCAAGCCCAGTTGATGTAGATACGGCAACTAAAAATGTAGCTGACACCACTAAAGGTGCTGGAAAATTAGCAGGATTAACTAATTCAAAACCTGCTGTTGCTAAAGACTCCACTGATAAGAATGCAGAACTAGCTAAACAAAATCCGTTATTCTCTATTTTAAGTATACCAACATATACCGCAGAGAATGGTCAAAATGCCTTACGTCCAGGTCCAGTAGTTGCTTGGGTTCATCAAAAAGATACAGCGAAAGTAAATGCTTATTTTGCTAGACCTGATATCCAACCTTTAATCCCAACCACGATGAAGTTCATGTGGGGATTAAAACCAATTCCTGGTAATAAAATATTTGAATTATACGCTATTAAAGTTACTTCATTAGATGGTCGTCCTGACTTAGGCGGTGAAGCTGTATCAAATGCCATCCAAGGTTATGATAGAAACAATAACCCTGAGGTGTCTATGTACATGACTAGTGAAGGCGCTGCAAAATGGAAAAAAATTACTGCAGAAGCAGCTGCTGATCCAAATAATAAAAAAGCAATTGCTATTGTTTTAGATAATACGGTATACTCTGCTCCAACTGTTCAAAATGAAATTGCAGGTGGTGTATCTTCTATTTCAGGAAGCTTTACTTTAGAAGACACTAAAGATTTATCAAACATCTTAAAAGCAGGTAAGTTACCAGCTCCAGCTAAAATCGTTTCTGACTATGTAGTAGGTCCAACCTTAGGAAAAGAAGCTATTGAGAGAGGTCTATTCTCTTTCGTTATAGCCTTTGTGGTGATTTTAATCTTCATGGCATTCTATTACAATAAAGCAGGTTGGGTAGCCAACTTAGCCTTAGTGATAAACGTATTCTTCATCATGGGTATTTTGGCTTCCTTTGGAGCTGTATTAACCTTACCTGGGATCGCCGGTATCGTATTGACGATTGGTTTATCCGTGGATGCGAATATCCTTATCTTCGAGCGTGTAAGGGAAGAGTTAGCACAAGGTAAAAACACAGAAACTTCAATCAGAGAAGGTTATAAACATGCGATGTCATCTATTATTGACTCCAACGTAACCATCTTTATCTTAGGTTTAATATTATTTATCTTTGGCTCAGGACCGGTTCAAGGTTTTGCAACTACCTTATGTGTGGGTATTGCTACTTCATTATTCGCTGCTGTATTAATTTCCCGAATTGTATTTGAAAGATTATTAGCTAAAAAGGCAAACATTACCTTTGATAATTCAATCACCCGTAATGCTTTCAAAAACTTAGCCTTCAACTTCGTAGGTCACCGTAAATTATATTATATTATTTCAGCAATTATCATAGCTTTAGGTGTAATATTTTACTTTAAACACGGCGGCTTAAACTTAGGCATTGACTTTAAAGGCGGTCGTACTTATATCGTTCACTTCGAAAAAGATATGGACGTAGAAGCTGTAAAATCAAGCTTAGAAAAAACATTTGGAGTTGAAGAAAACACGCATGTCGTAACAGCTGGTTCTCCAAAAGAATTAAAGATTACCACGACCTACCATATCTACGATACACAAGATGATGCAGATAAAGTAGTAGAAGATGCACTTCATGCAGGGCTTGCTCCACTGGGTGTTAAATATACCAATGAAGGGGGTGCAAAAGTTACGCCAATTGTAGCCAGTGATATCGTTTATGGTGCCTATGGAGCTATTTTATTCTCTTGTATTGTGATGTTTATTTACATCTTGGTACGTTTCAAAAAATGGCAATATGGTTTAGGTGCTGTAATTGCATTATTCCACGATGTGGCCTTAGTTTTATCTTTCTATACCATATTAGACGGGGTTTTACCATTCTCATTAGAAATTGGACAAGACTTTATTGCTGCAGTTTTAACCGTAATGGGTTATACTATGACAGAAACTGTTATTGTATTTGACCGTATTAGAGAGCGCTTAAATGAAAAAGGAAAAGATGATGTGTATGGAGAAGAACGTAATCAGTTAATAAACTTTGCGTTGAATAGTACATTATCTCGTACCATTTTAACTTCATTAACGGTATTCTTTGTATTATTAGCCATCTTCATTTTTGGTGGTGATAGTATCCGTGGATTTATCTTTGCTTTATTAATTGGACGTATTATTGGTACATATTCATCGTTATGTATTTCTACCCCAATTGTAATTGACTTATCAAAAACTGAAGTAGCTAAAAAATAATTTAGCACATCCTATAAAATTTGAAAAAAGCATCGCCTGGGGCGATGCTTTTTTTTTAAAACGATTTTACTCCTAAGTTGTTTAAAAGAATATGAATCAGAATCAACCTAAAATCGTCATCATTGGAGGCGGATTTGGAGGAATTGAAATAGCCAAAAAACTCAGACGCTCCGATGTCCAAGTATTAATATTGGACAAACATAACTATCATACCTTTCAACCCCTTTTATATCAGGTTGCAACTGGTGGATTGGAAGCAGAATCTATAGCCTTTCCGATTCGGAAAATCTTTAAAGGTCAAGAAAATCTGCAATTCAGAGTGACCGAGGTACTTCGCATTGAAACAGAACGTAATACTTTAATCACCACTATTGGAGAAATAGAATATGATTACTTAATCATAGCTACAGGTTCCACCTCTAACTTTTTTGGCCAAACAGAAATAGAGAAACATGCCATGCCAATGAAATCTATTCCTGAAGCGCTTAATTTAAGAAGTGTCATCTTACAAAACATGGAAGCAGCATTAATTGCTCCAGATGCTCGAACCAAAGCCAAATTATTGAATTTTGTAGTCGTTGGAGGGGGTCCTACTGGTGTTGAAACCGCGGGTGCCTTAGCTGAACTGAAAAAACATGTTTTACCCAGTGATTATGGCGAATTAAATATAAATGATGTTAATATTTATATAATTGAAGGCTCCCCTGTATTATTGGGCCCCATGTCTCCAATTTCTCAAAAAAAATCCCAAGAATTTTTAGAAGAACTTGGAGTTATAGTTTATACAGATGCACGGGTTAAAGCTTACGACGGAGAAACCCTAAGTTTAGATGACGGGCGAGAAATACTTTCTGGCACAGTGGTTTGGTCGGCAGGTGTAAAGGGTGTGATTCCTGCAGGCTTAGAAAAAGCTACCATAGAGCGAGGTTTTCGTTTAAAAACAGACGATTATAATCGTGTAGAGGGTTATCAAAATATTTTTGCCATTGGGGACGTTGCCGCTATGATTACCGATAGATATCCTCAAGGATTACCAGGTGTTGCACCAGTTGCCATTCAACAGGGTAACTATTTAGCCCAAAACATTTTAAAAATCACTCGTCGTGAAAAAGTGGATCCCTTCGAATATAATGATAAAGGATCAATGGCAACTGTAGGTAGAAATCGTGCCGTTGTGGATATCAATAAAATCCACTTTCAAGGTGTATTCGCATGGTTTACCTGGATGTTTGTGCATCTAATGACCTTAGTGGGCTTTAGAAACAAATTAGTTGTATTTGTCAATTGGGTATGGAGTTATTTTAGTTATGACAGAGGTACACGCTTAATTATACGCCCATTCCGTAAAGACGCCTTACGTGGCGAACAACTCCTTAATTTACACGAAATAGATAAAAACAATCCGCCCTCAGGACATAATCAAAACATATAAATAAATAAATTCGAAAAATTAAAATATCTTAGGCTTTAATATAGGAGTCTGCTGCTATTTTTATTTACCTGGTTTAGATTTATATGAAAGTTATTGAATGTCCCCGAGATGCTATGCAAGGATTAGCGGAATTTATTCCGACTCATCAGAAAATTGAATATCTTAATTTATTACTTCAGGTTGGTTTTGACACCTTAGATTTTGGGAGTTTTGTGTCGCCCAAAGCCATTCCCCAAATGGCAGATACCGCAGAAGTATTAGCTGGTCTTGACTTAACCCACACTACCACCAAATTATTAGCCATAGTAGCCAATTTGAAAGGCGTTGAACAGGCATTAAGTCATCCTGAAATAAGTTATCTAGGGTATCCATTTTCTATCTCCGAAACCTTTCAACAACGTAATACAAATGCGAGTATAGAAAGTTCCTTATTACTGGTAGAAAATTTATTAAATCGCTGTAGCCAACAAAACAAGCAAGCCGTGATCTATTTATCTATGGGTTTTGGCAATCCATATGGCGATGATTGGAGTCCTGAATTAGTGGCTCACTGGACGCAGGAGTTAGCAAATCGAGGAGCAACTATAATCGCCTTATCAGATACTACAGGGATGTCAACCCCTGAAAGCATAGAAAGTCTGTTAAATTCGCTCATTCCAGCCTTTGAAAAACTCGAAATAGGCGTTCACTTACATAGTTTACCCAATGAAAGCAGGGCTAAAATTAAGGCTGCCTACCAAGCAGGTTGCAAGCGCTTTGATGCAGCCATATTAGGATTCGGAGGATGCCCTATGGCCAGTGATTCTTTAACAGGCAATATTGATACACAAATATTAATAGAAACATTAACAGCATTTAAAGACGCTCCCACCTGGAATGCAACTGCCTGGCAAAAGTCTTTGGCTTATGCTAATACCCTTTTTAAATAGTTTATAAAATTTTAATTACCAAGCCTATTTTAATACTTGATATATCAATTAATTTATGGAAATTAGTGTTTTGATAGCATTAAATTTATAATAACCTTGCAAACACACACCTAAACCACCATGAAAAAAATCAGTTTTCTTTGCTTGCTTTTACTCGCAACATTGAGTTCTATAGCTCAAAAAGACCTTCCAAAGGATTATTTAAGTAAAGCGTTTCACGCTGGTCGGAGAGACGCATTAAGGGCAATTATGCCAGCCAATAGTGTAGCTATTGTATTCGCTAACCCTTTGAGAAACTTTTCAAATGATGTAGATTTTCAATTTCATCAAAACCCCAATTTATACTATCTCACCGGTTATAATGAACCCGATGCAGTATTATTCGTATTCAAAGAGGCACAAACCGATGCTCAAGGAAATAGTTATAAAGAACTATTTTTTGTTCAAGAACGAAATGCCCAAGCAGAAAGTTGGACAGGCCGAAGGCTTGGAATAGAAGGCGTTCAGCAACAATTAGGTATTCCCATGGCTTTAAATGGTTCCTCTTTTAAAGATTTCGCTATAGATATTAGTAAGTTCTCTCAAGTATTATATGAATTACCTGTAGATTTTCCTATCAGTAATACCGAAAGTGCAAGAATGGGTGGCCTTTTAGCCTCCTTTGCTAAAAAAACTAATTTACGCGCTAATCCACAACCCGATAATTTAAAAAATGGAACACGCCAATTTAGTCAATTGATGGCTCAATTAAGAGAAATTAAAACATCCGAAGAATTAGTGCTGCTCAGAAAAGCTATAGAAATTTCATGTCAAGGACAAATTGAAGTTATGAAATTAGCGAAGCCTGAAATGAGCGAAATGGAAATCAGGGGTTTACATGAATATGTACATAAAAAATATGGTGCCGAGCAAGTAGGATATGGATCTATCATTGGAGCTGGCGAAAATGGTTGTATCTTACATTATGTGGATAACACCCGCACTCAGGTTGGCAATAATTTAATATTAATGGATGTGGGCGCTGAATATCATGGTTATACCGCAGATGTTACTCGCACCATTCCCGCTAGTGGAAAATTTTCAGAAAATGAAAAATTAATTTATCAAATTGTATATGATGCCCAGGAAGCCGCTTTTAAAACCATGAAGCCAGGATCTAGTGGGATGGCAGCCAGCAATGCAGCAAGTGAAGTAATTGCAGAGGGCCTACTGAAATTAGGTATCATCAAAGATAAAAAAGACACTCGAAAATACTATACCCATGGTTTAAGTCACCATGTGGGCCTAGATGTACACGACCCTTCCAGTTCAAGGGTTTATAAAGAAAATATGTTAGTAACAATAGAACCAGGCATTTATATTCCTCCAGGTGCGGATTGTGATGAAAAATGGTGGGGCATTGCCGTGCGTATTGAAGATGACATATTAATCACGAAAACAGGGTATGAAAACTTATCTGTAATGGCACCTCGAACTATTGCTGATATCGAAAAAATGATGAGTACCAAAAGTGGCTTAGCCGAATGGAAACTCCCTGCATTACCCTCATTTAAAAAGAATTAATCACTTATTCAACGAAGTTTATAAAATAAAAGCCCGAAAATATTCGGGCTTTTGTTTTGGAAAGATTTATCCTTATTTTATTTACTGAAGCAGATTACTTATAATTTATCATTCGCATTGATGCAGTTCAAATCTTCAAAAGCAGTGGTTAAACGGGCAACAAATGCATCCTCCCCTTTTCTCAACCAAACTCTTGGATCATAATATTTTTTGTTCGGCTTATCATCTCCATCTGGATTTCCAATTTGGGCTTGTAAATAGGCTTCATTTTTTTGATAGTAACCTAATACCCCTTCCCAAAATGCCCATTGCATATCGGTATCAATATTCATTTTAATGGCACCATATGAAATAGCTTCTCTGATTTCTTCTTGAGATGAACCTGATCCGCCGTGAAACACGAAATTGATTGGTTTTTCTGCACGTAATCCGAATTTCTCTTTTACAAAGTTTTGGGAATTTTTTAAGATGATTGGTTGCAATTTTACATTGCCAGGTTTATAAACCCCATGTACATTTCCAAAAGCCGCAGCAATAGTAAATTTTTCACTTACTGCAGAAAGCTTTTCATAAGCATAAGCTACCTCCTCTGGCTGTGTATAAAGTTTAGAGCTATCTACATCGGTATTATCTACCCCATCTTCTTCTCCTCCTGTAACACCTAGTTCAATTTCTAATGTCATGCCCATTTTAGACATACGTTTAAGGTATTCTACACAGATTTCTAAATTCTCCTCAATGCTTTCCTCCGACAAATCAATCATGTGCGAAGAGAAAAGAGGCTTTCCTGTTTCAGCAAAGAATTTTTCTCCCTGTTCCAATAAGCCATCAATCCAAGGCAAAAGCTTTTTAGCTGCATGATCGGTATGCAACACCACTGCCACGCCATAATGCTCGGCTAACAAATGTACATGCTTAGCGGCCGAAACCGCACCTAAGATACAAGCTTGAAGGTTATCATTAGCCATACTTTTTCCAGCATAAAATTGAGCCCCTCCATTTGATAATTGAATCATCACAGGAGAATTTACTGCTTTTGCAGTCTCCATCACCGCATTTATACTGCTTGTGCCGATAACATTTACGGCCGGTAAGGCAAACTGATGTAATTTAGCCTGTTCGAATAACTCTTGTAAGGCGTTTCCATAAACCACGCCTGTGTAGCCTTTTAAACTCATAATATAACATTTTAGAAGTTTCCGAAGTTAGGAAAATAATCCTAATCAGGATTAATGCTGGATATTTTATTTTTTTTTTATTTCTTTGTACTCGCAATTTAAAAACGATATGGCCTGGTTTAGAAGAGAAAATAAGGGTATTAGTACCTCCACTGAAGAAAAAAAGGAAGCTCCAGATGGTTTATGGAACAAATGTCCTCAATGCAAAAAAGCACTTCATAATACAGAATTAAAAGAAAATAAATATGTTTGCTTGTATTGCAGTTATCATGTACGAGTAGGATCTAAAGAGTATTTTGAAGTTCTTTTTGACAACAACCAATTCACGGAGTTATTTCCTAATTTAAGTTCTGGCGATCCATTAAATTTTGTAGACAGTAAATCATATACTGCGCGTTTGTCTGAGACCAAAGAAAAAACAGGTCTAAATGATGCCATCAGAGCTGCCTATGGTACTTTAAATGGTCACGATATCACCATTGCTTGTATGGATTTCAACTTTATTGGCGGTTCTATGGGATCAGTAGTTGGCGAAAAAATTGCCAGAGCCATCGATCATAGTATAGCTACCAAAACTCCTTTTCTTATGATTTCTAAATCTGGGGGAGCCCGGATGATGGAAGCTGCATTCTCTTTAATGCAAATGGCCAAAACCTCAGCCAAATTAGCACTTTTAGCGCAAGCAAAAATCCCTTATATTTCGTTATTAACAGACCCTACAACTGGTGGGGTAACCGCATCCTATGCGATGTTAGGAGACATTAATATTGCAGAGCCTGGGGCTTTAATTGGGTTTGCAGGGCCACGTGTAATTAAAGAAACCATTAAGAAAGATTTACCGAAAGGATTCCAAACTTCAGAATTTGTTTTAGAACACGGTTTCTTAGATTTTATAGTTGATCGTCGTGAAATGAAAGCTAAACTTGGCAGCTTTTTACATATGATGAAATCTTAATTTAAACAGCATTAAAAAGTATTTTTGGATCTTCTTGTTCTGCTTCGCTATAGTTAATTATTCCCAAGCCCAAGATGAAAATCCAAAATATGATGCAGCATTAGCATCCAAATTAGGAGCCGATGAGTACGGCATGAAAATGTATGTTTTAGTTATCTTAAAAACGGGGTCAAATACTTCTGAATCCAAAGAAACTCAAGACAAATTGTTTGCGGGTCATATGGAAAATATGGGGAAACTTGTAAAAGCCAATCAACTTATAGTAGCAGGACCTATTTCCAAAAATGAGGCAAATTACAGAGGCATTTTTATTTTAAATGTAAAAACAATTAAAGAAGCTCAAGCTATATTAGAGACCGACCCAGCAATTAAAGCAAAAGTATTAGCTGCAGATTGTTATAATTGGTATGGATCTGCTGCCTTAGCAGAATACTTGCCATTTTCCGAAAAAGTAAATAAAAAGAATTTCTAACGCGCAGTTAATTCAGTATATGCTGCATTTAAACTTCTTTGAATTCCATCTCCTGTCCATTCTGGAGCACCTGGAATAGTGGTTGCTTTTAATATCTCTGACAAAGGTTTACCAGCTGTAATTTCTTTTTGCACGAAAATTAACAAACTATCTAAGTAATTTCTAAAAGCCAAAATATCAGCTTTATTTCCCGTAATCTGTTGAGGATCTTTCGCATGTCCAAAAATAAATATGGTATCTCCATCAAACTGCTTGACCACAGTATCTAAAATAGTTATCCAATTTCCAATATGAGCACCATTTTCCTTATCTATAAAAGGAAATCTCCGATTAAACATTAAATCTCCCATATGGGCAATATTGGCGTTTTGAAAATGATACACTACATCCCCATTGGTATGCCCCGATCCGTAATAATAGGCTTCGATGCGTTCATCGCCTAAAGGAGCCCGCCAGCCTTTCCCAAAGGTAGTGGTAGCAAATAATTGCTTATCAACATTATTGGCCTTCTCAGCGGCTAATTTATGGTTTACCAGGGCATTTTGGTGCGCTACTATATGTTCTACGATGCCTTTAAAGGCAATGTTCCCACCTGTATGATCACCATGATGATGGGTATTCAATAAATACTTTATGGGTTTATCACCCAGATTTTTCAATTCTTGAATTAAATTGACTGCGGTATTCGGAAATTGCGAATCTACAACAGCATAGCCTGTTTTGGCATTAAGCCAAGCAATAGTCCCACCTTGTTCCGTAAAATAGCCTACCCCATTTCGAATTTCCTTAAAATTAAAATCACGCCTATTAGCCGGAGCTGAAAATACTTCGCCTTTAATAAAAGCCATTACTGCTGCGGTTAAAGTAGCCTGTTTTAGAAATCTTCTTCTTTCCATGATTTTAAGTTTAAATAATTCAATACTAATTTAACTTATTTCTAATTCAATAACAATTTATCTATTTAAACTGTATTAAACCACCCTTTACCCACACCCTATCCACAGTTGAACCACAAATTTAAGCCTTTCTGTGGTTCAACTGTGGTTCAACTGTGGTTCAACCGTGGTTCAACCCCCTAGATGTAATAGAGTTTTCCATAAAAAAAGCCGTCAGTAAATGACGGCTTGATGTATATTTTTAAATTTAAGGCGTTAAGCTGGGTTTAGGCTAAGGCACTTTGTTTAACAACCATTTTTACTTTTTCCATCACATAATCTATGTCTTCTTTGGTCGTATATTTACTAAATGAAAAGCGAACGGCAGGTCGATTTGGATCAGCCTTAATTCCATTTAATACATGGGATCCTATATTGGAGCCAGAGGAACACGCAGAACCACCAGAAGCACACACCCCATTGATATCTAAGTTAAATAACAACATGTCCGCCATATCCATTTCTGGGAAGGAAACATTTAATACTGTATATAAACTTTTATCAGCATCAGTTTCTCCATTAAACCCTATTCCAGGAATCTCTGCTTCAAGTTGGGCTTTAAGATAATCTTTGAGGCCCTGAATATGCGCTTGATGTTCGGCCATTTCAGCATAGGCAATTTCGAGTGCTTTGGCCAAGCCTACAATTCCATACACATTTTCGGTTCCCCCGCGCATATTTCTTTCTTGTGCACCCCCGTAAATCATGGGTGGAATTTTAATATTAGAATTTACATATAAAAAGCCTACTCCCTTAGGGCCATGTAATTTATGGGCAGCACAAACTAAAAAATGAACTTTCAGTTTCTTTACATCATGCACAAAATGTCCCATAGTTTGCACGGTATCTGCATGATATATAGCTTCATATTTTTCACAAAGATCCCCTATGCGCTCCATATCACTCAGAGTACCAATTTCATTATTAGCATGCATTAAAGACACAAATGAACGTTCATTTTCAGCGAGTAGTTGTTCTAAGTGTGCGTAATCTAAATTACCTTTAGCATCTATATTGACAAAGCTCAATTTATCAATAATCCCCTCTTTTAATAACATGCCCAATGTATGTTCTACAGCATGATGTTCAATTTTAGTGGTAATAGCGTGTCTAATACCATAAGCAGCTATACCGCAACGAATGGCCGTATTATCAGCTTCAGTACCTCCTGAAGTAAAGAAAATTTCAGAAGGAGCTGCATTTAAAAGAGTTGCTACAGACTTTCTAGCCTTCTCTACTAAGGTTCTTACTTCACGTCCTAAAGCATGTATCGCAGAAGGATTACCATAATACTCTTGCATCACCGTAGTCATCTCTTGAATAACCAAAGGATCAATTGGGGTAGTTGCGGCGTTATCTAAATAAACTCTTTTAGGTTGCATATTAATCGTATGACTTGTATTATAAAATTTCTGAAATCTTTTGTATTACTTCTTGTGCTAAAGCATCTGCTTTTTCAGCTGTATTAGCTTCACTATAAATCCGAATGATAGGCTCGGTATTCGAACGTCTCAGGTGCACCCAAGATTGTTCAAATTCAATTTTTAAGCCATCGATAGTAAGTTGAGGGTAGGCAGCATAAACCTGTTTGATTTTCTCCAAAAGCCCATCAATATCCATGTCTGGAGTAAGCGTAATTTTATTTTTACTAATAAAGTAGGGAGGATAACTAGCTCGCAGAGCCGTCATACTTTTACCAGTCTTAGCTAAATGCGTTAAAAATAAAGCAATCCCAACTAAGGCATCCCGGCCATAATGAGATGCTGGGTAAATAATCCCCCCATTCCCTTCTCCGCCTATTACAGCATTTGTTGCTTTCATTTGATTAACTACATTGACTTCTCCTACAGCTGCTGCCGTATAGGTTTGCCCAGCACTTTCGGTAACATCCCGTAAAGCACGGGTAGATGATAAATTAGAAACTGTATTACCTGGATGATGTTGAATGACGTAATCAGCCACAGCCACAAGGGTATATTCCTCCCCAAACATAGATCCATCTTCATTTACAAAACAAAGTCTATCCACATCCGGATCAACTACAATACCTAAATCAGCTTGTTTTTCTTTTACTAAATTAGCAATCTCGGTCAAATGCTCTGGTAATGGTTCTGGATTATGAGGAAAATGACCATTTGGTTCACAGTATAAAGGATAAATAGTTTGTACGCCTAAAGCTTTAAGCAAGGCGGGAACAAATATACCACCTGAAGAGTTTACAGCGTCTACAGCCACTTTAAATTGTGCCTGGCGAATTATATCCACATCCACTAATTCTAAGTCTAGAATAGCCTGGATATGCTTTTCCAAATAAGAGTCATCCAATGTATGGGTTCCCAAATCATCCACTTCAGCAAAGTGAAAGAGAGGGTTATCAGCCATTTCAAGCACTGCTTTACCTTCAGTATCACTAATAAATTCGCCCTTATGATTTAAAAGTTTTAAAGCGTTCCATTGCTTAGGATTATGGCTGGCTGTTAATATAATCCCACCGCCTGCTTTTTCCATCGGAACAGCAATTTCTACGGTTGGGGTTGTAGACAACCCTAAGTCAATGACATCAATACCTAATCCCTGTAGGGTACCCACAACGAGTTGACTTATCATGGGGCCAGAGATACGGGCATCTCTCCCAATGACAATTTTCTTATTATTTGTATTTTGAATAACCCATGCGCCATAAGCTGCTGTAAATTTTACAACATCTAGCGGGGTAAGTGCTTCTCCGGCAAGGCCACCTATAGTGCCCCGTATACCAGATATAGATTTTATTAAAGTCAAGGTAAATATTTTTTTCAAATTTAATAAAAATTAAAGACAGCTAAAACCGTTCTCTATCAAAATGCTATCTTTGCTTTTCAAATCGTTAAAAAAAAAGAAGAAAAATGCAACGTAAGTGGTTTCAATTGTGGTTTAATTCGCCTTTCTATCATATTCTTTATAACCAAAGAAATGATGCAGAAGCAGAATACTTAATTGATAATTTATCTGCTTACTTAGCCCCAACGGCAGCCAGTAAAATTTTAGATATTGCTTGTGGTCGTGGTCGTCATGCGGTTTATTTAAATAAAAAAGGCTATGACGTCACGGGGATTGATTTGTCGGAACAAAATATTCGCTTTGCCAAGCAATTCGAATCTAAAAATTTGCATTTTTATGTACATGATATGCGAAAGTTGTCGTATATCAATTATTTCGATTTAGCTTTTAATCTCTTTACAAGTTTTGGCTATTTCGATACTGAGAAAGACCATGTCAATGCTTTAATTGCATTTCGTAAATCCCTCAAACCAGGTGGAACTTTAGTCATTGACTATTTTAATACCCAAAAGATTATTCAAAACTTAACCTCTCAAGAGATAAAAACGATTGATGGGATTGAGTTTCATATCAATAAGTTTGTTGCCCAAGGGAAAATAAACAAACATATTAACTTTGAACATAAGGCGAAAGCATATGCCTTTGAAGAGCAGGTTCAAGCTTTTCTATTGGCTGATTTTGAACGTATGTTAAGTAAAGCCGGATTTAAAATTAAAGCGCAATTTGGAGATTATAGTTTAGGAGAATTTAACGCCGAAAAATCCGACCGATTGCTTTTAATTTGTGAAAAATTATGATTGAAACGCTCCTCCAATTAGATCCAGAGATCTTTTTAAGAATCAATCGAGATATGGCCAATGTGGTATTCGATAAGATTATGCCATTACTTCGAAACCGCTTCTTTTGGGCTCCATTATATTTATTCATTATCGTTTTTTGTATTAAGGAATACAAAAAAAAGGGCTATTACCTCATATTAGGTTTATTGGTAACCTTTGCTATTGGAGATTTAACTGCATCTAGAATAATCAAGCCTACCGTGCAACGTGTGAGGCCTTGTAATAATCCAGAACTTCAAGACAAAATGATTGTGCGGGTACCCTGTGGCACAGGATATAGTTTTCCATCTGCGCATGCAACCAACCACTTTGCTTTAGCTTGGTTTTTAATTTTGGCTTTTCATAAACGTTGGAAATGGATTATATTTTGGGGTTTCGCTTGGGCTGCGGCTATTTCTTTCGCACAAATTTATGTGGGTGTACATTATCCGATTGATATTTTAACGGGAACTCTTTTAGGTACGATTATCGGAATTTCAGTATATTTTAGTTTTAAAAAATTAAAGCTTATTGACTAATGGAATGGTGGAAACTTGCAATATTATTTAGTAGTGCTTTTTTAGGCGGACTTAGCGTATTTCTGGTAAAGAAAGATAATAGTAAATTATTAAAACTAATCCTTTCCTTTAGTGGTGCATATTTATTTGCAATTACCGTACTGCATTTAATTCCACATGTATATGAAACCACAGATCCTCATGAAATTGGGATATTTATACTAATTGGGTTTTTATTACAAATCTTTTTAGAACAATTTTCCCAAGGTGTAGAACATGGTCATATGCATCACCATACGCATACCCATCAATTTCCCATAGCTATTGTTTTAAGTTTATGCCTACATGCATTTTTAGAAGGAATGCCGCTGGTAAAAGACCAAAATAATGAATTAATTTTTGGTATCTCCTTACATCACATTCCTGCCGCATTTGTGTTAGCAGGTATACTAAAGCATCATCATCAAAACCGTAGCCAAATTATTATAACGCTTTTATTATTTGCAATTATGTCGCCTGCTGGGTTTTTCTTATCCCATATAATTAGTCGAGGTGAAATTGTGGGTATGCAAATTTACTTTGATAAAATGATGGGAATTGTAATAGGAATATTCCTTCATATTTCTACCACTATCCTTTTTGAATCCAGTGCAGGCCACAAAATTAACAAACAAAAAATGATTGCTGTATTATGTGGGATAGGCGTTGCTTTGATAGGATTTTATAGTTCTTCGCACTAAATACGTCCTTAGCTTGCACTAACCTCTAAACTTATCTAATAACTCGTTTAATTGTTTAGCTTCTGTTTCGGTTATATTAGGTCTAATAAATTTAGAAAAGTCTACTTCCATATCCAATTTAGTCAATAGCGCAAGCCCTTTCTCCGAAATCAAAATATTGGTAGCTCTTTTGTCACGAATATTTTCTGCTTTAACTAATAATTGTTTTTGTAATAATCTTTCGACTATCCGAGATACATCACTCATTTTATCTAAAATTCGACTTTTTACAAGCTTAATCTTACAGGGTTGTGGATATTGGCCTCTAAGGATGCGCAATACATTAAATTGCTGCTGTGTAATGTCATAGGGCGCTAAAAGTGCTTTTATATTTTGATTGGCCCAACTATAGGTAAATATTAAATTTACCAGAGATTTTTGAAACTCATTTTCAAATTTCTCGCTTTGAATTTCCTGGTTAATTCGCATTAATCATCATCATTTTGAGAAGGCTTTTGAGCATTGTTGGGGCTTGCTGCATTAGGCTTCTTTTTCCAAGGACAATTTAAACAATTATTTTTACAACAAAAACCTCTTTTTAAATGATAGGCGGCGGTAAACACCATCAGACCTTGGTCATTAAAATAATAATCTATGTTTTCCTCCATATTAGTTTAGCATTTTCACCTTAATCTTAGATTCTAAAAAGGCTTGTAATAACTTGCCAGATCCATGTGTTGTCCAAATTTCGCGGGGTTGAACTTGTTCAATACTATACAATAATCCTGCCCAATCTGCATGATCAGAAATGAGTAATTGCATCTGTGAATTTTGTAAATGTTTCCAACCACTAGCAAAAATGCGTACTACATCTATCGCTTTAATATAGCTATGATAAACCATAGGAGGCACGATATAAATAAATTCTGCATTACTGTTTTTCATCGCCTTGCGGTCATATAGTTTATAATTTCCAAGCTTAAATCCAAAGCTTTCATATATCGCTGCAAAGGGAAGAATATTATAATGAAGTAATATTTGTTTTTGGGGGCAGTACTGATTAATCAATGAAATCAATCGTTGGGCCTTACCTAATGCATAAGCACCTAACATGATATTGGAAGAAATTTCATTCAGTTTTTGAATTTCTTGCATGGGTTCTGGATGAACATATTGGGGATCTGCAAACGTACTTTCACAAATAAGTACATCGGCCCTTTGCAAATCTAATTCATCACAACTCGGATCTGCTTGGGTTTTAAAATCTCCGGTATATAAATATCGGACATCTTGGTATTCCATTACAATTAATGCGGAGCCTAAGATATGACCTGCCGAAAAAAAACTAATTTTCACCCCATTTAAGATAAAACTATCTGTATAATCAATAATATGAAATTGCTCCGCAGCGCGTTTTTTAAATCGGTGTTGCATAAATTTTGCAGTAGCAGCCGTGCAATATACCTGAGAATTGCCAGGAATAGCATGGTCACCATGGGCATGAGATATGACCGCATGTTTTACAGCGACTTTAGGGTCTAGAAAAAAATCGCCATAACGGCAATACAAACCTCTGGAATCTTCTACAATGAAATCGGATAGAATCATGATGTAAACTTGGCATGAAAGGCTAAAACTTGTTCGATAATCGACTTCCCTTCTTCATTGTAAAGAATAAAATCGGCCTTCTCTTGCTTTTTAGCATCAGACCATTGTTTATCCATACGCGCTAAGATTTGTGATTCTGATAATCCATCTCTTTGCATGATGCGTTGAATTTTCAAATCGTGATGAGCTATGACCAAAATTATAAAGTCTAATTGCTTATAAGAATCACTTTCAAACATTAAAGCTGCTTCTTTGAGAACATACGGGGTTTTACCTTCCCAACTTTGCGTCCAAGATTCAAAATCTTTATATACCGCTGGATGTACTAAAGCATTTAATTGAGCAGTAGCTTGACTATCCTGAAAGGCTTTTTCGGCAATATAAGCACGATTCAGGCTACCATCTGGCAAATAAGCATTTTCTCCAAATTGCGCCTTAATACCTGCTATTAAATCCAAATTTTGATGCATCAGTTGTTTGGCTCTTGCATCTGCGTAATAAACGGGTATGCCCAATTGTTCAAATACCTTACATACGGTTGATTTACCCGAACCCATTCCTCCGGTAATACCTATTTTCAACATCTATTTCTCTATTATATAATCTAATTTTTCGGGTACTATTTTTACAAGCTTACAGTATGCAGGGAATCGCTTTAAATGAACCAACAATTGGGCGTGCTTTTGATCTTTCCACTCATTTAAATCTACTTGAGCAGAAAAAAAATCAGGGCTTACTTCATGATACTTAGTAAGTGAAACTAAAAAAGTAACAGCAACTTTTTTAGGGATCAGCTTGACCGTATTAAAATTGGTATTATTAATTATTTGCACCGGTATTTCTAAGGTCTTTTCGGTAAATTCATCCACCGGTACATGCACACCAACCCGAGAGGGATAAATCCCAATATTTGACTCATTAGTTGTAGAAAGTGTAATTTGAGATTTCAAATCTGCTTTTAAGTTTTTAGCGCGTAAAGTATCGGTATACCATACTTGGATATCAGCTATTTCTTCGGCAGGTCCCGAAATATTGACGTAATTAGGCTTTAAAACAATATCCCCGGAAACATCAAACCCTGGTTGAAAAGCTAACTCCGAACGAAGCTTGATAGGTACACGTTTATTCCTTCGCTTTGAAAAATCAAAGTAAAGCGTATCAGGAATGACCATTTTAACTTTCTGAAAACTCTCCAACTGACTATTTATATCCCTTAATTGGTCAGAAAACAAAACATAATTCCTTCGATTTAACTGTTCTAAGCTTACTTTAATACTAGGGGGATTAACTCTTAATCTGGAAAAAACTAATTGCCAACCTGTACCTTCTATTTGTAAATCCACTGTATCGCTTTGAAGAGCTTTAAAAGCTCTGTTTTGAGGGAAATCTTTGTAAATTAAGACGGTTTCAGCGGTATAGGTATACTTTCTATTCAATGCCATAAATAACCAGGCTCCAATAGCTAATAGGAGACAGAAAATCAAAGAAAAAACCCTTTTCTTTTCAATCTTATTTAGTTTTATTAACGGCATAGGATAAAAGTACAAAAAAAAAGCCGCCCTTAAAATAATTTAAGGTACGGCCAGTTTAGTTATAGATATCTTATGCTTTTGCTTCTAATGCTCTAGTAGCATCTAATGCAATAGCGGATTTTTCAAAACGAATTTTAGTTCCACCTTCTACTTCAATTAAAAATGTAGTTTCATTTGTTCCTACAATTTTGCCATGTATGCCTGCAGTGGTCACTACCTTATCCCCTACTTTCAAATCTCCAACTAATTTTTTATGCTCTTTTGCTTTTTTAAGTTGAGGTCTCATCATAAAAAAGTATAAGATTATCATAATTAATCCCATCGTAATAAATGATGGCACCATAGAATTGTCTGCTTGTAATAATACTGTTTGCATTTTTTTTTAATTTTTAATGTGTGTCAATTAATTTTTTTATTGCTTCTTGGGCTTAACTTCTCCTACCATATGCAAATAAGCAAAAGCTGGATTAGCATTCGTAGTTAAGGTCACTACTTTATCATGCATCCCTACTTTAGCGGAACTGTTGAAAGCTACTACTATCTTACCCTTTTCACCAGGATTTATAGGTTTATCTGGAATACTAGGTACAGTACACCCACAAGTAGCTTCCGCTCCGGATATAATTAATGGAGTTTTGCCGGTATTGGTAAAACTGAATTCATGTTCAACCACATCCCCATCGTAAATAACTCCAAAATTAAAGATATCTTGATCAAAGCTTATTATAGGGGCATCTACTGAAGAAACTGCTTTACCAGTAGAATCTAAAATTACATCCGATTTAGGATCCTGAGATCGATAACAGGAACCTAAAACTAAGGCACTTAGGACCAAACTTAATAGCGTTACTTTTTTCATGAATATTATAATATTTTGAGGAATGAACCTCATTTTTTCTAATCAATTAAACCCCGACCGATTTTCTTAATACTATTATTTTTCATTAAATCGTTCAAAATTTTGTCTAATATACCATTAATAAAAGTATTACTTTTCGGAGTACTGTAATCTTTTGATAACTCTAAGTATTCATTAATGGTAACCTTAACGGGGATGGATGGGAAATTCATCATTTCACAAATAGCCATTTTCATTAAAATGGTATCCATAACAGCAATCCTTTCAGACTCCCAGTTTTTTGTCCGATCGGCAATATAGCCTTGATATTTTTCCTCATTTTTCAAGGTATATTGAAAAAGGTCTTTCACAAATCGACTATCTTCATCCCAATCCACACAAAGAGGAGTTAATTTATTTTGGAAAGGATCGGTATTTGTAAAGTTTTTAATGGTTTTAGCAACCATCCCTTTCATTACTTCCGCATCTACTGGCCAATTGATGAATTTATCTTCAAATGATTGAAGTACAATGGGGTCTTTTAAAATTTTCTTTCTAAAGATAAACTTGATAATTTCCTTGGAACTCTCTAAATCTTCGGCAGTATCTTGAAGGTAGGCTTGATACTCTTTCGTTTCCTTTAAACTATTGAATATGGATTTTACTATTTCAGGGTCAGCATGCCAATTTACCTGATACTTATTTACATAAGCAATGTAATCTGGGTTCTGCTTTAAAATCTGTGCGAAGGCATTGTTTAATAATTTTTTGTTTGGATTTAAATCCTCTGCGGTTGGCAAATGCTTATTGCCTCTTTCAATGGCATCTACTGCCGTATATTCTGTTACATCTACGATAAGAGCCAGCATACGAATATACATTTCGTATACGCTATCGATAGAATTCATCATTGTTTTTTGCCCACTTAAAATATCTTGGGATTCTGACAGGTGAAAAGCATAAATGCTTTGCAACGCTTTAATTCTGAGGTGCCTTCTGTTTAACATGAAATAATAAGAACGATTTGTGTGTATTTAATTTGTGTGTTTAATAAGTAGATTTTACAATTAATATGAGGATTTAATGCTCTTGATTGCAGCAATTCGCGCTTCTGCAATTCTAGACGCAGCTAAATTGGTTGGGATATTTTCCATTTTAGACAGTTTTATTACTTCGCGCGTGGCTTCATAAATATGCTCGGTTAATTGCATGGTGCGCTTTTTACCAAAGCCTGTTAATTCAGAATAGCAATTAATTAAGCCCCCGGCATTAATCAAATAATCAGGGGCATATAAAATGCCTTTATCTAAGAGTTTCTGACCATGTATATTCTCATCTAATAATTGATTATTAGCTGATCCTGCAATGATAGAAAACTTCATCTTTTTAATGGTATTATCATTTACAGTCGCCCCTAAAGCACAGGGTGCATAAATGTCTGCACCAGTTGTAAATATCTTATCTGCATCTACTGCTTTAGCTTTATATTTTCTAGCAACTTGTTGTAAACGATCTTCATTGATATCCGAAATATAAACATCAACATTTTCTTTTCTCAATAATTCTACTAGGTGCTCTCCCACATTTCCAATTCCTTGTACCAGTACTGAACGACCGGCCAACATGTCGGTTCCATATACCTCCTTAACACAAGCCTTGATACCATAAAACACACCTTTAGCTGTGATTGGTGAAGGATCTCCTGCTCCTCCGATAGACTCTGATACTCCTGTAACATGTTGGGTTTCCATACGGATATACTCCATGTCTTTTGTCGTTGTACCCACATCCTCAGCAGTCACAAACTCTCCATTTAAATTTTTAATGAAGCGCCCATAACTGCGCATTAAGGCTTCCGTTTTTTGCTTTCTGGAATCTCCAATAATAACAGCTTTACCACCCCCTAAATTTAAACCTGAGATGGCCGCCTTGTAGGTCATTGCCTTTGATAAACGTAATACATCAGCTAATGCCTCAGCTTCGTTATTATAGGTCCACATACGCGTTCCGCCTAAAGCAGGCCCTAAAGTAGTGTCATGAATAGCAATGATGGCTTTTAGACCCGTATCAGGGTCGTTACAGAATACAACTTTTTTATGCCCTAAGGCAGTTAATTGATCCAAAATAGAGGTTGTAAGAGAACTATTACCAGCCATACGAATGTTGAATTGATAAGGGGCAAATTTACAATAAATTTTGTTACATTTTTAAGTTAATGGTTTAAAATATAAAAATGAGGGAAGAAAACAAAAGACAAAATTTTTGAGCTCGAAATCTTCGCGATATTTTCACCTATAAAAAAGTGTATTTGGGCTGTGATTTAAGGCTCAAAAATTTTGTCTTTTGTTTTCTTTGGATTTTATCTTGGTATATTTTCACCTGATTTAACTTATTCATGTTAAAAAATTTATCAGGGGGTGGTGAGTTGGG
>SEDO01000038.1 GCA_004211595.1 Pedobacter sp.
TTGACATTCAACCCAGATACACAGAAATGTACCATGTTAATTAACGACTTGTATTATGGTTATAATGAATCGGATAAGATAAATATCTATATGAATTTCCCGATGTATGCACTTTTATCTGGATTGCCTGCGAATATTGTTAATAAAGACATTGGGGGTATGGATTACCAGTTAAATAACCTCATATCCCAAGACAAATCAAAGTTATCACAAGATTATAGTACGGTTGCATTATGGAACCCTATTAGTTCAGTGATATTCACTACAAACTTGATTCCCATTTATCAATCACAAACTCCTCCTATTCAAATATATAGAAATGGATCAATTATAAATAATTCAAGTACATCCAACTTTTTAAACATCATTACGGATTTTGTTGGCAATGACTTGACATTTGTACCTTACATTCAGTACTCTGCACAGGTGTACAGATATCTATCACTAAAACAAAATAGTGAAATAAGAAATATCGATTTACAGGTGTATTGGTTAAATAAAAACAACGGAGTGTTAAAACCATTGTATTTAGGCGTTGGTAGTTCTTGTCAAGTGAAATTGTTTTTAACGAAGAGCTTTTAATAAATAAATGGTTTAAATAAATTATCTTATACTATCTTATAAAATGCCAAAAAAACCTATAGATTATTCTAACACGATAATTTATAAGCTAGTATGCAAAGACCCTGATGTTACAGATGTATATGTAGGCAGTACAACTAACTTTACAAAACGTAAGAACGTGCACAAATCAGATTGTCATAATTCTGCGTCAAAGAAATACAATGTTTATGTATATCAGTTTATACGTAAGAACAAAGGTTTCAGTAATTGGGATATGGTTGAAGTTAAAAGAGTTAATTGTAAAGACAAACTGGAAGCAAGCAAACATGAACGTCGTTGGTTAGAAAAATTAGGTGCGACTTTAAATAAACAAATTCCGTCAAGAACAAATTCAGAGTATAGACAGGATAATTTAGAATACTTTAAAGAATATTATGAAAATTATAGAAAAGATAACTATGAAAAAATAAGAGAGTGGAAAAATACAAAAATACAATGCGAATGTGGTGGACGCTATACAAAATGTCATAAAGCAAGACATTATGAAACAGAGAAACATATGGCTTATGAAAATAGTTAATTATTTGATAAATATCAATATTGATATATTGATACTTATGAGTATAAATTTGTTTAATAAGATGAAGGGTACTTAATGCCTTCATCCTTCCTTAATACGATGAAGGGTAATCGCTGTCTAAATTATACACAACCAAGAAAACTAAATAGATATTGACATTATCCCCATCACCTTTACTTAAATTCCAATCATATGATGTGGCAGTACGATTGGAAATAACAATCTGACCACATGTACTAGAGGTATTGGTAGCATTATTAGTGCCTGAAGATCCTCCAGTGTTCTTCTGCAATGTGATCGTACCGCTGACGTTTGAACTGCTTCCGGTTAAGTTGAGGTAGTTAATCTCCATTTCTGTATTTAATTGTTCATAGCCGTAAATGCTACCATTTACTGTTAAATCACCATTAATTGTGGTATTACCGGCAATATTTGCATCCAATCCAACGTTTAGGTTACCTGAAATATCTACGTCAGCATCAGTTGTTAAGGCATTCATCGACACATCGTTTAATTCGCTACTACCACCAACGGTTAAACCACCGGGGATTTCGAAACTACCATTATACGATATATCACTTGTATAAATTGCTCCTGCAACATATAAGTCAGCATTCAAACTACAATCCTGGGCAACAGTCAATGACCCTGCGATAGAAGCATCACTCCCCATTGTTACATCTCCGGTTAATGTACTGGTAGTGTCAACAGTCAAGGAGTTTAGTTCAAGGTTTTCGTCAACATCTATATCTAAATCAGATGGATTTACTAAAGTTAGGGTACCGTTAACCCTTAAATTATTCACAACACAATCAGAGTTTTGTGCAGATCTAAAGCTCATTATAAATTATTATGAGATAATAATTTTCAGAATAAAATACTTGTAAAGTAAAGTAAAATGTTTCTACACGGATTTCAAGAATTCCACTTGATCCTCACGATATACGATGACACACCAAAATGTAATATTGGAGCTAAATCCGGTAAACGTCTTAGCAATTTCAACCTGTGATGTTTGACTCTGAGAAATTTGACTTTGAGGAACCTCCAGGAAGAAAGAACCATCTAGTACATCATCAGGATTGGAATCAAGTGCCAGGAGAAGTGCTCTAGTAATAGGTTTACCATTGGGATTAACTGTGACAGTAAGTGTCTTCTGAGAAGCGACTACAGACACAATGGACATAGCACCATAAGGAGCACTAGATGATGCAGAAGATTTCAGTGATTCACCCTTTGGATTGTATGCTGACACCTGTAAGGAATAAGACTGGCCATTAACCAAATTGGTAAACGTATAATCTCTTGTACTAGGAGTGGTTGTTGCGACATAAACACCATCTTTATAGACACGATATGCATTAATTACAGATTGCCCATTGAATGCAGGTGCTTGCCAGTATATAGTTGCCTCACCATTACCATCCTCTACATTATACAATATAGGAGCATCTGGTCTTGATGTAGGAAGTATCGTAGCAGAATTTTCAACAGGTCCTTCACCAAATTGATTAATATATTGAACAGAGCAACTGTATTGAGTACCTCTCTGTAAATCGGAAAAAATGTGCGATGAGAGATCTGAAGTCAAAGTAACAAAGGTCGTGTCTGATGACAAATGAGGAGTAATACCAACCTTGATAGAAAACCCCTCATTAGCCCACTCACTAAAATCGGTAGGTCTCAACCATTGGACCTCCACGTCAAGGGTCTCAACACCTATAGTATATACCAACACCTGTCGAGCTGCATTAGGTGTATTACTCGGAGTTCCCAGTATGGAGTTGGAAACACCGGAGGGTGCAGAATATCTTGAATTAGAAGAAGCAGGTTGAAACATGCAAGCGATGCGATAAGTAGTATTATTTAACAGAGAATCGCTGTCATCTCGGGATAGGATGTACACACCATTGCTGGCGTATGGTTTGATAATCCAAATAGGTTGGTTGTCTTGTCTCTTAAGCACAAATTCAACACTATCGCTTGTGGTTAGAATGTTTGCAGAAGATGCTAGCGTAACTCGGAGAGCTTCATCAAAACCAATAACAGATTGGATAACAGGTGCAACGAGGAAGTAAGGAGCCACGAGAACAAGAGCAGAGGAATATACAACTGTACTAAGAACATCAGTTACCTGGAGTTGGAATGTGTAAGAAGCACCGGAATCTAAACCTTGAGACAAATTATATTTAGTTAGCCCAGATGCAATTTCAACAGAAGCAATATCTGCATCACTAGCATTCTTGTAATAAATAAGTGCTATTTCCTTGATAGTAGAAAGACCGGTATAAGTCCATTTTAGATTAATCCCTGAAAGAGAAGAGTTCAAATCTTGTGTAAGCGTTACTGCTGGCGTCGACATTATATACATTTGGAATAGAAAAAAATTAATTAACCTATAATAAATTAAACTAAATTGTCTTGATATAAATGCCAAAAATTAATTATCTATAGTATAATTATATCATGTCAGCAATTAAGCTTGGTGCAAAATTAGTAAAACCTAGTTTCCATTTAGTGATGAAGCAAGAGCATAAGAATTTAGTTGATTATATATTGGATGAGTTGAAAGGTTTGGACATTTCACAATTGAAGTTGGACCCAGATTTTTTGAAGTACTTGGCAGAGATTATAGAGAATCAAGTGAAACAACCTAAAGGTGATGGCGATAAAACGTGCAAACCAAATAAAATGGATATATTGATTGATGTCGTTAAACGTCTATTTCCTCATGCAAGTGAAATGGAGATAGATGCTTGTAAAGGGATTGTAGAGTTTCTGCTCAAAAACACTTTGATTAAGAAAACTAGCTTGAGTAAGATTATGTCATTCTATTTGAAAAAAAAGTTCTGTATGCGCGTATAAACCCTGATTATTTCTACAACGTGCTCTCGAATATTTTAACATATGTAGCTCCTTCATGTGTACGTTATCTGATTAACCGTTACTATTGTTTCACAGTATCTAATGTTGTGAGTACTTATATAATTTATCCTTTATTAATGGAGGTAATTAAAAACAAAGCGTTAGTATTAATGATACTAGCGTTTATATAAAAAATGTTATTTTATGTATATGTTATTTTACTTAGCATATTTATGGATCCTTCTCTTGGGGACATCACCTGCACTCATAGAACCGGCAGATACAGCTCCAGCAGATACAGCACCTGCGGAAATCCCCGGTTCATTGTCTAGCATGTTCTCTTTCTCAGTAGCATTAGAAAATCGAGTCTTGAGATGCTTGTGGATAGATCCGAGGTTTTCAATAGAACCACCGACAATTTCCCTCTCATAAGTGTGTTTATCGATAACCGCAGTCTTCATCTTGGTATCGAGAACCATTTCCTGAGTCAGTAATCCAGTGACAAATCTACTCACACCGTTTTCAGTAATAAATAATCCACTGTTTACAACAACCATATAGATCGTAGGGGTGTAATCTGCACGCGTCTGATTAGCAAGAGTAATATCAAACTGCATG
>SEDO01000039.1 GCA_004211595.1 Pedobacter sp.
CCGTTATAGGTGTAGGCATGGGCTGCTCCTCCATCACGGCTCAGGCTGCTGATGTTACCCCTGATATCATAGGTCAGGGTTTCTTGCATCACGATGCCGGTACTGTTGCCTTGGGTCAGACGGTTTAGCCCATCGTAGCGGTATTGGAACAGGTTGGGGTAACTACTACCTGCTTAAAACTGCACAGATGACTAAAAACCCAGCACTAACAGATAGATTATTACAAAATGAACCAAATGTTAATTTTTGCAATATTTAAAACAGGCTTATTGCTCCATATTGATAAGGTGTCATAGCTGGGGATTTTTATAGTATAAGACTCCCTTTTTTACTATTTATAACTCATGAGCTCTATTAAGGCTTTCTAATTTGAATAGTGGATCCCGTTCCATAATCAATATCAATGGCATAATTTGTTCCTTTTATAGGGGTTAACTTTCGTTTATATTTCCTTTTACAGGTATTATAAATCCTTAATATTAAATATGGTTGCTCAAACCAATTTTTACCAATCTTAAAATCATAATTAAACAACTTCTGCTTGTTTCCTAAATACTCATAGTAGTCAAATTTCAAATAAACATCATCTTCGCTATTTGCAATTAAATTATATTTTGACGTCTCTAGTGACAAATTACCAGGCTTATAAGAAACATTAATATGAGATAACGTTTCAGTATCACGTTTTATCAATAACTTAGAGTTACTTAAACTAGTAACAATTGTTTCATCTATAACAATAATAAAATCAAAATCACTCCTTTTTTGACTATAAGAACTAGTCGCTAAAAAAAGAAAAAGCATAAAAAAAATATTTCTCATATTACTTATTTATTATACGCAAAATTGCATCTCTTTTTAATTCAACCTTAGGAATAGAGTTTATATCGTATATAACCGCACCATTAGGCCTTGAAGGAATATTGAGAGAACCATTCGCATTTATGGTCACACTATTTGGATTTATGGTGCCGAGAGGACCGATAATTATGTTAGTGCCGAATTGACGAAATGTTATTTGATCACTTCCTGATCCACTAGACGGACTGTTTGCAGATTGTGGGTAAATCATAAATCCAACTTGTTGAACAGCTATAGGATGCGAATGGATTGTCGCTTCAACATCAGCTATTGTTGCTCCGGTAGGTAAATTTGGTAAAGTACTTGGTGCAGTCTGAATATTATTCGTAATGGTAGGAACTGGTCCAGTTTGTCCTTGTATCACGGCCCCACTATTCATTACTATGGAAACTTCTTCTTGCAACCCTCCATTCGCAATAGTTCTATCTAATACATTTAGGCTTTCACTTAACGCTGCTTTGGAAACAGAAATTCCAGAACTAATCGTGTTAGATTGAGTTATAGCTTTATTCTTAGTATTAGCTTCAATACGGCTTACTTCTTTAGAATCGGTCACTATCCTTACCTTACCATTCACACCTTTTTCATCTTCCCCAATCTTTTTACCTCGCTGATTATATAACTCATCAAACAAAAACTAAAAAAGTGGCTAAAACTTGTATATTATGGTAAATTTGCAGACAACAATAGAACTTTACAGTATGAAGTTTAACGAGAAGATTAAGGCTTTACGCAAGGCTTCGGGGATGAACCAACAGGATTTAGCCGACAAGCTGCATATACACGTTACGCACCTGTCCAAAATGGAAAACGGGCATTTGCTGCCGTCCATTGATATTGTACAACGATTGATGAAGGTGTTTGCCGTGAGTGCCGACAACCTTTTAAACGATAACGAAAACTCGGTGGTAGAGCTTCAGAACCACGAACTGAACGAGCAACTGATGTTGATTTCCCAACTCGATGAAGATGAAAAAAACGCTCTGGTCAAAATCATAAACTCTATGCTCACTAAAAAAAATGAAAGATTTATTGGACGGTAAAGTCAATTTCTAAAATAACAAAAGCCCCGATTTCGGGGCTTTTGCTTCTATAAAAATTCTTGTGGAATATTTTTAAACTGTTCTTCCTTATCCCACTTTTCAGGTTTTTCCTTTGGCTCAAACCAATTCGCACCTTCATTTATCCATTTTTCCCTGTATCGTTTTGTCGCTTCTATTGTGTAATCTTCATTGCCAAACTCCACTCCGCAACAAGGGCAGATTTCATAGGTAGGACAATTACCGTCTTCGCCCCACGGTAAATCATCAATATATAGTCCGCAAACTCTACAATTATGGTCACTCATTTTTATATCAATTTATTGCCCTAACCAATATTTCATACCGTCCGTAGGTCTAAACATAGTTCTTGGAACTCCCGAAGCGTCCATAACTCCAAATGTGTTTGTTCCTGGATGATATTTTAAAATATCGCCATTGGCTCTTGTTTTCATTAACGTTCCTGCTGGTGAATTGTGCATAAAGTTCTTAGCACCTTCTACATACTGTTTGGCATTTATAAACTCTGGAAATTCCGCTCCGTGTTTCTTCCAATGCCCAAAAGCATTTTTTACAGAACTCATTTTATTTGTTGATGTCCAAAGCGAAGTACTCGTCTTAGCGGCCTGACCCCACCAATTAATTCCATAGCCAATTGCTTTGCCTAATATATAGCCGCCTATTTCTCCATATGCATAGCCCACGACTAAATTATAAATAATGTCTTGATATGGATTGTCTGTCCCCCACCCGGCATAGGTAACATAATTATCAATCATTATCCCTATTTCCAATCCACGTGGGCTGGCTAAGATTTCTTCCATCGACATCCCACGCTTTATCATCCGAGAAAGCGCTTCTAATGTCGAGATTCGATTACCTTTAATTTCTACAGTTGGTAATTTACCATAGTAATCCTCATTATTACTAACAAAATATTTCGCTTTTATAGGATCAGGTTCTACGCCATATGAACCTTGTATAGCTGTAAATATAGACAAAGCATCTGCACCTGTATATCGAGTACCTCCTTGTATTTCCTCTGCGGCCATACCATCTGGGTCGACAAAAACAATCGGATTATCAAACCCATAATTATAAGGCGACCAGCTCATCATCTTCTCCGCCAGCGGATCAATCACTCCCCATCTCCCTATCACCGGGTCATACATCCGTGCTCCGTAATCATACTGCCCTAGTTCCTCTTGCAACTCCTTGCTATTATAAAGGTACTTATTTTGGCCTGCGGTTGCAACTTTTCTTAAACCATAGGCGTAGTAGTTATCTTCTTGGAGCTTTCT
>SEDO01000040.1 GCA_004211595.1 Pedobacter sp.
TCACGGCCATTGCTGTTTTTAGGTAAGTTGATCGTGCTTTTTTCTTAACTTCGCTTTCGTTCGGCAGAGAGAACGCTCTCCGAAACTCCGCAACGATCCGTGAGCCGCGAAGCGTTAGCAGAAAGTTTTTGAGAAATCACGGAATTATAACTAGTAAATATTATGGGACACAGATGTTTTATTTCATTTAAAACTGAAGATAAACTTTATAAAGAAAATATTCAGAATGTTCTAGACGTAGACATGATTGATCATTCTTTGGATGAAGCAATTGATTCTAACGATATTGATTATGTAATGCGTAAAATACGTGAAGATTATCTTTCGACATCAACTGTTACCATATTTTTAATCGGTTCGGTAAGTAATGAAAATTTAGGCGCTTACGAGCAACGATATATCAAACGGGAGTTACAAGCTTCTTTATACCATGGTGTTGGAAACACTCAAAATGGAATTCTAGGTATAGTTTTACCTCATATGTATACTAGTGTTTTTTTAGGATCAATTACATGCTATAATTGTGGAGGAACACATCAATCTGTGGCAATAAATAATTCAACAACAATAAAAGAGTTTAGCTACAATTATTATATTCCAAATAATAAGTGTTCATGGTCAGATGATGAAAGATATTGTATTCTAGGTAAATGGGATGATTTCGTATTAAATCCAAATTATTATATTAACCAAGCTTTTAATAACCGCGCAGCACCAATTGCAAATAATGTAGTAGTTCGTCCATGATAGAAATAAAAATAGAAGATAAGCACTTACCTGGATTATATCAGTCCGCAGACAGTTCCTCAATGAAGGAACAAAAGAAATATTTTAACGGTATAGCAACATATTTAATTTTGCTAATAACAGCAGCAACATTATCTTACTTCGATAATTTACTAACTGAACCGTCGCTGAAAATTATTTCGGCCATATTATTTTTATGTACACTGTCAATAATGATCTGGCTTCGTGTTAGTAAACCAGATGACATTTGGTATAATGGACGCGCTGTTGCAGAATCGGTAAAAACCCGTACTTGGAGATGGATGATGAAATCTGACCCTTACGAATCAGATGATGACAATATTGTCAGAAAACAATTCATCAATGACTTAAAAACAATACTAACTCAAAATGAAAGTTTGATTGGAAAAATCGGATTACAAGCTAGCATCGAAGAGCCAATTAGCGATGTAATGATTCAGGTTAGAAATTTAAGCCGAGACGAGCGATTTGAAGTGTATAGAAAAAAGCGTATTACTAATCAAGCTGTATGGTATACAAAAAAGGCTAAATTAAATAAAAATCGAGGATCTTTGTGGTTTTGGATAACAGTTGCCTTACATGCTTTCGCAATCATTTTACTATTATGCAATATTCAACATCCAATTTTGAAAATGCCAATTGAGGTAATAGCGGTTGGAGCATCTTCAGTTCTTACATGGCTACAGGCCAAAAAACATAACGAACTATCTTCATCTTATTCATTAACGGCCCATGAAATAATTTTGATACGAGCAGAAATAGTTTCAATTGAAAACGATGCGGACTTTTCTGATTTTATAATAAATTGCGAAAATGCATTCTCACGAGAACACACCCAATGGTTTGCAAGAAAAATTGAACAATAAAAATGATTATGGCACGAGATTACAAAATATTTATTAGTCACTCTTGGAAATATCCTGAAGACTTAAGAAAACTGAAAAATCTGCTTAATCAACGAGGCTATTTTAATGTAGAGTTTAAAGAAGCAACCCAAGAACAACCTATTAATTCTATAAATGCAGCTTATATAAAAGCGGTACTGAAAAAGAAAATTTTAGAATCGAATGTCGTTTTGGCTATTTCTGGGATTTACGCTTCTCATTCTGATTGGATGGAATGGGAAATTTTAACTTCACATCATAACAAGGTTCCTATCATCGGAGTGGCTCCATGGGGACAAGAACGAATATCAACTACGGTTACAAAATATTCTATTGCAGATGTTCGGTGGAACACAGAGAGTATTGTTCAAGCTATAAGAACGTACTCTAAATAAAACCTTCTGCTAACAGCGCATCGTGATCTATCGCTGGTTCCGGGCAAATTGAACGTGCTTTTTCCTTAACTTCTTTTCCGTTCGGCAGAGAATACAATCTCCGAATGGCCGCGACAGCCAAGATGCGCGAAGCGTTAGCAGTAATCGCAGGAAATGAAAACATAACAAAAACGAATTCGATATGAATAACGAAGAAAAACTTCTAGAATTGGAATTTCAGAACGCATTACTTTTACGAAATTTCGAAATTGATTTGTTTTGGAAAAGAGCTTGGTTTTATGGAGCTCTTCTAATCGGTATATCCGTAGCGTATTATGAACTTAAGAAAACTACTCAACCTATCGTTCCAGTTGTATGCTTATCGTTTATCGCAACTTTAATAGCACTTTCTCAAAGTTTAATAAGTCGAGGAAGTAAGTATTGGCAAGAAAGATGGGAGTACATTACAAAAAATCGCGAATCAGCACTTAAAATTGAGTTGACAAAAAATAGACAATTCGAAAAAGAGCATGAACAATATTATATTCATGCTGCAATTTTGGAGAAAGGTGAAAATATCTTAACTAGGAGCCATAGATTTTCTGTTTCAAAACTTACCTTTTTGATTTGTGATTTAATCAGCATATGTTTTTTTTTAGTTTGGATAATAGACACGTTCGAAATTCTTCCTATAAACAAGCAAGTTGATTGGTCTTTTACCGGAAAAATCAGTATTTTCTACATATCGATATTTACTTACTTAATTCTATTTTGGAGAAAAGGAAAAGTTGTTGGCAAGGAAACCTTGTCGAGAAAAAAGAATCTTGATTACGAACGATTACGAGAAGATTACATCGCAAACAAAGTATCAGAACTATAGCGACTACTGCTAACCGCCGCTCACCGCTATTGCTGGTTTCAGGTAAAAGAAAGTGCTTTTCCTTAAGCCATAAAACTAAGGATTTTTTTGCTTTGTCAAGCTAAAAAAATCCTTTAGTTTTACTACT
>SEDO01000015.1 GCA_004211595.1 Pedobacter sp.
ATGGTACTGCAGTAAAATGTGGGAGAGTAGGTCGGTGCCAAATCTTAAAAGAAGCCTTGTTAGTTAACCCTAACAGGGCTTTCTTGTTTTATAGGCTTTTTTGGTTAGAGCTTAGAGTGTTTTGTGTACTATTTGTTGATTTTGACCATATTTTAGTGTAAAAATTTTGACTTAGTGGACTTAAATTTCAATTTATGTCCTTATTAAAGAACAATATTCCGTATCTTTGAGTCTTAATTTTTTAGCTGATGAATATTAATTTTGGTGCTCGTAGGGAAGTAATGCAACATATCGAAAAGTTTATGTTGGAAAAGATGCCAGATTATTTAAAACCAATAGATGAAATTTGGCAACCAACTGATTTTTTGCCGGATTCTAGTACAGAAGATTTTTTTGATCAAATTAAGGAGTTGCAAGGAAGTGCGAGTGAGCTTTCTTATGACTTAGTAGCGGTGTTAATTGGTGATACCATCACTGAAGAGGCTTTACCAACATATGAATCATGGTTAGCCATGGTTGAAGGTGTATCTAAAGATGAAGAAGGTGGTTGGATGCGTTGGAATCGTCATTGGACTGCTGAGGAAAATCGTCACGGAGACCTATTAAATAAATATTTATATTTAAGTGGACGTGTAGATATGCGTCAAATGGAAATTTCTACACAATATCTAATTGCTGACGGTTTTGATATTGGGACAGGTCATGACCCATATAGAAATTTTATTTATACTTCTTTTCAAGAGTTAGCAACCAATATTTCACATAGAAGAGTGGCTAGTTTAGCGAAAAAAGATGGCGATACTTTGTTATCTAAAATGTGTGGTGTAATTGCTTCTGATGAAGCTAGACACGCAAAAGCTTATAAAGACTTCATTAAACAAATTTTTAAAGTTGATCCTAATGAAGCTATGTTAGCATTTGAAGATATGATGCGTAAGAAAATAGTTATGCCTGCACACTTTTTACGTGAAGTGGGTATGCCTATAGGCCAATTATTTGGACACTTTACGGATGCAGCACAACGTTTAGGCGTTTATACCGCAATAGATTATGTAGATATTTTAAAATCTTTAACTATTGAGTGGAATATTGAGAATATGAACGGGTTGAATGAAACAGGTGAGAAAGCTAGAGATTATATACTTAATTTACCAGCACGTTTATTAAGAGTTGCAGAACGTATGAAAAATCCTGAAATGGAATATAAGTTTAAATGGATATTAGCCTAAGCTAATTTAATATATTAAAGAAAGCCATAATATTTAATATTATGGCTTTTTCATTTTTGTTTGGATTACATATTTCTACGATATTGTCCACCTACTTCATATAGTGCTTGGCTAATTTGTCCAATAGAACAAATTTTACATACTTCCATCAAGCTATCAAATAAATTTTCCCCTTTTATAGCCTTTATTTTTAATTCGGATAATGCTTGTTCACTTATATCTTTATTTCTTTCTTTGAAGGCTTCTAATGCTTTAATTTGGAATTGTTTTTCTGCTTCAGTTGCACGAATAACTTCTCCTGGTATGATTGTTGGAGATCCATTTTTATTTAAGAAGGTATTTACACCTACAATAGGGAATTCTCCTGTATGTTTTAAAGTTTCGTAATAAAGGCTTTCTTCTTGTATTTTTCCTCTTTGATACATCGTTTCCATAGCTCCTAAAACTCCGCCTCTGTCATTAATTCGTTTAAATTCAGCTAATACTGCCTCCTCCACTAAATCTGTTAATTCTTCTATAATAAAAGAACCTTGTAAAGGATTTTCATTTTTTGCTAAACCTAATTCTCTATTAATGATTAATTGGATAGCCATAGCTCTTCTTACCGATTCTTCAGTAGGGGTGGTAATGGCTTCATCATAGGCATTTGTATGTAATGAATTACAATTATCATAGATAGCATATAATGCTTGTAGAGTTGTTCTGATATCATTAAAATCAATTTCTTGAGCATGTAATGATCTGCCTGAGGTTTGGATGTGATATTTTAATTTTTGTGATCTATCATTTCCTTTATATTTCAATTTAATTGCTTTTGCCCAAATTCTTCTGGCTACGCGTCCTATGACAGCATATTCTGGATCAATACCATTACTAAAGAAAAACGATAGGTTAGGGGCAAAATCATCTATATGCATTCCCCGGCTTAAATAATATTCTACAAAAGTAAACCCATTGCTTAAGGTAAAGGCTAATTGGGAAATAGGATTAGCTCCTGCTTCTGCGATATGATATCCCGAAATAGAAACGGAATAAAAATTACGAACTTTTTTATCAATAAAATATTGTTGAATATCACCCATCATACGAAGGGCAAATTCTGTAGAGAATATACAGGTGTTTTGAGCTTGATCTTCCTTTAAGATATCTGCTTGTACAGTACCTCTTACAGTACTTATGGCATAATTCTTAATTTTTTCATAGATATCAGCTGGTAATACTTGATCCCCTGTAACACCTAATAGCATTAATCCTAAACCATTATTGCCTTCCGGAAGGCTAGCATTATATGCGGGTCTTTTTAAGCCTTTTGCTTTATAAATTTCATTTATTTTAGCTTCCGTTTCCTCTACTAAGTTATTTTCAATGATGTATTTTTCACATTGTTGATCAATTGCAGCATTCATGAAAAAACCTAATAACATGGGTGCAGGGCCATTTATTGTCATGGATACTGAGGTAGATGCAGCGCATAAATCAAATCCTGAATACAACTTTTTGGCATCGTCTAGGGTTGCAATACTAACCCCTGAATTGCCAATTTTCCCATAGATATCTGGTCTGACATGAGGGTCTTCTCCATATAATGTCACAGAATCGAATGCAGTGGATAATCTATGAGCTGGTTGTCCTAAGGATACATAATGGAACCTTTTATTCGTTCTTTCTGGACCTCCTTCACCAGCAAACATACGGGTTGGATCTTCACCATCTCTTTTTAATGGAAATACTCCTGCCGCATATGGAAATTCGCCTGGAACATTTTCAGTTAATAACCATTTTAATATATCACCCCAATCTTGGTATTTTGGTAAGGCTACTTTAGGAATTCTCAGTTTAGATAGGGATTCGTAATATTGATTTTGTTGTATTTCTTTATCGCGTACTTTATAGCTGAATATTTCACTTGTATACTTAACCTTTGTTTCCGGCCATTCCCTTAACAAACGCTTACATTCCCCATCTAAGGATTCTTCTATTAAGTTATATAATCCTTCTAATTCTTGTTTATTTTCTGGAGAAATTGAATCTGTTAATTCAAGTACCCCTTTTAAACGATATAATTTTCTCGCAATTTGACTTTGTTTTTCTACCCATTCTGAATAACTCTGACTATTTTCAGCAATCTCAGACAAGTAGCGATTTCTATCAGGTGGTATAATATAGATTTTTTCTGAATCTCCATATCGTTCATGAAAGCCTAAATTAAATTCGAATCCTGTTTTTTCTTGTAGCTTTTTGATTAAGGCTACAAATAAATTGTTCATGCCAGGGTCATTAAATTGCGAGGCCATGGTTCCAAAAACTGGTATATCCTCATCTTTGGCATCGAAAATTTGATGGTTACGTTTATATTGTTTTCGAACATCTCGAATGGCATCTAATGCGCCTCTCTTATCGAATTTATTGATAGCCACTAAATCAGCAAAATCTAGCATGTCGATTTTTTCTAATTGGGTAGCAGCGCCAAACTCTGGCGTCATGACATAGAGTGAAACATCACAATGTTCGGTGATTTCTGTATCAGATTGCCCAATTCCTGAAGTTTCCACAATAATTAAATCAAAACCTGCAGCTTTACAAATATCTATGCTTTCTTGTACATTTTTAGAGAGTGCTAAATTGGCTTGGCGAGTAGCGAGCGACCGCATATAAACCCTGGAGTTATTGATGGCATTCATACGAATTCTATCGCCTAAAAGTGCACCTCCTGTTTTACGTTTGGAGGGGTCTACCGATATAATGGCTAAAGTTTTGTCTTCAGTTTCTAAAAGATAGCGTCTAACTAATTCATCTACTAATGAGGATTTTCCAGCTCCACCAGTACCAGTAATACCTAAAACAGGTGTATTTACATTTTTTACAAGTTGATGAAGTTCAGAAACCAGAACTGCACCTTTTTCGGGATCATTTTCAGCTAAACTTATAGCTGTTGCAATACTATTAATATGTTTTTTAGGAATTTGCTTTAAATCTGCTTGATATTTTGCGGTGGTTTCAAAATCGGTTTGCATCAGCATATCGTTAATCATGCCTTGTAATCCCATTTTACGACCATCATCTGGAGAATATATACGGGCAATGCCGTAAGACATTAATTCTTTAATTTCATCAGGTAGAATAACCCCACCGCCGCCGCCAAAAATTTTGATATGTGAAGCATTTCTTTCCTTTAGCAAATCATACATATATTTAAAATATTCCATATGACCACCTTGATATGAGGTAATGGCAATACCTTGCACATCTTCTTGAATAGCACAATTAATGACTTCTTCTACAGAACGATTGTGACCTAAGTGGATAACTTCAGCTCCACTGGATTGCAAAATTCTGCGCATGATATTAATGGTGGCGTCATGTCCGTCGAAAAGGGCAGCAGCCGTTACAAATCTGATTTTATGGTTTGGTTTATATATTTCTACTGGATTCATATTAGATTTTTGAGCCAAGAATGACTATTTGGATATCTTCCAAAGGTACGTTTTTTTAGCTTTTATACAATTGACTGAATGGATTAAACCTACTTTAAAGCCTCTAATATCACATTTCCAATACTTCCGCTAGGTTCTTGAATACGTAGTAATGCACTTACTGTTGGTGCAATATCACTCATGTAATATTTTTTATTAGTTTTTCCAGGTTTTATCCCCCAACCCATAAAAAGTGCAGGGATGTGAGTGTCATAAGGGTTCCATGCTCCATGACCAGTGCCTGGAGAAGTAGAAGGGTACCATCCTGCGTCTAATATTATATAAATGTCGCCACTTCTACGTGGATGATAGCCTTTTGCAATTCTTTCTTTTAATTCGGCTGGCATGGTAGCTGCTTGTAAATTTTGGATATCTACTGCATTTAATATTCCTGGCTGTTTAAGGATGTAATTTATAATATATTTTTTAAATGTAGTTGCATCAATTTTTGCTTCATTTAGAACGGCATGATTTAATATTATTTGATTATTGGAAACTGAACTAATCGTACCTTTTAAATTAAAATCTTTAAGGATCAGCTCTTCCAACTCCGTTCTATAATTTCTAAATTGAAGTCCTCCACCAGGCATTCTATTTTCAGTTGAAAACCCCGGTGCATGTGTTGCTCCATGATCGGCTGATAAGAAAAATAAATAATTTCCTTTTCCTATGGTTTTGTCTAAATAAGTAAAGAAATCTGCTAAGTCTTTATCTAAACGTAGATAGGTGTCTTCTACTTCTATAGAATTAGGTCCAAATTGATGGCCAATATAGTCGGTTGAGGAAAGACTTACCGCTAGAAAATCAGTTTCTGTGCCCATACCTAATTTCTCTGCAGGTATAGCTGCTTTCGCAAAATCTAATGTCATTGTATTTCCATAAGGCATACTTGTAATCATCCCAAAGTTTTTATCTACAAAACTACTGAAGTTATGAGGAAAAGAGCTTGTTTTTATATTAGCAAACGGCCTCTCATATGGTTTATCATCGGCTGTACTTTGTGTATAGGTTGATAATGGATATAAAGGAGTCCAGTTTTTTGAAAAGTATTGATTGGGCCATTTTTGAGAATTAAAGGATTGTACCCAAGTTGGTAATTCTTTCATATAAAAGGTACTGGAAATAAAATTACCAGTTTGATCATCATACCAATAAGAACCATTTGCAGTATGTCCACCTGGTAAAATAGATCCTCTATCTTTCAATGAAACACTAATAACTTTACTTTTGAAATTAGTAGCCATTTTAAGCTCATCTGCCAATGTAGTTACTAGCAAGTTTTTGGTTGACATTAAGCCTTTTGAGCTCGTACTACCAACGGTTTGTACAGATTTATCTTCTACACAATATACATCTTTTCCTAATTGGGGGTCAAACCAAGAATTAGCAATAATGCCATGAATTGCCGGTACAGTTCCGGTATATATCGTAGCATGGCCGCAAGCAGTTTGAGAGGGAGTATATGGAATCAGTGTATTTTCTGCCGAAAAGCCTTCATTTAAAATTCTTTTAAAGCCACCAGTACCATATCGTTCATAATATCTATAAAGATAATCCCATCGCATTTGATCTACAACCATTCCAATTACTAACTTGGGACGACCAACTTTTGTATTAGGGTTGTTGTTTGCTTTTTCAATGGGAGAAGTTTTAGCTTGTTGTGCTTGACTACTTAAAAAAATAAATAAGCAGGCGACAAGGAGTTTTAGTTTTAGATTCATGATTATTAAATATGTCCTAAAAAGGAAGTTAAATAGAAAAAAAAATCAAATTTTTAAATGGCTCTAATTTAAAAAAGCTTATTGAACTCTCGATGTTAAATTTATATTATTTCTGCTACAACAAAGGTGCTACCACCTACAAAAATTAAATCATCAGAATGTGCATTTTCAGTTGCATTTTGAAGGGCGTGGACTACAGAAGTAAAATGACTTCCATAAAGATTAAAGGATTTGGCGAGCGCTTGTAATTCAGTGGCCGGTAAAGCCCTTTCTAAATCGGGGGCACAAAAATAATATGTAGCTTCTTTGGGTAATAAGCTTAATATTTTTGAAACATCTTTATCTTTTACCATTCCAATGACCATATGTAATTGGGCAAAATCTTCACGTTGAATGTTTTTTAGTACTTCTAAAATTCCCGCTTCATTATGGCCTGTATCACAAATTGTTTTAGGAAGCTCTCGCAAAGTTTGCCATCTCCCTCTTAATCCAGTAGTTGATGTAGTATGTGCTAATCCTTGAAAAAGGGCATTATCTGAAATTGAATAACCTAATTCTCTTAAATTAAGTACCAGAGATATTACATTTAAGATATTTTTAGTTTGATAGCTACCTTTTAAATCTAATTTTAGATTTGAATATAAAAGTTCTTTCTTTTTAAAAATATCTACATTTAAGTAGTTCGAATCATATTTTATATTAGCAACTCGAAGTGTTTTATCTGCAAAAGTAATCGGGGATGAGGTACTTTTAGCTTTTTCAATGAAAATGGGATCAGTTATAGCATTGCTTTCACCAATGATTACTGGCTTATTGGATTTGATAATTCCGGCTTTTTCGGAAGCAATGATTGAAATATTATCCCCAAGTATATTAGTATGATCTAAACTAATATTGGTGATTAAGGAGATTTCCGGATCTATTATATTGGTAGAATCTAACCTACCCCCTAAACCAACTTCTAGAACTACAATATCGGTATTTTGACTTTTAAAAAATTCAAAAGCCATAGCCAAGGTAAGTTCGAAAAAGGAGGGTTCTATTATTGGTATTAAAGGTTTGGTTTTTTCCACAAATCTGATTACTTCACTTTCTGGAATCATCACACCATTAATCCTTATCCTTTCTCTAAAATCTTTAAGATGAGGAGAGGTATATAAGCCTGTTTTATATCCAGCGGCTTGCAATACAGAAGCAACCATATGAGAAGTTGATCCCTTCCCATTGGTACCACCAATATGTATAAATTTCGTGTTTTGGTGCGGATTACCTAATTCATTACATAAAGAAATAATATTTGATAAGTCCTTTTTATAAGCACTAACTCCTTGCTTGGTAAACATAGGCAACCTATTGAATAGGTAGTCCAATGTTTGGAAATAATTCATGGAAAATTACTTTACTTTAAAGTTGAAAATAACAATGTAAGGTCGGTTTTCTGCTCCAGGAGACATATTATCTAAGATAGCCCCCATAATAGCATCTTCACAAACTCTAAATAATTTTTGATCTGAAAAAGTTGTGCCTTTTGCTCCGGCTGAGGCTGAAATAACCTTTCCATATCTATTAACTTCCACCTTTACCGCAATTTTACCGGTTTGTTGGCCATTGTCAATAATTGGTTTAACATTGCTAAATCTACTTAATGAGATTGGATTATTACCAAATCCTGATCCCCCTTCTCCATAGTTGGGTGCTAAAGGATCTCCATTAATACTACCTTGATTTCCCGGCGTACTACCTGTTCCATCGCCTTCCCCTCTGCCGTTATTTTTATTGCCTTTATATAATGCATTTGGATTTATCGTAGGTTTTTCACTTGGATTTTCCTTGGCATTTGTTGGACTTGAGTTAGTTTTAGATGGTTTGGTGTTAATTGCTACCGCATCTTCCATATTTTGTGTTAGGATGTCTTTTTCCTCCACACTCGAAGCAGAATTGGGTGTAACTTGAGTTTCCGGTGTTATTTTATCAGGTAATTGTCCATTTGCATTCGGATCCATAGAGGGTTCTTCAATGCTTGTATAGTCATTTCCCATACCTACCTCCACTGTTCCGTAATTAACTATCATTCCCCCCATTCCCAATTCATCATTTGGGTTAAAGGACTGAATAACAAGGAAAAAACTTAAAGCTAAAAACCCAACCATTATTGCTGAAGCAATACCGATAGCCTTTGGATAATTATTTTCTTCTGATAAGTTCATTATTTTTTAGGATCAACAGCTAATACTAATTTTAATTTTAATTGATTGGCAACATCATAAGCCTGCATAATATTTTCAGCAGGTACATTCTTTGCCACGTTTAAAATGATGGTTAAATCTGGTGCTAATTGTTGGTATCTTTCAATCTCAGGTTTTAAATTTTCTAAAGAAGTAGGTTTTTTATCTACAAAGAAATTGATGTTTTCATCAATACTAATAGTGACCGCTTTTTTTGCGGTACTTTGTTGCCCACTATCTGACTTAGGTAATAAAAGCTTCACCACACTTGGATTTACTACAGCAGAGGCCAGTAGGAAAAACAAGAGCAGGAAAAACATAATATCATTTAAAGCAGAAGTATGAACTTCTACATTTCCTTTTTTTCGTTTTCTTAAATTCATTATTTTCCAGGTTCTTCTAGCAAATCAATAAATTCAATGGCGTCAGTTTCCATCTTTAAAATAATTTTTTCTACCATCATATTTAATATATGATATAAAACATAGGCTACAATACCAATGATTAATCCTGTCGCAGAAGTAATCATTTTAGTATATAATCCACCTGAAATAGTACCAATTTCAATTTCTCCCTTTAACGATACATCGTGGAAAATAGTTATAACCCCAATAATTGTTCCAACGAATCCAAGCATAGGTGCAATACCTGCTATAATCCCTAGTATGCCTATGTTTTTTTCTAATTTAGATACTTCTAATTTACCTGTGTTTTCAATTGCGCCCTCAATATCTTTGATTGGTCTTCCAATTCTTTTAAGACCTTTTTCGAGCATTCTACCTAAAGGAGATTTATTATTACGACATAATGCAATCGCACTATCCAAACGACCTTCATGAATTAATTGCTTAGTTTGGAACATTAAATTTGATTCATCTTTAGAAGCTTTTCTGATGGTTAAGTATCTTTCAATAAAAATAACCAATCCTAAGAATGCTAATAAAGCCAAGGGAATCATTACCCATCCACCTTTTAGTAGTAAGTCAATAAAGTGAATATCCTGAGCAGGAGGAGTAGAAATCTGGTTTGGATTTATTTGATTACTATCCAAAACTTGATTTAAGGTGTCAATAGCTGTCAATAGCAAAGTATTCATGTTTAATTTTTAGGTTTAACTGTTTGTATGTATATATCAGGATTTTTTAATGATTTTCGAAGACTATCTTTTACAAAGCTTGCGGTATTAATATCTGTATAGCTACCTAAACTTATTTTAATTAATTTACCTCCGGTATTATATAGTTTTTTAGCTACAATACCTCTTCTTGTAAAATTATTAATTATTTCATCCGCTTTTTTTTCTGTCTTCATAGCGGCTCCGATAACTTCATAGGTGGTTATCTGAGTTTTATTAATTGAATCTAAATGCATAGCATTTTTCAATGAATCCAACGCAATACTATCGGCTTTAATTAATTCAGATACAGATTTAGTTGGGGTATCTATTATAGGGGCTTCTTCAATTTGATATTTTGGAGGATTAATTCGATTATATAAATCATCAAAATATCGAGGATAGAAAATATAGGCTAAAGTACTTAAAACGGCTAATATGATGATAATATATATTATCCATTTAAATATTGATCGCCTAGGAGGTAAATCATCTTCATCATCAACTGGGTCATATTCATATTTTTGATTCACGGTTGGCTTCCAAACTTCATCTGTTGGTAACAATGATTTTGTTTCTGGTTGTTGTTCTATTTCTTTAGGAGAATCAGAAACGGGAGCTATATTTTCAAATACTTCAGATGGAGATGGATTTTCCTCTTTGATTGTTTCAAAGGCTGTAGAAGCATCATTTAAGCTTCTATCTTCCGATGGTGAGAGATTCTCTTCAAAAGATTTTGGTAAACCAAAAAATTGATTTGGACTGGAAAAATTATGGCCTTCTTTAAATTGAAGATTATTATTTTCAAAATAAAGCTGACCTAATGGACTTAAATCGGCTAACTGTTGTTCATTTAATTGTTCCCAAACTTGTTGAGTAAATTTATTTATCAAAGAAATTGCTTCTTCTTTGGCTATAGTTTTTTCATTAATGAGAAAATTAACTAAAGTATCATCACCATTTTCTAATTTTTGAAAGTGAATAGAAAAGGTTGGGGGATTAAAGCTTTGTGTATTAGGGTCAAATTTACCTGGATTCTTCTTTTGATACCACGTTCCAATAGAAGCTACTTCCACCGATTTCTGTTGAGCCAAAAGTTTAATTATTGAAGCAATTATGTCCATTTGGTAAATTTAATGCATTAATATTTAGTAAGCAAAAATTCTATGTTTGTTAGCATTTAGAACGAATAACTGATACCCCCAAAAGCATTTATTCCATTTACATTGTAATATAAGTATTTACTATATTTTGTATTTAATACGTTATTGATATTTAAGAATGCACCAAATTTATTATTTATTTTATAGGTTGCACCAACGCCTAAATCAACAAATCCTTTAAGGGTAATTATTTGATAATCAATATTATTTGTTAAGGGGTCGGGTTGCCCAATCCATTGCTTCGCTTTTAAATCATCTTGGATAACTACATTAGCTTGAAACCCAATCTTTGGCGTAATTTGATAAAGTAAGTTGGAATTTACACTTAATTGTGGTTTATAATAGGCGAAAGATTCTGTTTCTGGTTTATAATCATCAAAGTTAACTCTTCCCGTCCATTTTAACTGATC
Organism: Pedobacter sp.; assembly: GCA_004211595.1. GTDB lineage: Bacteria > Bacteroidota > Bacteroidia > Sphingobacteriales > Sphingobacteriaceae > Pedobacter. Next base: position 11,336 of record SEDO01000015.1, read on the forward strand.
GCTAACTTGTACTGAAATTTCACCTTCTAAGCCTATATTTTTTAATGTTCCATTATCGTAAATTACATCAAACATATGAGTTGTTGCTACCGAGTTTTGAAATAGTGCAAAATTGTTAATTTGTTTACTATAGAATTTAGCCTTATATCCAAATCCTGGGCCTCCAGTTCCTTTTATTCCTCCACTAAATGTTAATTTATCTACGCTATTTTGAATATAAATATTTCGGTTAAGAAATGGATTTTCATCTGTTAATTTTTTTAGACTATTTCTATTAACATCTCCTTTTACTTCTGCAAAAATTTGTAAAAAATCAGGAATTAATTCAAAATCTGCATGAATAGCCGGGAAAATTCTAGATTTACTATTCATTCCAAACTCCTGTACTACATTAATTCCGGCAGTAATATTTACCCCATTAGTTTGAAATTTAAGGTGTGGATTTAACCTTAACAGATTATTAGAAAAACTATAATTTAGATCTTTTGAAGTACCTATTTCGGTATTAGCCGCTATTCCCACATTTAAATTATCAAATCGTCTATTAAAGTATGCGGATAGCGTGAGTACATTTTCTTTAGCATCAAATTTATCATTCCATAAATAAAAATTAGCTTTAGCGGCATAATTCCAAGCATTTTCTGCATTGGAGAATCTTTTTACAATATCGCCTTCTAATTCTATGAAGTTAAAATTTTGCTTTTCTGGGTTGGGGTTTGCTTGAGAGGGGTCAATCCCATAAAAATATAAACCATGTTTCTCAAAGTTTATACGGCCATTTAAAGTAGAATTTTCTCCAATACTTCTGCCATATACACTTACTTGGGAAATACTTTCCTTTTGGTTTAATAATTGTCCGCTATTATTAATATGCTTAAAATATGCAGCAGATTGAAGGGCTTCATCTTTTCCCGTACCAAAATAGCCTTCTGCGTATAAGGTGCTTAAATTACCTATCCCAGCTCTTAAAAAATAGGGATGGAGTTCAGCTTCTTTAACTGCAGCTAATTTTTGTGCTTCTAGCTTTTGTATATCTACATTAGTTTCTAATTTTCTATTGATTAATAAATAATCAAATTTTGCTCTATAGGCTTGTAAGTTATCCAAATCTGGACTCCGTCTTAATTTAACTGCTTCAGCTAATATTGGCTTATAAGGTCTAATTACTTCAATTTCAGAACTTTGTTGTTGCTCATTTTTTACTTCTTGGGCAACTGAAATCTGAGATAATAAACCCAATATAAGGATTGAAGAATATTTATATGTATTTAACATTTGTGCGTGTTTACCGTTAATTAATGTTATTAATTAATTTTTTCCAATTTCTCTTTAGCAATGGCTAAAATCTCATCATCTCCTTCATAATTATCAATTATACTTAATAGGGTAGATCTTGCTTGTAATTTGTCTTTTAAGGCTACATAATTGTCTGCCAATAAAATAAATGTTTTTGCCACCCAATAATCATAATTTGGAAGATTATTAATTAAATCGAAGCTGGTTTTCGTGGATCCTTTATAATCTCCTCTAGCGTATTGAATTGCGGCTATATTGTATTGTGCTTCTGCAGCCGCAACTGTTTTAGTTTTTGCTATTACATTGTTGAATGATTTAAGTGCAAGGGTGGTATCTGCTTTTATTAAATATGCCTTTCCTGCATATAAATCGGCACTATTTTTTTCTTCTTCAGATGATTTTTCTGCTGTTTTTATGAGATCCGCATATTTCACCATATCATCTGCCATGCCTAAAGCAGAATATGCTTTGATTAAATTAGTAATGGCATAATTATAATTAGCTTTATAATCTGAAGTGGTTTCTAGACGCTTTAAATAAACTATGGCTTCATTGTATTTTTTCTCTTTCATCAATACTTTTGAAACACTTAGTAGGGAACGTTCAGTAAAATCACTTGTCCAATCATTTAAGATAAAATCATAATCGGCAACAGCCTCCGTAGTTCTTCCTAATTTAACTAAAGCTTCAGCCCGCATAAACTTGGCCTCTTTATCATGAATAGCTTTTGGAAATTTATCAAAGTAGGCATTAATTGCTTCAAATGTTCCTTGCGCATCACCTCTTAAATAAATGTTTTTTGCGGCGTGGAACATGATGTTATCTTGTTCACTTTGAGAATAATTACCTAGTGGGGTTGTTGCAGCATAACTGATGAAACCTGTTGCATCTCCTCTTTCAATATAGATGTTTTTTACAGTTTCTAAAGATTCCTTAGCTTCCGCTAAACTAGGGTATTCTTGAATTACCTTTTTAAATGTAATTAAGGCTTCATCTTCTTGATCTTGATTATATTGTACGAGTCCAATTGTGACTAAGGCTCTCGGAACATAACTACTTCTAGGGTATTTAGCCATGAGTGCCGTTAAATCGGTTTTAGCCCGTTCAAACTCCTTTTTATTAAAGTACGTATAGGCTGTTTCAAATCCTGCATCATCGGCATAATTCGAAAGCGGAAATTGAGCTAGAAGATTTTGCATGGTAGCAATTTTTGCATCTTCTTGTCCTTGCAAACCTTGGATCATTCCACGTTGAAATAGGGCATAATCTTCACCTTTAAAGCGGCCATTTATAATTTTATTATAATTAGACATTGCTTCGGAATAATTCTTATTTACGAAGTATGCATCCGCGAGACGAATGGTGGCATCATGTACAGTAGCTTTGTCTTTGTCAGCACCTTTTAGGAACCTTTCAAAATATAAGGCGGATTTAGCGTATTTTTCGTCTTCAAATGCTGCATAGCCTAATCCGTAATTGGCAAAGTTGTAAACTTCAGTTTTTGGTGCTTCTGGTAAATTTAAAAACTTTTCAAAGGTAGCTACTGATTCCCCATATTTTCTTAACTCATACATTGCTTCGGCCATCCAATATTGGGTTAAAGCATAGATTTGTTTATCCGCATTAAAATTGCTTGACCTTAAAAACATCGATATGGAATTAGGGAAGGCTCTTTCATTGTAAAACTGAAGGCCTCTAAAATAGGTTGCTTTTTGATAGGCTTCTCGAGCAGCCCCTGTTTTATTTTGCAATGGCTCTAAAATGTCAATAGCCATTTGATAATTTTTACTAGTTAATAGTATTTCTCCTAATAAAACTTTAGCATCATTAATTTTTTTAGAATTGGGAAACGTTTTTAAGAAACTCTGTGTGGACTCCAATGCTTGGCTATTATACTCAAGCTCATAACTTAGTTTAGCATAACTATACCATGATTCTTCTTGAATAAGTTTATCTAAATCTAATCTGGAAGCCCTAAAAAAAGCGCTTCTGGCTTTCGCTTTATCATTTAACTTTAAATGCGATTGACCAAGTGTATACATCCCATTTTGTAAGTATACATCATCATTAGATAACTTTTCTAAATATTGGATGGATTCTTTAAACTTATTATTTTGAAATAATGAATAACCATATTGATAATAAAATAAGTTATTATTGGTCGCATTTTTATCTTTAGCATAAAATTCTCTATAATATTTTTCAGCGTTTTGAAAATCAGATTTGGCAAAATAAGAGGCTGCTACCAAGCTTATCATTTCAGGTTCAAATTGCTGTTTCGATTTATTAATAGATTCTAAGGCATAATTGATCACATCATCATATCGCTCATCTAAATAGTACATAGAAGAAATATAATAAGGATAGCTGGATTCGTAAGTAGGGGAGCCTTTTAGTTTTTCAAAATTTGCTAAGGCAGTTCTATATTCTTTATTTAAATAATTTATAAACGCAAAATAGTAGGTTGCACTTTCTTGATAAGGAGATTCAACTTTTTTTACAGCCTCAAACAGGGGTTCAGCTAATTCATACTTTTCTAAAGAAAAATTAGCATAACCTTGTTTAAATTGATATTCTATTCGTTGTTTTTGAGATAAACTCTCCGGGCTTGTTTTGTTAAACCATTCTAAAGCTTTTACGTAGTTTGCTTTATTAAAATAAGATTTGCCCATATGAAAATAGGCTAAAAGAATATTTGAATTTGATGGATATAAAGTTATGAATTCTGTGAATAAACTTTCTGCATCATCATTTCCTAATGCCAACGCACATACAGCTTGATAAAACTTAGAATTTTCTTTTAAAATACTTAATTCTGCTTGCGATTCTTTCTCTGCTGTGGTTTTAAATTTATTATTTTGAACTAGTTTAAATTGTTGAGATGCTGCTGCATACTTCTCTTCATTTAGTAATTCAATACCAGTTTTATATTCGTTATTGGCCTTTACTAAAGCACTCATTTGTGCTTTAGTAACTTGGTAGGTGCTAAAAACAAAAAGGGGAATAAATAAGAGTTTTTTATACATTTGGTATCAGTTATGCTAGTTACTAAGGTAAGTTAAACTATTTAAAATTATCAACAGAAGTATTCCACATCTGTTGGTAACACACGTAAAACGAATAACTTAATATTTTGTTATAAGGGGAAAAAAAAGATCTATAATTAGTCGTTCAAACTTGCTAATAAATAGAGTACTGCCATACGTACAGCTACGCCATTTTCAACTTGATCTAAAATTATAGATTGCTTACTGTCTGCTACATCACTAGTAATCTCAACGCCTCTATTTATAGGCCCTGGATGCATGACTACTATCTCTTTATCAAGATTATCTAAAATGTCTTTATTTAATCCATAGAGAAGCGCATATTCTCTTTGGCTTGGGAAATACTTTATATCTTGTCTTTCAAGTTGTATTCTTAACATGTTGGCCACATCACACCAATTTAAAGCTTTACGGAGATCAGTTTCAACTTGAACACCTAATTTTTCAATATGTTTAGGAATAAGAGTGCTAGGCCCACAAACTTTTACTTCTGCTCCAAGCTTTTGTAAGCATAAAATATTTGATACTGCTACCCTTGAATGTAAAATGTCTCCCACAATGACAATTTTCTTGTCTTCCACTGAGCCTAACTTTTCTTGAATCGAATAGGCGTCTAATAGGGCTTGAGTAGGGTGTTCATGTGCTCCATCACCAGCATTCACTATCTGAGCATTTACATGTTTACTTAAGAAAACACCTGCTCCAGCGTTTGGATGTCTCATAACTACCATATCAACCTTCATGGCCAATATATTATTGACGGTATCAATGAGTGTTTCCCCTTTATTTACTGAAGAAGAGGATGCAGCAAAATTAATGACATCTGCTGATAATCTTTTTTGTGCAAGTTCGAATGATAATTTGGTACGTGTTGAATTTTCAAAGAAAATATTAGCAATGGTAATGTCTCGCAGGGATGGAACTTTTTTGATGGGACGATTAATAACTTCTTTGAAATTTTTAGCGGTATCTAAAATTAATTCAATATCCTTTCGATTAATATCCTTTATACCTAAAAGATGTCGATTGGAAAGTTTATCTGCGCCCATTTTTTTAATTACTTTTCTGATAATAAAACCACCTTGTCTTCTCCTTCATTTTCCATCCAACTCACCTTTACCTTTTGCGAATCAATACTATCTACCTGCTGACCAATATAATCTGGTTCAATTGGTAAATGCCGTGAAAATCTTCGGTCAATAAGTACCATTAATTCCACCTTTTCAGGTCTCCCAAATGCTAATAAAGCATCCATAGCAGCCCTAATAGTTCTACCAGTCCATAAAACATCATCTATTAGGATTACCTTTTTTCCTTCAATTAGAAAGTTAATATCGCTACTATTAGCAGTAACCAATCCATCTTTTCTACGGAAATCATCTCTAAAGAAAGTAATGTCTAAATGACCTTTTTGAATGGTGGATTGCGGTAGTATTTGTTGGAGTTCTTGTTCCACTCTATCAGCAAAATAAATTCCTCGAGGTTGAATTCCAATTAAAACACTAGAAGAAAAATCGTTATGGTTTTCGATTAATTGATGACAAAGACGTTTAATCGTAATTTGGAATTTTTGACCGCTTAAAAGTGTTCTCTTTTGCATGAATTAAGGATTATGCAAATATACATCTTGGTCAATTAAATCCCAAAGCTTTTTATTAATCGATGTAGTAATGGGTCCCATTTCTCCATTTCCTATCTTAATGCCATCTACATCTATGACAGGAGTAGCATTTTTTGTGGAACTTGATATAAAAACTTCCTCGGCCTGATACAAATCATTGAGGGTAAAATCTTTCGTCAATATTTCATACCCTGGGAGGTGCATTTCTAGAATTTTGGAGCGTGTTATGCCTAACAATATTTCACTTTTCGGGGTTAAAATTTGATTCCCTTTCACTATAAAAATATTTGCTCGAGGACATTCTCTTATGTAATCTTCTTGTCTATACAAGATATCGTCCGCTCCATTTAGTTTCATTTGGGTTTGTAATCGTATAGCCTGTATATAATCTATAGTTTTTACTTCAGGTATTTGTCTTTGATGATTATATGACATTAATTTTAAAGGGGTCGGTCTTTGTTCCCTGGCCAGTTTAAAATAACTTTGGTTTAAAATTAATGTTGATTTCTCAAAGGTATACCCATCAGCTGAAAATCCACCTGTCAGAATGAACTTTAAACCAGCATCAGGCATGTTATTTTTTTTGAGTAATTCATATATATGCGCCTTTAAATTAATTTTAGATAAGGACACATCTAAAAACATTGATTGAGCCGATTTATAAAATCTATCAATATGTTGATCTAAAAAGATAGGCGTACCACCTACAATTTTTAAGAAGTCAAATATTCCAAATCCTCTTTGAATAGATAGATCCTGAATAGAAATTTGTGCATTTTCAAGACGAACAATTTCTTGATTTATAGAGGCATATAATGGATTCATTATTTTATTCTATTGTATTTTTTAAGTAATGGTAAAACTTTATCTAAGGGCAGCGCTTTTATTTTTGAATTTTCATGGCCCTCCTGGTCTTGAGCCATAAAAAGGGAATTTATAATGGCTTCTTCGGTAGCTTCAATAGCAGACATAAAAAGGGGGGATAAGGCATCGTTTATAAGTAAATTTTGAGTGGGTGTCTTCGACGTTGCTTTAACTTCGAGCCCCGATTTATAGGTAGAAAAAGCAATTACATAATCGCCACTCCCATTAGAAGCTATTCCACCTGTTTTACCTAATCCTAAAAATGCTCGTTTGGCTAACCTTTCTAAATTTCTGGAGTCAATTGGAGCATCAGTAGCGACTATTATCATACAAGATCCGTCTACATTATTCAAAAGTTGATTACTAAAACTAAATTTACCTAATTCTTCACCAATTGGTACTCCTGCAACTTGTAAGTTTCCACCAAAATTAGTTTGAACTAATACGCCAACTGTATATCCACCTAAGCTTTCAGGTAATTTGCGAGAGGAGGTGCCGATTCCTCCTTTAAATCCAAAACATACTGTTCCGGTTCCTGCTCCTACATTTCCTTCCAAAGAATTTTCTACTGAAGCATTTTGAATGGCATTTAAAACATGTTGTTCATTTATACTTCTGGATCTTATATCATTTAACACTCCGTCGTTAGTTTCGCCAACTACCGTATTTATCGACTTTACTTTTTCATTTCCATTTAGGCCTAACATAAAGGTAGTAGCGCCAATCATACCTACGGGAACGCTTAATGTATTGGTTAAAATTATAGGACTTTCTAAATTCCCTAATTCTTGTATTTGGGTACTTCCTGCCAATTTGCCGAAACCATTTGCAACAAATACTGCAGCAGGTACCTTTTCTTGAAATAAATTGCCTCCATGTGGAAGGATTGCAGTTACTCCGGTTCTAATTGAATTGCCTTTAATTAATGTTTCATGACCTACTTTTACGCCTTTTACATCGGTAATGGAATTCAAGTTTCCTGTTGGGATAACGCCAAAAGTTAAACCATAGGAGCGGGGACGCTGTTTTGCTTGAGAGAAACATAGGGTTGGCAATGTAAATATCAATATGGCGAGCGTAAATCTTTTCATATCTAAATTTAATGGTTTATAATTAAATAGAAGAAGCTAGTTTTTAAAAACGTAACTTTAAAAATGATGACGCAGCATAATATTATATTTTTTGATGGAGAATGTAACTTTTGTAATTCCTCTGTTCATTTTATTATTGATCGTGATCCTCAAAAGAAATTTAGGTTTGCAAAGCTTAAAGGACAAGTAGCAAATGATATTATTCCGCACAATAAACTGATCGAAATAGATAAATCGCTTATTCTTTTTAAAGAAGGTCAAATTTTTTATAGAGCAGAGGCAGTGCTTCTTATAGTTAAAGAATTGGCTGGAGGGTGGAGGTTTTTATATTACTTGGCTAAAGTTTTTCCTAACATCATATTAAATGCCTGTTACAATTTTATTAGTAAGCATAGGCATAAGCTAATTAAATCCAATGCTTGTAAAATTTATTCAGAACATGAGAAAGACAGATTCTTGGATTGAATAAATAAGTAGGCACAATAAAAATAGTCAAATCTCAAATCATGATGGCTAATGAAGGAAGTCTTTTCATATTCTTATAATTTACCTAGTTATTCACTTAAAAACATTAAAAAATTACAATAAAAGTTAATTTTTTTCATATTTTTTTGAATAATTGATGCCCCATAATTTATAGCGTTTAAATTGAGTTTTCAATCGATTCAAAAAATCAGTGTAAGATTTATTGGAGTTTTGACTCCACGTTATTTCACTTAGGGCAGCTATACGCGGAAAAATCATATATTCCACTTTTTGGGGATTTGGAATGTACTCTGTCCATAAGTTTGCTTGGGCCCCCCATATGAATTTCTGTTGTTCGGCCGTTAATATACTTGGCACAGGGTCGTAATTATATACAGCTTCTAGTGGGTTATATTTTTTTACAGTTAAACTATCTTCTTGGAGAAATTGGTTATGATTAAAATAGAGAATATTTTCAGGTGTCATGATTACTGGGTGATTTTGTTGGGCTGCTGCAATTCCTCCTTTCTCACCTCTCCAACTCATAACGATAGTATTTGGAGCTAATCCTCCGTCTAAAACTTCATCCCATCCGATAATAGTTTTTCCCTTATTATTTAAATACTTCTCTACGCGCTGAACAAAATAACTTTGTAAGGCTACTTCATTTGGAATGCCGTTAGATTTCATGAACTGTTGAGTTGCAGATGATTTTTTCCACCAAACCTTTGCTGCTTCATCCCCACCAATATGTATAAATTTACTTGGAAATAATTCAATAACTTCATCTAAAACCCCTTCTAAAAATTGGAAGGTTTTATCTTGTACCTGAAAAACGTTGTTGTATTTGTTAAACATTCCCCATGTAGTTGCAACTTCTATTGATATTTGGGCTTCTGTTCCTAGTTCAGGATAAGCAGCTAACACGGCACGACTATGTGCTGGCATTTCAATTTCAGGAATAATAGTTATAAACCTTGAAGCAGCATAGGCTACAACTTCCTTGATTTCTTCTTGGGTATAAAATCCCCCATAAACTTTATTATCTGTTTTAATTACATGATTTGCAGGAGTAATTTTAATTTGATCAGGGAGTACTTGGTATTTAATGTTTTCATTTCCTTTACCAGGAAATAATCCTATTATAGTGCCTTTACGCCAGGAACTTATTGTGGTAAGTTTTGGATATTTCTTAATCTCTATTCTCCAGCCTTGATCATCTGTGAGGTGCCAATGGAAATAATTTATTTTATGCAGCGCTAAATAATCAATATATTTTTTGATAAATTCTACATCAAAAAAGTGCCTGCTTACATCTAAATGCATTCCGCGATATTGAAACCTTGGATAATCATATATTTTTAATGCAGGTAAGGTTATTGCTGATTTTTCAATAGGTGATACAGGAAGGATTTGAATTAAGGTTTGAATACCATAGAATAAGCCTTCAGGAGTTGCAGAAGAAATTTCTATTTGATTTTTACTAATTTCTAATTGGTAACTTCCAACTACAGATGCTAATTTTTGATCTAATGTAAGATGAATGTAGCTATCTTGGGTTTCTTCTATTTTAGTATGTCTATTTAATATAGGTAAATGAATATTATAATACTTAGCTAGGTATTGTAGTAAGTATTCAGCGGTAGGTTGGATGTCTTTATTTTCTCTAATTATAACTTTTGTATTTGGTCCTAAATCAAAAGAGTTTCCGGGTATGCCTTTAATCAATTGAACAGGATTTGGAATAATATCCTGTCCCTTTGCTAAAATTAAGAAAACAAATAAAAGGAGGGTTGTAATTTGAATTTTTCTAAATACTATCATGACTTAAAGATACTTGTAATGACTTTCAAATAGAAGTTTAAGGTTAAAAATGAGGCAAAAAAAAGAGAGCGATGGTTAGATCGCTCTCTATATTATTTTAAAAGGGGGAGAAATTAGTTTTTAGATTTTTTCTCTTCACCTTCCATTTGCTCTTTTAATTGAGCTAAAACGCCTAAGTCGCCTAAAGTAGATTTTTCAACAGATTCTTTTACTTTTTTCACTGCAGTGTTAGCAGCTTTAGCTTCTTTTTTCTTAGTAGCTCTTTCTTCTTGTAAGGCTTCAGCTTTTGCTTCTTCCCAGATACGAGCGTGAGATACTACAATACGTTTTGCATCTTTATTAAATTCAATGATTTTGAAATCGTTAGTTTCTTCAGCTTTGATTACAGAACCATCTTCTTTAGCCATATGTTTTGTTGGAACAAAACCTTCTACACCGTAAGGTAAAGCAATTACTGCACCTTTATCAGTTACTTTTACAACAGTTCCTTGGTGAACTGAATCTAAAGTAAAGATAGTTTCAAATGTATCCCAAGGATTTTCTTCTAATTGCTTATGACCTAAGCTTAATTTACGATTTTCAACATCAAGTTCTAAAACAACAACATCTAATGTATCACCAACTTTAGTGAATTCATTTGGATGGTTGATTTTTTTGCTCCAAGATAAATCAGAGATATGGATTAATCCATCTATACCTTCTTCAATCTCCACAAATACACCAAAGTTAGTCATGTTTTTAACAACAGCTTTGTGCTTGCTTCCAATTTGATATCTTTCTGCTACATTACCCCAAGGGTCTTGAGTTAATTGTTTAATACCTAAGCTCATTTTACGCTCTTCTCTGTCTAAAGTTAACACTTCAGCTTCGATTTCATCACCCACTTTTAAGAATTCTTGTGGATTACGTAAATTTTGTGACCAGCTCATTTCTGAAACGTGAATTAAGCCTTCTACACCTGGGATAATTTCTAAAAATGCACCGTAATCAGCTACAGTAACAATTTTACCTTTTACTTTAGAACCAACCGCAATGTTAGCATCTAAATTTTCCCAAGGATGTGGAGTTAATTGTTTCAATCCTAAAGCAATACGTTTTTTCTCATCATCAAAGTCTAATACTACAACATTGATTTTTTGATCTAACGTTAATACTTCTTTTGGATGCTCAATACGTCCCCATGAAATATCAGTGATATGTAATAAACCGTCAACACCACCTAAATCGATGAATACACCGAAATCTGTAATGTTTTTAACAGTTCCTTCAAGTACTTGACCTTTTTCTAATTTAGAAACGATTTCAACTTTTTGGCTTTCTAAATCGTCTTCAATTAAAATTTTGTGTGAAACTACAACGTTTTTAAATTCATGGTTGATTTTAACAACTTTGAATTCCATTGTTTTACCAACGTACACATCGTAATCACGGATTGGTTTAATGTCAATTTGAGATCCAGGCAAGAATGCTTCAACACCCATGATATCAACAATTAAACCTCCTTTAGTACGGCTCTTCACGAAACCATTGATAATGGTATCATTGTCAAGCGCAGCATTAATAGTTTCCCAAGAACGCTGTGTTTTAGCTCTCTTACGAGATAAAATCAATTGACCATTCGCATCCTCTGGAGCTTCTACGAAAACATCCACTGAATCGCCAATTTTCAAATCAGGCATATCACGGAATTCTGAAGCTGATACTAAACCATCAGATTTAAATCCTACGTTTAATACCACATCTTTGTTTGTGATAGAAACCACAATACCGCTGATAATTTCACCTTGAGTGATTTGATTAAAAGTGTCGGAATACATTGCTTCAAACTTTTTACGGTCTGCATCACTGTAATTTCCAAATACTTTATCATCTGCATCCCAATCAAAATCTTGATCTGGTGTTGCTAACGATGATTTGATTTGTTCGATCGATACTGAATCAGCTTCTGATTCAATCGTTTCTTTCTCGGTTAGACGAGCGTCTGCACCTTGTAGTTCGGCTTTTTTAGCCTCTAGTTCTTTTTCTGCTACTTGTTTTTTAGCCATTAATTAATTATCTCCTTTGTTCCCTATTTAGGGACTGCAAAGGTACAAAATACTTTTTTTATATAAAATAAAAATTAAATAAAAGTTCTGATTCTTAGGAATCTAGGCTAAATTTTGTTTAAAATTTTTATTATTTAATATATTGACCTTTCAAAAATCCTTCTCCCAAAAGCGTATTTTGATCTTTTATAATCATGATAAACAAATTTTCATCTTGTTTGAATAAAACCTTTGAACCTTCTATCTTATAGGTACTTCTGTAGGTTGTATCCAAGTATTGGTCATAAATTAGAACGTCCCCATTAGGTTTAAATTCAAATGATGCAAATTGATGATTAGCTAAACTTTGATATTTTCCTCCCACAGTTTTTTCAACTACAAAACCTTGATAGATGGTATATGAAAAGAGCAATACAATAATAAATGCGAACGCTTTATAAAATTTATTATGAACAAATTTAAATATTACAAAAATCAAGAGCCCTACCACCATGACAATTAACCCTATAAAAACCCATTGGGTAGTATCCTTTTCTTGTGGAACATTTTGGTTGTTTATATTTAAATTTTGAGTATTAGAATCTAGGCTTTCATTATTAGAATTATTATTTGAAATAGGGGTAGAGGTGTTATTGGTCTCTTTGGAATTATTTAAACTGGTATTTGCAGGGGAAGTTGGTGCAGGTTTGGCTTTCTGAGCTAATTCTAAAAACTCTCTACTTACCCAACCTTCTCCATTTCTTACTTTTATTTTGACGAATTTTGGATCGGAGTTATTTATTACAATTACAATCTCGTTTTCCGGAACATATCCGACAATTTTGCTTTTAGGATCATTTGAGGATCTTACATTTAACTTGTCTGCCTTAACTCTATATTTATCTTGCGCAACGGAAGGAAATATGGAAAGAATAAAAAAAAGTACGAAGAATATATATTTTAGCATAAGGTAAATGTATTAATTAGTAGCTGTTTTTATTTTATGTTATATGTTTTTAAAATTTTTTCAATTTTTTCAGGTTGATTAGCGAATTTAGCAAGATTTAATAATTTTATTGTTCTAAATTGGATAGGATGACTTTCGCTCTGTAAAGCTATAAAACCATGTTTAAGTTCCTGTCCATCTTTTTTAATTTTGGGGTCATAGTTTAATACATTTCCTCCCCCAATTTTGGGCTTAGAATAACTTAATACAACCTCCTTATTTAAAACATGTTCGATTAAAGAATCTCCTAAAACAATGAGATGAGCTTTTACCCATTCTTCATTTCGGTAAGTTGCTGATGTGGAGTTTAAACAATGTGGTGTAAATAATTTATCATGAATTTCAATAGTTGTACCTGGGGTACATACATTGCTTGTTGTTCTAATATTTGTATCATCTCCACCTAAAAATTGAGCTTCAATTGAAATGGGAAAATCTTGATTTAAAAGCATCGTTTCAGGAGGTTGACTGTGAAGCATTACGCCTGAATTTTTATATGCCCAATCTGGTCCGCCTGTAATTTGTTGTCCTATAAATCTATATTCAATTTCTAGGACATAATAGGAAAATGGTCTGGCATAAAATAGATGTCCATATTTTTCATCAAAATTAGTATATCCCGAATAATCTACTGTTAGAAGACCCTCTTTTACGTGAAATGTATTGTTGAAATTATCATTCAATTCATGTTTAGCAATTTTAATTTGCCAATTATTCAAATTTTTACCATTGAATAATGTTTGCCATTTCTGCCCAAATGAACTAGAAAAAGTTATTAGTAATAGTAATAGCATTAAATTGAACTTTGTATTCATAGCTAAATTTCTCTAGTTAAAAAAGGTTTAACATGGTTATATGCAAAATCTAACTGCTCTTCTTGACTCAAATTCGTGTTGTCAAGTATTATTGCATCTGATGCTCTAGTCAGAGGACTTTCTTGCCGAGTAGTATCAGCATAATCCCTATGGGCTAAATTTTCAAATACTTCTTCTAGTGTTATATTTTTATCGCCTTTTGCTTGTAATTCTTTAAATCGACGTTCTGCTCTAATTTTAGGGTCAGCTGTCATAAAAAATTTAACCTGTGCATCATTGAATACAGCCGTTCCTATATCCCTACCATCCATTACAATGTTTTTTTCTTGACCCATGCGATGTTGTTGACAAACCATATCATGTCTTACTAATTTATGGGCAGAAACAGCACTCACATTTTCGGATACAGGCATTTGTCGGATCTCTTCTGAAACTTCCTCTCCATTTAACAAGATATGAGACTCGTAATCTCTAGAATGAAAATTAAGGTCAATTTGTTTTAAGGCTTCAGCAACTTCCGCATCGTTGTTTATATTTACTTTATTTCGGATAAAAAATAAAGTTACTGCTCGATACATCGCTCCGCTATCAATATAAATAAATCCTAATTTCTTAGCTAAAGCCTTCGCTAAAGTGCTTTTTCCACATGAGGAATAGCCATCTATAGCAATTACAACATTGTTTCTCATTGTTGCAAATATACGATATACTAAATCTTAGTTTTTATTAAATAAATAAAAAATAGAAATACTCCCGTATTGGTGAGGGAGTGCTTTGCTTTTAACTTCTCTAGAGTTAAATATCCAATGGTAATCAAACCTAAATCGTTTTAGCGTAAATTGGTAGCCTACTTGTGCAGAAAAAACCCAAGGTTTGGGATTAAAAGTAACGGGACTATTATCATTAAATAAATTTCCTTCTAGCGTAGCATTGGTGGCTACATAAGAGATTTGAGGTTTTAAATAAAAAAAAGACTCCAAAAAAGATTTGGGAGAATTATTATCATTATTTAAATGACCATTTGTAATTGTAGAACGTGTAATAGAATATATTTTGCCAGCTCTAAATAATAAATTTAAACTCGCTTGATTATGGATGGTGCCAACATTTAATGAAGTACCCATGCTCATATCTACTTTTTCAGCAGAATTAACTCCTAATCTTTTTAAATATGCTAACCTTAATTGAGCCAAAAAAGCATTTTGGATTTGATATTCCCAGCCAGCAATTTGATAAAATCCTACGGTGTTATGCAATACTTTTTGTGCATCTTCCCCTAAAGCGTCAGGTCCAATTATACCTAAATCAATGCCCCAATTAAAAACACTATGAGTTTTTTTGTATTTAATTTCATCATAACTAACAAACAAACTTGCTGCAAATGGTCTATCGTGGAGTTCAACTAGGGGAGAAAAACCACTTCGCGGATTGAACATTTCTTGAGAAATACTTAAACTCCAAATTTTGTTTTCCAATTTAGCGTTTAAGTATTTTGGCCTTAAGGCTTGTTTGTATGAAATAAATAATCCATTTGTATAATATTGATCTTGACCATAAAAGAGGTAAGCATCATTATCTGATTTGAATCCAAATTCGCTTTTATAATTGGTTGAATCAACCTCTTGAGCCTTAACTTTAAGCATGTTAAAAGCGAAAACGAATATGAATACAAAAATAAAACGGATCATTTAACCTATGGTGCTTTGTAGGAAATATCTTGTGGATTAGCCACCTTATCTTTAGATAAAGCTAAATTAATAACTTCATTCATTTCTTGCACATAATGGAATTTAAGATCTTTAATATAATCTTCTTTAATTTCCAATATATCTTTTTGATTGGACTTTGATAAGATAATTTCCTTAATATTTGCCCGTTTTGCAGCTAGTATTTTTTCTTTTATTCCCCCAACGGGTAGTACTTTTCCACGTAAAGTTATTTCACCCGTCATAGCAATATGACTTTTTACTTTTCTTTGGGTAAAGGCCGAGGTTAAAGCAGTAAGCATAGTTATCCCAGCTGATGGGCCATCTTTTGGCGTAGCTCCAGCCGGAACATGTATATGAACATCATACTGATCAAAAATAAGTGGGTGTAAATTAAATAAATTTGCATGAGAACGCATATAAGCAAGAGCAATTATAGCAGACTCTTTCATAACTTCACCCAAATTTCCTGTCAATGTTAATTTACCTTTTCCTTGACTTAAACTTGCTTCTATAAAGAGAATATCTCCACCCACTTGAGTCCATGCTAAGCCTGTAACTACTCCCGCAACATTATTGCCTTCATATAAATCTTTATCAAAAATGGGAGCACCTAATATTTTTTCTACTTCTATAGCAGTTATATTTGATTCATACGCTTCTTCCATGGCTATTTTTGTAGCGATTCCACGAGTTAGCGAACCAATTTTTTTCTCTAAACCTCTTACTCCTGATTCCCGAGTATAATCTTCAATTACTTTTTCAATTACTGCTGGCTTCATATTTAAATCTTTCGACTTAAGGCCATGTATTTCTTTCTGCTTTGGTAGCAAATATTTTTTGGCGATTTCTATTTTTTCTTCAATTGTATATCCATTAACCTCTATAATTTCCATTCTGTCTAATAAGGCAGGCTGAATAGAACTTAATGAATTTGCGGTAGCAATAAAGAGTACATTAGATAAATCATAATCTGCTTCCACATAATGATCATTAAAAGCTTTATTTTGTTCAGGATCTAAAACCTCTAACAATGCTGAAGAAGGGTCTCCTCGGAAATCTGAACCAACTTTATCAATTTCATCCAATACAAAAACAGGATTAGATGCGCCAGCCTTTTTTAAAGACTGAATAATTCGCCCCGGCATAGCTCCAATATAAGTTTTTCTATGGCCTCTAATTTCTGCTTCGTCTCTAACTCCTCCCAAAGCCATACGTACATATTTTCTATTTAAAGCCTTTGCGACAGATCTTCCTAAAGAAGTTTTACCAACTCCAGGAGGGCCAACAAGGCACAAAATAGGAGCTTTCATATCTCGTTTAAGCTTTAATACTGCTAGATATTCAATAATTCTTTTTTTGACTTTTTCTAATCCGTAATGATCTTTATCTAATATTTTTTGGGCTCTTTTTAGATCGAAATTGTCTTTAGTAAAATCATTCCATGGTAAATCTAATAGAAGCTCTAAATAGTTTAATTGAATAGAGTAATCCGGGGCTGCAGGATTCATTCGACTTAATTTTTCCATTTCTTTTTGGAAATATTGCGCCATTTCAGCATCCCATTTCTTTTTAAAGGATCTTGTTTTTAAATTTTCAATCTCAAGATCATTACTATTTCCACCTAATTCCTCTTGAATAGTTTTTAATTGTTGATTTAAAAAATAATCACGTTGTTGTTTGTCTAAATCAGTTCTAACCTTTGATTGGATCTGGTTCTTTAGCTCCAACATTTGTAATTCTAAGGTTAGTAGCTCCATTACTCGCTCCGCACGTTTCCTCAAACTGCCCATTTCAAGCATTTTTTGCTTTTCAGCAACATCTGCATTCATATTGGATGAAATGAAATTAATTAAAAAGGAAGGGCTCTCGATATTTTTTAAAGCAATCGCAGCTTCACTCGGAATATTAGGGGATAACTGTATAATTTGAGTAGACATTTCCCTAATAGAAGCGACTAAATTTTTAAACTCTTTATCGTTCTTTAGTTTAGATTCGGCAAATTTTGCAACAACTACTTTGAAATAGGGTTCCGATTGTACCTCTTGGACTAATTGAAAACGTTGTTTTCCTTGGATAATAACTGTTGTATTGCCATCGGGCATTTGCAACATTTTAATAATATGAGCTACCGTACCTACATCATTCAATTGTTCATAGGTTGGGTCTTCTATTTCTACATCTCTTTGAGAAACAACCCCTATAATTTTATCACCTTTATAAGCATCCTTTATTAACTTAATTGATTTATCTCTTCCAACGGTTATTGGTATAACAACACCTGGAAATAATACGGTATTTCTTAAAGGTAAAATAGACAATATTTCTGGGGTATCCTCACTATTCATTTCATCCTCATCTTGTTGAGACATTAAAGGAAAAAATTCCGTATCCTCATTAATTAAAGGAAGGTTTATGCTAAAATCAAATTGATCTTCTATACTCATCAAAAACTTTATTTATTAGGAAATTACGACAAACTGACAGCGTTCTATCATAAATTATAATCATTTGTTAGTTGTAGTGAACTGTTCAACTCCTATGCCAAAGATAATAATCCAATCGATTACTGTTAAAAAGTCAGCCAAATTTTAAGAAGTAATATCATAAATCTAATAATTACACGTTAATGTATAGATTTGCTAAAACATTGTAATTATATTCGTTGTCTTATAATGATATTTAAATAGCATCTAAAACCTAAAATTAAATTTTCAGCTTCAACAAAATGAAATTTATCAAATTCACATTTATTTTAATTTTCGCCTCTATTCAATTAAGTTATTCTCAAGCGCCTAATAATTTTGAAAAAATGGGAATCCAAGCTTGGATGAAAGGTGATTTTAAGGGGGCAGTATCTTTATTAGAAAAAGCTGAGGCAACCGATGCGAATAATCCTAGTGTTTTAAAGGCACTTGGCTATTCATATTTTCAAGTAGCAGATTATGACAAATCTATAACTACATATAGTAAATTAATTAATTTAAAGCCTAATGATTATTCTGCTTATTATTATCGGGGAAAAGCCCGTTTAAATTTGGCGAATTCACCTAAACAGAACCAAGCCGGATTAAGAGAAAGTTTTTATGCCGCCTCTATCAAAGATTTCACTAAAGCTATTGAAATAAATGGAGAAGAAGATATTCAAATATTACAAAATCGAGGAATAGCTTTAAAAGATTATGCCATATTTAAATCATACAGTATTAAAAAATCTGCTGAAAAAACTGCTTGTATAAGTATGTTTAATCAATCAATTGCAGATTTTCAAAAGGTTTTAGTTTCTCAGCCCTTAAGAAAGGATATTATTGATTTAGTGGATTATGTAAAAGCACAAATAGTCAGTTTAAAGTAGTTTATCTATATTTTCCGGTAATTGAATAGGTTTTTGGAGAAGCTATCTTTAACTTTTGGTATTTTTTAATTTCATACCCTTTACTTGGTATGTAGATTAAAGTATCAGAGGTAAGATATAAAAGATTTTTGCGTTCTATTATTATTGTAATCCCCACAATCCCCTGCTGATTTTTTTCAATTCTCAATAATTTAACGGGAATTTTATCATCGATTCTGAGGTATTGAATGAACTTATCATTAGAATCATTTGAAAAGCCATCTTTCCAGGCATTTTTATTGATATCGCCCTCTCTAAATAAAGCAAGTTCTTTCTCAAAATCCGCATTTTTAACTACTCTTGTTTCAAGTAATCCATTAATATTAATAGTCTTTTCAATAACATTATGCTTATCCTTAAGCCTACTGATTTCGGAATCTAAAAAACCATTGAGGTCAAAATACGAATGAGAACTTAATGTAGTGGATTCTGGAGTACAAGAGAACAAGGCTAAACATCCTAAACTCAAACCTACAATAGTAGCTGCTTTTATTTTTAATATACTATACATGATCCTGTCATTACCGCTGGAATATCAACTCCTAAAATTTTTAGAATACTAGGAGCAATATCTCCTAATTTACCATCAGAAATATGTTTGAAGTCAGCATCGATGAGAATACATGGAACTAAGTTCGTGGTATGCGCTGTATTTACGGATTCGTCTTCATTCAACATATATTCTGCATTTCCATGATCTGCCAAAATAATAAAAGAATAGCCATTTTCAATGCCAGTTTTAACTACTTGCTCTAAGCATTGATCAACTTTTTCAACAGCTTTAATAACCGCTTCAAATACGCCTGTATGTCCAACCATATCTGGATTTGCAAAATTCAGACATATAAAGTCTGCCCATCTATTTTTTAATTCAGGTAAGATGTTTGCGGTAATTTCATCAGCACTCATTTCAGGTTGTAAATCGTAGGTAGATACTTTGGGCGAGGGTATCAATAAGCGCTTTTCATTTTCAAACGGTTTTTCCCGACCACCCGAGAAGAAAAATGTAACATGAGGATATTTTTCTGTTTCAGCAATTCGAATTTGGTTTTTATTAGCTTCTGCTAATACCTCTCCTAAGGTGAATTTAAGGTCATCCTTTTCAAATAGTATTTTAATACCTTCAAAGTTATCATCATAACTAGTCATGGTTAAATACTGAAGATTTAATTTATACATGTTAAATTCAGGATAATCTTTTTGTGAAAGGGCAGAAGTTATCTCTCTTCCTCTATCGGTTCTATAATTAAAACATATTACAACGTCACCTTCTGAAATAGTGGCTTTTGGAGCAAATTCTTCATCAACAATAACTATTGGTTTCACAAATTCATCAGTAATACCCTCATCATAGGAATTTTGAATGGCTTGTAATGTATTTTGATTTGCGATTCCTATACCGTGAACTAAAAGATCGTAAGCTAATTTAATCCTTTCCCAACGGCTATCCCTATCCATTGCATAATATCTTCCCACTAAAGTAGCAATCTGGGTATTCTTATCTTGTAAAAATGATTCTATCTCGGCTATATAACCCAATCCTCCATTAGGGTCAGTATCTCGACCGTCTAAAAAAGCATGTATATATGTATTTTTAACTTGTTCTTTTTCACAAATATCCACTAAAGCTTTAAGGTGATTAATATGAGCATGTACTCCGCCATCTGACACCAAACCAATTAAATGAACTGGTTTACCCATACTTTTAGCATAATTTAAAGCAGCTAATAAGGTATTATTTTGTGCTAAGATTCCCGTTTGAATAGCATAATTTATTCTTCCTAATTCTTGATAAACAACCCTTCCAGCTCCTAAATTCATGTGGCCAACTTCAGAATTTCCCATTTGACCCACAGGCAAACCTACAGCTTCTCCGGATGCTTGGAGTTTACTATTTGGATAAGTGCTTAATAACCTATCAAAGAAAGGCGTATTTGCTTTAAATACTGCATCTCCTTCATTTCGATTTCCGTAACCCCAGCCATCTAATATTAAAAGCATTAACTTTTTATCCATTGTATTTGAATTAAGTAAAATATCCTGTTTATAAAATGAACTTTAATCTAATAAAGTTTAAAGCCTAAAAGCGTTACAAATATAACAAAAGAGCTAATGGTAGAGTATATTCATTTAACATAACTTGGCATAGTTTTCGCTTCAATTTAATATTAATTATACGTTAAAAATGAAACCATTTTTCTTAGTTGTTCTAATTTTTTTAAATTTCCCCGTAAAAGCGAGTTTAAACACTGATATTATTGATGATATAATGATTCAATTTAAAAGTGGAAATACAAAAGAGATTGCAAAAAGTTTTGCATCGTCCTTAGAACTACTCATAATTGATCAAGAAGAAGTGTATAGTAAAGCTCAATCGGAACAAATATTAAAAGATTTTTTTACTAAAAATCCTCCTCTGAAGACCACATTAATTCATAAATTATTAACTAACCCCAATTATAAACATGGCGTTTTTTCCTTGCAAAGTAAAACCGGTGTTTATAGAGTTTCCATTACCTATTCCAAACAGAGAGGTTCTAATGTATTTTTAATCAGTGAATTGCGTATACAGCGCGATTGATGTTCTTAGATTCTAATAAAATTCTTATTTTTGACTCTAAATCGACACGTTTTGGATATAGAGAATATTGCTTATTTTGTTAAAAATGCCATTGCTGAAGATATTGGCGATGGGGATCATACTTCATTATCAACAATACCCAAAAATGCAATTGGTAGTGCAAAATTAATCGTTAAAGAGGACGGTATAATAGCTGGAATTGATTTAGCTAAAATTATATTTAATGAAATTGATCCTCAATTAAACCTAGAAATTTTCAAGCAAGATGGGGATGCAGTAAAAAAAACTGAAATCGTTTTTCATGTACATGGACCTGTTCAATCTATTTTGTTAGCGGAAAGATTAGTACTTAACTGCATGCAACGCATGAGTGGGATTGCAACAACCACAAATTCCATTGTGGAGCTACTGAAACCATATCATACCCAGGTTTTAGATACACGAAAAACAACTCCTGGATTGAGAATGTTAGAAAAATGGGCTGTAAAAATTGGCGGAGGTACAAATCATAGAATGGGTTTATATGATATGATTTTAATTAAAGACAATCATGTAGATTATGCTGGAGGAATAGCAGCTGCTATAAATGCAGCAAACGATTACTTAAAATCTCAAAAGAAGCAACTACAAATAGAAATCGAAGTTAGAGATATGAATGAATTAGAAGAAGTTCTCTTATGTGGTAATGTTCAAAGAATTATGTTAGATAATTTTAGCCCTTCTGAAATAAAACATGCTTTAACAAGGATAAATAAGCAGTACATCACCGAAGCCTCCGGCGGAATTACAAAAGATAATATTTTAGATTATGCTTCTACTGGAGTTGATTATATATCCATGGGTGCCCTTACACATTCTGTAAAGAGTCTAGATTTAAGTTTAAAGGCTTTTTGAAATAAAGTCAGTGCAACAATTAGAATTTAGTAATTTTACAAACTTATGATTTCGATCTATTCAATTGCCGCTCTTATTTCAGCATATTTATTAGGTTCAATCCCTACCGCAGTTTGGATAGGCCAAGCTTTTTATGGGGTAGATGTAAGAGAATATGGCTCTGGGAATGCGGGTGCTACTAATACTTTTAGAGTTCTAGGAAAAAAGGCTGGAATAACCGTAATGATTATCGATATTTTAAAGGGTTATACAGCAACCAAATTAGCATATCTCATTGGTTTTTCTGTTACCGGTCAAATAAACACGCCTCAATTTGTCAATTATGAATTAGCTCTAGGGGTAATTGCGGTAATGGGCCATTTATTTCCAATTTTTGCAGGCTTTAGAGGTGGCAAAGGCGTAGCGACTTTATGTGGTATGGTTTTAGCCTTAAACCCGAGTGCAGCTATTTGCTGTGTACTTGTTTTTTTAGTTGTCCTTATTTCTACAAATTATGTATCGTTAAGTTCAATATGCGCAGGATTTACCTTTCCTATTGTAACTGTATTTATTTTTCCATCATCTGTAAAATCGGAAGTCCTGTATGGTATAGCGGTATGTTTATTAATCTTAGTAACGCATCAAAAAAACCTTGAACGACTGCTAAAAGGAAAGGAATCTAAAGTGTACTTATTTAAAAAAAAATCAAACTGATTCAAATTTGATTTGTTCCTCCTAAAATCACCCAATTAAAAAAAATTATGAGTATTAGAAAATTATATTTTGCAGGGGTAATGGCTGCGATTATTACAGTGTCAGGATGTACATCCTCAATAGTGCCCCTAACTGGTCGAAAAGTCACTACTTTTGGGGTTTCTGCAGCTGAGTTAGAACAACAAGCTGCTATTGCCTATAATAATTTATTAAAAGACCCTCAAGTTAAAGTGGTGTCTGCTTCTAATTCAGAGGCTCAAAGAGTGAAACGAATTGGTGCAAATATACAAAATGCTGTAACTAAGTATATGGTGGCCAATGGATTTGAAGAACAAATCAAAGGATTTAAATGGGAATTTAATTTAATTGAAAGCCCTGAGATAAATGCTTGGTGTATGCCAGGAGGTAAAGTAGCCGTTTACACAGGTATTTTACCAATTACTAAAGATGATTTAGGATTAGCTACTGTAATGGGACATGAAGTAGCTCACGCTATTGCCCAACATTCTGCGGAAAGAGCATCGGATATGGTTAAGGCTCAATTAGGAGGAGCAGCAGTTGGCGTATTAACTAGTGGAAGGTCTGAACAAACACAAAGTGTAATCAATGAAATTTACGGTTTAGGTGCTCAAGGCGCTTTTATTTTACCGAATTCTAGAAAACAAGAATTGGAAGCTGATAAAATGGGATTATCTTTTATGGCCATGGCTGGTTATGATCCTCGTGCTGCAGTTAACTTTTGGCAAAGAATGGCCCAAGCGAGTTCAAATTCACAAAAACCTCCCGTATTTTTAAGTACTCACCCTACTGATAATGATAGAATTGCCCAAATTAATAAAGCTTTACCAGAGGCTTTAAAATATTATAATAAATAAGAACCTTTCCCTTAACTTATCGATGCCTTAATTTGGGATATAGCACTTAATTTTAACTTTGTTAAGTTAATATTTTGAGTAATGCTTCAGCCTTAATTAAGGTTTCTTCGTATTCCGTATCCGGATTTGATAAATCCGTAATTGCTCCTCCTGTTTGAATAGATATATATGATCCATTTTCATTGTAAAAGATACTTCTGATTAATACATTAAAGTCAAAATCCTCATTCGGATCTATATAGCCTATGGAGCCGGAAAATGCCCCACGAGCACTCATTTCAAAATTCTCTATAAGCTTCATAGCTTTTATTTTGGGTGCCCCTGTCATTGATCCCATGGGGAAACTCACTTTAATGGCATCTAAAAAATGTGTATGTTCGGCTAATTCACAACTAATTGTGGAGATTAATTGATGAACATGTGGGAATGTATATAAACCAAATAGTTCATCTACTTTAACGGTACCAGGTTTTGCACATCGAGTTAAATCATTTCTAACTAAATCCACTATCATCACATTTTCAGCAAGTTCCTTTGGATTATTTCTGAGTGCTAATTTAATAGTATTATCCTCTTCAGGATTTTTTCCTCGTTTTGCGGTACCTTTTATTGGTTGAGAAATAATTTTTTTTCCAAATTTTGCTAAATATCTTTCAGGGCTTGCTGATAGAATATATCGATCATCCATTTTAAAAAAACTAGAAAATGGGGCTGGAGATGAGTTTTTAAGTTTTACAAAGGTAGCTAAAGGATCTATTTTGGCATTTTCTGCATAAAATTCTTGAGCAAAGGTAATTTCATAAATGTCTCCCCTTTTAATGTGTTGTTTAAGGCTCTCGATTTGTTTGAAGTAATTATCTTTTGAGAGTCTAGTGCACAATTCTAGTTTATTATAAGTTAATTCATTTG
This sequence comes from Pedobacter sp., assembly GCA_004211595.1. Lineage (GTDB taxonomy): Bacteria > Bacteroidota > Bacteroidia > Sphingobacteriales > Sphingobacteriaceae > Pedobacter. Next base: position 36,441 of record SEDO01000015.1, read on the forward strand.
CAATAGGGTATTTGGAGATGTCACTTAAAATTGACTTTGGACCTTTAATAAGTTCCAACTCACCATCCTTAAGTCCCAAGATATATTTAGGTACAAAGAAATATAGATGTGGGAAATTAAGTTTTTCTGGATGGTTGGAGGTTAATTCCTCTAATTCGTTTTTTAAATTATAGGAAATAAAGCCAAACATCCATGTTGGATTTTTATCGTGAAAATTTTTAAGTTTTGCTAATGAATCCGAGTTTGAGTTAATACAACTTTCAACTCCTGCAGCGATTAGAAAATCATAACGAGAATACTTATCCTTATAACCGTTAGAATCTAAACAAACTCCATGACTAAATGAGTTAAGCCAGTTCAAAACGCGCATTAAAGAAAAAGAGCTGCTTTCTCTATTCATGACAAATAATGTAAATATAGATATATAGAAAAAGCCCTAATGGGAACATTAGGGCTTTGCCGTAATATACTGATTACTTAAGTTTTAATGTTTGGTTTCTATCCGGACCTACTGACAAGAACTCAATAGGAACTTCTAATTCAGCTTCTAAAAAAGCTAAATAATCAGCTAATTCAGCGGGAATATCGGATGTAGAAGTAATTTTAGTTAAATCCGATTTCCAACCTTTAATTTCCTTTAAAATAGGTGTGGGTTTAATAGTTTGGATGTCGAAAGGCATATAATCAATAGTTTCGCCTGCATATTCATAGTGAGTACAAGCATAAATGCTATCAAAGCCATCTAATACATCTGCTTTCATCATAATTAATGAGGTAACCCCATTTAACATGATTGCATATTTTAAGGCAGGTAAGTCAATCCAACCACACCGTCTCGCTCTTCCAGTTGTCGCTCCAAATTCTCTTCCCACCTTTCTTAAAGTTTCTCCCACTTCATTGTCTAGCTCAGTAGGGAAAGGACCTCCTCCTACACGTGTACAATAAGCTTTAAATATACCATATACACTTCCAACTTTATTAGGAGCGATTCCTAAGCCAGTACATGCGCCAGCTGTAGTGGTGTTGGAAGAAGTCACAAAAGGATAAGAACCAAAGTCTACATCTAATAAGGTTCCTTGAGCTCCTTCTGCTAAAACTTTTTTATCTTCTTTTAAATAATTATTTACCAAATGTTCAGAATCTACATGTGGAATAGATTTTAAAAATTCAATTGCCTCAAAGAAAGCAGATTCCTTTTCAGTTAAATCATATTCGAAATCGTAATGTGATAAAATTTCTTTATGTTTCTCAACAAGCTTATTATATTTTTCTTTAAAATCAGGCATTGTTGTATCACCCACTCTTAATCCATTTCTGCCAGTTTTATCCATATATGTTGGACCGATTCCCTTTAAGGTGGAACCTATTTTACCAGCACCCATTTTTTGTTCATTGGCAGCATCTAATAATTGATGGGTAGGTAAAATTAAATGAGCTTTTCTAGCAATTACTAATTTTCCTAATCCCACTGGATCATGTCCTGCTAATTTTAAATTATCTAATTCACGCTTTAAAATAATTGGATCGATTACAACGCCATTTCCAATTAAATTCAAACTATGATCATTAAAAATCCCAGAAGGAATAGTATTCAATACAAATTTTTTACCATCAAATTCAAGGGTATGGCCAGCATTAGGTCCGCCTTGGAATCTAGCAATTAAATCGTAATTTGGACTTAAAACATCTACAATTTTACCTTTTCCTTCGTCGCCCCATTGTAGGCCTAGCAATACATCAACTTGCGTCATTTTTCTTTTGGTGTTATTTTTTATTTTAAACTTAGTCTTGGGTTTTTAAAGATGCGGCTTTTATAGCTGCCGCAGCACTACAATCGAAACAAACACCATATAAATTTAAAGAGTGATGTTTTATATCAAATTTTAATAAATCGCCAACCATACTTTGAATTTGGTGAATACGTGGGTCACAAAACTCAACTACTTTGCCACAATCAATGCAAATAACATGGTCATGTTGATGGTAACCATACGATTTTTCAAACTGAGCCATGTTTTTACCAAACTGATGCTTAGTCACTAAATCACATGAAACTAATAATTCCAAAGTATTATAAACGGTTGCCCGGCTTACTCTATACTTTTGATTTTTCATATGGATATAAAGTGTCTCTACATCAAAGTGATCATTCCTAGAGTAAATTTCTTCTAGGATTGCAAAGCGCTCTGGAGTCTTTCTTAGATTTTTATTTTCGAGGTATGCTTCGAAGATTTTTCTAACTAATTCGTTGGTGTTTTGTCCGGACATAATATTAATACTCAAAGGTACAAAAAAAAATAAAGTTAAGCCGATTTATGCGTCAAATCTACTTACACCAGTTACTCCTTTAACTTCTAATAAATTTTGAATAAGCTGATCTAAATGCTCCTTGTCATTAACAAAAATTTTAATTGAGCCCTCAAATATTCCATCATTTGTATCTACTGTTATGGAACGCATATTTACTTTAAAATCATTCGAAATAACTTTAGTAATATTGTTTATCAAGCCTACATCATCTATTCCTACTATATGTAAGCCGGTTAAGAAAGTGAGTTCTTTTTGTCTATTCCATTTTGCTTTTACGATCCTATATCCATAATTAGACATAAGTTGGGCTGCATTTGGACAATTAGTGCGGTGTATTTTAATTCCTTCATTAACAGTAACAAATCCAAAAACATCATCCCCAGGAATAGGATTACAACAAGCAGCTAAATTATAATCGATTTTTTGCATGTCTTCACCAATCAAAAGAATGTCGCTTTCTGAACTCTTTACTTTTGTTAAGACATTTTCAATTTGTTGGTTTTCTGTTAGCTTAGGGTCTGTATGACGGCTTTCAATTTCTTTTTCACTTTGTAGGTAATCTTTAAGATCTTTTAATTCTATTTTTCCATTTGCTACAGATACAAATAATTCTTGTGTGGAAGGCAGTTTAAAGAAATAAGCTATTTTATTTAGATTATCTGTGTTATAAGTTATTTTTAAAGATTTTAATTTCCGTTCCAAAATCTCTTTGCCATTTTCTGCAATACGCCTTTTTTCTTCCTTAAGTGATGACTTAATTTTGGATTTTGCTTTAGCAGTCATCACAATATTTAGCCAATCTTCTTTCGGGACTTGCTTACTGGAGGTAATTATTTCAACTTGATCTCCATTTTGTAATTTATAAGAAAGAGGTACAAGTTTATGGTTTACTTTTGCCCCAATACACGTTGCCCCAATATCAGTATGAATTTCAAAAGCAAAGTCTAGAGCTGTTGCACCCATAGGTAATTGCAATAAAGCGCCCTTAGGTGTAAAAATGAAAATCTCATCCGAAAATAAGTTCATTTTAAAATCATCTAAAAAGTCCAATGCATTAGCCTCAGGATTACTAAGCATTTCTCGAACTTTTTGTATCCATTGGTCTAATCCATTATCATTACTAGATTCTTTATACTTCCAATGTGCAGCAAATCCTTTTTCAGCAATCTCATTCATGCGTTGTGTTCGAATTTGTACCTCAACCCATTGCCCTTTTGGTCCCATAACGGTCGTATGTAACGATTCGTAACCATTTCCTTTTGGAGAGGATACCCAATCACGTAGTCGGTCAGGATTAGGTCTGTATAAATCAGTTACAATCGAATAGGCTTTCCAGCATTCGGCTTTTTCCCTTTCAGGAGTACTGTCTAATATAATTCGAATAGCAAAAAGATCATACACCTCTTCAAATGGTATATTTTTCTTTTTCATTTTATTCCAAATAGAATGAATGGATTTTGGTCTTCCATAAACACTTGCATTTAAGCCCTGTTCATGTAAAATTTCATTGATTGGTTCAATAAATGTTTTTATAAAAGCATTTCTCTCTGCTTTTTTTTCATTTAATTGAACTGCAATATATTTGTAGGTATCAGGTTCTAAATATTTCATGGATAAATCTTCTAATTCAGATTTAATCGCATATAAACCTAATCGATGAGCTAAAGGGGCATACAAATAAATGGTTTCCGAGGCAATTTTTAATTGCTTTTGCCGCGGCATAAAATCCATTGTACGCATATTATGCAACCTATCAGCAAGCTTGATTAATATCACTCTAACATCATCAGCTAATGTTAAGAGCATCTTCCTGAAGTTTTCCGCCTGTAAGGAACTATTGTAATCAAATACTCCTGAAATTTTGGTTAAGCCATCAATTATTCTAGCTGTCTTCTTGCCAAACTCACGTTCGATATCTTCCAAACTTATATCTGTATCCTCTACAACATCATGAAGTAAGGCACAAACAATACTCGTGGTCCCCAAACCTATTTCTTCAGCAGCAATTTGTGCGACGGCGATAGGATGGTATATATAGGGTTCCCCTGACTTTCGCCGCATATCTTTATGGCTTTCTAAGGCCATATCGAAAGCTTTTCTGATTTCTTTTTTATCGCCCTTTTGCAATGTTGATTTACATGCCCTTAACAGAGCTCGATAACGCTTTAAAATCTCTTGCTTTTCCGCTTCTAAATCAATCACTAAAGTGCTTTTCATACGTAATAAAAAAGTAAAAAATTAGTTATTAAAACGAAATATGGTTAAATTAGAACATATTACCAAGGAATGTGTTAATTTCGTTTAAAATTTGTAGGCATAAATTTATGAAATTTTCTAGATTTATTATTCTGTTTATTGTCATGATTGGCTCTTTTTCGGCATCCGCTCAGAAATTGATTAATGGAGTTATATGGCCTGAAACTGGAAAAAATGATACCATCATCGTTTCTGCTACCAATGAAAATGGGTATATGATTCCTTGGATAGGCTTGAAAGAGGTTGTGATATATGGCAAACGCACATTCCGTAGTGCCGAAGAATTAGCCGCTTTCAATAGATTACGTTATAATGTGCTTAAAGTATTGCCCTATGCAAAATATGCCAAAAATAGATATGCAAAATTAGAGCAAGATTTAGCCCTAACTACAGATAAAAAAGTTCAAAAGAAATTAGTAAAGCAGTGTGATGATGAGATTAAAAAATTATTTAATACAGAAATAAAAGAATTGACTATTACTCAAGGCAAGATACTCACCAAACTGATTGATCGTGAGTTGAATCAAAGTACCTATGATATAGTTAGAGAAACCAAAGGGAAGTTTGCTGCATTTAGTTATCAATTAGTAGCAAGGGTAGTAGGACATAATTTAAAAACTACTTATAATCCCCGCGAAGAAAGAGATATTGAGTCTATTATTGTGAGTGCAGGATATTATTAAATAAATATTTCACGCTTAAAATAAAATCAATTTGAAACCTAATATTTACCCCATCCAAGTTAGTACCTTGAATGGAAAGACTTATGATCTTTCTAAATACAAAGGGCAGGTTGTCTTAATTGTGAATATTGCCTCAGGATGTGGTTTCACGCCACAACTAACGGAATTAGAAAAACTTTATCAGGAATTTAAAGATCAAGGCTTTGTCATATTGGGTTTTCCATCTAATGACTTTGGAAATCAAGAACCCTTGGATAATGCCGGAATTGAATCCTTTTGTCAGCTAAACTATGGGGTTAATTTTCCCTTGCATGAAAAGATTTTGGTCAGGGGAGCAGCTGCCCATCCATTATTTAAATTTTTATCCGAGAAGTCATTAAATGGGGCATTCAACAGTATTCCACGTTGGAATTTCCATAAATATTTGATAAATAGGCAGGGAGAAGTAGTAGATTATTTTTATACCTTCACCAAGCCAGATTCATCCAGAATTAGAAAGAAAGTTAAAAAGCTCCTAGCCCTTAATAACATATGAAATTAGATTTACTAGTATTTGCTGTGCACCCTGATGACGCAGAATTAGGTTGTTCAGGGACCATTATGAAACATATTGCACTTGGTAAAAAAGTGGGCATTATTGATTTTACTAAAGGGGAATTAGGAACGCGGGGAACAGCTCAAACCAGAGCAGCCGAAAGTGAAAAATCTACGAAGATATTAGGGTTAGATTATAGAGCAAATTTAGGTTTTAGAGATGGATTCTTTAAAAATGACGAAAGTCATCAACTCGTCTTAATTCAGCAGATTAGAAAATTTCAACCCGAAATAATATTAACGAATGCCCTTCACGATAGGCACCCAGACCATGGTCGAGCAGGAGATCTAGCTAATGATGCTATTTTTCTTTCAGGTTTAAGAAAAATTGAAACTCAATGGGAGGGAGAAAATCAAGATGCTTGGAGACCTCGATTAGTCTTACAATATATACAAGATCGTTATATTGAACCAGACATTATTGTTGATATTTCGGACTTTATGGATCGAAAAATGCAAAGCATACGAGCATTCGCTACACAATTTGACTCTGGGGATAATACTGAGCCTGAGACATATATTTCACAACCGGGATTTTTAGATAGTACTGTGGGAAGAGCCCGTGAATTTGGAAAAATAATAGGCACCCAATATGGCGAAGGCTTTACGTCTCGAAAATTATTGGGTACCCATAATCTATTTGAATTACTCTAACATTTAAAGAATCTATTACTTAAATGGACGTTTTGTAAGCGCTTTATTACCCATAGCAAACTTTTCAAAAAGGGCAATACAATCGGCATTAAAACGCTCATTAAAGTTTTTTTGTCCTGGGCCTAATTGTGTAGGATAAGGTTTGTTTTCAGGAAAAAAATACACTTTAGTTAAACCATATTTAATATGTGGCATCATATTACCATAATTTTCATATTGGGCATTTAAAGTGTCGGCAACTGTTACAATATAAACAAGTTGAACCGGGCCTGTATTATTTTGATTCCTATAGGTAGCCACTTCTTTAAAACCACCCGGTAAATTTTGAGGGTTTCCTGTTTTTATCAGATCCCACGCTAACCATGTGACAATTGCCGCAGCAAGAAAAAGTAATGTCCATGTACTTTTTCTTTTAAACATGTTGTTGTAAGATTTTGTCAATCACTTCCATGCCCTGGTCAATATGTATTTTTTCAATGCATAATGCTGGTCTAAATCGAATGGTTTGAGCACCACACCCCAAAAACATCACATTGTGTTCTAATCCCTGTTTAATAAAGTTATTTCGGACTTCACCATTTGGAAAATCAAAAGCAACTAATAGTCCTTTTCCTCTAACGTTACTCATTATAGGATATTTGGAGGCTAATTTAAAAAGCTGTTCTTGGAGATAATTTCCCATATGTGTAGCATGATTACATAAATCATCTTCTTCTATAATTTGCAAAATCTTGGTGGCTCTAACCATGTCCACCAAATTTCCACCCCAAGTTGAGTTAATTCGACTAGGCACTTTAAATACATTACCTTCCACCTCGTCCACTTTATTCCCAACCAATATTCCACAGATTTGCATTTTTTTTCCAAACGCAATAATATCTGGTCGAGCCTTCTCACTAAAATGCTGATGACACCAGAATTTGCCTGTTAACCCTACACCGGTTTGAACTTCATCATAAATTAAAAAAGCTTCATTTGAATCAGCGAGTTCTTTTAACTGAATTAAAAATTCTTCTCTAAAATGATTATCTCCACCTTCAGATTGTATAGGTTCAATTATTATAGCACAAATTTCATCTGGATTATTTAAAAAAGCTTGTTTTATTTGTGCAATTGAAGCGGCTTCTGCTGCTTCAAGTGATGCTAAGTTTTCACCTTCTAACGGAAATTTCATTTTTGGCGTACTAATTCTTGGCCAATCAAACTTAGCAAACCACTTTGTTTTATCAGGCAATGTATTAGTTAAGCTTAAGGTATATCCAGAACGTCCATGAAAGGCTTTCTCAAAATGAATAACTTTAAACCCTTTTTCTGTTGCAATTCCTTTGGCAAAATTCTTTTGAACTTTCCAATCCATGGCTACTTTTATAGCATTTTCAACTGCCAAAGCACCCCCGGCTATAAAAAAAGCATGTGGTAAATAGGAGGGGATCCCAACTCTTGCAAAAGTTTTCACAAACTCCGCATATTGCTGGGTATATACATCCGAATTGGATGGGTTTGCTAAGGCTGCTAAAAGCAAATTCTTTTTAAATTCTTCATCATTTATCATTTTTGGATGATTATATCCTAATGGAACTGATGCGAAACAAGTAAAAAAGTCTAAAAGATTTCGATTATATTTAGAGTCATAAATAAAAGCACCGGAACTCTTCTCCATATCATAGGTTAAATCATAACCATCTGCTAAAATATATTCGTTTAAAGTAGAATTTACCTCCGTAGGAGTTACACTTAGTTTATACATAGATTAAAGGTTTAAGCAATTTCAAATTTAAGAAAATAAAGCATTATTTGAGAATTTCCTGATAGACTAATTCAAACCCTTGCTTTAATATTTTATTATAGCCTTGATCATATCCACCATTTGTTCCATTCGTAATGAGTACAATTCCATATCCTTTTTTAGGGTTGAAAAACATAGTGCTGAAAAGCCCATATGCTGAACCTGTGTGACCCACAAGTGTTATACCTGGGATTAATTTTCTAGTTTCTTGTAAAGCTAAACCATAGTAATCTGGTAAACTTACTGGGGTTTGCATAAGTTTTGAAGATTTTTTTGAAATTATTCGGATTCCATTTGATTTTCCATAATTCATATGCATTTTCATATATAAGGCCAAATCCTTTGCAGTTATTTTCATACCTCCTGTAGGAGAAAAAATAGGTGTAGACCATCCTAATTTATAATTTTTTATTTCTTCAGCACGTTTTGCATAGGCAGCCTCTGCGGGTTTGTAGGACTTTGTAGATGAATTGTACTCGTATAAGGTAACTAATTTAGTGGGATCTAGGGCATCAACTCTATATCCTCCGCTTATACCTAAAGGTTTTAAAATTTGTTGGGGTATATAATTGTCAAATCTTTCTCCTGATAATTTTTCCAATAATGTACCTAAGATATTAAAGTTAAGATTACAGTATTGATAGGTTGAACCAGGTGCATAATCATTATAAGCATTAGCCCAATTAGGGTTATAGTTGGGGTGTATTGCTTCGAGCGTAAAATAACCTTCTTTATCATTTATACTAGATGTATGCGAGAGCAACATTTTAAGTGTTATTACCTGTTCTGGATATTTGGGATTACGAATACGAAATCCCATTAAATCACTGATGTCATCTGATAGATTTATTTTTTTAGTATCTACAAATTGCATTATTGCAGTTGCGGTAAAAGATTTAGAAATGGATGCAATTCTAAACATATCTTCTGGATCTAGTTTCTCCTTAGTTTCTAAATTCTTATAACCATAGGTTTTTATATAATGTAATTGATTATTCTTTATAACAGCTAAGGATAAGCCCACAGTTTGTGTATCTTCCATAGCCACTTGGATAAGGCTGTCCAATTTATAATATTGAGCCCAAACAGAATTCCATATTCCGAATAAGAATAATAAGAAAATAGATGCTAATTTTTTCATGGCTAATTTTTTTAGATAGTGGAAAAATCTAAATATATTCATTTGGGAATGAATTTCTTAGCTTTTTATGAATTTTTTTTGACATAATTAGAAGTTAAAATTAATTTTTAAAACTATATTTGCTAATATTTTTAGTATGCATTATGATCGTTACAGTAGTTCCAATTTTTGAATATGAAATTCAACCTTCGCAGCCTTTGCAAAAGGTTATGTCTACTCGGCTCAAAAATATTGCTGAAACTTTGGAAAATGAACATTTAAGTTTTTTAAATCATATCGAGCCTCTCAATGCAGATATTGTAATTTATATATCTTACAATAGTAAGTATACAGTTAGATGGCAAATTGTAAATGATGTGCCCGCAGAAATTGAGTCGCAAGTAAGAGCTGTTTGTGGTGGACTTAATTACCTTCCTTGGAAAGTTTCTACGACTGCTTTTTTAGGTTTAAAGGGAAATTCGATTTAGCTCCTAACAAACCCATTATACCCCCCGTGTGAATAGCCAGAACGTTGGATTCAGTAGATAGGACACCTCTTTTAAATTTGTCGTAAATAGCGTAAAAGACCTTAGCCGTATATACGTGATCTAATAATAAGCCTGTTGAACTGGTAAAATCTTGAATAAATTGAATTAAATCGTCAGTTACTTTGGCATATCCTCCAAAATGATAATCTACTTCCATTACTAATTTACTAGTATCCTTTACATATTCCGAAATTGAAAGCCTTGTACTCCCTTGATCTTTTAATACAGGAACCACATGTAATTTACTTGACCAAGCATGCGAATGAATATAGTTTAACAAGCCAGCTGCTGTTGTACCCGTCCCAGCAGCGCAAAATATATGATCAAATGGGTGTGGTAGTTCAGCTAAAATTTCGGAACAGCCCTTAACTGCTAGCGTTCCCGCTCCACCTTCATCAATAAAATAGGTATCCTCCGAATTTTGAAAATACTTATTATAAAGCGCTAACTTATTTTTATAGTCTTCTCTTGAAACAAATATGTGTTGCATACCAAAAAGACGACTTAGGAAGATTGAATCATTCTCCACTTGCTCCCCTCTTACAAAACCTGTAATTTTAAATCCAAATCTTGCAGCTGCGGCAGCACTTGCTAATAAGTGATTTGAATAAGCCCCTCCGAAAGTAACTAAATGAGATTTTTGTAATCTCCTAGCATCATCTATCAGATATTTTAACTTTCTCCATTTATTACCGGATATAAAAGGATCAATTAGATCATCTCTTTTTACCCAAATAGTAGGAAAATCTTTATATTTTAATGGAGTTAGCGGGCTATAGAAATCCATTCTAATTTTTTGTGCCAATTGCAATTCCTGCATTAGCATAGTGATAGCTTGCGAAGCTATATGCAGCAAATACTTTTAAAGGGCCTAAATACATTTGAAATCCTACTGTGGGAAATAAACCTTGTACATCTTTTTGTCTAAAAGAAATTGGGTTCACATAGGTTCTAGACGTTTCAGAAGTAGGAGAAGTAGCTGGTATTTGGTATTCATAGGTTCCATTGGCATCTAAATATGAAAAAGCTCGTTGATAACTGAGTGATGCAAAAGGAGCAAAAAAGCCCATCCGTTTAGATACAATTAACTCTGTATTGTATCCATGAAATTTACTAATGATTTCCTGATCTTTAGTAGGTTGATCAGCTAAATCCAATGGGAGATGAAATTTCATTGTGGAATAGCCAAAAGCGACTGCCAAATCAAGCGGATTTCTATCTAAGTTCTTATTAAAAAAAAGAGGGCTTAATTCGAGCTTTCCTCCAATGCCTAATAACGTAAAATTAGCATCGTCATATTTTACTTCAGGAACATATCGTAAAGATATATCTAGATGATTTAATACGCCCATTGTAAATTGTACTTGCGGAACCGGTACATAATTTAAGCCTGTTCCTTGTGGAAGATTAAATCTATATGGACTTGGATCTGGATAGTCTGGATGAAATAATTCTAATTCCGCTCCATCTTCTTTGGATCCAAAAACGGTAGGAGATATAGTTTGTAAAGGATTGCTAGGTCTTATGTTTTTAAGACCTAAATTGTTTATATTAAAGGCTTTATCTTGGTTTGGAACCATAGCCATAATAGCTGAAAATCTAAAGTCAAAGCGAAAAGGTTTTTTGGTATTTGCACTATGGTGCCATGAACTATTTAAGCCTATACCTAAACCCTTGAACATTGGATTTAAATAGGCTTTTAATAATTTTTCAGAGTCACTGGGCCCCGCTTGAAAAATATCTTCAATTTCAGATTGGGCATTAACTGTAACAGCATTAAATAAAAAACCTAAAGCAAAGACGCTTAATAATAGTTTTTTAATCATATTTTAGAACTTAGGAATTAGTTTCTAAAATATATCTTTCTGATTAAATATGGAAAAAAATTAATTACAATTTTTAAGTTCTCGGATAAATTTTTCATAATCTGGTATCTTGCTCATGCACTTCTAACAATTTATAGGCCAAAAAAAATTAAAATCCTTCGTTTCACGTACTAAATTCTATTTTTGTAACCTAAATAAACCTCACATGCTCTCGGAAAGCCATAGAAGGCATATACTTCAATTAGCATAAAGTAAAACAATAAAAATTTAACCCTTAATAAATGCAAACAGACTTGTTAGAAAATAATGAAGATGAACAAGATTTATATGAACATCTTAATATTGTCGTTGATAAAGGACAGTCGTTATTAAGAATCGACAAGTTCTTGATGCATAGAGTTACCAATGCTTCTAGAAACAAAATTCAAAATGCCATTGAAGCCGGAAATGTTCTAGTTAATAAGAAAGAGGTAAAAGCTTCTTACAAGGTTAAACCTCTGGATGAAATTTCTGTAGTTTTTGCACACCCACCGAGAGACACGGAGGTTTATCCTGAAGATATACCCTTGGATATTGTTTATGAAGATGGAGATTTATTAGTAGTCAATAAGCCAGCTGGAATGGTTGTTCATCCTGGTTATAACAATTACACCGGTACTTTAGTGAATGCTTTAGCATTTCATTTTGAAAATATGCCTAATCTTCCTGGTAATGAAGGTAGACCCGGATTAGTACATCGAATTGACAAAGATACCTCTGGGCTATTATTAATTTCTAAGAATGAAATAACCATGACTAAATTGGCTAAACAGTTTTTTGATCACACTATAAATCGAAAGTATTTAGCTTTAGCTTGGGGAAATATTGAACAAGATGGGCGTATTGAAGGTTATATTGGAAGAAGTTTGAAAGATCGTAAAATCATGGATATCTATGATGATCCGGAAAAAGGGAAATGGTCTGCAACAAATTATTATATTCAAGAGAAATTAGGCTATGTAACTTTAATTACTTGTAAGTTAGAAACTGGAAGAACCCATCAAATTCGAGCACACATGCAACATATCGGACATCCTTTATTTAGTGATGCACCCTATGGAGGTGATAAAATAATAAAAGGTACAAGCTTTTCTAAATATAAACAGTTTGTTCAAAATTGTTTCAATATAATGCCTCGTCAAGCTTTACATGCCCAAACCTTAGGATTTATTCACCCTCGGACCCAAAAATATATGGAGTTTGAAGCTCCTCTACCAAAAGATTTTGCCGAAGTTTTAGAAAAATGGAGAACTTACATTTCATCTCAATTATAGTATGAAAATCAATTACTTAAATTATAATAATCAACTTTTACCCGATAATGAGCCGATATTAAAGGCTCAAAATAGAGGTTTTAAGTTTGGAGATGGGGTGTTTGAGTCCATGCGCATGTTAAATGGGAAATTGGCATTTGCAGATCTACATGCAGACCGAATTAAAGCAGCCATGAAAGCATTAAAATTAGATGGCTATAATTACTTTGATTCTTATTTCCTAAAACAAAAAACAACGGAATTATTAAAAAAAAATAGATGGTTTGGAAATGCTCGCTTCCGGCTAAGTATTTTTAGGGCTGGTGAAGGATTATTTACCCCCTTGGAAAATAAAGCTGAGTATATTTTAGAATCTTTGGAAATGCCAAGCTCTCAATATGAACTAAACAAAAAGGGCTTAATTATGGGAGTTTATGATGACATACCCAAAGCCATCCATGTATTATCAAATTATAAAACTTTAAATGCTTTGCCAAATGTTATGGCGGGAGTATACCAAAAGCAAAAAGGTTGGGATGAAGCTTTTCTTTTAAACCAAAATGGGTTTTTATGCGAAAGCACAAGCTCAAATGTTTTTATTAAATATCAAGACCAGCTTTATACCCCTGCACTGTCAGAGGGTTGTGTAGCGGGAGTAATGCGCAACGTAATCATTATGCTAGCCAGTATGGAAGATATCCACATTACTGAAGCCCAAATAAATCCTGAAATTTTAAAAGAAGCTGACGAAGTATTTATAACTAATGCCAGTTCTGGTATTAGGTGGGTTATGGGTTATGGTAGAAAACGTTATTTTAATGAAATGGCAAAATATCTACATCTAAAATTAAATAATTATTTAAGATAACTTGAACCAGTTATAACCTCATTCCCCTCAAGAAATCTCCAATTTGCATCCGTTTTTTACCTTCATATTGGACATCTAATACAGCAATAAAAGCATCTTCACAGGCAAAATGTAAATAACTTTTTCCATCGGTCACATATGTTCCTACAGGTGATACCGTTTCGAATGGTACTATCTCGGCATTAAATACTTTTAAATTTTTATTATTTAGCGAAGTAAAAGCTGCGGGGTAGGGACTCAATCCCCTAATATGCTGTAATATCTTTTTAGCTGGATTATCCCAATTGATTCTACAAAACTCTTTAAAAATTTTAGGAGCCATTTTTAATTCCGAAGAAAATACTTGAGGCGTACTTTGAACTTTCCCTAAAGCAATATTGCGTACTGTAGATACTAAAACATTTGCCCCTAGCAACATTAATTTGTCGTGCAAGGTACCCGCGGTTTCAGATTCAGAAATAGCAATTTTGGTGGATTCAATGATATCCCCTGTATCAATTTCATGTTGTAAAAAGAATGTACTTACACCTGTTTCTAATTCTCCGTTTATTAATACATGATTTATAGGAGCTGCACCACGGTATTGTGGAAGCAGTGAAGCATGCAAGTTAATTGTTCCCAATGGCGGCATATTCCATACCACCTCTGGTAACATTCTAAACGCTACTACTACAAATAGGTCTGCCCCAAGAGCAGATAAATTATTTAAAAAAGTAGGATCTTTTAATTTTATGGGTTGTAAAACATTTAATCCAACTGATAATGCATACTGTTTAACTGCACTTTGCATAAGCTGCTGACCTCTACCTGCAGGTTTGTCTGCAGTGGTCACTACACCCACAATCTCAAAACCTGATTCATACAATGCTTTCAAGGAAGCCACTGCAAAGTCAGGCGTACCCATAAATACAATTTTCAATTTATTCATGTAAACCTAGAGATTATGGATACAATAAGTATTTTTTACGCATTTCTTTGTACTTAGCAAGTCCTGGCTCCCAAGTTGCTCTTATTTCAGCTTCAGTTTTACCTGATATAATTTGCTGTCTGAAATCTGCAACACCTACTAATTTCTCTATAGTCCCCATTTGGTTAGACATCTTAGAATTAAAGAAATTTTCTTTTTCAGGTGAAGCTTTGTATAATTCCATCAACCAACTTAAATTAATTTGTTTCGTTTTTCGGAAAATCTCTGTATCGTAATTTCTTAAATCCAATCCATAACATACTTGATTCATAAATATAGGGGTTTCAGCCATCCCTTTAATGCTTGTTGGGGTATAATTAAAATCAAATTTCCCTTTCAAATATGGTGCCCCTAGCACAGTAAAAGGAAATTGAGTTCCTCTGCCATGATTTAAATAGATCCCTTCAAATAAACATGTGCTTGGATATAATAAAATGGATTGTTGCGTATTTAAGTTTGGAGAAGGTTTAACTGGTAAAGTATAGGGCATGTCATGCGTATAATTAGCATTTTTAATGACTGTAATTTTGCATTTTAACTTATCCTTTAACCATCCTTCACCATTAAGCATGTGGGCATATTCCCCAACGGTTAAGCCGTGAACTATAGGAATAGCTTGTTGACCTATCCCTGATTTATATTTCATATCTAATATAGGACCGTCTATATAAAACCCATTGGGATTAGGCCTGTCTAAAATCATGACTTCCTTATTATACATAGCACAAGCCTCCATTAAATGTTGTAAACTATTTATATAAGTATAAAAACGAACCCCAACATCTTGTATATCAAAAATTACTACATCTACATCCGCTAATTCTTCTTGTGTAGGTGTATTATGTTTTCCGTATAAAGAAATTGTTTTAATGCCTGTTTTTGCATCCACTTCATCATCAACATGGATGCCAGCACTAGCCTGCCCCCTAAAACCATGTTCAGGACCAAAAATCTTTACAATATTAACCCCTAATTTCAGCAACGAATCAACCGTAGTTTCTTTTCCAATAATGGAGGTTTGATTCGCTAAAATAGCTACTCTTTTACCTTTTAAAAGCGGAACATAAAGGTCTGTTTGCTCTGCGCCGGTTTTAAATCCCCGAGGCGTTTTTTCATATTTCGCAGATGCTGCATCATTTCCTAGTAAGCCTTGAGAATTGGCTTTAGGATGACAAGCCATCAATCCTATTACAGCTAAACTTAAAGTAAAAAATAACTTAATTTTCTTCATCTTATATAAATTTTTATCTAAAAAGGCTGATAATATAAAATCGATTCAGCATTTTTGCTAAGTTACGTATAATCTTAAAATTTGAACCTAGAATATTTTATATCCAAGCGAATTGCCTTAAAAACAGAACGAACGTTTTCAAAATTGATCGTTAAAATTGCTATTATAGGTGTGATGCTGAGTTTGGCGGCCATGATTTTATCTGTAGGAATCATCAAAGGCTTTAAGTCTGAAATCCAGTCGAAAGTTCGTGGCTTCATGGGAGATGTTCAAATTTACCGATATGACCTCAATGGGTCATTTGAAAAAGCTCCGTTTATTCCTAATCCTGAAACACTCAATTTTTTAAAAACCCATCCACAGATAGCATACTTTTCAGCATTTGCCACAAAACCTGCGATCATGATAGCCAATGATGAAGTGGAAGGTGTAACTTTTAAAGGAGTTGATAGGGATTATAATTGGTCATTCATAGAGAAAAATCTAATGGAAGGTCGTGTAATTAAAGCACAAGACACGATTTCAAACCCTATTTTAGTTTCAAACTATATTGCCAAGAGAATGAAATTAAAAGTAGGGGATAGAATTCTTCTTCAATTTGTGCAAAACCCACCCAAACCTCGGAAATTTACTTTAATTGGAATATATAATGTAGGTATAGAACAAGTAGATCAAGGATTTGTGTTAGGAGAACTTAGCATGATAAAACAATTAAATCAATGGCCAAATGAATATATGGGAGGTATTGAAGTTAAATTACATGATTTTAAACATATTCAAGAAGCGTCCAATGATATTTTTAAAGGGTTAGATGAAAATTTGCGATCTAGGTCTATTCTTGAAAGTAATCCTGAAATATTTACTTGGCTAGACCTATTAGATGTCAATACTGAAATTTTAATAGTATTGATGCTTATAGTGGGACTCATCAACATGATTACTGCGTTACTCATCATGATTCTTGAAAAAACGAACATGATAGGGTTGCTAAAAGCTTTAGGTGCTAGAAATAGTCAGATTATGCGTATTTTCATTTACAATATTTTATACCTTGTGGGATTAGGATTAATTTTAGGAAATATACTTGGTCTGGGATTAGCCTATTTACAAATTGAAACGAAACTAATCAAATTAGATCAAAGCAATTACTATCTAGACCATGTGCCAGTAGAAATACATTGGAATGATATTTTGTTTTTAAACCTTTTAACATTAGGAATAGGAATTATAGTACTGAGTTTACCAGCAATTTTAGTGAAGCGGATTAGCCCTATAAAAGCATTAAGATTTAAATAGAATAGCTAACAACTTCTTTCCATAAACTAGGGTCAAAAAGTGCTAGATCTGAAGCTATAGGTCTCTTTAATTCTCTATAAAATACGCCAGATAAATAAAGACCCTCGGGTTTTGCAAAAGAAATTAAAGGTTGATTATCTAAATCTTTGAAATACTTTTCAAATGTTTCAAGGCTCATTTTCCCTTCCCCAACTTGTAATAATCGCCACATCGTGATACGAATCATTTTAGTTAAAAAACGATTCCCAGCAATATAGAACCTAATTTGAGTACCTCTTTCATTAACAAATAATTTAACTTCTTTTATTTTACATCGGGTATGCTCATTTTTATCTGGAGAAACGCAGAAATTTCGAAAATCCTCATATCGTACAAACAAAGCTAAAGCCTTGGCCATTTCTTCAAAATCTAAGTCCTTAAATTCGTAATGAGTGCTAATTTGTGATAAAAATGCATCTTTAGGGGAATGAATAAAATAATCATAACTCCTTAATACAGCATCAAACCGTGCATGTGATTTAGCATGAACAGGTATTATTTCATGGACAACAATACTACTTGGGAGTAATTTATTTAATCTGAAAATTAAATCAAAATCCCAATTTTCAGGCAAATCACAATGGAAAAAATACTGGATAGCATGCACCTGAGCATCTGTACGTCCACATCCTATAATCCCAATGGGAGTTTTAAATACTTGACTAATTTTTTCTTCTAATACAGCTTGTACAGAATAAGCTTTTGGATGTTTTTGCCAACCATTAAAATTTCTTCCGTAATAGCTTATATGAAAAAAGTATCGCACGGTATAAAGGTAGGGTTTTATTATTTTTTTTGGCTCGGTTTAAACCTAAATAGGTATAATCAAAATGACTAGTTAATTTTTCGGCTCGGTTTAAACCTAAATAGGTATAATCAAAATGACTAATTAATTTTTCGGCTCGGTTTAAACCTAAATAGGTATAATCAAAATGACTAATTA
>SEDO01000041.1 GCA_004211595.1 Pedobacter sp.
AACGCAAGCCCGCGCGAACAACTTCGCTTGCATTATTAAATCTTCCATTGGTTACGCTGCTCTCAATAAAATCCTCAAAATGATTTCCTAATGATATCGATGTGTTCTTTCCCATTACTCTAAAAATTTGATGCAAATTACCAAAAAATGGTAACATACGCAATTTGCCAAGAGTTTTTTTAGAATCTCACATAACGTTTGGCGCATCTTGGCTGTCGCGGCTTTCCGGAGATTATACTCTCTGCCGAAAGCGAACGAAGTTATGGAAAAAGTTGGTCCATTCTACCCGAAAACAGCGATAGATCAAGATGCGCTGTTACTGGCCGTGCGTTAAAAATTTCTTCAAACCTCGGATAACTAATTTTGGATAAAAAAATCTTCCGCCAAAGGCTAAAAAAAGAGTTGTTTTTAAACTTACCTAAACCTGCGCAACGCAGTTGCGACGAAATTTCGCATGGCGAGTAACGTTTCGCCGATGGCCGCTCGTCGCGGACTTAAATGATAGTACTCTCGGCGGAATGAAAATTACTTAAAAAAATGATTGGTTCAACAACCCGAAAGCAGCGATGGCGGCCATTGGCTGTTGTATGCAGGTTTTTTATACGCTATCTAACTCCGAGTTTATTTTTTCAATGATTTCTTTTGTTAGTTTTTTAGACGATTTATTTATTTTAATTTTAGTTAACCGCAATAATTTGTAATCTTCTTTTTCTAATGAACTTTCGTATTCTGCAACTTCATTGATTACTCCATTTTCAGAATATTTGAAAACTATTTTTGTTCTATTATAATTGTAAATCTCTTCCGATATTTTTCGGTTTTCCTTGTCAAAAACTACTATCTCTCTTTTTGAGCTTTCTTTTCCATCTCCATAATAAGTTTGGAAATTTGCAATTCTACAATTATCTCGATATTCGTATAAATATTGCCATCTTATTTTGTTTGTTTCCTCAAAAATTTGATTGCATTGAATTATTCTATTTTGTTCATCGAATACTTTTTGAATATAGAAATTTCCTGAATGAATTTCTATTTTGTTCTTTTCGTACTTGTAGACAAATGGTTGTGATATTGGATTTGAAAAAATCTCTTTAATTAATAAGTTATTTTCGTCATAAATAAGTTCTGTATTGTAGACTGAAAAACTTTCATTTTCACAACTTGAAATCCAATGTTTTTTAGATATTAACTTTTCATTTTCATATGAATATTGTTCAATATCTCCAATCACATTTAATTTGTTATAATGCTGTCTTCCGTAAGATATTTTTTCAAGAATATTTCCAAAATTATCAAAGTAAAATTCTGATTTCGATACTTTTCTTTTTTTTGATTTCAAATAATCTTCAAAGTAAAAACCTTCTTGTGTAATTTTTATTTCGCCAATTTCTTTTTCTATTTTTTGGGAATAGATTTTTGAAAAACAGATCAAAAGTATTAAAGTTATTTTCAGCTTCATTTTTGGATATTTTCTTTTGTTTACAGTCGGTTCGAGTAAACTTGCATACAACGCTTCGCCGCTAAACGCCGTTGCGGTCTTTCGGAGATTGTACTCTCTGCAGAACGGAAAGGTAGCAAAACTAATGAATTTTTTAAGCTTATTCAAGCAGAAAAATTCTTAGTTTTGTGAATTTTGGAAATGAAAAGGTGTCGTAACTTATTGCAGCAATGGCGATTAGCGGCTGTTAGCAGAAGCCATTATTTTATATTTATACCTCCTTTTTCAGACTTCGCAATAAGATAGTTTATAAATGAGCTGCTTGACACCAACATATAAAGTGCGTCCTCAAAACTACAATTTGAGCTATCCATTAGAGCGTGACGAATGCCGTCACTGTCACTTGTATATCCATATAATTGTTTAAAACCTCTTTCCAAAGATGCGTGAATATTTAATTTTCCCTTAATTTTGTCAAGTGCTCCTCCCAAAGAATCTTTTTGATTACCTGAAATAACCTTGGAGACAGATTCGATTGCAGAGATCGACTCTTTGATCGAATTTCTAAAATCAGGATTTCTTTTATCGGATAGTAACTCTAACGCCCTGCTCAGATGTATGTTTGCTCCAGTATATGAGGTGTATTCTCTAGTTAATTTTATTGCTTCCTCAACTTGATTAATTTCTAATTCATTAGTAATTTGCGCAACTTGAAATTTTACTATTCTGTATGCCGAAAATTCTTGCTCTAAAACTTGATTGCAACCAACTATAAGATTCTCTAATTCGATTTCAAATTCTTCTTCATCTGTCGAAAGTATAAATTCCATAAAATCGTAAACTTCAAACCATTGGAAATCAAAGAAAAATTTTCTGAATCTCTCTGTCATGATAGATCTATGCGGAGAAATTTTGTCGATAGGATATTTAAAAAAATCATGATAAGCATTTTTACAGAACAATTTGAACGCAGTGTTGGAATAGCGATCATTATCTTCTAAAAGATCTATAAATTGAGTTGATATTACATTCCAAAGTCTGGTGCGCAATTCAAGGTCCATTTTTTCGAATTGGATTTCTTTCTTTTCGGGTGTTTTTCCAATTCGTTGGGAGAATTTCATATGATGGATTTAAAATGGTTTCTGCTAACGTGAGGCCGCTAACCGATCGTTGCTGGCTTTCGGAGATTGTACGCTCCGTTAAGACGAAAGGTAGCAAAACTTTTGAATTTTTCTAACTTGTAAAGTTTGAAAAATTCATAGTTTTGCGGCTTAGGGAAAAGCGTTTGATTTCACCCTAAACCCAGCAATGGCGGTTAGCGGCTGTTATTGGCTCGGCCGAATTCTGCGGTTCGTTGGGCGAAAATTTTGGAATGGTTGGTTGTCGTTACAAAGCTTCTACCCAAAATTTTTGCCCGGCGTCCGATTTTTTTGGCAGACGGTAAAATTCTAAAATTTTACTGTCAAAAAAAATCGGACGCCAACTTTTTTATGCGGTTTCACAACGGCTGGCCAATAACGCTTCGCG
>SEDO01000042.1 GCA_004211595.1 Pedobacter sp.
TTTTGCCCGGCGTCCGATTTTTTTGGCAGACGGTAAAATTCTAAAATTTTACTGTCAAAAAAAATCGGACGCCAACTTTTTTATGCGGTTTCACAACGGCTGGCCAATAACGCTTCGCGGCTCACGGATCGTGGCGGCCTTTCGGAGATTGTTCTCTCTGCCGAACGGAAAGGTAGCAAAACTTTTGATTTTTTCTAACTTGAAAAAGTAGAAAAAATCATAGTTTTGTGGCTTAAGGGAAAGCACTTCATCCTACCCGAGATCCCGCCATGGCCGTGAGCCGCTGTTACTCGCCGTTTATTAATTATTCAGGCTCTGGTTGATTATCGTAATCCTTCGGTGGTTCATAATTATCGATAAATTCTTGTTCAATTTCTTCACGCGTTAGGACTTCATATTTAAACGCGAAAATTATTTGAGCAACTTTCTTTTTTGAAACTTTTCTATTTTTTGAAATTAGGTTAAAAATACTATCGTAATAGTTTCCGCTATTAAAGTCAAATTCATTAGCTTTTGTATAATAATCTTTCAATATCAAATATGTTGAATCTAATGGATAATCTTTGGCTGCCGAAATAAGCGCAATTTTTTCACCTTTGTCTTCCAGTTCTAACTCGGCATTTTCGCTAGCTTTTTTTTCAAGTTCTAACTTGGATGCGGGTTTTTCAACTTCTTCTTTATCCTTGCAAGAAATCATCATAGCTAGTAATAACCATAAAGTGTATTTCATTGTTGCTTTTTTAATTTGGGCTGTTTTTAAATGGCGAGTAACGTTTGGCGCATCTTGGCTGTCGCGGCTTTCCGAAGATTGTATTCTCTGCCGAACGCGAACGAAGTTATGGAAAAAGTTGGTTTGTTCTACCCGAAACCAGCGATAGATCAAGATGCGCTGTTGGTGGCCGTTTGTGCTCACATTCCAATTGGAAAGAAAACTATCCGCGGGACGAATGTTTCCCGCCAAAGGCGCACTCAAAATTTTCTGCGAAGGCTTTGGGCGCAGCCTTCGCCCTTAGGCGAAAACCTTTACTAAGTTGCAAATGGCGACCAACGTTAGGCCGCTAACCGCCGTTGCGGCATTCGGAGATAGTTTTCTCTGCCGTGAATATAAGGAGTTTGGAACAAAGCACTTCCTTTTACCTTAATCCCAGCAATGGCGGTTAGCGGCGGTTGTGTGCAGTTTTTATTACCATTTAATTTGTTGAGTTATTTTCTTGCAATAATAACAACCACTATTTATTCCGTCAATATTATACCATTTGTGAGTCGCATTGAAAAGTTCACAATCTTTTCCTTTACCAGCAACTCCCAAATTGATTAAGTACCAAGGCAGCTTTGTTCTCCACCATAATCTGTTTGCGAATGGATGTCTTTTATTCATTTTTCAATATTCCAATTGTGTCTGATTTATAAATATCAAAGTCAATTTCGCTTTGAGTTGCAGCCAAGAAATTAATTACTCTAGTATTTAATCCAAAGTAAGGTACAGATGAATCAGGATTAATATCAATATCAATCACAAATTGTATTCTTGTTGCTAAGTTCAGTTTGATTTTTAAGTCCTTAATGATCTCTGCCTTTGGTTCAAATATATCAATCAATTGAATTAGATATTTTTTTAAATCAATCTCATTTCCTGCTTCAATTTTATATTTCCATGACGTAGATTTCGGAGTAGGAATTTTATTTATAGAGACTGAAGTTGGTTGAATATTTAGTTTCTTGGTAATTTCTTCCGTGTCGAAATGTTCGGCATCAAAAGCGAAATACAAATAGTTATTGCATTCCTTTCCGCTATACGTTAATTTTTTATACATAGTTTTTCGAAAATTGCACACAACGTGAGGCCGCTAACCGCGGTCGCGGCAATCAGAGATTGTACTCTCTGCCGAAACGAAAGGTAACAAAATTTAGATTTTTTCTACCTTTAAAAAGTAGAAAAAATCTAAATTTTGTGGCATTGAAAAAAGCAGGTGATTTCACCTAAAACCAGCGATCGCGATTAGCGGCGGTTAGCGGCTGTTGCTATCGATAATTGGTGGCGCAGGCGGAACAAATCTGTAGTCGCCAAAATTATGATATGAAATTTTTGTTCTATTTTCTGTTTTAATAAGACTTTTCAAGAGGTCGATAATTTGAACAAATTCGTTTGGCGTATTTGCATCAATAAAAATATTTTTTGATATTTCGTTAGTTTGAATTTTGAAATATAGTCCAGCCGGGTCGTTGACTTTCTTTTTAGATGTATAAATACTATCCAATTTTTCAAAACGAGTTTCAGATAGAAAATTGTTTAGAATTGTTTTTTGTTTTTTATCCAGTATCTGATAGTAATGTGATTTGGCATTTGGGAACGTCACTTCTTGATAAATGGTGTCAGAACCAGTGAATCTAAATGCGCCAACTTCTCGAAGATTATAATACGAGATGGTTAACTCTTTATTTTCTTGCAGATTGCAGGAAATAAATAGAATGCTTATTAGTCCAATTATGAGATGTTTCATATGATTTGGTTCCGGTTTTTTGCAATAGCCGCTAACGTGAAGCCGCTCACGGCTGTCGCGGAATTCGGAGACTATACTCTCTGCCGAACGCGAACGAAGTTATGGAAATTGGGCGAACTTTTAACCGAAAACTAGCGATAGATCGTGAGCGGCTGTTATTGGCTCGGCCGAATTCTGCGGCTCGGTGGGCGAAAATTTTGGAATGGTTGGTTGTCGTTACAAAGCTTCTACCCAAAATTTTTGCCCGGCGTCCGATTTTTTGGCAGACGGTAAAATTCTAAAATTTTACTGTCAAAAAAAATCGGGCGCCAACTTTTCTATGCTGTTTCATAACGGCTGGCCAATAACGTGTGGCCGCTAGCCGAAGTGGCGGCGTTTCGGAGAGAATACTTTCCGCTTACCCAAGACGAACTTATGAAAAAAAGTGGTTCAATTTACCTTGAGCCAGCCATTTTGGTTAGC
>SEDO01000043.1 GCA_004211595.1 Pedobacter sp.
TTAGCATTCTGGGGCGCGAATTCCATATATTGTTGATAATACACACCATTATATTCCATGGTGACAGAATATATAGTGTTTACATTACTACCTTTTTGCATACTGGGTATAAATATAGGGAGTGTTTCGGTGTTTAACGCAAACCGAATAATACTTAGTTTATAGCCATTTGTGTTTTTAAGTATGGGTTGACTCTGATTTTGCATAAAACTAACTGGAACACGTTGGTTTTTTGAGGTTTGTAGACTGTTGGAAAGTAAAAGATCAATGTAGATATCGTCGTTGTTTGCTGTCATATATAATAATATCACAAAAAGATTTCATAATGTTATTTTCAAAATATTCAAATGCAAAAAAAAGTTACTTATTCTTCGTTACCAATGAATCTATTTTATTTAAAACTAATTCGGTGATTTGATGTAGGTGTTTACATTTGTTTTTATTATTCCAAACTGTATTATCAATTACACTTTTTGCTTCTATTGAACTCAAAGTTCCAACTTTAAGGGCATTTTTAAACTTAATTCGTATTTTCTCTTGCAATTGAAGTATATAATCAATTTGTTGCTCTTCCGTTGTTAATGATTTGAAGTAAGTCATATAAATTACAGCATAGAAAAAATAATGCCAACTTTTGGCCGATAAAGAAAGTTAAGCAAATATTTGGATTAAAAAGAATTTTAAAAAAATGTTATACTATTATAATATATGAAAAACGCAACTTTTCCTAACGCTCATTTTACTTTTGAAGGGGACAACTTCGGTGGATTTTACCAATGTAAACACTGTGATTGGATGGATGTTTTACCATCAAGTCATGTAGAACATTGTCATGGTGTTTGTAAATACATTCAATCCAAATATGATATCTCATATGAGGATGGCGAAGTAATTGCAACTAAAAAAAGTAAACAGAAAAAGAATTAAAAAAGAAATAATTATTTCAACACGACTAAATTAAAATATATAGGTCTATTATAATGGACCTTAAAAAATACAAAGAAAACATTAGAAATCAACTGTTAAATGGTGTTAGGGCACAAATGAAGAAGGATGAAATGATGGCACAAGGTAATTTTAAAAGTACCAGTAAAATGACATTACCGAAACAAAAACCAGTACTGACCGATATTAACTTTGAGCCAGATTATTATGGGGAAGATTTTAGTGACAATGATGCTATTGCAGAAAGGTTTAGTGATATAAAAATTACTAAACCAAGAGGAGTCAAGAAACCACTGATAAACAAACGACTTGCCATGAAAGAACGAGAATTAAGTACACCCAAGGTTCCGACTGTAATAATGGGTGGGTCTATTGAATGTGATGATGATGATGACTGTGAGATTGTTGGCGGGAAGTTCAATTTTGTGAAATCCATCAGCAAGTTTGGCAAGGACATGGGGAAGACCATCAACAACGAAGTAATTAAACAAGGGAGTAAAGAGATTGTCAAATCCGGCATGAACTTCGCAAAGGACGGTATTAAGAACTTTATGAAAGTAGCACCTGAAGCTGAAGCCGAAGCTCCGATGATGCTCATGGCTGCTGGGGTGAAGAAGAAACGTACCCGTAAAATGGGTCAAAGAGAATTAAATCGTCAAAAGCTTATTCGAGAAATTATGATTAAGTATAGTGTAACATTGCCAGAAGCATCAAAATTAATTAAAGAAAATAATTTGAGCTATTAAAATTTTTTATATGTATTTACTTTATTATGAAAGTAAATGTTACTAAGTATCGTGACGATACAGAATCCAATATTAATAAGAAGTTGGTAAACATCATGTTAACACAATATAAAGCAGGGTTAGCAAAGAGAGAGGAAGAAGAAGAAGGAAATGTAAACGATACAAATGATGATACTGTTTTAGATACTGTCACACCAAGAACTACGATTTCAATACCTGGGAAAGGTAAGAAACAAATGTCTTCTAGATACTCACGCTCGTACAGTGCAGCAGATTCAGCCAGTAGAGTGAAATCAGTTACACCAAGTGGTAATAAAACTTTTATGGATTTTATGGCTCAATCCAAGTTGCTAGATAATGAGTTAGATCAAATGGTCAGTAGTTTTAAATATAATAATAAAGGCGAATTTTATAGCAACACAGTAAAAAAGAAAGGAGATGAAGGATCTGCAGAAGAGTTAGTCGGAGGCGTATTGATGTCGAAAGATGATATTAATACGTTACTGAAAGAAAAAACAGTAGAAGAGATACAACATATGATTGGTAGCTTAGGAGCATCATACGATTACGAAAACGAAGAAGGAGAAGGAAATAGATCCATTGAGGAGGAAATTAATCAATTAAACCTGGCATTACAATACTACCAAGATGTGAAGAGATACAACGATTTTCGCAGAGATAATATGCATGACATTAAAGAGTTATTAAAAAACACTAAAATAACATCTCTGCGACATATCGGATTTGCCGACGCAGGTGAAACCAAGAAAGATTTTGTTAAAAGGTTTGCAGATGATTTTAGACATTTAAAATTTGACCCCGATGATCCTGACACAAGTATTCAATCAATGCGGGATCAGGAGGAACATTTATATTTAATTAAAGACCGACTCATTCATCATCATGAAGCTCCGGAAGAACCGTACGTTATACCAGAGTATAGAGATCACTCCAGAGAGTATCGGCAAGAATACGATGCATTTCAAAAGGAAATAACAAATATGGTAAAAATGACAAGTTTGCCCGTATTAAAGAAAATAAATTTAGCTGAAGCTAATGAAACAAAAAAGCAATTTATGACACGCTTCCGACAAGAGTACCCACATATACCTTTCGATAACACCGACCCTGATCGTAGCCTTGAGTTAATGAGAAATCAAATGGACAGTTTAACTACCTTATATAATGCTTTAGTACCCTATTATCATGCGGCTACATTTAGCAT
>SEDO01000016.1 GCA_004211595.1 Pedobacter sp.
GAAGAGTATTCAGTTATCTTATCGCCAGAAATATCATTTTTTTCTATCTGAGTTAACAAATAAGTCGATAATATTTTTATTTGTTCTTCAATTGATGATAGAGGAGAAATAGATTCTAAAAATTGTAATGATTTTTTGTCAGATATATCATCAACACTAGCACAAGAAGAAGTTAACTGGTATGAATCAATACCAAAAATAGATTTTAAGGAACTAGGCTGAAAGCAAATGCCAATGATTGTTGTATCTGACTGCGAATAAATTTTTGTTGGTGTTATTGTTTAAATCCCATTTAGCATATTTAAAGAAATAATAAAAAAATAATGTTGGAGAGATTATACATATAATCAAAATTTTGAATATTCTTGAGGAATTTATAAATGTATTAAGCAATAATGTATTTATTTTATAGTCAAAAGAATTTATGCTGTATCTATCGAAGCAGACAATAAGTGGGTGAGTAATTTTATGATGTAAAAGGGAACTTTTATGGATTTCTTTATTTGTAAAATAGAGTTTGGCATAACTTGTATATAAATTGATTTTTCTTCTTGAATATACAGTTGTTTCTGCCTTTACATTGTCGTCAAAGTCAAAGAATAAATAATTATTTTGTTGGCCAATAATTGAAGCAATATATTCATCATTCTTTAAATTGTTATGAATTCTGGGGATTTTTAATTCATCGTATTTTTCAGACATTAAATTACATTTATGGAAGAAATAGTCATTAGAATCATTGTTCTTAAAAATATATAAAGATCCATTTATACTATGCAATTTACTTATATTGTTTGCCTTTAAAAGCGGCTTAATTTCTCCTAGCCAATAATCTCCTTCTCCTAGCTCATTTCCCCACATAACAATATCCTCATTTCTGTATTTATAGAAAATTGGAGATAAATCTGAAAATATTAAACAATCAGAATCTATTACAATATATTGATCTAGGTCTATGTGATGGATATTTTTAAGCTTATTTAATAAAATATTATCATCTTTTAAAAGTTCATTATCAACTATATTAATGACATTATTAGTAATTAATGGATTTAATTTAATTGGGGAATCTGAAATAATATAAAATTTAATATCATTTTTAGAATTAGTTAAATGAAATGAACAGGCTAAATTAATAGCGTACTGGTGATATTTGGTACCTATTGCATAGGTAACTACTCCATATTTAAGCATTACTTCACTTTAAAAAATAGTTATTAATATTTGATAACTTTTATTATACAGTATCTACAAAATTCTTTTCAACTTTATTAAATATTAAGGTTCCAATAGCTAATATTAATAAAGTGACTCCAGTTGCATAACCTAATGATTCCCAACTAAAACTGCCCTCACCTAAGAATCCATATCTAAATGTTTCAATTAATGGAGTCATGGGGTTATATTCAATAATCCAGCTATAGGCAGGATATTTTTCAATGGCCGTGGATAAAGGATAAATTACAGTAGTAGCGTACATAAGAAGTTGGACGCCAAAGGTAACTAAGAAGGCTAAATCACGATATTTTGTAGTCATTGCTGAAATAATCATGCCTGCACCTAATCCTAATAATGCCATGAGTAATACGATCACTGGGAATAACATAATAGCCCAAGTAATTGAAAAATCTGCTCCTTGAAATAGATAATAGGCGATCATAGCAATAAAAAGTAGCATCTGCACACCAAATCGAACTAAGTTTGAAACCACAATACTCAAAGGCATTATGAGTCTTGGGAAATATACTTTACCAAAAATATTGGCGTTGTCTTTAAATACTGTAGAAGTTTTGGTTAAGCAATCTGCAAAATAATTCCATGCTGTAATCCCTGCCATATAAAATAGGGGAGCAGGTAGGCCATCGGTAGAGATACCTGCTAAGTTGCCAAAAATAAAAGTAAAGATGATTGTAGTGAGTAGGGGTTGGATGAAAAACCATAAAGGGCCAAATATGGTTTGCTTATAAAATGATACGAAGTCTCTTCTCACTAATAAACCTAATAAATCTCGATAATCCCATATTTCTTTAAGGTTGAGTGAAAAGAGGGAGTTTTTGGCTGAAATACTCCACTCATATTGGTTATCATTTTGTATATTTTTTTTCATAGTTTTTGAATTTCTGAAGTGGGTTTTAATTTATGTTTGAAATTAAACATTATAAAGCTACCATAGTTAGTAGCTTGATTTTCAATTAATTCATTTTATGATTGAAAATCGTTTTTTGATTAAATTAATTCCTACTTCTAAATATTGATAAGAAAGGTATGATATTAAAAAAAGAAGAATTATGTTAAGAGGAAAAAAAAAGTATTTTTCTAATGATGGATAATTTCCTTTTGGGATAATAAATAATTGCTGCCATAAGAATAAACTATAGGACATTAAGCCAAGGGTTACAAATAAAGGTTTTTCTAACAGCAACGAAAATTTATTCTTATTATTTGTAATCGTGAATGTAATTAAATAGGCTATTAAAGTAGATGTTAAAATATTGCAAAAATATTTTATGATTTCATTAGGCTTAAAAGCAATGACACAATAATTTATTAAATAAATAATTATAATACTTGTTAATAAATTATATATTGTAAAATATCTATTATTAATAAAAGTTTTTACTTTATTAAAATCATGCATTACCAAACTCAATAAGCAACCAATAAATAAATTACTAGCATAATAGAATGTTGGAAGCAATAATAAACTTGGATGTATATTTAAAACCGTTGAAATATTAATTAAAAAAGGAATAAAAATTAAAACGGATGCCAGAATAGTAATACTTAAGTATTTAAGTTTAATTAGATGAAGAGTTATTAAAAAAAATAAATAAAATTGCTCTGTTACACTTATGCTCCATGTATGCATTGTAAGCCAAGTAGATTGTAAATCATAATTCGTAAAAAATAAAATTGGTAACAATATATTATTATAATGTAAATCTAGTTTTAATGCATAATTAATTAAAATTATTATTGAAATATATAAATAAAGAAGTGGGATTAATTTTAGGAATCTTCTAATTAAAAATTTTTTTACATGAATCTTCCCTGTGTTGTTAGACTCTTTAATTAATAAGGTCGTAATTAAAAAACCACTTAATACAAAAAATATTTTTACACCAAAATTGGAGATGAAAATATATTTTAAAATAACTTGCACTAGCGTGTCTTTAGTTAGTGTAAGTTTAAAATGACTCATTATCACAAAAATAATAGCAATTGCTCTCCATCCATTTAAGGTTGGAATGTATTTTTCCGAAAGAAAGGTTGGGGTTTGAAGTTGTGAACTTGCAAGAGTATTCAAAGCTTTTAGGTTTTCTTTAAAATTAAGTGTAAATGTTGAGTTATCTGGCTTTGATAGTTTTCAAAGCTAAAGTGCTTTCTGCATTTAGCTTGAATTTGCTGAGGCTCAACTTTTTGATTTAAACAATGTTCTATGGCTAATTCTATTTCTACTATGTTGTCCGGAGATATTAGCTTGCCTAATTCGCCATTTAAAAGGGCATCCGTTGAACCATCTTTATTCCCGCCAATAGTTTGTACCCCACATGCTGCGGCTTCAATGAAAACTATGCCAAAGCCCTCCATTGAACTAGGCATAATAAACACATCGGCTAATTGATAATAGTCTACCTTTTCTGATTCATTGATAAATCCGATGATTTTTACGTTTTGGTCTATGCCATATGATTTAATATATTGGGATAAGCGCTCAATCTCCATTTCATCTGCTTTACCTGCAATAATATAGATAAGCTGGGGGAATTTTTTAATTAATGGGGGTAAGGCAGCTAATACGCGATCATAGCCTTTATAGCCCTCCGCCCCATTGAGGCGTGTCAAAGTATATAGTATAGGTTGATTTGCATCTAATTTAAATCGTTTTAATAATTGTGCAGGCTTTTCAAAATATTTAGGCCAATGGAAATAAGGGTCTATGGCATTGTTTAAAATTTTGATATGCGTTTTACTTATTTGATGCGTTAATGCAATTTTATTGGCAGTAAAATTACTGACAGCCCAAATTTCTAAATCATTTTGTAAAATTTCTCGCTTCCATAAAGGTAATGAATCCCAGATTTCAATACCATGTGCATAAAGTATAATTTTAGTTTTAGGAGACAAGAATTTTATAAATGGAACGATTATTAATAGATTGATATGACTCAGGATAATCGTGTCACTTTGTAATCCTTTCCATATACTGGCCAACATAAAAAATAGCTTATTGCCTCCAAAACCTTTAAAGTACTTAGGTTCTAAATATAATGGGTTTATCTGTGCGGAAGTATCATACATAGAAAAGTGTTTAAACTTTAAACCGCTATTTTCTTCAGTTAAATTTGAAAGGGCTTTTGCAAGTGTTTGACAAACCTTTTCAATGCCTCCAGTTAAACCGAAAGTATATAAACTCAAGAATAATATTTTAGCGCTTGGTTTGATGGTTTTAGATAAGTTGACTAGGATTTAAATACTTGATATATCGCATACGCTCTAGACCAATGAATTTTTCCTGTTTTAAAATCTTTAATGATTTCATTGGCTACAGGATTTTTTTGATAGGTCTTAGGATTAGTGATTTCAGGATGATTTTGCATCCATTTTTGCAAAGGAAAGGTAAATCCCATTTTTGGTCTATTCCATATAGCCTCAGGAATAAGGTTAATAAAGCTATCCACTAATAACGCTTTTGGTTTTGTATTTTCAAATTTTATTTTTGGATCAATTTGAGCTAAGGTTTCCCTTAATTGTTTGTCTAAAAATGGAACTCTTACTTCTATTCCATGTCTCATACTCATAAAGTCCGTATCTTTTAGTAATTGATTTCGCATAAAAATATGGGTTTCCATGTCGGCTGCTCTATTGCCATTGTAGGCTGGATTTAAATCTACATAGGGTTGATATTTTTCCAGAACATCAACAACTTCAGATAAATTAATTTGAAGTATTTCTGCGACTTTATTAGGTGTAAAAAATCCCCTTAAAAATAGATATTCTCCAATGGGATTTTCTAAGCTTAAAAAATAGAACCGGTTTAGTTTTTCATTTTTAAGTTTAGCAAATGATTTTAAGATAAACTTTGGAAGTTTCTTTAAATGTTTAATGTATTTAATACGCTTAAAGGAAGGGTAGCCTCCAAATAATTCATCAGCTCCAATTCCTGATAGAACAGCTTTTAGTCCATTTTCTTTAGCATATTTATTAACAAACCATGAATTTATTGCATCATTACTGGGTTGATCCATAGAAGCAATAATTTCTGGAAAATGTTGTATAAAATCACTTTCTGTTACGGTGTACGATTTATGTTTACCTTGGATAAGGTCCACTACAATATCTTGATATCTCCCTTCGGCGTAAGCTTGTTCGGCAAAATTAATTGAAAGGGTTCTTAATTGGCTACCAATTTTAGTGTTGGCTATTAAGCTGAGTAATGAAGAATCAATTCCGCCACTTAAAAATACGCCTACAGGTGCATCTGCTAGTAATTGACTTTCAACGGCTGTTTCAAGTTTTTGTTGAATTTGTTTTTCGGCAACGGCCTTTTCAGTAATTTTAATGCTCGTCTTTTCCTTAATATATCGTATAGTTTGAACTTGTTGTGTTGCATGATCCCAAATCATATAATGACCAGGATGTACAGAGTACACATCTTTAAGCGTGGTATAGGGATGCGGAATATGTCCAAAACTTAAAAAAAGAGTTTTCCAATCTGGATTTTCTTGAAAATTTAAACTGCTTGATTTAAAGGCCTTAACTTCAGATGCAAACAAAAGTTGGCTAGCATGATTATGATAATAAAGGGGTTTTATTCCATATTCATCTCTCACTAAATAGGTTTTGCCTTGACTTTTATGGTGTAAAGCAAAGGCAAACATACCTTCAAGTAAATTAAATAAAGCTGTTCCCCAGTATTCAAAACCTTTTAAAATTACTTCAGTATCTGTACCCGTTTGAAATTCATATCCTTGCTCAATTAGTTTTTCTCGTAAAGATTTGAAATTATATATTTCTCCATTGAATACAAGGCTTAGATCTTTATGGTGCATAGGTTGATGACCAGCAACCGATAAATCTAACAAAGCTAATCGACGGTGTCCAAATACGTATCCAGCTTCTGGATTTATATCAAATCCTTCATCATCTGGTCCACCTTCAGCCATGCTATCACACATAGCAGTAATTATTTGTTTGGTTTGAATAAGGTCTTGGGAAGGATTTAGGATTCCTGCTATTCTACACATATGTGAAGCAAAAGGTAAATTTTAATACAGCTTAGACATAGCTTCGCCTGGTCAGTCACATGTATATTTTTGTAACTGTTTAGTTTTTAGTTTATTATTTTAACTTCTCTATATTTTTCAGAGAAGTGTTAAGGACAATAGATAGACCTAAATTCTGTATTTTAAGGACTATTTTACGCTTCTGTTTTAAAGATAATAATTCTGCTTGGATTCCCTTAAAAGGACCAGACTTTATTATTACTTTTTGGCCAGCACTTAAATCAGTTTCTTCTATTTCTAAATGTTCACTGCCCTCTATCAGCAATTTTAAGTCCTCAATTTGTTTGTCTGGGATAGTAGCAATTTTGCCTGAAAAATATATATACCTTGCAAATCCTTGAACAGCTGATACTTCAGATAATTGGTTCTCGTAAATTTTGACGAATAAATAGGAGTTTAATAAAGGTTCTTGTACTATCTTTTTACGATCACTCCATTGCTTTTCTACCCGTTTTAGGGGTAAATAAACCTCAATTCCACGCTTTTGTAAACGCTCTGCAGTTTTCTTTTCAGCTTTAGATTGCGTATAAATAGGATACCATTTTTTTATTTTTTCTTCCAAAACTCCCACCATCTTTTAGGATCGTTGTCATAATAGCCTGCCCCAGCATATCCCGAGTAATCCGAATAGTAGTAAGTGCTATTGCCACCTCCTTTAGAATAATCCGTAGTATAGTAATTGGAGTGCAATGCATCGTCTCCAAAAGCATTTAATACAATAGCTAAATTACTTAAACCATATTCTCGAGATAATCTTTCAGGAATGGCTGCAGCTCTATATTGAGATTTACCCGAACGAATTACAAATAAATTAATATCCGATTGACGAATTAATGGAATGGCATCTGATACTAAGCCTACAGGAGCTGTATCCACAAGTACATAATCGTAAAGTGGAGTAAGATATTCTAAAAGCTCCTTCATTTTTTCAGTATGTAGAAGTTCAGAAGGATTAGGGGGAACAGGACCAGAAGGTAGAAAATCAATGTTGTGCACATCATCATGGTGCAAGATTTCCTCTAGGGTATTTTGTCCAGATAAATATGTACTTAATCCTATTCTGTTATCACTTCCAAAGGCTTTGTGAAGTTTGGACTTTCTTAAATCGGCTGCAATTAAGATGACACGTTTTTCAATGAGGGCTAAGGTACCTGCAAGGTTTATAGTTACAAAGGATTTTCCTTCGCCTGATATTTCAGAAGTTATACAAATTGTCTTACTCTTTTTATGACTTGCTAAAAAACTTAAGTTGGTTCTTACTGAACGAACAGATTCTGCAAAAACAGATTTAGGTTTAGAAAGTGATAATGCTTGTCTGTTATTTTTATCTATGAACTCGGGAAATTTTCTGATTACCCCTATGATAGGGGTTCTGGTTAATGCCTCTACAGTTTCTTTATCGTAGATGTATGGATTTAAGAAGCGAACCAATAAAATTAACCCTATACCTGCAGCTAATCCGGCCATTAAAGCATAGGTGTAAATACTTCGTTCATTGACTCCAATATTATAATTATTAGGCATTGCTTTATTTACAACGGCTGCTCCCGGTACAGTAGCAGCTGCATTCATTTCAGCTTCTAGCTTTTTCTCTTTTAAATATTCTTGGACTCTATTATTAACCTGAAAATTTGAATTTAAACGTACAAATTTTTGTTCTTTAATTGGAAGTTGCCGAATTTCTGATTCCAAAGTGGTTATTTGATTATTGGTTAATTCAGCAGTTTTTAAATTCCTGGTTTTTAAAGCATCTATACTCTTTTGTAAAGCTTCCCGAATTTGATTCATCTGGGCATCAATTTCCTTAATAGCGGGTGCCGATGCATTTAATTCTTGAAGTCTAAAATCTCTATTGGCAGCTAATCTATTGTACTCCGCTATCAAGGCGCTTTGGGAAGGTGTTATACTGCCTTCTAAATTTAAATTAATTTCAATTTTATTACGTGCGCTTTGAATTTGGGATTCTAATTGAGTTATACCTAAAAGTTCAATTTCTAATAGATTTTTGCGATTTTCGGCATCAGTAAGCTTAACCATTAATTGATTGGCTGTAGTACCTACGTCTAAAATATTATTTTGAGCTTTATAATTGGTTAGGTTTGCGGAAGATGAATCAACTTGATCAGTTATAAAGGCCAGTTGAGTATTGATAAAGTCAACGGTCTGCTTTGCAGATTTCTGCTTTTGTAAGATATCGTATTTGATATAAGATTGTATGACCGCATTTAAGGCATCTGCAGCGAAATTATAATTTTGGTCAAACATACTGATACTCATTACATTCGTAAATCGAGCAGCTTCACTGGTATTTAATCCACTTGTTATCCGTCCTAGAAAATCTTCCTTACTATTAAAATTAAAACTATAATCGCCATTTTGAGGCACTGGGGTGGTTATTCTAAATGTGGTATTGCCTAAAGTAATGGGTTGGCCATAACGATAAAATTTATATTTTGCGTCTGGATCTCCTGTTGGTCGTAGTCCAAACTTATCTTGATCAATATAGGAAACTTGATATCTTTCTCGACTAAAGTTCAAAGTATCCTGATTTAAGATATCAACTTGAAATGGAATACTTGGATATAATTCAGTGGTTCTAATTCTACCTTTAAGATGATAAGATATCCTATAATCTAAGTTTTTTATGGCATCTAAAACTACATCGTTTGAACGTATTACATAACCTTCGGCCAAAATTTTATCAGTATAAGATGCTACTTGGGAACTTTGAGAAGGGGTGCTTAAAATTGGATTTGATTCCTGAATTTTAATGGACGCATAGGCTTGATATTGTGCTGGCGTATAAAGTATTTTAATTTTGGCTAATATCAAAGCAATGATCACACAGCCCAATATCCAATACCACCGGCTCATAAATACTTTGAATATCTTGTAGAAATCGATATTCTGGCTTAAATTTTTGGATTGAATAATATTATCCTTTTGTTCCATTATTTGGTTAATGTAAAGATGAGTACGGCTAAATTAACAACTACGAGTAGTGGTTGAATGATATTATTGGATTTTTGTAGTCTATCGGTGATAACAGCATTTTTTGTTTGATCTACATATATGATGTCATTGTTTTGAAGAATAAGTTTGCGACTCTTCAAACTATTTAAATTGGTCATGTTTACATAGATTTCTTCAGGATTATTCTTATTTCCACGTATTATTTTAACTGACCTAGGGTCGGCATTTTTAGTGAATCCCCCTGCTTTTGCAACCATATCCATTAAAGTGGTATTATCATTTTCTAATAAAAAGGATCCTTGAGTGTTGAATTCTCCATATAAATTTACCTTTAGATTGGTGATTTTAAGATCGATAATAGGATTTTTTAAATATTCGGGAGCACTGTATAATTCTTGTAGTTTTTGAGTAGCTTCCCGACGGGTTAATCCGGCTAATTTAACTTTACCGACAATAGGTAAATTGGCTGTTCCATCATCATCAATTCTATACGTCGTAGGATTTTCTGAAGATTCCATTAAATTTGCGTTTTGTGAATTTGCAGAGGTACTTGTTCCCCATTCTCTGCTTTGAAGGTTTCTTATAGCTATTTGATCATTTATTTTTATAGTGTAATAAATATCTGTTTGACGCTGATCATTATGAACGTAAACACTTCTAAGTGTATCAATGTCTATGACATAGTTAGATTTAAATAATGTTTGACTGGTATATGGGCTACAACCCATTAAACACATCAACAACAGTAAATAAAATGCTAGTGAGTAGTATTTTAAGCCGTTTTTAATTTTCATAAAGTTATGTATAATTAGGTAAAGTTCTTTATAATAAAGTGATTATCAAACGTGGTTATTAGAGTATTTATTAACATTTTCTCTATGGTTAATGAAATTGTGGAAAACTCTGAAGCATATGCTTTGGTGTCCTTTTAAAGGTGTATAGCCAGTTTCAAGATTATCCTTTATTATGCTTCAAGCTTCTACTTCTTTTTATTTACATATCACAAATTTGAATCTATAAAGTTTTAATGAAATGATTATTTTTATATCTCCCTTTTAGCTGGTAGTATAGTTTATTGAATTGAATGTAATCAGGGAAAGTAAGAGTGGGGAATATTGAGGATTTCTTGCAACATTATTCCCACATTATTTAAATTTTATATCATAAATATTAGTTTTGTTGTCATAATAGTTATAATGCTTGGATATGGCCTGAAATTTGTTTTTCTTTGAAAAACGCTTAATTACTCATATGAAAAAGTTGCTTTTGTTTTTTGTATTTATATTGTCAAGTACATGGCTTTTTGCTCAAAACTCAGGGATTGCGTGTAAAATTGGCCATGACTTTATATATACAGAATACTTAGGAAAAGCATCAGCCTATACAGGAACAGCACCTATTCATTATTTTAGAAGTACAGGAAATAAAATTCCTTTTTATTGGGGATATGGATATAATCAACATCAAGGGTATAAATGTGGGTTTATCAATATGTATCCTGCTAGTTCATATTGGAACGGAAGTCAAAATATTCCAATTGAAGCCGAGCAAGAATTTATTGCTACAAATCAACAATGTGTAATTGCTCCATATTTAGGTGCTCCTCCAGTAGCTACCGATACTTATGGGTCTTACTCGTACAACAAAACTGGTAAATGTGGAGGGGGAAATACGAATGTGCCTTTAGATGACTATATTCCTTTTCTTTTAATTGGGGTAGGTTTTGTTGGGTTTTATTTCCTTAAATCCAGAACTTTTATTTAGCTTTATTAGATAAGTACATTCCACAATTTACTTACAAGAATTTATTATTGGAATATTTACTAAAGTTAGAAAGTACATTTTGAAAGTTACAGTCATCACTGTTGTTTACAATGCAAATCGTTTTTTAGAAAAATGCATTCTTTCTGTATTAGGACAGCAAGGGGTAGATTTTGAATATATTGTTATAGATGGGGGTTCTCAAGATGGTAGTTTAACTATACTTGAAAAATATCAATCCCATTTTAGTTATTTTATTTCTGAACCGGATAACGGGATGTATGATGCCTTAAATAAGGGTATTAGGCAAGCTACTGGAGATATAATAGGGATTTTAAATGCAGATGATATGTTTGCTAATCCCCAGGTATTAGCCGCTGTAGTTGAATATTTCAGTTCTCACGATGTAGATGCAATCTATGGTAATTTAAATTATATTGAACCAGAGAGTGAAAGGGTAGTACGAAAGTGGATTTCCAGACCTTTTGATAGAACTAATTTCAATAGAGGATGGATGCCTGCCCATCCTACCTTTTATATGAAAAGAGAAAAGTTTTTTGAACATGGTCTGTATTCGTTGGATTATGGTTCGGCAGCAGATTATGAATTTATGTTAAGATATTTGTATACACATCAGATAAAAGCTGGATTCTTAGAGAAATTAATGGTAAATATGCGTTTAGGTGGAATGAGTAACGCTAGTTTTAAACATCGTAAACAAGCTTTTTTAAATGATCTTAAAGCTGTTAAACTGCATAAATTGCCTTTCCCTTGGAGTACTATTATTTGGAAAAAGATATCAAAAGTTAGTCAGTATTTAACATAGATTGGGTATGGAGATAAGTTTTTTAACCTTAATGTATTATATAGCTGTAATAGGATTATCTTTTATTTTGTCTGTTGCGGGCATCCCATCAATA
Source organism: Pedobacter sp. (assembly GCA_004211595.1). GTDB lineage: Bacteria > Bacteroidota > Bacteroidia > Sphingobacteriales > Sphingobacteriaceae > Pedobacter. The sequence continues at coordinate 11,942 of SEDO01000016.1, forward strand.
TTAGAAGTAGCGCAAAAATACAAACTATATGATGATGCAGAGAGTTATAGAAAGATTCATAATTTAGGAATTTCCCGATTGGGGGGTGTAGCTATATTCTGTAGCTTTACTATTACCATTCTTTTATTTGCTACGACTGTAAATTATCAAAAGGCTAATTTTTTAATTACTTCTAGTATCATTCTGTTTGGATTAGGTTTACAGGATGATTTAAGTGGTTTAAAGCCCCGAGTTAAATTCCTACTTCAAATGATTGTGGCCATCATACTTGTGGTTTTAGGAGAATTCAGATTGACTAGTTTGTATGGTGTATTCTTTTTATGGGAGGTACACCCAGTGGTTGGGGTGCTGTTTTCGATATTATTAATAATCTTCATCAATAATGCTTTTAATTTAATAGATGGTATTGATGGATTGGCGGGTACTATTGGCGTAATTACTACCTTTTGCTTCGGCCTATTTTTTGCAATAGGAAATGATTTACCCTATGCCTTTATTGCCTTTGCCATGATGGGAGCAATATCGGGATTTTTAGTTTATAATTATTCTCCAGCAAAAATATTTATGGGGGATACAGGGGCCTTGTTGATCGGTTTAGTTTCTATAATTTTAGCGATTAAGTTTATAGAATTAAATAAAATAGGACAGGTTTCAAATCCAAAATTTTATTCTGCTCCTGCAATAGCGGTGGCGGTTTTAATTATACCTGTATTTGATTCTTTAAGGATATTTTTTATAAGGATATTACATAAGCAATCTCCTTTTCAAGGAGACCGAAATCATTTACATCACCGTTTACAGCAATTAGGTTTGAGTACCCCAAAGATTGTCTTTTCCTTTGCAACTTTTAATATATCTATGATTATTATTGCTCTTCTTTTGCAAAGTCTGGGAAATTTTATTTTGATTTCTGTTATAATGTGTATTTGCGTGCTATTAAATGCATTTATAACGTATAAGCTGGGGAAACTTAAAAATACTCAGTATAAAATTTTAGACGTTCTATTAATAGATACCTTCAAGTCTAAATAAATCTTATTTTATAACTAAAAATTTGCAATAAGCTGGGAATTATAGATAGCTTTGTGCTATGAATATTGCCATAAACGGATTTGGACGCATAGGCCGAACTTTTATTAAGTTAGCTTTAAAAAAGGGACTTAATGTTTTAGTAATTAATGATTTAGCTGATCCTGCTACTTTAGCGCATTTATTAAAATATGACTCTGTTCATGGGCCTATTTCTGAGACTATTTCACATGATACTAACCATATCTATATTAGCCATCATAAAGTGCTAGTATTAGCTGAGAAGGATCCTTCTGCTTTGCCTTGGAAAGAGCTGAAAATTGATGTAGTATTAGAATCTACCGGTAAGTTTACAACTCGTATTGGCGCTCAGAAGCATTTAAACGCTGGGGCTAAACAAGTAATACTTTCGGCACCTTCCGCGGATAAGGATATTCCTACAGTGGTAATGGGTGTAAATGATTCGGAGGTTAATTTCCAGGAATCCATTTTATCGAATGCTTCTTGTACAACTAATAACGTGGCTCCTTTAATTAAGTTGTTAGATAAGTATTGGGGAATTGAGGATGGTTATATTACTACGGTTCATTCTATGACGGGAGATCAAAATTTGCATGATGCACCGCATAAAGACTTAAGGCGTGCACGAGCTGCTTCTAGTTCTATAATTCCAACTTCTACAGGGGCTGCAAAAGCAATCACCACCATATTTCCTCATTTAGTTGGAAGGTTAGGTGGTGCAGGTATCCGAGTTCCTGTTTTAAATGGCTCCCTCACAGATTTTACATGTACGCTGCGACAAAAGCCTACTATTTCGGAAATTAATGAAATTTTTAATAAGCATGCTTCCACCGATATGCAATCCATTTTGTTATATACAGAAGATCCAATTGTTTCGGTTGATATTTTGAATAGTCCATATTCATGTGTTTTTGACGCAGGTTTAACCTCTATTGTTGGGGAACTTGTAAAAGTGGTAGGGTGGTATGACAATGAATCGGGGTATTCAAATCGGTTGGTAGATTTGTTAATTAAAATAAAAACGAATTATGGTTAGATTTATAAGCGCAGAAAAAACACTGCCCTTGAGAAGTGAGGTTTTGAGAGAAGGAAGACCACTTTCTGCATGTGTATTTCCACAAGATATTGAAAAGGGTGGATTTCATTTAGGTTATTTTATTGAAGAAGAATTAATTGGTATCGCTTCCTTCTTTTTGAAAGCTCACCCTCTTGCTAAAGGTATTGCATATCAGCTTCGCGGAATGGCTATTGCCCCTAATCATCAAGGAAATGGATTTGGCAAAAAACTAATTGATTTTGCAAAGACACAACTTAAAGTAACAAATGCACAATTTATATGGTGTAATGCTAGGACTTCAGCTAAGAGTTTTTACGAACGCCTAGGATTTGAGGTAGTTTCACCAGAATTTCTTATTGAAGATGTAGGACCCCATTACGAAATGTTATTAACCTTAGATAATTAATTTATGAATATAGAAACTTTCAATTTTAGAGATAAAAAAGCTTTAGTAAGAGTGGATTTTAATGTGCCACTTGATGAAGATTTTAAAATAACTGATTCCAAAAGGATTGAAGCAGCCAAACATACCTTGCTAAAAATTTTAAATGATGGCGGCGCATTAATTTTAATGTCTCATTTAGGTCGTCCAAAGGGACAGGTGAACGAGAAGTATTCTTTAGCGCCTATCGTAAAAGGAATTGAAGAGGTATTAGGTACCAAGGTTAAATTTGCAAAGGATTGCATTGGGCAAGAAGCTATTGATTTAGCTGCTAATTTAAAGCCTGGAGAAGTATTGTTATTAGAAAATTTGCGGTTTTATTCAGAAGAAGAAAAGGGAAACAAAGAGTTTGCTCAAAAGCTGGCTAATCTGGGTGATGTATATGTAAATGATGCTTTTGGTACTGCACATCGGGCACATGCATCAACAACTATTGTTGCGGATTTCTTTCCAAAAGCTAAAATGTTTGGGTATTTGATGGCAGAGGAATTAAAAAATGCGGATAAAATATTGAAGGAAGGGGATAAACCGTTAACAGCTATTATGGGAGGGGCGAAGGTATCTGATAAAATTTTACTAATTGAGAGTTTATTGGATAAAGTTGATAATCTTATAGTTGGAGGAGGGATGGCCTATACGTTTATAAAAGCTCAAGGAGGCTCAATTGGAACTTCTTTATTGGAAGAAGATAGAATGGAATTGTGTCTAAACCTATTAGATAAGGCAAAACAAAAAGGAGTAAATTTTATTTTGCCTGTAGATTCAAAAATTGCTGATAAATTTGATAATCAAGCCCAAAAAGCTTATTCAAATATTTCTGAAATACCTGCAGATTGGATGGGTTTAGATATTGGACCTGAAAGTATAAAATTATTTACAGAAGTGATAGAAGGCTCTAATACAATTTTATGGAATGGACCAATGGGAGTTTTTGAAATTGATAGCTTTGTAGATGGTACTAAGGCAATAGCAAATGCTTTAGTAAAAGCAACTGAAAAAGGTGCCTTTAGCTTAGTTGGAGGAGGGGATTCAGCTGCGGCTATAGCTAAATTTAATTTAGTAGATAAAGTGAGTTATGTATCCACAGGTGGGGGTGCGCTTTTAGAATATATGGAAGGGAAAGTGCTTCCGGGTGTTAAGGCAATTCAAGCCTAAAAAAGATGGTATAAAACATAATTAACTAGCTGAAAAATAAGCGAATCGACTTAATTTATTAGTCGATTCGCTTTTTTTATGAAAAAAAATTTCAACGAAAAACCGCCTAAATAATAGTGACTGGTGGGAATTTAGTAATGTTGAAAACTTTTTTGTGGTAAGAAGTGGTAAATTGTGGTAGAAGTGTTTATTTTTACACTACATAAAACCAAAAAGTGGAGAAATGATTCAGCTATTAGGAGAATTCGATTGTAAACTGGACGCAAAAGGGCGATTAATGGTTCCTGCGAGTCTAAAAAAGCAATTGCCTAATGTTGAGAATGAGGGATTGGTTATAAATAGAGGATTTGAAAAACACTTAGTTATTTATCCTAAATCAGTTTGGGAAGGTATTGTGGCTGATTTAAGCAAATTAAATCCTTATGAAAAAAAGACTAGAGAATTTATTCGGTTTTTTACCAGGGGTGCTAGTGAATTGAGTTTAGATGCTTCTGGAAGAGTTTTACTTCCAAAATCATTACTGGAATTTGCGGGTATCCAAGGAGATGTAGTGCTTGCATGTCAATTCGATAAAATTGAAGTATGGAGCAAGGCTGCGTATGATGAATTGTTAGATAACGAACCTGAAAACTTTGCAAACTTAGCAGAGGAAGTGATGGGAGGTAAATCAAGAAAGGATATAGATGGAGAATAATTACCACACCCCTGTGCTTTTAAGTGAATGTATTGAAGGTTTGGCTATAAAACCTAATGGGGTTTATGTGGATGTGACCTTTGGTGGAGGTGGGCATTCCAGAGAAATTTTAAAACATTTGAATTCTGATGGAGTGTTGGTGGCATTCGATCAAGATCCTGATGCGCAAAGAAATATTGTGCCGGACGAAAGATTCAAATTCGTGGATCAAAATTTCTCTCATTTAAAAAACAATTTAAGATTATTAGGTTATCGTCAGGTAGATGGTATACTAGCTGACTTAGGCGTCTCCTCGCATCAATTTAATGAGGCGGGGAGGGGCTTTTCAACGCGTTATGATGCTGATTTAGATATGCGTATGGATCAGCAAAGAGAACTAACTGCTGCTGTAGTTTTAAATACTTATGATGAAGCTAAACTACATAAAATATTTGGCTTGTATGGCGAAGTGAAAAATGCTAAATCCTTAGCAAAAGCAGTGGTAACGGCCCGTTTGAGAGAGCCGATCAAAACACTTTCGGCGTTTAAAGGAGCAATTTCAACTCTAATTCCAAAAGGAAAAGAAAATAAATATATGGCTCAAGTGTTTCAGGCTTTAAGAATTGAAGTAAATAGTGAAATAGAAGTGCTGGAAAAATTCTTGTTGCAGGCAGCAGAGGTTTTAAAACCGGGTGGTCGATTAGTGGTAATTTCTTACCATTCGTTGGAAGACAGACCAGTTAAGAATTTTATGATGAAGGGAAAGTTTAGTGGGGAGTTAGAAAAGGATTTTTATGGGAATTCTCAAAAGCCTTTAGAAATGATTACGCGTAAAGCCATTTTGGCAAGTGAAGAAGAATTACTAAGAAATACTAGATCTAGAAGTGCAAAATTAAGAATTGCTGAAAAATTAGATAAAAGTTAAATACAAATGGGTAATCAATTCAAATATAAATCTGAAGATGCAGAAATGGAAGAGCCTCGTTTAAAAGCTACTCCTAAAGCTGAACCTCAACCTGTTGGTTCTGCAACTGTATTTTTTAGAAAATTGTTTACGGAAGGATTTGTAAGTAAGGAGGATGCAACCTCCATGTTACCATTTATTGTTTTTTTATGTGTGCTAGGAATGATTTATATCGCTAATAGCCATATGGCCATATCTAATATTAGAGCAATAGATAAACTAAATAAGGAGGTTACGGAATTGAGTTCAGATTTTAAATCACTCAAAGCCGATTTGATGTATAAAAGTAAATTAACTGAGGTGGCTAAAAAGGTCGATACCTTGGGTATTAAGGAATTAATTGAACCACCTAAAAAAATTGTAGTCAATAGATGAGTATCCGGGATAACATATTGATTCGAGTTTATTTGGCCTTCGGCTTAATCGTTTTATTTGCGATTGCGGTTGTGGCCAAATTAGGGCATGTGCAATTTATTGAGGGTGATAAATGGCGAGCACGTGCTGATAGTGTAACAGTTAAAGAATTTGAAGTAGAAGCTGCCAGAGGTAATATATATTCGGTGGATGGAAGCTTGTTGGCTACCTCTGTGCCTGAGTATGAATTGAGGATGGATTTGTATGCTGGTGGTATTCAAAAAGATGAAGTTTTTTATGGCAAAGTTGATTCTCTAGCATTGAAATTAAGTCATTTTTTTGGCGATAAAACTAGTAAGGAATATTCAAGGATACTGCGGAAAGCCAGGCAGGATACTGCCCGATATTTGCTAATAAAGCGTAAAGTTTCTTATCAAGATTTAAAAATTGTGAGAACTTTCCCATTGTATAATATTGGGAAACATACGGGTGGTTTAATGGCTATACAGAAAAACAAGAGAATATTGCCATTCAAATCTTTAGCCGCTCGTACCATTGGATATTACAATGAAAATGTTAAAAACCCAGTAGGTTTGGAAGGTGCCTTTGAAAAATATATAAACGGGGAAAAAGGGAAGCAAATTATGCAACGCATTCCTGGAGGCGTATGGCGCCCAATTAATCCTGAAGCTGAGATTGCACCAAAAGAGGGAGCTGATATTATTTCTACGATAGATATCAATTTGCAAGATTTAGCACAAAGTACTTTAGAGCAACGATTAAAGGAAACTAAATCTCATCATGGAACAGTCATTATAATGGAAGTTGCAACGGGTGAAGTTCGTGCTATTGCGAATTTTACAAAAGAAAGTGAAGGCGTTTACAAAGAACAATTTAATTATGCTATTGCCGGTAATCAAGATCCTGGTTCTACTTTTAAATTAGCGTCTTATATGGCTTTGTTGGAAGACAAGAAAGTAGATACCAATACATTGGTTCGTACAGGTTGGTATCAAATCCCAGGAAAAAGAATTACTGACTCGCATCCAAAGGATGAAATGGTTACTGTAAAAAGAGCTTTTGAAGAATCATCTAATGCTGCAATAGCAAAAATGATTAATGATAATTATGGAGCAAATCCTCAAGAATTTACTGATCACTTATATAACTGGCAATTCAATAAAAAATTAGGATTGCAGATTGCTGGAGAAGCTAATCCAGTGGTTAAAAGCCCTAAAACTAATAAAAGTTGGCACAAATACATGACTTTGCCTCAAATGGCTTATGGCTATGAAATGCAATTGACTCCTTTAAAGATGTTGACTTTTTATAACGCGGTCGCGAATAACGGGAAAATGGTTGCGCCTTTATTTGTGAAAGAAATAAGAAGATTGGGTAATCCGATTGAACAATTTGAGCCAGTTGTATTAGTAGATAAACTATGCTCTGATGAAACCATTTCGAAATTAAAAGCTATGATGGAAGGGGTGGTAGAAAATGGTTCAGGTAAGACAGTTATCAAAAATCCTTTATATAAAATTGCTGGAAAAACTGGTACAGCTCAAGTAGCTGATGCTAATTTAGGGTATAAAGCGAAACGTCAATACCAAGCTTCTTTTGTAGGTTATTTTCCTGCTAATAAACCTAAATATTCGATGATTGTAGTTATCAATGATCCAAAAGGAGAATATTATGGGGCTTTAGTTGCAGGTCCGGTATTTAGGAAAATAGCTGACCGAATTTATGCTTCTGATACAGAAATGTTTTCAAATGTAAAAACTCACCTAGTTGGGAACACCAAGTTGCCTGAAACTAAAGCGGGTCATAGTAAAGCTACAGCACAGGTTTATAAGGCTTTTGGTATAAAACCACTTTATGCATCCAACTCAAGTTACTTCAAAGTGATAGATTCTACAAATGGTTTAGCTGTTGAGGAAATAGAAAGTATGCCCGGAAGAATGCCTAATGTGCAAGGAATGGGATTGAGAGATGCCATGTTTTTACTGGGGAATGCGGGTTTAAAAGCTAGAGTTAAAGGAAGTGGAAAAGTACAAATTCAATCCATTCAAGCGGGAAATACAATTCGCAGAGGGCAATATGTGCAATTAGAATTAAAGTAAATAAATATGCAGTTACAGGAGGTGATTTATGGGTTAAAAATTATAAGCAGAAGCGGATTGGTTCAATTACCAGTTAGTGGTATTGCTTATGATTCCAGAAAAGTACAGGCTGGATATTTATTTGTGGCTATTGTTGGAACGCAATCTGATGGACATGATTTTATCGAAAAAGCTATCAGCTTAGGTGCTAGTGTTATTGTATGTGAAACTTTACCGACTCAAATACAGGACAATATAAGTTATTTACAAGTGGAGAATAGTGGTGAGGCCTTGGGAATTTTAGCTTGTAATTATTTTGGAAATCCTTCAAAAGACCTAAAATTAGTAGGAATTACTGGTACAAATGGCAAAACTACTATAGCTACATTATTATTTCAGCTTTTTACTCAATTGGGAAATAAAGTAGGGTTAATATCCACCGTGCAAAATCAAATTATTGACACTATAGTTCCATCTACACATACCACTCCCGATCCTTTAATGCTAAATGAGTTATTAGTTCAAATGGTAGATGCAGGCTGTGAATATGTCTTTATGGAAGTAAGTTCTCATGCAGTAGTGCAACATAGAATAACTGGATTATCCTTTACAGGTGCCGTATTTTCCAATATAACACATGATCATTTAGATTTTCATAAAACCTTTGATGCTTATCTAAAAGCTAAAAAGAAATTTTTTGATGATTTACCAAAAACAGCATTTGCCTTAGTCAATTTAGATGATAAAAATGGAAAGGTGATGCTTCAAAATACAAATGCTCATCAAAAAACCTATGCGCTAAAACAAATGGCAGATTACCAAGCTAAAGTTTTAGATAATGCATTTAGTGGTTTACAACTTTTGATTGATCATTTAGAAGTTTACTTTAAAATGATTGGTTCATTTAATGCCTATAATCTTTTGGCTGTGTACGCCACCGCCTTGTTGTTGGAGCAAGATAAAATGAAGGTGTTAACGGTTTTAAGCTCGCTAAAAGGTGCAGAAGGAAGATTTGACTACAGAGTTTCAGCATCAGGAGTTATTGGTATAGTGGATTATGCCCATACACCGGATGCTATTCAAAATGTATTAAATACTATAGGAGATATCCGAAAAGGAACCGAAAAAGTAATTACCGTGATTGGCTGTGGGGGAGATCGGGATAAATCAAAACGACCTGTCATGGCAAGCGTGGCTTGTGATTGGAGCGATAAAGTAATCCTCACCTCAGATAATCCCCGTACAGAAGATCCAGCTGAAATTATCAAGAATATGGAGGCTGGTGTGAGTCCAAGTAATCAAAAGAAGTGTATATCTATTGTAGATAGAAAGGAAGCAATCAAAACTGCTTGCCATCTAGCTCAATCTGGAGATATCTTATTAATTGCAGGAAAAGGCCACGAAAAATATCAAGAAATCATGGGCCAACGTCAGCACTTCGATGATATGGAAATTTTGTTGGATCAATTTAATCTTATGAACTAATGTTATACCTATTATTCGAATATCTGCACAAGCACTATGATTTTCCGGGATTAAGGTTATTTCAATATTTGACTTTCAGGTCATCTATGTCGATTATATTATCGCTATTTATAACTACGGTATATGGCAGGAGAATTATCGACTATTTACACCGCAAACAAGTTGGAGAAACGGTTCGGAATTTGGGTTTAGAAGGGCAAATGCAAAAGCAAGGTACACCTACAATGGGAGGGATTATGATTTTGCTTGGTATTTTAATCCCTACGCTCTTGTTTGCTGACCTCACCAATGTTTATGTTATTCTAATGATCATCACCACTATTTGGATGGGGGTTATTGGGTTTGTAGATGATTATATAAAAGTATTTCGTAAAAATAAAGAAGGCTTAGCGGGTAGATTTAAGATTGTAGGCCAAGTAGGTTTGGCTATAATAGTAGGCGTAACCATGTATTTTCACCCTAATATATTAGTACGTGAACCTGTTGGAGATACGCAAGTCCAGGCCGATTCTACCACCCCTATGGTGTTGCGTAAAAAAGGTGAACAATATTATTATACTCAGGATGTAAAATCCACTAAAACGAATGTACCATTTTATAAAAATAATGAATTTGATTATGCCAAGGTATTAAAGTTTACCGGGGATGGTTATGAGAAATATGCCTTTGTCGTGTTTTTAGGTTTTGTAATCATTATTGTGACAGCCGTTTCCAATGGTGCCAATTTAACAGATGGAATTGATGGGTTAGCCACGGGGACTTCGGCTATAATTGGAGTAACACTTGGAATTCTAGCTTATGTATCAGGAAATACAGTCATAGCAGAATATTTAAATATCATGTATATACCTTATTCAGGCGAGTTGCTCATTTTTGCAGCTGCATTTGTAGGGGCATGTATTGGGTTCTTATGGTATAATTCTTATCCCGCTCAAATCTTTATGGGCGATACAGGAAGTTTAACTATTGGAGGAATAATAGCGGTATTTGCTATTATGATTCGGAAAGAATTATTAATCCCAATCATGTGTGGTATTTTCTTAGTGGAAGTCTTATCGGTGACCTTGCAAGTCTCTTATTTTAAATATACTAAAAAGCGTTTTGGAGAAGGACGCAGAATTTTCTTAATGTCTCCATTACATCATCATTATCAGAAAAAAGGATACCATGAATCTAAAATTGTGACGCGGTTTTGGATCATAGGAATCATGTTGGCGGTAATCACCTTTGTGACTTTAAAGTTAAGATAACAAATATGAACGGGCAGCAATTAATAGTTTTAGGAGCAGGCGAAAGCGGGGTTGGAGCAGCCAAGTTGGCTATCCAGAAGGGCTATGCTGTGTTTGTTTCTGATTTGGGTCAAATTGCTCCGAAGTATAAAGAGGAGTTATTGAACTTGGGAGTACTTTTTGAAGAAGGCCAACATACAGAGAGTCAAATTTTGAATGCTGACTTAATAATAAAAAGTCCAGGCATCCCTGAAAAGGCAGCTATTATACAAAAATTAAAAGCTCAAAATATTCCAGTTATATCAGAAATTGAGTTTGCTGGCCGCTATACAAATGCCAAAATGATTTGTATTACGGGTTCAAATGGTAAATCCACGACAAGCTTATTAACTTATCATATTTTAAAAAATGCTGGTTTGAATATTGGGTTAGCCGGTAATATTGGTAAAAGTTTCGCAGCTCAAGTGGCCACAGAATCTTTTGATTATTATGTATTAGAAATATCCAGTTTTATGCTGGATGATATGTTCACCTTTAAAGCAGACATTGCGGTATTGCTCAACATTACTCCAGATCATTTAGACCGATATGAATATAAAATGGAAAATTACGTGAATAGTAAATTTCGTATCCTCCAGAATCAAGGTCCAGAAGATATATTTATTTACTGTGCAGATGACACAGAAACGGTAAAAGCATTAAAAAACATCCACGTTAAAGCTGTTCAATATCCTTTTTCATTAACACAGAAACTGGAGAATGGCGCCTATTTAATCGACTCAGAAATCATACTAAACATACCTACTAAATCCCCCTTAACTATGTCTATTTCAGAATTAGCCTTACAAGGTAAGCACAACATTTACAATTCTATGGCTTCTGGAATTGTTGCAAAAGTTCTTGAATTAAGAAATGATTCAATTCGGGAGAGTATGGGTAATTTTAAAAATATTGAACATCGTTTAGAGTTTGTGGCAAAGATTTCTGGAGTTACGTATATCAACGATTCTAAAGCTACCAATGTAAATTCAACTTGGTATGCACTAGAAAGTGTTCCAGAAGAAGTGGTATTAATTTTAGGTGGTGTAGATAAAGGGAATGATTATGAGATGTTAAAAGAATTGGTTAAGCAAAAGGTTAAAGCTATCGTGTGCATGGGGAAAGATAATAAACGAATTCATGAAGCTTTTGAAGATGATGTAGAAATTATAGTCAATACTTTTTCTGCTCATGAGGCCGTACAAGTTGCCTATCACTTAGCTACAAAAGGGGATACAGTACTTTTATCTCCAGCTTGTGCAAGCTTCGATTTGTTTAAAAATTACGAGGATCGAGGAAATCAATTTAAAGCAGCTGTTAAAGAATTATAAGCATAGGAGATTGAAATATGTTAATCTTTAATAAAATTTTTGAAAAAACTAAAGGAGACCGTTGGATTTGGATAATAATCTTTTTATTATCCTTAATTTCTATTATGGTAGTGTATAGTGCTACTGGGACCCTGGCTTACAAGAGAGGAGAAAAGGTAGAATCGATTTTGCTTTATAAACATGTTATTTTTGTTATTCTAGGGATTTTCATGATTTATGTTGCTCATTTAATTGATTATAAGTATTACTCAGGGATATCTAAAGTGCTTATGATCATTACTATTCCTTTATTGATTTATACCTTAATATTTGGATCAAACATTAACGATGCATCTAGATGGGTGAAAATTCCAATAATTGGTTTAACTTTTCAAACCTCAGATTTAGCTAAAATTGCCCTAATAACATTTTTGGCTCGCATGCTCACTAAAAAGCAAGAACAAATTAAAGATGTAAAAAATGCGTTTTTGCCTATCATGGGCTCAGTATGTGTGGTTTTCATATTAATTGCATTAGCTAATTTATCAACCGCATTAATGTTGTTTGGGGTGAGTATTTTATTATTGATAATTGGTCGAATTAGCCTAAAACAAATCTCTGTGGTGTGCCTAGGTGGCGTTATATTACTGGCCTTGGTTGTCTTTTTAGGGCCTCGAAGAGATACCTATAAGTCTAGGTTAAACACTTTTTTTAATCCGGAGATGCAACATGCTGATAAAACCTACCAGGCTGATCGAGCAAAATTTGCTTTAGCTACAGGTGGAGTTTTGGGTAAAGGCCCAGGTAACAGTACGGAAAAGAACTATCTTCCTCATCCATATTCTGATTTTATTTTTGCCATTATAATTGAAGAATATGGGACCGTTGGAGGTTTAACTGTAGTATGTTTATACTTAATGTTATTATATAGATGCGTTTTAATTGTAACCCAAAGTCCAAAAGCCTTTGGGGCTTTATTAGCGGCAGGATTAAGCTTTAGTTTAACCATTCAAGCATTTGCTAATATGGCCGTGGCAGTGGGTCTCGGACCCGTAACAGGGGTGCCTTTGCCGCTCGTGAGTATGGGAGGAACAGCTATGTTATTTACTTCAGTTGCATTTGGCATAATATTAAGTGTAAGTCGTGATATTGAAGAACAAAAAATTAAAAAAGTAACACATGAATAATTTCCCAAGAATTATCATATCTGGAGGTGGCACTGGCGGGCATATATTTCCCGCTATCGCCATAGCCAATGCCATTAAAGCTAAGTTTCCTACCGCTCAAATTTTATTTGTAGGAGCTAATGGCCGTATGGAAATGGAGAAAGTGCCTGCAGCTGGATATAAAATTGAGGGATTAAATATAACAGGAATTCAAAGAGGTTCTATATGGAAAAATTTAGGTCTTCCATTTAAATTAATTGGAAGTATTCGCAGGGCTAGTCAAATTATTGATGAATTTAAACCTGACGTAGCAGTCGGTGTGGGTGGATTTGCCTCAGGCCCCTTGCTTTATGCAGCAGGGAAAAAAGGTATTCCTTATTTGATTCAAGAACAGAATTCATATGCTGGAATAACCAATAAATTTTTAGGTAAAAATGCCGCTAAGATTTGTGTAGCATTTGACAAAATGGAGCAGTTTTTTCCGAAAGATAAAATCTTTAAAACTGGAAATCCTGTTCGAAAGGAAGTAATTGATATTAAGGGAAAACATTTTTCAGGGGCAGAACTTTTAAAACTTAATCCTTTGAAAAAAACAATTTTAATTACAGGAGGAAGTTTAGGAGCAAGAACGTTAAATAATAGCATTGAAAAGGATTTACAAAAACTAATCAGTGCTGATGTGCAGGTTATTTGGCAAACAGGGAAATTCTATTTTCAAGGTATTATGGATAGAATTGGAGCTACCCTGCCTCCTCAAATAAGAGTGTTAGAATTTTTGCATAAAATGGATTTAGCTTATGCAGCAGCTGATGTAGTAATTTCCCGCGCTGGTGCAGGCACTATTGCTGAATTATGTTTGATAAAAAAGCCTGTTATTTTGGTGCCTTCACCCAATGTAGCTGAAGACCATCAAACTAAAAATGCGATGGCATTGGTAAATGAAGGTGCTGCTTTATATGTTTCTGATATGGAAGCTGAATTAAATTTAGTTGATACTGCCTTATCGCTATTGAATAATCCAGAGAAATGTAAAGCATTGAGTGATCAAATTGGCAGAATGGGCTTAGAACATGCAGATGAGCTAATAGCCAATGAGGTAATTAAATTGATTAAAAATTAAATAATAAGGCCCTGTGTTTTATTATTAAATAGAGAATAATATGGAATTAAGTAAAATAAATAGAGTGTACTTTGTTGGTATTGGTGGTATCGGCATGAGTGCACTTGCCCGTTATTTTGCTAAACGAGGATGTCTTGTCTGTGGGTACGATAAAACCCGTACCAATTTAACGATGACCCTCGAACAAGAAGGGATATTGATATCTTATTTGGATGAGGAGTCGGTGGTTCCAGTAAGTTTTATGGAAAACCATCCCGATACACTTATCATATATACCCCTGCTATTCCAAAAAATTCTCCTATACTAAACCATTTTATAGATGGTGGTTTTATACTTCATAAGAGATCTGAAGTATTAGGTATTATAAGTAGAGGTATGTTTTGCCTTGCAGTGGCGGGCACGCATGGCAAAACCACCACCTCATCCATGTTAGCACATATTTTAACAGATACAGGTTTTGGTTGCACGGCCTTTTTAGGAGGAATTGCAAGTAATTACAATTCTAATGTATTATTCGGTAATAATAATGTAGTAGTTGTAGAAGCTGATGAGTTTGACCGTTCGTTTTTAACCTTAAATCCAGACGTAGCCATAATTACTTCTATGGATGCTGACCATCTAGATATCTATGGAACATCCTCCGAATTGGCTAATACCTTTGCTCAATTTGCTTCGCAAATTAAATCAGATGGCAAACTATTTATAAAAGAAGGCTTACCACTTTTAGGTATTACTTATAGTGCTACAAAGCCAGCCATGTTAAATGCACAAAATATCCGTACCCAAGAAGGTAGGGTAATTTTTGACTTTAATGATGGGTATACCCAACTTAAGGATATTAGCTTGGAAATGCCAGGAATCCATAATATTGAAAATGCCACAGCTGCTATTGGAGTGGCACTCAGCTTAGGTATACATCCTAAAAGTATAAAGGCAGCTGTAGCTACATTTAAAGGTGTAAAACGCAGATTTGAAAAGTTAGTCACGCATGGGGAAACGGTATATATAGACGACTATGCTCATCACCCTGAAGAATTAAAGGCCTGTTTTCAAGCGGTAAGAAGCTTATTTCCAGAGAGAAAATTGACGGTAATCTTTCAACCTCATCTATTTTCTAGAACTAAAGATTTTGCGAATTCCTTTGCAGAAGTTTTAGACACTGCAGACGAAGTAGTATTGTTAGAGATTTATCCTGCTCGAGAATTGCCGTTGGAAGGGGTAAATTCAGCATGGTTGGGGTCGAAAATGAAAAATAAAAATCTGACAATTTGTGGAAAAGAAACCGTAATTGAATTATTAAAAAGTAAGAAACCTAACTTAATTTTGACTGTTGGTGCCGGAGATATTGATACTCTAGTAGAGCCGATTAAAAAATGGTTAACCACAACTTATGAATAAATTGAATTGGAAAGCGATCTTTAAGGTTTGTGTCTGGGTGATTTGCCTAGCCGCAATAGGACTTTTTATGAGTTTTATTTCCATTCAACAAAAAACCATTAAGTGCGAAAACATAGATATTTTTATTCCAGGATCGGATAATTTTATAGAAAGAGAAGAAATTGATTACATATTAAAACTTAAACAAGGGCAATTAATTGGGCGAAATTTGGAATTAATTAATACCCAAGAGATTGAGGCCGACTTATTGCAAAATCCCTATATCGCGTTTGCTAAGGTTTTTGTCGATATGAATGGAAGCTTAAAAATCGAAATTAAACAAAGGCAACCGGTTTTGCGTATAATTAATGCTGGAGGTCAAGATTTTTACGTTGATAAGACAGGCTTAAAAATGCCTATATCTATGAATTTTACAGCCGATGTAATGGTGGCCACGGGAAATATATTAGAAGGCTTTGGGGGTCGATTAGATACTTTACGAACTTCCTTAGTAAAGGATTTATATCAAACAGCTTTGTTTTTAAAAAAAGATAGTCTTTGGGACGCTCAGATAGAGCAGTTATATGTGAATGAAGCTTCTGAAATTGAACTTATTCCTAGGGTTGGCAATCAGCGAATTATTATAGGTGATGCTAAATCATTGCCAATAAAAATGGATAATTTATTAGCTTTTTATAAGCAAGCCATGCCTGAAGTTGGATGGGAAGTGTATAAAACAATTAATGTAAAATATACCAATCAAATAATCTGTGAGAAGAATTTGAATAATCTGAAAGAAAATAAAGATATTAAGAGTCCTGTAGAAATTGATACATCGCAAATTTTAAATCAGGTAATTAAAGCGGAAATAGAGAAAGTCATTAAGGCTGAAACTAGGGCAGGCAGTAAGAATAAAAATTAGAATACTCAACAAAAGAATAAAATTATGGGCAAAGAAAAATCTACCAATCAATCTCCAATTGTTGTCGGACTGGACATCGGTACAACGAAGATTTGTGCGATCGTAGGTCGCAGAACACAGCACGGGAAAATAGAAGTGCTAGGGATTGGAAAAGCAGAATCTGCGGGGGTAACTCGTGGAGTAGTATCTAATATTCAAAAAACTGTACAAGGCATTACCGCCGCAGTGGAAATCGCGAGTGCACAATCAAATGTAGAAGTTCGTGTGGTAAATGTTGGGATAGCTGGCCAACACATCAAGAGTTTACAGCATCGAGGCATATTAACACGTAGAGAACTTAATAATGAGATTGGCAAGAAAGATATCGACAAACTAATTGAAGATATGTTTAAGCTAGTAATGCCTCCAGGAGAGGAGATTATTCACGTTCTCCCTCAAGAATTTACTATAGATAATGAGCCGGGGATTAAGGATCCTATTGGAATGGCGGGGGTTCGCTTAGAAGCTAACTTTCATATCATTTCAGGTCAGGTAACAGCCGTTAAAAACATCATGAGATGTGTAACTAATGCTGGGTTACAAACACAAGAATTAATTTTAGAGCCATTAGCTTCTTCTGAATCGGTGTTGAGCGATGAAGAAAAAGAAGCTGGTGTTTGCTTAGTAGATATTGGAGGTGGAACAACTGATATTGCTATTTTCCACGAAGGTATTATACGTCATACAGCTGTTATTCCTTTTGGGGGTAATAGTGTTACAGAAGATATCCGAGAAGGATGTTCGGTGATGCGTAATCAAGCTGAATTATTAAAAACTCGTTTTGGCTCAGCCCTAGCCGAAGAGAATAAAGAAAATGAAATCATTTGCGTACCAGGCTTAAGAGGTAGAGAGCCGAAGGAAATTTCTGTTAAGAACCTAGCTTATGTTATCCAGGCTAGAATGGAAGAAATCGTAGATCACGTGTACTATGAAATAAAATCATCTGGTTATGAGAAAAAACTCATTGGAGGTGTGGTGATTACAGGAGGTGGGGCTTTGCTTAAGCATCTTAATCAATTAGTAGAATATGTTACGGGTCTAGATTGTAGAGTAGGTTATCCAAATGAGCATTTGTCAAAATATGAAGATATGCCAAAAAATGTATATGATGACTTAAAAAGTCCGATGTATGCAACTAGTGTTGGCTTATTAATAAAAGGTATACAAAAAACCGAAGATTTGCTAGAAGAAATGAAACGTCCAGACGTTATAGTAGATAGAAGAGGGGAACCTAAAAAGGAAAAAAGTGGATCGGGTTTATTCGACAGACTGCTAGGAAAAGCTAAAATTTTCATTGCAGACGATATGAATGTCAGTGATGAAGATTATATAAAACCGTAATGTAATAGGTGGGAATCTTTTAGTTTTTTCCACATTTAATAATTTTTCCACAATATTAACAATTGTGGAAAACCCCTGTTAAAAAAGTGTTAATATTACAAAACAAGAATAGCGAAAAATTCAAATTTTAACCTACTGATTCTTAATAATATGAAATTTGAAATGTTAAAAGATAAATCGTCTATCATCAAAGTAATTGGTGTTGGAGGAGGTGGCGGTAATGCTGTAAACCACATGTATCGCCAAGGGATTACGGGTGTAGACTTTATTATTTGTAATACAGATGCTCAAGCATTAGAGTTTAGTCCCATACCAAATAAAGTTCAGTTAGGGTCAAGTTTAACTGAAGGGATGGGGGCAGGATCGATTCCAGAAGTAGGTAAAAATTCAGCCATTGAAAATATAGAGGATATTAAATCCATGCTAGGTAGCACCACTAAAATGTTGTTTATTACTGCCGGAATGGGTGGTGGAACAGGTACAGGTGCTAGTCCTATCATTGCCAAAGCAGCCAAGGAAATGGATATCCTAACTGTTGCCATTATTACTACGCCTTTCGCTTTTGAAGGGAAGCGTAGAAAGATGCAGGCAGATGATGGTTTAGAAGAACTTAAAAAGTATGTAGATTCATATTTAGTTATATCGAATGATAGATTACGTGAAATCTTTGGAAATCTTACATTAGGATCAGCCTTTGCCCAAGCAGATGATATATTAACAACTGCTGCTAAAGGAATTGCAGAGATTATTACTGTACCAGGCTATATCAATGTAGACTTTAAAGATGTGCGCACGGTGATGAAGGATTCGGGTGTGTCTATTATGGGTAGTTATGCAGCTGAAGGAGAAAATAGAGCCTTAGCCGCAGTAGAAGGGGCGCTTGCCTCTCCATTATTAAAAGATAATGAAATTGAAGGTGCACGCTATATTCTATTGAACATTAGTTCAGGCGTTCGAGAAGTAACGATGGACGAAGTAACCATTATTACAGATTATATTCAAGATAAAGCCGGTCTTTCAGCCGATTTAATTTGGGGTAACTGTATAGATGAAAGTTTGGAAGAGAAATTATCTGTAACCATTATTGCCACTGGATTCCAAACTTCTGAGCAAAGAGAAAAAGATAGAGAGAACGTTAAAAAGGTAAGTTTATTAACCCCAGAAGAAGCTCCTTTGGTTCGTCCGGTAGAAACCTTAAACTCTTTTATTCAGCCTAAAGTAGAGCCTGAAGTTTCTATGGAACCAGTGTTAAAAGTACAAGAAGAGACTAAACAACCTGATTTGTTTGGGGATTTATTTCAAGTACCCGCTACACCTAATTACCAAACTCCGCCATCGTACTCCAATCAAAATACCATTACTCATACTCTTTACACAGAAGAAAGTGCTGAAGAATTGAATGAACCTAGTTTTGAGTTTGAAGTTAAAGTAGCGGAAACGGAGTTTGTATTTGAATCACCTATTGCACAGCCTGAGGTAGTAGCAGAGGTTACGCCAGCTCCAGAACCATTTATGCCTTCTGCGGATGAATATAAAACAGATGAATCCATGGAGGAGCAATTACGTAAGTCTAAAGAGCGTATCTTGCGTTTAAAAGATTTAAGTATGAAATTGCGTACTTCAAATGGATTACATGAATTAGAAAGTGAGCCAGCTTATAAAAGAAGACAAATGCAATTACAGCAAACGCAACACTCTTCGGAATCTCAAGTATCAAGATTTACCTTAAGTACGGATGAAGATGGGGGAACTGAAATTAGACCCAATAATTCATTTTTACATGATAATGTAGATTAATTTCTTAAAAATTAAAAATGCCTTGGTAAAACCTACCAAGGCATTTTCTTTTAAAAAAAATAATATAACCAATTAAAAAATACAGTATACCAAAATGGATACTAGTCTGCGGTAACTTGTAAGTTCGTATAAATAACCGTAAATTTGGCCATCAATTTTGAACAAAATTTAAATAATAATACATTGGATATTTTTGATAAAGTAGCAAAACGCATGGGACCTATTGGTCAACACCATAAGTGGTCACATGGGTATTTTTCTTTCCCAAAATTAGAGGGGGAGATTGCACCGAGAATGACTTTTAGAGGTAAGGAATTATTGGTTTGGAGTTTAAATAATTACTTAGGATTAGCGAATCACCCAGAAGTTAGAAAAGCAGATGAAGAAGGTGCTCATAATTTTGGAATGGCCTACCCAATGGGTGCCAGAATGATGTCTGGAAATTCTAAATATCATGAACAATTAGAATCCGAACTAGCTGCATTTGTTGGGAAAGAAGATTCTTTCTTACTTAATTTCGGTTATCAAGGAATGGTATCTATTATAGATGCTTTATTGGATAGAAATGATGTGGTAGTATATGATGGAGAATCACACGCTTGTATATTAGATGGTTTACGTTTACATATGGGTAAACGATTCGTCTATAAACATAATAATGTTGAAGATTGTCGTAAACAATTAGAGCGAGCTACGAAATTAACCCAACAAACTGGGGGCGGAATTTTAGTAATTACGGAAGGTGTATTTGGCATGTCAGGTGCACAAGGAAAATTAAAAGAGATCATCGAATTAAAGAAAGATTTTAATTTCCGATTATTAATTGATGATGCCCATGGATTTGGAACAATGGGTCCAACGGGAGCAGGTACCCATGAAGCTCAAAATAGTATAGAGGGAGTGGATGTTTATTTTGCAACTTTTGCTAAATCTATGGCCGGAATCGGAGCTTTTGTTGCCTCGACTAAAGAATTAACTGATTATTTCCGCTATAACATGCGTTCTCAGACCTTCGCTAAAGCTTTGCCTATGCCTATGGTTATTGGATTGTTGAAACGCTTAGAGTTGCTTAAAAACGCTCCTGATATGCGTGAAAAATTATGGACAATTGCCAAAACATTACAAAACGGTTTAACGGAAAGAGGTTTTGATATTGGGGTAACAGATACCGTAGTAACACCGGTATTTCTTAAAGGCGAGTTATCGGAGGCTACGGCCTTAACCATGGACTTGAGAGAGAATTATGGCATCTTCTGTTCAATTGTGGTATATCCAGTAATTCCTAAGGGCATGATTGAATTGCGTTTGATTCCTACTGCTGTTCACACATTGGAAGATGTTCAACAAACCTTAGATGCTTTTTCGGAGATTGCAGAGAAGTTGAAAAATGGTTATTATAAGGAAAATGTGTTCGATGTAACTACATTAGCTGATTAAAATCGAATATTTATAACCTATTATATAAAAGCCTTTTACGTAATGTAAAAGGCTTTTTTTTATTTTAAACTTAGTGTAATTAGTTAATAATGAGTACATTGGCCTTATTGAGCCTAATTGTTATTGTTAAAAACCTCGATATATGTGGAAAAAATAAGCTAAATCATTGATTATTAATTTATAAAAATATTTTTTTATTTCAAGAAACATCTTACTTTAGTATTAGAGTATTAATCAAAACCTAAAAAACTAAAAGGAGTAATTAGAAAATGAAAAAATTTAACGAAGTTAAAGCATTAGTTTCAGCACTAGAGGCAGATGCTGACAAATTTTACAACAAATCAAATAATGCAGCTGGTACACGTGTACGTAAAGGAATGCAAGATCTTAAAAACTTAGCTCAAAGCATTCGTTTAGAGATTCAAGAAACTAAAAATAAAGCTTAAATTAAACAGTACTTTGTTTAGCTTAAGCTATTATTAATTAAATGGCGTCCCTTTTGAGGACGCTTTTTTTTTAAAACTATTAATTTAGCCCACTAAATCGGCTATATTTTCCATTTCAGTTTTTATTTGTCGGACTAATGCAGCTGAAGGGGCAACTAATGGTAATCTTAAATTTGCTTCGCAAATTCCCATTTCCGCTAATGTAGCTTTGATACCTACAGGATTTCCTTCTGTAAAAAGTAAACGGGTAATTTCTAAGAGCCTTAAATGATTTGGAAGCGCCTCAGCATAATTACCTTTTAAACCTAAATTAATTATTTCCGAAAGAGCTTTAGGATAGGCATTCCCTAATACTGAAATTACCCCTACCGCTCCGATAGAAAGCATCGGTAAAGCAATCGGGTCATCCCCAGAGATTAATAAGAAATCAGCTGGCTTATCGCGCATAATTAGATTAAACTGATCGAAACTTCCCGAAGCTTCTTTAGTTCCAATAATATTATTGAAATCATGGGCTAATCTGCAAGTAGTTTCGGGGCTCATATTGCTTCCCGTTCTTCCAGGTACATTATACAAGATAATGGGCAATGGGCTGACTTCGCTTAGAGCTTTATAATGTTGATAAATTCCTTCTTGATTAGGTTTGCTATAGTATGGACTAACCGATAAAAATGCATCATATCCAAGCTTATCAAATTGCTTCATGACATTTTGTATTTCTCGAGTATCATTTCCACCAATGCCTGCAACTAGGGGCACGCGATTAGCATTAACTTCCGCAGTAAATTCCCAAATCTGGTGTTTTTCGGAAGTACTTAAAGTTGCCGTTTCACCAGTAGTACCCAAGGAAACTAAATAATCTACACCACCCTCAATCAAATAATTGATTAATTTTTTAAGTCCAGCATAGTCTACACCCCCATCTTTTAAAAAAGGGGTAATCATGGCCACCCCAGTGCCTTGAAATTTATTCATTATTTATGGTAATTAAATCTTTTAAAAAGTTTCATCATTTGAAATCATTGCAATTAAATCCTTTTCCGAAAGGATAGGAATATTAAGTTTTTGAGCCTTTTCTAATTTAGATGGTCCCATCTTATCGCCCGCAATTAAGTAATTTAATTTAGCGGAAATACCCGACAAGAGTTTGCCTCCATGTTGTTCAATTAATGCACTTAATTCTTCTCTACTAAAGGATTCAAAGACCCCCGAAATTACAAATGATTTTCCACTTAATTTGTCGCTGATAGGCAATAATTCTGTTTCATTAATGGAAAAAGTTAAGCCAGCTTGACGCAGTAATTCAATTTGTGCTAAGTGGACAGGTTTACTGAAATATTGTTTAATACTTTCTGCAATACGAAGTCCTATTTCGTCGATGGCCATTAAATCTTCTACACTTGCCGCTATTAAATTATCCATATTTTTTAAAGCAAATGCGAGCTTTTTAGCAACTGTTTCACCTACATATCGAATACCTAATCCAAATAATAACTTTTCAAAAGGCATGGTTTTAGAAGCTGATATGCCTTGCAACATATTGCTTATTGATTTCTCCCCAAACCGAGCCATTTGCCTTAATACATCTGCATGTTCATGTAAAGTGTATAAGTCTGCTATTTGACTGATTAAATTATGTTGATAAAGCGTTTCAATAGTTTCATCTCCGAGGCCGTCAATATTCATCGCTTTCCGACTACAAAAATGCTGTATTTTACCCACTATTTGAGGAGCGCAACCTTCCTCATTTGGACAATAATAAGCAACTTCCCCAGGATAACGAATTAGTTTAGAAGTGCAAATAGGGCAATGATCTATATAATGAATAGGTTTAGCATGAGGTAATCGTTTTTCTAGATTAACAGCAATTATTTTAGGAATAATTTCACCCCCTTTTTCCACTAATACCGTATCCTGTTCACATAAACCTAAGCGGGCAATTTCATCAGCATTATGAAGGGTTGCACGTTTAACCGTTGTACCAGCTAATAATACAGGTTTTAAATTGGCAACCGGAGTAACAGCACCAGTTCTACCAACTTGATAACTCACATGTTCTAATATAGTCTGTACTTCGGCCGCTTTATACTTGTATGAAATGGCCCATCTAGGCGACTTAGCAGTAAAGCCTAATTCTTGTTGTTGATGGATATCGTCTACCTTTATAACAATTCCATCGATATCAAAACTGAGGTTATGACGAGCCTTATCCCAATGTTGAATAAAGCCTATAACTTCTTCCATATTTTGACAAATTTGACTTTGCGTGTTTACTTGAAAGCCCCAAGACTTTAAAGATTGTAGCGATTCCCAATGACTTTCAAATAATTTTTGATCACTATAAAAAGCATATAAGAAGCAATCTAAAGGGCGTTTGGCGACTTCTTTGGAATCTTGCATTTTAATGGTTCCAGCGGCAAAATTTCTAGGATTAGCATACAGCGGTTCGCCTAATTCTAATCTTTCTTGGTTTAATTTTTTAAAGGCAGCCAGATGCATAAATACTTCCCCTCTTACTTCAAATTTTGATGGGTAACTGCCAGGCTTCAAAACATGAGGAATCGTGTGTATTGTTTTAATATTGGAAGTTACATCATCCCCCTGGGTACCATCTCCACGGGTAACTGCCCTCACTAATTTTCCATGTTCATAAGTTAAACTCATGGATAATCCATCAAATTTTAATTCACATATATATCGATAGGAAGCCCCTCCCAAAGCTTTTGCCACACGAACATCAAAATCACGTAAATCTTGCTCACTATAGGTGTTACCTAAAGAAAGCATAGGCCATTGGTGTTTGATGGTTTTAAATTCTTTAGTAATACTTCCACCTACTTTCTGTGTAGGAGAATCAGGATTAGCAAATTCAGGATATTTTAATTCTAAATTGGCCAATTCAGCTAATTTCTGATCAAATTCAAAGTCAGAAATACTAGGCATTGCTAAAACATAATAATTATAAGTATGCTGATCTAATTCGGCCTGAAGGGCCTCCATTTGAGCTTTTATTTCATTTGTAGACATATCACAAAGTTATATAATGAATCTCTGCAATTTTAATTTAATTTGTCCCTAATCTTAATTCAATTTCATCAAAAATTTGCATATAATTAGTTTCAATTCGTATGAGGTAATTACCTAGACAGGCCGTTAATTCTGGTAATCTCGCTTCTGGGAAATCACTAGGCCAAAGTCTTAAACAAATTCTCCTTAATGCATAGCTGATATTTTCTAATTTTTGATAACTAAACAAATACCGGCTCGATTTAAATTGATCCAAAAAGGAGAAAAATGCGTCGGTATCAGTCAATCCAGATAAAACTAAAAATTCATTTAAAATAGGTTTCTCTACTTCATCTAAAGCCTCATAGAATGCTGGAATATGAATTTTATTATCTCTCACTAATAAATGATCTAATAGCAACTCCAAACCAATATGCCCTAAAAAGGAAGGCCGGATAGGAGTATCCACTAATAAAGGTTTTAAGGCCTCTTTTAATTGAGCGCTATGTAAAACAAAAAAGGGGGCTTGATGAAATATTAAATCAACTTTTAAATGCCGCTTCCAACCAATTAATAAGGCTTTTAAAGATTCTTTTCTATCAAAAAGTTCAGGATGTTTATGGGGTCTTAAGTTACCTGAATACTTTGCATTTTTAACTAAATCGGGCAAAAGCATTCCACAAGCTTGGTAGGGCTGTGGAGATTGTTGTTCAAAATAGAAATGCGACAAGAAATTCATGCCCTAAATATAGCCTTAAAAATATATCTTTGCGTTTTAATCACTTAGTATAATGAAGAATTTTGTTGAAGAATTGCGTTGGAGAGGCATGTTGCATGATATTATGCCCGAAACTGAAGAAAAACTGAACTCCGGTATGATGGCAGGTTATATTGGTTTTGATCCAACAGCAGATTCCTTACATATCGGACACTTAACCCAAGTGATGACCTTGATTCATTTTCAAAATGCAGGACACAAACCTTTTGCATTAGTCGGTGGAGCCACCGGAATGGTGGGCGATCCTTCTGGAAAGTCGGATGAAAGAAATCTGCAAACCGAAGAAATGGTAGCGCATAACTTGGCAGGAATGCAAAAGCAATTAGCTAAATTTTTAAACTTTGAAGAAGGTGGAAATGGGGCTGTTATGGTCAATAATGCTGATTGGTTTAAATCCATGAGTTTCCTTGATTTTATACGAGATGTAGGAAAACATATCACCGTAAACTACATGATGGCAAAGGATAGCGTGAAACGTCGTTTAGAAGGAGAAACGGGGATGTCATTTACAGAGTTTACTTACCAATTAGTTCAGGGTTATGATTTTTACTATTTATGGAAACATCATAACTGTCAAATCCAAATGGGAGGCTCTGATCAGTGGGGAAATATCGTTACCGGAACGGAGTTAATTCGGAGAAAAGCTGCTGGTACTGCCTATGCTATTACCACTCAATTAATTAAAAAGGCAGATGGGACTAAATTTGGGAAAACCGAGTCGGGCGCAGTATGGTTAGACCCATCCAAAACTTCACCTTATAAATTTTATCAATTCTGGTTAAATTCATCGGATGAGGATGTTAAACAATGGATCCGCATTTTTACTTTGAAATCTCAAGCTGAAATTGAAGCCCTCGAAGCTCAACATGCGGAAGCTCCTCATTTGAGGATTTTGCAAAAAGCATTGGCCAATGATATTACCATCAGAACGCATTCCCAAGAAGCTTTAGAAACCGCTATTAAAACCTCCGAGTTTTTATTTGGAAACGGAGATTTAAGCTTCTTAGCTACTTTAACAGATGTACAGGTATTAGAAATATTTGAAGGGGTGCCTCAATTTACATTAGCTAAAGCTGATTTAAATGAAGGCTTAGATGTAGCCACGCTATTAGCTGAAAAAACCTCCGTTTTCCCATCTAAAGGAGAAGTTAAGAAAACGGTACAAGGTGGTGGTTTGAGTTTGAACAGAGTTAAAATTGAAAGCCCATCCACACTGATAAATGCTGATAATTTAATTAATGGTAAGTATTTAATTTTCCAAAAAGGAAAGAAAAATTACTATTTGATTTCAATCGTGTAAAAGTGCCTATAAATATAAGGTGCCAATAAATACCATATAGGTTAGGGGTTGTAAATTACTGAACCAGTAAATTACAACCCCTTAAATCTGACTGATCAAATCGACCTAATACTTCAAATCTTCCATCAGGTAATAATTTCCCTAAATCTTGGGTAGCTATAAAAGCACAGGAATGTACATTGGCTAAATCAATAATATTAATTCCTCCAGCCTGGTTATTTTTCACTATGGTAAAAGGGTCATTCGGTTCCCGAAGTAAAACTTTCATCCATGGGGGACAAGTAAATAATCCATCTCCCTTTGAATATGCCTGTGACAATAATTCGGTCATGCCATATTCGCTATGTATCTTCTCTACCCCAAACCCGCTACGCAGTATTTCATGTAGTTCTGGTCGAATCATCTCTTTTCGTTTACCTTTCATACCTCCGGTTTCCATCACGATTAATTCAGGGAAAGAAATAGATCCAACTTCTATAAAATCCAGCAATGCATATGTAACTCCTAATAAAATAGTAGGAATAGCTTTTTCTTTATTATAGAGTAGGATTGATCGTAATTGCTTTAAATCGTCTAAAAAGAAGCCACTTGCAGGCTGCTCCGATTGGTGGATTAAAGCCTCTGCCATATAAATTAAAGAAGAACCTTCACGTTCTAAATAGGAGGGTAATAAAGCTAAAAAACAAGCATCTTTAAGATTTCCATAAAACTTTTCAAAAGCGGTATTGAAACTCTTTTCATATAAGGATGCATCAGGCACAATGTGTTTACTTTGTACCATGCCCGTAGTGCCTGAACTGGAAAAAGTAATAGCTTTATCCGTTATTTTAATTCGTTGGTCTAATACGAGCTGATTTTTAAAAAATGAAACTGGTAAAAAAGGAATTTGAGTAATCTCATTAATGCCTAAGATTGCTTGTTTGTCAAATCCTAAATGTTTTAAAAACTCGGCATAAACCCTGCAATGTTGGGCTTGCTGATAAAATAATTGTAAGGCTGCCTTTTCAAAAGCAGCCTCAGAATTTATTTCCCAGAAGTTTTCAATCGTTAAATTCACCTAGCAAAAATACAAAGAAATTTGCCAAGCATTTCAATTTTTATGTTGATATAAGCCTTTTCTAAAATGATACCCGCAAAGGCCAGAAATACCGGCCACTAAACCACCCAATAAAGCGGTTAGTAAAATTAAAGCGATACCAAACTTAACACCAATCATTTGAGCTACGCGATTGGCAAGGATTTGCTCATTGGGTATACTTTTAAATAAGCTCATACCAAGCCATAAAATAAAAATAGCCAAGAAGGATTGCCAAAATGCAATTTTTCCTGTTTTGCTAACTGCTGCACAAGCCACAAATGCTAAGATTAATACAATCCACCAAGGGGCGATTAATTGTAATAAAAAGGCAGCCACTATGAGAACTATAAAAATCATTTCTTTTCTTTTTTATTAATTTTTAAACGAGTTACAATTTTAGCAGAAGCATCTTGAACATTTTTAAGATAAACTAATTCATAAAGTTTACCTTCTGCCCAATAATCTACCATATTATCGTAGTATTTACTTCCTGGATTTCCAGATTGTCCACCTGGATAAACGCCATGACCTTTAGGTTCCGGACCTAATTCAATCACCATCCTCCAAGATGGACCATTAGTTTCACTTAAAGCATTTACCGTACTTTTAGAACCTCCAATATTTAATATTTTAGAACTAAATCCTGGAATTTTTGCTAAATGGGGTACATGGGTGTTTTTTACAATTCCCCATGCCCAGTTATTTCCAATGGTACCATATTTTTTTTCTAAACTATCAGTAGTCCATTTAAAACTAGAATTTACTAAGTCAGTTAAGGTTTCTCGAGTTGGTGTAAGCGTGTTATCAAACCACACGGATTGGGGTTCTTTTTTAATTAGTTCTAATGTCCTGTCTCGACTTGGATAGCGCATAGGTATCCCTTTGATTTTAAACTCATCTTCCCAAATGGATTGATTTAACCTTTTTGCCCAAAGTTCAAATACAGAAGCCGCTATTTCATCCGCTTTATAATAATAATTCCAAGCCTGCATAATATTTAAAGCTTCGCGTTGGGTAGCATTTAAACCTTCTGTGTTAACCAGGGGTAAAATCAAGGGTAATAAGTCTTTAGGAAACAAACCTAAATCATCTTGCAATAGGTTGATCATACTATCTACGTTTGCCTTATTCATCTCAGCTAATCTGGAATTTATTCGAATGCCCCGCTCTGAAGGTGAAAATTCCCAATTTAAATAATAAGGATAGCTTTGGTCAGTTGAAGATTGGTTCGCAGAACTTACAAAGTGTCTAGGAGGATTTTTAACTGTTGGATTTTGATCTGCAGGAATCCAATCTTTCCAATCATAGGCAGAATTAGTACCATCTAAAACAAATTTTCCCTGATTTTTCCATTTCAAAGGAAACTTTCCATTAGGGGTAATAGCAATATCATTTTCCTTACTAGCAAAAATAAAATTCTGAGCAGGCGCCGTAAAATAGGTTAAAGCTTGTCTATAATCGGCATAATTTTTACCTCTATTTAGTAAATAAAACGTCTTTAATTCATTCGAAGGTTCATGAGCAATCCATCGTAAGGCACTACCCTGTGGAACATTATCAGCTCTCGAAAAATCTGGTTTTTGCAAATAAACGACAGGTCCATGATGGGTATAAATTACAGTATCTTGAATAACTGCCTGACCCCGAATTTTTATTTCCTCAATGCGCGTGTTAGTTTTTTTCCAAATGCCATCATGTAAATATGCTTTACGGGAATTATCTTGAAATTTAATTTGATAAAAATCTAATACGTCGGCTGCCACATTGGTTACTCCCCATGCAATGTCTTGATTGAAGCCAATAATAATTCCAGGGGCACCAGGTAAAGAAACCCCATATGAATTAACACCCGGTGCGTGTAATTGTATTTGGTACCAAATGGAAGGTAAAGTTAAATCCAAATGCGGATCGTTGGCCAATAAGGGAAAGCCACTCGCTGTTTTAGTGCCATCTAAAGCCCAATTATTGCTTCCTATACCTTCTACTTTTTCTTTAGTTTCTTGGGTATAATAATCTAATGCTTCATATTCAGCAGGGGGCGTACCGCTAGGTAGGGGATTGAAATCCCATTTAGTGCCTGTAGGAATTATAGGAGATTCTAAAAAAGGATAATCGGGAAATAAGTTTTTTGTAACCTCTGGGCCAAACTTCTTTAAAATATTAGACATATAGAATTCATCTGAACCCATCGCCAATACGGCCGACATTTGTTTTAATAATAAGGCGCATTTTATCGGCGTCCAGGCTTCAGGTTTAAAATCTAAAATTTTATATTCAATAGGATAATCAGCTGGTTTTAGGGATTCAATATAGGCGTTGATACCCGCTGTATAAGCCATAACCATTTCTTTGGATTGCGGATCTTGAAACATCCCCTCTAAAGATTTTTCGGCCCCATATAGCATGCCCATTCGGCGTTGGTATTTATCTAATTCAATGGCTTTAGGGCCTACAACTTCCGAAATTCGTCCTGCAGCAAATCTGGTTTGAAAATCCATCTGCCATAAACGATGCATAGCCGTTACATAGCCTTGAGTGAAATAGAGGTCATGATCGTTTTGCGCAAAAATATGCGGAATCATACGATCGTCAAACAGCACCTCTACCGAGGCCTTGGTTTGGGTAAGCGAAATCTCTTTTGTTTGTGCATCAGAAATACTTTCTGCATTTTGCCAAAACCCCTTAAAAGGGTCTAAGAATTTCAGCATTGGAGGCGTATCTCCGAATTTGGTACTGCCTGCAAAGGCTAAGCCTATGGGAATCAGCAAGCAAATAATAGCCTTGAGTTTGTTCATTTTAGTATTGGGTATATAGTTGGTCTAATCTAATATTCCTAAAAATATTATACTGCAATTTAGAATAAATATTTTCAAAACTTAAGAAATAAGATTTTGGAAAATTATTTTATCTCCAAATTGAATTTGTATCTATCAAATATTGTATTTAAGTTTATGATAAATATAAACTTAAAAAATGCGTATGAACAAATTGTTTACAAAAATCATCCTTGCGATTCTTGTTTTAGCCACCTCTTTTTCGGTGAGTTATGCACAAAATGTCGTAGTGAGTGGGAAAGTGACCGATAAGTTAACATCTGAAGCTATACCAGGCGCCAGTGTAACTATTAAAGGCACTAGCACCGGAGCTACCACTAATGAAAGTGGTATGTTTAGTTTTAGCACCCCTCAATCTACTCCTTTTACTATTATTGTTTCTTTTTTAGGTTATAAATCCTTAGAAAGAGAAATTACAGGGAGTACCAGTAATTTAACTTTTGCACTAGAAGCTGAAGCTATTCTTGGGCAAGAAGTCGTAATCTCCGCTTCTAGAACGCCAGAAAGAATTTTAGAATCTCCGGTAACTATCGAAAGAATGGGTGTAGCCCAAATTAGAGAAGTTGCAGCACCTTCATTTTACGATGCGATTCAAAATATTAAAGGTGTAGAAATGAGTACCCAAAGTTTAACCTTCCGTTCTTATAATACAAGAGGTTTCAATGCGAATGGAAATACGCGTTTTAATCAATTAATTGACGGAATGGATAATCAAGCTCCAGGTTTAAATTTCGCTGTTGGTAATATCGTAGGTATTACCGAATTAGATGTTGAGAATGTAGAATTATTACCAGGAGCTTCTTCAGCATTATACGGAGCAGGTGGTATCAGTGGTACATTATTGATGACTTCTAAAGATCCATTCCGTTACCAAGGAGTAAGTGCCCAATACAAAACGGGTATTAACCACGTAGATGACCCCAATTCATCTGCTAAGCCATTCAATCAATTTGATTTACGTATGGCTAAATCTTGGAATAACAAGTTTGGTGTTAAATTAGCCTTTTCATTCCTACAAGCTAAAGATTGGTATGGTACCAATTATTCAAATTTTGACCGTATAAACAATCGTCCAAAAGCAGGTACACGTGCTTCTGATCCAGGATATGATGGTGTAAACGTATATGGTGATGAAGTTAACTCGAGTATTTTAGGGGTATCTAAAGCCGTTTTAAATGCTTTTGCTACAAGCCCAACTGGAGCTCCTGCATATGCAGCCTTTGGGCAATTAATGGGTGCGGGTTTAACCTATCCACAAATTGTGGCGACAGTTAATGGAAATCCTGCTTATGCGGCATTAAGACCTGCTATTCCTTATTTAGGTGTTATGTATAGTTTAGCTAAGAATACAACGTCTAATCAAATTGTATCCAGAACAGGTTATAATGAAATGGACTTAGTTGATTATGATACGGAATCATTGAAATTATCTACGGGATTATATTATAATATTACTGATAAAGTGCAATTAACAGCACAAGCAAATTGGGGTACTGGAACTTCCGTTTATACAGGATCTGATCGTTATTCTTTACGTAATTTTAATATTGGATTATATAAATTAGAATTAAAAGGGGAAGACTTTTATGTAAGAGGTTATACAACGCAAGAGCGTTCTGGAGATTCTTATATTTCTTCTATTTTAGGTTCTTATGTAAATGAAATGACAGCAGGATCTGCTTCAACGTGGTTTCCAACCTATTCCATTGCTTATTCAGCTGCAAAATCTCAAGGTGCTTCTGAAGAAGCAGCTCATGCTGCGGCAAGAGCACAAGCTGATGCAACTCGTGTAGAAGCAGGAAGCCCAGAGTTCAATCAAAAAGCAGCTCAAATTAAAAGCACTTATATTTCAGATACAAATTTTGACAAAGATATTTATGGTGCTAAATTTAATGACAAATCAAATTTATATCACTACGAAGGGATGTACAATTTCAGTCGTTTATTAAATAATGCGGTAGAACTTCAAGTGGGAGCATCTACACGTAATTACGATTTAAACTCTGGAGGTACTATTTTCGATGATAAAAATCGTGAGATTGATATTAGAGAATCGGCCGTATTTGGCCAAATGGCTAAAAAATTCGGCGCCTTAAAAATATCCGTTGCAGGTCGTTATGATAAGAGTAAAAACTTTGAAGGCCGATTTACCCCGCGTGTTACAGGGGTATGGACCGTAGCGCCTAACTCTAATATTAGAGCTTCCTTCCAAACAGGTTTCCGTAACCCAACTACGCAAAATCAATATATTGATTTATCAGTAGGGGGTGGAAGTCAACGTTTAATTGGGGGATTACCTGAGTTTTTAAATAAATATAATTTATATACCAATAAAGGGTTTACTGAAGATAGTTATAGAGCCTATTTAAACTCAGTTATCACCTCTCCAACTGGAACAGGCAATGCCACTTTATTAAAACAATATACCTTCGATGCTAAAGGGGTAAGACCTGAAAGTGTGGTTTCTTATGAATTAGGATTTAAATCATTATTAAATCAAAATTTATTATTAGATGTATATGGTTACATGAACGAATTTAAAGATTTTATCTCTGCGGTAAATGTTTACCAAAATGTAGGTGGATCTTTTGTTAAATTCGGCGTACCAGTAAACGTTGAAGGGAAAGTTAAAAGTTACGGTGGTGCCTTAGGTTTAGATTATATCATTGGTAAATATAATTTAACGGGTAACGTATCCTATAATAAATTAGGAGAGATTCCATTAGATTACGAAAATGACTTCAATACGCCAGAAATCCGTTTCAATTTAGGATTCGGAAATCGTGAAATCATTAAAAATATCGGTTATAACATTAACTATAGATGGCAAGATAAGTTTACTTGGAACTCCTCATTTGCAGGTGGCGAAGTGGAAGCATTTGGAACACTTGATGCCCAAGTTAATTTCAAAATGCCTAGCTTAAAATCTGTTATAAAAGTAGGTGGATCAAACATCTTGAATAAATATTACATCACTTCTTATGGTAACCCACAAGCTGGTGCAATGTATTATGTATCCTTAGCATTCAATCCATAAGCTTTTAATTATCAATTAAAAAAACTTGTTATTCTTAGTTGAGTAACAAGTTTTTTTTATGAGAAATTTATATCTTTATCTACCCATAACTAACCAAACATTGTCTTGAAATTGAAATACCGTTCCCACTTTATAAAAAATGTGAACCGGATAGCTAATTGGTTTCTAACCAAGCCCATGCTGACTGGCTTTCTGTTTTTTGTGTTTTTGCTCAATTTTGTGGGGCTCATCGTATTTCAACGCTTTCAATTATTTAAAGAGTTGAAGGATCGAGAGATGTATCAAATATTAGGGGAGGTTGAATCTAAAATAGAACAATCAATTAAGGCTAATTACAATATTAGTTTATCTCTTGCTTTTACCATCAATGAAAATGGGGAGAATCTTAACTTTAATCGGGTAGCTGATAAAATAATTAAAAACAATCCTCATCTCCAGTGTGTGCAAATGGTTCCTAATGGGGTGATTACGCAAGTATATCCTTTAAAGGGAAATGAAAATGCACTGGGTAAGGATTTATTCCAGTCATCTGAAATAAACAAGGCAGAAGCAATTAAATCCATCCATTCCAAAAACATGTATTACCAAGGCCCGGTGAATTTATTTCAAGGCGGGAAGGGAATAATAGGCCGACTACCTATTTTTATAGATGATAATTTTTGGGGATTTGCTGCCGTTGTAATCCGACTAGATAATTTCTTTAAAATGGTAGGGATAGATAATAATCGATATCCCGACTATCACTTTCAATTTTCTAAGGTTCATCCTTTAGATAAAAGAGAAGAGATTTTTCTTCCACCTGTTAATGATTATGTATTTACAAGTTCTCGACTCGTTAGAGTGGAAGCTGGAGATTGGAACTTAAATATATATTATACCAACACCAAAGAAGTATGGGCTGAGTTAATTCCTATATTAATCTTTGGGGTTAGTTTAGCTGCCTTATCTGGTTATTTATTAAATCGTTTGATTGTAAAGCAATATGACTTGCAGCAGATGTTTAAGCATCAAGGTCGGCTTTTAAGTAGTACAGAAACGAAGTATAAAAAAATCTTTGACAATGCCGCTGTGGGGATTGCTCGGGTTGATTCTAAAACAGGTCAATTACTCGAAGTAAATCAATATTTATGTGAGTTTTTAGGCTACCAAGAAAACGAATTAATTCATAGAAAAATTAAATCGCTCATTCATCCAGATGACTTACAAGTGGATTCAGATGCTTTTAAGCGATTTTTAAAGGGGGAATTATTAGAGATTCAAAGTGAAAACAGGTATATCGCAAAAGATGGTACAATAAAATGGGGAACTATTACTATAAGTCCACTTTGGGAGATAGGTGAAGAACCTAATCATCATATTATTATATTAGAAGATTCCACAGAACGTAAAGCTGCCTCTGATATATTAATTGCCTCCGAACGTAGAATACAGTCTTTAATTAATTCGATTGATGGTATCGTTTGGGAAAGTAATCTGGATACCTTTGAAAATATTTTTATATCTAAAAAAGTAGAAGATATATTAGGTTATACCCAGGAGGAATGGCGCTCTGATTCACATTTTTGGGTGAATAAGTTGTATCCAGAAGACAAGGAAAGAGTATTGCAAATCTTTAAAAAAGGTTTAGTCGAGAATAGACATATAATTTCTGAGTATCGTTTATATCATAAAAATGGGGAGCTGATTTGGCTCCGAGATAGTGTAACGGTAATCGAAGAAAATGGCAAGCCAGTAAGTTTAAGAGGTATAATGATTGATATAACCGAGCAAAAGCAAGCTGAAAAATCTCTGGATAATTCCTTCCATTTATTATCTGAACAAAATAAACGATTGCTTAATTTTTCCTATATCGTATCGCACAATTTGCGCTCCCATGCCAGTAATATGGAAGGTATTACTGGTTTGATTGAAATGGCACAAACTGAACAAGATCGAAAAGAGTTAATTGTACTCCTGAAAAACGTAGTAGGGAATCTAAATGAAACCCTCTTGAATTTGAATAACGTCATCAATATTCAAAATGAAATCCAGGTAAGCGTAGAGTTTATTGATTTGCATGCTGCAATTCAAAAGAATATTCAAAATTTAAAACAACAAATTCAACACCGCAATATTCAAATTACTAATCAAATTCCGAATGGTATATTAATACCGCATAATAAGGCTTATTTAGATAGTATTCTGTTAAATCTGACCTCTAATGCGGTTCGTTATTATGATGCCCAGAAATCACCTCATATTACCTTTAAGGGAGAAACGCAAGGAGGATATTTTGTGATGCAAGTTATTGACAATGGGGTAGGGATTGATTTAAAAAAGAATGGGGATAGAATTTTTGGGATGTATCAAACTTTCCATGGAAATCCAGATGCTAAAGGATATGGATTATTCATAACAAAAAATCAAATCGAAGCCTTAGAAGGTAAGATTGAAGTAATTAGTGAACTTGGCATCGGAACCACCTTTACCGTTTATTTTAAACTCGATACTCCGGTTGTTTAAAAATTCCTTATTTATCCCTAAAAACAAAAAGAGATGCTCCATCCAGATGCATCTCTCTTCTCTAACCAAATATAAACCTGTATGAACGGGTTATGCTTTAAACCTAAAAATGGAAATTCAATTGTTATTAGAAACGGTGAAAATCATTTTATAAGACAAATATATAAAAATATTTTTAAAGTGTATATACTACACTATGTATTTTTTTATTTTTCTGACGATTCATTGATAATTCAAGTCATTATTTGAACTAAAAACTATTTTAGTCCACCGTAGTATTCTACAAATTTAGCTAAGGCGCAAGAGTATCCCCACTCATTATCATACCAAGAAACTACCTTTACAAAGTTGTCATTCAGGGCTATACCTGCTCCTGCATCAAAAATAGAAGCGTGGTCATTTCCAATAAAATCAGATGAAACTACTTCTTCTTCAGTATATCCTAAAACCCCTTTTAAATAAGTTTCAGAAGCTTCCTTCATCGCCGTTTTGATTTCTTCATAGGTAGCTGGTTTTTCTAAACGAACGGTTAAATCAACCACCGAAACATCGGCCACAGGAACGCGGAACGACATACCAGTAAGTTTGCCCTTTAAAGAAGGAATAACCTTCGTTACTGCTTTAGCAGCACCCGTAGAGGAAGGAATAATATTATTATAAGCAGCACGTCCACCTCTCCAATCTTTTGCCGATGGCCCATCTACAGTTTTTTGTGTAGCCGTTACCGCATGTACAGTGCTCATTAATCCTTCTACTACACCCCATTTATCATGTAATACTTTTACTAGTGGAGCTAAACAGTTAGTTGTACAAGATGCATTGGATACAATCGTTTGATCAGCCGTTAATTGATCGTGATTTACTCCCATTACATAAGTAGGAATATCATCATCTTTAGCAGGAGCTGAGAAAACAACTTTCTTTGCGCCGGCTTGAATATGCTTTTGGGCATCGGCTTTAGTTAAGAATAAGCCTGTCGACTCAATTACTACATCCACACCTACTTCATCCCATTTTAAATTGGCAGGATCTTTTTCAGCGGTAATGCGAATCGTTTTGCCGTTAATTACTAAGTTCTTATCTTTCACTTCAATCGTGCCGTCAAATTGCCCATGTACTGAATCGTATTTCAGCATATAAGCCATATATTCTGGTTCGATCAAATCGTTGATGGCTACTATATCTAAACCTCTTTTAATAGCGGCTTTAAATACCAATCTACCAATTCGGCCAAATCCATTTATTCCTACTTTCATATTTTTTTAATTAGTGTAATAATTTAATAAACTATATATCGGTTCTTTGATAACTGAAATAATCTGACAATTATGTTTTTCAGCAACCAATCTCAATCGATCTTGAAAAGTTCCCGCCACGGTACCTACAAAATGTAGGGGCGTTTGAGGATGTTTGCTTTGGGTAGGTAAGATGTATAATTTAAAATATTGGTCAAATGCTTGATCAATCATTTGAATCAAAAGTTTATTGTTTCTGTTTTCGATAAAGAAATCAAGAAAGCTGCTGAGATATAATTGAACGCCGGGTTTTTTATAAATTTTATCTAAAATATTAGGACGATCTAAATTATACTTCTGTTCTAATTTTTGTCGTAAATCCTTCGGTAATTTATCTTCCAAATATCTTTTAAGCAGCATTTTGCCTAAATAATTGGCAGAACCTTCATCGCCTAAAATAAAGCCTAAGCCAAAATTATTGTGCTCGGGTTTTTTACCATCAAAATAAGCGCAGTTAGATCCAGATCCTAAAATGCCCACAATCCCTTTATCATTGTGGCAAGCGGCTAAAGAAGCCCCATAAATATCATCTCTAACTGTGATTTTACTATTTTTGAAGAAACTCCCCAAAGCATAGGCTAATTCATTTTGTCGCTCTGTAGAGGCTGCCCCTGCTGCAAATACATATATTCTTTTTAATTGCTCTGCATAATTTATCAAGGTGTTACATTTTGTTAAATAACCTTGAATTTGTTTCGCATCATTAAAGCAAGGATTGATGCCTGGTATAGTACATTCAGCAACAGTTTTCCCATTATTGGAAATTTTCCAAAACGCAGATTTTGAACCACTATATACAATTGCTATCATATTGCTAAAATATCGGCCATTTCCATTAAATCACTTTCTAATTTATAGGTGTGGCCTGTTAAGGCTTCTTCTAAACTGGTTAAGGCAATAGAATTACCGCGTAAACCCACCATTTTACCGCTTTCACCTGCTAATAATGCATTCACTGCTGCATATCCTAATCGGGCACCTAATACTCGGTCGAATCCACTTGGGCTTCCACCTCGCTGTAAATGTCCCAATATCGTTACTTTGGTATCGTAATGTGTAAATTTTCGTTTTACACTTTTTGCGATATCATAGGCTCCGCCAAATTTATTTCCTTCAGATACAATAACTATACTGGAAGACTTTTTACTTTCTGCACCAATTTTAAGTTTAGAAATTAGATTTTTTAATGAAGTTTCTTTTTCAGGCAATAAAACTGCTTCGGCACCTGAGGCCACCGCTGTTCGCAAAGCAATACAACCCGAATCCCGACCCATTACTTCGATAAAAAACAAACGATCATGCGAATCTGCTGTATCTCTGATTTTATCAATGGCTTCAATAATGGTATTTACAGCCGTATCATACCCTAAGGTAAAATCGGACCCATATAAATCATTATCAATTGTGCCGGGAACACCTATAACTCGCACGCCATATTTTTCATAAAAGCGTTTGGCCCCTGTAAAAGTTCCATCTCCACCAATAACCACTAAGGCATCAATTTCTTTATCCTTGAGGTTTTGAAATGCCAATTCCATGCCAGCATCTTCCTTAAAAGATAAACATCTGGCGGTTTTTAAAATGGTGCCTCCTAAGTGTAAAATATTACTTACAGAGCGGGCTCCCATCTCAGAAATTTGATTATCAATCAAACCTTGATAGCCTTGGGTTACCCCAAACATCTTTTTTCCGTGATAAATTCCTGTTCTAACGACTGCTCTAATACAAGCATTCATACCAGGAGCATCACCCCCAGAGGTTAAAACAGCAATATTTCTAATTTCTTCTTTCATTTCTCTATACGAATATAGTGTGTATTTGTTACACTAAGTAGTTTTTTTTCAAAAATTTTACCAAATTCTAGAAAAGAGTTCTTTATTTGTTTTAAAATTGTAATATAAATAAAACGTTATTGGTTTGAAAGAAGTACTCCCAACATTTAATTCTGCCGTTTCTATAGATTGTGTGCTCTTTGGATTTGATGAAGGCGAACTAAAAATATTATTGATCGAAAGAAACGAAGAACCCTTTAAAGATTGGTGGGCATTGCCTGGAAATTTAGTAAAGCCTGATGAAAGTGTAGATCAGTCTGCCTCTAGAATTTTACATGAACTAACTGGATTAAGTAATATTTATATGGAGCAATATTACACCTTTGGCGAGGTAAATCGACATCCCCAAGGTCGTGTTATTACGGTTGCTTATTATGCTTTATTGCGATTAAGCAATGAAAAATCGCTCAAGCCATTAACAAGTTTTGCAAAGAAAGCGCAATGGATTAATGTGCAACAGTTACCACCCTTAGCTTTTGATCATTTAAATATTTTTGATAAAGGCTTAGAAAAAATTAAGCGTCGAATAAAATATTTGCCGATTGCCTTCGAATTATTACCAGAAAAATTTACCCTTACACAAGTCCAACATGTGTATGAGGTTATCTTAGGTAAAAAGTTAGATAAGCGAAATTTCCGTAAGAAAATATTGAGTTTCGGGGTACTAAAAGAGTTAGACGAAAAGCAAAAAGGGGTCTCTTTTAGAGCGGCCACCTTATATAAATTTGACCGTCGTAAATATGCCAAATTATATGGCAAGGAATTTTCTTTTTAATTAATCCATCTTCATTCTTCAAAAATTATCTTAAAGCTTTCTTCTAGGTGTTGAAGGCTAAAAAAATAATTTTTTCAAAGCCAACAAATACGCTGGAGATTCGCTGGAGATTCGGTGGAGATTCGGTGAAGTATCGGTCATCAACCGAATCTCCAGCGAATCTCTACCGACTAAAGTGCGTATTTGAGCATAAGTGTAAATAAATATTTATAAACTTTTATCAGTGAAATAGTAATCAAAAATCATTAGCTTTTTAACTAAAAAGAAATTTTGTAG
>SEDO01000004.1 GCA_004211595.1 Pedobacter sp.
TAACCCTCACTTCCTTCCGAAGCGGGATGCAAAAGTACAAACTTTTTCCACCCATCCAAACATATTCCAAACCTTTTTTACAACCAGTTGTTTAAACACCTTAATATCAAGCCGAAAAAGTTCAGATATCTCCCTGTTTCTCCTATCATTCTTCTATGTTTGTTGCTTGGTTGTTCGTCTCAAACCGCGTTTTACCGAACAAGGATAGAACAATGATAGAACAATGATAGAAGAAGTAGGCGATTTTAGGGGAATATTTAGTCAAAAAAAAGGGAAATACCTTTGTTGGTAGTTCCCCTTTATTTTAATATGGCTAAACTTATTCTTGCTAGCCCCCAAAAAGTAAATTCAATTAATATTGTCCTGTACTTAGTAAAACTAAGGTACACGCCTCATCATATGCAATGTGGTTTTCTTTTAAAAATTGTTGCAATGCGCGATTTTCCGTCCCAGGATTAAAAATTACCCTATTTGGGCGAGTCTCTAATATATAATCTTTATATGATTCTTGTAAATCCGGGCCTATATATAATGTAATGGTATCTATATCGGGATGAATTTTTTCTGGTTTTTCAATACCTACTCCAGCCACTTCACCTTTTTTGATGCCTACATTCACAATAGGATGGCCAAACTGAGTTAACATATGGGCAGCTTTATAAGCATATCTACTAGGATCTGGACTTGCGCCCACAATGAGTGTCTTTTTCATATCATTTAATTAAAAAATCAATTTAGTTCCTAAAATTATCAATTATATCGTGAAAGATTTAATTAAAAGCCCGATTTGTCCCGAATGATAGGCTTGATGTTGTACAAAGCCATAAAGTAATTCTTCTTTACTCATAGGTTGGGTAACGGGCAATTCCTCTTGTACGGGTTGTACCCAATCTAAGGGGCTTAATTGTTCCACCACTCGAACTAACTCCGATAAACTTACTTGACAATCGAATTTTATCTTATCCCAAACTAGATTGGGTTGGGTGTTCAGTGTCGGAAAAGAGTTCTCTACTGTCGGCCAATCACCCAAAACTGGTTGTTTAGCAACAGCTCCTAACAATCTAGAGTTAACTTCTTCTGTCCATGCAACCAAATGTAATACAATTTCGGCAATAGAATGACTTGGAAAAAACCTATACTTAAAGGCAAAACTAGGTTCTACAAATTGCAACTGTTGTAAAATACTAGGTCCATGCCAGGCATCCCCATAAATGGATTGTTTTAATTCCTTTATAACACCCCAATCTAATTTGCTTTCCATCCTCTATTATGCTACCTAAAAAGTAATAATCTATTTATTGTAGTATATATATCTATATAGTATATATACAACTTATAATAATAGAACAAGGTAGCTTGCGAGATGTTTTAAGAAATCTTTATGGCGTTTACACAGTTTATACCATCAATGGCTGCAGAAATGATTCCACCAGCATATCCTGCGCCCTCTGCACACGGATATAAGCCTTTAATTTCAGGATGTTGAAAACTGTCTCTATCGCGAGGGATTCGAACTGGAGAGGAAGTTCTACTTTCAACGCCTACTAAAATAGCATCATTAGTATAATAACCTCGCATTTTCTGCCCAAATTTCGGCAAAGCCTTTGCTAAACGCATCGCTATAAATTCTGGAAGCACAGCTCTTAAATCTACAGACTTTGTACCAGGTAAATAGGAGTTCTTAGGAAGGTTATTGGAAATACGACCCTCCACAAAATCGATCATTCGTTGTGCTGGGGCAACTAAATCTCCTCCCCCTAATTCAAAAGCACGTCTCTCCACAGCTTGTTGAAACGCTAATAACCGTAAGGGATCTTCTCCAGGCACATCTTCTAAATTAATTTGTACGACCGTACCTGAATTAGCAAAGGGATTATTTCGTTTAGAAGGAGACCATCCATTCACCACAATTTCATCCGTATTGGTAGCACAAGGGGCAATAATTCCGCCCGGACACATACAAAATGAAAACACCCCACGCCCATCAACTTGTTCTACTAAACTATAATATGCAGGAGGTAGAAATTCTGAACGAACAGGGCTATGGTATTGAGCCGCATCAATAACACCTTGAGGATGTTCGATTCGTACACCCAGTGCAAATGGTTTAGCTTCCACACGAATCCCCTTTTCATGTAAGAGGTAATAAATATCATGTGCTGAATGCCCTGTAGCGAGAATTAATTCCGAAGAAGAAAATATTCGTCCATCCGCTACTTTAATACCTGTCACATTATTTTCTGCTAACAGAATATCCGTCATTTTAGTATTAAAGTGAATTTCTCCACCCGCCTCCAAAATACTTTCACGAATAGCTGTAATGATATGAGGTAGTTTATTAGTTCCGATATGGGGTCGAGCATCTACTAGTATGTCTGGCGAGGCACCATGCTGAACAAATAACTGCAACACTTTTTGAATATCTCCCCGCTTGTTAGAGCGGGTATAGAGTTTTCCATCTGAATAAGTACCAGCCCCGCCTTCTCCAAAACAATAATTAGATTCAGTATTAACTACCCCTTCCTTATTAATAGCGGCTAAATCTCGACGACGTTGTTTAACATCCTTACCCCGTTCAATTAAAATCGGCTTTAGTCCTCTTTCAATACATTG
The DNA here is from genome assembly GCA_004211595.1 of Pedobacter sp. GTDB lineage: Bacteria > Bacteroidota > Bacteroidia > Sphingobacteriales > Sphingobacteriaceae > Pedobacter. The sequence goes on from SEDO01000004.1 coordinate 2,614, forward strand.
CAATGCTGCAAATAAACCTGCCGGCCCCGCCCCTACAATAATTACCTCTTTCAGCCAAGGGTTACTCTCCGCAAAATTAAGTTTAGGCAAATCCCTTTCTAATGCTTCTCCAATTCCTACCCTCACTTGCATTCTATAAACTACTTTTCTAGAACGGGCATCTATTGATCTTTTTAAAATATGAAAATCTAAGGGAGTTGACTTCTTTAAACCTAGTTTGGCAATTAAGGCTTCGAGGATAGCAGTATCATCCTGATGCAATTCAGGAATGAGCGTAATTTCTACTTCTTTAATCATATGAGGGTGCCGAGTATTTATCTCGAATAATACAAAGGTAAACAAATTCTGAAAAAATTGTGGGAATCGAGCTTTTCAGGTATATTAGTATGGCAGATTGGCAGTAAGTCCGCTAAAATTTGTAGAAAACACTCAAAACAGTAACAAGGCATAAGAATTGCTATCTAAAAAGAAATAAAAATCTAAATCTTACAAAAAATGAAAAAAATTGTATTTGTAATTATCGGAGTGGTTGTTTTATTCACTATAGTGAGTGGATGCAATGGCTATAACAATTTGGTTAAAATGGATGAAGATGTAAGTACCAAATGGAGTAATGTAGAAACGCAGTATCAAAGAAGAGCCGACCTCATTCCAAATTTGGTAAATACCGTAAAAGGTGCTGCTAATTTTGAGCAAGAAACTTTAACTGCAGTTATTGAAGCTAGAGCAAGTGCTAGTAAAATCACCGTTGATCCAGATAAATTAACGGAAGAAAACATGCAAAAATACCAAGCAGCCCAAGGACAAATTACGCAAGCCTTAGGTAAATTAATGGTACTAACTGAAAATTACCCAACCTTACAAGCTACACAACAATTCTCAGAACTATCTGCGCAATTGGAAGGCACAGAAAATAGAATTACCGTAGCGCGTAAAGATTTTAATGAATCTGTACAAGTTTACAATACGAAAGTACGTTCATTCCCTAATAATTTATTTGCAGGAATGTTCGGATTTGAAAAGAAAGCAGCGTTTAAAGCTGAAGAAGGCGCAAGTAATGCTCCTACTGTTTCTTTTGACTAATATAATTAACTAGGGATGTCATCAAACATCCCTAACTTTTTATTTTTAATGTATTGTTATGTCTATTTTTAATACCGAGGAACAAGAACTAATCACCAATGCCGTAGCCGAAGCCGAAAGCAAAACCTCAGGGGAAATCCGTGTTGCCTTAGAAAAACATTGTACAGAAGATCCTAAAGAAAGAGCATTGAAATATTTCTACGATTTAGAAATGGATGCCACTTCACTTAAAAATGGGGTCTTAATTTACCTGGCTTACGAAGATCATAAATTTGCTATTATTGGTGACAAAGGTATAAACGATGTAGTTCCTGCAGATTTTTGGGAAACTACCAAAGTGGCTATGCGAGCTCATTTTATGGCCGGTAATTTAGCCGAAGGTATTGTAGCAGGAATTAAATTAGCTGGCGAAAAGTTAGCCCTATATTTCCCTTATCAAACTGGGGATATTAATGAACTTCCAAATGAGATAGTTTATTTTAAATCTTCCGAATCTAAAGCTCAAACCCAAACTCCAGCAGAAACCCCGCAATAACTGATGAAAATCTCCCTTAAGTACTTTCTTCCCCTATTAACATTAATCAGTATCACCTTATTTGGCTTTGCACAAGAATTTCCTGCAAATCCACAAAAATTAGTTAGTGATTTCACCAATACCTTAAGTCCTGAACAAATTGCCATACTAGAGCGTAAATTAGTAGCATTTGATGATTCCACATCCAATCAGGTAGCCGTAGTATTGGTCAAATCAGTGGGAGATTATGATATTAATGAATATGCCCTTGAATTAGGTAGAAAATGGGGAGTGGGCAGTCAAGGTAAAAATAACGGGGTAATATTATTAGTGGCCGTTGGAGATAGAAAATTATCCATCCAAACTGGATACGGGCTAGAAGGTGCCTTACCCGATATCTACACTAAAAGAATCATTGAAAATGACATTAAACCTTATTTTAAAGAAGGTGATTATTTTCAAGGTATAAATGCAGGCACCAATTCAATTATTTCCTTAATTAAAGGAGAATATAAAAATGATAAAAAGAAAGCGGCCAATCCTATTAATAAAGGGGGATCAGGCTTAATTGTCATCATTATTATAATTATCATTTTTATTATCGGTAAACGTGGGGGAGGAAATGGTGGTGGCGGTAAAGAGGTTTTCTCTGGCCGAGGCGTTGCCGAAGGTTTATTATGGGGGATGTTATTAGGTGGGGGAAGAAATCATGGAGGTGGATTTGGCGGTGGAGGTTTTGGAGGAAGTGGAGGTGGATTTGGAGGTGGAGGCTTCGGTGGATTTGGAGGTGGAAGTTTTGGGGGTGGCGGAAGTAGTGGCTCGTGGTAAACAGAAAATCCAATTTTCCTTTTAAAAACATTTGAATGTTATGATACGAAAAGATTTGTTGAGCGCAGAAATTGAAAAACTAGCATTAGTATTAGCTAAAATTATGGGGCTAAAGCTAGAAGGCAAATTACAAGAAGCTGAACAAATCTTTAATCAAACCTTAAAAGAGTATTTCCAACTGGACCCTGAAATCCTAAATAGTTTTAATTTAGACGCCTTCGAAAGCTGGTTAGCTAATACCTCTTTAGGTCCAGAAAAGCTGGATGCATTAAGTGAATATTTATTTTATGAATTAGGCTTAAATCCAGAACGCAATGCTCAAATTGCGGCAAAACTCAATCTACTTTACCAAGAACTGTCAACCAAACATAAAATCGTACACTTGGTGAATTTTCATCGCCAAGAAATCCTAAAACAATATTTATAAAAAAAGCCACTTGAGAGCGGCTAGTTTTGATTGATCTACTTTTAATAAAGATTTAACTCATCTTTAGTTTCTTTTGAATATCGTGTACGTAGGTTTTAAACTTCTTATCTGTTTCTATTAAATCTTCTACCGTTTGACAAGCATAAATCACGGTACTATGATCTCTTCCTCCGAAAAACGCACCAATGGTTTTCAATGATGATTTAGTATGACTTTTAGATAAATACATAGAGATTTGACGGGCTTGTACAATCTCACGTTTACGCGTTTGAGATTTTACCATATCAACTGGAACTTCAAAATACTCACAAACCAATTTCTGGATATATTCCATGGATATTTCTTTGGAAGTATTTTTAATAAAGTTCTTTAACATTTGCTTAGCCAATGCTAAATCGATATCTTTTTTATTTAATGTGGACTGAGCTAACAAGGAAACCATTGCGCCTTCTAATTCTCTCACATTATTATCTATATTATGTGCTACGTACTCAATTACCTCTCCTGGCAACTCAATACCATCCGCATACATTTTCTTTCTTAAAATAGCTATTCTAGTTTCCAAATCAGGAATCTGTAAATCGGCCGATAAGCCCCATTTGAAACGACTCAATAAGCGCTCTTCTAAACCAGCTAAATCTTTAGGTGCTTTGTCAGAAGTTAAAATAACTTGTTTGCCTGATTGATGTAAATGATTAAAGATATGGAAGAAAATGTCCTGTGTTTTTTCCTTACCAGCAAAATTATGCACATCATCCATAATAATAACATCCATTGCCTGGTAGAAATTCACAAAATCATTAATCGTGTTATTCTTTAAAGAGTCTACAAATTGTTGGCAAAACTTTTCACAAGAAACGTAAATGACCAACTTATCTGGCATATTTCGTTTAATCTCATTACCGATTGCTTGTGCTAAGTGAGTTTTACCTAAGCCTACCCCACCGTAAACCATCAATGGATTAAAAGAAGTACCTCCTGGTTTAGCTGCCACAGCATACCCTGCCGAACGAGCCAAACGATTACAATCTCCTTCAATATAATTTTCAAAGGTATAATTAGGATTCAGTTGAGGATCTACATTTAACTTTTTCAAACCCGGAATGATAAACGGATTCTTTATATCCTTATTAATAGCAACCGGAATAGGCATAGACTGATTTTTAGCTTCAGCGCCATTACCATTTGATGGCATATTAGTCGTATAAGGAGAAGAAGAGTTGGATGACTTATCTACTACAATATTATACTCCAAACGGCCTTCTTCACCTAATTGCTTTTTAACGGTTTTACGAAGTAAACCAACATAGTGTTCTTCTAGCCATTCATAGAAGAATAAACTTGGCACTTGAATGGTTAAAACATTACCTTCTAATTTAAGTGCTGATATCGGCTCGAACCAAGTTTTGTAACTTTGACTCGGAATGTTATCCCTTATAATTTGAAGACAGTTCTTCCATACTTCTGTACAAGTTTTTTCCATTTTGAATTCTATAATTTGTTGGTTTTCAATATTAAAAAGACGGCTTAACACACGTCCTTTTGGGTTATCGAATATTCAAAAAATTATCAACAAAAAAAACTAAAATTTGAAATATTTTGTAACTACTTATAAGTCATAAGCATATCTAGCTTAACCTAAATTTTTTGTGTGGATAACTATTTTTTAACCGACATTTAATAAGTTCCAAACACCTTTCTAAACACATCCGATATTTCGCCTAATGTAGCGTATTCTTCAACCGCCTTAATAATATATGGCATGAGGTTTTCAGTACCTTCAGCAGCTTTTTGTAAATCTTGCAAACAAGTTTGCACAGCCGCCTCATTTCGTACTTCACGTAAATCTTTCAATTTATTTTGCTGGATAACACGTATACTTTCATCTATATGCATAACCTCTGGCATCACCTCCGCTTCTTGGGTAAATTTATTGACCCCCACAATAATATTTGTACCCTGCTCAACCGCTAGCTGATAGGTGTAGGCAGCCTCTGCAATCTCCTGTTGAATATAGCCATTTTCAATAGCCTGAACCGACCCTCCCATGGCATCAATTTTTTCTAAATAGGTATTAGCAGCCAATTCAATTTCATCCGTCAATTGCTCTACAAAATAAGACCCCGCTAAAGGATCTACTGTATCGGTTACGCCGCTTTCAAAAGCCACGATTTGTTGAGTTCTTAAAGCTACTTTAGCCGCAGCTTCGGTTGGTAATGATAAAGCTTCATCATAACCATTAGTATGTAATGACTGCGTACCACCTAATACAGCTGCCATCGCTTGATTCGTAACTCTAATAATATTATTTAAGGGTTGCTGTGCTGTTAATGTACTTCCGCCTGTTTGGGTGTGAAACCGGAGCATTTGAGACTTAGGATCCTTTGCACCCAATTGTTGTGTTATTTTTGCCCACATCCGACGAGCTGCTCTAAACTTGGCAATCTCTTCAAAGAAATTATTATGGCAATTAAAAAAGAAGGATAAGCGTTTGGCAAAGACATCTATATTTAAGCCTTTCTCCATAGCTGCATTCAAATAAGCTTTACCATTGGCTAAAGTAAAGGCCAATTCTTGCACCGCCGTTGAACCTGCTTCGCGAATATGATAACCAGAAATAGAAATCGTATTCCATTTTGGAACTTCCGTACTACAATATTCAAATATATCGGTTATCAAGCGCATGGAGGGTTTAGGGGGATATATATAAGTACCCCTTGCAGCATATTCCTTCAGGATATCATTTTGTATGGTTCCGGAAATTTGTTTTAAATCAGCACCTTGTTTTTTAGCTAATGCGATGTACATCGCCAATAAAATAGAAGCAGTTGCATTGATGGTCATAGAGGTGGTAATTTTTTGAAGTTCTATGCCATCAAATAAAATTTCCATATCCTTTAAGGAATCAATGGCTACCCCTACTTTTCCTACTTCCCCATCTGCCATCTCATGATCTGAATCATATCCAATCTGGGTAGGTAAATCAAAAGCCACTGACAAACCCATGGTGCCTTGTGACAATAAATAGTGATACCGCTTGTTCGATTCCTCAGCTGTAGAAAACCCTGCATATTGTCGCATGGTCCATAATCTACCCCTATACATATCTTTTTGAATACCTCGGGTATATGGAAAATCCCCAGGTTGTTCTAAAGTTCTCTCTTTTGGCGTATAAGTTTCTTGAATTTGAATCCCTGAACTGGTTTTATATTTATTATCTTCCATCTTATCGATCACTATTTATTAGCTTTTTTAATTCGTAAAATCTTTTTGAAAATCATGCTGTAAAAAATCGGTAGCATAGTCATAAGGGCTATCCTGCAGATCACTCATATACAAGATTAAATTTAGCGCCAACTCTTTACCCGTTGCCGAGGCTGGCAATTGTACTACCTGGGTTTGAATTAATTGAATGGTATCGGCTTTCAATTTTCTCAAAATCTGAACTGCAGAAGGGCTCAAATATAAAAATTGAGCAATATTATGTTGAAATTCCGCCTGTAAATCTTGAATCAATAGGTGTTGATAATTCAATGCATTTAAATCCTCACTCGAATTGCGCAATACCAACTGCTTCGGATGAATTCTATCCACCAATAATAACATCCTTTCATAGGCCTGAGCCTTTAATGGTAAAACAGCTATTTTCAAAGTTTCCTGATTAGGCTTATCTTCAACGGGAGCAGGAGCAGGAAATATCATCTTTTTAAAGATATAATAAACTGCTATACCCATTATCAGCACTAAGCTTACTAAACCGAATTGCATTAAATATTGTTCCATACGCATTTGTTTACTGGAGGTAATATTCCCTACTTACAAAAGGCAAAAATGTACAATTATATTTATATTTGCATCAGATAAATTTGGAAATCATGACAAATACAACCGAAACTTCCTTTGCTCCAGTATCATTTACCCCAGGTGCGATTAAAGAATTAACCAAATTAAAGGATCAACAAGAAATAGCTGAAAACTTTGGTTTAAGAGTGGGTGTAGAAGGTGGTGGCTGCGCAGGCATGAACTATGTATTAGGCTTTGATCAGAAAAAAGAAGGGGATCAAGAATTTATTATTGACGGCATTAAAGTTTATATGCATAAAGCACATCAAATGTATTTATTAGGCATGCAAATTGATTGGCAAGATGGCTTAAATGCCCGTGGATTTACATTTAATAATCCAAATGCAGCAAGTTCTTGTGGATGCGGCACTAGTTTTTCTGTTTAAATAGCTAATAAAATCAATCTTGCTGTAACATAACTAGGGCATAACCTGTCTAAACCCAAGGGAAAAATAACACCAAACCCTTAAGGAAACTAGCAGATGACCTATACTGAAAATGTAAAAATTGCCCTTCAATCGATTCAAAGCAATCGCTTACGTACTTTTTTAACGGCTTTAATTATTGCTATTGGCTTATCCGCCTTAGTAGGAATTTTAACTACCCTAGATGCTGTTGAAAAAAGTATGACAGAGGCCTTTTCCAGTATGGGGGCTAATTCATTTAATATTCGTAATCGTGGTACCGGTATCCGGGTTGGGGGCCCAGGGCAGCGATACAAACCCTTTAAATCAATCCGCTACGAAGATGCTCAAAGTTTCAAAAAACGTTTTAATGCCCCTGCACAAGTTGCTGTAAGTGTATTTGCTTCGGGCGGAGCTACTGCCAAATATGGTAGCGAAAAGACAAATCCAAATATTAATATTCAAGGCATTGATGAAAATGGCTTGTTAGCATTAGGCCTCAAATTAGCACAAGGTCGAAACTTCTCTTCCTCAGAAATGGAGTTTGGCCAAAATGTAGCGATTATTGGTGGAGAAATAGCCAAAACTTTATTTAAAAATGAATCCCCCATCGACAAGCAAATCACCGCAGGTCCTAACCGTTTTAAAATTATAGGCGTGTTAGAATCCAAAGGATCCAGCATGGGTTCTAGTACCGATCGAGCTATCTATATACCCATTTTGAAAGCAAAGATTATCAATGGTAATCCAAATGCATCTTATACCATCACCGTCGTAGTTGAAAGTAATGACTTGATAGATCCGGTAATTGGGGAGGCTACAGCTGAATTTAGAAATATCAGAAAAGTAAAAGTAAAAGACCCTAATAATTTCGAAATTACTAAAAGCGATGCTTTAGCTCAATCCTTATTTGAAAACCTAGCGTTCATTGCTATCGGAGGTATTGTCATTGGCGCTATTACCCTCATTGGAGCTTCCATTGGCTTGATGAACATCATGTTAGTTTCGGTTACCGAAAGAACGCGTGAAATTGGGGTGAGAAAAGCCATTGGAGCCAATCCATCTACGATTCGTAAGCAATTTCTAATTGAAGCTGTGGTGATTTGTGTAATGGGTGGCTTTATGGGAATATTATTTGGAATAGGTATCGGAAATATTATATCCTTCTCCATGGGAGGAACCTTTATAATACCATGGCTAGCCATTGTAGTAGGCTTAGTATTATGCATCGGGGTGGGAATATTATCGGGTTATTATCCAGCTAAAAAGGCTTCTAAATTAGATCCAGTAGAAGCCCTTCGGTACGAATAACAACTAAATAGCTTATAAACTAGCGTTTTTTAAATTAGTACTTAAAACTTTTTGTAAGCTCTCTAAATAAAGGGCTTCCTTAAGGGCGTCAGCATGCCTTAAATGGTGCATATCTGAACCAATAAAATCTACCAAGCCATTATCAATCATTTCTTCTGCTAATTTCTTTGGCCCTGCCCCATAGTAGCCCGTTAAGGCAATAGCATTTATTTGAAGCGCACATCCTTGCTCGCGAATTCTATAGTAATTATCTACTGTACCGTGAAAATATGGATAACGCTCTGGGTGGGCCAAAATAGGTGAATACCCCGCATCTAACATCAGCTTAATCATATCGTTGATATTTGCAGGATAATTAATAAAAGATAATTCGAACAAAAGATATTTCCCGCCGATGGTGAGCACATTTTTCTCCCGAACTTTACGTTCAAAAGTTTCATCCATATAATACTCTGCCGCCGCTTCAACCTCTAAGTTAATTTGATTTTCTGCCAATCCAGCACGCAAAGTATCCAAACCTCGGTTAATAGTATCCGGTGTATTTCTGAAATAATCAGCCATTACGTGTGGAGTAGCCACTAACTTTCTATACCCTAATTCTTGAAAACGCTGTGCTAAAGCCAAAGAATCCTGAACGGTTCTTGCCCCATCGTCAATTCCCGGAATAATATGCGAATGCATATCCACCCCTATAACCGAAAAGTTAATTTCAGGTTCGCTACGCTTCTTTTTAAATAATCCGAACAATTTATCTATTTTGGTATTGTGTATCGTAATAAGATTGATAATTTCCCGATGTAACATGATTTAACCATGTATCATTCTCCAAATACCAATCCACTGTTTTTTCTAATCCTTCTTCAAATTGTAAACTAGGTGTCCAACCCAATTCATTTTGCAATTTAGTAGAATCTATAGCATATCGCAAATCATGACCGGCACGATCTTTCACAAATGTAATTAATTGAGCAGATTCACCAGATTCTCTGCCTAACTTCTTATCCATGATATTACATAATAATTGAATTAAATCAATATTTTTCCATTCATTATGCCCTCCAATATTATACGTGCTGCCCGCTTTAGCCGAATGGAAAATTATATCGATAGCCCGCGCATGATCTTCCACCCATAGCCAATCCCGCACATTTTCTCCTTTTCCATAAACTGGAATTGGTTTTTTGTGCTTTATATTATGAATAGCCAAAGGGATTAATTTTTCAGGAAAGTGATGCGAACCATAATTGTTTGAGCAATTTGAAATTACACAATTCATCCCATAGGTATCATGATAAGCCCTTACAAAATGGTCTGAACTGGCCTTTGATGCTGAATACGGGGAATGAGGATCATATGGAGTCAGCTCTGTAAATAACCCTGTTTCGCCCAAGCTCCCATATACTTCATCTGTACTTATATGATAAAAGCGCTTGTTAGTATAATCCTGTTTCCAAAACTCCCGAGCCGCATTTAATAAATTCACGGTTCCTATAACATTGGTCATCACAAAAGCACTCGGATCAGCTATAGAGCGATCTACATGAGACTCGGCTGCTAAATGAATGACGCCATCAAATTGTTCCTCCTTAAAAATCTGATTAATTTGAATAGCATCAGTAATATCCGCTTTTAGAAAGCGATAATTAGAAGCATGTTCCACATCTACCAGGTTTTCTAAGTTGCCAGCATAGGTAAGTGCATCTAAATTAACGATGGTATAATTTGGATATTGATTAACCATTCTGCGAACCACATGCGACCCAATAAAGCCAGCACCTCCCGTTATTAAAATCTTTTGTTTCACGACCAATTTTTTATTAATCCTAAATCTCTAGCTAATCCTTTGGGAGCGTAGGCATGTAAATGAGCTAACCATTGCTCTCCTAAAGCTGCTAAATCAAACTGTAAATCGGGATGCAAAGTAGCAACCGATTTATGTATAGTTAAAGTTGTTTTTATTAAATATTTATATAATAATTCTGATTTCATTTGCGAACGCAGAAAAGTCGATTTTAGTTGACCTAGATTAACTACATTCAAAAAATACAGCTTTAATGAAAGCATCTCATATTTACTCTTAGTCACTTTGTAAAAATGATTTATATCTTTCATCCCCAGCCTTATCAGTTTAATTAATGCCCCCGCATCACTCCGCTCATAGCCCGATGCCATTTCCATTATTTCGTCTAAATGCACCTTTAAATCATCCACTCTAGTACCGATAGAATCTTCTCCTTCAATCAGTAAAAAGTGCATCCTTTCGGTTAAGATCTTATCCTTAGCAATTAAACGCAGCAATAACCTATCTCTTTCCTTTTCAGGTAAGCCTAAAATTTCACGCTTCAATTGAGGATAATCACTTAATTTCATGAAAATGGATTAGCGTGTATATAATTTTCCCAAGCCCAAGCTGATCGCATCATTTCTAATAAATCCCGTTTGGCTTGCCAGCCTAATACCTGATTAGCCTTTTGCACATCGCCATAAGTTTTTTCAATATCACCCGGACGACGTGCCCCAATAGTATAATTTAAATTCACTCCTGTAGCTTTTTCAAAGGCTTGAATTATTTCTAAAACAGAACTACCCTTACCCGTCCCCACATTAAAAACTTCATAGCCATTAACTTGATTCGTTAATAACCGCTCTAATGCAGCTACATGAGCTTCGGCCAAATCCATCACATGAATATAATCTCTAATTGCCGAGCCATCAGGTGTTTGATAATCATCGCCATAAACGGTAATAGCGCCACGCTTCCCAATTGCTGACTGTGTTATAAAGGGTACTAAATTTTGAGGAACCCCATTTGGCAACTCCCCAATTAAGGCCGATTCATGAGCCCCTACTGGATTGAAATACCTCAGCACAACAACTTTTAAATGTTCACTAACTTGTACTTGTTCAGCTAACATTTCTTCTGCAATCTGCTTGGTGTTCCCATAAGGCGATTCAGCCTGCTTCACAGGAGCATCTTCCTTTACAGGTAAGGAATCAGGTTGCCCATATACTGTGCAAGATGAAGAAAAAACTAGCTTTAAATTAAAATTAAAGCTGGTTAATACATTAATGAGGCTGAAAAAATTATTTCTATAATATTTTATAGGCTGGGCAACAGATTCGCCTACTGCTTTAAAAGCGGCAAAATGTATAAGCCCATCAATATCCGAATGTTTAGCTACAAAAGCCTTAACAGCATCTTCTTGGCAAAGGTCTAATTGTTCAAACTCCGGCCGTAGGCCTATAATTTTTTCTAATTGATCTAGTATTCGAACATCCGAATTAGATAAATCATCTACAATTAAAACTTGATGACCGGCCTCATGCAAAGCCACTACGGTATGAGATCCGATATAACCTGTGCCGCCGGTAACTAAAATTTTTGCCATGTAGGTGAATACTAATAATCGCTATTAAAAATTATTTATTGTAAGTCTCGAAGTTTTTATGTGCTACATTAGAAAGCATTTCAGGTGATAAGGATTTAAAATATGTATAAGTGATTTTTAAGCCCTCTGCCCGCGTAACTTTAGGTTCCCAACCCAGTAACTCTTGCGCCTTGGTAATGTCAGGACGTCGCTGCTTAGGATCGTCTACTGGCAAATCTCTGAGAACTAGCTTTTGCTTTGTTCCTGTTAGCTTAATAATTTCCTCTCCAAATTGCTTAATCGTAATCTCATCGGGATTGCCAATATTTACCGGATAAGCATAATCCGAGAATAATAAACGATAAATCCCTTCGATTAAGTCATCTACATAGCAAAAAGAACGGGTTTGTGAACCATCTCCAAATACAGTTAAATCCTCTCCGCGCAAAGCCTGTCCAATAAAAGCTGGTAATACCCTCCCATCGTTTAATCGCATCCGAGGACCATAGGTATTAAATATACGCACAATCCGGGTTTCTAAACCATGAAAAGTATGATAAGCCATCGTTATAGCTTCTTGAAAACGCTTAGCTTCATCATATACCCCACGTGGGCCTACCGGATTTACATTACCCCAATAAGATTCAGGTTGAGGGTTAATATTTGGATCCCCATAAACTTCAGATGTAGAGGCAATCAACATCCGGGCATTTTTTGCCCGCGCCAAGCCTAACAAATTATGTGTACCTAAAGAACCTACCTTGAGCGTTTGAATAGGAATTTTCAAATAATCAATTGGGCTAGCAGGTGAAGCAAAATGTAAGATATAATCTAATTCCCCTGGAACATGAACAAATTTCGAAACATCATGATGATAGAATTCGAAATTATCCAGTTTAAACAAATGCTCTATATTACGTAAATCACCAGTTATCAAATTATCCATGCCAATTACATGAAAATCTTCGGCAATAAAACGATCACATAAATGAGACCCTAAAAAACCAGCTGCTCCGGTAATTAAAACACGTTTTCTGCTCATATTAGGAAATTAATTTTCTACCGATACTGTTATAATAAAAGCCTAAATCTATCATTTTTTGAAGATCGAATAAATTTCTACCATCAAAAATAACCTTATGCTTAAGCGGCTCCTCCATCTTATCAAAGTTAGGATTTCTAAATACCGACCACTCGGTAGCAATTAATAAAGCATCCGCATTTTCCAAAGCTTCGTATTGGTCTGCTGCATAATTAATTTTATCGCCTAAGATTGCTTTTACATTTGGCATAGCTTCCGGATCAAATGCTGTTACCGTTGCCCCTGCTTTTATTAGTTCATCGATGATGTATAAAGCAGGTGCTTCCCGGATATCATCGGTTTCAGGCTTAAAGGCTAAACCCCAAAGCGCAAAATGTTTCCCTGATAAATCATTTTTATAATATTGTCGGAGCTTCTCTACCATCACAACTTTTTGCTTCTCATTCACATCCATGACGGCTTTGAGAATTTGAAAATCATAGGTATACGATTCGGCAGCCTTCGCTAAGGCCTGCACATCCTTCGGAAAACAACTTCCCCCATAGCCAATCCCTGGAAATAAAAAGCGCTTTCCAATTCGGTCATCCGATCCAATTCCCTTGCGAACTGCATCCACATCAGCTCCTACTAATTCACATAAATTAGCAATCTCATTCATGAATGTAATCTTGGTTGCCAGGAATGAATTAGCAGCATATTTAGTTAATTCTGAAGAACGCTCATCCATAAAGAAAATAGGATTTCCCTGGCGCACATAAGGCGCATACAACTCGGCCATTAATTTCTGTGCCTTTTCACTTTGCGTACCCACTACCACTCTGTCAGGCTTCATAAAATCATCTACTGCAACACCTTCTCTTAAAAACTCTGGATTCGAAACCACATCGATTTCAACCTCTGTATGTTCTTTAAATACCGCCTTAACTTTATCCGCAGTACCTACGGGTACAGTTGATTTATTAACGATTACTTTATATTCTGAAACGATTTTAGCGATATCCTTAGCAGCCCCCAAGATATAAGATAAATCAGCTGCTCCATCTCCCCCTGGAGGAGTAGGAAGTGCCATAAATACAATTTGAGCAGCATCTATAGCCTCTTTTAAATCAGTCGTAAAAGAAAGCCTACCTTGCGCAATATTTCGATGAAATAAAACGTCCAATCCTGGTTCGTATATGGGTACTACCCCATTTTTCATTTTTTCAACTTTCTGGGTGTCGATATCAACACAAATGACATCGTTTCCAGTTTCGGCTAAACAGGTACCTGTAACTAAACCAACATATCCTGTCCCAATTACCGCAATCTTCATATCTTTATAGCGTTTTTAAGATTTTTTCAGTTTATCTTCGTTACGAAGATAATAAATATACAATCAAAATGGCTTGGATTTATGCAATTGGCATTAACATATTTAAATTCCTAATTTGGGTAGCAGCAGGCTTTCATCCAAAAGCCAAATTATTTCATAGAGGCCGTCAAAATTTACTTCAAAAAATAGCTCGTGAATGGACCCATCCCGAACAAGCTATCTGGTTTCATTTTGCTTCCCTAGGGGAATTTGAACAAGGTCGACCTGTATTAGAAGAAATTAAAAAACGTTATCCCAACGAGAAAATCCTGATTACTTTTTTCTCGCCATCTGGCTATGAAATACGCAAAAATTATACCCTAGCCGATGCTGTTTACTACTTACCTTTGGACACCCCTCAAAATGCCTTTCAATTTGTGGATTTAATCCGTCCTAAAATGGCCATTTTTACCAAATATGAATTTTGGCCCAATTACTTCAAGGCTTTACATGCCAATCAGGTTCCACTATTTTTAATCTCCGCAATTTTCAGACCCGACCAAGTTTTTTTTAAATTTTATGGAGGCTTCTATCGATCTGTATTAAAAGCTGTTACATACTTCTTTGTGCAAAATAAAGAGAGCCAAGATTTATTAGCTGGAATAGGATTTAAAAATGTGGCCATCAATGGCGATACCCGTTTAGACAGTGTCTTTAACTTAGCGCTCCATCTCACTGAAAATGAAATTGCCACTATTTTTAAGGCGGATTCCCCTGTATTAGTTGCCGGAAGTACCTGGGCTCCCGATGAAAAAATTATTGCAGCATTTATTCAAGCAAATCCTAAATGGAAATGCATACTAGCCCCACATGAGGTAAATGATACGCATATTAAGGAAATTTTAGCCCAATTTAAAAATGCCATAACTTACTCCGAATCTAAAAATCTAAGTCCAACTTCCATTGCTGCAGCACAAGTTTTGGTGATAGATAATATAGGCTTGTTATCTAAATTATATCCTTATGGCAAAATCGCCTATATTGGAGGGGGCTTTGGGGTAGGTATTCACAACACATTAGAAGCCGCAGCCTATGGCATCCCTGTATTCTTTGGCCCTAAGCATCAAAAGTTTCAAGAAGCCCAAGATTTACTTCGTATAGGAGCCGCAGCCAGTATAAAAAACAGTGCTGAATTCCAAGCCCAAATGCAGGCGCTACCAGATTCCCCAGCTGGCCAAAGGGCTGCTCAATATGTACAAACGAACAAAGGAGCTACAACTTTAATATTAGCTAAAATTGAGGCCTTAAATCTATTGAAATAATCAGGAATGGCTACCCATGCAAGGGCTTACTGGTGAACAAGCTCTTCCAAAACTTCAATGAATTTTGGATGGTCATTCAAACTTTCTACTAATTGCACATGCTCGCCACCATCTTGTTGAAACTCCTCTAAATACTCTACAGAAATTTCATGGACAGTTTCTATACAATCCGCAACAAAAGCTGGAGAGAATACTAATAAACGCTTTTTACCCTCATGCGCTAACTTTTTTAATACATCCGAAGTATAAGGCTGTACCCATGGTTCCTTACCTAAGCGAGACTGAAAGCAAATCGTATATTTATCTTTAGGAATATTTAATTTTTCGGCAATTAGACGAGCTGTATGATGCGATTGTGCTGCATAACAGAATTTATTTTTTTCAGAATAAACCTCGCAACATTCCCCCAATTTCAAACAGTGTGATTTACTATCATCCGCTTTAATCAATTGCCGTTCAGGCAAACCGTGAAAGGAAAATATTACATGATCAAATGTTTCAGGCTGATGTTTTAAAGCATTTTCAGCAAAAATATCAATCATACCCGCATGATCATGGAAATTATTTACAAAGGCTATATTGGGAATCGTTTGCCATTTAGAAACAACTTCCATCACCGCCTGCATCACCGACCCGGAAGTAGCTGATGCATACTGAGGAAACAAAGGAATAACTTTAATACTATCTACCTGTGCAGCTTTCAAACGATTTAAAGCAGCGGGAATAGAAGGATTTTGATAGCGCATTGCCAATTCAACTACATACTCCTCACCCAATTTCGCCTGTAATTGCCGAGCCTGAATCTCACTGTAATACATTAAAGGGGATCCATTCGGTTCCCAAATTTCTTTATAGGTAGCAGCCGTTTTAGGCCCTCTGAAGGGTACAATAATACCTTTCACTAAGAGGGTCCTGTTAAATTTAGGAATATCTATCACCCTTTCATCCATCAGAAACTGATCTAAATAACGCTTTACATCTTTAACTTGTGGACTATCTGGAGTTCCCAAATTCACCAACAATACACCTTTTTTTCCCATATCTAATTAAAACCGCTAATAAGCTTCTAATACTGCTTTTACATCCTCCATCAGCCACATAGGAGTAGAAGTGGCACCACATATACCTACCCGATCGTTTGCTGAAAACCAAGCTGGATTCAGTTCTTCAACCTTAGAAATAAAATAGGCATTTGGATTATATTTCTTACATACATCGTATAAAACCTTCCCATTGGAGGATTTTTTGCCCGACACAAATACTATCTTTTCATAATTCTCGACAAAGCGTTCCAACTCTTCGTAGCGATTAGAGACTTGCCTGCATATGGTATCATTCGCTTTTACCTCATAACCCCGTGAAATTAACTCCTCTTTAATCGCATAAAACTTGTCTACACTTTTTGTGGTCTGACTATACAAAGTAAATTTAGAGGGCAATTCAAGTTCATCCAATTCAGCTATATCCTGAAATACAATCGCTTGCCCATCAGTTTGCCCCTGTAAGCCAATCACTTCTGCATGTCCATGCTTCCCAAAAATCAGAATTTGCTCCTGATCATCATAGGAACCCTTAATTCTGTTCTGAAGCTTTAAAACTACCGGGCAAGAAGCATCAATAAGGGTTAAATTATTATTTAAAGCCAACTCGTAAGTACTTGGTGCTTCCCCGTGTGCCCGAATCAATACCTTTTCATTTTTCAAATTGGCTAATTCACTATGATCAATAATGCGTAAGCCCTTTTGCTTAAGTCGTAAAACCTCCTCATCATTATGCACAATATCGCCCAGGCAATACAAATAGGGTTCCCTATCTAAAATATCTTCGGCCATATCGATAGCATACACTACCCCGAAGCAAAAGCCCGAAGCCTTATCGATATTTACGTTTAAATTTAATCCCATCTGTTTTGATTTATAAACGACTTAACTCAAATACACGGCATCTTCTTCACCCGGCACATCCAACACTACATGCACATGTTCTTTCAAAATAGTTGCTAATTGAAACCCCACAAAATCGGTTGCAATTGGAAATATTTTATGACTTCTATCAATTAAAACAACAGTTCTTATCTTCTTATGTGGGGTATTTAAAAATACTCCTAAACCATAAGCTAATGTTTTACCTGAATTTAACACATCATCCACTAAAATAATGGCTTTTCCTTTCCAGCTAGATTCAGCTAAATCAGTAGAGGCCAATAATTTACTTTGCTGCTTTTCTAATTCAATTTTTAATAAAATCACTTTAAAGCTGGCAATATCTTCTAAAACCTTCTTTAAGCGTTCCGCAAGTTTATATCCTCTATCCCAAATACCCGCTAAAACTACCTCCTTTTCCTCCAAATTATCTTCTAAAATTTGGTAAGCAATACGATTTATTTTTTGAGCAATTTGTGCGGATGTTAAAATCTGAACTTTAGCGTTAGGCATATAAATGAGTAATTAATTAAGCAGCAAAATTATTTTTTTTCTGTAGGATAAGGATAATATACAAAATTTGCACCTTCTGGAACAATCACTAAAATACACATATAATGTTCAGGCTTCTTATAAGATTTTAAAAAATGTTCTTTTTTATTTGGATGTATAATTCCCTTTTCCACAAATTCTTCTAAAGTGGAAGCTTGAATAGACCATTGGGTATGTAATTCTGTATGATTTAAAATCAACTCTCCAATGGAAACTTGATGTTGATGAGCAATAAAAATCGGGGTAGCTGAAATACCTTCTACCATGATTTCAACAGCCACTTCCTTCATCGACTCAGCATAAAACTTTAAGTCGTTTTCTAAGCTAACCAAGGGGCTTTTAGCAGGTTTTTTTACGCCCTCTTCATCCCCATTTAAATTTTGTAATAACTCTTCTGAATTCATTTCTAGTAGAGGCTTTGCCCTTTTTTTATTTTAATTTTAATAAAACCACATTTTCTACGTGCTGCGTATGCGGAAACATATCCACAGGCTTAATTCTCAGCACCTCGTATTTTTCACTGAGCATGGCTAAATCTCTTGCCTGTGTAGCCGCATTACAACTCACATAAACAATTTTTTCGGCTTCCATCTCCAATAATCGCGCTACTACATCGGCGTGCATTCCGGCACGAGGGGGATCAGTAATCACCACATCGGGTTTACCATGCTGTAGGATAAAATCTGGCGTTAAAATATCCTTCATATCGCCGGCATAAAAAAGCGTATTATCAATGCCATTCATTTGGGCATTATATTTAGCATCTTCAATAGCCGTTGGCACGTATTCAATGCCCACCACTTTTTGAACCGATTTAGCTACGAAATTGGCAATGGTACCTGCCCCTGTATATAAATCGTAAACTAATTCATCTCCCCTAAATGCCGCAAACTCCCGAGTAATTTTATAAAGCTCGTAGGCTTGCATAGAATTGGTCTGATAAAATGATTTAGCCCCAATTTTAAACCGTACTTTCTCCAACCCTTGCTCATCAATAGGCATTTCTTCAAAGATATGATCTCGCCCGGCAAATACTTTCACCTCTTGGTCAAAAATGGTATCATTTTTCTTTTGATTTTCTATATAAAGTAAGGATGTAATGGCCGGAAAATTTGTTTGTACAAATTGCATTAATTGCGCAATTCTTTCAGGAGTTGTGTAGGCAAATACTACGACCACCATCAATTCTCCTGTGGAAGAGGTTCGAATGATTAAGTTTCTCAATTCCCCTTCATGCTGTCTTAAATCGTAAAAACTATATGCATGTTGTTTAGCAAAGTCGCGAATAGCCAAACGAATAGCATTACTTGGATCAGCCTGTAAATAACAGTGTTGAATATCCAATATTTTATCAAATCGCAAGGGTACGTGAAAACCTAAAGCATCACGGTCTAGTATTTCAACGCGATCATTTGCGCCATCAAAACTTTCCTGAGTTGCTTGTAAAGTTGCAGCATCCAACCATTTCTTATTGGAAAAAGTGTATTCGAGCTTATTTCTATAATAGCGATTTTCGGGTGCACCCAAAATAGGCTCCATGGCAGCCGTATCAATTTTACCTAAGCGTTGCAAAGCCGAAGCTACTGCCTGTTGTTTAAAAGTAACTTGAGCAGCATAATCCATATGTTGCCATTTACAGCCCCCACAGGTACCAAAATGTTCACAAAAGGGTAATGTACGAGAAGCTGAGGCTACTTTAATATGTTCAATAACAGCTTCCGCAAAATTCTTTTTCTTACGAACCACTTTTACATCCACCACATCCCCAGGTACAGCTCTTTCCACAAAAACCACCATCTCATCTGCTTTTCCTAGACCCCTACCTTCTTCTGCAATATCTATAATATGGAGGTCGTTAATACGAATGGCCTCCGTGTTTTTTCTCTTTCTACTCATTTTTGCAAATATACGTAATTTGCTAGTAGAAATAAGCTTTCAATGAGGCTTCCTCATACCATCTAAATTCCAGCTAAAAACATCCTAAATTATTTTAAAGCCTGGGTAAAAAATCGTACATTGGATTTAATATCACATCCTTAGCTTATTAAAGCAAACCCTATGCAGCCACTGCTGCTGTACAAATCCTTCACTTACCTTAAATACCTGTATTTTGAATAGTGTTAAAAGGACCTTAAAGGGACCTTATAGAGACCTTATAGGGACCTTATAGGGACTTTTTCCGTACTAACTCCATACCAAATTCGGAAAAACACCATACCAAATACCGGAATTCTTCGGAAAAACCCGCCAATTCTTCGGAAAGTATTCGGAATGTTTCCGAAGACTTTCCGAATTTGGTTATAAGTTGGTTATAAGTTAAAGCGAAGTTAAAGCGAAGTTAAAGCGAAGAGATACCCAAATTATTCGGTCTGCTTTCCGAACAATTTGGAGCCATCAAAGGTCAACCAATTACCAAATAATTTTTTTAATTAAATCCCAAAAACTTTTAATCCAATCAAATTCCATATGAAAGCTTTCATCTACATTCACACTGATTTCTAAAATTTCTGAACTCATAAAACCTCCTATTTTCCCAAATATAACAATTTTTATACTAAATACCAATATGGTATATATTCATAACAAAAATTTAACATTTTTTTAATATTTTTAGGGATGATAAAAAAACTAACTTTAGCGCTATTCCTAATGTGTGCCGCCATTACTTCACAGGCACAAGAGAAAAAATCGGGAGCTCAATTATTTTGGGACAAATTAAAACAACACGCAGGAAATGCTTATGCGGGTGAAATTGTATCGGGTGAAGTTGCCGAAATGAAAGGCAAAGCTTTGGTGATGCATGTAAAGACAGTCAGTGACACGGAAATTAAAATTCCATTTTTTGTAGGTGATAATAAATCTAGGACCTGGGTATTAACCTTAAAAGATGACAGGATAACGTTAAAACACGACCACCGGCATGAAGATGGATCGCCTGATAAAGTTACCATGTATGGCGGTACCAATTCAAATGCTGGATCGGCTACTACACAGGTTTTTCCGGCTGATCAAGAAACTTTAGATTTAATTAATTATGCGGGCACCAATATTTGGTGGATTACCCTGAATGATACCGCTTTTACTTATAATTTACGCAGAATTCAATCCAACACGCCAATCACTGTTAAGTTTGATTTAACTAAAAAAATAGAAAGCCCCGGAGATCCATGGGGATGGAAAAAATAATTTTCCTATTGAACGTTCATTCAAATTAATAAGTTTCCATTATAATGCTGCTCGTACTAAAAAGGGCAGCATTTCTTTTTGGAAGGATACAAAATTTTTACGAACATCAGCTTCGGAAACCGAGGTAAATGCGAATGAAAATACAATGCTTTTACTGGCTTTCAATAAAAAGGCTAAGCCTTCTCTTTTGGCTGGATTATTTCTAAAATGATCGAGTTTTAAATAAGCCGCTAAAAGCAGGGATTCTAATTGATCAGAAAGGTGTTTCAGGAATTCTTGGGAGTTAGCATTTTCACGTACAAAGTCCCAACCAATAAACTCATTACAAGCGGTATAAGTGAGCCTGCAAGTTTTCATAACTAAGGCTGTCAAATGCTCTTCTTCATTAGTATAACTCGCCTTATTTTTTATGATTTCACTTAAGTGTACATCTAAATATTCCATTAAAATAGCATCGAGCACCTGCTCTTTACTGTCGAAATACTTATAGATGGTAGCCTTCGCAATGCGAGCTTTTTTTGCTATTTCGTTGACACTGGTTTTATGGTAACCATATTTACGAAATAATTCACGCGCTGATCGGGTTATACTTTCTTTTATTTTTTCTGGTTCCATTAGTTACTCACTTGTAAGGTTTGACCTGCAATGATTACGTTATACTGTTTTAAGGCTCGCTTGGCCGGAGCCTTCACGGGGCTACCGTCATAGAGTAAATATTTTGCTCCAGACACCGGGTCTGTAGCTGTGAGGCTAGGGTCATCTATCACTACCGCATTCTTTTGTTGAGGATTCACGGTACTGCATCGATCATAAGCCACATAAGCATTGTCGGCACGTCGATATATTATGATACCGGCTACGCCATAATTTGATATATTCACAGCCCCTCCTGCACTACTTAATCGATTCAGCCGGGGATCATTTAAGGGGGCTACAAAATTTACGGGCACAAAGGGTATTAGTTCATCTTCTTTGGCGCATCCGCTACAAAGAAAAAATAAGGCTAATAATCCAGTGACTCTTTTTATCATTTATTAAGTTGATAATTTTCTATTAAGAAAGAACACTTTGGTATTGTTTCAAAAAACGCACATCATTTTCAGAGAATAAGCGTAAATCTTTAATTTCAAATTTTAAATTGGCAATTCGTTCAATTCCCATTCCAAAGGCAAAACCTGAATACTTTTTGCTATCAATTCCGCAGTTTTCTAACACATTAGGATCAACCATACCGCAGCCTAAAATTTCTACCCAACCACTTTGCTTACACATTTGACAGCCATCACCTTTACAGATACTACAGGAAATATCCATTTCAGCAGAAGGTTCTGTAAAAGGAAAATAAGATGGTCTGAAACGAACTTTAGTACCCTCTCCATATAATTCTTGGACAAAATAAAATAAGGTTTGTTTCAAATCTGCAAAAGATACATTTTCATCCACATAGAGCCCTTCAATTTGATGGAAAAAGCAGTGTGCACGAGCTGAAATAGCTTCGTTTCTATATACCCTTCCTGGCATTAAAGCTCTGAATGGGGGCTGCCCTGCTTCCATCATTCTTACTTGTACCGAGGAGGTATGGGTTCTTAAGGCTATATCCCCATTTTCTCCACCTTTACGAATGAAGAAGGTATCTTGCATATCTCTAGCCGGATGTTCTTCTGGAAAATTTAAAGCCGAGAAATTATGCCAATCATCTTCAATTTCAGGGCCTTCTGCTACTGAAAAACCTAATTTTGTAAAAATAGCGATGATTTCTCTACGCACTAATGCAAGCGGATGACGGGAGCCAATTTCATATCCTTCCCCTGGCAAGGTAAGATCTATCTGAGCAGCAGCTCCTGGACCAGCATGAGCTTCTAAAGTTTCTTTCAGGGTATTATATTTTTCTTCAGCTAATTGTTTAAAGCTATTCAATACTTTTCCAAGCGTTCTTTTCTCTTCTGGAGAAACCGCTTTAAACTGGTCAAAAATATCTTTAATAATTCCTTTTGTACCTAGGAATTTAATACGAAATTGTTCTAATTGTTCCGCATCGCTCGTAGCAAATGCATTTATCTCTTCTGTATATTGGGAGATCTGCTCTTGTATCATAGGGCAAATATACTCCAATTAATAGAA
The DNA here is from genome assembly GCA_004211595.1 of Pedobacter sp. Taxonomy (GTDB): domain Bacteria; phylum Bacteroidota; class Bacteroidia; order Sphingobacteriales; family Sphingobacteriaceae; genus Pedobacter. The sequence continues at coordinate 25,828 of SEDO01000004.1, forward strand.
AAAAACTAAGCTCCGTCTAAATGGATTTTTAGGTAGGCAATGGTTTCTTTTAGGACTAAATCAAATTTTCCAAAAAACTCATGATTAGCACCCGGAATTAATACAAATTTATTCGGTATGCCCTGTTGATTTAAACTTTGGGTGTAGGCATCAAAAGTAGCCCGACCCTGCTTGGGTAAGCCCATCACATCATTTAATTCGGGGAATATATTTAAAGTTGGGATCTTGCGATTTGGATTTACCTGATATAAAGGAGATATCTCCTTGAAATATGCCAGATTTTCGAGATTTACGGGATAACCTGTGAATCGGTGCGCGGCTTCTAGTACATAAGGGGGCAGAACTTGTTGATATTGTGGGATATCGGTAAAAGTTTGATCTAAAGCTCCTGCTAAATTGACCACGGCTTTGATTCGATTCGGGCTATTTTCATGGGATGCGTATAATAAACTTAAAGTGGCCCCTGCACTATGTCCAATTAAGGCTACTTTTTGATCATTCAATTTCCACTCCCCTAATTTTGACCAGATAAAATCGAGCGCCTTGGCTAAATCTGCTACTTGATCTTTAACTTTAACTGGGCTATCTTTTCTAAGGATAGGGTTTTGGTATAAACCGGCGTCATCTACCAAGCGATAATTTATATTGATAACCGCTATTTGCTCTCTATATAGTTCGCGTACCACTCCTTCGTAATCTAATTTATCTCCTCCAATAAAACTGCCTCCATGCACAAATACCACTATTTTAGTTTTAGCATCGCGGTTAGCTGGGAGATAAACATCTAATTTTTGTAAGGGATCTGAACCGTAAGAGAGGTCTTTCATTTCTTGGGCCGCTAGAGTGATTACTGGATTTACAGGTACCGGATTTTCTTTTTTACAAGCAAAACCTAGGCATAGGAATATAATTAAAATCCCTGCACCTAGGCTTTGCTTAAATATGGAAAAATTACGCATCTTATTTAATGACACCTAATTCTTTACCTACTTTGGTGAAAGCCGCAATGGCTTTATCTAAATGATGTTGTTCATGAGCTGCGGAAAGTTGCACGCGAATGCGGGCTTTACCTTGAGCAACTACCGGATAAAAGAATCCAATTACATAAATACCTTCCTCCAACATTTTAGCGGCAAATTCTTGAGCTACTTTGGCATCGTATAACATAACTGGTACTATCGGATGGAAACCTGGTTTGATATCAAAGCCAGCAGCCGTCATTTTTTCTCTGAAATAGGCCGTGTTTTGCTCTAATTTATCTCTTAATGCTGTAGTTTCAGATAACATATCCAAAACTGCTACAGAAGCCCCCGCAATAGATGGAGCCAATGTATTGGAAAATAAATATGGGCGGGAACGCTGACGCAACATTTCTATAATTTCTTTTTTACCTGAAGTAAATCCTCCGGAGGCTCCTCCTAAAGCTTTTCCTAAGGTTCCAGTAATGATATCAATTCTGTCCATCACCTTGAAATGTTCATGGGTACCACGTCCATTTGGCCCTATAAAACCTGTACAATGAGATTCATCAATCATCACTAAGGCTTCGTATTTATCTGCTAAATCACAGATTTTATCTAGTGGAGCAACCGAACCATCCATGGAGAAGGCCCCATCTGTAACAATAATTCGGTGGCGGCAATCTTTAGCTGCTATTAATTGAGCCTCTAAATCGGCCATATCAATGTTTTTATAGCGAAAGCGTTGTGCTTTACATAAACGCACCCCGTCTATGATAGAGGCATGATTTAATTCATCCGAAATAATCGCATCTTCAGGGCCAAACAAAGGTTCAAATACGCCCCCATTGGCATCAAAGGCTGCGGCGTATAAAATGGTATCTTCCGTGCCTAAGAAGGCGGATATTTTCTCTTCCAAAGTTTTGTGGATATCTTGGGTACCACAAATGAAACGCACGGAGGACATTCCATAACCATGTTGGTCAATGGCTTGCTTAGCGGCTGCGATAACTTTTGGATGGGAGGATAAACCCAGATAGTTGTTGGCACAAAAATTAATAACTTCGGCACCTGTACTGATTTTTATATCGGCTCCTTGAGGGCTTACAATAATTCTTTCTTTTTTAAATAAGCCTGCGCTTTCTATTTCGGCCAGTTCTTTTTGTAACTGAGGTTGAAGAGTTTTATACATATTTTAAAGTTTAATGCAACCAATGCTAATTATTTTCGTCTACAAATATAAGTGTTTAGCTGTTAACAAACTTTAACAGATTAATTTCGTTTATTGTATATCTTGCCAGTATCTTTATCACTATGACCAAACATTTCTACCTTCTGTTGCTAAGCTGTTTTATGGCTGTGGCTAGTTATGCGCAATATCAAGTATCCGGCAAAACGGTAGACGCACAGGGAGAACCCATTCCTTTTGTATCAGTGTTGCTTAAAAACACAAAGAAAGCCGTTTCATCAAATGCAGACGGGGTCTATGTTATCCAAAGTGAAACCCCTCAATTTAGTTTAATATTTTCGGCTATAGGATATAAATCTGCTGAAAAAACTTTTAGCATTCAAGGCCCTACGCAGTGGACGCAAACCTTACAGGCAGAAACCTATTTCCTGAATGCTGTAGAAATTAAACCAGGTAAGGAAGATCCGGCCTATGACATAGTGCGGAGAACCATTCAGAATAGAAAACGCTATTTAAATGAAGTAAACGCCTACCAAAGTGATGTTTATATTAAGGGTTTACAAAAATTAGTTGGGGCGCCGAAAAAGTTTTTTGGGCAGGATGTACAAAAGGTTTTGTCGTTGGATACCAATCGCCGAGGCATCATCTATTTGTCTGAATCTCAATCTCAATTCTCTTATCAAAAGCCAGATCAGTATAAAGAAGTTATGGTTTCTTCTAAAGTTTCTGGTAGAAATAATGCCTTTAGTTATAACAAGGCTTCGGATATGCTGATCAATTTCTATGATAATTTACTTTTAGGTAATACGGGTTTAAGTTCTAGGAGCTTTGTTTCTCCAGTAGCTGATAATGCCCTTTTTTATTATCATTATAAATTATTAGGTAGGTCTGAAAAGGATGGTAAAATTATTAATAAAATTGAAGTTCGGAATAAACGCACTAATGATCCGGCTTTTCAAGGGGTCATCTATATTATAGAAGATGAATTTAGACTTTCGGGGGTGGACTTATTTTTAACCAAAGATGCGGGAATTAACTTAGTAGATACTTTAAATATCCAACAGGAATTCCATCAAGTGGATAAAACATATATGCCCGGAAACCAAAAATTTATGTTTAAAGGGGATGTTTTAGGATTTAAATTTGAGGGATATTTTGTAACTATTTTTTCTAATATTCAAATTTTGGATCGCTTTCCAAAAGGTTATTTCAGTCCTGAAATTTTATTAATTACTAAAGCTGTTAATAAAAAGGATTCCCTTTACTGGGCTAATAATCGACCAATCCCTTTAAGTCCTGAAGAAATATTGGATTATAAAACTAAAGATAGTATTGCATTGAGGCGCACTAGTAAAAGTTATTTGGATTCTTTAGAAAAGGCCAATAACAAATTTGGACTTGTAAAATTTGCTATTACAGGCCATACGATCAATGACCGCTATGCAAAAAAATCCATTACTTTAGATCCACTTAAAAATGCTCTTATTTTTAATACCGTCGAGGGATTTGCTATTAAATATGGTTTGGTTTACAATAAAACTTTTGTGGATGACACCCGCTTAAGCATTCGGCCTCAAATACGCTATGGTTTTTCTAACCAAGAATTTACGGCTAATTTAACCACGAATTATTTATATAATCGCTTACATCGGGCTCATATTTACTTTTCTATAGGATCGGATATTTTTGATTTGAATAATTTGGGTTCTATTCCACTTTTATCAAACACTTTAAATTCTTTAATTTATGAAAAGAACTTATCCAAGTTTGTAAAGCGTAAATATGTGACAGCAGGTACCAGTAGAGAATTGGCTCCAGGATTAAATGGAGGAATTAACCTCCAAATGAGTGAAAATACTGCTTTATCCAATACTACTTTATATACTTTCAGAAATTTAGAAGAAACTGATTTCACCTCAAATAATCCATTTACACCTAATGTGGAAACACCTTTGTTTCCTACTTACAAAGCCTTCACATTAAATGCTAACTTAAGTTATACAATCGGACAAACTTATACTACCTCCCCTAATGGGAGATTTTACGATACACCAAAATATCCAACCTTAGCATTAAATTATAGAAAAGGTTTTGATAAGGTGTTTGGGTCGGATGTAGATTATGATTTTTTAGGTTTTGAAATTTCTCAAAATAATATAGGATTGGGTTTATTTGGAAAAACTTCGGTTTCGGTAGGTTTAGGTAAATTTATAAATAATCGGGTGGTTTATTTTCCGGAGTTTAAACACTATCGCGGAAATAGGGCATTACTTTACACCCCGGAGTTGAGAAAGTTTAGATTTTTAGATTTCTATTTATATAGTACCCCAGATGAATATTTAGAAGCTCATATTGTACATAATTTTGGGGGATTTATTTTTAATAAAGTTCCGCTCTTAAGAAAATTAAAATTGGATGAAGTGGTGGGTTTAAATTACTTAACACAACCCGGAAAGAAAAATTACTCGGAGTTTTTCTTTGGCTTTGAGCGTTTAGGATTTGGGCTAAGTTATGTATTGGCTTTTGACGGTAAGGAAAAAGCCGATTCAGGATTCCGTTTGACATACGGCTTTTAAATAACTTGCTTGTTTTTTGTACTAGAAAATTCTAATTTTGCGTCAAATTAAACGCCGTTTGCAGCGGTATCAATAATTATGAAATTTCAGACATTACTTTACTATTGCTATTCACCTATAGCAGAGGCTGAACAATTTGCAGCCGATCACCTTGCTTTTTGTAAATCTATTGGCTTAGTAGGCCGTATTATTGTAGCCGATGAGGGTTTAAATGGAACCGTATCGGGCACTGTGGAAGCCTGCCAACAATATATGGATCATGTGTTAGCCGATGAACGCTTTGCGAAAACAGATTTTAAAATTGATGATGTCGAGGAACCTTCCTTTATCAAAATGCATTGTCGCTATAAATCTGAAATTGTGCATTCTGGCTTACGGGACACTTCTATTATCGACCCGAATAAAAAAACCGGGAAATATTTAGAACCTACTGAGTTTAGAGATATGTTGAACGATGAGGATGTGGTGGTATTAGATGTACGTTCCAATTACGAACATAATTTAGGTAAATTTAAAAATGCTATCACTTTAGATATTGAGAATTTTAGAGATTTTCCGGAGCAAATTAATCAATTAGCTCAATACAAGGATAAAAAAATTATGACCTACTGTACTGGTGGGATCAAGTGCGAAAAGGCTTCTGCTTTATTATTGCACCATGGATTTAAAGATGTTTACCAATTGCATGGTGGTATTATCAAATATGGCAAAGAAGCCGATGGAAAGGATTTTGAGGGAAAATGTTATGTATTTGATAATCGCATAGCAGTTGATGTGAATAAAGTTAATCCTGTGGTTTTGTCAACCTGCAGAAACTGTGGAACAAAAACCGACAAAATGATAAATTGTGCAAACCCAGAATGTAATGAGCATTTCACGCAATGTGATGCTTGTGGCGAACAATTATTAGGTTGTTGTTCGGAGGTTTGTACTACTCACCCTCGTCGTCGAATTTATGATGGCACGGGATATTACGTTAAAGTTCCTCATGTAGGATAATAAAAAAGCCGAAGTTTAACTTCGGCTTTTTTATTATCGGCATATTCTTCTTATTCGGCCATATTATGATAAACGGCTTGTACATCATCGTCTTCTTCTAATTTATCAATTAACTTCAGTACATCTTGTGCCTGTTCTTCTGTTACTTCCTGGTGTGACAAAGCAATTCTTTCTAATTTAGAACTTTTCAGCTCGATTCCTTTTTCTTCCAGCGCTTTTTGTAAAGATCCAAAGTTTTCAAACTGACCTTGTGCTACCACAACATCATTACCTTCTTCATCAGATTCTACATAAAGTTCCTCTAAGCCGGCATCAATTAATTCAAACTCCAATTCTTCCAAATCTAAATCATCACTTGGATTAAAGCGGAATATAGACTTTCTATTGAATACAAAATCTAAGGATCCGGTTTTTCCTAAGGTACCGTTGGTTTTGTTGAAATAACTACGCACATTAGCAACGGTACGGTTGGTATTATCCGTAGCTGTTTCTATTAATACGGCAACACCATGTGGGGCATAACCTTCGTAAACAATTTCTTCGTAATTAGCCATAGACTTATCAGAAGCTCTTTTAATAGCAGCTTCGACTCTATCTTTAGGCATATTCACAGCTTTTGCATTTTGCATTGCCGTACGTAATCGAGCATTGGTTTCTGGATGAGGTCCTCCCTCTTTAACAGCGATTACAATGTCTTTACCAATACGTGTAAACTGAACCGCCATTTTGGCCCAGCGTTTAAATTTTCTTTCTTTTCTAAATTCAAATGCTCTTCCCATTGTATTTTTCTAAGGGTTTTATCACTAGCTTAAAGCCAGTAGTTTATTTTTTTAAATTAGTTAACATGGCCGTAGTCATTTTAGCCAAATCATATTCAGGCTTCCAATGCCAATCTTCTTGTGCATAGGTATCATCAATAGAACCTGGCCATGTATCTGCGATTAATTGTCTTGGATCATTAGCCGTATAATCCAATTTAAATTCAGGTATATGTTTATTTATTTCAGCACCTAATATTTCAGGTGTAAAACTAACACCTGCAAAATTATAACTGGATCTAATCCGTAAGTTTTGGGATGGTGCGTCCATTAACTCTAGCGTACCCCTTATGGCATCATCCATATACATCATCGGTAATTCGGTATGTGCTGATAAAAAAGAACTATAGTGTCCCTGTTTTAAGGCTTCATGGAAGATATGTATAGCATAATCTGTGGTTCCACCCCCAGGAGCTGCTTTCCAACTTATAAGGCCTGGATAGCGAATACTTCTCACATCTAAATTATATTTATGGAAATAGTATTCACACCAACGCTCGCCTGCTTGCTTACTAAATCCATAAACCGTATTGGGATCCATGGTACAATACTGTGGGGTTTGCGTTTTGGGCGAATTAGGTCCAAACACGGCAATAGAGCTTGGCCAATATACTTTGACGGTTTTATATGCAAGTGCTAAATCTAAAACGGATAATAAGCCATTCATATTTAAATCCCAAGCTAATTTAGGATTTTGCTCACCTGTAGCTGAGAGTAAGGCCGCTAATAAATATACTTGAGTTGGTTTGTATTGTTCAAATAACTCTTTTAAGCGAGCTGTATCCAATACATTGGCTAATTCAAAGGGTCCAGCATTTAAGTATTCATAGTCAGGTTTGCGGATATCACAGGCAATCACTTGAGTGTTTCCATAAGTATTTCTGAGCGCTGTAACTAATTCTGTTCCGATCTGTCCGTTTGAACCAATGACTAATATATTTTCTTTCATGTGCTGGAAAATTTGAACAAAGGTAAAAAAATGCAAGTTTCATTTTATTTCTTTTTGCGAATTATTTTTCCCTATTTTAAAGCACCCAAAACTAAACCGAATTTTTAAAACTATGGATAGAAGACAGGCTGTAAAAAATATGGCCATTTTTATTGGGGGAGCCCTTTCTGCTAGTACCTTATCGGTATTTTTAGACGGCTGTACCCCAGCTGAAAAAAAACCTGAAGGTCTTTTTACGGCTAGCCAAATTGATTTACTAAACGAACTTGCAGAAACCATTTTACCGGCTACTGCCAAATCTCCCGGAGCAAAAGCTGCTCAAGTGGGACCATTCATGGCGATGATGCTTGAAGATTGCTTTCCAGAAGAAGTACAAAAAGTATTTTTAGCTGGATTGGAGGATTTAGAAAAGCGGAGTGAAGCTAAATTTAAATCCAGCTTTATCAGTTTGAGTCCAGCCGATCGCACGCAGCTTTTAGAGGAAGTCAGAGAAGCTACTATTGCGCAGCAAAAAGCAGACGGGGAGGCCGACAAAGCTAAAGCAGCCAATGAACCTGATACAAGTCCTAAACAGCCGGTAAAACCAGCTGCTATTAAAGATGAACGCACAGCTAGAGCCTACTTTTTCTCCACCGCTAGAGATTTGACAATTCTGGGATTTTTCACTTCGGAAATTGGACAAACCCAAGCTTATGAATTTATTGAATTACCTGGAAAATACGAAGGTTGTGTAGATTTAAAACCCGGCCAAAGACTTAGAACCTAAACCCCTCCTATTTTTATGAACTTAAATGTAAAAGCAGCCGCTCAAAATACTTATGATGCCATCGTTATCGGATCTGGAATCAGTGGGGGTTGGGCCGCTAAAGAATTAACCGAAAAAGGCTTAAAAGTACTTCTTTTGGAAAGAGGCAGAAATATTGAACATATAAAGGATTATACCACCGCCACTAAAAAACCTTGGGAGTTTGAACACCGAGGTCGCTTGACGATGGAGCAAAAAGATAGTCATCCTGTACAAAAAAGAGATTACCCTTATACGGAATTCAATGAAAGTTTTTGGGTAAATGATATGGAATGTCCTTACACTGAAGTGAAACGTTTTGATTGGTATCGAGGCTTTCATGTGGGTGGAAAATCCCTGATGTGGGGACGCCAAAGTTATAGACTTTCAGATTTAAATTTTTCAGAAAATGCCAAGGATGGGTATGGTGTAGATTGGCCTATTCGATATAAAGATATTGCGCCTTGGTATGATTATGTAGAGAAATTTGCTGGGATTTCTGGATCAAATGAAAACTTTCCTCATTTTCCGGACGGACAATTCTTACCTCCTATGGAGTTAAATTGTGTAGAAAAATCGGTAAAAAAACGTATTGAAGAACATTATAAAAGAAACCGCATCTTAACGATTGGTCGGGTAGCTAATTTAACCCAAGAGCACAAAGGCAGAGGAGCCTGCCAGTATCGTAATTTATGTAGTCGAGGTTGCCCATTTGGGGCCTATTTTAGCACACAATCTTCTACCCTTCCAGCAGCTCAAGCTACTGGTAATTTAACCCTTCGCCCCTTTTCTATTGTATCAGAGATTATTCATGATAAGGATACTAAAAAGGCAAAAGGAGTTAGAGTAATTGATGCGGAGACACACGAGGTTATCGAGTATTTTGCTAAAATAGTTTTTGTAAATGGATCTACTTTAGGGACTACATTTATTTTATTAAACTCTACTTCTGAGGCGCATCCAAATGGGTTGGGAAATGCAAGTGGGGAATTAGGCCATAATTTGATGGATCACCATTTTCGTTGTGGTGCAAGTGGACGCGCCGAAGGCTTTGAAGATAAATATACCTTTGGGAAAAGAGCCAATGGCATTTACGTTCCTCGTTATAGAAATATTGGGAATGATAAACGTGATTACTTAAGAGGGTTTGGTTATCAAGGGGGTGCTAGTCGCGGTAATTGGCATGCAGAAATTGCTGAATTAGCTTTCGGGGGTGAAGTAAAAGATTTAATGTCTACCCCTGGGGCATGGACCATGGGTCTGGGTGGCTTTGGAGAGACCTTACCACATCATGAAAATCGGGTATATATCGATAAATCTAAAAAAGATAAATGGGGTCAGCCTGTTTTAGCTATTGATTGCGAGTTTAAAGAAAACGAAGCTAAAATGCGTATTGATATGATGAATGATGCCGCTGAGATGTTAGAATTAGCTGGAATTAAAGATATTAAAACTTATGATAATGGTTGTACCCCAGGTATGGCGATCCATGAAATGGGGACAGCTAGAATGGGAAGGGACCCTAAAACATCGGTGCTGAATGAATGGAATCAAATGCATGAAGTAAAAAATGTATTTGTGACGGATGGTTCATGTATGCCTTCGGCGGCTTGTCAAAACCCATCCTTAACATATATGGCTTTAACCGCTAGAGCATGCGATCATGCTGTAAAGGAATTGAAAAAAGGAAATTTATAAAGCAAGACCAAGGGAAAGTGATCATGACTGAAAAGATTAGAATGGGAATGATTGGAGGTGGTAAGGATGCCTTCATTGGGGCAGTCCATAGAATGGCTGCCAATTTAGATGGACTCGTGGAACTCGTGTGTGGCGCTTTTAGTGCAAATCCTGAAAAATCAAAAGCCAGTGGGGCTGCTTTATTTTTAAATCCAGAACGTTGTTATGCCAATTATACGGAAATGATTGAAAAAGAAGCTACTTTGCCTGCTGCTGAAAGAATGCAGTTTGTAAGCATTGTGACGCCTAATCATTTACATTTTGAACCAGCCTTATTAGCACTGGAAAAGGGATTTCACGTACTTATTGACAAACCGATTAGTTTTAATTTAGCGCAAGCCAAAATACTCCACCAAAAAGCTACGGAGAAAAAGCTACAGGTTTGCCTTACCCACACTTATTCAGGCTATCCTATGGTGCAACAAGCGAAGGGTATGATTGCCCGTGGAGATTTGGGTCGTATTCGAAAAATTATAGTGAGCTATCCTCAAGGATGGTTAGCGCAGCCTACTGGGCCAGAAAATAAACAAGCAGATTGGAGAACAGATCCAAATCGCTCGGGTATAAGTGGCTGTATGGGCGATATTGGAACGCATGCTGCACATTTAGCGGAGTTTATGAGTGGGCTTGAAATTACGGAACTGTGTGCTGATTTATACCGAGTAGTAGAAGGTAGGAAATTAGATGATGATGGGAATGTATTATTGCGTTTCAATAATGGAGCAAATGGCATTTTAATGGCTTCTCAAATAGCTAGTGGGGAAGAAAATGCGCTTTCCATTTCGATTTATGGCGATAAAGGAGGTCTTTCTTGGTCGCAAATGGATCCTAATAATTTGATATTAAAGTGGCCCGATCAGCCCCAGCAAGTATATCGTACAGGGCAACCTTACTTATTACCTGAGGTGAGTGAATTTACACGTACACCAGCTGGTCATCCAGAAGGCTATATAGAAGCTTTTGCCAATTTGTACAAACATTTTGCTTTATGTATTTCAGCACTATCGAGAGGGGATTTAGCCTTGGCTGCTAGCTATCATTTCCCTAGTACGCTGGAAGGTATCCGGGGAATGGCTTTTATTGAAAATGTAGTAGCTGCATCAGATGCAGATTTAAAGTGGCACCCTTTTAAGATTTAACAACATGACAACCATACAAGGACCTGCAGTATTTTTAGCACAATTTATATCCGATGAGGCGCCATTTAATTCCTTAGATGGAATTTGTCAGTGGGCACAGGAATTAGGATTTAAAGGCATTCAATTACCCACGCTCGATAAAAGGTTTATAGATTTAAAGTTAGCTGCAGAAAGCAAAACCTATGCGGATGAACTCTTAGCGAAGGTGCGTAGTTATGGCTTAGAAATAACGGAACTTTCTACCCATTTACAAGGTCAACTGGTGGCTGTACATCCGGCATATGATGATTTATTTGATGCCTTTGCCGCTCCTGAAGTGCAGGGTAATCCTAAGGCTCGGACGGAATGGGCCATTCAACAATTAAAATATGGGGCTAAAGCTTCTCAAAATTTAGGTTTAAAAGCACATGCTACTTTTTCGGGTTCCTTACTTTGGCACACTTTTCATCCCTGGCCTCAACGCCCAGCTGGTTTAGTGGACGCTGGATTTACCGAATTAGCTAAACGCTGGCTCCCAATTTTAAATACTTTTGAGGAATGCGGTGTGGATGTGTGTTATGAAATTCATCCTGGGGAGGATTTATTTGATGGGACTACTTATGAAATGTTTTTAGAAAAGGTTAATAACCATCCCCGAGCATGCCTTTTATATGATCCCTCTCATTTTGTTTTGCAACAATTAGATTATATACAATACATCGATTATTATCATGAGCGGATTAAAGCTTTCCATGTAAAAGATGCAGAATTCCACAGCACCGGAAAACAGGGTACTTTTGGGGGCTATCAAAACTGGGCAGATAGAGCTGGAAGATATCGTTCGCCTGGGGATGGTCAAGTAGATTTTAAACGAATTTTCAGTAAATTAGCTCAATACGATTATAAAGGTTGGGCAGTGATGGAATGGGAATGTTGTATAAAAGATTCTCAAACAGGGGCTCGGGAAGGCGCAGAGTTTATTCGTAAACATATTATCCCAGTAACAGCCAGAGCCTTTGATGATTTTGCTTCAACAGGAAATGACCCAGCTTTAAATCATAAGATATTGGGCTTATAATAGTAAAATAGATTGTAAATATTAGAAGAATAACTAAATGAAAAGAATTGGATTAGCCTTAGGGGCATTTTGCTTAATTTTAGCTGCTTGTGCAGGAAATGATTCAGGGACTACAGAAGAATCAACTAACAGTACTGCAACAACCTCAACTGCTGAAACACCTAAGTCGGAGGGAGAGATTTTGATTGCTAAATCGGATTGCATCGGTTGTCATCACAAGGTTAATAAGGTGATTGGACCTTCGTACGAAGCTATAGCTGCGAAATATGAAAATACACCCGAAAATGTAACGATGTTAGCTAAACACATAATCAATGGAAGTAAGGGTGTATGGGGTACTATTCCTATGACCCCACATGCGAATACTTCGCCTGAAGAAGCTCAAAAAATGGTAAGTTATATCATGACATTAAAAAAATAATAAAATAGCAGAACCACAACCTACAATAATATATTAAACTTAAAACCTTAAACGTAATTGCTAAACTAATGAAAATGGACACCAATAAAATTTTAGACCCAAGTAGGCGATCTTTTATCAAAACGGGTGCTATTGCCTCCGCTGCCTTTATGATCGTACCTCGACATGTATTAGGTGGACCCGGCTATTTAGCCCCATCTGATCGGTTAATAGTAGCCGGGGTTGGAGCTGGTGGTAAAGGCACCTCGGATATTAAATCTTTTGCTGATTCAGGAAAAGCAGATATTGGATTTTTATGTGATGTAGACACGCGTAGAGCGGCTACTTCTATCAAAAATTTTCCAAAAGCCAAGTTTTATAAAGATTGGCGTGAAATGTATGATAAAGAGCATAAGAATTTTGATGCAGTTTCGGTTTCAACACCAGACCACAATCACGCTGTGCAAGCTTTAGGGGCTATGCAATTAAATAAACATGTATATGTTCAAAAACCTTTAACACACGATATTTACGAAGCTCGAGTTTTGACAGAAGCGGCTAAAAAATATAAGGTAGTAACCCAAATGGGAAATCAAGGGGCTTCCAATAATGGGCCTAGACAAATGCGAGAATGGTATGAAGCCGGGATAATTGGGGATGTGCATACGATTTATGCTTGGACAGATAGACCTGTTTGGCCACAAGGAATTCCTTGGCCAAAAACAAAAGCTGAAGTTCCAGCTGAATTAGATTGGGACCTTTGGTTAGGCACTGCTCCTTATGTAGATTATATTGAGAAATTAGTTCCTTTCAACTGGAGAGGATGGTGGGAATATGGTACGGGAGCTTTAGGAGATATGGGTTGTCACTTATTGGAAACACCCTTTTCTGTTTTAGACTTAACTTATGCAACAGAAGTAGAAGCCTCTGTAGGTTCAGTATATGTTGATGAATTTAAACGGGGTTATTTCCCAGAAAGTTGTCCACCTTCTTCCCATGTTATTTTAAAATTCCCTAAAACCGCTAAAACTAAAGGCCCTGTAATAGTTCATTGGATGGATGGGGGTATTCAGCCAGAAAGACCTGCAGAATTAGGTCCTGATGATTTATTTGGGGATGGTGGAAATGGCACATTATTTATCGGTACAAAAGGCAAAATGATGAATAGTACTTATGGAGCCAATGCTCGCCTATTACCATTATCTAAAAATGAAGAAGTAAAGGTTGCTCAGAAATATGATCGTGTAGCCAATGAGGCCAATGGACATTATGCGCAATGGGTAAATGCCTGTATTGCTGGATATGGAAAACAAAAATTAAGTTCTCCCTTTGAAATTGCAGGCCCTTTAACAGAAGCTTTATTAATGGCTAATTTAGCCATTCGCGGAGCAGATATTGAGCGTATAGGAGCGGATGGAAAAAAATCTTATCCTGGTAGATATCGCAAATTAATGTGGGATAATGCTGCTATGAGAGTAACCAATTTTGAAGATGTAAACCAATTTGTAAAACGAGAATATCGCAAAGGTTGGACTTTAGGGTCTTAATTTTAAATCGTATGAAAAAATATATTTTAACATTTGTAATAGGTATGGCTATGAGTACCGTAGCATTTGCTCAAAAAGGTTTTAAACCTTTATTCGATGGCAAGACAATAACGGGTTGGCATACCTATGGAAAAACTACTGTAGGATCTGCCTGGGTAGTAGATGAAGGGGCCATCCATTTTGATCCAAGTAAAAAAGGCACCAATGGTGGAGGCGATTTAGTAACGGATAAAGCTTATAGTAATTTTCATTTAAAATTGGAATGGAAAATTGCTCCAAATGGAAATTCAGGGATTATTTTTTATGTGCATGAAGATCCAAAATTCAAGCAAACATATTTAACAGGTCCTGAGATGCAGGTATTGGATAACGATGGTCATCCGGATGGAAAAATTACATCCCATCGCGCGGGTGATTTATATGATATGATTCAAAGTAAATCTGAACCGGTTAAACCCGTGGGAGAATGGAACAAAGTAGAAATAATTAGCAATAAAGGGAAATTAACTTTTATCTTAAATGGGGTTAAAATAGTTGAAACTACGATGTGGGATGATAACTGGAAAGCGCTCATTGAGAAAAGTAAATTTAAAACATGGGAAGGATTTGGAACTTATAAAGAAGGAAAAATTGCTTTACAAGATCATGGAGATAAAGTATGGTTCAGAAACATCAGCATTAAAGAGCTTTAGTTATGAATCCAGCTATACGAATTAAACTCTCTGCCATGATGTTCCTTGAATTTTTCATTTGGGGATCATGGTTTGTAACTATGGGCACCTACTTAGATAAAAACCTAGAATCGGATGGGTTTCAGATTGGATCTGCCTATAGTACGCAATCTTTAGGAGCTATATTGGCACCTTTTATCATTGGCTTGATTGCTGATAAATTTTTTGCAGCTCAGAAAATTTTAGGCTTTTTACATTTATTAGGCGGGTTATTACTGTGGTTTGCGGCTTCAGCCTTAAACTTTGAAAGCTTTTTTCCTTGGATCTTGGGCTATATGATTGCTTATATGCCCACATTAGCTTTAGTAAATTCTATTTCATTCAAACAAATGAAAGATCCTGGAAAGGAATTCCCAGCGATTAGAGTTTTTGGAACTATTGGATGGATTATTGCAGGATTAGCCATTGGATGGTTGAATTGGGAACAAAACGGGGATTTAATTTTAACTTTTAAGGTAGCCGCTGGTGCTTCTATTTTATTAGGTTTATTTGCCTTTATTTTACCGAATACTCCTCCAGCTAAAAAAGGAGAAAAAACTACTTTTGGAGAAATCATTGGATTAGATGCAATAGGTTTACTTAAAAATAAATCATATTTATTATTCTTTTTAGCTTCCGTATTAATTTGTGTACCATTAGCTTTTTATTATAATTTCACCAATCCCTTTTTAAATGAGGTAGGCGTTAAAGGGGCTGCGGGTATTCAATCGCTAGGTCAAGTTTCCGAAACTTTATTTATGCTCTTGATGCCTTTCTTTTTTGTGCGCTTGGGGGTTAAAAAAATGCTGGGTATTGGGATGATTGCATGGGTGCTTAGGTATGTATTCTTTGCCTATGGAGATGCTCAAGCGGGTTATTGGATGTTAATTGGCGGCATTGTATTACATGGAATATGTTATGATTTCTTCTTTGTCACCGGTCAAATATATACTGATAAACTGGCGGGAGAAAAATTTAAAAGTGCGGCCCAAGGTTTTATAACTTTAGCTACTTATGGGGTGGGTATGTTAATTGGGTCGATTGTTTCAGGGCTAGTTGTAGATATGTATAAAATGGGTGATTCTCATAATTGGCAACAAATTTGGATAGTACCCGCTATCATCGCAGGCATAGTAACTTTACTTTTCTTGCTATTTTTTAAAGACAGAGCAGCAGCTGATAATGCCGCTTTGAAAACTGATTAATTCATGTCTAATAGACGAGATTTTATAAAATTATTAGGTGCTTTAGGTTTTGGTGGATTATTTATTCCCCAAAACCTACAAGCAGCGTTTAAGGCTAAAACCCCCATTGGCTTACAACTTTATACCCTACGTGATGTAATAGGTAAGAATATTGAAAAAATAATTCCTGCTATTTCTAAAATGGGTATTACAGAAGTAGAAACCTTTGATTACTCCGTAAAAAATGGATTTTTTGGTTTAAGTATTAAAGATTTTGTAAAATTACTCTCAGATAATAAAATTCAAGCGCCCTCGGGACATTACGAATTTGGAGATTACTTTGCTAAACAACAAGACAGACAGCTAAAGGTTGCTATCGAGGCAGGCCTTGGTTTAGGGAGTCAATATATTACTATACCTTGGTTAGATCCTCCTGTTCGAAGAAGCTTAGATCATTATAAAAAAATAGCAGAACTTCTTAATAAAGCTGGTGAAGAAGCCTCCAAAGCGGGATTAAAACTAGCTTATCATAATCATGAATTTGAGTTTAAAAAATTTGGGGAGCAAACTGGCTATGATATTATGCTTGGGGAAACAGACCCAAAATTAGTAGATTTTGAATTAGATATTTACTGGTTACTTTATGCGGGATATGATCCAATACCTTTTATTAAATCACATCCTAAGCGGTTTGCTTTATGGCACCTAAAAGACATGAGTCATCAAAATAAAAACTTGAATACGGAAATTGGCCTAGGTAAATTACCCGTAAAGGATTTATTTAACATAGCTAAAGTATCCGGATTGAAACACTGTTTTATTGAGCAAGAAACTAATTATCAACCAAATGAAATGGAGTCTGTAAGGAAAAGTGCCGCCTTCATCAAAAAAACTATGTAAACAAGGGATTTATTCTCGGCGTGGTTGATAAGTTAGTCCAACAGCCTGCATATACCGCTTTTGGATCCCCTTTAAATTAAATAAATCCCAGCGAATAATATAAATTCCCTCTCCTACCTGACGACCTGAATCATCTTGACCATTTCAGCTTATTTCGCCAATTTTCCCAAAGTAATTCTGATTACTTAATTGCCTTACCCTTTTTCCGTTTGCATGGTAAATTTCTATTTTCCCGGTCCAATCGCCTTGCGGAAACTGATACTGTATAATGAGTTCATCTTCATAGCCATCGGCATTGGGTGAAAATACCTTTGCGCTTAGAAAAATGGAATCTTTATTTTTAAAAGGCAAAAATTGTGAGTTTTGGTAGGTTGGGCTAGCTCCTCCATGTAGGCTACTACTGGATTTGAAATTTCCAGGATAATTTGTGGGTAAATTAAAATCACTTCTTTCTAAACTTAAACCCTTTACATTTCTAAATAAGGGATAATGCATTTGTTGATGATAACTAAAACTATCGATGAGTATGCTTCCCTGCTTTAGTTTTACTTGTCCAGTTTCATTAATATAGGCGGGCAAATTGGATATCTCTACTACTTGTTGTGGGTTGGGTAGATAATAGGCCTTTTGAAGCAATTTTATATCCTTAGTTAATACCCAATAGGCTTTGGGATGGATTAAATTAACTTTTGTAATTTTAATTGTTTGGGTAGCGTTCCCTATGCTTAAATCACTTATATCTAAAATTTTATTCGAGTTATTATAGATTTCAATAAAATCCGTACTCCCTACCTTTGGATTAAATAAAATCTCAGAAATCAATATATCCCCAGCCGCTATTGGAAGTGCCTTATAAATTTTTACAGCTAACATTTTCTTATCTGCATACAAATTGGAGTCTAATCGTAAATCACAGCTTACTATTTGATTGACTTCAATGATAAACTCCTTGCCCTTGGGCAGATTTTGTTGGAAGGTTAATCGTACTTTGGTATGCGGATTAGCATTAACTTGGATAGAGCTTAGCATTAATCCAGATTCGGAGAAACTATAACTTTTTGGATCTTCTAAAAGCGGATGGGCAAGTTCATGACTAAACTCCAGTTCAATTTGATTATCAGAAAGCCAAGTTCAATGTTGAATGTTTAGATTGTTTATTGGAGGGAAATAACTTTCCCAAGAATTTTCTTGTCCTGGAGTACCTCCCATTTGGGAAAGGCTGGCTGCTCAGTTTTGAACTTCCTCACAGTAGGTATATCTTCTTTTTCTTTCTAAACTATATCCCCCATTCTGCTTACTCTTATCCTTATAAAAAGCCATCGAATATGAAATTCGATCGATTGTTTGACCTTGAGGATTTCGCAGTTCAAGTTCATCAGTATCATTATTTAAGGAAGGCCAGCCTTTAATTTCTAAGACAGCCCCATAACGCTGAAATAAAGCACCTTGCCCGGATGGGCATATAATTAAATAAGCATTTGGGGGTATTATATATTCCGCAAGCTCCACCTGTTTGAGCTTATCTTGCCAAGTTCAGCCTTTTAAATTAATTGCATAATTATTGGCATTATATAATTCTACATATTCTACCTCGGGTAATCCTTGGGAGGGATTAGGGTCTACCATGATTTCATTAATTCACACTTTTGTGGAAAAATTTTTCGAATAGCTTGACTTAGCTGGAAACATCGATGCAAATGCTGATACAATAATTACATTATAGCTCAGCAAAATGAATAAAGTTTTTCTCATATTTGACAGCAATTAATAATATTCTATAATTTAAAAAAAATTCCCTTAAAAAAATGAAAGTTGCTGTTGTAGGTGCTACTGGATTAGTAGGCACTGTTATGCTCCGAGTTTTAGCTGAAAGAAACTTCCCAATTACTGAATTAATTCCTGTCGCTTCTGCCAAGAGCGTGGGTAAGGAAATTGAGTATAAGGGTAAGCGCTTTCCTATTGTGAGTATGGAAACAGCCATAGAAATGCGCCCAGACATAGCTTTATTTTCTGCAGGGGGCAATACTTCCTTAGAAAATGCTCCAAAATTTAAAGCTGTGGGAACTACAGTTATTGATAATTCTTCAGCTTGGCGAATGGATCCTCAAGTTCCACTAGTGGTACCAGAAGTGAATGCTAATATTTTAACTTCAGCCGATAAAATTATTGCCAACCCTAATTGTTCAACGATTCAAATGGTTGTGGCTTTAAAACCATTACATGATCGTTATGGTATTAAACGCGTTGTTGTATCAACTTATCAATCTGTAACAGGCACAGGCGTAAAAGCGGTCAATCAAATGATGAATGAGCGTTCGGGAATTACCGATGGAGAAATGGCTTATGCCTATCCTATAGACTTAAATGTAATCCCTCATATTGATGTGTTTACTGAAAATGGCTATACCAAGGAAGAAATGAAAATGATTAAAGAGACCAAAAAAATCATGGGTGATGATCAGATTCGTTTGACAGCTACAACTGTTCGTATTCCAGTTATGGGAGGTCACTCTGAATCGGTAAATATAGAGTTTAAAGAAGATTTCGATTTAACTGAAGTTCGTTCAATTTTAGAAAATACGCCAGGGATTATCGTCGTTGATGATGTTGCTAATTTAAAATATCCAATGCCTAAAGACGCTCACGAAAAAGATGAGGTATTTGTAGGTAGGATTAGACGTGATGAATCATTAGACAATACCTTAAACATGTGGATAGTTGCTGATAATTTACGCAAAGGTGCCGCAACAAATGCCGTGCAAATTGCAGAATATATCGCAGCAAATAATTTAGTTTAAATATCCCAGCTATGCTATTCATTTCCTATTTTAGGGAATGAAAAAATTTCTGCTAATAAGCTTATTTCTTTGGCCATTGTTAGGCTTTTCTCAATTTCCATTGGACCGTTTAAAAACAGCCTTTGAAAATTTCGAAAAAGATCCTCAGAGCCATTATGGAATTCAATCTATATGTGTATTAGATGCACAAACAGGGAAAGTTCTGTATGCTAAAAATGAAAATATTGGATTGGCAACAGCCTCTACTTTAAAAACCATAACTTCAGCTACAGCACTTTCCCTTTTAGGTAAAGATTATCGTTATCAAACTCAACTTACTTATACCGGAACTATTGATGCACAAGGCGTCTTACATGGTGACTTAATCATTGAGGGAGGAGGAGACCCTTCCTTAGGTTCCTGGCGATTTGCCTCTACCAAAGAAGAAATTATTTTACAAAAAATGGTGGCTGCCATTAAACAAGTTGGAATTCGCAAAATAAAGGGTCGAATTATCGGGGATGACACCTTATTTGGCACCCAATCTTTACCATCGGGTTGGATATGGCAAGATATTGGTAATTATTATGGAGCGGGTTCGGGGGCTTTAAACTGGCGGGAAAACCAATTCGATGTGAAGCTTAAACCTGGGGCTCAAGTGGGGAGCCCGGTGCAGGTTTTAGGCACCCATCCGAAAATGCCTTACCTAAGTATTTCCAATGAATTGACCACAGGTCTAGCGGGAAGTGGAGACAATGCTTATGGATACTTAGGGCCATTTGCCCAAACGGCCTACTTACGTGGAACATGGGGTATAGGGATTAATAAGGCAGCGATTTCTTTATCTAGTCCGGAGCCTGCTTATGATATTGCTTTCCGATTGAAAGATTCCTTAGAAAGCTTAGCCTTTGGAGAGGCTATGATGGTGGAAACTGCACGTAGATTAGCTATCGCCAATATCACCTTACCGCAATCCAGGAAAATTATTACAACTATAGAATC
Source organism: Pedobacter sp. (assembly GCA_004211595.1). Taxonomy (GTDB): domain Bacteria; phylum Bacteroidota; class Bacteroidia; order Sphingobacteriales; family Sphingobacteriaceae; genus Pedobacter. The sequence continues at coordinate 46,555 of SEDO01000004.1, forward strand.
TCCCAAAATGTCGGAATTAGTTTATTGGTTTAATCAAAAAAGTATTAACCTCTATGGAGAGCAAATGGTTAAAACTATTGCTTATGAATCGGGTAAAAAGGCCACTACTGAGAATGGTGTAAAAGCCATCATAGATTTTTGGGCAGCGAAGGGAATTGATTCCAAAGCATTGAAAATGATTGATGGATCAGGCTTATCTCCTGCTAATAGAGTGACTACCTTAGCCATGGCTTCTATACTCTTTCAGGTTCAAAAAGAATCTTGGTTTCCTATATTTTATGAATCTTTACCGCTTTATAATGGCATGAAAATAAAAAGTGGAAACATTAATAGTGTTACAGCCTATGCTGGCTATCATACCGCTAAAAATGGACAAAAATATGTGGTTGTAATTAACACTAATAATTATAACGGGAGTGGAATAAGTCAAAAATTATTTCAGGTACTTAATATTTTAAAGTAAATTGCGAATTAACATTTTATTAGAATTTCCGTTATATGAAGCGTAATCTTGTTACTATTTTTTGTTTTTTGATGTCACTCCAGTATGGGCTTTTAAATGCTCAAACCCAGGTTAAGCCTACTCTTGCTCCATCAGCTTTAAATCCATGGGGAAATCCTATTGGTCAGGCTGAAATTGCTATTATTCCAGAACCTGTGAGTTTAATGCGAAAAGAGGGATTTTTTGAACTCCCACAAAATGTAGTTATTGCAGCCCCAAGTGGTGCACGCTTAGCATCCAGCGTAAATTCATTGAGAGATAAAATTCAAAATGCAAGTGGGCATTTTGTAAGTGTGATTAATGATGCTAGTTCGGTAGCTCATATTAAATTGCAAATTTTAGATAAAGGGGATGCTAGTTTAGGTAAGGAGGGTTATTCTTTAACGGTGAATAGTCAACAGGTTGTTATCAAAGCTAATAATGAGCATGGATTGTTTTATGGCATTCAAACGCTATTACAACTGTTCCCAAAAGAAATTGAAAGTAAAGAAATAGTAGAAGCATTTAAGTGGACCCTGCCTTGCGTTGAAATAAAAGATTTTCCAAGAGTTGCTTGGAGAGGTTTAATGTTTGATGTTTCTAGACACTTTTTTACGGTTGATGAGGTAAAGCAATTTATAGAGAATATGTCTCGCTATAAATACAATAAATTTCATTTCCATTTAACTGATGATGAAGGTTGGAGAATAGAAATTAAGGGTTACCCTAAATTAACAGAGGTAGGAGCTTGGAGTGTTAAAAAAGAAGGCACCTTTGGAGATTTCATCCCCCCAGGAATAAATGAACCCAGAACCTATGGTGGATTTTTTACTCAAGAAGATTTAAAAGAAATTGTAGCCTTTGCACAAGATCGATTTATAGATGTAATGCCTGAAGTTGACGTTCCAGGACATAGTTTAGCAGCTATTGCATCCTATCCTGATTTGTCTTGTACACCTGAAGCTGTGAATTATAAAGTTCGTTCGGGAGAGAAAATCATGGATTGGAGTAGAGGAGCGCCTCCTTTAGCTTTAGTCGACAATACCCTCTGCCCTGCAAATGAAAAAGTTTATGTATTTATTGATTCGGTAGTTTCTCAACTAGCCCGCATATTTCCATTTGAGTACATCCATTTAGGAGGCGATGAAGCGCCGCATAATTTCTGGGAAAAAAATGAACAGATAAAAGCTTTGATGAAACGAGAAGGTTTAAAAACGATTCCTGAAGTACAGGCTTATTTTGAAAAACGCGTGGAAAAAATTGTACGTGCTAAAGGTAAAAAGATGGTGGCTTGGGACGAAGTTTTAGAAGGCGGGGTACCGAACACCATGACTATTATGGCTTGGAGATCAATGGAAAAAGGTATAGAAGCTGCTAAGAAAGGTCACGAAGTAATTATGACCCCTACCCAGTTTGCTTACTTAGATTATATGCAAGCCGATGAAATTACTGAGCCTAGAGTTTACGCGAGTTTGAGATTAGCTAAAACCTATGAGTTTGATCCTATTCCTGAAGGAGTAGATCCAAAATTGATTAAAGGGGGACAAGGAAATTTATGGACAGAACAAATTTTTAATATTCGCCAGGCTGAATATATGGTGTGGCCAAGAGGATTTGCCTTGGCAGAATCCATGTGGTCACCCAGAGAAAAGAAAGATTGGTCTCATTTTATTGCTAAAACTGAAAAGCATTTTGAACGATTAGATTTAGCTGAAACTAAATATTCGCCAGCAATGTATGATCCTAGTTTTGCCGTTCGAAGAACGGCTGATAAGCTTTTACAAGTAACCTTAAAAACAGAAATTGAAGGTTTAGATATTTACTACAGCTTTGACAATTCTGCACCAGATAGGTTTTATCCAAAATATACAGAACCCTTGATTGTACCAGTAGATGCTGGAGTTTTAAAAATTGTTACCTATAAGGGTAAGCAGCAAGTCGGTAGAATTTTGCATATGCCTATTACTGAATTAAATAAGCGCGCAGGTAAATAAATTAAGGCTTGTTTTTCTGAGGGATATTTCCTAATTTCATAAGAAAAAAGGAGGTAACATGCATATGTTCCAAAAAATTGAACAATGGGGAAATGCCCATAGTATCAAGTGGTTGGCCTTTATTCGGATACTTTTAGGTTTAATCATTTTCTTTAAAGGCTATACACTTATTAGTAATCCTGAACAATTACAAACCCTAATGTACAAAGACAGCTGGTTCGACTTTACTGGCGTAATGGGGAGTCTGGCTCTACATTTAGTAGCTTTTGCGCACTTAGTTGGCGGCATTATGATTTGCATAGGCTTGATGACCAGATTTGCTGTAGTCATTCAAATTCCAATTCTTATTTGCGCTATTTTATTCGTGAATATTGGGGCTGGATTTTCGATGTTAAACTCCGAGCTGTGGCTATCCATTATCGTACTAGCGCTATTATGCTTATTTTGGGTAATGGGTGCTGGGGCTTATTCGGTAGATGCTTCTTGGAAGAAAAAACCGATTGAGGTTTATCATATTGAAACCTAAAAAATTAAGCCTTTAGAGATGCTTAATTATATCCTGAAATAACTTATCTTTCCGTTTTTAATGGATTTCAATGAAAAAATTATTTCTTATCGGACTTCTATTGTCCTCTTTTCAACTTTTTGCTCAATCTCAAATTGACCAATATTTCAATTTAAATAGAAAAGGTTTCCAAGCTCAAAATGCCTTTCAAACCACTGCTTTTGTAGAAAAATATTTTAGAGTTCCGGGAAATACAGGCTTTAATGAAAGTATTTATGAAGTAGAAAGGATTTTAAAGCAAGCGGGCTATGTATTAGAAAAAGAAAATGAATTTGAAGCTCCCCTAACCTATCGTATTGAAAAACGACCAATGAGTCGGAATACTTGGGAGCCTGTCAACGCGAGTATTTCTATAGTTGGGGAGGCTACCCCGCTACAGGTATTTCAAACCAATAGAAATATGATTCCAATAAATTGTCCTTCTACTCCAGTAGGTGGTGTAGAGGCCGAGGTAATTTATGTAGGGAAAGGTACAGCAGCGGAATTAGAAGGCAAAGATTTAAATGGGAAAATTGTATTTGCAGAAGCTAATATGGGACGATTGTTAGCTACGGTGGTTAAGGCTGGAGCCATTGGTATTATGGGTCATAGCATGCCCAGTTATACACAAGCCAGTAAGCATCAAACTTCTATTCAATTTGGGAGTATGCAAGCCAATGCAGGTGCTTGGTCATTATTATTGTCTTACGCATCTAAAGAACGTTTAAAAGAAGCCTGTTTAAGAGGACCAGTACGATTAAAGGTAAGTATTGAAACTAAGAGCTATGCTGCCGAAGAATTGACGATTGTAGCCAATGTTAAAGGCCAGAAGAATGCCCAAGAGCGCTTTGTATTTTCTGCTCATGTACAAGAGCCAGGAGCAAATGACAATGCTTCGGGTGTAGGTACTTTAGCTGAAATGGCCAGATTAACTGCGAAATTGATAAAGTCTAAAGCCTTTAATCCAGATAGAAGTTTAACCTTTTTATGGGGTGATGAAATTACTTCAACCCGCCGCTATATTGTGGAAAATAAAGAAAGAGCTGCCGGCATTATGTGGGGGATGAGTTTAGATATGGTTGGAGAAGATACCGATAAAACTGGGGGCACATTTTTATTAGAAAAGATGCCAGACCCTTCGGCTATTTGGACACGAGGAGAAGACAAGCATAGTGAATGGGGTGCTGGAAATGTTCAAGAAAAAGATTTATTCCCACACTATTTCAATGATTTTGTATTCGATATTTGTAAGGCTCAAGGAAAGTATGCCAATTGGACGGTAAAGTTTAATCCTTTTGAAGGGGGATCTGATCATACGCCATTTTTACAAAATAAAATCCCTGGTTTATTAATGTGGCACTTTACCGATGTATTTTATCATACCGACAATGATAGAATAGATAAAGTTTCAGCTACCACCTTAAAGAATGTAGGTGTCTCGGCCCTAACCGTTGCTATGACTTTAGTGAGTGCTAATGAAAAAACTCATTTACAGATGTTAAATCAATTGAAAGTGGATGCGAGTGCTCGTTTAAAAACCGAATTTTTACTGTCGCAACAGGCAATTAAAGATGGAAAAGCTAAAGACGAAGAACTAAAAATATTAAAATCATGGACTGATTGGTATTTAAAGGCTTTTGAAACTTTAGCCACTCTTCGTTTATCAGGGGAATCTGCCCAATTGAATAAACAGATTATAATATCGAAAAATAATTTAAATACGGAATTTGAGACTTATCTAAAACAACTCTAATTTGGCTTAATATTCCTATTTTGGCAAGGAAGTAAGATTTAGTGTGGAAGCTAATTGGGCAAGGTCTAAATCAAAAGCATTGAGGCTAAGGGTAGCTTGTTTATAAAATGTTTCTCGCTCTTTCAGTTTAGTTTCAATGAAGCTGAGTAATTGTACGTCATCCATATCTTTAATGAGAGGACGTTTATGACGATTCCCTAATCGTGAAACTAATTGCTTAGGATGCATTTCTAAATACACTGTAATACCTTGAGCATTCATCCATTTCATGTTATTGAAAAAACATGGTAAGCCTCCCCCAGTTGCAATTATTGCATGTTCTGGAAAGGGATGATTTTGTAAAACGTGTTTTTCTAAGATTCTAAATGCCGATTCCCCATGTAGTTTGAAATAGTCTGAAATAGGCATCTGTGCTTCCTTTTCAATTAAATTATCTATATCAAATAATGGATAGTTTAAATAATTACTGAGTTGCTTGGCTTTAGTGCTTTTTCCGCAGCCCATAAAGCCGATTAAGAAGACTTTCATTAGGTTAATTTTACTCGGGGGTCTATCCAAGCATAGAGAATATCTACCAAAATGTTCATGATTACAAATACTAAAGCAATAAACAATATAGACCCCATTACAACGGGAAAATCTGACATTTCTAAGGCGTTTACCGTGGTCCGGCCTAAACCATTATAGCCAAATATATATTCTACAAAAAATGAACCAGCCAATAAGGAAGCAAACCATCCTGATACCGCTGTAATAACTGGATTTAGGGCATTTTTTAGGGCATGCTTAAAGATGATAACGTTTTTGCTTAAACCTTTGGCTTTGGCTGTCCTTATATAGTCCTGGGCCATTACATCCAGCATGGCTGACCTTGTCAATTGAACAATAATCGCCAAGGGTCTTAATCCTAAGGTTAGCATAGGCAATACTAAGTTTTTCCATGTCATTACTTCTCCTTTAAAAGGATCATAGCTGTATAAACTCCCACTCATATTTAAACCCGTATAATCTGCTAAGACAAATCCAAACAGCCATGCAATCAAAATACCGGCAAAAAATGAAGGGGCAGAAATACCAATTATAGCAAATGTATTAGCGAATTTATCTATCCAAGTATCACGATAAACTGCAGAAATTACACCTAAAAATACACCGATGATGGTGGCGAAGAACATAGCACTCGCGGCTAGTACGAAAGTATTTGGAACAGTTTCCCATAAAATTCCAGAGACATCTCGTTTTGTTTGATAGGATCGACGTAAATAAGGTTTTTTTATAACTAGTATTTCGCCATTTCCGACCTCCATTAGTTTTACGAATTGGTATTTCTCTTGATTATCTCGGGAATTGGCATGGATACTAATCGGTAATAAATCATTTAAATAATGTAAAAATTGGATATGCTTAGGCTTATCTAATCCAAATTCCTTTCTTACGGCATCTAAAGATTGAACATCTGCCCTTTGTCCCATAGTCATTCGAGCAGGGTCTGAAGGCAAGATGTTAAAAAGCACAAAAACGACGAGAATAACGCCTCCCATTACTGCTAGCCCATAACTTACCTTTTTTAGCGTATAGCTTATCATAATTTGCTAAAGTATTGACTATTTAGTTCTTCTATTGATGGGAAATCATAGGAACTCCATTTTTTAATTACTACCCCATTTTTCATGAGGATTAAACCTGGATTTGAGCGTATCATACTTTTTAATGGGACAGCATCCACATAAAAAATTTCTGTATGCCAACTAGTCATTGGAATTTTGCTCGCAATTGTTTCAACACTGGAAGAAGTTAATAGCACAGATCGAAGATTATATTGTTCTGCAATTGCTAAGGCTAATTGATTAAATTCATCTAATTTCTGGAGATTAGCATCCTCCAAATTGTAAGCTACTAAGATTAAATTATAAAATGGATTTTCAATGATCTCTTTGGTATAATCTAAACCATCTACATTTGCAATGACTAAATCTTTAATTTTTACTTCATATCCTTTTTTAATCAATTTACGTTCAGGCTTCCCTACAATTTCCCAATCTTTATCTTTCCAAATTCCCTGATCCAAATATTCCTTATCACTTAATTTTTTACGTGAGTTAAGTTTTTTGTTTTCCAAGTTATAAGTTATTTCGTAGGTGTCAGGTTGGGCTCCTTCAGGCATACGCATAGCCGCGGGAATACTTGAACCTTCTGCATAAGGTAAAAAATCCACCACTGGTAAATATCTATAGGTAAATGTAGCGAACAATAAGGGAGCGGTGAATAATATGGTAAAGGCAGCAGATTGTTTTCCTGGATGGGTGATTAAAGCAGGAATATGGGTTTTATTTTTATAAAGGTAAACTATAGCTATTAACAGCACCACATCCTTAGCAAACGACTGCCATGGGCTTAATGGAATGGCATCTCCAAAACAGCCACAGGAAGTAACTACTTTAAAGGCCGCTGATACAAATGTCAAAAATGTAAAAAAGAGAATGGTGAGGAGTAATCCATTGAGGGAAAACTTTTTGAATATACCCAATATTAAAAGTCCACCTAATAAAATTTCAAAGACGCATAATAGAATGGCCAGCGGAGTAGCGAACGAATTTAAAAATGAAAGCTGAAAGACCTCAAAATATTCTTGCAGCTTATAGCTAAAACCAAGGGGATCATTCGCTTTAATAAGACCTGAAAATATAAATAATAGCCCCACCAACCATTTCACCACTTGTATTTTTATACTTTTCTGCATAGCCATTAAGGGATTCGGGGTGGATTTTAGTTTGGTTTAACGCCTAATTTAATTAGTGCAAAGACAGCATAATTGAGCATATCTTGATAATTCGCCTTAACCCCTTCAGAAGCTAAAGTCACCCCTTGGTTATCTTCAATTTGCTTAACTCTTAATATTTTCATCAAGATTAAATCGGTAAATGAACTAATCCGCATATCTCGCCACGCTTCCCCATAATCATGATTTTTTGCAAACATCAAATCTTTAGTTTCGTTAATTTGCATATCAAATAAGCCTTCCATTCTTTCCGGCTCTATCTCTAAATCTTCATTTGAAGAGAATTGTAACTGCAACATAGCCATCACGCAATAATTTACAATCCCTACAAACTCGGTACTAATATCCTCTCCTACCTTGGAAACTTTCTTTTCTTCTAAGGTTCGAATGCGTTGAGCTTTTATAAATAATTGATCGGTTAACGAAGAGGGTCTGAGGATGCGCCATGCTGTTCCATAATCTTTAGTTTTTTTTAGGAATAAAGATTTACAAACTGCTATAACTTGATCAAATTCTAGTGAAGTATTGTGTACCAAAGTAATAATTTTAGGTTTCCGATTAATTCGACGTATTTATCAGTAATTTTGATGAATTAAGGCTAAAGATACAATTTAAACTGAAAAATAATGCAAGCTACGAATGCGAATCCGATTGATTTTAAACAACCAGCTGTGATGGCTATTTTAAATTTAACACCTGATTCTTTTTATGCTAATAGCCGTGTTGAAAATGTACAATTTGCCATTGATAAATGTGGAGAATTTTTAGATGCAGGCGCGCAGTATATTGATTTAGGTGCCTATTCAACAAGACCTGGAGCTACCCCCATATCGGAAAGCGAAGAGTTAAATCGGTTGCTTCCCATTCTTTCCGAATTAGTTAAAAATTTTCCAACTGCCCTATTTTCTATCGACACTTTCAGAGCAAATGTGGCTGAACAATCAATTTTAACAGGTGCGCATATTATAAACGATATTTCTGCTGGGGAATTAGATGCTGAGTTACCTAAAATCGTTGCTAAATATCAAGTTCCTTATATTTTTATGCATATGCGAGGTAATCCTCAAAATATGCAAGATTTTTGTCAGTATGAGGATTTAATAGCAGATATATACCGTTATTTTGAGTTAAAAATCACATACTTTAAAAACTTAGGCATTTCAGATTTAATTTTAGATCCTGGATTTGGGTTTGCCAAAAACTTAGATCAAAATTATCAACTACTGAAGAACTTAGAAGCATATAATAGTTTCGAGTTACCTATTTTAGTGGGTTTTTCTAGAAAATCGATGTTGACTAAATATTTAGAAATTGCGAGTGAGAAAGCTTTGAATGGGACTACAATTTTAAATACTTATGCTTTATTAAAGGGTGCTTCAATTTTACGGGTTCATGACCCCCTTGAGGCCAAGCAATGTATTCAACTTATAGAGAAAATTACTGCATCTTAATACAGCCCTAAAGCTAAAATTTTATTTATATTTAAACATGAAAAGTCTAGATTTTGATTTCTTAAAATTAGGCTGGGTTAATGCGATTGACATTATCTTAGTAGCTATACTGTTATATTATATTTATAGTTTGATTAAAAACACTATTGCTGTTAATCTACTTATTGGCTTAGCTATAATTTTTATTTTTTACCAAGTGGTAAGTAGCCTCAAAATGGATTTATTGTCTGCCATTATCAATAAATTTATGAGTGTTGGAATTTTAGCTTTAGTAGTTATTTTTCAACCAGAAATTAGAAGGTTTCTATTACATATTGGGAAAAGTTCATTAATCCAACAGAATCGGATATGGTGGAGAAATTTATTTGGCGGGAAAGAAAAAGAAAGAGATAACTTAATCCGAATAAAACCAATAATTGATGCGTGCAAAAGCATGAAAAAATCGAGAACTGGGGCACTCTTAGTTTTTGTGAAATTTTATGATGATCAATTATTTGCCAACAGTAGTGAATTAATAGAATCTAAAATTTCAAAGCGTCTTTTAGAGAGTATTTTTCAAAAAAATAGCCCTTTACATGATGGAGCTGTAGTGATAGCCGAAAATAAAATTAAAAGTGCTAGCTGTATTTTACCCTTGACATTAAATGATAATTTGCCTCCTCAATTTGGATTAAGGCATAGAGCGGGAATTGGAATATCTGAAAATACGGATGCTGTAGCTGTAATTGTTTCTGAAGAAACTGGTGAAATTGCCTACGCCAAACAAGGTAGGGTAAGAATGAATGTGAGTTTTGGGGAATTAGAAAAACTTTTGAATAAAGATTTTTGAGATATATAAAAGCCCCCATAGTATAAGTTACTTGGGGGCTTTTTTAAAAAAATATCAAAAATAATTAAGCTTAACAATATTGCTCAAAAGCACCAATTAAGCTATCGGCAATCATTTGGGCAGGTCTACCTTCAATTTGATGACGCTCTATCATATGTACTAACTTACCATCTTTGAATAATGCCATTGCTGGAGAAGATGGCGGGAAAGGCATCATATAAGAACGTGCTCTATCAACTGCATCCTTTTCCATTCCTGCAAATACAGTTACTAATTTAGAAGGATGCTTTTCATTTGATGCAGCTAATTTAGCTGCTGGACGAGCATTTGCCGCCGCACAACCACATACAGAATTTACGACTACAAAAACAGTTCCCTCAGCTTTAATAGCTTGATCTACTTCTTCTGCAGTTTTTAATTCCTCAAAGCCTGCATTAGTTAATTCAGCTCTCATAGGAGCTACTAAATATTCTGGATACATAATAATGTTTAAATTTTCTTCTACAAAGATAGGAATTCTATATGTGATTGCTTAGACAATAGCCAATTTAGATTAATTTTCGAATTTGCTTTGACAATTCTACATCTACCATATCATGTCCCCTATCTACAATTAAGTTAATTACATTATTTACTTTAGCCTCAAATTGCTTGCCAATATGGGCAGGGAAATGATGATCATACTTCCCATACACCATAATTACATTGATTTTATGATGATTGAGAGCACTAATCAACTGAGCTATATCAGGCTTTAACTTCCTTAAGAAGGTGACAGTCGCATAAAACATATGACGCAATTGAAAATTTCCTAGCTCTTTTTTAATGATGGGGTAACTTTCAGCATTAAAATAGCCAAAAGCTTTAGCTAATCTCAAACTGAAGAGAATAGCGTATTCACTATACAAAAATTGACGAAATCGCCTATTTCTCCATCCTGGTTGCCCTAAATAGCTAAGCGTTTTTGGAATTTTTAAAAACGCGGGAGCCATAAACACTACTGTTTCTATCGAAAATTGATTACTCTCTATTAATACACCTGCACAAGCTGTCCCAATTGAATACGATAAAATGGAAAATTGTTGAATACTATGAGATTTACAAAAGTCTTTCATAATCCCTATTAGCTGGGATTTTTCCATGCCTTTTTCCAAATGGGTCAAACTATCATCTTGCAACTTGGTTCCTTCATGGAAGAACAGGTCAAAACTATATAATGTGTATTCCTTTCCAAATAATTCTTCAAAGCAGGCGAATTGCCTACCATGCATTCCATAACCGTGAAAGCAAAGCATCACTTGGGGGCCACTTCCATAAATATAGTAATGAAGATCAACCAATTGGTGATGAAAATAATGTTTATTCATTTAAGGAATATATTCTACTAAGATAATTTTTTTTCGTTTGAAATCTTATGTATAACTTTGTAAGCTAATTATTTATCCTAATATTAAAGCTTTACATCTAATCTATCTTTCACGCTCTCATGTATACTCGATTTATAAGTAAATTCTATTTACTTCCATGCCTTTTTATCTTTCTTTCTGTATTCAGTTTTGCACAAAACTACCAATCTGAAGTTAATTTAAAACTAGATAATGATTTTTATATAGCCTTTAAGCAAGATCGCTATTATACCCACGGAACATTTGTGGAATATAAGCATGCTTTGAATTTGGATACCAACAGAAGTTCGTATACTAAAAAAATTTTAGCATTAGAATTAGGTCAAAAAATTTATAATCCCTATTGGTCTAATGCACCAGATGTAAACTTACATGACAGACCCTTTGCTGGTTATGCATATATAGGCGGAGGGATTCGTTGGATTAAGAAAAATGAAACTCAAATAAGGGGAAATATTCAGGTTGGGATAATAGGCCCAGGCTCATTTGCGGAAGAAGTTCAAACAGGTTTCCATAAATTGTTAAATGCCTACTATCCAGTTAGCGGTTGGGATTATCAAGTTAAAAATGAGCTTATATTAAACTTTGAATTGGAATATTTAAGAAAAGCTTATAAAAGTACTAATTCACCTTTTGATATCCATTATATTGGAAATGTCCAATTAGGTAATTTTAACACAGCTTTGCAGGCCGGAGCGGTGTTTCGGTTTGGAAAATTTAATCCTTTAGAAAGTTCTAGTTTATTTAATACGCGAATCAGTAAAAATGGAATTCGCACTAAGCCTGAAATCTTTTTTTATTATCAACCGCAGTTACAAGCCACCATTTTTGATGCGAGCATTCAAGGAGGATTGTTAAGATCAGATAAAGGGCCTGTTACATTTAAACCTAAAACACTCGTTTTTCAACAAGTATTAGGATTAAATGCTGCTTACCAACGGTTAGGATTTAAATACTTAGTTACTTTTAAAACTAAAGAGGTTAATAGCAATGCTCATTCTTATTATTACGGTAGCTTCATTTTAAGCTACTTGTTTGGTAAATCCTAAATCATATTTTACAAGCTCCCTACTTTTGTATTTGGCATTCATTAGCTTATGTCGTATTTTTGCATGAAATTAATTATAGAAATTTATGTCATCAGTAGAGACTACATATGTTCCTTATAAGGTTAAAGATATTTCTTTAGCAGAATGGGGAAGAAAAGAAATTGAATTAGCTGAAGCAGAAATGCCCGGCTTAATGAGCCTTAGAAAAGAATTTGGACCATCTAAGCCCCTTGCAGGAGCACGTATTGCAGGATGTTTACATATGACTATCCAAACGGCGGTTTTAATTGAAACACTTGTAGAGTTAGGGGCTGAAGTTACTTGGTCATCTTGTAATATTTTCTCCACACAAGATCATGCTGCAGCAGCTATTGCAGCAGCGGGCATACAAGTTTATGCATGGAAAGGCTTAAATGCAGAAGAGTTTGATTGGTGCATTGAACAGACTTTACATTTTGGGCCAGATCGCCAACCTCTAAATATGATTTTAGATGATGGAGGTGATTTAACAAATATGGTTTTTGATAAATACCCTGAATTAATAGCTGGTATAAAAGGATTGTCTGAAGAAACTACTACAGGTGTACATCGCTTATATGAGCGTATGAAAAATGGCACCTTACACTTACCAGCAATCAATGTAAATGATTCGGTAACTAAATCTAAATTCGACAATAAATACGGTTGTAGAGAATCTTTAGTTGATGCTATCCGAAGAGCTACAGATGTAATGATGGCCGGGAAAGTTGCTGTTGTTTGTGGATATGGAGATGTAGGTAAAGGTTCTGCAGAATCTTTAAGTTCTCAAGGTGTTCGTGTAATTGTAACCGAGATAGATCCTATCTGTGCTTTACAAGCTGCTATGGAAGGTTACGAAGTTAAAAAATTAGCGACTGCCATTAAAGAAGCGGACATTGTGGTAACAACCACTGGTAACTGTGATATCGTTCGTGGGGAACATTTCAAAGCCATGAAAGACAAAACAATTGTTTGTAATATCGGACACTTCGATAATGAAATTGATATGGCTTGGTTAAATGAAAATTATGGTCAAACCAAAACAGAAATTAAGCCACAAGTGGATAAATATAATGTGGATGGAAAAGACATTATAATTTTAGCTGAAGGTCGTCTAGTAAATTTAGGTTGTGCAACAGGTCATCCAAGTTTTGTAATGAGTAATTCATTTACTAACCAAACTTTAGCTCAATTAGAACTTTGGACTAATACTGATCAATATGAAAATAAAGTGTATGTATTACCTAAACATTTAGATGAAAAAGTAGCACGTTTACATTTAGAGAAAATCGGGGTTGAGTTGGATGTTTTAGAACCTCATCAAGCAGAATATATTGGTGTTCCTGTTGAAGGACCATTTAAACCGGATACTTATCGTTATTAATATTAAGTGTTATCAAATATAGAGAGGGAGATTTTTATATCTCCCTTTTTTATTATCTTAGATTTATGAAAATCTACTTTATATTTTGCAGTCTTATGCTTGTAGCCTTGCTAGGTTACAGTCAAGCTAATCCTTCTGTTAAACAATCATCTGCTAGCAAACTTCATAAAACTAAAGTCGAATTGGCATGTGGTGAATGCCAATTTAATATGGAAGGTAAAGGTTGTGATTTAGCTATCCGATATAAAGGAATCTCCTATTTTGTGGATGGCAGACATATTGATGATTTTGGAGATGCTCACGATAAAAAAACGGGTTTATGTAATACAATTACCAAGGCTAAAGTTACAGGTGAAATTATAAATGGACGTTTTAAGGCAAGAAATATAGTGTTTAAATAGTTTTAAATTGTAAGTTAAATCGTGTGCCGTGTTCATTGGATTCAACCTCTATCGCTATGTTATTTTCATCAGCATATTTCTTCACTAACATTAATCCAATACCTATTCCTTTTTCGTTTGCAGTACCATAGGTTGAAATTTCTTTACCCATTACCCTAAATATCTGATTCACTTTCTCTGCGGGAATCCCTACCCCAGAATCTTTAATTTCCATATTTACCTTACCTTCATTTAAACTATAATCAATCCAAATATTACCTTTTGGAGGTGTAAATTTTATAGCATTACTGAGTAAATTTTGAAAAATAATTAATAAATGCTGAGGATCAGCAGATATAGCAGGAATTTCTGAAGGTGTGTGTTTTATAATTATGCCTTTGTCTTTCGCCATTATAGAGCTTAATAATAAGACTTGTTCAACTATATTTGGTAATTGCAGTGGTTGTGGTTGATAACTTGGTTTATTCCGTTGATTTTGAGCCCATAATAATAAATTTTCTAGCATACTGGCAGTAGCGGAAATCCTTTCAAAAAATTTATCCAAAATCATTTGAGTTTCCTCTCTACTTAAGTCGTTGGTGCGCAATAAATCCACTGTTTGTACAATTGACAATATTGGCGAGCGAAGATCATGGGCAATTACGGAGAATAACTGGTCTTTGGAATGATTTATTTCAGCTAATTCAGTATTTAACCTTGTGGTTTCTTTTTTCTGTCTGTAAACTATAAATGAGAATACACTAAGAACGATGACTGTAGTAAAAATAAAAAAATTAATAAGCGTAGTGAGTTTTGACCGCTGCTGTTTTATAACAAGTTTAGATTTCAGTTCTTCATTTTCATTTTGTTTTTGAATTAACATAAGTCTACTTATTTCTTGTTCCTTTTGGGTTGTGAGCAAGGAGTCCGAAAGCAATTTATTTTGGGCTAAATATTTAAAGGCCAATTTAAAATCACCTAACTTTTCATAGGATTGATATAATAAAGCAGTAGCCTCTTTCCTATCCCACTTGGCATTTAATTTTTCAGCTAAATTCAGGGATTTCAAGCCATATTGACTGGCCAAGGAATAGAATCCTTTCTCGAAGTATACTTTACCTAAATTGTTATAACTAAAGCTTTTTTCCCATGTATTATTTTCTTTATTTTCAGCTAATGCCAAATTAAAATAGGCAATACTTTCATTAAACAATCCCTTAAACATCTTAACTTCTCCATATCTATTTAAGGCCATTATTAACACAATTTGATCATTGGTTTCTTTACATATAGCGATACAATTTTTTAATGCTACTTCCGCCGCATCAAATTCTTTTAAGTAAATATGGCAAAGAGCAATATTAAAATAATTGGCGGCTTGAGGTTTTCTTAGTCTCAATTGTTGATTATATTGAATTGCTGCTTTAAATTCTTGTAAAGCAGCAATATAATTGTCTTGGGCAAGATAAATTAATCCTCTATTATTTACAGCATAACTTCTACCTAATTCGAAAGCTTCTAATCTGGAAATACTATCTAAAATTGTGCTGTACTTTAAAGACTCATCATAAATACCTTTCACATATAAAGATTTCGAAAGGGCCATTAATGCTTTCAATTGTCCTGAGGTATATCTTTGTTTGTCGGCTAAATTAAGAGCCTCTTTTGCAAAATTTATACTTTTATCCGTTTGGGTATAGGCAAAAATATTGGCAGAATCAATTAATTTTAGAATTTGCAAAGTGTCTAATCGAGGTTCTGCTTGGATATTATTACAACATAATAAAAATAAGATAGTAAAGAATCTGAAAAAAAGACCTTTGCGCATAGAGCTTAGCATTGAGATTTAGATAACAGCCAATTTAATTAAAAAAACGCTTCCAACAAAAAAACCCAAATACAATAAAAGATTTTAGGTTATCTTTGTATATATGACACGTCTTTCCGTAAACATCAATAAAATTGCCACCCTTAGAAACAGTCGTGGAGGTAATAACCCTAATTTACTTCAAGTTGCATTAGATTGTGAAAAATTTGGAGCAGAAGGTATAACAGTACATCCTCGACCTGATGAAAGACATATTCGATACGCAGATGTATTGGATTTGAAACAGCATATAAAAACAGAATTTAATATTGAAGGTAATTGTAGAGAAGCCAAATTCGTAGACTTAGTATTAGCCAACGCTCCAACACAAGTCACTTTAGTGCCTGATGCTGAAGGTCAGATTACATCAAATCATGGCTGGGATACTTGGACACACCAAACTTATTTAAAAGAGATGGTAAAAGTGTTTAAAGATGCAGGAATCAGGGTTTCCATTTTTGTAGATCCAAATCCAGCTATGATTGAAGGTGCAGCCGAAACAGGCTGTGATCGGGTAGAGCTTTATACGGAAATCTATGCGCATATCTTTCCCAAAGATAAAGAAGCTGCCCTTGCGCCTTATTATAGAGCAGCGGTAAGAGCGCAAGAATTAGGTATTGGATTAAATGCTGGCCACGATTTAGACCGATTTAACTTAGCTTATTTTGCAAAAGAAATTCCTAACTTATTGGAAGTTTCAATTGGTCATGCATTAATTTCTGACGCATTATATTTAGGTTTAGAAAACACAATTCAAGCCTATTTAAAAGCACTTAAAACCCATTAAATTTATACATTAACCTATAACCAAATTAAAATATGATTAATCACAGATTTTTTTTCTTTTTAAGCTTATTTATAATAATTAGCACGAGTTTCTTGGCATGTAGCGATTCAGCACAAATAGATGCCAATGATGCTTCGAAGATAATTGCCAAACACCTTGTTGCGGATCCTGAATTCAAAACTATACGTTTTGATTATGGTGAAATGAAATTTAATTCAGATGCAGAAATTGCAAAATTAGAATCTTATAAGCAATTGGCTTCAGAAGGCTTAATCAAGTTGGAACAAATTTCCAGCAAAAAGAAATTTTTATCTAAGGATTCAGCTTTTGTTTATCAAGTTAAACTCACCGATAAAGCTAGTGATTATGTGCTCAAACAAGGGGATGGAAAAGCTGTGGTAAAAGCTGTTATCTACGAAGTAGACAAAGATAAAGAAGTGACTTTCAACAAAGTAAATGACAATCATGCAAAAGTTACTATTCACTTGAAAAAGATTAATACGCCTTTCGCCCCATTTCAAAAAAAGCAAAATGAATTTTCGGAATTTATGACTAAAACTTATCGCTTAAAATTTGACAAAAACGCAGGTTGGAAGGTCACGAATTAGCGATAAATTGTGTACCTTTGCGGTACCAATTATTGCTATATCATGAGCTTAAATATTCACTATCAAGAAGACTTTAAAGACCGCCATATTGCGCCTAATTCAGACGACACCGCGGCAATGTTAAATGCTGTAGGCGTAAATTCATTAGATGAATTAATCGAAGAAACGGTGCCTGCTCAAATTCGATTGAAAAATCCACTTCAGTTGCCATCAGCAAAATCTGAGGTAGATTATCTAAATGATTTAAAGCAAACTGCTTCTTTAAATAAAGTCTTCAAATCTTACATCGGTCAGGGTTATTATGATACCCATACACCAGGTGTTATTTTGAGAAATGTTTTCGAAAACCCAGGATGGTATACACAGTATACACCTTATCAAGCAGAAATAGCTCAGGGTCGATTACAGGCCTTATTAAATTTCCAAACCATGGTAATTGATTTAACAGGAATGGAAATTGCAAATGCTTCTCTTTTAGATGAGGGTACCGCTGCTGCCGAAGCTATGTTTATGCAATTTAGTTTAAGGAAGAATCAAGCCGCAAAAAAATATTTTGTGTCTTCTTATATTTTTGCTCAAACTATCGATATCTTAAAAACTAGAGCTCAACCTTATGGGATTGAATTAGTTATTGGATCACATTTAGACTTTAAGGCTACTGAGGAATATTTTGGAGCTATCGTGCAATATCCTGCAAGTAATGGGGAGGTATATAACTATACCGAATTTGCTTCAAATTTACATAGCCAACAAATAAAATTAACGGTTATTGCCGACTTATTGAGTTTGACAATGTTAACTCCTCCAGGGGAGTGGGGCGCAGATGTAGTGGTAGGAACTTCACAGAGATTTGGGGTACCAATGGGCTTTGGAGGTCCGCATGCAGCTTATTTTGCGACTAAAGAAGAATACAAACGAGCTATCCCAGGGCGTATAATTGGGGTAAGTATTGACACGCATAACAATTATGCTTTGAGAATGGCATTACAAACGCGTGAACAACATATTCGAAGAGATAAAGCTACTTCAAATATTTGTACTGCTCAGGCATTATTAGCCATCATGGCTGGGTTTTATGCAGCTTACCATGGTCCAAAAGGTTTAAAATTAATTGCTGAAAGAACTCATGGTCTTACTGTAAGTTTAGCAGAATCTCTAAGAAATCTAGGTTACACTGTAAATAATACTTATTATTTCGACACCATTGAAGTGGAATTAGGTGCACTTAAAGATTCGATCCATAAAGAATGTTTAGATCACACCATAAATTTATTTTATCAAGGTGAAAAAGCGTTAATTTCTTTTGATGAGACTGTAAATTATGCTGATCTTAGTACTTTAGTTAAAATATTTGCAAAGGTTAAAGCAATCGCAGCTGATCAAGTGCAAATTAGTGAAGCTAAAGAAGCCGCTATACCAGCTCCTTTAAAAAGAACTTCACCTTATTTAACTCATCCTATATTTAACTCTCATCATTCAGAACATGAGATGCTGAGATATATTAAATCTCTAGAAGCAAAAGACCTTTCTTTATGCCATTCTATGATTGCTTTAGGTTCATGTACAATGAAATTAAATGCAACCACAGAAATGATTCCAGTTACTTGGGCTAATTTTGGCAAGATACACCCTTTTGCTCCTGCAGATCAAGTATTAGGTTATTATACAGTATTTAATGAATTAGATAAATGGTTAAGTGAAATTACAGGTTTTGCGGCCATGAGTTTACAACCAAATGCTGGTGCTCAAGGAGAGTATGCAGGATTAATGGTAATCCGTGCATATCATCAAGATAGAGGCGATCATAAACGAAATATAGCTTTAATCCCTGCATCTGCTCACGGTACTAACCCAGCTTCGGCAGCAATGGCAGGAATGAAAGTAGTGGTGGTTAAATCTTTAGAAAACGGGAATATCGATGTAGATGATTTAAGAGCAAAGGCTGAAGCTCATGCTGGTGAGTTGTCTTGTCTAATGGTTACTTATCCTTCTACTCATGGGGTTTTCGAAGAAAGCATTATCGAAATCTGTGATATTATCCACAAAAATGGTGGCCAAGTCTACATGGATGGAGCTAACATGAATGCTCAGGTAGGTTTGACAAGTCCCGCTAATATTGGAGCTGATGTTTGTCACTTAAATTTACACAAAACTTTCTGTATTCCTCATGGAGGTGGCGGTCCGGGTATGGGACCAATTGGTGTAGCAGCGCATTTAGTAAAATATTTACCTGGCCATGCCGTAGTAAATATAAATAATGAAAAATCTATTCCAGCTGTGTCTGCTGCTCCTTGGGGATCTGCTTCAATATTATTAATATCGCATGCATATATTGCATTAATGGGTGGCGAAGGCTTAACACAGGCAACTAAAATGGCTATTTTAAATGCAAATTACATGAAAGCACGTTTAGAAGCCCACTACCCTGTTTTATATTCAGGAAGCCAAGGTCGTTGTGCGCATGAAATGATTTTAGATTGCCGTAGTTTCAAGAACTTTGGAATAGAGGTTGTTGATATAGCCAAGCGTTTAATGGACTATGGTTTTCATGCCCCAACAGTTTCTTTTCCTGTAGCGGGAACTTTAATGGTTGAGCCAACTGAAAGTGAACCAAAGCATGAATTAGATCGCTTTTGCGATGCCCTAATTGCTATTCGAAATGAAATTGCTGATGTTGAAAATGGGACATTTGATAGAATTGATAATCCTCTTAAGAATGCTCCTCATACTGCACCAATTGTAACCGCAGATGAGTGGAATCATAACTATAGTAGGAATACCGCAGCTTTCCCACTTCCTTATGTGGCAGCATATAAATTCTGGCCTTCTGTAGGCAGAGTAAACGATAGTCATGGGGACCGTTCACTTATTTGTGCGTGCCCTCCAATTGAGAGTTATATGGAAGCAGAAGTAACTGTTTAATTTTCTTTCAAGGTTTATTAAAAAGCCCCAATCTGAAAAAAATTGGGGCTTTTTAAATGGCCTCTGCATTAAAAAATTTAGAATCCTATTTTTAGGCCAACGTTTAAACCTAAACCACCTATATTAATGTAAGATTTTAAATCATCCCCAGGCTTTGTAGAATCAAATCCAGCATGTCCCGCTACATTTGAGCTACCCGTTAAGCGCTTGTGGTAATTAACATTTCTTACACTATTTGGTAAATCATCTAAACCAACATTTACATTTGATCCATTTGCTAATGTACCTACAGCATTAAATGATGTAATTTCTTTGCTCTTTCCATTTACCGACACATTTCTATATTCTAGTTCACTAAAGAAACTGATTTTTTTGGCAATTGGATAGTTAAATCCTGCCCCTCCAGTGAAGCCAATGGTAGGGTTTGGCTTTATTCTTTCCGTACGCTGAAAATTAACAGTTGCAAAATTTGGATTAACAGTCCTTGCAATAGCACCAGTCATGTCATTTGCTTGTGTTTCAATTTCAAGATAACCATACACAGGTAAAACAGCACCTACCTTAACATACGGCTTAAATTTTTTATCTGTGGGTAAATTAAATACTAATGTAGGCATTAAATCTAAGGCCAAAACCTGTCCAACCGATTCCAGTGCTAAGACTTGGTTATTACCAATGAAACCACTCTGCTTTGCCATAGTATTTTTCTCAGATTGAAAATAATTGAACCCCATCTCAAAAGCAATAACATCATTAAACCTGAAGCCTCCTGTTAGACCAGCTCTAAAACCTTGTCCAAAAGAGCCAGTAATTGCTTCTTCGGAAATTGTGGTTTGTGCTCCAGTAGTTGGATTAATTGAAAAAGAAAGATTACGAGGTTGCAAAGGCCCCACATTAGGGAACTCTACTGGGGTAACTTTCATGAAATAACTGCCAGTTGGTTTAAGGTAAAAACCTCTACCATCTTGAGCCATAGAAGCATAGGAAATTCCTGCAACGGCTAATACGGATAATAATAATTTTTTCATAATTTTTTTTTGTTTTATATTCTTTAAAGCTATGCAAGCATAGCTTTTATTTAAACGCAAAGACACCTAAAAAATTTTAATTCAACAAGTAAAAACAATCATTTCATGGTCAAATAAAGTATTTTTTACAGCGCTCTTAGTATTTACTCCGTAGCTTTGCAATCAAATAAATTAAGCAAACAAGCAAGTTTTTAATATTTAAAATATAAAATCATGAGTTTAATAGAAGCATTAAACTGGCGTTATGCCACCAAAAAAATGAATGGCCAAAAAGTATCTGAAGAAACAATAGATCAGATTATTGAAGCGGCCTTATTAGCCCCTACTTCCTCTGGCTTACAACCTTTCGAAATTTTAGTAATCAGTAATCCTGAATTAAAAGAACAATTATTACCACATGCATTTAATCAAATGCAAGTAGTAGATAGTTCACATATTTTAGTTTTTGCGGCATGGGATAATTATACAGAGGAGAGAATTAACAAAGTATTTGAAATGAGCCATACGCTACGTGGAACTGATCCTTCCACTACGACTGAATACCAAAAGATGTTAATTGACACTTATATTCCAAGGGATCCCCAAGTTAATTTTGAACATGCAGCTCGTCAAGCGTATATAAGTTTTGGTATGGCTATTGCAGCTGCAGCTAGTTTAAAAGTGGATGCGACTCCAATGGAAGGCTTTGATAATGCAGCATTTGATAAAATATTAGGATTGGCTGAAAAAGGATTAAAATCAGTGACCATTTTACCTATAGGCTATAGAGCTGATTCAGGAGATTGGTTAGTGGGATTAAAAAAAGCCAGAAAACCAAAATCAATGATGGTAACAGAAATTAAATAAATAGAAGGGCGTTAATCGCCCTTTTTTATTAAATTAGCGATTCATCCAAAGGGAATTATAACCATGAAGTATATCCGAATAATAAGCTTAATCCTCTTTTGTATCACAATTTTTAATGTGAATAGCAACGCGCAGAATGATAGTACAAGACTTGCTGGTTTAATCCAAAAATTAAAACAGGTTTCTGCCGAACAACCTTTAGAAAAAGTATATATCCATTTTGATAAGCCCTATTATGCTGTAGCTGATACAATTTGGCTCAAAGCGTATTTAACAACCGCTCACACTATCCCAAGTGCATTAAGTAAGATTGTTTATGTAGAACTTTTTACATCTAAAGATTCATTGGTAAAAACCCTTAAATTACCAGTAAAAAATAGTGTTGCATATGGAAACATCCCCTTAGGCATTAAAGATTTTAAACAAGGTAATTATTATATCAGAGCCTATACAACATGGATGCTTAATTTTGCTGAAGATTATTTATTTTTTAAAAATATTCCTATTGGAGAAGCAATTGATAAAGAACTTAATACAAATTTAAGTTTGAATCATATTTACGAGGCTCAAAATAAAGCTGTTAAGACAACAGCGACACTAATTTTTAAAGATTTAAATAAAAAACTTTTAAGTCAAAAATCCGTCAATTGGGTGATTACCCAAAATGGAGATGAAATATTAAAAGGTAGAGGAACTACTGATGCTAAAGGTCAGATTCAAATCAATCTTAGCCGAAAAGAAGACCAACTTTTAAAAAATGGTAAATTAAGTACTACTTTACAAATTAGTCCAACGGAAACTGCTAGTTCTGTATTTAATTTAACACAACATTTAGCTGATCATGACTTTCAATTTTTCCCGGAAGGTGGTGAATTTATTTTGGGTATTCCAAATCAAATAGGTGTTAAGGCTACAGCTTCAAGTGGTTACGGTATAGAATTTAAAGGCAGTATTGTCTCTGATGATCAAACTGAAATATCTCCCATTAATTATGGAACTTCTGGAATGGGGTCTTTTTATATTAATCCCGAAATTGGAAAAAATTATAGCGCAAAAATTACTTATAAAGATGGAACTGTAAAACTCTATCCTTTGCCAAAAGCTAAGGAATCTGGAATTACATTACAAGTTGCTAATCAAACACCAGAAATGATTCAAGTTAAGATATTAGCTTCACCAGCATTTTTGTCAGCAAATCAAGGTAAAATTTTTCATATAATAGGACAAAGTAATGAGTCGGTACTTTATGCAGCATCAACTAAACTACTCAATCAATTAATTACTATCCGAGTACCACGAAGTGAGTTGCCTAATGGGATTATTCAATTTACATTATTTGATGAACTAACTTTACCAATAAGTGAAAGATTAGTTTTTCATTTACATCCAAGTCAATTGAATTTACAAATCAAATCCAATTTAGCTTCTTACAAACCTAGGCAAGAAGTAAAATTAAATATTATATCTAGCAAGGATAATCAACCTGTCAAAGGAGATTTTTCCGTTACGGTTATTGATATGCAAAAGGTTCCTTATGATGAAATTAAAGAAGCATCTATATTGAGTTATTTATTATTAAGTTCAGATCTCAAAGGATATATTGAGAATCCAAACTATTATTTTACTAAAACAGATGAAAAAAAACTCGCTGATTTGGATAAATTAATGTTAACTCAAGGATATAGAAGATTTTCATATGCTGACTTAATTAGCAATAAGGTTAATCCAATACGCTTTTTACCCGAACAAGGAATTAACTTATCTGGAACATTAAGGGATAGAACTGGTATGCCAATTCGGAGAGGCAATTTGAGATTAACAGTAACAGATAAACCAATTTCTGCTGAATTAGTTACCCAAAATAATGGCTCATTTAACTTTCAAAATTTAGTTTTTCCAGATTCTTCTGAAGTGGTAATCAATGCAAGATATAATCCAAACCCTAACAATATAATGATAGTTATGGATGGATTTCCTATTCCCGTTGCAGGCAAAAATAAACTTAAACTGGATGAAATAGTCAATATTGATACAGCACTTTCCGCCTATTTAAACAATAGTCAGAAACAATACCGTTTTATGAGGACCTTAAAAGAGGTAGAAATTAAAGGTACACCAGCAAAAAGACCTACGCATAATGACCATGGTAATTTAACGGGTTTAAGGCAAAATCCTGACCATTTTATAGAAGGAAGTAATTTTACTGATTGCGTTTCTACATTGGAATGTTTAAAAACTAAGTTAATGGGGGTTACCTTCGATAACATGAAACTTTATAATACAAGATTATATAATTCTGGGAATAGAACACCTATGCAAGTGTATTTAAATAATTTACCTGTGGAAGCTGACTATATTAATAATATCAACCCCATGGAAATTGATAATATAGAAATTTTCTTAACAGACCCAATGGGAATTATTGATAATATGCATAAAACTAAAGGGGTAATTATTATAAATACAAAAAAGCAACCTGCGGGTCAAAAAATATCCAAATCTGAATTGCTAGATATGTTACCTAAAAATTATATGGTTACTTTATATCCTCAAGGTTATAGTAAGGAAAGAGAGTTCTATTCTCCAAAATATTTACCAAATGCACCTTTTGGCGCATCTGATTTGAGATCTACATTATATTGGAATCCTAAAGTAATTACGAATGAAAAGGGCGAATTCAATTTAAGTTATTTCAATGCTGATGGTAAAGGTAATATGCTGGTAATTGTGGAGGGTTTTGACAAAGAAGGCAACTTGGCCCGTGGTATGTATCAATACAAAGTAAACTAATAAAAAAAGGAGCTTTTAAAAGCTCCTTTTTTTATTTGCTATTCGGCAGGATTATTTGATCTACTTTTATCTTCAATACATTTTAATCCTTCTTTAGTCATTTCCCAATAAGTATAAGAGCCATCTCTTAAACCCTCTTCTGGACAATTATATTGAAAGTACATTATGTTCGATAGTTCATCGTGTATTTTAAGTTTGGCTCCCACTGGAATGTTTAATGTTATTCTCACGGTTTGGTCTCTATAGAGTTGGCCTGGAAGTAAATATGCCACGGCATTAAACTTGATTTGAGAGCCATTTTGAGAAAACTTATAATCTAATTTTTTAGCATTGTTTAAAGCTTGCTTAAAAGATTTGCCTTGTGATTCAAAATTTTGAGTGACGTATGCAGGTTGAGAATCACTACTTTTAATGCTTAAACGAACATTTCTATCCATATTGTTTGGCATATTATACCACCTGTACACAATCTTTTTATTTTGAAATGTACTTTCGTTTAAATTATAGTTAGCACTATCTATTGCTCTAAAATCTGCCTCATAATTTAAATCTAAAACATATAATTTTTCTGGTGTTAAACTTATAGTTTGTTCAATACTCGCTGTTTCTTTAAACTCTGAGGCTAATTTGGCAGAGTACATACCTCCAACGAAAAGTGCGCCAAGCCACACTACTAGCATTCCCAACGCTAACCTATTATTAATAGGTTTAAGATTAAACATAACCCTAATGGCATATAATAATAGTCCTAAAACAGGAATTAATAATAACACAAAGGCTGATAATATTAAAGGGTATCTAAATTCTGCATTAACTACATTAAAAGGGAAATATTGATAAATTTCTGCATCCCAATAACCCATTAAAATTGCCACTCCTATCAATAAAGATAATATGTAAAGTCCTCCAAAAAATATTATAAATACGCCAATCAATTTCCCTATAAGTTTAAAAATAGCGGATAATATTCTTCCTATTCCATTTATTAATTGTCGCAATATAGAATCTGATTTCTCAATGATCGGATTTATTTCATGACTATGTTCATTCATCTTAGCTTTAAATAAATTTAGTTCTTCTTCAAAACTCTTCTGAAATGCATGTAAATCTTGAGATTCACCCCTCATTTTCATTTTTTCGGCACGAGTTTTAGCTCTAGGAACGGCAATCCACAATATTAAATAAAGTAAAATACCTAGCCCCATCCCAAAACACATGAGTATAAAAGCAATTCTGATCCAGATTTTTGGTATTCTTAAATAGTAAGATAAGCCGGCACAAACGCCCCCTACTACCCTGCTTTCTTCATCCCTAAAAAGTTCCTTTTTTACAGACGAAGTAAATCCTATTTCCGGAGTAGGATTTTCTTCCTCATCTCTTTCGAAATCCTTTACACTACCCATCCTCTCCATAATTATTTCAACATCGTCCATTTCTATTAGTTGGGCTTCCTTTAAAGTTAAGCGCTCAGTTAGCATTTCTGCAATCCTATATTCGATGTCTTTCACGATTTCAAAGTCATCAATATTTTTAGCAAAATGCATTTTTATCTCATGTAGGTATTTAGTTAAAATTTCATATGCATCTTCAGTAATATGAAGTATGGAATTTCCAATATTTATTAAGACTGTCTTTTTCATGACTTATATATTTTGAGTTGGCGTATTATCTTTGACTGTTTGAGAGGTATTAACTGCATAAGCTAATTCACCCCAGGTTATATCTAATTGGGTAAGTATTTCTCGACCAAGAGGAGTAATTACATAATATTTTCGTGGTGGCCCAGAAGTTGATTCAACCCAATTATATGCTAATAAGCCATTATTTTTCAATCGCGTTAATAAAGGATATAACGTACCTTCCACAACTAATAGCTTTGCTTTCTTTAGTTCTGAAATAATATCAGAGGCATAAATTTCACCTCTTGAAATAATTAGAAGTACACAGTACTCAATTATTCCCTTCCGCATTTGGGTTTGTGTGTTTTCAGCAATCATATAATTTCAATAATGTATGACAAAGATATATGTTTTATATGGTAGTATGCAATACATAGTACTATAATAAAACAAAAGATTTATGTTAAACCGCTGAATATCAGAAAGAAAAAATTATTATTACAATAATAGTGAATCTATCCTGTATGCTTGAACTCGGTTTAAATAGTCCGACCAGGAAAAAACTGTAAAATGTCCATCTTGGGAAGCCACGAGTACGGATGCTAAGTGTTGATCATATACAAACTGTGCAGCAGAAAAATGACGCGTTCCCCCTAACTTGGCGGGATGAATAAGTTCTACCTGATTCCCTTCAACTGGTTCTAGGTAACTCACTTCTGTAACGGTAGAAGAGCCTACAGAACGGGTTAATTTTGCTCCAAACCCTAATAATTCAAAGGAACTATTTATGATAGTTGCACCATCAATTGCGGTCACGCCAGCTATATAATCAATTTGCTTTTTAACAGCAGATTGCCAATACACTTCTGAACGAGCTGGCCCAATTTCTTTTGCTAGAAGCTTAGACAATCCCTTATAACTTGGCAATAAAGGATAACTCATTGGCTGAATTATGGATTCCTTCCAAAGTTCATCCCCATTTGATACTATTACTAAACTTCCCCCTCTTCCATGGGCACGCATGGATACGGCCAGTTGAATTAAAATGTTTGCAGCATCATCCCAACCAGCAGGTTGATCAACATCTAAAAGCGTGGTTAACATTGATGGACATTCTGTTTCATCAACTTTCTTTTCCACTAAATACTTTATTTGTTCACCCTTTAATACAAGTACATTAGCAAATTTGCCAAAGCCATGCATTCTTCTATGTTTTACCACCAGTAAGCCAGGCTCAGATACATCTGTTACAAAACAATAATTGGGTAAGACTTGTGTACTACCCCAGATATAAAGTTGGTAACCATCGTGCCAAATCCCCAAATAAGTACCGCTGCGAGACATCCCTGGAGCAATCTTGGTCAATACATTAGGATTTAAATCTAAAGGCTTTTTAAATAAAATCGGGTTTTGAGTCATCTCAGGAGGTAGGAACGCTAAAGATATCTTAGGCGAATAGCCTTCTTCTTTTCTTAAACTTGCCCAAAAAGCTACATCTATAATAGCCTCTATTACCCTTGCTGGGGGTAATGGTGCCAATTCAATTTCTCCTGCATCCGATGCTAATTGCAAATGATGGGCAAAGTGTCTTTCAACTTGAACAGAAACTAATTTAGCTGCTTGATAACTAGCTCGGTTAACCATAATCGAATGTAGTTACTTTCTTATCTTATATCAAGAAATGCTAAGTAATTTGGGTGTAAATTTGTATTCATATTATAAGGAGGAAAATCATGTCTAATACGATTTTACATTTGGCCGATACAAGAGGTATGGCTAATCATGGATGGTTAAAAAGTGCACATAGTTTCAGTTTTGCTGGATATTATGCAGAAGATAGAGTTCACTTTGGAGCATTGAGAGTTTTAAATGATGATGATATTAGTGGAGGAATGGGTTTTGGAGAACATCCTCATGATAACATGGAAATTATAACAATCCCTTTATCTGGTGCTTTAAAACATCAAGACAGCATGGGAAATTCTGCGGTAATTGAAGCAGGAGAAATTCAAGTGATGAGTGCCGGAACAGGCATCTATCATTCCGAGTTTAATGCTAATGCCAATGAAGCAGTTACATTATTACAAATTTGGTTATTTCCAAACAAACGAAATGTGAGCCCAAGGTATGAGCAACGGTCCCTAAAGGATTGGGCTAAAATTAATGAACTATATCAAGTTCTTTCGCCAAATCAAGACGATCAAGGAGTTTGGATTCATCAGGATGCATGGTTTCATATGGGTAATTTCCAAGCTGGAAAAAAACAAAATTACACCTTAAAAAAATCAGGAAGTGGACTGTATATTTTTGTGATAAAAGGACAACTTGAAATTAATGGTAATGTAATTAATACGCGAGATGGCTTAGGAATTTGGAACACATCGGAGTTTAATTTTAAATCGAATACTGATTCAGAATTCCTAGTGATGGAAGTTCCTATGGAAGTGATTTTATAAATTGAAATGGATAAAAATATATTAATAATTTGTGGACATCCAGCTATAGGGCAAACACTAATTCGAATTATTGAAAATAAAAATCTAGGAAATCCTCGGCTTATTACCAAAGCTGAGGAAGTCTTAGATTATTTAAATAATAATGATTGTGATTTAATATTAATGGGTTCGGGAATAAATAATGAAATGGTTTTAGTGGAAAGTATTAAGCAAATGTATCCTTCAATTAAAATTGTCATGCATTATGGAGGAGGTTCAGGGTTGATAATGGCCGAATTTAACCATGCTTTCAAACAATCAGAATAACTTACTCAATATTTAAAGCTTTTTTAAAAATTGTCTTACTTTTTGATATAATTCACTCGGAGCAAAAGGCTTTACAATTACCTCATTTATATCTATGCCTGCTATTTTATCTGCAATATCTTCTTTTATGTTAGCGGTTAGCACAACAATCGGAATTGTAATTCCACTTTCCCTAATATGTTTAGTGGCTTCATAACCATCCATCATAGGCATATGTAAATCCATTAATATTAATTGATGCACATCAGGTTTTAACATTTCCAGCGCAGTTTTCCCATTTTCTGCCACATCCACATGAGCGCCCCAATTTTCTAAAAAGCTTTTTGCAACCATTACATTAATGGCATTATCTTCGACCAATAAAATTGAATTTCCTAAGAAAGGTTTTTCATCTATATGTTTAGAGTTTGAATTTATTACTTCTTCGCTAATTAAATGATCTGATTTCTTAAAATTTTGAACAAAATAAAATTCAGAACCTTCCCCTTCTCGGCTATCTACAAATAAATTCACCCCCTGCAAGGCCAATATCTTTTTAGAAATAGCTAAACCTAGTCCTGTCCCACCGAAACTTCTTGAAGTAGAAGAATCAGCTTGTGTAAACCTTTCAAATATTATATTTTGATTTTCTTCCGAAATTCCGATACCTGTATCTACTACAGAAACCCTTAATTGTAGACTATCCTCGGTTTCTTCCAATATATCTAAATAAATATCCACTTTTCCTTTTAAGGTGAATTTTACTGCGTTATGAACTAAATTGTTTAGGACTTGAAAGAACCTTGTGCCATCTCCGTAAACCAAAAACTTAAGTGAAGGATCAACGTGTAACTCTATATTAATCCCTTTTTCTTCAGCTGGATTTTGAATACCTACGACTATATTTTTTGAAATTGCAATAACATCAATTTCTAGATTTTCAAAATCAACTTTACCAGCTTCTAGTTTATTATAATCTAATATATCATTTACTATAGTTAATAATGAATTGGCTGAAAATAATAAGGTATCAAGTTGTTCAACTTGTTCTGGTTTAGGCTTATTTTTAAGTAATAAATGACTCATTCCAATTACTGAATTTAATGGCGTCCGAATCTCATGACTCATGATACTTAAAAATTCAGCTTTAGCTTTAGCTCCTCTTTCTGCCAATTGCTTGGCCTGAACTAACTGGAATGACACTCTATGAGATAATATCAAGGATTGTAAAAAGAAAAAGCATATGTAGCTGATAAACGTCAATACTTGTATAGATAGGATTAGCTCCCAATAATTTAACAATGTTAATGAAAAAGCAAACATCAATACTCCGGCACTCATAAGTGCATAAGTAGAACCGGGTAATCTTTTTCGATATGCCATGATAAAAACATAAAGCGCATAAATTATACAAATGATAGTTACACCTAGAAAGGGAGCAATTAATTGGGTAAAAATATAAGGCTTAAAAAATATAGTTATTAATGCAAACAAACCACAGAAAGTACTTATGCTTATTGCAGCCCAACGATTTACAACTTCAGGATAAAGAAATCTTGTGTAGGATGCAAAAATTCCTATGGAAATAAATAAACTTAAGTATTCTATATGGATAAGTATATGCCAATCTATTTCTGGGAAAAGGGTATGAAACGCATAAAATCCAGCACCTATCACTCGGTAACAATAAATAAGACAAAAACAAGCAAATAATAATATAGCTCTATCTCTGTTACCCATAATATAAAGCCCCAGAAAAAATAATCCACCCATGAATAAACAACCTGTCAAAAAAATGTCGATACCTATTGTGCGGTTATGTTTTAAGGTAATAACATCTAATTCTCCAATTATAATAGGTTCTTTAATGCCTCCCTTGCTATGATAAAAATTAGCTATTTCTAACCGCAGCTCCAAGGAATCTTGGTTTAAAGGAAGGTTTACACCACTTGTCAGCCATTTAGGGGAGTAATCATTAACATTTTCAGCTACTATTCCATTTGATAGGCCTGGAATATTGTTTATATAAAATTTATATGAAGTATAAACATCTGGAATCTCTATCCGATAACGTTTTCCATTCTTAGGGAGATATATTTTTAGCTTGTAACTGGCATATCCAATACCATTTAACTTTGTTCCATGACTTATATGACCGTTCCAAATACTTGGAAAATCCACATATTCACGTCTACTCTCATCATAGGTGGGTCCAAGTTGCTTCCAATAAAAAGCCCATTCTCCATTGAGGGGAATGGGCTTTGAAAGATCTTTTTTTCTAAGGTCTATGGTACCCTTAATGGCTCTATGGCTATCGGGTTGAGCAAATGTTGTTGTATAGAGTACACAACTAAAAATTATCCCTATATAGCAGATTAGAGTTTTCATTGAGAGCAATAAATTTAACTATTTAATTAAGCATTTTAACTAATAAGTTGAAGCTAATTTTAATGCCTCATATGCATTTACAATACCGCCACTTACACTTAAATCAGAAAAAGGTACGGAAACAGGACCTTCTTTTTTTAAAAAACTAACATTCCCATTAACCTTTGTCACTGATTTTAATATAATTTCTTTCACTTGAACAGCGGTTAACGTTGGATAGTAGGAACGAATTAATGCAGCTACCCCAGCAACTACGGGGGCAGCCATACTTGTTCCATTTTCAGCTTTATATTTATTCTCTGGGATTGTTGAATATATTTTTACTCCTGGAGCAAAAACATCTACATTATTTTTTCCATAATTGGAGAAATCTGCTTTTAAATTCTCATTGTTTTCCCATGATGAAGCACCAACTGTAATATATCCTTTGGCAACTTCCCCATTTAAATAAATACGAGATGGATAATTAGGTTCTACATCAATATCTTTATTTTCATTCCCGGCAGCTTGCACGATTAAAACGTCTTTACTCACTGCATATTTTACTGCTTCGTCCACAACAGCCTTATCCCAAAC
This sequence comes from Pedobacter sp., assembly GCA_004211595.1. Taxonomy (GTDB): domain Bacteria; phylum Bacteroidota; class Bacteroidia; order Sphingobacteriales; family Sphingobacteriaceae; genus Pedobacter. The sequence goes on from SEDO01000004.1 coordinate 78,795, forward strand.
AAATGATTTTCCAAAGCTCATATTAATGACCTTAGCCCCATTATCTACAGCATATCGAATTGCATTGGCCACATCCTTATCTCTTTCATCACCATTTGGGGTATTTCTAACTCCCATTATTAAAACTTGATCAGCAACCCCTTTAATTCCTAAACTATTTGTACGATCTGCACCAATAATTCCTGCTACGTGGGTTCCATGTCCAGCATCGGGTCCTTTTACATCTGCATTTCCATAATACCTTTCTTGACTATTATTTGGATCCTCACCTACAATATTACGAGGATCATAATCTAAATTATAATTGTACTTAATTTGTCCATCATAATATTTAATCCCTTCTAAAATTTGATTCTCGTAAAAATCTTTAAATTCAAACTCTTTCAAAATTGAAAGCATACTTCCCTTTACTCGGCCTTCCATATCAGTACTTGGCAAAAAGGCTTCGAAATCGGCCAATGTTGGATTCTCCTTACCAATTTTTTTTACTACAGGGTCTAAGGCAACTTTAAAACCGTAAACACCTGCATAACTACTCTTGGCTGTACCTAATTCAGTTTCAAGATAATTTCTGTTTTTTAAAAACTGTTCGTAATCGAGCTTTTCTTGATGATTTAATGAAGCAATATCTTTACCTGCAAATCGAGCCATATCTCTTCTTACTAACCTGGTTACCTCCAATGTTTCATGTTCGACAGAGCCGTCCTTGCCTCCTAAGAAATTCCAACCATGGATATCATCAACATAACCATTTTTATCATCATCAATTCCATTCCCAGCTTTTTCCTTTAGGTTTACCCACATTACTCTTTTTAAATCTTCATGCTTATAATCTACACCTCCATCTAAAACAGCTACAATTACCGACTTCCCTTTTTTACCTTTAAGTAATTCATTATAAGCTCTTTCTGCACTAACTCCAAATACAGAATCCTTTTTTAAATCTAGATTAAACCAGTTAGGTTTTGGAGCGCTTTGTCCAAAACTTAAGAATGGACTTATAGCAAACAAACCCATTAATAGGGTAGTTTTGAAAGTATTCCAAGATTGATTTTTATTTATCATATTGTATTTCTCTATTAAAAGATTTTTACAGATTTAGTCAATAATTTGGCCAAATTAAACAATTCCTATAATTTCCGAGGATTTAAACATTGGAATAACATAATAATAAGCTACGGCACAAAATATAACTATTCCTGTTACTACTAACCATAAGGCATTATAACCATAAATTTCAGCAAACAAAAATCCCGAAGAGGGTCCAATCACTTGCGCTAATGACCATGCAATAGTGTAACCTGCTGCATACTGCCCCCTAGTTTCCGGTTGACTTCTTTTAATTACAATTGTATTTATAAATGGAATAGATAACATCTCCCCTATGGTAAATGCTATAACGCAGACAATTGCTAACAATATGGGCCAAAGCTTTGGCAACATTAATAAGCCGAATGCAAATCCAGTTATTAGCACACCCATAATAATATAATATCTGAAACTTCTTTTATTTTCGATTTTAGCGATTAAGACCATTTCAAACAAAGCAATAACAATCCCGTTAACTCCTAAAATTAATCCTATATATGCTTCATTTATATGCCAATCTTCTTTAAAATATACAGGCACTACTCTAAACATCATAAAGAAGCACGTAGTAAAGAGTATATCTATTAAAATAAAATAAATGAAAGCTTTGTCTTGCCAAGGCATTATTAACTTCTTTTTATTTTGAGTGCTGCCTGAATCATTAATAGCAGCACTTTCATTGTTATCAACTTCTTTTTTGATTTTTTCCCGGGCTTTTTTATGTTCCGTTTCAGGTAGAAAATACCAAATCGCTAATCCAACTGAAATTGTAACGAGGCCATCTACGTAAAATAGTAGTGTGTAATTATAAGCAGCAATTAATCCACCTAAACTTACCCCAAAAGCCCAGCCTATGTTATTCGCAATTCTATTTAAGGAATAGGATCGAGTTTCCGTACCAGGTTTTGCATAAACTGCCACGGCAGCAAAATTTGCTGGTCTAAAGGCATCTACGAAAAAACTAATAAAAAATGATAATATACAAAGCCCTATAAAATCATCTACATGAGCAAATATTAAAAAGAAAATCCCCCCGAAAATCGATGCGAAAATTTGAACGGGTCTAAACCCAATAAGATCGGTTAACTTTCCTCCAACTGCAGCCCCCAAAATCGCACCCACACCGAATATTGATATCAATAACGCAGCTTCTGATTTGCTTCTATGGAGAGCTTGGGTCAAATACAAGCCCATAAAAGGAGCTGCCATAAAGCCACAGCGGTTTATTAATATAACAATACTGAGAATCCAAGATTCTTTACTGAGACCAGCAAAAGATTGTTTATAGGTAGATAAGATTTGGAGAAACATGGTGTGCAAATTTAATAAAATTGAAACAAGAATCCGTACATTTGAATTTCCGATTTCACATATTAAATATGTCTAAACTTGAGTTCTATGTCCACAGAAATTAAATGCCCTCAATGCCACCATGCCTTTCCGTTAGAGGATGTTATGACCGAAGAATATAAACGAAATTTGCGGGAGCAAATGCAAAATTTTACGCGTCAAAAAGAAGAGCAGTTTAAAGCCAAATTAGCAGAACTAGAACAAGCTAAAATAAAAGAAGCAGAGGCATTTGAAAAAAGATTAGCCCAAGAAAAAGCAACATTACAACAAGGAATTACAGAAAATCTCAGAAAAAGCATAGAAGCTGATTTTGAAGCTAAATTGAAATTATTAGATGAATCTAATAAGGATCAAGAAGAAAAATTAAAAATTGCCCGTCAAAAAGAACTTGACTTTTTGAAGCGTGAACAAGAAATTAAAAATAAAGAAGCAGAATTAGAAATAAGTTTACAACGCAAATTACAAGAACAAAGAGAAGAATTGGTGCTTCAAATCAGGAAGCAGGAAATGGAAAAAAACACAATTCGAGAAACTGAACACCAATTACGCGTTAAAGAGCTCGAAAAGCAACTAGATGACCAGAAGAAATTAGCTGAAGAAATGAAGCGAAAAGCTGATCAAGGTTCCATGCAATTACAAGGGGAAGTTCAAGAATTAATTTTAGAAGATCTATTACGAAATACCTTCCCTTTTGATGCTATCGAAGAAGTTGGAAAAGGGGTACGCGGGGCTGATTGCATTCAAGTAGTTAGAAATCAATATGGTGAAATGGCAGGTAGAATAATTTACGAAAGTAAAAGAACGAAAGATTTCTCTCCTGAATGGATTGAAAAACTTAAAAAAGATAGTCGAAGTTTAGGCGTTGATATTGCCGTCATCGTAACTCAGGTATATCCTAAAGGTATGGAATGTTTTGGTGAAAAAGATGGGGTTTGGATTTGTTCTTATTCAGAAGTAAGAGCAGTTGCTTATATCCTTCGTTCAAGCATTTTAAAATTAGCGGCAGTAATGAAGTCTCAAGATAATAAAGGAGACAAGATGCTCATGTTATATGATTATTTAAATGGAAATGAATTTTCTGAACAGTGGAAAGCAATAAGAGAAGGTTTTATGAGCATGAAATTATCCATACAAAAAGAAAGGGACGCGATGGAAAGACTATGGAAAAGCAGAGAAAAACAATTAGAAAAAGTGCTGCTTAATGCTGCTCATATACGAGGCTCTATTGAAGGCATTTCTGGAAGTAATAATATCCAATTAAGTTTAGGAGAAGACGATGACAATGAGAATTTATTTCTAGAATAAGCTTTAAAAACAAGTTATTTTCCATCTTCTCTGCCAATTTCTTTGTGGCTCTAATTGAATAATCCCTTCTTTCGTTGTGATATCTTGATTATGGTTAATGGTATCAGCAATCCCACACCAAGGCTCTAAACAAACAAAATCCGCATTTAAAGCTGCCCAAATTCCAAAGTAAGGAAAATCAGGAAAACTAAATTCAATGCCATTATAGTTTTTTTCGTTCATTAGATATAGTGAACTAACGGGAAAGTTTTTAAAAACTAAAGCATCATTTTTAAATAAATTGTAATTTAAATATAAGCGTTGATTCTTCAGTTTAATCGTTTGTTGGGTATCACTTACTAAATTATCAACTACATCATAAAAGTTTAATTCATCCAATCCTTTAAATTGTAAATAATAATCATTGTACTTTCCTTCCCCATTTAATGGTGCGGCAAATGCCGGATGAGCACCTAATGAAAAATACATGGTTTCATCCCCAGCATTATAAACCCTATACTGACAGTATATACTAGCTTTATCAAGTGTATAAGTAATTTCTAAACGAAATGGAAAGGGATATTGTGCGAGAGTTTCAGGAGAATCTTTTAAGGTAAATAAAATGGCATTGGGGGCTAACTGCTCATATTGAAAATCTAAAGTTCTAGCAAACCCATGACGAGGCATTTGGTAGGTTTTACCTTTATAATAATACATATCTTGTTTTAATCCACCCACAATTGGAAATAATACAGGGCTAAATTTCCCCCAATATTTTGGATCTCCTGACCATAGATACTCTGCGTTACTATCACTTCCAGTAATATGTTGCAATTCTGCGCCTAGTGTAGATAGACTTAATTTTAAATGTTCGTTTTCAAGATTTAATATCATGACAAAATTAAACGTTAATTAGAATGTAGATAGTTGTTTAGTTCACCATTAAAGCCCTTAACTGTTCTTGGTAAATCTTTTAATAAAATAAGTTTATTTGTACTTGGATTGACTGTATAAAACTTATATGGCTTCTTTCTTTTCCCCAACTTCACCAAAGTATAGGCCTTCTGGGCAGGGGCATTATCCCCAATAAAAGGTCTGGGTCCATCGCCAATTGCACCAGCATTAAATAATAATATATTTTCTTTATTTGCTGGATAATAGGCATGCTGATGGCCAGATATATATATATCTACTTGATGATCTTTAAAAAATTTTAGGGCTTTTTCAGGTGCATCATTAACTTCACCTGGCTTATTCTTAGCTTCAACTATGGCAAATAACGGTAAATGTCCCATAATAACACGGTGGCTAGCACTTTTTGCTTGATAAAGATTTAGTTGTACACTCATCCAATCGTAAACTTCCTGAGGAATTTTTGCTGCTGCTGCATCCCAAGAAATAAAAAACTTCCCATTTTGAATATAACTATAATATAAAGGGAAATGTGTATCATCCACAAAATTCAAATTTAAATTAGCCTTATTTCTTTTCCAATACTGCGTTGCAATATCTCTATCTGCCGAAAATGAAGGTGATGCATCATGATTACCTAAAGTAAATCCAAATGGAATTTTCAGGCTTTTAATTTTTTGAAATATATTTTCATCAAAACTATTCCACATGGCCTGTAAATTTTCTTCAGTCAGGCTTCTTTTCTGACCAGCAACCATATCGCCTCCACATAAAATTAAATCAGGCTTAAGTTTATCCAAACGATTTATTACAGATAATACTTCTGAACTATAATTGGTTGTCCCATATGGTCCGTTTAAATCACTTATAATTAAAACCTTAAGTTTGTTTAGTTTTTTAAGATCAGAAGTTTGTCCAAAAGCATTACTTACACTTCCCCATAAAAAGGTTAATAAAAAGAATAAATTAAATAATATAGCTTTACTATTCATAGTTTATTTGCGCTCAATTTATCAATATTTTTTGAAATCTACGATTAGAAATGGTTTGAATATTTCCATCCTCATCCTTGTAAAATAAGAAAAGTCCTATTTTGAACTTACGTTGTGCCATTCGGATAGCTTTATCAACAGAATAAGTATAAAATATTTGATCCAACGCATCTGCCAAGATTGCTTCATTTGCATACACTGTTGCGCTAATGATTTTACTTTGAACAGGTATTCCTAGTTTTGCATTTATAATATGCGAAATCCATTTACCATCTTCATACCGTCCATTTTGATATATGCCCGAACTTGTGATAGCTCCATTTACCATTTTCACTACCATCTGCTTTCCGGAATATTGTGGCGGGCCTTCTATAACAACTATAAAAGAGTCTCCGTTTGGTTTTGGACCTGCCACTCTAATTTCCCCACCTAATTCTATCATTAAAGAATTGACACCCAAGCTCTTGAAATAATTATAAACTACATCTACAGTGTAACCTTGGGCTATGCCATTAAAATCAACTTGTTGCTTATTTGTTGGTTTTTTTAAATATGTTCCCTGCAACTTAACAGACCTAAAATTTATAAAGTTGAGAGCCTCTTTTAGTTGTTCGTTGATAGGAGGTTTGGGATATTGCTTATCTTGTATATCCCTGCCGTTTGGCTGACTTGGTCCAAAACCCCAAATCTTCACTAAGGGTGCTACGGATGGATTAAATATTCCTTCACTTTTTCGATAGATATTTTTAGATGTTACAAACACATTTTTCAAATGCTTATCATAGCTAATAACATTCCTATCATTAAATATATTTATTAAAGAATTAGGAACATAAAGCGATAGAGAATTATCGATTTCGCTAAGAATTGAATCAATATTCGACTTAGATATAAAGGGTGATGAAGCATAATATTGAATATTATATGATGTACCTTGTGCAAAACCTTTTATATAATGCAAATTAACTTGAGTTTGTGCAAATGAAAAAAGGGTATTTAGCAGCAAACTAAACACCCCCACAAAAAATAATTTTATGCTTTTTAGCATATCTATTTAAATTACTTTTATTTTTCCAGGTCGTGCAACTGGATAAATCCCATTCTCATCTGGAAGAATTTTAGGAAGTGCATCCCAACTTAAAGTGGTTGGCATTAAATCATTATCTGCATTTAACGCTTCATCCCATTTAATGATTTGGCCGGAATATGTTGCGTACCTTCCCGCTATTGCAGTAAAACATGATTTTGCAGCTCTTTCGGCATCCCAAAATTTATATTCATTCTTCGCAATAGCTTCAAATAATTCATCATGTTCGGTTTGATAAGGATTAGCATTCCCTTTCCCATTATGCGTATAGATTTCATTACCTTTCGCGTCCCACAACTTACCTGTATTATTGGCAGATAAGTAAACCCGACCTTTAGTTCCTTGGAATGTTTCATCAACTCTATTAGTAATTCCTTCAAAATGTCTACATTGACTATAAATCACTGAGCCATCCGAATAAGTTAATTCAACGGCGTGATTATCATAAATTTCACCATATTCTTTGCCTGTTCGCCATGCTCTACTGCCTGTTCCTTGAATACTAACTGGATAAGCATTTTTCACCCAATTAGCTATGTCAATATTATGAACATGTTGTTCTACAATATGATCCCCACATAACCAATTAAAATAATACCAATTTCGCATCTGATATTCCATTTCTGTTTGTCCAGCTGTACGTGGCCTCACCCATACACCACCTGAGTTCCAATATACCTGGCCAGAAACGATATCGCCTATTTGATCATCTTGAATTCTTTTTAATACTTCTCGGTAATTAGATTGATAGCGTCTTTGCAAACCTACAACAACATTTAGTTTTTTTTGCTTTGCTAATTCCGCAGCGGCTAATACCTTCCTAATACCTGGAGAATCTACTGCCACCGGCTTTTCCATAAAAACATGTTTTCCCTGTCTAACAGCTTCTTCAAAATGTATAGGTCTAAAACCAGGGGGAGTAACTAGCAGGACCACATCTGCTAAAGCAATCGCTTTTTTATAGCCGTCAAACCCAATAAACTGACGTTCTTTAGGTACATCAATTTTCTCTTTGTATTTTTCTACCAGATTTTTATAGCTAGCATCCAATCGATCTTGAAAAGCGTCTGCCATAGCCACTAACTTAATATTATATTTAGTTGCTAAAGCTTGAAAAGCTGCTCCCGTACCTCGGTCTCCACATCCTACCAATGCAATTTTAATTGTATCATCTACATTAGAATGCCCAGCTGCAAATGTACTCCCATGTAAAAATACCCCTCCTGTAGCTAAGGCAGTGGCTTTTATAAATTCTCTTCGGGCTTTGTTTAGATTTAGTTCAGTATTCATATTTTAGTTTTGGTTTAGGCTAAAAATCTTTAATAGGGGCCTTATCATAATAATTTGCAATTTCTTCGGCATTTGGGGGATTTATAGGACTTACCAGGCGAATTCCCACATATGGAGCCTCAGGAAACCACCAATTACTTTTAGGGATTTGAGGATCGATTTGCTTCCATGAGGGTTCAGAAGCAGCCCTTGCAGAAGATCTTAATAATTTTGCGGCATCTTGATAACTACCTCCCCTAACTACAATGGGATATAAACTTTCAGGTGTAACGATTGGATTCTTGATTTTAGCTGCAGACGTTTGATTATAATTAGGAATATATTGATCATAAACCCATTCCGAAACATTTCCATGCATATCGTATAATCCCCATGCATTCGGTTTTTTTGTTGCAACAGGATGAGTTTTTAAATCTGAATTGGTTTCAAACCAAGCATATTCACCAAGAATTTGGACATTATCTCCAAAAGAATAATCAGTTGTACTACCGGCCCTACATGCATATTCCCATTCAGCTTCTGTTGGGAGCCTATAGAAAATACCAGTCTTTTCATATAACCATTTACAAAATTGAATGGCATTATATTGAGTCATAGCAATCGCAGGATGATGCTGTTTACCAAATCCAAAAGTCATATCCAAATAGGGCTTTGTAGGACGAGTAACAGCATCAGCTTTCGGAGATATAGGAAGCTTACTTTGGGCTACTTCATAATCTTTATATAAGAATAGTTCATATAAATCCCATGTTACTTCTGTTTGGCTCATAAAAAATGCATCTAACTGTACGTTTCTAATGGGAATTTCATCAGATTCTCCTGTATTACTTCCCATTTTAAATTCACCCTTGGGAATAGCAACCATTTTAAATGAAATGGAAGTTCCTGGAATGGTTTGATCCGTAATTATTGGGTTAATTTGAGCATTTATGTTGCTAGAAAGCAATATGAAAAAAAAATAAAAAAGAGAGTACCTTGTAAGCATGCCCTAAAATAAAAAAAAAACTAGTCTTTGAGATTGCTTTTTTAAAATGCTAAAAAAAAGGCATAAAAAAACCCCGCTTGTAGGCGGGGTAAGTGGGAAATGAGGGATTCGAACCCCCGACCCCCTCGGTGTAAACGAGGTGCTCTGAACCAGCTGAGCTAATTTCCCATTTTTTGTGTTTTTTGAACATCCGTTCGTTTGTTTTGGGACTGCAAATATAGCGTGTTGTTTTGTTTTTCCAAAAATTTTTTAAAAAAATTATGATAAAATTTCTTCTAATACTAAATGGGATTTAATCTGCCCAAATGAGGCTGTATGTAAGTTATAGTATATCAATATTTTATCCAGCAAGCTCTTTCTTTGCGACCTTGTTAAAAAAATTTCATTTAAATTTTCAAACGAGGTCTGATATAATAAAAAGAAGGCATTTGCATCTTCTTTTTCTAAATAATAAGGATGAGCTGGCGGCATAAATTGATAATCTCCTTCTTGCAAATCGAAAAAATTACCTAGGGGATTATTTTCTAAATTAGGGCCAAAGCCTAAATACCGAGATAATTTTAAAAGAAATGACAGGTGAAAATTAACATCGGCTTCTTCAACCTCATCAAACCAACATAAAGCATGATAAATAAAGTGAAACAAATTTTCATCCTTGTGATCCTGGTGCACACTTTTATAAATTACTTCGTTTAAAAATTGTACGATGGTATTTTTTATTAAATTATACGGTATACTTCTAAATGCTGGCGACAGATTTGCTTCACTCAAACGCTGTAATCCTCCACCTGATTTCTGATTAAATACAAATTCTAATAAATGTAGGGATTGCAAAAAATTCATAGGTATCTTAGCTCTAGGCTTTTTAACTCCATTAATAAGATAACTCTGCATCCCTAATGATTCCGTGAATATTTTCGCGATCACTGAACTTTCACTAAATGCGGTAGTTTTTAATACGATTCCTCGAGTTTTTATGAGCATCTACAAATATTTGTTCAAAGATAAAAATTTTGCTAAGGTTAATATAATCCGTTTCTTTGTCGAAAAATTCAGATAGATTATGTGGGCGAAATTTTCCAGATTCATACTTAATAACAAAATTAGTATTCTCGTTTTCTTCCTTTTGGCTACTGCTTTTATGGCTTTTAATGCTAAAGATTTAAAGCTATCTTATGCAGGGAGTAAAATTCTGCCACTCACTGATTCAGTTTATATAGAATATACGGCATTCAAAAAGAAATTTGGAGAAGATGGGAGCATGGTGGTGTTAGGTATACAATCCCCCAAACTATTTGAACAACAAACCTATAATGCGTGGCGTGAATTAACGCTTGACATCCAATCCATAAAAGGCATAAATGGAGCACTTTCGATAGGTAATTTATTCGAACTCCAAAAAGATACACTCCAACAAAAATTTATAGCGAAAAATATTCCTGGTAAATCAATAGAATCTTCAAAGGAGATGGATTCTATTAAACATAAAATAACGAACCTACCTTTTTACGATAAATTACTTGTAAACCCTAAAACCAGTAGTACTTTGATGGCTATTACTATCGATCAAAAGATATTAAATTCTTCAGCCAGAAACCCTGTTTTAAAAGCTATAGAAGAAAAGACCCTAGCCTTTGAAAAAGCGACGCAAATTGAAGTTAAAAGATCTGGCTTACCCTATATCCGCACAGCAACTTCTGCTTTAGTTTCTACTGAATTTGCATTATTTCTGGGATTATCAATATTAGTTTCAGCCCTAGTATTACTTTTCTTTTTCAGAAATTTTTATGCCGTCCTATTCCCTATATTAGTAGTAATACTTGGGGTTATATGGAGCTTAGGAACCTTAGCGTTATTTAAGTATGAAATCACCATATTAACCGGATTAATCCCTCCACTTATCGTTATCATTGGGATTCCTAACAGCATACTTTTACTTAATAAGTATCACGCTGAACTAAAGCAGCATGGCAACCAAAAACTAGCATTAACAATTGCAATTGATAGAATCTCGATCACAACGTTAATCGCTAATTTAACTGCTGCCATAGGTTTTGGAGTACTTTATTTTACTGGATCAGAATTATTAATGCAATTTGGGTTAGTCGCCGCATTAAATGTAATGTTTACCTGGATTATATGCCTATGTTTAATTCCAATTATTTTTAGTTATCTACCAGCCCCAAAAAAAATTACAGAGGCCCATCATGAAGGAGATTTTTTAGATAGTTTATTAGCTAGAACAGAAAAATTAGTTTTAAACAGACAAGGAATAATTTATATAATTACCTTAATATTAAGCATAATTTCATTCATTGGAATTTATAGAATTAATATTAATGGCTATGTAGTTGACGATTTACCTGGAGATTCAAAAATTCTTACAGATTTACACTTTTTTGAAAAAAACTTCGAAGGAATATTACCATTAGAGATAAGTATTGATACTCGAAGAAAAAATGGCATTTTAAACCTTTCAACTTTAAAAAAGATTGATGAAATGGAGCAAATGATTGCCTCTTATCCAGAATTTTCTCGATCTATTTCTTTAAATACGGCTATTAAATTTGCCACTCAATCATTTTACAATGGTGACCCAGAATTTTATAGGCTACCCTCCGATTTAGAGAAGAACTTTATCTTAGCGTATGCAGCTAATTCAGGAAAAGGTGATGGAAATTTATTAACCAATTTTGCGGATCCTAATAAACAAGAAATGCGTGTTAGTTTTCAGATGGCTGATATTGGTTCAAAACGATTGGATAAAGTGCTAGATGAACTTAAGCCACGGATAGATTCTATATTACCAACAAAAAGATTTGATGTAAAACTTACAGGATCATCCATCATATTCTCCAAGGGAACAAATTATATGTTAAAACACTTATTTGAAAGTATAGCAATAGCCATCGTTTTAATTTCTCTACTTCGGTTAGCACAGTTTAAGAGTTTAGGAATCATGTTTATCTCCCTATTACCCAATGTCGTGCCCTTATTAATTACTGCAGGGATTATGGGATACTTTAATATTCCCTTAAAACCATCTACTATTTTAATTTTTACAATAGCTTTTGGATTGGCTTCTGATCAAACTATTTATTTCTTAACGCGATATCAGCAAGAGCTCACTATTAATAACTTAACTGTCCCTCAAGCGATTTCAGCTACAATTAGAGAAACAGGTATTAGCATGACTCACATAGCTTTTATATTATTTTTTGGATTTGGAATTTTTACTGCTTCAACATTTGGAGGTACAGTTGTATTGGGCATATTACTTTCCATAACCTTACTAGTGGCGCTATTATTTAATCTTACCTTACTTCCGGCTTTAATGTTATGGCTAGAAGGCAGAAAGCAAAAAAGGGCTATTTAACCAGCTTTTTCAGAATTCTCTATAATTTGAGGTTCTGATTCATTTTTCAAACTCTTTTCCAAAGCTTCCTCTGGAGACTCTCCCAAGGGAGTTAGATTAACAACCTTACCATCTGGGTCAACTTTTTTTGCTCTAAAAAAAGGTAGCAAAAATAGAATAGCTGCAGATAAACATGCTACGCCAGATACCCCCAACAACCATTTATAAGCCAAAGGGCTGTTTTCTTGAATCATTTCTGCAATGACAAAAATTAATAATCCCACTATTAGGATTAGAATAGCTGAATTTAATTTCAAGGCTTTAATCATGACTTAATATTCTATTTATATGTTAACTAAGAGGATAAACAATTAACAAAGTGATTAGTTCTAACAAGATAACCTCAACACTACTATTTTTAATTCTAAATCAGTAGCTTTGCATCCTTTAATTTTTGAAGATATTAGATTGATGTATAGGGAATTTAAATCACTTGAGTTAGCTAAAATAGGAGAAGAGATCCTGGAGTTTTGGAATAAAGAGAAAATATTTGAAAAAAGTATTTCTACTCGTTCCGCACAAAAACCATTCACATTTTATGAAGGTCCTCCTTCAGCAAATGGGATGCCTGGTATTCATCACGTAATGGCAAGAGCTATTAAAGACATCTTTTGTCGTTATAAAACTTTGAAAGGATTTCAAGTTAAGCGAAAAGGTGGATGGGATACGCATGGATTACCTATAGAATTGGCAGTAGAAAAAAAACTCGGGATTACTAAAGATGATATCGGGAAAACAATCGCTGTAGAAGATTACAATAAAGCCTGTAAAGAGGAAGTTATGCGTTACACGGATGTGTGGAATGACCTAACTCAAAAAATGGGCTATTGGGTTGACCTTGAGAATCCTTACATTACCTATCAAAATGAATATATAGAAACTTTATGGTGGATTTTAAAATCCTTCTATGAAAAAGGATTATTGTATAAAGGCTATACCGTTCAGCCCTATTCACCCGCTGCCGGAACTGGTTTAAGTTCTCATGAATTAAATCAACCTGGAACTTACAGAGATGTTAGCGATACCACTATTGTAGCACAGTTTAAAGCAATAACAAGCAGCTTACCGGAAGCATTAAAAGCATTTGGAGAAATACATTTTTTAGCATGGACTACAACTCCTTGGACTTTACCTAGTAATACCGCTTTAACGGTAGGACCAAAGATTGAATATGTATTAGTCAAAACATTTAATCAATATACATTTGAGCCTATTAAAGTAATTTTAGCAAAAGCACTAATTGGCAAACAATTTTCTGGAAAATATTTTCTAGCAGAATCGGAAGAAGATTTCTCAAATTATTCAGCAGAAGACAAAAAAATTCCATATACAATTCTTTATCACTGTAGCGGTGCTGATTTGGTAGGAATAAAATATCAACAATTATTAAATTACGCAAAACCTCACCAAAATCCAGAAAATGCTTTTCGTGTAATCTCAGGTGATTTTGTTACTACTGAAGACGGTACCGGAATTGTACATACCGCCCCTACATTTGGTGCAGATGATGCAAGAGCAGCTAAATCAGCGAAACCAGAGGTGCCACCCATGTTAATCCTAGATGACCAAGAACAATTAGTTCCTTTAGTAGATTTGCAAGGTAGATTTATTGCACAAATGGGTGCACCTTATGCAGGCAAATTTGTTAAAAATGAGTATTATCCTGAAGGTGAAATACCCGAAAAATCAGTTGATGTAGAAATTGCTATCCAATTAAAAGAAGAAAACAAAGCTTTCAAAGTAGAGAAATACGTTCATACCTATCCACATTGTTGGAGAACTGACAAACCTGTTTTGTATTATCCATTAGATAGCTGGTTTATAAAGACTACTGCCGTCAAAGAAAAAATGGTGGCTCTTAATAAACAGATTAACTGGAAACCAGAGGCCACAGGGACAGGCCGCTTTGGTAATTGGTTAGAAAATTTAGTAGACTGGAACTTATCACGTTCCCGTTACTGGGGTACTCCTCTCCCAATATGGAGAACTAAAGATGGCTTAGAAGAAAAATGTATTGGATCAATAGCAGAACTTAATTCAGAAATTGAAATAGCAAAAAAATATGGATTCATGCCTTTAGATTTCGAATTAAAGGATATGCATAGACCTTATGTGGATGATGTAATTTTAGTATCTCCTAAGGGCGACAAAATGTTTAGAGAATCAGATTTGATTGATGTGTGGTTTGATTCTGGAGCAATGCCTTATGCACAATGGCACTTCCCTTTTGAAAATAAGGAAGAGTTTAAAAATGCTTATCCGGCAGATTTTATAGCAGAAGGAGTTGACCAAACAAGAGGTTGGTTTTTCACACTGCACGCAATTGCTGTTATGCTAAGTGAAACAAGTGAAGAAATAAAAGCAATAAATACTCATGTAAATAATCCTGGAATTGCCTATAAAAATGTTGTTTCGAATGGCTTAGTATTAGATAAGAATGGAAATAAAATGTCCAAAAGATTAGGCAATGCAGTTGATCCATTTTCTACTATAGACACCTATAGCGCTGATGCCACACGCTGGTATATGATTAGCAATGCATCGCCTTGGGATAATTTGAAATTTAATATTGAAGGATTAGAAGAAGTGCGAAGAAAATTCTTTGGCACCCTATATAATACTTATTCTTTCTTTGCATTATATGCTAATATAGACAAGTTTGAAATCGATTTAAATAATCAAACCCCAATATCCCAAAGAAGTGAATTAGATCGTTGGATTTTATCTAGACTACAAACCTTAACTGCCGAAGTTGATGAAAGTTATGCAACTTACGAACCTACTAAAGCTGCACGTGCAATTCAAACATTTGTTGACGAACACTTTAGTAACTGGTATATCCGTTTATCACGTCGTCGCTTCTGGAAAGGAGAAATGACAGCGGATAAAAAGGCAGCTTATGAAACGCTTTATACTTGTTTATGGAAAGTTTCTCAATTAATGAGCCCAATTGCTCCATTTTTTGCTGATTGGCTATACTTAAATTTAAGTGCAGGACAAAAAACTACCCAAGTTGAATCCATACATTTGACAAACTGGGAAGAAGTTTCAAAATCTCAAATTGATGAGGCTTTGAATGAACGTATGGAGATGGCTCAACAAATAGCTTCCATGGTGCTATCCTTAAGAAAGAAAACAGGAATAAATGTTCGTCAACCACTCTCAAAAGTATTGATTCCAGTATTAGATGAATCTTTTCAAAATAAAATTGCACAAGTTGAACATTTGATTTTATCGGAAACAAATGTTAAGGCTATTGAGTTTATTAAGGACACTGCTGGATTTATTAAGAAAAAAATTAAGCCTAATTTTAAAGCATTAGGGGCCAAAGTTGGAAAAGACATGAAGTTAGTTACTGCAGCAATTGCAGGAATGACGGAAGTTGAATTAGCTAATTTTGAAAGTAGTGGAAATTACAAAATTCCGGAAACTGACTATATTATAGATTTAACTGATGTAGAAATCATAGCAGAAGATATTCCGGGATGGCAAGTAACTAATATAGGTGCTCTTACTGTAGCTTTAGATGTTTCAATTAACGAGGAACTTAAAGCAGAAGGTTATTCTAGAGAATTTATTAATAGAATTCAAAACCTTCGTAAAGAGCTTCAATTTGATGTTACTGATAAAATAAAAGTGGAATTGATTGCTAATGAAGTATTTCAATCTGCCTTTAAACAAAACAAAGCTTATATTTGCACCGAAATTTTAGCAATAAGTCTGGATTTCGTGAATACTATAGAGAATGCACACACAATCGAAATTGAAGAAGTAGAACTAAAAGTTATCCTTAACAAATATTAACTTAAATTACCGTTGTTAGATGGAAAAAACTGAAAAAACACGCTACTCAGATAGCGAATTACAAGAATTCAAAGAGCTTATTTTGTCAAAATTAAAAAGCTCCAAAGAAGAACTTCTTTCTTTAACGTCTTCGTTGAGTAATCCCAATGCTCATGGCACAGAAGATACCTCAGGGGCTTATAAAACCTTAGAGGATGGATCAGCTACGCTCGAAAAAGAACAAATCAATCAATTGGCAGCACGTCAAAAGAAATTTATTGACAACCTTGAAGCGGCATTAGTTAGAATAGAGAATAAAACTTATGGTATTTGCAGAGAAACAGGCAAATTAATTCCTAAAGAAAGGTTAAGAGCGGTTCCTCATGCTACTTTAAGTATGGAAGCTAAATTAAAACAAGGTTAATGAAAGGTTACGCTAAGCCCCTTTTACTGATATTTTTAGTTTTATTAATAGACCAAGCTTCAAAAATTTGGATTAAGACCAATATGTTTCTAGGTCAAGAATATAAAATTTTTGGAGATTGGTTTATTATACATTTTACCGAAAATAATGGTATGGCATTTGGCTTAGAGTTTGGAGGTGAATTTGGAAAGTTGGCCTTAAGCCTATTTCGTATTGTTGCGGTTGCAGGAATTGCCTACGCTTTGCACTATCTCATAAAACAAAAATATCACAGAGGTTTGATTTTAAATGTTGCCTTGGTTTTTGCAGGGGCGATGGGAAATATTATCGATTCCACATTTTATGGAATTTTATTTGGCTATGAAACATTATTTCATGGTAGAGTCGTTGATATGCTATATCTCCCTTTAATTAGAGGAACATATCCAGATTGGTTCCCTTTTTGGGGCGGCACAGAATTTCTTTTCTTTAGACCCGTATTTAATATTGCCGATACTGCAATCTCTGTTGGAGTTATTTCCATATTAATATTCCAAAAAAATTATTTCAAAGAAGAAGTAACAGATGAAATTGGATTAAATAATGAAATAGTTGAAGAATAATATTTATTTAAAACTACTATCTTCATATTTATGAAAACAAAATTATTTCTTATTGGTTTACTCCTATCGGTTTTAGGAATAAATTCCTTTGCTCAAACAAGTTTATTTAATGGGAAAGATTTAACTGGCTGGTCTGTAGATGTGCCAGATATGGATACGAATCCAAATGCTCCTAATCCATTTATAGTGAGAAATGGAATGTTAGTAAGTTTAGGAGATCCTAGAGGTCATCTAGTCAGTGAAAAAGTTTATTCAAATTATCGTTTGGAAGTTCAATATCGTTTTGCAGGAAAACCTGGAAATTGTGGAATTCTAGTACATGCTTCCACCCCAAGAGCACTTTACCAAATGTTTCCAAAATCAATCGAAGTCCAAATGCAACATCAAGATGCAGGAGATTTCTGGTGTATCCAAGAAGACATTCAAGTACCAGACATGTTAACTAGAAGAGGCCCTGAAAAAGATTGGGGAGTTTCTGAAGGCAAATTAAGACGTATAAAAAACCTAACTGATGATTCTGAAAATGCCTTAGGAGAATGGAATACTATGATTATCGAATGCTTTAATGATGAAATAAAAGTATGGGTTAATGGTGATTTAGTTAATTATGGGTTTAAAGCTACTTCTCAAAAAGGAAAAATAGCCGTTCAGGCAGAAGGATCAGAAGTAGAATTTAGAAAAATAGAAATTCAAAAAATAAAAAAGCTCAGCTCCAATTAATTTCTAAATCTATCTACATTAATTAGAAAACAAACATTTGATGTTTTTTTTCGTTTAATTTATGGAATTCCTAGAGGCACTACATCTTATAGGAAGACACAAAAAAAATATACTTATGAAAAAATTATTAGTAATTGCGCTATTAGCTATTAGTAGCGTGCAATCAATGGCACAAATCGCTGATTTAAGAAAGAAAATATCTGTGAGCGGTACTGCTGAAGCAGAAGTTACACCAGATATAATTTATATCACTATCTCTCTTAAAGAGTACTTTAGAGACAATAATAACAAACGCTTAGTTAATATCACTGATCTAGAGAACCAACTCTACAACGCAGTCTTAAAGGCCGGCATACCAAAGGAAAATCTTATGGTAAACAATATATCTAGTTATAATTATGCACAAGAGAAAAAGAAAAACCCTGATTATTTAGCTAGTAAACAATATAAATTGAAAGTAAGCGACCTGAATAAGTGGAATGCAATCATTGCTGAAATTGACGCAAAAGCTATTGCATATACCAATATAGACAGTTATGACTATTCTAAAAAAGAAGAGTTAAAAATGGAATTAAAAATAAAAGCCCTAAGAGAAGCTAAAACTAAAGCTACTACCCTAGTAGAATCCATTGGCGAGAAATTAGCAGGTGTAATTGATATCCAGGAAATAAATAATGAATATTACCCACAACCCGTTTATAGAGCTAATATGATGATGGCAAAAACGATGTCAGTTGGCGATGCAGAAATGGCAAGTGCCCCAGAATTAGATTTCAAAAAAATAAAATTAACGTATGTTATGAATACTGTGTTTGAAATAAGATAGTATAAAAAACACGCATTTCATGCTCTAAGAATAGAAAATAAAAAAAATTAAACCTGCTTAAATCAATTAGGCAGGTTTTTTTGTTTATCTAATACCTAAATACTTTTATTATGAAAAAAATCATTTACAGTTTGTTCGTTATCTTAAGCTTAGGCTTTAGCAGTACAGCCTTTGCTAATGAAGACAAAAAACCAAAAACAGAATTAAGTGCTGCGGATCAAGCAAAATTAAATCGCATTATCGAGAGAGTAGAAACTATTCGTAAAATGGATAAATCTACTTTGACAAAACAAGAGCGTAAAGAGCTTCGTAAAGAACTAAAAGAAATGAAAGCTCAAGCTAACGGCTTAAGTCAAGGTGTTTACCTTTCGGTAGGTGCAATTATTATTATTATCTTATTATTAATTTTAATCTTATAAGATAAAGGATTTACTAGTTATTTGAAACTTAACTAATAAAACAGAAAAAGCTCGGCTATACCGAGCTTTTTCTATTAAAAGAATATTTATTTCTAGTTTATTATATCAAAGCCAGTATAAGGCCTTAAAACCTCAGGAATAACTATTCCATCAGCGGTCTGAAAATTCTCTAAAATAGCTGCTACTATTCTAGGTAAGGCCAAAGCTGAACCATTTAAGGTGTGTGCCAATTGGCTTTTCCCTTCTTTTCCTTTAAATCTTAATTTAAGCCGGTTACTTTGAAAAGTCTCGAAATTAGAAACAGAAGATACTTCCAACCAACGTTGTTGAGCCCCTGACCAAACTTCCATATCATAAGTCATGGCAGAGGTAAAACCCATATCCCCTCCACATAATCGAAGAACTCTAAAGTGTAAACCTAATTGTTTTAGTAAACCCTGCACATAATTACTCATATCTTCCAAAACCTTATATGAATTGTCTGGATGCGCAATCTGCACGAGTTCCACCTTATCAAATTGATGAAGACGATTCAATCCCCTTACATGAGCACCATATGAACCTGCTTCTCTTCTAAAACATGGAGTATAGGCTGTATTTTTTATAGGTAAATCTTCTTCTTTTAAAATTACATCACGATAAATATTAGTTACCGGAACCTCTGCTGTTGGGATTAAATATAACTCATCTTGAGTAACATGATACATTTGACCTTCTTTATCTGGTAATTGCCCTGTTCCAAAACCGGAAGCAGCATTGATCATATGTGGCACTTGTACCTCTGTATAGCCAGCCTCAATCGCGCTGTCTAAAAAGAAATTTATCAATGCTCTTTGTAATCTGGCGCCTTTACCTTTATACACAGGAAAACCTGCCCCAGAAATCTTAACTCCAAGTTCGAAATCTATGAGGTCATACTGACTGGCTAATTCCCAATGTGGTTTGGCGTTCTCGCCTATTTGGGCAGGTGCCCCATATACAGCAACTATCTCATTATCCTCAGCACTTTTTCCAGCTTTCACTAACTCATGCGGTAAATTAGGAAGCTGCACTAAAAGAGATTGTAATTGCTCCTCGTATTGATTTAATTGTTCGGAAAATCCTTTTATTTGATCTTTAAATTGAGCAGTATTTAACTTCAAATGGTCGGCTTCATCTTTTTTACCTTGACGCATTAACTCCCCAATTTGTTTAGCAGTACTGTTTGCTTGCGCAGAAACTGCATCCAATTGTGTCTGAGATTGCCTTCTAGAATCATCTAATTCAATTATTTGATCTATCCATTCTAAATTTTTAAAATTACGTACCTGAAGGCGTTCTAAAACTTTCGTTCTATTTTCGCGGATATAGTTAACTTGCAGCATTATTTATTTTTTTTACAAAGATAGCAAGTTTAGGTTTTAAATAAAACTAGGGAACATATATGAGTAATGGAACATTATACCTTATTCCAACACCCATCGGGAATTTGGAAGATATCACATTTAGAGCAGTCCGCTTACTCCAAGAAGCTGATTTAATATTAGCTGAAGATACTCGTACTAGTGCCCCCTTATTAAAACACTTTGGGATTGATAAAAGAGTATTCTCTCATCATCAACATAATGAACATAAAGCATCTTCTGAAATAATTAAATTTTTAAAAGGAGGGCAAAATGTTGCTCTTATTTCGGATGCAGGCACCCCCGGAATATCTGATCCTGGCTTTTATTTAGTGAGGGAAGCATTGAAAGAAGAAATTCAAGTCTACTGCTTACCCGGTGCAACCGCTTTTGTACCTGCCCTAGTACAATCAGGTTTACCCACCGATCAGTTTGTTTTTGAAGGTTTCCTACCGCCTAAAAAAGGTCGTCAAACTAAATTACAACTATTAGCTCATGAAGAGCGAACAATTGTACTCTATGAAAGCCCGCACAGATTGCTCAAAACCTTAGCCGAATTTATAGAAGTTTTTGGGGCTAATAGGCAAGCTTCGGTTAGCAGAGAAATAAGTAAACTATATGAAGAAACTGTGCGGGGCTCTTTGAAGGAAATAAAATCACACTTTGAAGACCATGTATTAAAAGGAGAATTTGTAATTTGTCTTGCTGGAGCTGAAAAGGTAAAGAGAAAACAAAAATATAAACAGGAAAACGAAAC
Organism: Pedobacter sp.; assembly: GCA_004211595.1. Classification (GTDB taxonomy): domain Bacteria; phylum Bacteroidota; class Bacteroidia; order Sphingobacteriales; family Sphingobacteriaceae; genus Pedobacter. The sequence goes on from SEDO01000004.1 coordinate 100,112, forward strand.
AGAAAATGATTAATATAGATAAATTTCTAGCTGATGATCAAGACCTAAAAGCAGTAGAGAAGATAATATCTAAAATTCAAGACCTTTTACATCCTGATGAAGAGTTATTATATCTGGCGGTTCAAAAGAAACCAGCAGTAAATCTCTTATTGGATAGCATAGTACTCAGTAATCAAGGCCTTTATTTCTGTAATCCTACTCATTTGGGCTTAACCTTAAATATTAAAGATATATCATTCAGAAACATTAAAGAAGTCGCATTTAAAGAAGAATTTTTTGGGGCACAATTTATCTGCATACCTCAACATGGGGATCCATTAATAACTGATTATATTCCAAAGGTACAAGCGCGAAAGCTACATCAATTGACAACCCACCAATTAGATATCGACCGAAAAAGTAGGGAAGAAAAAGCTAATACTTTAAATTTAAATTTTGTAGAAGAAATAGACGAAGCAGTCGTTATTGAAGAAAATGGTATAATTGAATCGCCTCATTCAAATAATAATTTTGATAGCAAAGAGGATGAAATAACTAACAAGCTTAGAAAATTGAAATTCTTATTTAATCAAGAGCTCATCACAAAAGAAGAATACGAGCAAAAGAAAGCTGAAATTTTAGCTAATCTCTAAAATAAATGTATGAACGCTAAATACTTTTGGGTCGCTTGCCTATTAAGTGCTATTTTATTAACAATTGCATGGCCTCCTATTCCCTACACTTCTCCTTTACTTTTAATTGGCCTTGTTCCACTCCTTTGGGTATTTGACCAAATTGGAAATCAAGAAGGTAAAAAAGGAAAGGCTTATTTTAAATTTGCATTTTTTACCTTTTTCATCTGGAATACTTTTTCAATATATTGGGTTTATAACGCCATTGATTCAGCAAGTCAAGATTATATAGGACATTTTATTTCCTTATTAGTGTCGTTAATTCCATTTGGTTTAGGGGCTATGATCATGTGTTCAGCTTTTTGGCTTTATGGAAGATTAAAAGAAGTAAGTCATAGGTATTTAGCATACATTGGTTTAATCTCGTTTTATATGGCGGGCGAATACTTGCATCAATCATGGGATCTAGCCTTTCCATGGATGAACCTAGGAAACGGATTTGCCAGTTTTCATCAATTAATACAATGGTATGAATATACTGGCGTATATGGCGGAACCTTGTGGATTTTATTAAGTAACATTTTAATATTTGAAGTCATAAGAAATTTTAAATCAAATAAAAAGTGGAAAATCATCAGCTTCACATGTGCATGGATTTTATTGCCCATAACATGTTCAATTATTATTTATAAGAATTATGAGGAAGTTGAAATGCCAGTTAATGTAGTAGTTGTTCAACCGAATATTGATCCATATGGTAAATTTGGAGAAATAAGTCCATCCAGTCAATTAGAAACCTTGATTCAACTTTCAGCGTCTCAAGCACAACCACATACAGAATATTTTATTTGGCCAGAAACTGCCCTTCCTATTTATGCGGTTGAAGATCAAATAAATGATTATCCTCAAATACAGCGTACAAAACAATTTTTAAACCCCTATAAGAATGCCACTTTAATTACCGGAATAGAAAGTATCAAATGGTATGCAGGTAAAGGTAGTATTTCGGCAAAAGAAAGTGATAAACCTGGTTTTTATTATGATAATTTCAACTCCGCATTACAATTAGAAAACGGAGAAAACACTTTCTTTTATCATAAATCCAAATTAGTTCCAGGCGTTGAAAAACTACCTTTTCCTAAATTATTTAATTTTTTAGCTCCTGTGTTTAAAGAATTAGGAGGAAGTGTTTCGGGTTGGGGATGGCAAACCTCCCCCGGGGTTTTTTATTCTAATGCAGGGATCGGAGTAGCACCAGTTATCTGTTATGAATCTATTTGGGGAGACTGGGTTGGGCAAGCCGTAAAAGAAGGTGCGCAATTTATAGCCATTATAACCAATGATGGATGGTGGGGTAACACTTCAGGAAAAGATCAACATTTTTTATATGCAAAACTTAGGGCATTAGAAACCCGAAGATATATTGTACGTTCTGCCAATACTGGAATATCAGGCTTTATAAATCAACGTGGGGATATCATATCTAAAAGTGAATGGTGGGTACCTACTGCTCTTCAAGCAAACATTAATTTAAATGATCAAACAACATTCTATGTTAAAAATGGCGATGTACTAGCTAAATTATTTACCTTTATTTCCGTAATAGGTTTAATCTATTTAGCCTACAAACAAAATTTCAGACGCAAAACTTAGATCTTCTATTAATAGTATATGAACCCTATTTCAAATATCAAACGAATAACCTTTTTACTGCTATTTATTCTATTAAATTTCGGTTGTGATCAAGTTTCAAAAATCATCGTAAGAGATCAAGTTGCAGAGCATGCCAATATTTCTATTATAGACAATTTCCTAACTCTAACAAAAGTTGAAAATACTGGAGCATTTTTAAGTATTGGTCATAATTTACCCGAAGTACTTCGCATCCTAATTTTAAACCTATTTCCTATTCTAGTTATTGGATTTGGTCTTTACTATTTATTTACGGAAAAAAACCTCAACCTATGGACACAAGCAGGATTTTGCATGTTGTTAGGAGGAGGTTTAGGAAATGTTTATGACCGAATTGTATATGGTTCAGTAACTGACTTCCTCCATATGGACTTTGGATTTGTTCAAACCGGAGTATTCAATGTTGCTGATATGTTTATAATGGCAGGTATTGGAATCTTATTTATTTATACTTTTAAAAAAGATAAGAAAGACAAAAATTTAACTATTGCACCTTAGCTTTGAATTTTCCATCAGTAATAGTTACTGTAACCCCCGCTTGATTTCTTGCCGTATAGCTAAAGGTACCTTCGACGTACCCACCTTCATCCTTAGTAACATTTAAAGAACCATTACCCAAACCCACCATTGTATTATATGCAACTGGAGGTAAAGGATTCGTAATCGTGTAAATAGCCTGATTAGGGTTTATACCAGTAGCAGGCCCTCCCAAAGGATAAGATTTAGGACCTGAATAGGCAATTATATTGATATTGATTTGCGCACCATTTCCTGTACCACCTAGGGCTAATACTCCCCCAGCTTTACTCGCTTGAACAGCTAAACCAGCAGTCCAATCTTTTCCATCTACTTTGGCTGACATACTTCCAGAACCAATCTGTGTATCGCCCCCTTCTGATTTTTTACATGCGGATAAAGCACCAAAAAGTAGAAAGGCCACCATTAAGTTTTTAAATATTTTCATAGTTTTAACATTTTAGTTAATACAAAAAAACATAAAACTTAAGCCTATCTAAATACCCAAAATCCAGTAATTACATACCCAACATTGGGTAGTAGAATTTTATAAATACCAATATTTACCTACAATGGGCATCCTTCTACCCATTCCAAATGCTTTAGGTGAAACTCTTAAAATAGGTGGGGTTTGATAACGCTTAAACTCTGCCCTATTTACTAATTTTAAAATTCTATTTAATAAAGTTTCATCATAACCCATGGATTTTAAAGCTTCAGGACCTTTTTTCAATTCAATATGTTGAAACAATAAAGCATCCAAAATTTCATAATCAGGTAAGGAATCAGCATCTTTTTGATCAGGTCTTAGCTCTGCTGAGGGAGGTTTAATTATAGAATTCAAAGGAATAATCTCGCTTTCTCTATTAATATGGCGTGCTAATTGAAATACTTGAGTTTTATAAACATCCCCTAAAACCGATAAGGCACCACACATATCGCCATATAAAGTACCATAGCCCACTGCACACTCACTTTTATTAGAGGTATTAAGTAAAATATATCCAAATTTATTAGACATAGCCATTAATAAGATACCCCTAGTTCGAGCTTGAATATTTTCCTCCGTTATATTAAATGCTAACCCTTCAAAGGTTTTAGAAAGAACTTTATCAAAAGATTCTGTGATATCTTTAATAGGCAAAATTTCATACTTACAATTTAAATTATTCACTAAATCCATGGCATCCTTAACAGAATGGGTTGATGAATAAATAGAAGGCATGAGAACAGCCATAACATTTTCGGCACCTAAAGCTTCTACTGCCAAGGCACATACCACTGCAGAATCGATACCACCAGATAAGCCCAAAACCGCTTTTTGAAAGCCAGACTTTTCAAAATAATCCTTAATTCCTAAAACTAAGGCTTGGTGTATTTGCGCTATATCACTTTCCCGATTATTTAATATATCCCCTTTATCTGGCAAAGAATCCTCCATATCATCTGTATCTATAAAATAGAAATCCTCTTTAAAATAAGCCATTTCCTTTACTAGATTACCAGTTCTTGACATCGCCACAGATCCTCCATCAAAAATTAATTCGGTGTGAGCGCCCACTTGGTTTACATAAATTAAAGGTAAATTATATTTTAAAACATTCCTTTGAAGCATTTTCAAACGCTCCTCATCATGTTGGTAATTAAAAGGAGAAGCTGCAATATTGATCATAATATCGGGCTTATCCTCAATTAAAGAATCCATAGGGCAACTTACATACATAGGATTATCTTCCAGATTCCAAAGATCTTCGCAAATAGTCAAAGCAATCTTTTTTCCTTTGTATTCCAAAATTTGAAATTCTACATTGGGTTCAAAATAACGATACTCATCAAATATATCATAAGTAGGCAATAGAGCTTTTCGAGTAACTGATTTAATTTCTCCATCAGCTAAAAAATAAGCAGCATTATATAAATCCTTTCCTGCCAATACTTCATTTTTTATAGGTAATCCTACAATGGCTGCAATACCATGACAATGCCCTGCAATTTTCAAGGCCTCGGAATGACACTTTAATATAAACTCATCAAACTCCAAAAAATCCCTTGGAGGATATCCACAAATTGAAAGTTCAGCAAACACTACTAAATCTGCCCCCTGCAACTTTGCTTTCTCGACATAATCAATAGTTTTTTGGACATTCACTTCAAAATTCCCAATATGATAATTTAATTGTGCTAAGGCTATTTTCATTGCTTTTAAAAAGAAATTTAAATCAAAGTTTAAAGCTACATAATGATTTTCTAAAATTAACTTTCCTTTAATAACTGTTTTCTGTTATTTTAGAGAATCTAGATAGATTTATCTGAACATATGAAAATAGGAATTGTTTTATCCGGCGGAGGTATCCGAGGCATTGCACACTTAGGAATATTAAGAGCTGTAGTGAATTATGGAATTAAAATTTCACATATTAGCGGCACTTCAGCAGGTGCAATTGCAGGTTCTTTTTTTGCAGCTGGTTATTCACCCGATGAAATTTTCAATATTTTTCAAAAAACTAAACTATTAAGGTATATCCGACCTGCCTTTGGATCCTTAGGATTAATAAATATAGAGCCTACACGAGAAATCCTCAAACCTTATTTTCAAGAAGATCGAATTGAATCACTTCAAATTCCACTTACCATTTGTACCACTAATTTCAGTGAAGGTAAAATAGTATATTTTTCAGAAGGCCCATTAATAACCAGCGTATTAGCATCCAGTTGTATACCAGGAATATTTAAACCTATTGAAATTGATAATCAGATGTATGTAGATGGAGGGGTGTTAAATAATTTCCCAGTTGAACCATTACAAGGAATATGTGATCTTATCATAGGTTCTTCTTGCAATCATTTATTACCTCAAGAAAATATAAAAGGTTTAACTAATCTTATTCAGCGAGCAGCTATTATGTCGATAAATCATGACATGGAAGTTAAACGCAAAAGTTGCAACTTAATGATAGAGCCCAAAGGTATGGGCGAAATAAGCACCTTCGATATGAAGAAAGCTGAAACCATTTATTGGCTAGCCCATGAGGCCGCTTTAAAAACCTTGCAAAGCGAAGAAGTTTTTAAAAACTATTTAAACCATGGAAATCCAATTTAAATCGCTCCATAAAAAAAGATTTTCATTAGCCTATTTAATATATGGAGGGTTAACTATAGGTGTATTAGGGCTACTCCTTAAAGGACTAGGACTCCTTGCTGTATTAAGTTTTATCCTCTTATTACTTGAATATTTTATATTAAAGAAGGTTTATACGATAATAGTTTCATTAAATATTGAAGAAAACAACCTATACATTGAAACCTATAGCGCCATATTTAAAGCCTACCAAACCACTATCTACCCTATTCCTGAATTAATTAGCTTAAATATAACTCATAGGTATTTTGGATTATCCTATCCTTGCTTAGAAATACAAAATTCTCAAAAAATAAATTCAAAATACCCCATTTTAGAATTAGGGAAATTACAAAATATTAAAGCTCTGGTACATCCATATCTAAAAGAAAATACTCAATTCAATAAAACCTATAAGCAAAGATTGTTTATTTTTTTAAGCTTTTATACATCTTTAGCCGTATTTAATATACTATTAATACAAGTAATTGCCTCATTTAGCTATCCATTTTTAAAGCAATTTCCATTATTAAATTTATATCTAATCATACTTGCTTCTTTAATTCAATTCCAGCTCATACAGGAATTTATAATACCTAAAATAAAACTATCTACCACCTACCTAAGAAGACTTTTGAATAGCTCCCTCATCGTTTGCATAATAAGTCAAGTAATATGGATTCCAAAGCCCAATAACCTGCAAACAGAACCTTCTTATATTAGTACGATAGAAGATTTTAATAAAATTGGAAATCCAGAAGCTAGTGATTTAATTGTGTTAAAAAATTACGACGTAATATTTTCTAACCATCAAATTAAAGGATATGATAATTCCTTAAAAGCTAAGGGGAATCGCTATTATAAAGATAGCAATCCATTAAATCAGCACAACTACAGCCATTATTATATCCAACAATTATTCTTTAACCCTAATACTCCCTATTACTTTCAATCCACCACAAAAACTTTAAACTTAAGGCTATACGTAGAGCAAGTATTTATACAAAAAATAATTGGTAGAACTCAGCCTACCAAACCTATTGCCTCTATCAAGAAATTTCATTCCACTAATGCTGGCATTGCTTTGTATAAACTAAGAAGAAAACCCACACATTATAAAATAGTATATAGTGATACCATTCCAAAATATAAAATCCCAAATTATCTTGAAAGTGCCGGATTTCCTACACAAGACAAAAGCCCACTTACTATATTAGAACCCCAATGGGATCCTGTTCCCTTATATAGTCAAGAAAAAACTAATAATAAATATTTATTCTATTTAATTCCAGTACTATTCATCGCCAGTGCATCAGTTATTAATGCAAGATTAAATAGTTAAGGGCACTAATTTTTGATCAATTAAAACAGGAATTACTGTACAAATATTCTTACGAAGACAGAATAAAACATCTTCTTCAATATTTAATTGTTCCAATCGGTGGGAGTGAGAGGATTTTCTTAAATAGCCCCTTAAATCAGCCTGGGCTATTGAATACATATCTTCTGCCGCTACACAAGCATCATCAAAATGCCCAAACTTTCCCTTTAATGCCATCACAACAGCTCCAGCAAACAAGGTATCTTCAAGATTAAAATTATCCTTCCAACCCGCACATAATAATACCACATCACGTGGTTGCGATTCCAAATAACTAACTAACGCATCTAGGTTTAAGAAAGATCCAACTAATACCTGAAAGGCAGTAGCTCTCGCCATATGTAATGCTTTAGTGCCATTTGTTGTGGTGAGCACAATTGTTTTATCAGCAACTTTTTCAGCCGTATATGAAAAGGGAGAATTTCCAAAATCAAACCCAGACACTACTTCCCCATTTCGCTCAGCTGCTAGCAAATAATCTGAACCAGAAAAAGCTAAACAATCTTCTACCTGAGAAACAGGAATAATAGCCTTAGCACCATTTTGCAAACCATAGGTCATGGAAGAAGTTGCTCTTAAAATATCAATCACCACTACAATTTTTTCATGTAAATCGTGGAGGTGAAGCAAAGCTGGGGTTAAACAAACTTGAACGGTCCTTTTCATTTTTTATAAAAAGGAAACTTAACCACTTTAGCTTTAATTTTCTGATTTCTAATTTCAATATAAATTTCAGAACCTTCCTTAGTATAGGTATTTGAAATATAACCCATACCAATGGCTTTTTGAAGGGATGGAGATTGTGTTCCAGATGTAACTCGCCCAATGACTGTACCGGCTTCATCAACTATCGGGTAATCATGACGAGGAATACCACGCTCAATCATTTCAAATCCCACTAACTTTTGAGGCACACCACGTTCTTTCTGAGCTAATAACGATTCAGAATTAACAAACTTTTTGGTGAACTTGGTTATCCAACCTAAGCCTGCTTCAATGGGAGAAGTGTTATCATCTATATCATTTCCATATAAACAGAAACCCATTTCTAAACGCAATGTATCCCTAGCTCCTAATCCTATTGGTTTAATACTATAACCCGCACCTGCTTGAAAAACTGCATCCCATATTTTTTCAGCATACTGGTTTTCAAAATATATTTCAAAGCCGCCTGCACCAGTATAACCTGTAGCTGACACTAATACATTTTCAACACCAGCAAATACACCTTTTTTAAAGGTATAATACTCCATAGAAGCTAAATCCATATCGGTTAAACTTTGCAAGGCTTCGGCAGCTTTTGGACCTTGAATTGCTAATAATGAAGTTTTATCAGAAATGTTATGCATTTCTACATTGTCGGTATTATATTTTTGAATCCAATTCCAATCCTTTTCAATGTTTGAAGCATTTACAACCAACATAAAGGTTTTTTCGTCAATTCTATATACTAATAAATCATCAACTATACCACCTTCTTCATTGGGTAAACAAGCATATTGAATTTTTCCATCATATAATTTTGAAGCATCATTACTACTTACACGTTGAATTAAATTTAAAGCGTTCTCACCTTTCAAAATAAACTCCCCCATGTGGCTCACATCGAAAACTCCTACAGCTTGACGAACAGTAGCATGTTCAACATTAATTCCTTCATATTGTACAGGCATATTATATCCCGCAAATGGAACCATTTTAGCACCCAGAGCGATGTGTTTCTCCGTTAAAGCAGTATTTTTCATATTGATTTTTAATTTTAATTTGCTCCCAAAACATGTATGAGTTTTTTAAGCCCGACAAAAATACTAAGAATATTAAACTTTTACGAGTTCAATTTTGTAGGATTCCACCATTCTTTTAGCGGTTTGCAGAATATCATGATTTTTCACTACAGTCTGCCGGGCATTCACGCCAATATCACGCCATTTATGAGGTTGCGTCAGACATTGTAGTATATGGCGATAAAATTCATCCGGACTATCAGCCAGCAATATATCTTTACCATGTTCACACTGTATGCCCTCAGCAGCTATTGTAGTAGCAATAATGCATTTTTCCATGGCCATCCCTTCTATAATTTTCACTCTCATCCCACTCCCGGATAATAAAGGCACAATCATAATGGCTTTGGAATTCATGAACTCTACGGCATCAAAAATTTCACCTTCTACAATTAAGTTATCCGAATCATAATCAAAAAACTCTTGCGGCATATGTTTTCCCGCAATATAAAAACGCAAATCCCCACTCAGCTTTTCGATATCAGGCCAAATCTCATCTAAAAACCAAGATAAGCCTTCTTTATTTTGGGTCATATCCATGGCCCCAAGATGAAATAAAGTAGGGAAAATGGTTTTTTTTGCGTCTATCTTATATCTTTCAAAATCTAACGCCACCGGGAATACTTCCATCGGCGTGTCCGATCCTGATTTTAATAAACTTTGTCGATCTTGCTCAGAAATAGCAAAAACTTGATCAAACCTATTAATCTGATCCAATTCATAGTTTTTTAATCGGCGAGCTAAAAATTCAATATATCTCCGTTTAGGATTGAACTTTTCTCTCAGCGCCAATTTCTCCCAAACCTCAGATTCAATGCTATGCGCCCTATAAATTAATTTTGCTTGACTATGTGATTTTACCACAGATAAATAAGGCGCCACGTAAAGCCCCTCAAATTGGACCACATCAAATTTATGCTCTCGTAAAATATTCTCCAAAGCCTGTGCAGCTTCCTCATCAAAATAGCGTGATACATTATAAGATTCATTTGAAAAAATATTTAAAAGTGCACCCCATAAACTTATATCAGTATGTACAATTCTAGAATCAAAATGAATCTTTTCAAACACGGGATCATAAATATCATCTACATCTACCCGATACTTAAATGGATTTAAGGAGAAAAGAGTAATATCAATATTTTCAGACAATAATCCTTTAATCGTATTGTAAACTACAATCGGATAGCCAGAATTAGCTGGAAATGGGACTCTATGCGTAAGGATAAGTACTTTCAAATGCTTAAAACTCTAATTCAAGTTGAGGGTTGGATACATTGAAGGTTCTACGATGAAACGGTGAAAATCCATGCTCTATAACCGCCAATCGGTGTGCTACAGTAGGATATCCTTTATTTTTACTCCAAGCATAATGAGGGTAGTCTATCGCAATCCCTTCCATATATTCATCCCGGTGAGTTTTCGCTAATATAGATGCAGCTGCAATATTTAAATATTTGCCATCTCCCTTAACAATGCATTGGTGAGGCAAATTTGCATAGGGTTTAAACCTGTTCCCATCTATGATCAAGAATTCAGGTGCAATTTGTAATTTAGCAATTGCCCTATGCATAGCTAAAAAAGAAGCATTAAGAATATTTATTTTATCAATTTCAATATGGTCAACTGCAGCCACAGCCCATGCTAATGCCTGCGATTCAATTAAAGGACGCAATTCAGCTCTTTTTGCTTCATTTAATTGTTTTGAGTCGGTTAGCCCTGGTAAATCAAATTTTTCTGGCAATATCACAGCTGCAGCAAAAACTGGGCCTGCCAAACAACCCCTCCCTGCTTCATCACAACCCGCTTCTAAATAATCATACTGATATGCCTTTTCTAGCATCTTAACTAATTTTATTACCGTTTACTCAAAACTCACTACCACTTACATAGAAAATTCAAAAATAATATATTTTTTTTTGATATTCGTTGTAGCGTTTTATAGCTAGCCCCCGTTATGGGTAATAAGCTAGCAATAGCTAATTTAACTCTAAAGCATAACCTCTATGATTAGGACCATAGAGGTTTTTTATTTTCTACACATTGGTATGTTGTCCTTTTACATCAAAAGCATCCCGAAGTCCTATTGCTAAAACATTGAATGCATAGACGGTTAACATAATAGCCAATCCAGGAAGAATAGCCAGATATGCTGCATCCATTATGATATATGCATAATGCTCTTTTATCATACTTCCCCAACTGGGCATCGGAGGTTGCGCCCCAAAGCCTAAAAAACTTAAACCCGTTTCTAATAAAATTGCAGAAGCAAAATTAGCCGATGCTACCACTAATATAGGTCCAGCCATATTAGGCAATAAATGCTTAATAATCGTACGGGAAGAAGAATAACCTAAGACTTTTGCAGCTTCTACATATTCGACTTGCTTTAAGGCCATTACCTGCCCTCTAACTAACCTGGCTACATCTACCCATGTTGATAGTCCAACGGCAATAAATATTTGCCAGAAACCCTTTCCTAAGGCAAAAGAAATAGCAATAACTAATAATAAGGAAGGTAGCGCCCAAATCACATTCATAAACCAAGAAATAGCTGCATCAATTTTACCTCCAAAATAACCTGCTATAGCACCTAATGATAAACCAATAAATAAGGAAATGGCAACTGCCATTAATCCAACCGACAAAGAAACTCTAACCCCTAAAATTAACCGACTATATAAATCTCTCCCATAAATATCTGTACCAAAATAAAAAGTTTGTTTAAACACATGCTCTTGTAAAAAATCTTCCTTATCCTTATCGGAAATAGTAGTTTTTCCACTAACTTCTAATATTGAATAACCTGATTCTTCAGCTAATTCATCATCTCCAATATATTCTTTCACAAATAGGCTATCTGAGCTAAAGCGATAATCGGTAATCGGCATAGCTCTATAATCAAGCTCCTGACCAAATAACAGGGTATGAAAAAATCCTTTTTTCTCGACATTCGACAACTTCTCTGTTTTAAAGAATACAAAGGAACGCATAGGTTTTTTATTACTTAGCTGTAAATACATGGTATTAGCATAAGGGCTTTTGTCTGTACATACATGATATCCTAACACCCCCATTAAAACCATAAATAAGATAAAACCCAAACCCGCAACAGCAAGTTTGTTGCGTTTAAATTTTTTCCATATTTTTTGAGAAGGTGTAAGTGATTGCATAAAGCGTTATTCCTATTTAACTGTTCTACCTTTCCAATGGTAAGCCGCATTATTTCCTGCAAGGCCAATATACACCAAATAGAAAATATGGCAGAAGCTTAGTAAAGGTTCCAAAAGTAAGAGTTTTGTCCGTTTAAAAAAGCTTAAAGGAGAATAAATAAAAAAGCCTTCCATAAAAGCTTTCAAAGCGAACTGAATGCAAAAAATTTGTAAAAAGGCAGTATTACCACTATTTAATAACCCTACACCCAATACTAATAATAAAGCTAAATTCAAATTGAATACCCATATCCAAAACGCACTATACTTCATCCACTTGGCTTGATAAGAGGTACTTTTTGAAGCCCATCTTTTACGTTGCTGAATAAACTCCTTCCAATTAGGTTTAGCATAGGTATATACTATCGCTTCTGGATCCCTGACATAACCCTGCCTTCCATGAAAGTGTGCTGCCATTTTATGTAATAAAAGTTCATCATCTCCAGAGGCTAAGTGATCAATTCCCTCAAATCCATTAACTTCCAAAAAAGCTTTCTTTTCATAGGCCAAATTTGCACCATTGCAAGAACCTACCTTATTTAAGCCAAAATTAGCTGCTCCAATGGCATTCAATAATATAAACTCCAAGCTTTGACACCTTTCAAAAAAACTAGATTCACGAAAGTACGCAACAGGAGCAGAAAGCATGGTCCAACCTTTCTCCTCATAAAAATTTACCAAAGTTCTTAACCAATTAGGTCCCATTTCAACGTCTGCATCCGTGCAAACAATTAAATGGCCCTGTGCTGCTTCAATACCCCGTTGAATAGCCATTTTTTTATAAGAATTACCCAGCTTTATATTCTTTAATGAAATCAATTTAACCCCATCCTGCGAAAAACTCCTAGCTATTTCGGCAGTATTATCCATGGAATGATCATCTATTACAATAACTTCATACAAGTGCTTCGGATAGTTTTGAGCAATAATTGCCTTTAATGTTGCAGGTAACAGAATTTCTTCATTTCGAGCTGGAATTAAAATTGAAACGGATGTATGAACTTCGGCCTTTACAGGTTGAGAATCTGATTGGATCTTATTCCAACCCCATATCCAAGCTAAAATTAATATAACATAGCCGATGCATAAAATAGCACTTATTAAATTAAATATGAGATTTAGCGTTTCCAAATAAATTTAATTTTAACACAAAATAAGAACCTAAAATAGCTGGGATAATAATATTTACAAACCAAATAATAGCAAAACAAGCTACGATGGCTGAACTTTTATCGGATAATAAATTAAAAAAATAAAGTCCAGTTAAGCTTCGTACTCCTAAATCTAATAAATCTAATGACGGCAAATAGGCCTGTACAAAAAAGAATACCATAATTAATATTGCAACTTGGGAGGAAGGTAATTCAGGAATTAACCACAAAAAAAGTAATACATATTGTAAGGTAAAAACTAAATATCTAAATAAGCTATAAGTTATAATTCTAAATAATTCAGGTTTAGAATAACGTGCTAATACCGCATAAAACTTTTTAAACCTACGGGTTAATTTAAAGGAAGATAGAATATTATTCAGTAAACGAATGTGGAAATAAGCTAGTAAATATAAAACTATAAACATCAGCCCGAAAATTCCAATCCCCCAAGTTAAACGAAAATCAACCAATTGAAATTGATAAAGGAACACTAATCCAGCTATCAAGCCACAAACATTCGTCACCACCATCTGACTCAAACTCCCTACAGTCATAGCAAATAAACCTGGAATTCGTCGAGATGGACGTAGTGTTAATATTCTACCCCCATATTCTCCTAATCGGTTTGGAGTAAATACCGCCCAAGTTAAACCGCAATAAACACCTGACAAGGCAGACCAATAGGTTTGAGGTTCTATTTTTCGCATTAAAAATCGCCACTTTCTAGCTTCTAAACCCCAGTTTAAAAACATCAGTATTACTACCGCTGCTAAATAAAAAATACTTTGGCTTAAAGACAATCCATTCAAGGATTTTAAAAAAGTTTGAAAATCACTATTCGCATTTGTCTTTGAATAGATAATCCAGCCTGCTGCTATTAAGACAGTCAACTTAATAAGGATACTCAGATATTTTTTGGTCTTGTCTGACAAATTTGAAGATTCTAAATACAAATATGTTTAATTTAGGCAAATGTTAGCACAAAAAAAAGAGCGAGTTATTTTAGGAATAGATCCTGGTACTGCAGTTATGGGATTTGGCTTAATCTTAGAAAAAGGCAGCCAGCTTTCACTCATTCAAATGGGCGTGGTAAAAATGGGTCATTTAGATGATCATTTTCTCAAACTACAGCGGATATTCGAAAAAACTAACGATCTTCTTGAAACATATAAACCCGACATATTAGCCATTGAAGCTCCCTTTTATGGCAAAAATGTTCAAGTAACCTTAAAATTAGGTAGAGCCCAAGGGGTTGCCATGGCAGCAGCCTTAGCTAAACAAATCCCCGTGGTTGAATATGCCCCTCGAAAAATAAAACAATCTATTACCGGAAAAGGAACAGCAAGTAAAGAACAAGTTGCTGCTATGCTTCAGAAATTATTGAATTTTAAAGAGACCCCTGAGTTTTTAGATGCTACAGATGGGCTTGCTGTAGCTTTGTGTCATGCCTTTCAAAAAAATACATCAGGAACTACTTCCGGAAAAGCCTATTCTGGTTGGTCAGCCTTTGTAAAAGATAATACCAAGCGCATAAAATAAAAAAGCCCGCTCTTAAAGCAGGCTTTTTCATTATAATATTGTCAATTATTTTGCGTCTAAAATTTTGAAAACACCCTTGCAGGCAATTACAGTTCCGACTGCTAAAATGGCCCAAGAAATAATGGATAACATCGTAGAATCTCCAGCGAAACGTAAAAACACACCTACCACGCCAATTAAAATACCCACTAACATTAACATATAAATAGATGATTCGTTGGCAGTTGCCATGCTTTTTTCTCTTTCTTCTGATGAATTCATAATCTAAAAGTTTTTAATGTTACAAAAGTAAAATTTATTCTTAATATTTAAAGCTTTATTAGGCTTTTTATTCAAAAAATCAGCCCTTGTTATTGAAAACTTTTAAGTCGTTCAAAACGTTGTTTAGCTTTATCCTTTTCAGTTAAATTTTCCCCTTTATACAAAGGCTTTTCCCAATCGCCATACATAGGATTTGGAAGCACAATAAATTTGGTTCCAAATAAATCTCTTGCTATATCCACCTGTTCTTTGGTATCCTTACCTTCCCTATAAAATACATTGGAGAAATCACTCAAATTATCACCTACTAACAATAACACATTATAATCTTTTAAAATAGCCTGTCTGCGAGATTCCTTATCCGAGGTATTTTGTTTTAGTAAGATATGTTTATCATCCACAAATGGAAATCCTAAATCTTTTAAATTTTTAACTGTTCCCACACGATCCGCTTCATCTCTATTCGTTACATAAAAAACTTCCACGCCTTTACTTTCTGCAAACTTTAAAAAAGATAACGCGCCAGGCACGGTATCAGCTGCCGCTAAGGCAGTCCATTTGGTCCAATCCGCCGGTACATAACTCACTCCATTCTTCAACTCATATCCCTGAAATTTCGAATTATCTATCACCGTTTCATCAGCATCTACGATAATGCAATTAGGACGGCCATTCGCTTGTTCCCAAAGAGCTTCCTTAAGTGATAATTTTGCAAAATTATAGGCTTGATAAGCTAAAGCCCTATATTCACCACTGCCTTGCTGCCATAAGATAGCATTCGTCCAATCCCTTTCTGGAGCAGCCAGCTCCGTGAGCCCTTTAACCTGCTTTTGTTTAGCTTGTTGTTTAGGGCTTTGCTTTTGTGCTAAAAGTGTAGCTGGCAAACAAGCGAGCATAAACACATATAATATCTTTTTCATCCTTCCGTATTTATTACCTAATATAAAAAAAGTCGTCTACTTGAAGGTAGACGACTTGATAATTTTTAAAAAACTAATTAACCATTTAATGCTGCCGCACCACTTACAATCTCGGTTAACTCCGTTGTAATAGCTGCCTGACGAGCTTGATTATAGGCTAGTTTTAATGATTTCAATAACTCCCCAGCATTTTCTGTTGCCTTATCCATTGAAGTCATACGAGCCCCATGCTCAGAAGCATGAGAATCTAAAACTGCTTTGTATAATTGAATCTTAATAGACTTAGGAATTAATTCACTAACAATCTCTTCTTGGGAAGGTTCTAAAATATAATCTACATTAGAATTACCCACACTTGCTACAGATTCTGCCTTCGCTAAAGGTAATAATTGCTCGTTGGTAATAATTTGAACGGCCGCATTTTTAAAGCGATTGTAAATTACTTCAACTCTATCAAATTCCCCTTTCACAAAACCATCCATGATGGTATCCGTAATTTTAGTTACATTCTCGAAGCTAAGGTCAGCGTAAATTTCATTGTTATTACCTAATACTTGGTACTTACGCTTTTCATAAAAATCCTGCGCTTTTTTACCAATAGCAATCATTTTAACGTTACCGTTTTTATATTGCTCTGCGTATTTGGTAGCGATTAATTGATTGGCAGCTTTAATTACATTCATATTGAATGCACCAGCTAAGCCCCGATTAGATGAAACTACCACTAAAAGAACTTTATTAGGCTCCCTATCTTGAATAAAAGGCGAGGTACTGCCTTCTAAACTAGCCGAAAGATTTTCTAATATATCTTTTAATTTATTAGCATAAGGACGCATTTGCACAATAGCATTTGTAGCACGTTTCAACTTAGCAGCCGAAACCATTTTCATAGCTTTGGTAATCTGCTGTGTTGATTGTACAGAGGCAATCCTTAATCTTACTTCTTTTAAATTAGCCATTATTTTAAATTAGCTATTATTAATATTTGCTTGAAACTTCTTTTGCTACGGTTTCTAAAACACCGGTGATTGCATCGTCAAATTTACCTGCTTTTAAAGCTTGTAAGGTTTCTGGGTGACGCAATTCTAAAGCTTGTAGATAATCTACCTCAAACTCTCTAACTTTATCAATAGGTACGTTACGCATTAAATTTTTAGTACCTGCGTATACGATGGCAACTTGTTTCTCAACTGTCATAGGTGAGAATTGTCCTTGTTTCAAGAACTCCACGTTACGAGCACCTTTATCTAATACTGATTTGGTAGCGGCATCTAAATCAGAACCGAATTTAGAGAAAGCCTCTAATTCACGATACTGAGCTTGATCTAACTTTAACGTACCAGCTACTTTTTTCATGGATTTAATTTGCGCATTACCACCTACACGAGATACCGAAATACCTACGTTAATTGCTGGACGAATACCCGAGTTAAATAAATTAGACTCTAAGAAAATCTGACCATCAGTAATTGAAATTACGTTCGTAGGGATATAGGCAGAAACGTCTCCTGCTTGAGTTTCGATAATCGGAAGTGCAGTTAAAGAACCACCACCTTTTACAATACCTTTTAACGACTCAGGCAAATCGTTCATGTTTCTTGCAATCTCATCGTTTGCATTAATTTTAGCAGCTCTCTCTAATAAACGGCTGTGTAAATAGAATACGTCACCTGGATAAGCCTCACGACCTGGTGGACGACGTAATAATAATGACACCTCACGGTAAGCTACTGCTTGTTTAGATAAATCATCATAAACAATTAATGCCGGACGACCTGTATCACGGAAATATTCTCCAATAGCAGCCCCAGCAAATGGTGCGTAGAATTGAAGTGGCGCAGGCTCAGCAGCTGATGCTGAAACTACAACCGTATAAGGCATAGCACCGTTTTCTTCTAAAGTACGAACAATATTAGCTACAGTACTTGCTTTTTGACCACAAGCTACATATATACAGAACACAGGCTGACCTGCTTCATAAAACTCTTTTTGATTGATAATCGTATCGATACAAACCGCAGTTTTACCAATTTGACGATCGCCAATAACAAGCTCACGTTGACCACGACCAATTGGAATCATCGCATCGATCGCTTTGATACCTGTTTGTAATGGCTCATTTACAGGTTGACGGTAAATTACCCCAGGTGCTTTACGCTCTAAAGGCATTTCATAAGTTTCACCTAAAATTGGACCTTTTCCGTCGATAGGCTCACCTAAAGTGTTTACAACACGACCAAGCATGCCTTCTCCAACTTTAATGGAAGCAATTTTCTTAGTTCTTTTAATTGTATCACCTTCTTTGATCTCATCGCTTGGACCTAATAATACCACACCCACATTGTCTTCCTCAAGGTTTAAAACGATTCCTTGCAATCCATTGGCGAACTCCACAAGCTCTCCACTTTGAACTTTAGTTAAGCCGTAAACACGAGCAATACCGTCACCTACTTGTAATACGGTACCTACTTCTTCAAGCTCAGCTTCTGATTTAAAGCCCGACAATTGTTGCCTGATGATTGCCGAAACTTCGTCTGGTCTTACCTCTACCATAATGTTATTTTTGATGTATGATTTTTATAACTATTCATTACGCAATACCTTGCGCAAATTCTTTTTTCAATTTATTTAAGCTACCAGCAATACTTGCATCGAATTGTTTGTCTCCTACTTTCAAGACTAAACCACCGATTAAATTTGCATCGACTGTTTCTTTAATAACCACTTCATTTGCCTGCATTTCTCGCTTAACTATTGCTTGAATACTGGCTTTTGCATCTGCTGTTAAAGCTGTTGCTGAAGTAACCTCAGCCGTAACAATTCCCTTCATTACTTGATATTGTTTCACAAACTGCTTTGCTACTTCAAATAATATAGAAGAACGCCCTTTAGATACAACTAATTGGAAAAAACGAGCGGAAATATCATGTATATGTGCTCCAAATAAATCTTTAATAATACCAGATTTTTTATCTAAAGGCACAATTGGATTCTTTAAAATAGCTTCCAACTCACGGTGGCTATCTACAACCTCCTCAAAAAGCACCATATCATGCTTCACTTGCTCCAAAACGTTTTGTTCGGAGGCAAGATCAATTAATGATTTGGCGTATCTACTTGCTGCTTTAATTGACATATGCTTCTAAGCTCTTAGTTTAATTTAACGTCTTTTAATAAGCCGCTAACCAATTCTTCTTGTTTGGCTTTATCAGCTAATTGATTACCTAATACACGTTCTGCAATATCTAAAGATAAAGTCGAAACTTGTCCCTTTAATTCAATTAATGCAGCTTTCTTTTGGTTCTCAATTTCAATACGTGCCTTTTCAATTAATTTAGCACCTTCTTGTTGAGCTGAAACACGCGCTTCGTTAACAATGTTATCTTTTAAGATTTTAGCTTCTTTTAAGATCTCATCTCTTTCAGCACGAGCTTGCTTTAACAAGTCTTCATTTTCTGAAGTTAAACGAGCCATTTCATTTTTTGCTAACTCAGCTTTATTCAAAGCTTCGTCAATAGAATCTTCACGTGATTTAATGGCTAATAAAATCGGAGCCCAGGCAAACTTTTTCAATAAAAGTAAAACACCTACAAAAGCTACTGTGGTCCAAAAAACTAATCCGATACTTGGGGTAACTAATTCCATTATATATGATATCTTATAATTACTATTATTTAACTAACAGGTGGGTTAAACCAATCGTCTAACCCCCTGTTTGTTGTTTTTTGTTGATTAGATTTGGATTATACTCCTAAACCTAATAATGCAACTACCACACCGAATAATGCAGCACCCTCGATAAGAGCAGCAGCAATAATCATTGCAATTTGAATTTTAGATGCAGCTTCTGGCTGACGAGCAATACCTTCCATTGCTTTACCACCTACTTGACCGATACCGATACCAGCACCGATTACAGCTAAACCGGCACCAATTGCCGCGATTGAACCTACCATAATTGTATTTATTTATATGATTAAAAAAACGTTTATTCTAATGATGCTCATCCACAGCCATTCCAATGAATAAGGCTGTTAATAAGGTAAATATAAATGCCTGTAAAAATGCCACTAATAACTCCAACACATACATAAACATAACGAAGGCTACCGAAACAGGCGCAATAGCCAAAGTTTTAAATATAAAGATTAAGGAAATTAAACTTAACACAATAATGTGACCCGCAGTGATGTTAGCGAATAAACGCACCATCAAAGCAAAAGGCTTGGATATAATACCAATTAATTCTACCGGAATCATAATAGGATATAACCACCAAGGCACATCCGGAACTAAAATATGTTTCCAGTAATATTTATTTCCATTTAAATTAACTATTAAAAGCGTACCCATTGCTAAAACGAAAGTTAAAGCAATATTACCGGTTACATTGGCTGCCCCAGGAAAAATAGGAATTAACCCTAAAATATTATTCACCCAAATAAAGAAAAACAAGGTTAATAAGTAAGGCATAAATTTCGCATACTTATGTCCAATATTAGGTTTTGCAATATCGTCTCTAATAAACAAAACAAATGGTTCTAATAAGGATTGAATACCTCTTGGACCTTTACCTTCACGTTTTTTGTAAGCTTTAGCCATCGAACCAAACACGATTAATAAAATCGCTATAGCTAAAAACATGGAAGCCACATTTTTAGTAATAGAGAAATCTAAAACCTTTTCTGATGCCGCTTCATCAACTTCACCAGCATTTACCACCTTAATTTTATCATGAACTAAGCGGTAAGTATTATATTTACCTACAACATCATCCTCACCATGATGAAAACCACCTGAAGAGAACATTTCTAAACCTTGACCAGGAATATATAAAATAACAGGAAGAGGTAATGAAGTATGACCCCACAAGTGCCACACATGCGAATCCCCGATATGCTCCATGATAACCTGAGTAGGATTAAACTTCTCTTCAGTTGCATTATCATCAGCCACTGCTTCAATTGGAATTGCTATCGGAACCATCCTCTCTACAACAGCTGTATCAGGTTGTTCTGTCGAGCCGTTTTCTTGAGCACTTGAACTCAAAGAATTCAATAAAAATGCCGAAAAAAGCGCAAATACAACAAATAATCTCTTAAACTTAAACTCAAAAACGTGGTTACAATCCATTTGCTCGCAGATTTTTACTATTTATTTTGGTGGCGCAAGTTACGTAACAATGCCGATATTTCAAAGAGGGTAAACAATAAATATAAAGAAAAAAAATTTATAACAAATAGGAGGTCCATCCCGCCTGTTTTAGCCCTGTAAATCAGAATAAAAGCTAAGGCAAAAAACATTTTTATCCCAATGGAGGCCATGATAGCAAGAATACTTGTTTCGGGGTTGATTTTCATCCCTAATATCACCAAAAAATAAGCGATTAAAGTAACTCCCCCTAAAAAGGCATATATGAGCCAAAATGCTGGGGAAATAATAGGCGTATCTGGGAATAAATCGGGTAATGCATAACCAAATAAGGCAATCCCTAAGGAATACAATAAATAAGAGACAATAAATTTTAAATTATTCAAAAGAATCAAATTAGTTCACAAAGGTAAGCATACTAATTAGTTTCTCTACACAATCTGTGGAATTTAATTTCTAGTATTCTTTGAATTAGTTATTGATTTTAAACCTTTTATAACTAAATATAAACTTACAAAAACACCCACTAAGCTAAAAGCCGCAGTATATAAAGGCGTGCGAGTTTGTTGAGATTGATCAATTTTATGTCCAATAAAAGTAAACACCCCAATAATTAATATCATTTGAAATGCAATCGCACTATACTTAGCAAATACAGAAGTCTGCTTTATTGGATTTTTCATATCACTTTGAACAATAAATATTAAATAATACTGTTAAATTTACCAATTAATTCACAACTTGAAATTTAAATTAACATATATCATCTTATTCCTTGTAGGGCTCAGTTTATTGAGCGCATGCTCCACCCAACAAGACAACGGACCAAATCGTCGGTTACATAATTTATCAGCTAGGTATAATTATATTTATAATGCCAATTTACTTCTATTCGCTTATGAAAATGAATTAGCACAAAAAATAGATGTAACTACCACAGAAATTCTTCCCCTATATATTCAACCCAATGCTCCAGATACCAATGCCAAATCTCCCCTAGGCCCAACTTTGGAAGCTATTGCCGATAAAGCTTATGCTGTAATTCAAGAAAAAAACTTCAGCAATTATATAGATGAAGCCTATATGCTGTTGGGCAAAGTGCATTATTATGCGGGAGCCTATTATATGGCGGCTGAGTATTTTGACTATGTAGAAAGAGCCTACCCTGACGACAAGAAAATTCAACTTCAAGCACTCACCTGGAAAGCCCGAACCTATATGCAAATGGGTGAAGCTAAAATGGCCGAAAATCTTTTAGCAAAATCCATCGATATTATGAATGCGTGGAAAAAAGGAGGAGCAGCCATCAAAGCAGAAGCTTTAGCTACCTTAGCCCAATATAATATCCAACAAAAGCAATATTCGGAAGCCTTTAAAAATTTAACCCAAGCCCAAAAATTAGCTCCTCACCAACTGTCGCGTACTCGGTGGAATTTTGTAGCTGCCCAACTGCAAGAAACAGAAAAAAATTATAAAGCTAGTGCACAACTTTACCAAAAAGTCATTCGAAGTAATGCGAGTTATGAACTTTACTTTAATGCGCAATTAGGTAAATTGAGAAATCAAGAATTATTAGACCCTACCCAAATCTCCCGAGAAAAAGCTTTAAGTAGACTTTTAAAAGACGATAAAAACGCCGAAGTACAAGACCGTATTTATGCCGAACTTGCCAAACAAGCCGAATCAAATAGGCAATTTGAAATTGCCCAACTAAACTATCAAAAAGGCTTAGCTGTCAATGTAGATCAAAGCACCCAAAAAGGTTTACTCTATTTACAACTCGCCGAGCTCAATTTTAAACATCGAAACCAATATGTTGAAGCAAAATTATACTATGATTCGGCCCTATTACACCTTCCTTCACACTTTCCGGGATACGAAGTATTAAGAATAAAAGCTGAAAATTTAACCTATTTGAGTTCCCGCTATCAAAAAATTAATTTATACGATTCCCTACTGCGCTACGCGCAACTTTCAGATAGCGAATTAGAAGCAGCCTTAAACAGAAAATTCACAGTCGAATATGCCAAACTTGAAGAAGCTGAACAACAAGCTGCCCGCCAAGCAGAAAAACAAGCCGCTTTACTACTCTCTTCAAAAACGGGTGCAGGCTCCTCTACCTTTTACTTCAACAATGTAGTAGCCTTACAAAAAGGAAAAAATGATTTTCAAAAAAAATGGGGAAAAAGAGTGCTTGAACCTAACTGGAGGCAAGCTAACAAGCCCTTCTTATTCGACAATTTGAATCTCCAGGAACACTCTCCAGAGACTAGCCAAACCCTAAAAGTTCAGCAAAAAGAAACTTGGATAAGTGAAAAAGTAGAACTATATAAAAAGCAAATTCCACGATCAGAAGCCGATCAACAACATGCCCATGCAAGTATTCAAAAAGCACTCTTGGAGATAGCTCGTTTTTATCAACAAGAATTACAAGACCCTAAGGAGGCAATCCTCATCTATGAGTCTTATTTAAAAAAATATCCTCAAACGGAGGCCAGTGCAAATGTACACTATAGTTTATATGTAGCTTATTCAGCCCTACAAACCGACCAACCCGATCCCAAATGGCTTGATGCGGCAGAACAATATAAACAAACTGTTTTAAGCGTATATCCTGAAAGTGATTACGCTAAAGTAATTCAAGACCCTCAATATTTCAATAGGCAACAAGCTCTAGAACAAACCCTTGTAAGTACTTACAATAGTATATTCACTGATTATCAGGAAAAGAAATATCCGGAAGTTATATCCCAAGTTCAAGATATTGAAAAACGATTTCCTGGCAATACAATGCAAATACAATTCGATTATTTAAAAGCAATTTCTGTAGGAAAAACAGCCAAACTACCTGCCTTATTAACTGAATTTTCAACTATAATTCAAAAATACCCGCAGGATTCATTAATAACTCCCTTAATTAAATCCCATCAAAATTATATTCAACAAAACTTTGCACTTTACAATAAAAGAGAGGTTGCCTTACTCGAGGTGGATTCTACAGAAGTTAACCCACTAACTACACCATCTAAAGTAATAGCACAAACCAATCAAAAGAGCCAAACCCTCACCTCAAGCCTCCCAACCGCATCAACTTCCCCAACTACAGCAGCTCCCACAGTTCCTACTGCTGTGCCTGTTGTAATTCCTGAGCCTAACCTACCTAAAATAAAAACTGATGGATTATTTACAGATGTAGCAGATAAATTGTATTATTACGTGGTAGCAGTAGAAAGTATGCAACATAGTTTAAGCTCTTCCCGTTTTGGAATTGGACAATTTAATCGGGGATTATATGGCGGAGAAAATTTAAAACATCAACTCTTCGATTTAGAAGAGCACCAAGTTATATTTGTAGGAGATTTTGAAAGTTTAGAAGATGTAGAAGCCTATACCGAAGTAATTACCGCACAGCTTAATAAAATTATGAAAGTGCCTTCAAATTTATATAAGGGTTTTTATATTAGTAAAGCTAACTTCGATTTATTAAAAAGTAGCCAAAATTTGAATCGCTATATTCAATTTTATAAAGGAAATTTAGAAAAGTAATGAGTAAAAATAAAACTATCCACCCCGAAACTGTAGCAAAATATAATCGCAGATTATGGCAAATTTTTGTGGGCTTTATCGTATTCTTTGCACTCTTTATTGTAGGTATAAGTTATGGCCTGTTTGGTGATATACCTTCCTTTAGAAGTATAGAAAATCCAAAGAGCAATCAAGCCACGGAAGTTATTTCGGAAGATGGAAAAATCTTAGGAACCTACTTTGTAAAAAACAGATCCAACGTGGGCTATAGTGAAATATCACCCAATGTGATCAATGCTTTAATAGCCACCGAAGATATTCGATTTTTAGATCATTCTGGGATAGACTTTAAGCGTACCTTTACTATTTTCGCTTATGCCATGATGGGTAAAAAACAAGGTGGAAGTACTATCACCCAACAATTAGCTCTCAATCAATTTTCAGAAGAAGGTCGTCAGCGCAATTATTTAAAAAGAATTCTCCAAAAATTCCAAGAATGGGTGATTGCCGTTAAATTGGAAAGAAACTATACCAAAGAAGAAATTATTACCATGTACCTCAATACGGTCGACTTTGGAAACCACGCCTATGGAATAAAGTCTGCAGCCAGAGTGTATTATAATACCACCCCCGATAAATTAACGGTACCACAAGCAGCTGTTCTGATTGGTTTACAAAGAGGTATTACCCGCTATTCTCCTACCCGCAATCCCGAGCGTTCGAAAGAACGTAGAAACACTGTGATGGCGCTCATGGTTAAAAACAATTTATTAGCTGAAGAAGATTTTAACGCCTTTAAAACCGAAGATTTAAACTTAAAATTTAATGCCGCAACATCCAATGAAGGCATTGCCCCCTATTTCAGAGCGGTGGTAAAAACCGAAGTTAAAAAGATATTAGAAGAACGTTCTATAACCAAAAACGGCGAACCGTATGATCTCGACAGAGATGGCTTAAAAGTATATACCACCTTAAATTACGACATGCAGGTATATGCCGAAGAAGCTCAAAAAGAATACATGAAAACCTTGCAGGCTCAATTTATTGCCGGATGGAAAAATCGTAACCCATTCAAAGATAAAGACATGCAAATTCAGCAAGGCATCCGCCGTTCAGATCGTTATAAAGCTTTAAAATTAGAAGGTAAAAGTGAGGAAGAAATCAATACCGATTTTAATACCCCTACACGCCTGACAATATTTAGTTGGAAGGGTAATATTGACACATTAATGAAACCCCTTGATTCTGTAAAATATTATAAACTCCTACTTCGAAACGCCATGATGGCTATGGACCCTAAAACAGGACATATTAAAGCCTGGGTTGGTGGTATTAATTTTGAACACTTCAAATATGATCAAGTAAAAATGGGAACCAGACAGGTAGGTTCAACAGCAAAGCCATTTACCTATGCGGTAGCCATTGAAAATGGCATTTCCCCTTGCTTTACCGTACCCAATGAACCTGTTACGATCTCTACCCCAGGAAGCCCCGATTGGACACCTCGTTCATCAGGCACCATACCAGGTCCAATAACCCTACAAAAAGCGCTTGCCAATTCACAAAATTATGTAGCCGCTTATTTAATGCGAGAAGTGGGTCCTACAGCTGTGGTTAATGAGATAAAAAAGATGGGCATTACATCCGATGTACCTGCTGTGCCTTCCATTTCACTAGGCACCTTTGATGCTTCTATTTTTGAAATGGTAGGTGCATATGCTGTTTTTGCAAATAAAGGAGCATGGACACAACCTACATTTATTACCCGAATAGAAGATAAAAATGGAGTGGTATTATACGAAAGCAAACCTATCGTGAAAATTGCCATGAATGAAGAAAGCGCCTATGTGATGACCCGAATGTTGAGAGGTGTTGTGACCAATGGAACCGGATGGAGGTTAAGTGGAAAATATGGCATCAGCACCCCTATAGGAGGAAAAACAGGTACAACTCAAAATAACTCTGATGGATGGTTCATGGCTATCTCCCCGGATCTAGTCGCAGGGGTATGGACCGGTTGCGAAGACAGAGCTTTTCACTTTGTCAGCACACGCGATGGGGAGGGAGCAAATTCAGCCTTACCAGTTTTTGCAGGCTTCATGAAAAGAGTGTATGCCAACCCCAACCTGAAAGTAAGCAAAGCCGATTTCGAAGCCCCCAAAGACGGAGTGAGTATTATTATTGATTGCAATATCTATAACAATCCCAACGTCCCTGAGCCTTCAGAAACAGAACGAAGATTAGGATTTTAAAGGTTAAATAACAGCAAAACCAAGGTCAACCCACAACTCACAAAAAATAAAGACCAGGTATTACTAATAACTTGGCTATCTGGTCTATTTTCTGGTAAAAAATAATTTACTTTTTTAAGTCTTAGAACATTAAATAGTAAGAAATAAACTAAAAATAGACAACTGAAAACAGCGATATAAAATATTCCTTTATGAATTGGAGGAGCACCAAATTTAAAACCTAGTTTTAAAATAAAGTAAATATTAAATAATAGACTTAAGAGAAAGGCCAAAACCCCAATACAGCCAAAAACCATACTATTCCATTCTGATTCACTTTTGTGAATAATCTCATCCTCCTCAGTACTATTCGATGGAAGAATTTTGAAATCAGGTTTACGTTTGACCTTATATAAATTTTCATACTTATATAAGTACCAAGCTTTATAAATATTGATAATTAATGTTCTCATTATTTAATTTTTCAAATTAGGATGCGTTTACATTATCTAAAGTTAAATAAAACTTCCATCTCCCTTGCGTTTTTTTCCTGAAGGTGAGTTTGGTTTATATGAACCCCAATGTTGCAAGCGAAATGAAAGTTTTAGCATCGCGTAACGGCTTAAATGGTTTGTTAATTTATCCAATTTTCGTGTCGGCGGAAAAGCCGCGTAAGGTAAATTGATTTTATCTAACCCTTTATTCGGAAAATGTTTAGTATAACTTCGAACCAAATTATGTATAACTTCGGAACAATAATGCTTTAATTTCGGCAATCCGTCGAAGCGCTTTGGCACATTTCCGAAGCGTTGTCGAACCTTTCCGAACCTTTTCCGTCATTACCCCGAATTTTTCCCGAATTTTTCCCGAATTTATACATAATTTGGTAGGTAGAAAGTCCCTATAAGGTCCCCATAAGGTCCCCATAAGGTCCCTATAAGGTCCCTATAAGCTCTCATTAAGATGTCAGATAATTTTAAAATCTGATAATAAGTAAAGGCAGGATGAAATGTGGCTGTTGTACCACCATAGAATTGTTATTTTAAATATACTGAATTAAACATATACCTGCAAATCCTTAACTTTGTTGTATATGTCTACATTTGATTATAAAAAAGTCCTTTCTGAGATTCCGCAAAAACCGGGGGTATATCAATATTATGATGCCGAGGATAAATTGCTGTATATTGGTAAAGCTAAAAGTTTAAAAAATCGTGTAGCTTCCTATTTTAATACCGATAAGAGCCAATTAAACGGCAAAACAAGGGTTTTGGTTTCGAAAATCAGACGGATCCACTTTACCATTGTAGATACTGAAATTGATGCTTGGTTATTAGAAAATAGCTTGATTAAAAAGCATCAACCCCGTTATAACATTTTATTAAAAGACGATAAAACCTACCCTTGGATTGTTATAAAAAAAGAGCCCTTTCCACGCATTTTTAGTACCCGAAAATATATTAAAGATGGGTCTACATATTTTGGGCCTTATGCTTCCGGGGGGATGATGCATACCATTTTAGATTTAATTAAAGAGGTTTATCCTTTACGGACGTGTAATTTGCCCTTAACCCAACAGAATATTCATGCAGGTAAGTTTAAAGTTTGCCTAGAATATCAAATTGGCAATTGTAAAGGGCCCTGTCAGGCCTATCAGAGCGAATCTGACTATGAGCAAAACATCAGTGAAATTAAGGCGATTTTAGATGGCAAGGTTTCCTCGGTTATAAAAGATGTGAAACGGATTATCCAACAGGCGGCCGTGGATTTAGAATTTGAATTAGCGCATCGATATCAACGAAAATTAGCCTTCTTAGAAAAATATCAGAGTAAATCGACCGTTGTAAATTCATCGATTACGAATATTGAAGTGGTGAGCATTGCTTCGGATACCCAATATGCCTTTGTGAATTATTTAAAGGTTATGAATGGGAGCATTATTCAAACCCAAACCATAGAACTTAAAAAACGCTTGGAAGAAAGTGATGAGGAACTTTTAATGTTAGCCTTAATGGAATTTAGGTCGAAGTTTAAAAGTTTATCAAAAGAGGTGATTGTACCCTTTGAGTTACCAGCCATTGATCCAGCGCTTAAATTTACAGTACCCAAGCTTGGGGAAAAGAAAAAGCTTTTAGAATTGTCTGAGAAAAATGTACTCTTCTTTAAAAAGGAAAAGCTCAATCAATATGAAAAATTAAATCCTGACCTTAGAACCGAACGGATTTTAACACAGATAAAAAATGATTTGAGATTAACGCAATTGCCCTACCATATGGAGTGTTTTGATAACTCTAACTTTCAGGGGCAATATCCCGTTTCGGCTATTGTGGTATTTAAGGATGCTAAACCCAGCAAAAAAGATTATCGGCATTTCAATGTAAAAACGGTTACCGGGCCTGATGATTTTGCCACTATGGAGGAGGCTGTTTACAGGCGATATGCGCGCATATTAAACGAAGGGGAGTCATTACCTCAATTAGTGATTATTGATGGCGGAAAAGGGCAGCTATCGTCTGCTATGAACAGTTTAAAACGATTGGGTATTGAAAAACGATTGACGGTAATTGGCATTGCCAAAAGATTAGAAGAGCTTTATTATCCTGGAGATAGTTTGCCTTTGTATTTAGATAAAAAATCAGAAACGTTAAAAATCATTCAGCAAATGCGTGATGAGGCTCATCGTTTTGGGATTACATTTCATCGCAAGAAAAGAGATCAAGGTACCCTGAAAACTGAATTAGAGCAAATCCCGGGCATTGGAAAAGGGACCGCCACTAAATTACTCACTCATTTTAAATCAGTGGCTAATATTAGAAAGGCAAGTCCCGAGGAATTAAAAACTGTTTTAAACACCAAACAGTTACAGTCTTTGATGGATTATTTTAATCAGTCAGATTTTTCCTAGTGATAGTTCCCTACCCCAGTAAAAATGCTTAGTTTTTGTTAAAGAGCCCTTTTTTTGGTTTAGGTTCCACTGCCTTATTATCTGCAGTCGGGGTGGTTGTAGGGGCTGCCCAAATTGATTTTTGGAAATCACTCAATTTGTTTTTATAACGATCTGCCTCCATAATTCTTTCCTTAGGATCGGTAATATAATCCTCAATACGGGTGTCGTAAGGGTTAGACCATTTGGTGATGTATGAACTAAACATTCTGCGGATAAATACATCATCAAAGTTAAGGCCTGAAGCATCATTGAATTCAATGGCTACTTTTTTCTTCACCAACACTTCTCTTAAATCATCGAAATATAACCAGCCCACTACCGATTTTAAGGAGTCTGCATAAATCATATTCGTTTCTGGATTTGTTACCGGGTTACCATTATTATCCACCTGCGTTTTAACATCTACCCTCACAGGAGCTATGCCAATTATACGAGGTTCGAAGACACCCCGCTTAGTATCTAAAATCCAGTCTTCTTTAATTCTAACTAAAGGGAAACTAGCTGCAAAAAATTCATTATTTGCACGATTTAATTCCCCTGTAGCCGGATTTATCCCTAAAAAAGCCGTATCTGCTGTTGAACTTTTAACACCATTTACTTCTGGCCCTTTCATCGAACTTAAAGGTTGATTTTGAAAGCTTTCATCGTCTGGGGCAAATAAATCTAACTCTCCATTATTAATGGCTTCGAAAATTACAGCCATCAGATTGGATTTTGGAGAAGATAACATGGCATTCAAGCTATCTGTTAAATTAATTTCTCGCCATACCCGCTTTACAAATGGCAAACTAGTTTCATCTACTTTAGAGTAGGGCACTACGGTATCCACCACCGAACTGGCTTCTGAAATATAGCCATCCTTTTTCGGTGTAAATTTTTTCTGAGTGGCTGGTTTAGTAGCCGGGTTATTAGTAGGTGGAGGAGTTTGTTGGGCCGATGCCATCAATCCAAAACCTAAACAAATTACCGCTAATACAAATCTTTTCATCGCTTTCCTTATTGTACTGTAAATACCATTGAGTTTAATGTAGGGGTACGTCCATCGGGCATTTGAGCCACAATGTTATCAATATACACCACCGATTTAAATGGTAGGTTAGCCACTGCTGCCCGCGCCTGAGGGCTAAAGGTATCTCCATTACAGAAATACGATTGGGCATCTTGACGAGGTTTTACCACGGTTACATTAAACTTGATGACTTTAACTTTTATATCAAATTCAAAATTATCTAAATTGGCTTCGATTCTATTTTCTTGGGCTAATTTATTGCCTGAAATAAAACCACCCATTTTATCGGCAAACTTAGCCGTTGGGTTAGGCACTCCTTTTACTCTAAAAGTGTTCGTACCTAAACTCATACTCTTTCCATCAACCGTGCCAGAAACATTAATGGTCACCTGCTTACCAATTAAACTACCTGGTACATTGACGGTATATTTACCTGCAGACCCACTCAATGACCCCCCTGATATACTAGCTTTTAAGCTTTCTAATGAAAATCCTGGAGCTGATATAGAAAAAGGATTCGGGATACCCGCATAGATAACATTCAAATTAGTTGAAGATACCGTCGCCGAAGGTTTTGCTACCTGATAAGTTACCGGAGCAGTTTCATAGGTTTTGATTTCTCCATCAGCTTGTTTAACGCGAATAGTACCCTTCCAAGTATAGGTTCCCACACTGTTTGTACCAGCCGTATAAGTGGCTACCCCATCCTTTACAGGTAAGGCAGAGCCATTCACTAAAATATCTGGATTAGATTTAGAATCCGAAGCGGTTAAGAAAACCTCCGCTTTATAAGGTTGCCCTTGAATTACATAACTTCCAGAAGGGACTGCTACAGCTTTAAATCGATCTAAGGTAATTTGAGTTTGACTCATGCTACCAAATAAACGCTTCACTACATCAGCTTCGGCATTTTTTAAATCGGTTTGAATTTTTGTCAAAATGGTATTGGCCGCTGTTAAAGGGGTACCTTCTCCAAAGTTAACCTCCTCCCATTTACGCTTGCCGCTGATGGGTTTTGCTGGATCTTTGGCCTCTAATGAAAAACCTATGGTGGCTTGGTCTTTAGGATCTAATAAGCCGATTAATTTGGCTCGGGTTTCATTTATTTTGGCCTTTAATTTTTCACCTTCCTTTTTGTTAATCATGATATCTTGTGCAATATCCATGTTATCACGTAGCACAAAATCTCCCGTTTCTTCATTGATTCCATCCCCGGCTTCATTAAAAGAAGCTTTGATTCTTTCAATTTCCTTATTTAAATCAGCCGCATAAGCTTTAGCTTGATTAGCCTTATCCCAGATAGGTTGAGCACGCTCGGGTTTATTTTTTAATTCTGTATTTTGAAAGGCACTAAATAATTGATCTAGATTACTGCTTACATTTGATTTAGAAGCATCTAAACTGTCATTGATATTTTTGAATGCATTCAATATCGTATCTGAAACATTTAGAGCAAGCATAGCCAATAGTACCAAATACATGATACCGATCATCCGCTGCCTGGTTGTTTCTCTTCCTCCTGCCATATTTAATGAGCTTTTGCGATTTTAATGAATGGATAATTAGCTGCGAGGTTGATTCATAGCCGTTAGCATATTGCCATAAATGGAATTCAATGACGCTAAATTCTTAGCTAACTTACCCACTTCGTCTTTAAACTGTTTTGAATCTTCCATAGATTCATTGAAGTTTTGCATGGTATAGGATAGGTTTTGATAGAATTTATTCATCGATTTTAAATGCGCACTTGAATCTTGAAGTTCTAATTCATAAACAGCATTTAAAGAAGCTAAATTTTTAGCCAATTGATTTACCTGATCATGATAAGCTTTAGAATCCACATTACTATTTCCCATTTCCGCTAACTGCGCAGTTGCTCTACTGAAAGAGGCACTCAATTGATCGAAACTTTGACCCGCAGTTCTGATTTTACCTGTAAATTCTTGGGTTGCTAAAGAAGCATCCGATACATTAGATATGGCCGTAACCTTATCGCCAAATGTTCTTAAGTTATTACCTAGGCTTTCAATTAATTCGGGCCCTACTTTAGCATCACTCAACATTTTATCTAAGGCTGCAGTATTGGAAAAATTACTGTTTGGCGCTGCTTGAGGCCGTACAGTAGCTTTTGGTAATTCCCCTTTAAAGTCGGGTTTTAACTCTGGATAAACTCTTTCCCAAGGCAATTCAGGCTCTGGTGGAAAAAAGCCCATAATAAAGAATAATAAGGCTTCTACACCTAATCCTATTGCGATTAATATATTAGCATAAGATCCGCCCCAGTGTATGATTTTAGCGAGCGCGCCAATGATTACAATACTTGCGCCCCAAGAAATTGCGACATGTAACCAAGCTGGTTGTTGTTTTGCTGCCATGAGTAAATGTTTTTTTAGTTTTTAGCTAGTTTTTTAAGTAATTTTTATTGCGCTAATTTAGCTGTATTATTTAGAGCCCGCTCCAGCAATTGAAGCTACTAAGCGGAATCCAATATAAGAGGTTGGTTTATCTTGCATTTCAAAAGTTCGAGAAGCGTTTTGTAAATTGTAAGCGATATCTTTCCAAGAACCTCCTTTAACCACTTTACGAGTTTTTCCCACTACATTATAATTAGGGTTAAAATCAAGTAAGAAAGAATTACTCGAGCGATTATAAGTAGTACTCGTCCATTCGGCTACATTACCTGCCATATTGTACAAACCATAACCATTCGGTTTAAAGGATTTTACTGGCATGGTATACATACCATTATCTTCGGTATAATTTCCAGTGTTGGATTTAAAGTTGGCTAATAAGCAGCAATCTTCTCCATTTTTACCTTTACGCGTATTTTCCTCATATAATTCATCCGTACCCCAAGGATATTTGGCTTTCTCTACGCCACCCCTTGCAGCATATTCAAATTCTTGTTCAGTTGGTAGGCGGAAAGTATATTGGGCATTAGCCGGAACTTTTTTCATTTTATTTTCATTGGCATGCGTTTTGGTTTTCCAATTCGCATAAGCATTCGCTTGCTCCCACGTTACGCCCACTACCGGGTAGTTATTATAGGATGGATGAGAAAAATAAGTTAATACCATGGGATCATTTTGAGAATACTCAAAATCTGATTTCCAAGCTAAGGTATCTGGATATACCGGTACTGATGGATATTCGTTAGGTTTTCCTGGACGAGGGTTATCGGTATAATTTACAATAAAATCTGAACGGGTTTTAGTTGGATCATTTTTATAGGCAACTGCTAAATCATAATCTACATAGCTATAAGCATAGCGCAGTTTGCGTACATCTATTTCTTTTCGACCAGGAAGTGCATCCAATCCACTATAATACATGGCATCTAGCTTTGTAGAAAAAGCATTACCAGCACCCCAAATAGCACCTTTGGCTTTAGCTTTAGACCAATCAATCATCGCTGGACCACTCGCAATAGTACCTTGGGGTTGTGCAATAAATAAATTAGGAGCTGTGGAAGGACCTAACATGGTAATAGCAATGGAATCTCTTACCCAATTTACAAATTCCCGATATTGGGCATTGGTCACTTCGGTTTCATCCATATAAAAAGCAGAGAATGAAATCATTTTTGCTGGAATACCTTGATACATCATATCATCTTCGGTCATTCCAATCAAGGCCCTCCCTTGCGGGATCTCCACCATTCCGTTAGGAATAGTAGGTGCTGCTATAAAACTACTTAGAGTGCTTTTTAATTCTGTTCGCGATGTCCAACCTACAACTATACTTGCTAGGGCAACCAGTGATAATATTCCAATTTTCCTCATATAAAATCTCTTCCGTATCATTTAAAAATACGAGAGCAATTTTATTGAAAAACATCGATATATACAATTAAATGACAAACAAAATATTAATTATTTGTTCGATTTCTTAATGTAGTTTTCTATGGCCATAATCATAGAAGGTGCTTCAGGGCTTGGAGCCGCGATATCTACTATTAATCCGGCATCTACAATAGCCTTAGTAGTATTTGCCCCAAAAGCTGCTAAACGCGTATTATTTTGTTTAAACTCTGGGAAATTGGTATACAAGGAATTCAGTGTAGTTGGACTAAAAATAGCAATGATATCGTAAAATACTTCAGCTAAGTCTGATAAATCACTCACCACCGTTCTGAATAAAACCGCTGGGGTAACATCATAGCCATTTGTTTGAAGATAATTCATAGTAGCTTCAGCAGCCACATCTGAACAAGGGTATAAGAATTTTTCAGCGGCATGCTTTTTCATCGCTTCTGCTAAATCAGCAGCCGTGGCTTTGCCAAAGAAGATTTTACGTTTACGATATTGAATATATTTTTGAAGATATAAGGCCGTGGATTCAGAAATACAAAAATATTTTAAATCTGGAGACACCTCAAAGCGCATTTCCTCACAAATCCTAAAGAAGTGATCAACCGCATTCCGACTCGTAAATACAACTGCAGTATAATCTGCTAAATTAATTTTATCCTTTCTGAAATCACGCGCAGGCACACCTTCTACGTGAATGAAAGATCTAAAATCTACCTTTAAATTATATTTCTTTGCCAAGTCATAATAAGGTGATTTCTCAGTTTCAGGTTTTGGCAATGTCACTAGGATGCTTTTTACTTTAAGCATTCTCTCTTGGTTCTTTTCCTGCATGGTCTATATCCTCTTAAAATCCTAGAGCCCTGATTAATATTAATATAGGGCAAATTTCGAGGGTGCAAAAATACAACAATAAATAGACTTTTGAAAATCGATTTTGAGATAATATGTTAAAAGCAGCTCTAAGAGCCTGTAAACCGAAGCTAATTATCAGTATCCCCAAGCCTAATAACACTAAAAAAGGCTTATATTTATCCGAGGCAAAAGCTAATCCACAAGCTAATGGAATAAAAACCATGGAAACATTAAAATAAGTAACGCTTAATATGGCTATATATTCTAAAGTAGCCTTTTGAACTTGAAAAAAGAATCCCAAAAAGCGTAAGGCTAAAATCTTAAATACAAATAACAGGACTAACAATCCGGAGATACTTAAAAATAACTCTGGACCTGACAATTGTGTAGCCATCCCTTGCATGACAGCCGCTTGATATAAGAATAAGCCTAAACTAAACCCGAATAAAATAAACAATAATAAAAAAGGCCATGACCCAAAGGTATTATCCTCCTTCATCAAATTGCCTAATATTCTATTATTAAAGAATGCCTGGAAAATAGCTCCCAATTGCCTTTCAAACACCTGCTTAATCAGGGCAAAAAACAATAGAACTAAAAATATGGGAATTAATATCCACCGTTCCCCCTTATACTTTAATTGTCCTGTTTGATAACTCACTTGATCTACCCCCCGAGCATATTGTTTTAAAGATTCTTCAATAGCATAGCTGGGATACTTCATCGACTTGGCCACACTATCCTGAAAGTGAGCCATCCGGGCTGAATCAACAGGATTGAGTTTTACGCTATCTATGGCTACAGTGTCTTGCGCCTGCGCACTCGAGAGTAGCAAACCCAAACAAAGACCTAAAAACAGTGTATAAATAGAGCTCATTTCAGCAAGTATATATAAAGTATTGCAAAGAAAATTCAAATATTACTTAATTCCTAATCCCACTTAATCTCAGGAGAAATAAATTAAACTTAGGATTTTAAAAACTAATTAGATGTTTATGCGTTCATTTTATAGCGATGATGAATAAACAACACACCTATCAATCAGGAATTATAGGAAATTGTGGGTATATAGCCCATATTGATTTAAGTACGGATGTAAGTTGGCTTTGCTGGCCTCGATTTGATAGCTCCTTTGTATTTGGGAGTTTATTGGATAAATCTAAAGGGGGAGAATTTTCTATTCGTCCGGATGTGGAATTTACCTCCCAACAATACTATGTTGAAAATACCAATGTATTACGAACCGAAGTCAGTACTGCCAGTGGTAAATATCGGATTACGGATTTTGCCCCTCGCTTCCGAGAAAACAATCAGTTTTTTAAACCCCTTATTTTAATTCGAAAAATAGAACCCTTAGTAGGGCACAATCGAATTAAAGTAAGCTGTAAACCGGTGTCCGATTATGGGGCTAAGGAAATGGTGGCGAAGGTTAATAATAATGAATTACATTTTTTAGGAGATACGCCTTCAGAAATGTTCTTAAGCACCAATGTATCGTTAAATTATATCCTGGAGGAGCAATATTTTGTACTTAATGAAACCAAATATTTAATCCTCAGTTATGGATCTAAATTCGAAGGTGCCCTTGAAAGTTGCGTGGAGTCATATTTACGTGAAACGATCACTTATTGGCGAACTTGGATCAAACATTCCTCGATTGCCAATTTCTTTCAACCCTTCGTTATTCGATCGGCCTTAGTTTTAAAGATACATCAATATGAAGATACAGGTGCTATCATTGCCGCAAGCACCACCAGTTTGCCTGAATTTCCTGGTAGTACCCGCAATTGGGATTATCGCTATTGTTGGTTGAGAGATTCCTTTTACGTACTCACCTCTTTAAGTCATATTGGCCATTTTGATGAGATGGAAAAATACTTTAATTATCTCTCTGATATTTCTTTGGCAGATGATTTACGTTATCAACCCTTGTACAGCATATCAGGAGAAAAGAATATTCCAGAATTTGAATTAGCCCATTTAACTGGTTATTTAGGAGAACAGCCTGTTCGTGTAGGCAATCAAGCTTCCGAGCACATTCAAAATGATATTTATGGCCAAGTATTAATTTCCATGCTTCCCCTTTATACAGATCATCGTTTTGTATTTTCTGAACGGAGTGATTCTCCTCGTTGGATTGATCATGTACTTACTAAAATAGAACGTACTATTGATGAAAAGGATGCAGGTATATGGGAGTTTAGAAACATTGCCAACGTGCATTGTTATAGTAATTTATTTCAATGGGCCGGTGCTAAAGCTGCTTTAAAAATGGCCAAGACCATCGGCAATGAAGCTTTTGAAAAAAGGGCCGAAATACTCATTGAAAAAGCTACCCAACATATTGAGGCTTGTTATGATCCTGTGCGAAAAGTATATACCAATGCCGTAGGTAGCCCACATCTGGACGCGAGCACCCTGCAATTAATAGTGATGAATTACTTAGATCCTAATTCTCAAAAAGCAAAAGACCATTTAATCTGTTTAGAAAAAGAACTTAAAACCGAGGAGGGCTTATTTTATCGCTATTTACACCAAGATGATTTCGGAAAACCTAAAACAACTTTTTTGATTTGTGCATTTTGGTATGTAGAAGCTTTAGCCTGTGTAGGTCGAACGGAAGAAGCCATCAAAGAATTTGAAAACCTTATAAAATACAGCAACCACCTTTTGCTCTTTAGTGAAGATGTAGATGCCAAAACAGGTAGTCAATGGGGAAATTTCCCACAAGCCTATAGTCATGTGGGGCTTATGAATGCCGCCTATAGAATCGCCATTAAATTAGATAGACCCTTATTTTTATAAAGAATTGATTATGCAGAAAAGATTAATAGTTGTTTCCAACCGATTACCCTTAACCGTAGAATCAAGTGAGCAAGGTTACCTCACCAGACCCTCTTCAGGAGGATTAGTTTCGGCTGTAAATGCTTATTTAAATACAGGTGGGCATGAAGTATTTACGGAAAAAATATGGCTTGGAATGCCCGGCTGTTCCACTGAAATTTGGGATAGCTTAGCACTCGATAATAAAGCTGAAGCTTATAATTACCTTCCTGTTTTCATCTCGGAGGAAACTTACGATTTATATTACAATGGATTTAGCAACTCTGTGTTATGGCCTTTGTTTCATTATTTTCCTTCATTTGCTGTTTATAATGCTGAATATTTTGAGGCCTATATAAATGCCAATGTCAAATTTTGTAAAGTATTAGCCGCTAATTTGCAAAAGGGGGATGTTGTATGGATTCATGATTATCATCTTTTACCATTAGCGGGTATGTTACGGAAGCAATTTCCAGAACTCACCATTGGTGTCTTCTTACACATTCCCTTCCCTTCCTTTGAATTATTCCGGGTAATTCCTAAAAAGTGGCAAAAAGAAATTTTACAAGGGATGTTAGGGGCAGACCTGGTGGGCTTCCATACCGCGGAATATGTACTTCACTTTTTAAGAAGTTGTGAACTTAGTTTGGGCGCCGAACGAGATGGCCAAACTATTATTTGGAACAATAGAAGAATAAAGGCTGATGCTTTTCCAATTAGTATTGAATATGGCATTTTCAATGAAGCCTTAAATTCTCCTGAGGTAAAATCTTTAAAATCCAAATACTTAACTATCAAAAACACTAAAAAGCTACTCTTTTCCGTAGATCGACTAGACTACACTAAAGGCATTAATAATCGCTTAGAAGCCTATGAAAAGTTTTTCTCGCTTTACCCAGAATTTATCGGCAAAGTGGTTTTTATATTAGTGGTGGTTCCTTCTCGAGATACCATCCCAAAATATAGCGAGGAGAAAAAGTATATTGATGAGTATATTGGGAATTTCAATAGCCGCTTGGGAGATATTTCCTGGCAGCCAATTATATACCAATACGGGCATTTAGAATTCGATGAACTTTTGGCGCTTTATACGGCCTGTGATTTAGCCTTAATTACTCCGATCAGAGATGGAATGAATTTGGTAGCTAAAGAATTTATCGCCAGTAGAAGTGATTTACAAGGGGTATTAGTTTTGAGTGAAATGGCAGGTGCTGCAGCAGAATTACAAGAAGCTTTACTCATAAATCCGAATGATTTGAATGAGATGGCTGAAGCCATTAAATTGGGTTTAGAAATGAATCCGGAAGAACAAAAAAGTCGCCTTATCAAAATGCGTAGAAGAATCAGCCGCTATGATGTTAAAGCTTGGGCAGTTGATTATTTTAAAGAATTAGATACTACCATCTTAAAAGAAGCTTCTCGCAAAACTCAATATATGGGTGCCGAAGGTATCCAAGAGCTGGTGAGTAAATTTAAACGCGCCCAAAAGAAACTTATGCTAATTGACTATGATGGCACCTTAGTACCTATTCAAAAAGATCCTACTTTAGCTATCCCTACTGAACATTTGTTAAAAACTTTAACCCAATTGAGCTTATTAGAGAACAATGAAGTTTATATTATTAGTGGAAGAGACGGGGACACCTTACATCAATGGTTGGGGGAAGTTCCGATTGGTTTAGTAGCCGAACATGGAGCTAAAATTAGAGAGTATAATCGAGATTGGGTAAGTAAGGTGAGTATCGAACCCGAGGGATGGAAAGATAGCATATACGGCATTATGGATAAATATGTTTCCAAATGTCCCAATTCATTTATTGAAATTAAAGAGTATTCTATTGCTTGGCACTACCGTAAATCGGATACTTTTTTATCTAATGCTAAAGCCGCCGAACTCTTTGAGGAGTTGTTGACTTACACTCTGCCTTTAGCATTAGATGTAATTCATGGTAAAAAGGTAATTGAAGTAAGAAATAATGGAGTAAACAAAGGAAAGGCCGTAGAAAGGAAACTGGAGGCCAATGAATACGATTTCATTTTATGTATTGGAGATGATAAAACAGATGAAGATATGTTTACCGTATTAGAACCACTCCCTTATGCCTATACTATTAAAGTTGGCAATCAACCTTCTACAGCCAAACACCATGTAGATAACCCATTTTTAGTTTTAGCCTTACTCGAAAAGTTCTTATAAGCCTGCCATTTTATATCTTTGTGCAGATTTATTAAATTATGGCACATGGCAGGCATTTATATTCATATCCCTTTTTGTAAAAAAGCTTGCCATTATTGTGACTTTCATTTTAGCACCAGTTTGCAATATAAGGGTGATTTAGTGCGTGCTATTGCTACCGAACTAAAACTTAAGAAAGATCGCTTAGCTGGACAAATCGTAGAAACTATTTACTTTGGGGGCGGCACCCCTTCCTTGCTTTCAGATGTCGAGTTAGGATTAATTATCGATACCCTGTCACAACATTATCAAATTGCGCCTC
This sequence comes from Pedobacter sp., assembly GCA_004211595.1. Classification (GTDB taxonomy): domain Bacteria; phylum Bacteroidota; class Bacteroidia; order Sphingobacteriales; family Sphingobacteriaceae; genus Pedobacter. Next base: position 141,148 of record SEDO01000004.1, read on the forward strand.
AAGCCGAAATTACCTTAGAAGCCAATCCCGACGATTTAGATAAAGCAGGATTATTAAAAATAAAACAATTCCCCATCAACCGCTTTAGTATAGGGATTCAATCATTTTTTGAAGAAGATTTGCTTTGGATGAACAGAGCGCATCATGCTGCTGAAGCAGCCTCTTGTATTCCCCGAAGTCAAGATGCAGGCTTTGAAAATATTAGTATTGACTTAATTTATGGATATCCGATATTAACAGATGCTAAATGGCAAGCTAATTTAGCGCAAGCCGTACAAACCCATGTACCCCATATATCTTCTTATTCTCTAACGGTAGAACCTAAAACTGCCTTAGCTTATCAAGTTCAAAAAGGCTTACAACAGGCGCCAAATGATTCCCAATCTGCTAACCAATTTAAATACCTGCAAACTTATTTAGAAGCTGCCGGTTTCGAAGCTTATGAGATTTCTAATTATGCGGCCAATCAACAATATGCGGTGCATAATACTAATTATTGGAAAGGCATCCCCTATTTAGGCATAGGCCCTTCCGCACATGGTTTTGATGGGCTTAACCGCTATGCGAATATTGCTAATAATGCTCAGTACATAAAAGCTATTGCCCATTCTCAACTCCCTGAAACCTGGGATTACCTAACACAAGCAGATCGTTTTAATGAATATATCATGACTTCTTTGCGCACGCAGTGGGGGATTAATTTAACCCAAGTAGAGATAACTTATGGTGCGCAACGTGTTGCCTGGATTTTAGAGGAAGCGGCTGAAGAACTAGCCAAGGAAAACTTAATTTTAGTAAATAACTCTCTCAAACTTAGTCTACAAGGAAAATTATTCGCAGATGGAATAGCGGCTTCTCTTTTTTGGGAAGATGATTTATAGATGCATAATATTATTTAATTTTTACGTAATTTTGTTAATTCAATTAAGAGGCGAATTTACATTCATGACAACAGAATTGTTTTTAAAATATATCCTAGACGTAGGAATTCGGTATTTTTCAATTGCTGGCTTATTCTTTATAGTTTTTTATATTTTATATCAAAAGAAATTCTCGCACATAAAAATTCAAAAAAAGGGACCTAAGCCGGCGGATTTAAAAAGAGATATGTTTTTTTCGGTAATAACCATTATCATATTTGGCGCATTACCCGTGATCTTTTTAGAAAATGACAAAATCAGGCCTTACACACTGATGTATCAAGATATTTCAGAATACGGCTGGGTGTATTTCTTTTTAGCTTTCCCTTTAATGATTTTGGTGCACGACGCTTACTTTTATTGGACGCACCGCATGATGCATCATCCTAAATTATTTAAGTTATTTCACTTAATCCATCATAAGTCTACAAGTCCTAGCCCTTGGACTGCTTACTCCTTTCATCCTCTAGAGGCTATTATTGAAACCGGTATATTAGTAGTTATCATCTTTATTATGCCTTTTCATCAAATCCATCTAATAGTATTTTTCACGGTGGTATTTGTGTACAATGTGTATGGGCATTTAGGGTATGAATTATTTCCACCTTCCTTCCATAAAACCAAAATAGGCAAATGGATTAGTACCGGTACGGCTCATAATATGCATCACCAATTCTTTAAGGGGAATTATGGCTTGTACTTTTTATTTTGGGACCGATGGATGGGAACTTTACGCCCAGAATATGACAAGAAATTTGGAATAGAAATGCCCCATATAAAATCTTCAGCTACTTTCGAAAAGCAAAAAGGGAAATCATATGAGCAAAAGCTAGTTGAAGAAAGAGCTGCAGAAGAAACCCCTCAAACGAATACCATAGAACCCCATATCAATGGCTAAAGTATGGATTACCGGCGCCTCCTCTGGCATTGGCGAAGCATTAGTTTATGCTTACGTTGATTTAGGGTATGAAGTGCTTTTATCGGCAAGAAATGAAGCCGAATTAATGCGTGTAAGGTTAGCGAGTAAATATCCGGAGCGTTGTAAAATATTGCCGCTAGATTTAGCGCAATCTGATCAATTAGCCACTAAAGCTGAAACCGCTTTAAGCATCATGGGGCATATCGATATTTTAGTTCATTCAGGTGGGATTAGTCAGCGTGCCTTAGCTATGCAAGCTTCTTCAGATTCAGAAGAAAAACTGCTCAGAGTTAATTTTTGGGGATCTGTTTACTTAACTAAAGCTATTCTACCTTCCATGATAGCCCGGAATAGCGGTCATATTGTATGTATCAGTAGCTTAGTTGGAAAATTTGGCACTCCTTATAGATCCGCTTATTCTGCATCCAAACATGCACTACATGGCTATTTTGATTCACTTCGTGCAGAACTTCCGACTTCCCTACAAGTTACATTAATCTGCCCAGGGTTTATTAAAACCGCCGTTACTTTAAATGCTTTAACCGCAGATGGGTCAGCTCAAGGCACTATGGATGACGCTCAAGCAAATGGGATGTCGGCTACGGACTGTGCTCAGAAAATAGTTAAAGCGATTGCTGCTAAAAAAGCTGAAGCCTATATAGGTGGCAAAGAAACCATAGGAATATACCTCAAAAGATTTTTCCCAAGCCTCTTTCAAAAAATAATCCGGAAAGCTAAAGTTGTGTAATTTTTAAATTTTGGTTAATTTTTTATTAAAGAAATTTTATCAACTTTGCACATCATTATTTGTAACGCTCGGTAATTTATTCATCTAATATACCTTTGAAAATGGGTTTTAACTTAAAAGCGGTTGATGTCGTGGAAAGCATTAGCCGGGAGGATTTTGAAAAAAATTATTTAAATGCCAAAAAACCTTTAGTTATTAAAGGGTTAACCAAAGATTGGCCAGCTCGTGAAAAATGGACTACTGAATACCTAAAAGAAATTGCGGGAGATTTTGAAGTTCCTTTATACGACAGTTCTAAAGCCGATCCTAACAAACCTATAAATGCCGCAGCTGCCCACATGAAATTTAGAGACTATCTGGATTTGATTAAACGGGAGCCTACGGAATTAAGAATCTTCTTATTCAACTTATTCAAAAAAATTCCCAGTTTAGTGAATGATATCCGGATTCCTAAAAATTTAATGGGGGGTATTATGGAAGGCATGCCTACTATGTTCTTTGGGGGACAAAATTCCGTAACCTTTTTACACTACGATATAGACTTACCAAATCTATTGCATACCCACTTTGGAGGACGAAAACATATTATTCTTTTTGACTACAAATGGAAAGATAGATTGTATTGTTTACCAAATGCCACCTATGCATTAGAAGACTACCAAGTTGATAATCCTGATACGCAAAAATTTCCTGCTTTAGAAGGCGTAGAAGGCTACGAAGTTATTTTAGAACATGGAGATACCCTATTTATGCCTGTAGGCATGTGGCATTGGATGAAATATTTGGATGGCTCATTCTCCTTAACACTTCGCGCCTGGGATAAATCTCCGAGTCGGAAATTAGCGAGTATGTGGAGTATCATTCGTCACGGAGCTATCGATAGTATCGTTAAAATACTTTTAAAGGCTAAATACGCTAAATGGCGCGAAGGTGCTGCTGTACGTAAAGCCGAACGTGCCTTAAAATTGGGTTTACCTAAATAGCCAGATTTATATTATCTTCATCTATCCTATTTTATAGGTTAACCAAATAGATAAAGCATACTATGAATTCTAGCACCTCTCGGGAACACATTAAAACGGGGCTTTATGCAGCTGTTGTAGTTTTTTTAGCGTATACGATGATTTTCGGATTCAGAAAATCATTTACCGTTACAACTTTTGATGGACTGACCTATGCGGGCTACAGCTATAAAATATTATTGGTTATCAGTCAGATGCTCGGCTATTTATTAGCTAAGTTTTATGGCATTAAATTTATTTCCGAACTAAAACGTAGTGGACGAGGCCAAATCATTATGATTTTAACTGGTTTTGCTTGGCTATGTTGGTTATTCTTTGCCATAATACCTGCCCCCTACAATATCATCTTCTTATTTTTAAATGGCTTTCCATTAGGCATGCTTTGGGGAGTCGTATTTTCTTATGTAGAAGGTCGCAGAACAACAGATTTTATCGGTGCTACCTTAGCAGTAAGCTTTATTTTTGCCTCTGGCTTTGTGAAGTCTGTAGGCGCTTGGTTAATGGTAGAGTTTGGAATTACTGAATTCTGGGTACCCTTTTATACAGGCTTAGTATTTTGCTTGCCCTTATTGCTCTTCATTTATTTGATGGAAAAGATTCCACCTCCCAGTGCTGAAGATGAAAAATTCAGAACAGCCAGATTACCTATGACTCCTGATAGTCGGAAAGCCTTTATCCAGCATTTTAAGGGTGGTATTATAGCCTGTACAATTATCTATGCTTTTGCCACCATCTTTAGGGATATAAGAGATAATTTTTCTGCAGAAATGTGGAAAGAAATGGGCTTTTTCAATCAACCCAGTTTATTTTCAAAAACTGAAACCCCCATCACTTTAATTGTTTTAGCGCTTATTGGGAGTATGGTTTTCTTCAAAAATAATTTTAAAGCCTTTCGTCTTACTCACTATTTTATCATCATCGGCTTCCTAATTGCCGGTGTAAGTAGTTATTTATTCCAACAACAATATCTTAGCCCCTTTGCCTGGATGACTTTAGTTGGTTTAGGCCTTTATATGGTTTACATCCCCTTCAATGCCATCTATTTTGAACGCTTATTAGCTAGCTTTAAATATGTAGGAAATGTAGGCTTTCTGATTTACATAGTGGATTCCTTTGCCTATGTGGGCAGTATTGGCGTACTCTTTAGCAAAGAAATATTTAAAATTCAATTAAACTGGGTGAGCTTTTACTCGAATGCGGTTATATATTTATCCTTTTTAGGGGTATTTATCACGGTTTATACCCTTTGGTACTTTACCCGGAAATATCGACAAAGTTTAGCGGAAGAGTAATATGCCTAGGTAATTGAGGATTATTAAATTAACTGCTATGATCTGACACAACTAACCACTGCCCATTAATTTTTCTTAAAATAAGCGTGAAATATCCTTTTAGTTCGGCTTTTTCCGTTTTAACCAACCAGCTACCTAAAACAAAAGCATTCGTATTACTTAAAAACTCTACCTTTTTAATACCAAAAGTTAATTCGCCCATAGCTGCTTTGGTAGGATATCCACGTTTATAATTCTCTAGTGTTTTTTGCCAGCCATAAGTGGCACCACTTTTACCTACAAAAAGTAAACTATCACTTTTCCAATAACCTTGCATATAGCCCTCAATATCTCCTTTATTCCAAGCTGTACGTTGGGTTTCTAAAACAGTTAAAATAGCTGTTTTAGCTTTTTCAGCCTCGGCAGTCGATAAATTATGCTGTGCATTCACGGAGAATCCTACACCTAATAACATCAGTAACAGTAACAATTTGTATTTCTTCATATCCAAATATAGAAAAATCAAGTCTTATCCAAAATATGACATGCGGCTTGATAATTTTAAAACCGAAACCTGTACTTTAGTTAGCTTTTAACATCATAATATGAGATTATTGATTCTATCCTTCCTTTGCGTAATCGTTTTACTAGTTGATTGGTACTGCTATAAAGCTATTCTAAACTCCTTTAAAAAATGGACTCCCACCTCTAGAAATGCCTTTCAATACATTTGGTGGGGAGTAAATGGAATCATTATCCTAGGGGTTTTTGCCGCTATATTCTTCAATATTTATTTAACCTTACGGGCTATTATCTTAGTGGCATTTTTCTTACTTACAATGGCTAAGCTCTTTATGTTGCCATTTTTGCTGATTGATGATATAAGAATTTTAATTAAAAGATTAACTCGCCCAAGGGCAGCTAAACCTTTATTAACTCCAGCTGGTTCAGGCACAGCAGGAGGTTCAGAAACCTTCACTGATTCGCCAACAGATGTCGATAAAATTTCAAGATCGCAGTTTTTAACAAAAGCAGGGCTTATTATGGGGGCTATTCCTTTAAGCTCGTTAAGTTGGGGGATTGTTTCGGGAGCCTATGATTATCAAATAAAAAATGTAAAGCTAGTGTTGCCAAATCTACCTAAAGCATTTGAAGGGATGAAAATAGCTCAAGTATCTGATATTCACTCAGGGAGTTTTTATAATAAAAAAGCAGTTTTAGGCGGTGTGGAGATGCTTCTTAAAGAAAAGCCCGAAATGGTTTTCTTTACGGGAGATTTGGTTAACAATATGACTTCTGAAATGAAGGATTATCAAGATATCTTTGCAAAAATTAACGCTCCTCTTGGCGTTTATTCTATATTAGGTAATCATGACTATGGCTTTTATCATTTTGGTCAAAACCCTTCTGCTGCTCGTCAACGTAATTTTGAGGATATGTTAAAAACGCATAAAAACCTCGGTTATGATTTATTGATGAATGAACATCGCCGGATAAAGGTTGATGGAGAAGAAATTGGGGTTTTAGGTGTTGAAAACTGGGGAATGGGTCGTTTCCCTAAAATTGGTCGTTTAGATCAAGCCGTTGAAAATACAGATGATTTACCAGTGAAATTACTATTATCACATGACCCTTCACATTGGAGAGGTGAAATATTACCAAAATATCAAAGTATTGATGCTACTTTTTCGGGTCACACTCATGGTATGCAATTTGGCGTGCGTTTAGATGATTTCCAATGGTCACCTGTAAAGTACATCTATCCAGAATGGGCAGGCTTATACAAAAATGGGAATCAACAACTCTATGTAAATACCGGATTTGGATTTTTAGGCTACCCAGGACGCGTTGGAATATTACCAGAGATTACTATATTTGAATTGGCTCGCACATAAGTTGTAGTAGGCCACCCAATATGATTAAAAAGGCATTGCTCTCGGGCTTAAATTTCTTGCTTTTTAGTAATCTGTTCATTGCGCTAGGAGCAGTTGCACAAGCCCTGTTAACTTATCAATTGTTAGGTGTCAAACATGAATTCCATGTATTGGCTTTTGTGTTCTGTTCTACCCTATTAATTTATAATTTGAGCATGTTGCTCAGCAAACCTACACACCCTCAAAAATCACCTTTGTTGAGAGTTCGTTGGATTTATTCACATACGCGATTATTATGGAGTATGAGTTTAATTTCAGCGCTCTGCTTAATTCCTTTAGGCTTATTATATCTTGGGTTTCCAGCACAGATATTAATGGTTTTTATTGGTTTAATCGCCCTTGGTTATAATGTTCCTTTATTTACCTTAAACAACCGGAAAATAGGACTCCGTAATTTACCAGGTATCAAACTCTTTCTAATTGCGTTTGTATGGGCAGTTTCTTGTGTGGTATTGCCTATATTGGAATTAGAACATCGCTATGGATTTCCTATAACGTTTAATGAAACTATCTTATTAGTGGCTAAACGCTTTTTATTCATTTGCGCCATTACTATCCCATTTGATATTCGAGATATTTATCAAGATAAACTCTATGAATTAAAAACCCTACCAGTATTGTGGGGAGAGAAAAAAGCTTGGCAATTTTGTTTAGCGCTATTAATAGCTTACTTTATCTTATTAATAGGCTTTAGCAAAGAAATGAGCCCTACTGTTATCGCACTTTCCCTAAGTTTAGGCGCAACAGCATGGCTCATATTTAAATCTCGTATTGAAAGGAACGAGTATTTCTACTTTGGTTACTTAGACGGCACTTTGATTTTACAATTCGTATTAGTTTGGATAGCTAATTTATCGTAATTCCTTGCCGTTTATATAGGTTCCTTATTCAGCAATATTAAAACGGTAGCCTACCCCTCTTACCGTTTGTAATAACTGAGGGGTTTCTGGATTAACTTCAATCTTTTTGCGTAAACGTACAATGTGCATATCTAAAGTCCGGGTATTCACTTCTGAATTATAACCCCATACGACCAACATTAATTCATCTCTATTAATAACCTTATTAGGGTTTCTCAAAAAATATAAAAGAATTCTATTTTCTAATATGGTTAGCTCTATCTTCTTTCCTTCGCGATAAAGGGTATGAATATTTGGATGATGCTCCATATTCCCAAAACGGTGAATTTCTGAGCGTTCATTATTTAGTAAAAACTTCACTTTACTATCTAACATGGCAACTAATACATCCATGTTAAATGGCTTAGTCACATAATCCGAAGCGCCAAAATTATAAGCATCGATTTTATCTACATCTTGTGCCTTTGCCGTCATCATAATCACTAAACCCTCGTATCCAGCTTTTCTAACTTCTTCGCAAACTTCCGAACCTTCCTTTCCAGGAAGCATCCAATCTAATAATACGATTTCGGGTTTCTCATTTAAGATTAACTCAATGGCCTGTTGACCATCTGAAGTTTCTAATACTTGAAAGCCCTCAGCCTGTAGACGATGTACAACTAAAAAACGGAGGTTTTCATCATCTTCTACTATTAAAATCTTAATTCCTTTAGACATGATATTTGGATTTATGTGTTAATGTAAATTTAAACATTATTTTTATTGCTTACTCAATTATTTATATAGGGTAATACGATTTTAAAGGTGGTGCCAACATCCAATTGACTTTTGACGGATATTTCGCCACCTAACAATTGCACCAATTCCTTACAAAATGCTAGGCCTAAACCTACACTTCCATTTTGATTATACCGGTTTTGTACACGATAAAATTTCTTAAATATATTATCTATTTCCGCCGCAGGTATACCTATACCTTCATCCGAAAAAATAAAAACTACCTTATCTTTTTGTAAACTGGCGTCAATATGTAATTTTTTATGACCCTCTTTAGCATACTTATAGGCATTCTCTGCTAAATTATCAAACAGGCTCCCAAATAAAACAGGATCAGTTTCATAGGTTTTGAAACCTTCCAGATGATAGGTGAAGTCAAAATCTGGATGCTTTAATCGGTGCACCTCTATCGTGGTTTCTATGAAATCTGCCATATCTATCATCTCCTTATTCAGCGTAATAGATTTATTTTCTATTTGGGTAAAGGCTAGCAATTTATTCATTAGGCCGTTTAATTTATCGGCTTCATCATCCAATATTTTCCCATACATTTGCTGTTCTCTTGTGGTTAAACTGGCAGCACTCCGGATATTATTACCAGCAATTTTAATTACCGAAACAGGTGTTTTAAACTCATGCGTTAAATTGGTTAAAAAATCATATTGTAATTTGTACATCTTTTGGTTGATATTCAAATTCCTATAAATTAATATAGCAACAGCAATTAACATACTATAAATTAAAAATACGATAGCAGTTAATGGCAAAAAATAACTATAAACTTCCTTTTGAAGAAAATCTCTGGAGGACATAAAAAATAATTTATAGTCAGAAAATGCTCCTCCTAAAGTTATCTCACCGGTCATATTATCTGCAGGCACATCGATTGGATCAAATGATATGGGTTCAATACGAATGCTTTGATACAATTTGGGATGAGTATTTACAATGGGCACTTTTTTTTGATCTAATTCAAAGGACAGCATGTCTTGCTGATAAATTGGATTAGTTGAAAGTTTAGAATTTATCATCCGTTTATACGTTTTGAGCAATTCAAAACTCGGAATATTGAAATAATCAATATGGTTGGGTTGTACATTAGAGAAATTACTAAACAACTCATCCTGACTAGGCACAGCCGTTGTATCTAACTTTTGAATAAAAGTAATCAATTTTAAAGATAGGGTACTAAAATCTCCAGAGCGCAACTTAAAGTTTCCTCCCAACTCATCGAATATTTTAACAGAATCAGCCGGAATACCAGGTCCAAATTGGTAAACGCTTTTCATGCCGATTGCAAAATCACCCACATTGATTCCATACCCTTCATACCGTTCATTTCGAATTTCAGTATCATAAAAAGTAACCTTAGATACAAATGGATATTGCTTTTGTAAGGAATCAATAAAGCGAGAAGCACTAGCGGAATCTAAATACCCATTATAGAAGGATATTTCGGGAATCTTATTTAGAAAAAAATCATTATAGGGTCTTATAGTGGCTTCTAATACATTAGCCTTTGCCGAAACAAAGTCATTTTCTACATTTTTTTTACTAAAATTAAAAGCAAATATGAGGGAAAGTACAAATACAAATGAGGTTAGTACCAAGAAGGCCACAATGAGCGAGAAATTCTTTCTGTATCCGTTGTCCTTTTCCTTAGCCATGCTGTAAAACCCCTCTAAGCTCGTTTATTTTTTATTTAAATGTTGATTCAGAAATTGCTCTAAACTGGCATATAACTGTTGTCTGTTACCCTCCCTACTGACACTCGAACTTCCATCCTCCTTTTGAAAATAAGTGACTTCAATTTGCCTCTTCTTTAACTCTTTCACCAATCGTATAGCATCACTGTTATTTAATCTAGGCTCTTTTGTGTTCTGCGTAATAAATACTGGCATATTTATTTTATCAGCATGAAATACTGGAGAGGCCTGACGCATATAATCTACATCTGTATCAGGATTACCTAATATTTCGTAATACATCTGCAAATTTGCTCTGAATATGGGTGGAATTGTATTTAAATAATTGAATAAATTAAGTACTCCTGAATTGGAAGCTACAGCTTGATATAAGTTTGGATTTCGGATAGCTGCATTAATCGCTAAATAACCTCCAAAACCATTTCCATATAACGCAATCTTTTCGGGATTGGCGTAATTATTTTCAATTAACCATTTTACTCCATCTTCAATATCATCCTGAACTTTTCCATTCCACTCTTTAAATCCTGCGGCATAAAAGTTTTTACCATAACCCGAGGAACCTCTATAGTTCAATTGAAATACCGCATATCCTCTGCTAGCAAAAAATTGTACTTCCGCATTATAGCCCCATGTATTTCTTTGCCCAGGGCCATTATGAGGAAAAACAACTACAGGCAGGTTTTTACCGCTACTATTATTAGGGATGGTTAAATAGCCATTTATTTGAATACCATCGCGGGCATTAAATTGTACAGGCTTCATGGGACTCATTAAGCGCTCTTCAATAGAAGCATTTAAATCACTTAGTTTGCGAATTGTATTACTAATGGCATTATATAAATAATAAGAACCAGGGTTTTTATCTGTAAAAGTTCTAATCAAAAATAAAGTTTCTGTATTGTCTTGAGAAAATATCCGATACTCCGTATTAGGCAATAATTGATCTAGCTTACTATAAAAATTTTCAGCTTCTACATTCAGATAGTGTTTTTGTTTTTTCCAACTCTCATAAACTGCATATTCCATTCTACCTTTTATCTTTGAATATTGAGCATCAACTACCGTCAATGAATCGGAAGCAAATAAAACCCTCACTTCTTCCCCGGTAATACAATTAATTTCTACCAAGGCAGGTCTATCTCGATTTATATCGGAGATGGCATATAAATGTTGAGGATTTGTTTCAGAGAAAGCAATTGGGTTAAAGGTGGTTTTAAAATCTATCGATAATACAGAACGGAAGGGCTCATTCTCATTCAGTCTCGATTGTATAGTTTGCTTAACCCCATCATTCACTACCGATAAGCGTAATTTGCCCTTACTATCTGTCATCCAGCCTGCTATCTTACCCGGATTCTGCGTAACCATTTGCATCTTCCCATCCCGGACATTTAAGCGATACACATCGGAAACGGTGGAATCTCTTTTGTTAGATAAAACTAAAAGGTATTTATTATCTATTAAATTCTCTTCTAAAATCCTCAAACGAGCATTGTCATCTGTATTAATTTGACGTTCATTTTTACCTTCTTTATCAATGATGAATAAGTCAGATTTTTTATTTTGTCCGTCTTTCTCTTTATAATAAATTAATTCATTATCACTTACCCATGAATAAAAACCAATATTTTTTTCACTTACATGCGTAAGCTGAACGACTTCTCCAGACGCTATATTTTCTACAAAAAGGTTTTGCTTTTTATCTTGAAGTTTTAAATAAGAGAGGCTTTTCCCATCAGGCGATATGCGATACCCTGTCAAATCTTGTGTCTTAAAGAAGTTATTCACAGGTATAACCTCCGCCTTTTGATCTTTTTGACAAGACCAAAGCAAAATCATTATAAAAAATAGCAGATAGCTCCTCAACTTCATCATAAACATTTTATTGTTCCACAATTTACAAAAATACATTTCTAATAACTGATTTTGAACAGGAATGTTAAGACTTTGTCGTAACAATTAAAATACTCAAATGCTTATAACCCAGTTTACCCCAATTCAGAAAGCTCCAAGGCAATTAAAATTTTAATTACCTTTGTATATGCTATTATATAATGTAACTGTATTTGTTGAAGAATCCATAGCCGAAGAATGGTTAAATTGGATGCAAACTTCCCATATCCCAGAGGTTATGGCAGTAGGCTTGTTCGAAAACTTCCGTATCTTAAAGGTATTGGATTCACCTAACGAAGGATTTACCTTTTGTATGCAATATGAGGTAGCCTCCAAAGCCAACTATGATGAATACCAAACGGTATATGCCCCTGCCCTGCAAGCCCAAACAGCTGCTAAATTTGGAGAGAAAGCAATAGCTTACAGAACACTTATGGAAATCGTAGGATAATATGCAATTTATATCCACCCCCATTCCAGATTTATTTGTCCTAGAACCTAAACTGTGGTCGGATAATAGAGGTTATTTTTATGAAAGTTACCAAGCCCGACAATTCGAAGCAATGGGTATTGAGGTAAACTTTGTGCAGGATAACCAAAGTTATTCTCAAATCGGAACACTTCGCGGGTTACATGCTCAAAAAGCACCTTCTGCGCAAGCTAAATTAGTAAGAGTGGTACAAGGAAAAGTACTGGATATTGCAATAGACATTCGTAAAAATTCAGCCACCTATGGGCAACATTTTGCAATAGAATTAAGTGGCGAAAATCATTTACAATTATATATACCAACAGGCTTCTTACACGGCTTTTTAACCTTAGCCGAGCATACCATCTTTCAATATAAAGTGAGTAGCTATTATGATAAGGAAGCTGAAGTTGGTGTTATTTGGAACGATCCAAGCTTGGCACTACCCTGGGCTGATTATTTAGATCCTAAGAGCTTTTTAATTTCAGAAAAAGATTTGAAACTCCCCTTATTTGAGGAGTTCCAAAGTCCTTTTTAATAGAATCTCGATTTTAATAGGATCCGTAACTTTTATTAGAGGGTCCTTAGTTTTTAATCAAATCATATAACTCATCCAATTTCGGACTTAATACAATTTCAATTCTGCGGTTTTTACTTCTACCCTCTGCTGTGGTATTAGAAGCTAATGGTTGAAATTCACCTTTACCCGTAGCCGTAGTTCTAACTGATTCTAAATTCTGATCAACTGTTAAAAAACGTACCACAGAAGTAGCTCTCAAAACACTTAAATCCCAATTATCTTTAATCTGTCCTAGGTTCACAATCTTTTGTGAATCCGTATGCCCTTCTACTGCAATATTGATATCCGTTTGCTGTTTCAATACTTTAGCTAATTCAGTTAAAGCCCGCTTACCATTTTCATCAATGATGATACTCCCCGAAGGAAATAACAACTTATCGGTTAAAGAAACATACACTTTGCCGTTTTTCATTTCTACCGAAAGTCCACTTTTTGTAAACCCTAACAAGGCTTGTTGCAATTTAGTTTTCAACTGATTGCTTGCCTCATCCCGCTTACGCAAAATTTCCTCTACTTCTTTTAATCGTTGCTCACGCTTTTTTAAATCCTCCGCTAATTGATTGACATTACCAGACAACTTATTAATCTCTTGAGAAGAATTATTTCTCAACTTTAAGTAATTACCCTCCATCTCTGCATAACGTTCTTGATATTCATTTAAATCAGCATGTAAACGAGCGGTATCTCTTCTCAGGTCAGTGATTAACTTGCTTAAATTATCTCCATCCCGTTGAGCATCCTTCCAACCCATTGCTAATGAATCTTGCTTGGCAAGTAAAGATTTATATTTCTTAGGCGATAGTACCACGCAAGAACTAAATAAGAGGGCTATAAACCCGGCAAAAAATAAGTGTTTCATGTGCATTTGTTTATGTTATTGGTCAATTTGTGTAGCGTCTCTCAAAAATAGCACAAAGGGTTGTATGTTTTGAAATGCAGTTTTCAACTTTTCCACGATGGCCTCATTTAAAAATTCAGTCTCCGCTATTGGCATTATAGCAATAAAGCTTTTTAATCGTAAATATTCAATTAAACTATGATCCTTTTCATAACCCTTCGGGGCTGTTTTTAATTTGTCTTCTTGGCTCAGGCTAAAGAACTGCTTAAATTCTGGAGCATTTATTATACTTAAAAATTTATCTGCATTATAATCAATCTCTTCACGCACCTGCTTCAATACCTCGGCTTCAGGTTGCCAAAAGCCTATACCCATAAAACAATTCCCTGGAGCAATGTGAATATAATAGCTCGGTGTACGAGGCCCATAATTGCGAACATCAAAGGCTAATCCATAATTCAACTTATAAGGGTCTTTATTTTTACTAAATCGTACATCCCGGTATATCCTCATCAAAATTTTCTTCGGAGATGCTTCTGATGATAAATGAGGGTCAATACCTGAAAATATTGGTAGTAAAGTCTCTATAAAGGAATATATATCCAATTTAGCCGCCTCATAAAGTGCCTTATTGGCATTAAACCATTCTCGATTATTGTTTTTAGCAATAAGTTTCAGAAACGCTAGTGTAGAAGCTTTTAACATAACCCATGTTTATTTTATCGGTTGGCCTTTATATTTAATTTTAGGGGACAAGTAATGTAATAATAATACCCTAGAATAACGATAATTAAACGGAGATAATATAACCGATACTGCTACAATAGTACCGACATACACCCATAAAAAGTCAAAATCTATTCTACCACCAGATAAAATATAGGTAAGAAACCCCGTTGTAATCATTTCTGCCATATTCATCGCATAACTCACGTACATGGCCGCATAAAAATAACCTGGTTCTATTTCATACCGTTGACCACATACGCTACAATGTTCCAGTGTGCGTTGTACATTTAACCCATAAAGAGTTCCTGTAAAAATATCCCCCTTCCTACAAGCAGGGCACTTAGATGAAATAACAGCTGCAACTTTTGAAACTGGACTAAGATTGTTAGGAGGTGATGCTGCTGCAGTTTTTAATGGAGATTTTTCGATCATAAACGAGACACCGATTGTGAGTCTAGTTTCTTTTTGTAGCTTCTATACCAAATAATGCCTACTCCCGCAATCATTAAATAGGGTAAAGCTAATAAATAAAGTACCCCATCATTCAAACCCTTTCCTTGGGTATTTCCATTTTGAGTACCCTGTTCTGCATTAATAGTACACATAGAACATTGAGCCATAGCCGGACTTTCAGGAGTCATCGCCAAGGCAAATACTAACGAAAATAATAATAGGGCCTTTTTCATAATACCTACAAAATTAAGCATTTCTAAAATCAAAATAACGAAAAGTATGTCATAATAATATGAGCATCTATGCGTCAGTTAATGTACATAATATGGAGAAATCATGATATATACGATAACCCCCGTCACCGCAACATATAACCAAATCGGAAAAGTAATTTTTGCAATCCTACGGTGTCTATCAAATCGTTGAGCCAAAGCTCTCACATAGGTAATTAATACCAAAGGAATAATTAGAATAGATAATACAATATGTGTAATTAAAATGAAGAAATAAATGTAACGAATGGTTCCTGTTCCACCATATGGAGTGGAGTCAGAAGTCATGTGGTAAGCCACATACATTCCCAAAAATAATACAGAACATAATATAGCTAATTTCATCAAACGCTCATGTAATACTAACCGTCCATTTTTAACAGCGATAATGGCTGCCACCAATAATATAGCTGTAAACCCGTTAATACTAGCATAAATGGGAGGTAGAAAACTTAAAGGTTCTACATCATAGCCCAGTCTTCGCAAATTCACACCAAATAAGAGCGCTACAACCAATGGAATAGCAATCGATAATAATACTATCCATTTCTTATATTTTTGTTCGATATCCGCGCCAGTATGTGCACTTAAATTATTTTCAGGAGTATTATTCATGTTTGTATGTATATACATTCAGTCTGTCACTGAATTAAAATATTATATTGATTTAACGACCATCTTTAGTGTTTCTCAATTCCTCTGCAATTAACACTTTAATCTCATCATCTAATTTAGATAAAGCTTCGTTATTACTAGCTTCATAATAACCTCTAATACGTGCATGGGAATCAACTAAAACAAATAAATTGCTATAGGTATAAGCTTGGCTTGCAGAGTCTAACAAGGCATCTAAATACAAAGACTCTTTTAAATACGGAAACAATTTGGCTGTATCAGCTTGCAATATATGCCATTGCTTTAAATCAAAACCTTCGGCCACAGAAAGCTTTTTTAAGGCTTCAGGAGTATAACTTTCATTAACATTTATACTCGCAAACCGAAGCAAAACATTTTTAGTATATAAGGTACTAAGCTTCTTTTGTGCTTTCAGCGATTTATCCATTGCTACACCTGTATGGCTCGCATCAAATAAATGCAAAATCAAAATTTTACCCTTCCAATCTGAAACCTTCACAGGTTGAGCATCTTGGTTTGTAAATTCAAATTCAGGAAGCTGATGATAAATTGTATCTGGGATTTTTTGTCCCCGTTGATAATGAAAGGTAGTGGCGACTTCTTTAGGCCCAAAAAAAGGTAAAGGCTTGTACCTGTTTTTACCTTGGTCCTGAAGTAAATAATACAAAAATCCTGGTACCGCTAAAATGGTGACCAGGATTAAGATTTTTTTTATATTATAATTTGGCATGTTTATGAAAACATATGGTCACGTAAATAATCACCTTCAATTAGTAATAACACGATGAAATAAATTATAAAAATAAAAGAAAGCGAGAGTACCAGTTGTAGCCCCAGTTTTTCATACTTCAAGTGCATAAAGTAAGCCACAATATAATAAGCTTTCATTAAGGTTAAAATGATATAAATATAAACTCCTACCGAGTGAGACATATAACCTTTAGGAATTATCCAAAGTGCAATGATAAACTCGATTACGGTTAAGAATAATAAGATCCCAAAAACAGACCATATCTTTTTCTTATCTAAACCATGGTGCTCATGCCCATGTGCTTCATTATGTACGTCGTGCTGATTAGCCATTTCTTTATATTAAATATTTATAAGCGAATAATTAAACTAAATAGAAGAAGGTAAATACAAATACCCAAACTAAATCTACAAAGTGCCAGTATAAACCAACTTTTTCAACCATTAAATAATGGCCTCTTCTTTCAAACACTCCATTGATAACCATTAATAGGATAATGATATTAATTACCACCCCTGAAAATACGTGGAAACCGTGGAAACCAGTAATGGTGAAGAAAAGATTGGCAAATTGTTGAGCTGCTACAGCAGACACTTCTCCTTCAAAATACTGCGGTAAATTCTCTACAGAAGGAATAGCTCCCCACCAGAATCCTGCATGGTGTAAGTGAGTCCACTCAATAGCTTGACAGCCTAAGAATACAAAACCTCCAATAATAGTAGCAATCATCCACCACATTACTTCTTTCTTTTTTCCTCTATTTCCAGCATCTACTGCTAATACCATCGTTACAGAACTCATGATTAAAATAAAGGTCATGATACCTACGAAGACTAATGGATAGCCATGATCTGCTATACCTGGAATAGATTGAAATACTAAATCTGGGTCTGGCCAAGAAAATTTAGTGAAGCGTTGTGCTCCATAGTAAACCAATAAAGATGAAAAAGTAAAGGCATCTGATAGAAGGAAAAACCACATCATCAATTTCCCATACTCTATATTCCAAGGAGATGTTCCGCCTGCCCAGGCATTGTTTTTAATTCGATCTAATTTCGACAAAGATTCCATTTAGTAATCGTATTATAGTTTGTTAAAAATTCTAACTTTTCAAAAGTAAAAAAACATATAGATATATCCATAAAATATCTAGAAAATGCCAAAAAATAGAAGCAATTTCTTGTCTGAATATGGCTTTTTGACTGGCCACATTTCTATAAGCCCCAATTAAGCAACTTATAATCAAAGCTAAGCCTGCTACAATGTGTACCAAGTGAAAGCCTGAAACGATATAAATCATTGAAATAGCAGCATTATTATTGATAATAACCGCCCCACTTTGAAATAAAGCTGTCCAAGCCTGAAACTGCATAATTCCAAAGCCTAAGCCTAAAGCAAAGGTAAGCCATAAAAATATCTTATGTTTAGCTGTATCCCCCGATTTTAATGCTCTAGCCGCTAAAAACATAGTAACACTACTTAGTATTAAAACCAAGGTACTGTACATAAACATATCGGGCAATACTAAACCATGCCCTTTTCCTTTAGAAGCTGAAAACACTATGTAATAACTGGTCCAGCCTCCAAACATAATGGTAGATGAAACCACAAAAAGCCAGATGATAAACTTCTGGGGTTTGTAATTCACTACATTTTCTTCCTGATTCACCATCATATCCATCCTAAATAGTTAAATTAAATAATAATATTAGTTGCACTAAGGGCAAATAATAAAACGAACAAAACATGACTTTACGAGCCGCTTCTAAACTTAAGGTTTTCATTAAGGTAAAAGCATACCAACTAAACAATAACCCTAAAATTACAGAGGCGCCTGCAATATACATTCCTCCAAAGCCATAAAAAGTAGGAAATAAACTTACAGGAATTAAAAGCAACGTACTTATAAAAATAATTACCGCGCTAAACTTATCCGTTTTCTTTGTCGGTAACAATCTAAAACCGGCTTTTTTATAATCTTCATCCAATACCCAAGCAATTGACCAAAAATGTGGAAACTGCCATACAAACTGTACTAAAAATAAAATTCCCGCAATCTGGTAATCAGCTTTTACGAAAATAGTGGTATCCCCTAATGCAGCTAAATACCCAATAAGGGGAGGTAAAGCTCCAGGTATAGCCCCTACAAACACAGCGATAGGTGATTTCCGCTTTAAAGGGGTGTAAGCAAAGGCATACAGCAAAATAGAAAATACAGAAATCAAGCCAGTCTCCAAATTCAACTTTCTTAAAATCACAGTTCCTAAAATTCCCATTAATAGTCCTAAAACCAAACCTTGACCTGTAGTCATTCTACCAGCAGGCATAGGTCTGTCTTTCGTACGATTCATCAATTTATCAAGATCCTTCTCAATAATTTCATTGAAACAATTGGCCGAACCAGTAACTAAAAATCCACCAATAATGAGGATTACCCAGTTTTCCCAATTAATAGTATCGATAACACCTCTGGAAATTTGAATCTT
Organism: Pedobacter sp.; assembly: GCA_004211595.1. Taxonomy (GTDB): domain Bacteria; phylum Bacteroidota; class Bacteroidia; order Sphingobacteriales; family Sphingobacteriaceae; genus Pedobacter. Next base: position 160,415 of record SEDO01000004.1, read on the forward strand.
CTGGCCTATTAAAAAAGTAATAGACGCCGAAAATACAACCAGAAAGGTTAATCGAAATTTAATGAGCTTAGATAAATCGGATAAAAAACTTTTCACTTATATATTTTTTGCTGCGTATGTTTGAGCGCGATAAACTAATAAAAACAAATAATACTGTATCCCAAATAAAATCATCGAAAATAAAAGATGTATAACTTGGGCCACTGGTGGTAAACTTAGGTAGCTTAAAACTACCCCACTTAACACTTGTACCATCAAAATATAAATCATAGTCTTAGCAAACCGCAAAGGGGCTGCTTTACCATTAAACCTGTCCACTACCATCTTGTAAACAATCACACAGCACACGCTTAAAAAGATAGCTAAATCCCGATGATATAAAAAGTTCTCTCCTAATTTAGCTACCCAAGTATTTTTAAAATTGTAGGCAAGTTCCTTAGCAATCATATCAATCTCTTCGCGTACTTCTGTACCCATAACAATTTGAAATATATTTACTGCGAGGGTAAAAAATAAAAACCACTTTAGCCAAGATACCTTATACATAATCACTGTATCCGGCGTATTTAAATATTTAGCATAGTGATAAGTATAAATAACTACCCCCAATATCAATACAGCTAACAACATGTGTACGGTAATTACCCATTGTGTCAAATTAGTGGACACTACAATCGAACCTAACCAACCCTGATAGCCTACAAAAAATATATTTAAAATACTCAGGATAAATAACCGTGGAGCCTTCTTGCGATAAACTGCTGAATAAATAGCCGTAAATATTAAAGAAATCCCTAAGGCAACCCCACATAGTCTATTTACATATTCAGTCCAGGTTTTAGCTGCATTAAAGGGTTCAGGTTCAGCAATACTTTTATCATGACGTAAAGCATCCGCTAACTCCACTCTCCCAACCGATTCTAAAAAATTAGCAAAGCGTTCATTCTTCTGCAAGCGCTTAGCCACAAACTTTTCTTGATAATCCGGTGGTAGTTGGGAAACATGCGTTGGAGGTATATACTGGTCAAAACACTTTGGCCAATCCGGACAACCCATGCCTGAGCCTGTACTCCGCACGATACCTCCCGCCAAAATCACCATCAAAGTTAAAATGATGGAAATTAAATTTACCCGGATAAACCTTTGTTCAGCTTTTGTATACATTTCTTAGTGAACGCTTAAAAAAAGAGGTATCTGATGAAATTTATGTTTCAGCAGATACCTCAGGACAATGCCAGCAATTATTTAATTATTCTGCTGTTGTTGAGTTGCTCTTATTTTGAGCTTCCCATTGTCTTTGAATTTCTTCTGCCTCAGCATCACCTTCAAAGTCATGAGGTAAGTTAGAGCTCATGGTTTGAGAGAAAGGCGTAGTTTGAGGAATAAAATCTTCTTCCGAACCAGGCTTACTATAATCGTAAGGCCAACGATAAACCGAAGGAATTTCTCCTGGCCAGTTACCATGGATGCGCTCAACAGGAGCAGTCCATTCTAAAGTATTAGCTTGCCAAGGATTTTGTTCCGACTTTTTACCTTTAAAAATAGAATAGAAGAAGTTGAATAAAAATGCTACTTGAGCTAAAGATGCAATAATTGCAGCCCAGGTAACTAATACGTTAACAGTAATCCACTTGTGCATAAACTCAAACTCTGTAAATGCATAATAACGACGTGGAACCCCATCTAATCCTAAGAAGTGTAATGGGAAGAATACTAAATATGCACAAATGAAAGTAATCCAGAAGTGTAAGAAACCTAATTTAGCATCCATCTGACGTCCGTACATTCTAGGGAACCAGTGGTAAACCCCAGCCAACATACCAAAGATTGCAGCTGAACCCATTACTAAGTGGAAGTGGGCAACCACAAAATAAGTATCGTGTAAGTTAATATCTAAAGATGCATTACCTAACCAGATACCAGTTAAACCGCCCGAGATAAAGAAAGAAACCATCCCGATAGCAAATAACATCGCTGGAGTAAAACGGATATTACCTCGCCATAAAGTAGCCAACCAGTTAAATGTTTTTACTGCCGAAGGCACCGCAATAATTAAGGTAGTGATCATAAATACCCCCCCTAACCAAGGATTCATACCTGTCACAAACATATGGTGACCCCATACGATAAATGATAAAATGGTAATCCCGATTAACGAGTAAATCATCGCATGATAACCAAAAATAGGTTTTCTTGAGTTTACAGAAATAATCTCAGATGAAATACCCATCGCAGGCATAATTACAATATATACCTCTGGGTGACCTAGGAACCAGAATAAGTGTTGCCATAAAATTGGCGAACCACCCTCATTTGGTAAAATATCAGTACCGAATACTAAATCTGATAAATAGAAACTCGTTCCAACACTACGGTCAAATATTAATAAAACAACACCTGCAACTAATACAGGGAATGATAATATACCTAAGATAGCTGTTAGGAAGAATGCCCAAATTGTTAATGGCATTTTCCATAAATCCATCCCTTTAGTACGCATGTTCAAAATTGTACTTACGTAGTTAATACCACCCATTAAGGAAGAAGCTACGAATAATACCATTGAGGTTAACCATAAAGTCATACCTAATTCAGAACCAGGAATCGCTTTAGGCACTGCTGATAAAGGAGGATAAATTGTCCAACCCGCACTTGCTGGACCTGTTTGAACGAAGAAAGAACTCATCATGATCACACAAGCCACAAAGAAGAACCAGTAGGATAACATATTTAAGAATGGCGAAGCCATATCTCTTGCACCAATTTGCAAAGGAATTAACAAGTTAGAGAAAGTACCACTTAAACCAGCTGTTAATACAAAGAATACCATGATGGTACCGTGAATGGTAACCAATGATAAATAAAAGTCAGGCTTAATACGACCGCCCTCAGCCCAATGACCTAAAAAAGTCTCCAATAAAGGGAAAGATTTATCTGGCCAAGCCAATTGAATACGGAATAAGATCGACAAGATCATCGCAATAACCGCCATGATAATACCAGTAATTAAGAACTGCTTGGCGATCATTTTATGATCCATACTAAACACATACTTACTTAGGAACGTTTCATGGTGATGCCCATGTGCATCATGTCCATGGTTATCGTGATTTGTATCGTGTATTGATATAGTTGACATAATTAGTTTTGTCTATAATTAATTATTTAATGCAATTTGATTGGTTTTCGCTGTATCAGCAGCAACTGCAGGAGTAGTTGCTGCTGGAATAGGTAAGTTAAATGCCTTTCTCAAGTCATCTGTTAAATAGGTTTCTTGTTGAGCCACCCATTCTTTATATTCTTGTTCAGATACAACACGTACCGTTCTTTGCATGTTATAGTGGTTAGTACCACAGATTTTAGCACACAATAAGATGTAATTAAAGTTAGGATCATTCGTTTTAGCCTTCATCTCTGTAGTCGTGATGGTTGGTGTAAACTCAAAATATGTAGCCATACCTGGTACAGTATTCAATTGCACTCTAAAGTGAGGCAAATAGAAACTGTGAATTACATCTTTACTATGTAAAGTAAATCTAACTGGTTTGTTCACCGGGATAACAATTTCATCAGCGATTTGATCATCTAAACTGTTTTTATCGTTAAAATCAACCCCAATATTGTTAATACTAGAAACCAATTTATAATTTTTCTTACCTACTACACCATCAGCTCCTGGATAACGGATATCCCATTGAAATTGAGAAGAAGTAACTTCAATGCTGATAGGCTTATTATTTGGATCCTCAATTTTATAGAAGATAGATCTCCAAGTTAAGAAACCCATCAATACTAAAATAGTTAATACGAAAGCTGGAATAATTGTCCAGATACGCTCTAAGGTATTGTTATGTGGATAGTAGTAAGCTTTTCTCTTAGCATCAAATTTATAGATGTAAGCAAATGCGAAAAGTACAATGTGTGTTAATACGAATACGATAGTTGTTAAAATTAACGTCACCATAAACATTTGATCAATACGCTTTCCATGCTCAGAAGCCGCCTCAGGTAAAATCATGTTACCATGCACTGTAAACTCCCAATATACACCGTATAAACCAACAACTAAGAAAAGAGCAAATAAAATAGCATTTATCTTATTCCAATTAATTGCTGAAACTTTACCTTCAGTTTCTCTCGTTAACTCATATACTTTTAAAGCTTTTCCAACAATGGCTATGAATAAACATAAAAGCAGAAACAGTAAAACATAGAACGTAGTGGTTTTATAAATAGGATTCATATCCACAGGCTTTGCCATACCAGAAGCTGCAGCCTCTTGTGCGAAAGTGGTGGTGCTTGTAAAAGCAGTCATCAAAACTGCTAAAGCTGCCATTGTTTTATTACTTATTATTCTTTTTAAACTCATTTTCTTAAACCTAGTACAATGTACTTTTATATTAATTTATTGTGTTTAATTCCTCTACTATAAATGGTGATTTAAACTTTCAGCTAAGAAAGGATGATTTTTAGGAACCAAAGCTTTTTTACTTAATGCACTTAATACCGCAAAGGTAAAGATTCCTACGAAACCAATAGCAGTTCCTATTTCTAATAAACCAAATCCACTTCCACTTTCAGGGCCAAATTCAAATACCCCTGGCATAATCATTTGATAGTAATCTACCCAGTGACCAACCAATACAATAATTGAAACCGTTAATAATATATTCTCACTTCTCTTATTGTCTCTATCCATTAATAATAAAAGAGGCGTTAAGAAATTCAATACTAAGTTTAAATAAAACCAAAACTCATAGTTATTAAAACGTTTGTGGAAGTACACTGTCTCTTCCGACATATTCGCATAATAAATTAATAAGAATTGAGAAAACCACACATAAGTCCAGAAAATAGAGAAACCAAAAATAAACTGACCTAAGTTGTGTAAGTGGCTATTATTCACCCACTTCATATAGCCTGCTTTTTTCAATAAGATAAGGATAACTGCAATTGCAGCTAATGAACTTACCCACATCGCAGCAAAGTTATACCAACCAAACATCGTAGAGAACCAATGAGCCTCTAAAGACATGATGGTATCAAATGCGAAGATAGGTTGTGTAAAACCGTAGATTACTAAGAATACACAAGCGTATTTAAATGATTTACGATATGAATTCAATCCACCTTCTAAATCTTCTTTGTAAGATAACTTCGCAAATAACATCGCAAAAATGCTATATACACCTAAGAAGATTACTTGTCTGGCCATAAAGAAAGGCACATTTAAGAATGCTGATTTTCCAGCTATGAGTTTATCATAGTTTGGAGAATTAGGATCTGTCAAACCTGCTTCTGTCCAATGGTGATACAAATTGTGTGAATAAATCCCTAAGCCTACTACTGCAATTAAAATAACTACAGCAATTGGCAAAGTACTTGCCATTGCTTGAGGTACACGTAAAATTGACGCAGACCAACCTGCTTGAGCTACATACTGAACTGCTAAAAAGAAAGCGGCCGACATACATACACAAGCAAAATAATATGCCATAAGTAACAGGTTAGCGAAAGTACGCTCATGCGCACCGCTCATAAATCCATAGGCAATGGTAGCAATACCGATAACAATACCGATAATACTAAGCATTTTTACCTTACCTGTAAACTCAAATTGTTCTGATAAATTATAATGATGAGTTCCCATTTATATCTGCTTTTCTATTTAGTTTTTTGTAATTGTTGAACATACATCACCACTTTCCAACGCTCATCTGGTGTTAAAAGAGAATTGTGAGGACCCATTGCATTGTAACCATAATAAATGGTATGGTAAATTCTACCTGCTGGTAATTCACTCATTAATCCTCCACGTGATGATTCTCTACCTTCTCCATAGAAAGCCGGAGCAGTAATTCCCTTTTCTAATAAGGTGATTGGACCTTGACCATCCCCTTTAGCTCCATGACAGTTACCACAGAAAACTTCGTAGTAATGTTTACCTTGAGCCAAATTGGTCTCAGAGGTATCTAATGGATTCACTAAAGATGCTGAAGCAGCCGCTAAACCTTCTGGTGTATTAGCATACTCAAAGCGCACAAAACCTACAGGTGTTGTATTAGCAGGTGGCGTTTGAGAAGTAGCCCCATTAGCAAAATTTTTATTTGGCTGATCTTGATTGTAAGCAATCGGATCGTACATGTTACGAGCATACTCTAAACCTGTACTCTTATTATTTCTACAAGCAGAAAGCAATGCCACTGAGGCAAGTGCAATCGCTGCACTGAAAACTATATTCTTCTTATTCATAGCTAACATACTTCCTTTCATTGTACTTCACTTCTAAAGCGCCTGCACCTTTTAATAATTCATCAATTTTGGTATGATCCGTATTTTGTTTTGCATCAATAGCAATGATAAAACGATCATCTGTAGCTCTTAAATCCATTACTCTTGGAGCTCTACCTGGAAATAAATGCGTCGAGGCATAATAAGATCCAACTAATCCGAAAGCACAAAATAAAATCGTTAACTCAAATGTAATTGGAATAAAATCCGGCAATGCAAAGTGAGTTTTACCACCCACGTTTACTTTCCAATCCACTACAGTGGCTAAGTAAACTCCAGTTAACATGGTAATGGTACCTGTGATTCCGAAAAAGAAAGCAGCCACATCTAATCTTGATCTCTTTACACCCAATTTCGCTTCAATTCCGTGGATAGGCATAGGAGTATATACATCATGAATAGCGATGTTATTCTCCTGCAATTTTTCGATGCCATGCATCATCTCATCAGGATCACCGAAACTGCCTAAAATATATTTGATATTACTCATGGTTATATTTTTCTGTAATCTTCTTGTTTAACACTATCAAACTTATCTAAAGACTCAACGTATTCAGCAACTTGTTCTTTATCTAAATGACCTTCTTTAATTAATTCTAATTTCGATTGCTCACTCGCAGTCTTCAACAATAACTTAACCTCAGCGATAGCAATTGAAGGTAAGGCTCTTAAGAATAATAAGAATAAAGTGAAGAATACCCCAATTGAACCAACGAAGATACCCACGTCTACCCAAGTAGGATAAAACATTACCCAACTGGATGGTAAATAATCACGGTGTAGGGAAGTAACAATAATTACGAAACGCTCAAACCACATCCCGATGTTTACAACAATGGATAAGATCCAAGTTGCAGCAATACTCGTACGGATTTTTTTGAACCATAATAATTGTGGAGAAATCACATTACATGTCATCATCATCCAATATGCCCACCAGTAAGGACCAGTAGCACGGTTGATGAAAGCATATTGCTCATACTCAACACCCGAATACCATGCAATAAAGAACTCAGTTAAATAAGCCACACCTACAATAGATCCTGTAACGATGATAATTTTGTTCATCGATTCAATGTGGAACATCGTGATATAGTTTTCTAAACCTAACACTTTACGCACAACTAATAATAAGGTTAATACCATCGCAAAACCAGAGAAAATCGCACCTGCCACGAAATATGGAGGGAAGATTGTCGTATGCCAACCTGGAATTACCGAGGTAGCAAAGTCGGTAGATACAATGGTGTGTACCGAAAGTACAAGTGGGGTGGAAATACCTGCTAAGATTAAAGACACCGCTTCAAATCTTTGCCAAGTTTTAACATTTCCTGCCCAACCGAATGATAATACAGTATATACTTTTTTACGTAAGCCAGTAGCTCTATCACGGATGGTAGCAATATCAGGTAATAAACCTGTATACCAGAATAATAAGGATACAGAGAAATATGTAGAGATCGCAAACATATCCCAAACTAAAGGCGAGTTAAAGTTAACCCAAAGGGATCCAAATTGATTTGGTAAAGGAAGTACCCAGTAAGCTAACCAAGGACGACCCATGTGTGAAACTACATAAGTAGCGGCACAGATAACGGCGAAAATAGTCATCGCCTCTGCAGAACGGTTAATGGAGTTACGCCAGTTCTGACGGAAGAGTAATAATACCGCTGAAATAAGTGTTCCCGCGTGACCAATACCAACCCACCATACGAAACCGGTGATATCCCAAGCCCAACCTACTGTTTTATTTAATCCCCAAGCTCCGATACCAAACCAGAAGGTATACCCAACTGCTACTACCCAAAGCCCAGCTCCACAAAGGGAAAGAATGAAGCCAATCCACCAAGCCTTATTAGGCTTGTTTTCTACCGGGTTTAAGATTTCTTCCGTAATCTGAGCATACGTAATATCTTTTCCGGTAATTAATGGTTCTCTTAAAATTGATTCGTTATGTCCTGACATAATTTATAATGATGTAAGTAAGGCCTAAGCGTGCACTTCTTTTGTTTCTGAATCTATATTTCTAATCTTCGTCATGTAACCAATACCTGGTTCTACATTGATCTCCTCTAATACATAGTAGGTACGATCGCTACGTAATGCTTTAGATACTTCCGAATTCGGATCATTTTTATCTCCGAAGATGATAGCACCTGCAGAACAAGCTTGTTGACATGCCATTTGGATGTCGCCATCTTTCAATGCACGTTTCTCCATTTTAGCTTCTAATTTACCAGCTTGGATACGTTGAATACACATCGAGCATTTCTCCATTACCCCACGAGAACGTGTAGTAACATCTGGATTTAATACTAATTGCGTAAATTCATTATTCAAGTAGTTATCGAAACGAGAATCATTCCAGTAGTTAAACCAGTTGAAACGACGCACTTTGTATGGACAGTTATTTGCACAGTAACGAGTACCTACACAACGGTTATAAGCCATGTGGTTCAAACCATCTGAAGAGTGTACTGTAGCTAATACCGGGCAAACAGTTTCACAAGGAGCGTGATCACAGTGTTGACACAACATAGGTTGGTGAACTACTGATACACTGTTCATTTGGTTTTCTTCCAAATGCGCAATTTCTTTCTCCTTTGTTACAGCTGAAGAACCTCCATGAGCACCATGATCAGCACTTGCATTCGCAGTAGGCTCTTGATCATAGCTATAGTATCTATCGATACGTAACCAGTGCATTTCACGACGTTTACGAACTTCATCCTTACCTACCACTGGAATATTATTTTCCACATTACAAGCAACGATACAAGCTCCACAACCAGTACAAGCATTCAAATCGATTGCCATTACCCAGTTGTTACCTAACATTTCGTGCTTATCGGTAGTCCATAAATCGTAAACTTTATGTTTATGGTGATTACCAGAACCCGCTTTAGGATCTTTCAAATAATCTTGGAAAGTAGCCTCACGAATAATATTTCTACCTTCGAAAGAGTAGTGAGTTTGTGTTTGTGCTAAAACTTCACGAGAACCTGTACCCGACAATTTAGCTGTCGTAGCAAAACTCAATGTTCCGTTTGTAAAGTTTAAGAATGGGAATGCATTTTTTCCTACATTATTTCCAGCCTTACCCGCTTTCGTTCTTCCATAACCTAAGGCAATAGAAGCGGTTCCCATCGCTTGACCTGGTTGAATTAATACTGGTACATCTACCGAATAGCCATTCTCCCCTTTAACAGTTACCACATCATGCTCTTGGAAACCTAATTTCTCAGCTTGTTTAGGCGCTAAAGCAATAAAGTTATCCCAAGTTACTTTAGATACTGGATCAGGGAACTCTTGTAAGAATGCATTATTTGCATGTTTACCATCGCGCATTGGAATACTTTCGTAAACCTGTAACTCGATGTCTTTTTGAAGTGCTTTGCTAGATGCTACAATAGAAGCTACAACAGCATCTAAAGCTAATCCAAAACTATAACTACCAGCTGTTTTAGCAGGTGTCGAAACAACCCCTACTTGTAACCACTCATTCCATGATTTACCAACAGTAGCTTGAATATTACGCTCGTAATAGTTACGAACATATTGATAATAATCAGTAACCGGAGCATCCGACCACATTAACAAGCTTACTTCAGCTTGACGTGAATCAAATACTGGATTAATAGTCGGTTGGATTAATGAATACATACCTTCGTACGTATTAGCATCCCCCCATGACTCTAAATAATTAGGAGTGATAGCTACAGCATCACAAAGCTCAGCTGTTTCATCATTTCTATCAGCAAATGAAACCTTGAAAGGAACTTTTGCTAAAGCATCTTTAAAGGCTTTAGGATTTACCGCATCATAAGCTGGGTTAGCATTCATAAAGAATACTGCTGCAACCTCTCCACGATTCATTTCATTTACTAATTCAGCAAAGTCTACATCATTTCCAGAATAACGCTTGCAAGCATTATCTAAATCTATAGTCGTACCATATGATCCGATAGCGCTATTGATCGCATTCACTAAAATTTGGGTAGATACATCATTTGAACCAGCAACTACTAAACCTTTGCCTTTATTTTGAACTAACTCTTTCGCAACTAATTTCAAAGCTTTATCCGCTTTAACATTATTAGGCAAAGCTGCCCCAGCTAAGTTAGAACCAGTAATCGCATTATATAAGGCAATTAATGCAGGACCTTCTTCCGATAATTTAATTGGAACACGAGTATCTGCGTTAGTACCTGTTAAACTCATACCACTTTCAAATTGGAAGTGGCGAGACATTTTCTTGTTTTCTAAAGACTTGTAATTTCTGTTCGATACATATTGTGCAGTATATTCTTCACCGCTAATCCAAGTCCCTAAGAAATCAGCGCCAAAACTAACAATGATATCAGCTTTGTCGAAATTATACTTAGGTAAAACAGCTTTTCCAAAACTATTCTCATTCGCTTTGATGATACCTGTATAAGATACCGCATCATAAGTTACATGTTTAGTCGTTGGATATTTAGCCGTAAAATCGTTAATCACACTCTTAGCAGAAGGGCTATTTAAAGAAGAACTTACAATTCTAATCTTCTTGCCAGATGCTTGAGCTTTATTTAACTCCGCTTTTACGAAACTATCTAAATCTGCCCAGTTACTCTCTTTCTTTTGTAATAAAGGAGTTTTTAATTTAGATACATCGTACAAATCTAAAACCGAAGCTTGCGCTTGGGCGTCAGTACCTGTACTAAATGCACCACCATTAGGGTTTACTTCTATTTTAATGGGCCTTCCCACTACAGTTTTAACCAACACCGGGTTTCCTTTAAAAGTAGACACATAGTAATTCGGAATACCCGGAACTACCTCTTCTGGTCTAATTAAGTAAGGAATAGACTTATGAACTGGCGCTTTCTGACAAGCAGCCAAAGTCACAGCACCTAAACCAAAACCTAAGGCTTTTAAAAAGTCACGGCGTGGGGTAACGGTACTTAAACCGGCTTCACTTAAAACATCTTCTATTGGAAGGGGCTCAGCGAATTCATTTTTATTGTTTTCAACAAATTCTGGAGTATTATGATACTCTTCTAAGCCTTTCCAGTACTTCTTATTGCTTTCCATTTAAGCTATATTACTGTTTATCGAACGTTTTGAACTAAACTCTTATTAATAATGGCACTTGCCACACTCTAATCCACCTAATAATGCAGGCGTAATTTTCTCACCTTTCTTAATCTTCTCGTGCGCTTTGATTACGTTAGTATAGAAGGCATCACTTTTCTTATCAGCAATATCTGCTTCTCTGTGACAGTTCACACACCACTTCATCGTTAAAGGAGAATATTGGTATACTTCTTCCATCGTATTTACTGGACCGTGACATGCAAAACATACCGGATCATTAGGGTTTAAGCCAGCTTGCTTACGAATAGCCTCTTCACCCACGGTTACGTGTTGAGAGTGATTAAAGTAAGCGAAATCAGGTAAATTGTGAACACGTACCCATTCGATAGGCTTTTGTTTCGAAGCATCGTAGGTTTGAGTTGCAGGATCGTATCCTACAGCATTGTAAATCTTTTGAATCTCAGGAGACACTGAACCATCAGCTTGAACAGCTTGCACGGCTTTGTGACAGTTCATACACACGTTAGCCGAAGGAATCGTAGCGTTTTTAGATTTGAATGGACCCGTATGGCAATACTGACAATCAATTTGATTGATACCAGCGTGTAATTCGTGAGAGAACTTAATAGGTTGTGTTGGTTGATAACCTGTGTGAACACCTGTTTCCCACATGCCCATCCAACCGAATGAACCTAATACCACCACCATACATAATACCGTAAAGAATACGAACTTCTTGTTTTTGAACAAACGACCCATACCCGTAGCGAAAGAAACTTCCTCTTCCTCATGAATATCGATACCTTGTTTTTGTAAAATCAAGCGTTCTAACATTTTCACTGCACGTCCTAACACCACTAATACCACAATCGATAAAATAATGATAGCCACAATACCTAAAATAGATAATGTAGATGTGCCTTCATCTGCTACCGCAACGGCACCAACTTCTGCTTCTTTTTTAGGTTCACCTTCTTTTGCATACGCAATAATGCTACGCACCTGATCGTCTGTTAAACGAGGAAACGCACGCATCTCAGTAGGAGAAAACTTAGAAGCTTCAATAGCTTGTTGGTTACCCGAGGCAATTAATGCTAAGTTATCCTTGATCCAAGGAATTAAAAAAGATTCATCTAATTCTCTAGCCTTCGGACCCACAGCCGGACCTGTACTATTCGTTTCTAAGTTGTGACAAGAAGCACAATTATCCTTGAATAACTTCTTACCCTCTACTACATCCTGCGCATTCGCTCCAGAAACCATTAAAAAAGAAAAAGCAGCACCTACTAGGGCAGACTTCCAAACTCTTTTAAATCTTAATGAGATATTCCTCATAATGAGTGTTTTATACTATTTTTTGAAAAATAAATTTAAGTACTCTGCGAGAAAGCATAGCTCTCCCCAGAATTATTGAACAAAAGTAAAACTAATTAAGTTATCAATGACATGTAAATGACAGAGAAATACAATTTATAATCATTCTAAACAATTGTAAAATCTGCACTTAATAACCTATTTAAGCCACTTTTTATAAAAAAAATATTGTGCAAGCTTCTCTATACTCTAAATACCATTTGAAAAAATGAAACCAAAAGATTAAAAAGCTGTTTAAACTTCCAATTATTGCTTTAAAACCCAAGCAAAAATCAATGGAGCCACAATCGTAGCATCCGACTCTACAATAAATTTAGGCGTATTGATATCTAATTTTCCCCAAGTAATTTTTTCATTCGGTACAGCTCCTGAATAAGACCCATAAGATGTTGTAGAATCTGAGATCTGACAGAAATAACTCCAGAAAGGAATATTCTCCATTTCTAAATCTTGATACAACATCGGCACTACACAAATCGGGAAATCACCAGCAATACCACCTCCAATTTGGAAAAAGCCAACCCCTTTACCAGCTGAATTAGCAATATACCAATCGGCTAACCAACCCATATATTCAATTCCGCTCTTCATGGTTGTCGCTTTAATCTCCCCTTTCATCACATAAGAAGCAAAGATGTTCCCCATCGTCGAATCTTCCCATCCCGGAACTACAATTGGTAAATTCTTTTCAGCAGCGGCTAACATCCAAGAGTTTTTAGGATCAATCTCATAATATTGCTCAAGTACGCCACTATCCAACATCTTGTACATATACTCATGCGGAAAATAACGCTCTCCTGCCTCATCCGCATCTTTCCAGATTTTGTGAATGTGTTTTTGCAAACGTCTAAAGGCTTCTTCTTCCGGAATACAGGTATCTGTAACACGGTTATAATGATTCTCTAATAAATCCCATTCATCCTGAGGACTCAAATCTCTATAATTTGGAACTCTCTTGTAATGAGAATGCGCTACCAAATTCATGATATCTTCTTCTAAGTTCGCCCCAGTACAGGAAATAATAGACACTTTATCTTGTCTAATCATTTCGGCTAAAGAAATGCCTAATTCGGCAGTACTCATTGCACCAGCCAAAGTAATCATCATTTTACCGCCCTCATCTAAATGGGTTTCATAACCTTTAGCTGCATCCATCATAGCGGCAGCATTAAAATGGAGATAATTGGTCTCCATGAATTTTGATATCGGTCCTCTGTTCGTACTCATTTTGAATTAAAATTTAATAAGCTGCAAAAGTAAAAGTAATTTCACTTATTTTGGTATCTATATGAAATTTAAAATCTGCCTTTCCTGCTTCTTCCTTATCTGCCTCGGCAATTTCCAAGCTGCCAATGCCCAAATTAAGCTCATCAAAAAACTCCTATCGAATCAAGTAGACAGTACCCGTAAACCAAGTTTTATGCCTGTGCCCGTAGTAGGCTACTCACCTGAAAAAGGTTTCGAATTCGGACTAGGAGCAATTTATTCGTACTATATGGACAAAGACGATTTAGCTAATCGAAGTTCCAATTTCTCTACCACGCTCTCCTACTCCACCAAAAAAACCTATAACTTTTCAATCAAAGCCGATGCTTGGACCCCGCATAATCAACATCACTTATTAGGCGAAATCCGATTTAAAAATCAACCCTTCTATTTTTATGGTATCGGCAACGAAACCCAAGAGAGCCAAAAAGACCTCTTCACCTTCAAGCAAATTAAACTCGCGGGGGAAATAGAAAAAAACTGGCAAAGCCATTGGTATAGTGGCATCGGACTCAGCTATCAAAAAGAAAGCCTAGGTATTCAAGGACCTCAACCCTATATCTTAATTGACGGTCGTGTCATACCCGATTATCAAAATCAAAATCTCTTTATCCAAGTATCTCAAAGTTTAGATACCCGCAACACCAACAATTATCCCACTTCAGGATTTTATGGAAAAGTAAGCTATCAATATGCCCCAAAACTATTTGCCAATGCAGGTTCACCCGAAGCCGATTTTCAAGGAGGGCTCATGCGCCTTAACCTCCGCAATTACTGGAGTCTAAACTCTAAACTCGTACTCGGCATACAAGGCATGTACCAAGGTATACATGGAAAAAATATACCCATCATGTATTTACCCCAGCTCGGAAATGATGAAATGATGCGTGGCTATTACAGTGGACGCTACCGGGACAAACATTTATTTGCGGCCCAAACCGAACTACGCTATCGCTTTATGAACCGTTTTGGAGCTGTAATCTTTGCAGGAACCGGCCATGTAGCCTCCACAGCACGGATTAACCCCAACCAACTCAAACCCAATTATGGCATTGGTGGACGATACTTTTTCGATCCCGCTAAAGGTCTGAGCATTCGCTTAGATTATGGAGTAGGAGAAAAGCTTCCCGATGAAAAGAGACAACAAGGATTTTATATCAGCTTCGCTGAAGCCTTTTAAGCCCAGGAAAGACTCCCAAACAAGCTCAGTAAAAAAATAAAGTTTGAAACAAATGAAAATGCTTACTAAACCAAAACCTACATTAAAAGCCAGCCTTCTAACCATCGGCATAGCTTGCCTATTGATGCTCAGCAGTACAACCCTCTTGCAAGCACAAGCTAAACGTATAGGTCGCTTTACCTCAGCTGAAATAAAAGCTTTTGAAACCCAAGCGCAACAGGTGCAAATCATTCGAGACCAATGGGGGATTCCACACGTTTATGGAAAAACAGATGCTGATGCCGTATTTGGCTTAATGTATGCCCAAAGTGAAGATGACTTTAAACGAATTGAACTCAACTATATTGAAAAATTAGGCCGATTAGCTGAAATTAATGGCCCCAAAGATATTTACAACGATTTACAGATCCGCCTCTTGATTGATAGCAACGAAGCCATAGCCGATTATCAAGCCGCTGAGCCCTGGTTTAAAAAACTCTTAGATGCACATGCAGCCGGTTTAAATTATTATCTCTATAAAAATCCGCATATAAAACCCGCGCTACTTACTAAATTTCAACCTTGGTATGCCTTGTTATGGACAGATGGGAGTATCGGAGCCATCAATACAGCAGGGCTTACTGTACGAGAATTACAAAACTTTTATACGGGCAGTTTAGAAGAAAGTGAAGCCTATAAACATATTCTCAAAGACCAACAAAGTGGGTCTAATGGATTTGCCTTTGGCCCCCAACTAACAGCCTCTGGCAAATCTATTCTCTACCTAAATCCCCATACCACCTTCTATTTTAGGCCTGAAGTTCAAATGCAAAGTGAAGAAGGCTTGAATATTTATGGAGCAGTTACCTGGGGGCAATTTTTCGTATACCAAGGCTTCAATGAATTCTGCGGCTGGATGCATACCTCCAACAATGTCGATATTGCCGATATATACGCTGAAAAAATCATACAAAATAATCAAGGCATCTTTTACGAATATGATCAAAAGCTTCGCCCCATAGGTATAAAAAATATCAGCATCAAATACCAAGAAAATGGCCAAATACACACGCAAACCATTCCCACTTACTATACCCACAACGGCCCTATAATGGCCTTGCGTGATAAAAAATGGATCAGCTTAAAACATGCCAACCGAAACACTCAAAGTCTCATTCAAAGCTGGGTACGCACCAAAGCCAAAAGCTTTGCTGAATTTCAAAAGGCCATGGATTTAACCGCCAATAGCTCTAATAATACCGTATATGCCGATGCTGCCGGCAACATAGCCTATTGGCATGGCAACTTTATTCCAAAACGTAACCCTGCTTTAAACTGGGCCCAAGTGCAAGATGGCAGCCTATCTGCCAATGGCTGGCAAGGCCTTCATCCTGTAAGTGAAAGCGTCCATATTTACAACCCTCCAACCGCTTGGTTACAAAACTGTAATTCCACCCCCTTTACAGCCGCAGGCAGCTTCAGCCCTCAAAAAGAAAACTATCCACCCTATATGGCTCCCGATGGCGATAACTTTAGAGGCCTGAATGCAGTACGCTTATTACAGCAAATCTCCCCCAAAGAACTGGACTTAAATAAAGTGATTGCCATAGGCTATAATACTTACCTTCCAGCCTTTGAATATTTAATCCCCGCCTTAAAAAAGGCCCACCAAACCTTAGCGCTTAACCATCCCTTAAAAAAGCAACTACAAGCCGCTGTAGACACCTTAAGCCAATGGAATTACTATAGCGCCAGTAACTCGGTAGCCACTACCCTAGCTTATGATTGGGCTCAAAACCTCATGCCTAGCTTGCAAAAAGTATATATCGATCAAGGCGAAAAAGATCAAGTCCAAAATACAATCGAATTTGCTGCGCAAGCAAAACCCGAACAACTCTTAGAACCCTTGGCCAAAACCCTTGCACAACTCATCAAAACACATGGTAAATGGCAAATGCCTTGGGGTGAAATCAATCGCTTTCAAAGGCTCACTGGCCAATTGAAAGAAACCTACGACGATAATAAACCCAGCTATCCTGTAGCCTTCGGATCAGGTATGTGGGGCCAACTCCCATCCTACCGAAGCAGCCCCTTTAATACCGCCAAACGTTATGGTACTTCGGGTAATAGCTTTGTTTGTGTCGTAGAATTTGGGGAGCGCATAAAAGCTAAATCTGTATTAGCCGGTGGCAATAGTGGAAACCCACAGTCCCCTCACTTTAATGATCAAGCCGAACTCTATAGTAAAGGTGAATTTAAAGATGTATTATTTTATAAAGAAGACGTTAAAGCCCAAGCCCGCAAAACCTATAAGCCAGGAGAAGAATAACCCGCTTAAATCCTAATTTTAAAATGCTCTTTCGCTTGGCCTTTGCGAAAATATACCAAGCCTATCCAAAAGAAATCAATCGTTACGGTAACTTGAGGATGGGCTTTTATTTTCTCCCAAGCCGCCTTCATCCCCGCACTCCAGTAAATATCATCAAAGATGATAAGACTATTTTCATCAACTTTCTCCAAGGCCCATTCAAAATACCGTAAGGTAGCTTCCTCGGTATGGTTTCCATCCACATATAAAATATCAATATGCGAAAGTTGTGTCGCTAATAAAGGCAACTGCTCATCAAAATTCCCTATCTTCAAATCTATTTGCGAAACAGCCCTACCATGGGTCTCGGAAATCTTGTTCCAATTCTCTTTCGCAATAGCAGCTGTTTGCGGGCAACCTTCAATGGTATAAACTTTTGCTGAAGACCTGGCCATTGCCATATAAGCAGTCGTTAAACCCAAACAAGTACCTAACTCCACCAAGGTAAAATCCTTATCATTAGAAGAAGATATAGAACTTGCATGTTGATGATTAGCCACAATGCGATATAATAGCTGAGCGAGCTTAGGACTTTTTAAGGAATGTTTAGCAATGGTTTTAACCGCTTTTCGTTTTACTGGCGAAGCTATGTTTACCGCCTTCCGCTTTAAACCTCCATTAACGCGCACCTCACCATCAAATTGCGAACCAGCACCTAAGTCGAGTACCTCGATCACTCGCTTGTCAAGAAGTAGGTATTTTCGCCTGTTTTCCAATAAATCATATACTTTATTTTTTGAAAAGTCGTATATTACTTCATCTAGCAATTTGTAAACAAAAGGGGAGTGTGTTCCATGACGGGTATTCGCCACCCAATAATGTTTAAAATAATCTAAAATAAAAGGAAAAACCATCCTGTAAAAGTATTAAGAAATTCGTTTAATTTGCAAACATGGATGCACAACGTGAGATAGAAGCTTTAGTAAAGTTACTCGATGATCCCGATGAAGAAGTCTTTCAGATCGTAAATGAGAAACTGAGAACCTATGGCCCTGAAGTCATAGAAACCTTAGAAAGTGTATGGGAACAAAGTTTGGATGTCAAACTCCAGGCCCGCATAGAAAACCTCGTACATTCCATACAATTTACTTCCCTCAAAGAAGATTTAAATTTATGGTATCAAAGTGGAGCCTTTGATTTACTTCATGGCGCCCTCATTTTAAGCCGTTATCAATATCCTGATTTAAACGAGCAACAAATCATCAATCAAATCGAAGAAATTAAAACCGAAGTATGGAGAAACATGCTCGATGAAATGAGCTCTATAGAAAAAATTAAGCTCTTAAATCATGTCTTCTACACCATCTTTGGATTTGCTGGGAATACCAAAAACCATCACGATCCTCAAAACTCCTTTATCAGTCAGGTAGTCCAAACCAAGCGAGGCAATCAAATATCCTTAGCCATCATCTATTCTACCATTGCACAAAAACTAGATTTACCCGTATATGGCGTAAACCTACCCCAACATTTCATCTTAGCCTATTTAGATGAACGCAATCTGGATGAAAATAACAATGTCTTGTTTTATATCAATGCCTTCAATAAAGGCTCCATCTTTGGCAAACATGATGTCGATCAGTTTTTACGACAACTTAATATCGATGCCCAACCAGGCTTTTATGTCCCTTGCAGTAATACCGAAATTATCCGACGTGTCATTCGCAATTTAGTATCTGCTTATGAAAAATTAGGCGATATGGAAAAAGTTGAAGAGCTCAAAAGTTTACAAGAAATCTTAACTTAAGGCAAAAGGAAATTAAAGTCCCACCTAAAAAGCCTTATCATGCTGATGAAATGAATTAAAACCCTGGCCACTGCATTAGAAGCCGTGATCTTTCCACCCCTATGTGTAGGCTGCGAAAAACTACTATTAGCAACCGAAACTCACCTCTGTTTACATTGTCAAACTGATCTTCCCTACACCCATTTCCATTTATATTCACACAATCCCGTGGCTAAGGTTTTTTGAGGCCGAATTCCTTTCACCCAGGCAAATGCCTTGTTTTACTTTCAAAAAAAAGGAAAAATCCAAAAACTTATCCACCAAATGAAATATCATGGGCAACCTGAAATAGGCAAATACTTAGGTAAGCACTTAGCAGCTACCTGAATGCCCCCTCATGCCCCATATCCAGCTATCGATTGCATTCTACCCGTACCCCTTCACCCTCGCAAAGAAAGGCAAAGAGGATATAATCAAAGTGAAAGAATTGCTCAAGGCATCGCCCAAGTGCTACACGTGCCCCTTTATACCGATATTTTAATCCGTACCAAAAGTGGCCAAAGTCAAACAAGAAAAAGCCGTTTTCAACGTTATCATACCATTCAAAATGTCTTTGACATAAATTTTCAAAAAGTTGAACAAATTGCAAATAAGCATGTTTTATTGGTGGATGACGTAATTACAAGTGGTTCAACCTTAGAAGCTTGCGGCAATACCCTTTGGGAAAATCAAATTAAAGCCTTAAGTTTAACTGCGGTAGCCTATAGTAAACAAAGCTAGATGAAAATAAAATTACTAGGATTTATAATCTGTATACTATTTTTATCATCCTGCGAAAAGGATGAGGAATTCCTATTGGATCCTAAAGCCGAGTTAAAGTATTCGGTCGACTCCGTATTGTTTGATACCGTCTTCACCTCGGTAGGCTCTACCTCCCGACGCATCAAAATCTATAATCCGCACGCAAAGGCTATATTGATTAGTGAAATTAAACTTAATGGCAACCTCCAATCTCCCTTTAGTGTAAACATCAATGGAAGCTCTAGTCCGAGTGATAAACTCATCAAATTAAATGGCAAAGACTCCATAAATATTTTCGTTAAAGTTCAAATTAACCCAAATCAAAACGAACTCCCCTTTCTGATTCAAGATTCCTTAGAAATCTATTATGGGGAAAATAAAAAGACCATACCCTTATTAGCCTATGGGCAAAATGCCCACTTTATCACCAACCAAGTCATTGAAGAAGATACCACCTGGGATGCTAAAATCCCTTATGTTATCTACAAATCCCTCACGGTTGCCGAAGGCGCTACTTTAAATCTTCGCCCCGGAACCAAAATGCTTTTTCATAGCAATGCTACCCTACACATTAAAGGCCGACTCACAGCCCTAGGAACCCTGCAAGATAGTATTGTATTTGCATCAGACCGTCTAGAAAGTATGTACCAAAACGAACCTGGACAATGGAATGGTATACACTTTTATAATACCAGTAAAGATTCTGAACTCAGACATGTGGTGTTAAAAAACGCCGTAGCAGGTATTACCTTTGACGGCAGCGATCAATATGAAAAGCCCGAAATAACTATCAGTAATTCAGTTATTAAAAATATGCAAGTAGTTGGCTTTTTAGGCTATAACGCCAAACTCCAAGCCTTTAATAATCTGTTTTACAATTGTGGTCAATATTTGCTCTATGGTGTGGGTGGAGGCACCTATAATTTAAAACACAATACCTTTGTAGGCTTTAATCCCAATTTTGCACGCCAAACCGCCTCCCTCTTCTTTTCCGACTTTATCAGTCCTAGTACCTACGGGCAGCTCATCATCAGTATGCAAAACAATATTGTACACGGACAAATCCCCCAGGAATTTGTTATCGAAAAGAAAGGCACCTCTAATCTGGTGCTCAGCAATATCACCCATAACGCCCTAAATACAACCGATTTTAACTGGGCTAACCAAAACAACTTTTTAAATCAAGATCCCCTCTTTGTAGCCCCCTTCCAAGGCAATTTTCAATTAAGAGCCCAAAGCCCTGTCCTCAATAAAGGAAAAGACCTCCAAGAAGATCCCTATTTCAAAAAGTATTTAAGCTTAGATGCCAAAAATCAGATACGATTATTCCCTTCTGACTTAGGTAGTTACGAAAGAAAATAAAAATAATTAAAGAAATTTTCACTTTTACAAAACAATTGGCCTAATGCTTGCGTTTATATATTCGAGAGCGTTAATTTAGATGGTAAGGGTCGATTTTTTCTTCGGAATAATCGGCCCTTCATTTTTGCCCTAAAAACTTTGTCAATAATGCTTTAATTTCTACAGGATTGAAAGGTTTTAAGATATGGCCATCCATACCCGAACCTAAAAAGCGAGCTTGCTCATCATGTAAAGCAGAGGCTGTCAAAGCAATAATAGGCACATGCTTATAATAATTCCCTGGCAGGTCTCTCAAAATGCGTGTCGTTTCAAATCCATCCACTCCCGGCATTCTAATATCCATAAAAATCAAATCATAAGCATGGTGAAGCACTTTATTAATAGCCTCTTCCCCATTGGTAGCAAAATCTGTTTTCAATCCCCATTTGCTTAAAAAGCGCTTAGCGATTAAAATATTCACCTCATTATCATCCACCACCAATACACGTTTATTTAAAAAGGCATGTTGTTCACTTAACTGGACAGCAGGTGTCTCATTTTTAAGAGGCTTTTTAAAACGAATATTAAAAATAAAGCTAGTACCCATACCTTCAGCACTTTTAACCTCAATATCCGAATCGTATAAGCGTAATAACTTCTTGGTAATAGCCAGGCCTAAACCCGTACCCCCATACTTTCGGGAGATATCTGCTTTAGCCTGAATAAAAGGTTCAAAAATATTATTCTGTTTATCTTGAGAAATACCAATACCCGTATCTACTACTTCAAAATGAATTAACACATCAGTAGCCGATTGAGACGCTAAATCAACCCGCAAAAACACCTTCCCGTTTTCTGTAAACTTAATGGCATTCCCCAGCAGGTTCATTAAAATCTGATACAAACGAGTTTTATCACCCAGTATCACCTCTGGAATTTGATCGTTATAACCCAACTCCAAATGATTCCCGTTTTTGCCAGCCTGCAATTGCAAAGAATTTACAATATCCACCGTTAAACTATGCAAATCAAAAGGAATATGCTCTAAATGCATATTGCCGGTTTCAATCTTGGTAAAATCTAAAATATCATTGATGATATGTAATAAGTTCTCACTCGAAAACTTTAAAATATTCAAGTCATTTAATTGCGACTCCTTCGGATCATTATCTAACAATAAATGGGTCATCCCAATCACCGCATTTAACGGCGTTCTGATTTCATGACTCATTACGGATAAAAACATTTCCTTAGCCTCACTCAATTGTAAAGCTTGCTCCCGAGAAGCAATAATTTCTTGCTCTACCTGCTTACGCTCGGTAATATCATGAATCAACTCCACTTGCCTTTCTACCTCCCCTTGAGCATTTAAAACCGGTGTATTATATACCGACAACCAAATCTTCGAACCATTTTTATGATGCGCTAACACCTCAATACTATAAGGCTCTTTATGTAAAGCTTTTTCCCGACCTTGATACACCAAATCGGTATTGGTATCTGGCCCAGATAACACATCCCCCAACAACTTCCCTTCTAACTCTTCTAAGGAATAACCAGTCAAACGTTCTAAGGATTTATTCACCCAAGTAATCTCTCCCGAACGATTACAAATCGTAACTCCCGTTTTAGATTCACTCGCCACTAAAGATAAAATGGCTAACTCTTCTTCAGCTTTCTTCTTTTCCGTGATATCGATGATAATCTCCACCTCACTATCAATCTGCCCCTGTTCATTCACCACCACCGTATTGTAAACCGATAACCAAATCGGGGATTTATCCTTTTTATAGGCCAGCATATCAATGGTAAATGACTTCCGCTCTTGGTTCATCTTCCTTACCTTTTCTACACTCAACCAATCGGTATCTGGCCCCCCTATCATATCAGCCAAACGCTTACCTTGTACATCCGCTAAGGCAAAGCCTGTAATTTTTTCAAAAGCCTCATTCACCCAGGTTACCTTACTATGAGCATCCGAAATAACCACCGCATTAGCCACTTTAGAGGCCACAAAAGATAACTTGGTCATTTCACTCTCTACCCGCTTACGCTCAGTAATATCTCGCCCAAAGCAATACCAACGATCAGCTTTATAAACCATACTCCAGCCAATCCATTTAAATTGATTGCTTTTAGTGATTACCCGAAAATCAATGGAAAACTCTTTTCGCTTTGCCTTTAAGCCACTTTCCATTACCCCGAAAATCCGATCCATATCTTCCCTAAACACATATGACCACATCGAATTTCCCAAGGTTTCTTCCACCTCGTATTCTAATAAATGAGTCACCGCATTATTGATAAATAAGATCTCTCCGCGTCTATCTAAAATACAATGGATTTCAGGCGAAATGGTAAAAATATCTTCGTAGTCAGCAAGCCGCTGTGTTTTTAAAACCAACTCTTTATTGGTTCGCTTTAAATCCAAATGTGCCTCTACCTGAATCGCAATAGTTTGCAAAGCCTCCCGTTGATAATCATCTAAGGCACGCGGCTCATCATCCAGCAATACTAAACAACCTAAAGGGTAGCCATTTTTATCTTTGATAGGTACACTCGCATAAAAGCGTATCCGGGTGGTTATATCAATTAAAATGCTATCCTGTAAACTCGACTCCGCCTTCACATCTTCCACCACAAAAATGCTATCCTCAAACATGGTATGCTGGCAGATAGTTTGCGAACGAGGTTGCCGCATGTATTCTGTAGCAATTCCTACAGCCGACAATAATACCACATCTTCCTTATCTACAAAGGAAACATAAGCCATCGGCACCTTGCCAATTTTAGCAGCAAGGGTAACCAAATTATCCAGCTCATGCATTAATCCCTCCTCTAAAATCCCATAAGAATGCAAAGCCTTCAAACGTTCCAGTTCATATTCAGAACTTACCTGTCGAGGAGATAACATAAGTTGATACTATTCTAATTGACGATGAATTTGAGAGTAAATAAACGCTTAACGATATAAAGGGAATGCTTGTACAAAAGCTTGTACTTCTGTTTTAACAGCCTCTAAATTATTTTCATCATTTGGGTTAGACAAGACACGATCAATAAAATCAACAATCGTAACCATATGCGCTGCTTTCAAACCTCTACTAGTTACCGCAGCTGTACCCACGCGCATGCCAGAGGTTACAAAAGGTGACTTATCATCAAAAGGAACCATATTTTTATTTACCGTAATTTCAGCTTTCACTAAAGCGTTTTCAGCATCTTTACCGGTAATATTTTTATTTCTTAAATCAATTAGCATTAAATGGTTATCCGTACCTCCAGATACAATCCCATAACCCTTCGCTAAGAAAGCTTGCGCCATAGCTTGCGCATTTAAACCCACTTGCTTAATGTATTCTCCATACTCAGGCGTTAAAGCCTCTCCAAAAGCAATCGCTTTAGCCGCAATGATATGCTCTAAAGGCCCACCTTGGGTACCCGGAAAAACAGCCATATCCAATACATTCGACATCATTTTAACTTCCCCTTTAGGTGTCGTTAAACCCCAAGGATTAGGAAAATCTTGTCCCATCATAATCATTCCTCCACGCGGACCTCTTAAGGTTTTATGTGTTGTAGTGGTTACAATATGGCAGTGTGGTAATGGATTATTTAAAAAGCCTTTGGCAATAAATCCAGCAGGGTGTGAAATATCAGCCAATACTAAAGCCCCAATCTGATCAGCCACTTTTCTAATGAAAGCATAATCCCACTCTCTAGAATAAGCCGAAGCTCCACAGATAATCAACTTAGGCTTCTCTAATAAAGCTACTTCTTCTAAACGCGCATAATCAATTAAACCATCCTCTTGGCGTACCCCATAAAATAAAGGCTGATACAGCTTACCTGAAAAATTAACCGGAGAACCATGTGTTAAGTGACCCCCATGCGATAAATCAAAACCTAAGATCTTATCACCGGGTTGTAATACAGCTAACATTACCGCCGCATTAGCTTGTGCTCCTGAGTGTGGCTGTACATTTACCCAAGCTGCCCCAAATAAAGCTTTAGCTCTTTCAATCGCTAAATTCTCAATTTGATCAACCACTTGGCAACCCCCATAATAACGCTTTCCGGGCAAACCTTCTGCGTATTTGTTGGTAAGTACCGAACCCGCTGCCTCCATAACTTGCTTGCTTACAAAATTTTCTGAAGCAATCAGTTCTAAGCCATGCTCTTGACGTGCTAATTCTTGATCAATTAGCTCAAATATTACTGTATCTCTATTCATGTTATCGATTCAATTTGTTACAAAATTAACGAATTTTAGAGAATAATTTCTACATTTAATATGTTATTCCGAAATTTGACTCTTTAATTTATTCTATGGAATTTAAAACTGGCCCCCTGTTAGCTCAAATTAATAGCCCTGCAGACCTTAAAAAGTTTAGCGAAAACGAATTAGAGCAAATCAGTCAAGAGTTAAGGCAATATATTATCGATGTAGTGAGTGTGAATGGTGGCCACTTTGGTGCTAGTTTAGGCGTAGTAGAACTCACCGTAGCGCTACATTACGCCCTCAATACCCCTTACGATCGCTTAGTGTGGGATGTAGGTCATCAAGCCTACGGACATAAAATCCTTACAGGCCGTAAAGAAAGATTCCCAACCAACCGTATCTTAAACGGCATCAGTGGATTCCCTAAAATATCCGAAAGTGAATACGATACCTTTGGCGTAGGTCACTCTTCTACATCAATCTCTGCCGCTTTAGGTATGGCCGTAGCCTCCCATTTAAAAGGCGAGAAAGACAGACAACACGTAGCCGTTATAGGCGATGGTGCTATGACAGCAGGCTTAGCATTTGAAGGCTTAAATCACGCAGGTATAGAAAATTCTAACCTCTTGGTTATCCTGAATGATAACTGCATGTCTATCGACCCAAATGTAGGTGCCCTCAAAGAATATTTAACCAGCATCACCACTTCTAAATCCTACAACCGATTTAGAGATGATGTCTCAGCTGTATTAGCCAAAATAAGTGAATTAGGCCCTAATGCGCATAAATATGCCAAGAAAATAGAAAAAAGCATCAAAGGCACTATTTTACGCCAAAGCAATTTATTCGAAGCCTTAAACTTCCGATACTTTGGCCCAGTAGATGGACACGATGTAAAACGCTTGGCCTCCATCATTAAAGATTTATCCGCTATACCAGGCCCTAAGCTTTTACACTGCGTAACGGTAAAAGGTAAGGGCTTTGCCCTTGCCGAAAAAGATCAAACCAAATGGCATGCCCCAGGCTTATTCGATAAAATTACTGGCGAAATTAAAAAACCTGTAATCGATAAGCCACAGCCTCCAAAGTATCAAGATGTATTTGGCCATACCTTGGTAGAATTAGCCGAACTTAATAAAAACATTGTAGGTGTTACCCCTGCCATGCCTTCTGGTTCATCCATGAATATCATGATGAAAGCCATGCCTACACGTGCTTTCGATGTAGGGATAGCCGAACAACATGCCGTAACTTTTTCAGCCGGATTAGCTACCCAAGGCTTATTGCCTTTCTGTAATATCTACTCCAGCTTTATGCAAAGAGCCTTTGATCAAGTGGTACACGATGTAGCCATTCAAAACCTCAATGTGGTATTCTGTTTAGACAGAGCCGGACTAGCCGGAGCAGACGGTGCTACCCATCACGGAGCCTATGATATCGCCTATATGCGATGCATCCCGAACATGATCGTAGCTGCCCCGATGAATGAAGAAGAGCTACGTAACCTCATGTACACCGCTCAATTACCCAATAAAGGCCCGTTCACTATCCGATACCCACGCGGCAACGGAGTATTACCTGATTGGAAAAGACCATTCAAGGAAATAGAAATAGGCAAAGGCCGCAAAATTTGTGATGGTGAAGAACTAGCCATCTTAAGCATTGGCCACGTTGGTAATTTTGCCGTACAAGCCTGCGAAGAACTCAATACGATGGGTATAAATCCAGGGCATTACGATATGCGCTTTGTAAAACCATTAGACGAAGTCTTATTGCACGAAATCGCCCAGAAATACAAATCCATCATCACCATTGAAGATGGATGCCTACCTGGAGGATTTGGATCAGCAGTATTAGAATTCCTTGCCAAGCATAACTATCAAGTACAAGTAGAACGCCTGGGTATCCCGGATGAATTTATAGAACACGGAGAACAACCTGAACTATGGGCTATTTGTCAATATGATACGGCAGCCTTGATAAAAACAGCTCAAAAATTAGTACTTGCCAGGCCTACCAATACCGTAGCCTCATAAGGCTAAGCCCTACAGTAATCAATAAATCAAAGCATCGCTAAGGAATATTTAAATTGGAAAAACACGATAAAGTATACATAGCCGGACATCGCGGAATGGTAGGATCAGCCATCCTACGCAAACTCCAAGCCGAAGGCTATAGCAACATCCTTACCCGAACTTCCGCTGAATTAGACCTACGCAACCAAAGTGCCGTAGCCCAATTTTTTGCCCAAGAGCAACCCGACTATGTATTCCTAGCTGCCGCCAAAGTAGGGGGCATTGTAGCCAACAATACTTACCGAGCTGATTTTTTATATGAAAACCTGGCTATCCAAAACAATGTGATTCACAGCGCCTACCAAAACCAAGTTAAAAAGCTCATGTTTTTAGGCTCAAGCTGTATCTATCCCAAACTAGCCCCACAACCCTTACAAGAAGACAGCCTTTTAACCGGTACGCTAGAACCCACCAACGAACCCTATGCCATTGCAAAAATAGCAGGCATTAAAATGTGTGAAGCCTACCGTGACCAATATGGTTGCAACTTTATATCCGTGATGCCCACTAATTTATACGGCTATAACGACAATTATCACCCTCAAAACTCCCATGTATTACCTGCATTGATTCGAAAATTTCACGAAGCCAAGCAACAAGGACAAACTGAAGTTGAAATATGGGGCACAGGAAGCCCGCTAAGAGAGTTTCTCTTTGCAGATGACCTAGCCGAGGCATGTTACTTTTTAATGCAACATTACAACGGAAAAGGCTTTATAAACATAGGCACCGGAACCGACCTTAGCATCAAGGAGCTTGCTCAATTAATCGCTGATGTCATAGGCTATCAAGGCACCTTAACGTTTGACACCACCAAACCCGACGGCACCCCTCGTAAATTGATGGACGTATCTAAACTTCATGCCCTAGGCTGGAAACACAAAACAGCATTACGTGAAGGAATCGCTTTAGCTTATCAGGATTTTTTAAAGAAGGAAGGATAAAACCTATTAAAAGTCTTTGTAAATATTTCTAAAACTACTCCGCAAGCCAATGGAGAACTCCGTAGTTTTTTGGGTGTTTATTTCATTCTTGGCTTCGCGCATTAAGCCTCCTAATTCAATGCGTAAATTATAGTTCGGATTAATCACATAAGCCAGCTTAGCTTCTGCAAAGTTATAAGTGGTTTTTAAGCCATCTCCAATTTTAAAACCTTCATTTCGCGAACGCTCATTATAAGAACGCCAAATATCCTGACCCACATTTTCCCCATTATCCAAACCATAAGTAGCCGAATTAAGCTGCAATTGAAACACCCAACGCGCCCGCTCATAATTCCAGATGGTCACAAACTCCTTAAAATTAGCCCCCATAGGATGAGCCAACGCCTGATTATAATGACCATAATTCATGGTAGATAAGCGGTGGCTATAGGTAAACGGACGAGCGGCATTCACTTCAAATAAATAATTCAAATTGCGCACCTTTAAAAAATCATAGCCCCTAAAACCAATTTGATACGCTAATTTATTAGTCCAACTACCATTGCCGCTGGTCATATTTTTAAACACAAACTCATCTAACAATAGCTGCGCATAAGGCACAATCCCATTGCCTATTTTATACTTGGCCGTAAAACCAATCAAAGCATTATCTGGGGAACCATTCATACTTTCAGCTGGTCGTAAAAAGGCTAAAGGATTCAAATAAGCAAAATCAAACCCTCGCTTACCATTTTCATCGGCATCTTGCCAAATAATCGCATCAAAAAAGCCTAAGCTTAAATCGCTGGTCACATTCCAATCTAAAAAGTGAAATACCCCCCATTTTTTACGATATCCATGCTGAGCAGATAACTTAGGTGCTCTTAAATCTTGAAATTGCGCCCACATAGCCGAATACTGCACCGAACCTAAATTAGCCTGTACTTTAAAAAAGGGATAAGCAGCCGAAACATCCGACATTAACATCGAGCGATAGCCATCTCCAATAAAATTGCGATCATGGCCTAAGGTGAAAGATAAATACTTATTAGGTGTATAATTTAATAAAGCGGTGGCATAGGAATAGTCCTTTTCTTGGCTTTTATTAGCAGAGGCAGCCTTTTTATCATTCACCATCCCTGGAATAATCCCATTATTATCCACAAAATCCGTGATATAGCGATTAAACTTGGTTTGCCCTTCAAATAAAGACACATAAAAAGATACCTTGTTTTTCACTTGCCCACCCAATTGCAAGCCTTTCATCCACACCAAGGTATTCAGGTCGTTATCGATATCTCTACCCGGTACAATATCAGGCAAATAATCTAAATAAAAATGATAATCGGGATTGCGCACCTCTACTAAATGCTCATTAAACAGCTTTCTAGGAATCCATTTCGTAGCATTGGGCATTTGCACATTTTTATACAGCGAATCCAGGCCCTTAAACCAAGCCGTATCAGCATTTACAAAAGGTTTATTAGCGGTATGGATTTTAGCCCCAGGCGCATAAGCCAAACGGGATAGCCTTTGATATTGATAATGGCTATAAGGCTGCAATTCTTGCGCCGATACCTTAGCCAGCGAAAACACTAAGCAGCATAAAAAAAGCAGTGGGCGGATTACTTTCATTGCATATTATCTAAGGCTTCAAATATCGAATTTTTACTCTTAAACTCCCGCACTAACTTTTTCATGCCCACCACAACTTCCCTATCCTTATTTGCTTTGGCAGCATTGATCATCGCATACACATCTTGTTCAATTTCTGCAAACTCATACTCCCGCACCTTGCCAATCATAATTTTTTCATGGTGGGTAGGCATGGTATTTTCCTTATCATTCAACAACTCCTCATACAGCTTTTCGCCAGGACGTAAACCCGAAAAGTGAATTTTAATATCTTGGTTAGGTACTAAGCCCGCCAAGCGAATCATCTTCTTCGCGAGGTCGACAATTTTAACCGACTTACCCATATCAAAAATAAATATCTCACCCCCATTACCCATACAACCCGCCTCCAAAACTAAGCGGCAAGCTTCGGGAATTGTCATAAAGAAACGTGTAATTTCAGGATGGGTTACTGTAACCGGGCCACCTTTTTCAATTTGTTCTTTAAATCTCGGAATCACCGAACCATTGGAACCCAATACATTTCCAAAACGAGTGGTGATAAACTTAGTAATCGGCTTAACCTCTAAATCATTGATATACCGCAAGCCATTTTGAAATAAATAATCTTTGCGCTGTAAAGAATTATTTAACGACTGCACATAAATTTCGGCAATCCGCTTAGTAGCCCCCATAATGTTAGTGGGGTTAACCGCTTTATCGGTGGATACCATTACAAACTTCTGCACCCCATATTTCACCGATAGGTCTGCAACTGTTTTAGTGCCCAACACATTGGTTTTAATCGCCTCTGAAGGATTATCTTCCATTAAAGGCACATGTTTATATGCGGCCGCATGAAATACAAACTGAGGCTTATACGTTTCAAATAAATGATTCATACGAGCCTCATCACGCACATCGCCCACAAAGGCCGTAAAGTTCGAATTACTAAATTTCTCTTCTAATTCTAAATAAATATGATGTAAGGCTGTTTCAGATTGATCACAAAGCACAATCAAACCCACTTCAAACTTCATTAGCTGACGCACAATCTCCGAGCCTATAGACCCCGCTGCCCCTGTAATTAAAATACGCGAACCTTTCAATTCATTTTGAATACCCTGAATATCAATTTCAATAGGTTTACGATTTAATAAATCTTCAATATTGATATGTTGAATTTGACGGGTTTGTAATATCCCCCCTGTCCAAAGCTCTGCAGGAGGAATTTGGAACACCACGGAATCATTTTCTAAAGATAAATCGATGATTAAGTTTTTGCGTTCTTGGGGAATACTATAGGAGGCAAAAATAATTTCATCAACCTTATCATTTTTAATATAATGTATGAGTGAATCAGCATTCACAATTTTAATCCCATCTATGGTTTTCCCAATTTTACGCGGATCATCATCTACGAAAGCCACAATGGTTTTATTTACTTTATTATCATGATCAAAGGTACGCTTAGTGGCTAAGCCAGCCTCCCCTGCCCCATATATGATTACCCGGCGTTTAATCAAAGTTAAATTTTTGATGTACATAAAAAAGTACTTAATCAACACCCGGTAAATGATTAAAGCGGCAAAGCAGATTAATGCATTGATAATAATGAGTTTATTCGAAATTAAAGGGGCTAAACCCAGGGAGATAACTAACAGATTTAAAAAGAGGAAACCTCCATTACCTAAAACCACTGCAAATAATACCCGAAAGGTATCTTGAGCAGAAGTATAGCGAATGATACCCGCATAGGTTTTAACATTGATAAATGCTATAGTACACAAGGCACCAAAAATCAATAAATTTTGAGCAATCCGAACTATATCATATTCGGCCGAACCGATATTATGCCATAAAAAGTAGGAAAATAATAAGGAAATACTACAAAGACCCAAATCTAAAAGAAAAATGAGCCACCGCGGTACGATATTAATTTTATTGAACACTTTTATAGTATTAGTTAATCAAATATATGAAAATTAAAATAATTCTAAGAGCTTACTTAATACCCTGGATTTATCCGCATCGCTTAAGTTAGACCCTGATGGTAAACACAAACCATTTTCGAATAATTTTTCAGCAACACCCGTGCCATAATAAGGTGCTGCTTCAAATACCGGTTGCAAATGCATGGGTTTCCATAATGGGCGACATTCAATCACATCGGCAGCTAAATGATCAGCTAATTTTTCACGCGTTAGCCCATTAGCTTTTTCCGGGTCCACCAAAATAGTAGACAACCAACGATTAGAAAAATAGCCAGTAGGTTCGTCTATTAAACTTACACCTGGCAATTGGCTTAAATGGGTTTTATAAAAATCAAAGTTGGCTCTACGTTGTTGAATCCTTTCATCTAAAACCTCCATTTGACCTAAGCCAATGCCTGCGCATACATTACTCATTCGATAGTTATATCCAATTTCAGAGTGCTGGTAATGCGGAGCATTATCTCTAGCTTGGGTAGCTAAAAACCGTGACTTTTCTATATATTCTTTATGATCGGAAATTAATGCACCCCCGCCGGAGGTAGTGATAATTTTATTGCCATTAAAAGACAAAATACCCATTAAACCAAAAGTACCCATAGCCTGCCCATTTAAGGTAGAGCCTAAGGCTTCAGCAGCATCTTCAATTACCGGTATTTCATACTCATTAGCTATCGCCATAATCGCTGGCATATTGGCTGGCATTCCATATAAATGCACCGGGATTATGGCTTTGGGTAATTTCCCTTTCGCTAAGCGATCTTCAATAGCAACGCGCAATTGCTCCGGGCACATATTCCAGGTATCCGCTTCCGAATCTACAAATACAGGAGTAGCTCCTAAATAAGCAATAGGATTGGCGGAGGCAGAAAATGTCATCGATTGACAAATAACCTCATCACCTGGCTTTACACCTAGCATAATCAAGGCTAAATGCAGGGCAGCTGTACCCGAGCTTAAGGCAGCAACTTCGTGTGCACTGGTATACTTAGCTAAAGCTTGTTCAAAATTATTAACATGAGGACCTAAAGGGGCAATCCAATTGGTTTCAAATGCCTCATTGACATAGCGCTGCTCATTACCTCCCATATGCGGAGACGAAAGCCATATTTTGTTTTTCATAAATCAAATTTAATACAATAATCCAAAATGCCACAAGGGAATACTATTCGAATATGCTAATTCTATATCATCCTTTAGCAAATACGCATTGGCTACTTCTTTTATTTGTTTTTTACTTTTTCCTTTTCCCCCTACCTCAAATATAAAATCATTAATCTGAAAATCTCCAATCGTGGAACTGGCAATTTCATGTTTCACACGAGTTTGATTTATAAAGAAAGTTTCTCGCAAATTCCCAACATCAGGTTTATCGCCTGCTAGGATATAATTTAAATTGGTATTATCCAGATATATCTTATCAACCTTTCCTAAACCTCTAATACCCGAGGTGTGGTTACGCAATTGCAAAATCATACCTGCCTCTTCAATATACATGCAATAATCTGCTATATTATTCCGGCTAGCCTCTAACATCTCTGCAATACTAGAAAAATTAGGTTTAAAAGGTACACTTTTAGCAATAATCGCCAACAACTGTTTAAGCTTTCTAGCCGTGGCTACATTCATTTCTGCATAAAAAGGAATATCCTTTTCTAAGGTTTGATTAACAATTTGCAATAAGCGCTGCTCAAAGTTATGATGTAAAGAAAATGGATAATAACCTTGCTTCAAATAATCTTTAAATAATAACAAAGGGTGGTTGATGACAGTTTGATTAGCCTCGTGATTTAAAAGCTGTTGCAAGCTATAAGCAGGAACAATAATTTGATGGAAAATATGCAAGTATTCTCTAAAAGAAAGGCCTTGCATGTGATACATCAAAGCCCGCCTACTTAAATCGGCAGCTCCCTTTTTAATATCCAAAACAGAAGAGCCTGTAAACACTACCTGAAGCTCTGGATAATAATCATACATCAATTTTAATTCTTTCGACCAATTTTTGTACTGATGTATTTCATCTATAAATAAATGCCTACCGCCTTGCTTCACGAAGCTATCAGCCAAATCTAACAGCCTATTATCAGCAAAGTAAAAATCCTCAGCCGTAACATATAAAGTTTCCTTTACGGGTAAATGGGCTTTAATATGTTGCAATACCATGGTTGTTTTCCCAACCCCACGTGGGCCGGTTATACCAATCATTCGGCTTTGCCAGGCAATATCCTGATAGATATAGCGAAAAAACGATGTTTCGGTATTTTTTAATAAGGCTAAAAATCGAATAATAAGCTTATCCATACATTATCTTTTCCCAAAGATAAGCAAAAATGCACTATGAGAGTGCAAAAAATATAAAATATTGCACTATGAAAGTGCAATCTTAGCTATTATACTTAATGATTTTTCCGGGATTCCCTACTACAACAGCATAATCAGGAACATCTTTGATGATTACAGCACCTGCTCCAATTAAAGAGTTCTCACCAATGAATTTTACTCCAGTCATTATAGTGGACGCAATTCCACAATACGCTAATCTATTAATTTTAATTGATGCTCCTATGTTTGAACCTTGAGAAAAAAAACATCCTTCTCCTATTATATTGTGATGTGCAATATTTACACCCATACTAATCATTACATAATTTCCAATTTCCGTCAAAGGCATAATAGATGTACTTGGTAATATGTAAACAGCTTTCCCTACTAAAACCGAACTATCAATTATTGTTTGCGGATGAATAAATGAAGGTGTTGGATATCCTTTTTCCGAAACCTCTTTTAATAAATCAACTCGCACTTTGTTATTGCCAATCGGAATAAAAACATTCGTGTCTAATGGTATATTTGCAAATAAATAATCTTTTCCGCCTAGAACAGGTATATTATTAATTAAAGTGTCTTTTAAACGAATTGCATCATCAATAAAGCCGATTACATTATATATTGAAGATAAATAAAGGCTATAAACTTCCCCA
The DNA here is from genome assembly GCA_004211595.1 of Pedobacter sp. Taxonomy (GTDB): domain Bacteria; phylum Bacteroidota; class Bacteroidia; order Sphingobacteriales; family Sphingobacteriaceae; genus Pedobacter. The sequence goes on from SEDO01000004.1 coordinate 195,626, forward strand.
TAAGTTCCTGCACCAAATATTACACAATTTTTTTTCATATTAATTTGAACCATTAAATCTTTCAACAGTCACTTGACCTTCTTGGGATATACCTTCTCTTTTGAATACTTTTTTAATTGTCAAAAAGATAATTTTCATGTCTAAAAAAAAAGATAGATTGTTTACATACCATACATCATATTCAAATTTTTTTGTCCAAGAAATAGCATTCCTACCATTAACTTGAGCCCAGCCTGTAATGCCAGGTCTCACACTATGTCGCTTTTTTTGTTCAACAGAATATAAGGGAAGATAATACGTCCTTAATGGTCGTGGTCCTATTAACGACATATCTCCTTTAATAACATTTATTAATTGAGGGATTTCATCTAACGATAACTTCCTAATTATACTTCCTAAAGGTGTCATCCTCTCGCTATCTGGCAATAAAAGTCCTTTGCTATCCTTTTTATCACTCATGGTTTTAAACTTTATTATATTGAAATTTTTTTCATTTAACCCTGGCCGTTCTTGAAGAAAAAAAGGCGTTCCTTTGTTACTTATAAATAAAAATAAGCTTACTAAAAAGAATACTGGAAGGAGTAAAACAAAGCCTACTAAGGCACACAAAAAATCTATTATTCTTTTAAAATAATATCTATACATTATCTAGAAATTTTATTTACTTATAATCAGGTATTATTTAATTTCATTAATATGGGTTTTATACTCATTTAAAATTAAATTCCATAAATATATTTGGTTAAATCTTTCAACTATCAATTTTCTTGCATTACTTTTCATACAGTTATATAAATCGGTCTTTTCGATAAACTCTAACATTGTATTTTTAATAGCATCTTCATTTTTAACGGGTATTATCCTTCCATTTATCCCATCAACTATAATTTCATTGCAACCATTAATATTTGAAACGATGCTAGGCAGTTCCAAAGCTCCAGCCTGCATAACTACATTTGGAAAACCTTCTCTATAACTTGGGAAAACTAATGCATTTGATATTGCCATATATGGCCTTATATCCTCTACCCATCCAATATGTATTATATTCTTATTATTTAATATCTCTAATTCTGTTACTTTTTTTAAGGGATCTAATTTAGGCTCCAGTGAACCCAGAATTAAAAGTTTCACATTATGTTTTTTTTCAATACATATTAATTTAAATGCACTAATTAATTCATTTATACCTTTGTCAGACACTACCCTCCCAACAAAAATAAAAGTGAAAGTACTTTCAGAAATTCCAAGCTTTTTTTTCAGGTCTACTAAAATATCTAGCTCAATCTTTGAAACATCATAATAGTCCGTATTTATACCATTAGAGGAACCATTTCCTAAAACTTTTAATTTTAAAGGTGAAAGAAACTTAGAATCTATAATAAATTTATATAACCCTTTTGAATTGGGATACACTTTGGTTGCGCAAATGTATGTTATCTTTTCAATTTGATTTAAGATAAATCTTTTAAACCCACTTGCTTCCATTAAAGGCAAACCAGCAACTGTATGCAATCTAATAGGAACTCCAGCTAATCTACCCGCAACCATTGATAATAATCCTGCCTTTGGAGTATGAGAATGAACTATAATAGGTTTTTGTTTCTTAAAAATCTTATACAACCTAATTAACGAAAAAATATCTTGAATAGGGGTAATAGACCTAGTCATTTTAACAGGAATAAATTCACATTGTTCCTTTGCTTCTAATAAATTTTTTCGATCATAATCCGATGAAATCATTGTTACTTTAAATCCATTTTTTCCCATGAATTTCATTTGTCCTTCAATTAATTTCTCCAAAGATCTAGGCACAGTAGTAATTCTAAATAATTTCATTTAGGCTATTTAAAGAAGTTGAAATGTTAAATATTATTCTTTATCACTTTAGCAGGAATACCTCCCAAAACCGAGTGTGATGGAAATGACTTATTGAGTACCGCACCGGCTGCTAAAACTGTTCTTTTCTTCAATATAACTCCAGCTAAAACTCTACAGCCACTACCTATCCAAACATCATCTTCAATTATTACCTTTTTCAAAATTTCCTTATTATATTTAATAGGCACGTTTGCATCATCCCAAGTATGATTTGTAGTCAAAATAGAAGTAGCGTGAGCAATTGACACGTTATTTCCAATAATTAATCCCCCTGCCCCTTCAATATAACACATTGGATGAATACTAATATTACTTCCCAATTCAACATTTTGTAAATTAAAAAAATAAACATTTGGATGTATGGATACATTATCTCCGCATTTTTTTGTTAAATTTCGGATAAACATATATCTAATTAATAACCCCTTTTTCCCCGTTGTGTTTCTGAAGAAAAGAAATAATTTTTGTATAAAACCATTTGGTAATAATGAAATAATAGAGGATAAAAAGTTTATATACTTTTTATATCTATTAAATTTTTCCCTGCCTGTTTCGTTCATTTAATAATCCCTTTTCTTTTTGTATTCATAATATAAAAATACAATATAAGTCCGAAAGGAAGAGATAATATTGTAATGAATTTATTTGGCGAATTGCTAACAATATTTTTCCTTTTCCCGATCAAACAACTAGAAACATAATGTATACTATTCTTAAATTTATCCAAAAAATCAGTTGCTAACTTCATTCTTTCTAATCTATAAATTGCAAATGCATTTGGATTTTTTTTATATTGCGAAATTTTGTTTTTTGAATTTCCATCTGGCATATACTCCACTACACATAATGGTTCATTTATTGCAAGCAAATCATAATCCTTATCAATTCTTCTATACAATAGACCAGCTGCCGGAAACTTTTCATTTTTAACTGTTGGAAATCTTGGATATTTATTAATTATTTCTGTTCTATAAATAAATTTTTTATCCCCTAAATTTTTATAAGTTCGTTTTAAATCTGAAAATTTAACATCAATTAAATTTTCTGGAAAAGTTATGCCAAGTACATTTCCTTTAATATCAATGTCTAACCCTAACATTCCTGCATGATTATCTTTTGAATATTTTCGCCAATATTTAATTATTATATCAATAGCATTATCTGTTAAATAATCATCTGAATCAATGCAAACATTTAATTCAGTGCTTATATTATCGTAGGCTGTATTATGGGCAGAAAGCATCCCTCCATTTTCCTTATAAATGTATTCAATATCTATCAAACCTTCTTCCATCCAAGTTTGAACAAGTGCCTTTGTATTGTCAGAGGATCCATCATCGATAATTAACCAATGAAAATCTTTATTATTTTGCTTTAGTAAACTTTTATAAACTTTACTTATGCAATACCCCCTATTGTATGTTGGAGTGAAAACTGTAATTGTTTTTTTTACCATTATTTTAATATTACATTTAAGGTATAAGTAATTAAATAATAAACAGCAAGTATTAAACCTATGAATCTATATTGATTCTTAATTATTTTTACTTTGAGAAACGGATAAATAATAATTAAACCAAGTAAAAACCACGATAAATAAGCAAATCTGTTTGAAAAACTTGCTCGAATAATTAATATCCAGAAAGCATTACAAAAAAGATAAATATTTAAAATTCGTATATATAATTCATCAGAATACTTTTTTTTGATTACTGAAAAATACGCAACTATTATCCCGATTGAACTATATATAACAAAATCCCACCTAAATCCTGTCCTACTAAATTTTGCTGAATCTACACTATTATCAAAATAAGCATCCCGCCCTTCGGTGATAAAAGTTAAATTTTTAATTTGTAATTCAAAAGTTGAACCTAGGATTAGGGAAATAGGAATTGAAACAAGCCAGAATAGAAAATAGTTTTTTGGATTATTATTCACAAATGTCAATAAATAAGCAATTATTGGCAGAATTAAAGATTTATGAAATAAAA
>SEDO01000044.1 GCA_004211595.1 Pedobacter sp.
CCTGGCAATTCATTAGTATGCGCTTATCTCAAATATCATTGCCCTTAGTTATTACGACTTTAACTTGTATCTGGATGAATTATCAAATTGCGCCTCGTGGTTATCAATTTAAAGTTACATTAGGCGCTATATTATTTTTCCATGGCCTTCTTTTTATCCTACGCTTAATGAGTAATGTGTATCCTCAGTGGGATGCTTATTTCAATCAGGAGAATTTAATTGACCTAGGATTTACCTTATTGGGTATTTTGGTAGGCATAGGAATCGGGTTATTAATGGGGAAACAACATAACAGTAGTAGCCAAATAGCCTTATAATATAAATCTACTAGCTTGGTGCAGATGCATTAATACTGCCTACCTTGGGTGTAAATTGTTATAGGCCACTTAGCGAGTGAATTATTTAAGTTTCTTAAAAGTCGATTATACAATAGCCTTTTTCTGGCATGGGTACGGGTACTCTATTTTTCTCGATTTCTTTCCAATTTTTATAGGGAAATTTATAGTATTCTTTCGTAAAATATAATCTCCATCTCCAAAAGGCTAATGGGTTTATCATGAACAATCTATATAGCTTTTTATCTTTTAAAGCTGGCTGTATCAATAAACAACCTTCATGCCTCCTTATAGCTGTTCTATATTCATCAGCATGTTTTTTATCCTCAAAAGTCATGGTTCCATTAGCATTACTATACTTATGAAGATCAGTATCAAACATATAATATAAAAATCCTGCAACTGGTGGAAGGTTGGAAAATAATATAACAAAGAAAGTTATGAGGATGTAGGTGTATTTCTTTTTCAAGGGCGAATAATAAGTAATTGGAAGAAAATATTAGATGAAATTATAATTAGTGGTAAATATATAATTAAGTATTGATTATCAATATATTATATAACTAATTATCTTAAAATTATCCGTTATAAACGTTTATAAACGTTTAAATATTCTTTTTCTTTGGTCAATATCCTATATTTGGTTTGCATCTTATTTTTATCCATTATAGGATGTTAGGTTAAGCCTACCAACTATTAATAGATGGTGGGCTTTTTTTTATTAAATTAAGTTTATCTTTTTTACTAATGACGGCGTTAAATGCCGTTATATTTATAATCTGTATATATGGCCTCTAATCCGAACAGAAGAAAATTATTAGAACATCATGTGCCAGAAGGGCTAATTGTTTCCAGAAAATGGTTAATAAAAGAGACCGCTCTTAGTAATCATGCAATAGATAATTTAGTAAAAAGTGAACAACTAAAGCTTTTGTGGAAAGGCTTATATACTAGAGGTATAATTACTCCAAATTGGCGGAGTATTGTATTTACCTTACAACACATTTTACAAACTGATTTTATCATAGGAGGTCTGTTTGCTTTAGAATTGAAAGGTTTTTCCCATTACCTTCCAAATTCAAACCAAGTAAAGGTACATTTATACGGCAATGATAAACTTCCTCTGTGGGTAAATGAAATTGTAAAACACGATTTATTTGTAAAACATACCAGAACAAATTTATTTGCTAATATGGATAAATCTTTATCAGAAAAATATACCACCACTATTCCATGGAAAGAAAATACAGCGGTACTAAAAATATCTACCCCAGAAAGAGCCTGTTTAGAAATGTTGGATATGGTTCCGAATATTATATCATTTGAACATGCTGACCAACTCATACAAGGCATGACTACATTGTCACCAAGAGCCCTACAAGCATTGTTAGAAATGTGCACTAATATCAAAGTTAAGCGATTATTTCTTTGGTTTGCTAAACGTCATAATTATGTTTGGAACACTAAACTTAACCTAGAAAAAATAGCTATAGGTTCTGGAAAAAGGGTTATTGAAAGAGGGGGTGAAATAGATAAAGATTTTTTAATAACAGTGCCTAAAAATTTCGAAAATTAAAAAATGAATAAAGAGAGTGTTTACTATAAACAGGTACAGCTTTTAGTGCGAGTATTACCACTATTAGATAGTGAAAAGTGTTTTGCTCTAAAAGGAGGTACTGCCATTAATTTATTTTATAGAGAATTACCACGATTATCGGTGGATATTGATTTGCTATACCTTCATCAGAAATTAATTAGATTTATAAGGATCGAAGTTTACATCTCGGTCATCAATAAATAAAATTTCTGTTTATCTTTTGCACATTCATACTTGAATGCTAAAAATTTGATTACTGAGGAAATACGCTTTGCTTCTCCACTGCTAATTTCCGTTGCGGTAGTTTGATAGCCATTATCTTTTAAAAACAATCTTAAATCCATTGTCTGATCTTTCGATTGCTACCCTATCCAGAAGTGAATTACTAAAATCAAAAGTATCTTAAAAGTTCTAAGTAAATATACTGGGCTAGTATGTTCAATCTCAATTGGCTGGAAATCAAAAAGTCTAATCTTTTATAAAGTTCAAAACTGTGTTCTATAGAATTGAATGATTGATTTTGTCTTCAATTATTACCTATCCAATTAGGATTATTATACATTTCGCTATGATGCTACAATCATATATTAAATTACCAGCACGCTCAGAGGTAATATAATGAACCTAATAAACTTAAGTATTTATTTAACATGACTTTCTTTGTATTTCAAAGAAAACGTTTACCACAGCTTTTTCCCTACACAATATTAATTTTCTCTAAATTTTTTCTAAAGAGAAATCACCTATAGAGATATTTCGAAAATGTGCCATCTAAAATATTTAAATATGGCAGTTATAAATA
>SEDO01000005.1 GCA_004211595.1 Pedobacter sp.
GTACATACACCTCTTCGCTGTGGACAGCTGTCCAACGCTGGAGACTTACTCTTGAACTCCAGTGCTACTCTACCTTTTCTAACTAATTGTTGAATGGTTGGCATTTCTTGCTTTTTGTTATCTATTTTTTTTATTTAAAAATATCCCATAATCGCCCCATTTTTAATCAGGACACAATTCGGGATTGCAAAGGTACTGACTTTACTTTTGATTATCAAGGCCTTGCTATCTTTTTTTTCAATATAAAATGTTTACCACATTCCCTTTTAGCTTCGGAACACATTCGAGTTATCTTCGGAACATATTATAGTTAACTTATAGCTAATAACCGAAAGAATTCGGGTGAGCTTCGAGTGTTGTTCGGGTGAGCTTCGGGAGTTGTTCGGAAAGTGTTCGGGTGTTGTTCGGAAAGTGTTCGAGTGTTGTTCGGAAAAATAGGGGGTTTGTTCGGAAAGTGTTCGGAAAGTATTCGGAAAGATGTAGAAGCGCTCTCGAATTTGGTATATAGTTAATTATAAGTTAGTAGGTAATTGACTCCTTAGTTAAATAATTCGAGTTTAATTTACCCTTAAGAAAATTCTAAAAAGTTCAAATTTATTTAATAGCTTTATCGTAAGGCAACTGTCTAACCGAATTAAACCCTTATATGCGCTCCACGATCCCTTTTAAAAGTCTCACCAGTTTAACCTATATTATAGCAATATTAGGGTCGATTTTTTTCATCATTACTTTCAACTATTTTGCATTAAAAACCCTCAATGGCGTACGCTCGTTTATAAGTGGAGAATCGCAATTTGCAAAAGGTCAGTTAGAAGCTAGCCGGTACATAATATTATATATTCATTCTGGCCAAGACAAATACTTTGAGTTATACGAAAAAAGCTTACAAGTTCCTATATCGGATAGTTTAGCCCGTATAAACATGGATAATGGAGGACCTGATTCGATTACTACTAGGCTCTTGTTTCAAGGTAAAAATGACGCTCAAGATATTCCAGAAATTATCTGGTTATACAAGAATTTTAAAGCCTTTAAACCCTTTCAGAAATCCATTAATATTTGGATTAAAGCCGATTTGAAGATCATGGAGTTGCAGAAGTTCGCAGATGCGGTATATCCCCTCATTAAATCCAAGCAAATCACTAATGTTCAAAGGCAACTATTTGAAGCTAAAGTGAATGCTATAAGCGAACAATTAGTTTTGATGGGAAATGACTTTGAAGATACCTTGGGTAATAATATTCGCTTTATAAATTCCTATGCGCTTTGGATAATCAATAGCATTGCCTTACTGATTATAGCAGGTAATATTTATTATTTTTACAGGCAAATTCATTTACTCTCCGTAATCAAAGAAAAAACCCAAATTCAAAACAAAATACTAAGGCAACTTAATTCAGAAATGGATTTATTTACTTATAGTGTTTCTCATGATTTAAGATCGCCCATTACCTCCCTGAAAGGCTTGGTGAATTTAGCTCAAGCTGAAAATCAATCTCCAGAGTTAAATCAGTATTTTCAATTCATGCAGATGACCTTAGATAGGCAAGATTTGTTTATACAAAATATCATCAACCTTACCAAGCACAAACGAACGCAAAATGAGATTGGGGAAGTTAACCTGGAAGATGTTTTCGATCAAATATTAACCGATATCGGTCATATGGTAGATAAATCCAAAGTAAATATCTATAAGGATTTAAACGTTAAAAGACTACATACGGATCGTTTTCGTCTTAAAATAATTTTGAATAATTTACTGTCTAATGCCTTTAAATACTCAGACCCAGAAAAACCTATCTTAACGATAGGCATTACTTCAGAAAAAGTTGAAAATACTATAAAAATTATGGTTCAAGATAACGGACTGGGCATAAAACCAGAACATCATCATAAAATATTTGACATGTTTTATGTCGTGAATCATCAAAGTAAAGGAACCGGCTTAGGATTATATTTAGTTAAAGAAACCATCCAAGCTTTAGGTGGAAGTGTTGAAATGAATTCGGAAGTTGGTTTTGGAACTAGCTTTACAATTTATTTACCCATTGTCGAGCAGGGCGAATAATCCACTTAATTGTATTTATACGCGAACGGCGATAATACTACCTGTAACCAGGGTGAATCTAAATTCTATGTAGATATCTAGATCATTTTTTTCAATGCTTTCTACTATCCCAGATTTACTAAAGGAATCCGTTACAAAGTCTCCGGGTTTAATTTCAGAAAGTATTTCTATGGAAGTTTCAGAGGTAATTCTTATCATAATTAGGAATAGCTATTCAAAAATAATGCCCCAGCTTTGCTGGGGCATTATAGGCGTAATTAAAATTTATTTAAGGCTTTTTAAAGGTAAAGCTTTCACCTCCTCCCGAAAGTATCAATTCTTTTTTATCGGCAACAAATTGAAACTCGACATTACCGTCATTAGCCGTATAAGTGGTGCCGTTTAAAAATGTTAAAGGCATGGCAGGCTGATCTGCAAGTTGAACAAATAATCCATTATCCTTTTTAGAGATAGTGATTTTAAATGGCATTTCACTATTAGTATATACGCCTAAAAAAGGATCTAAATTGGCTGGTGGGGTATTTGAAGCATTAGCAGCAGCCGGATCTGCAGTCCATTTATTGTTGGTAGCATTTCCATCAGGAATTTGCTTGTCTTTATCAATCTCTACTTCAACAACTTCTTCCGTCGTATTATATCGAACCGTCCAAGTAACATTTTTCATCCACACATCAATTGGTACTTTTACAATATCCGTTTTACCACTTTTTAAAGTAATGTGTAAAATAATTGGAAGAGGCATTTTTTCCATATTGGTGACTTGTATGGTATAGCCGACCTTTTGTCCATTTACCAACATTGGTTTTACATCGTTTAAAGCTAAATCTGCTTTCCATGAATTTAAGAACCAAGATTTCCAGAACCAACTTAAATCTTCTCCAGCTGCATTTTCCATCGTTCTAAAAAAGTCATATGGAGTAGGATGTTTGTAAGACCAGTTTTTAATATATTGCTTAAATGCAAAGTCAAATCGATCCTGTCCTAAAATTTGATTTCTCAAAAAGTTTAATGCATAGGCTGGTTTCGAATATAAATTATAACCAATATTTCCTTCTCTCATAGCATCAGGCATTTGCATCATATTCTCCAAATTAGGATTTCCTAAATTACGAGCCACATTATGCCAGTTTGTAACTCTCGGTTTATATTCCCCATTATTGAAGGCCGCTGATGATAAATCATTGATGTAGGTATTAAAGCCTTCATCCATCCAGCCAAACTTACGCTCATTTGAACCTACAATCATGGGAAACCAAATGTGTCCGAATTCATGATCAATTACGCCCCAGGCACTACCATTTTTAGCTGTCCAACCGCAAAATACAATTCCCGGATACTCCATTCCTCCAATATTAGTAGCTATATTCACAGCCATCGGATAAGGATATTCCATTAAGGTTTTAGAGTAAAATTCAATACTTGCTTTTACATACTCTACTCCTCTTCCATAGCTATCTTGTCCATTACTTTCTACAGGTTGTGCTGAAACAGCTAAAGATTTTTTACCACTTGGCAAATTGATACGTGCTGCATCTAATACAAAGGCTTTTGATGAAGCCCACGCTACATCCCTTGTATTTTGCATTTTAAATCTCCATGTTAATTTCTCTTTAGCCGGTCGGGATTTAGGATCTGTAACCTCTTCTTCAGAGCGAATGTGAATTGTTTTATCACTTAATTTTGCGGCATTCCAACGTTGTAATTGCGTTGGGGTAAAAACTTCTTGTGGGTTTAATAATTCGCCTGACCCCATTACAATATGCGATCCAGGTACAGTGATAGCATAAGTTACATCGCCAAACTCACAGTAAAATTCACCGGCACCTAAATATGGCATCGTATTCCAGCCAATGATGTCATCGTACACGCTCATTCGCGGAAACCACTGTGCAATTGCATAAATTTCACCATTTTTAGTTGTTAAATGACTTGTTCTATCTGAGCCTTCTTTAGGTACAATATAGGAATAATCCATTTTGATGGTAATGACATCTCCAGCTGGCGCCATGGGATTATCTAGTCTGATTTGCATTCTAGCATCGTCAATCAAAGAGGTAAACTTAACTGGAAGATTTTTCTGACTTACTTGAATGTTACTGATTTTATAACCTGCATCAAACTTTTCTCCCTGTGCACCATAACGACTTCGGGGAGGAATCACGGCATAACCTCTAGATGTTTCTTGGAATGTATTTTGGTCTAATTGTAACCATAAGAAAGGTAATTTATCCGGACTATTATTTTTATAAGTAATGGTGACAGTACCGCTTACTTGATGTTTAGTTTCATCTAAATTGGCTGTAATATTGTAATCTACTCTGTTTTGCCAGTATTTTGGCCCAGGAGCACCGCTTGCCGATCTGTACTCATTGCCATTTTGCGTATAAAACAAGGGAGAAAAAGCATCACTAGGCACAAAGTTACTAGCATTGGCTGGATTATTTTGCTGAGCATGGGCACTAAAAGTTATTCCCAAAATGCAAAATAAAAGAAAGGGTTTAATAAAAAATTTCAACATAGTTTAGGTAATAAGGTATGAGGTAAATGATATGGTAATTTTTAAAATTATGGATTTTCCTTTTTAGGGAGTGGTTTTAAGGTTACTTGTACTTTTCTTTCTTCGGGGCTTAATTTTAACCAGGCACTATATTGTTGAGCAGTATAAAGCTCATAATCAAAAGGCCTTTCCCGCTTAACCATTTGTATAGTAGGCCGGTTTTTGTTCATAAAATCTTTAAGTTCTTGGCCTTCAATTTTTAATAATTTAGACACAAATTCGGGAGTAAAAGTTTGATTAATTTCTGTTAAAAATTCATCATCCTCTTCTAATTCCTGCGTTTTAATTTGATTTCTACGGTATTTACCATATCCTAAGTTAAGTCTTAATCCTCCCCTATTTTGGGAGTAATCTACCGCCCTGGCTTCCGTGGCATATGGGTCTTTAATAGTTAATAAAGGGGATATCTTCACGCCTTTAATATCGACAGCATCTAAAGTATTTACGTTACTTCGTAGGTAAATATTTTTGGGGAATAAATTGATTAAATACAACGTATCGGTTTCGTATCCCAGGAGAGAAAAAGATACTAGATCGCCTACTTTTGCAGGGAGCGCAAAATGCCCATCCCGATTGGTGGTTGTAATTGCTTTGGTCGTTATATTTCGAACGGTAACTCCCTCTATACTGATATTTCGACTTTGGTTATCAAAAATATTTCCTGTAAAAGCCCCTTGAGCAAAAACTTGCAAGGCACTAAAAAGAACCCCTATAAATACACCTATAATCCGCATATTCAAATGTACTAAAAACTCAGGTAAAATTGTTAGGCCAATAACAGCATGTGTATAAAATCTTTAAATTTGGTGACATTTAAAGGTTTAGCTAAAAAATAATCAATACCAATATCTTTCTTCAAATCAGCTTCTGCGATCGATGTAGTAGAGATTACAATAATGGGCGTATTAGCTGAGATGGCCTTAATTTGTTTGGAAGCTTCAAAGCCATCCATTTCAGGCATGTAAAGATCCATGATTACTAAGCTAATTTCCATCGCTTTAAATTTTTCGATGGCATCAAAACCATTATGAGCTACAATTAATTCGAATTGATAGTTTTTTAGAATCTGTTGTATGAGCATAACACTCATGGGTTCATCCTCAACAATGAGGATCTTTTTCTTTTTCTTAGCTTGATCTTTAAAGTTAAATTTCACTGTGTGCGGAGCTTGTTTTACGTAAATATATTAAGAAAAAAATTATTTAAAAAGTTCTATATAAGTATTTTCATCGAAGCCTAAACTGCAGGCTTTTCCATCAACTTCTAAAATTGGTCTTTTGATGGCTGAATTTTTAACTAATAAATAACTTCGAGCAGCTGTAGCATCCTGTATTTTAGACTTTTCCTCAGCCGACAATTGTTTAAAGGTAAGCCCCTTTTTATTTAACACATTTTCCCAACCAAAAACTTCAAACCATTCGTTCAATAGCTCAATTGTTACACCCATCTTTTTAAAATCATGAAACTCAAAGTTGATTTCATTTCTTTTTAGGAAATCTTGTGCCTTTTTTACTGTGTTACAATTGGGAATTCCGTATAGTTTTATTACTTTCATAACAGCATGTTTTATAATAAAGCAATTTTACACAAATAATTACAGATTTATGGTAATTTATAAAACATCCATTGTATTTAGCCATTTTTTTATCTAGCCTATTAATGATAAAACTTTCTTTTAAACAGCAAGTAATTACAGGATTTACCATATCCTTGATTTTTGTATTATTTCAGCCTTAAGTTCTTATCTGAGCATAAATCAACTCAATGATTCATCAAAATGGCAAAGTCATACCTATGAGGTGATCAATAAGACTCAGGAGATAGATGCTTATATGATTAATTCAGAGGCTGAACTAAGAGGCTATGTGATATCCGAAAAAGCCAGTTATTTACAGCCTTTTCATGAAAATATAAACAAAATAAGTCCGGCAATTAGAGATTTAAAACGTACCATAACAGATAATCCTGAGCAAATAAACCGGGTTGATTCATTACTAAAATATGCTGATTTAAAAGTGTCTGACATGCGCGAACTTTTAGCACTTTTTAACTCCAAAGGTTTTGAGTCATCTAAAAATTATATTTCTTTAGATAAAGGCAAGTTTTTCAAAGACAAAATGCTTGAAATTTCCAATGAAATTATTAAGACATAAAATGAATTATTAACTCAAAGATCAGCTCTGACAGCCTATAATGGCACACGAACCATCTAGATTTATCGAAAATTGAGTCAGGAAAATTTAAAATAGCCAGATCTGAAACAAAATTGGCCGATATGTGTACCTCACTAGTCAATTTATTGCATATTGGAGCAAAAGAAAAAGGCATTGAGTTACAATTGAATATAGCCCATAATGTACCAACTTGGGTGATCGTTGATTCCTTGCGCTTAAATCAAATTTTGATGAATTTACTAGGCAATGCTATAAAATTTACTGAAAAGGGAAAAGTTATTCTAACAGTTGAGATGTTGAAACAAAAAACTAATCATATTGAATTGGCATTCTCTGTAAAAGATACCGGTATTGGTAAGGAAATTCTTCAATCCAAACTTCAAACCTAGATAAAGACCTTTAATGTGGTAAAAGCTTCCTAGCTTTTGCCACTTACTTTTTATTTATTAAATAGAGTCATTGTTTGGGCAGGCCCAATAGATACAAAACTTTTTATTAAACTGACAGCTCTATTTAATAAAATCGGTAAGTCTTTTTGTTCATTTTTATCAAATGGACCTAATACGTATTGGGCTTGCATGCCCTTTCTAAAATTATCCCCTATTCCAAAACGCACTCGAGCATAATTTTGGCCTCCACATACTTCTTCAATACTTTTTAAACCATTATGTCCGGCACTACTGCCTTGTAGTTTTAAGCGTAATTTGCCAAAAGGCAATGCTAAATCATCTACAATAACTAATACATTTTCAGGCGCTATTTTCAGTTCCTTCATCCAATAATTAACCGCCTTTCCGCTTAAATTCATATAGGTAGTAGGTTTGATTACATGAATCTTTTTACCTTTAAAACTCAATTCAGTATGATAGGCTAAACGTCCAATTTCAAACTGTCCTGAAAGGTCATTCGCCAATTGATCTGCTATTTCAAATCCAATATTATGTCTAGTCCCTACATATTCAGGGCCTATGTTGCCTAATCCTACAATTAAGAATTTCATATTTCAAATTTAAAGTTTTATAGGTATAAAAAAAGCGGCTCAAATATAATTGAGCCGCCTGATTACTTTTTTTTACCTAGAATTATTTTCCAGATTTAGCTGCTTGCTCAGCTTGTTTTAATGCTCTTGACATACCTACTGATACGATAGTATCTTCTGGAGTGTTTGTAATAACATAATCAGTTGCTTGTAAATCACGAACGCGGAATAAGTTTCCAACTTCTAATTTAGAAATACTTACTTCTACTACTTGTGGCATATTTTTAGGCAATGCTTTAACACGTAGTTTACGTAATTTTTGAACTAATTTACCACCCATTTTAACACCAGGAGAAGTTCCTGTTAATTTAACTGGGATTTCCATTAATACTTCTTTATCATCAACTAATTGAAGGAAGTCTACGTGGATTAATAAATCAGTTAAAGGATGGAATTGCGTATCTTTAATGATTGCATTATAAGATGTTCCATCTACTGTGATATTCACAAAGTTAGCTTCAGGAGTGTAAATAGCTTCATTTAAGTCAGTTCTAGATACTGATAAATGGATTTGCTCTTTTCCACCGTATAATACAGCTGGAACATTACCTTCATAACGAAGCGACTTAGCATCGCGTTTCCCTACGTTCTCTCTACGAGAACCGCTAATGGCGATTGTATTCATAATTTGAAATTTGAGTTCGCCTATTTCCTAGGCAGAACTGGGTTATATTTATTTAATTAATTACGCTTTATAAGGCTGATTAGATTCTAAATAAATCACTAATCGAACCATGTTCATTTACATTAGCAATGGCTTTTGCAAATAATTTAGATGTACTCAACACTTTAATTTTTGAACTTTCTTGTTTTAATGGAATAGTATCGGTTACGATAATTTCATCCAATGCTGAGTTTTCTATTGTTTCATAAGCCTTCCCAGATAATACAGCATGTGTACAGACTGCTCTTACACTATTTGCCCCATTTTCCATAATTAAGGCGGCCGCTTTTGCTAAGGTTCCGGCAGTATCACAGATATCATCTATAAGTACTACATCTTGCCCTTTCACCTCTCCAATAATTGACATAGATTCAATTTCATTGGCACGTTTACGACGTTTATCACAGATTATTACTTCTGCATTGAAAAACTTGGCAAAAGTACGAGCTCTATATGAACCACCCATATCTGGAGAAGCAATCGTTAAATTAGGTAAATTCAAACTTTTGATATAGGGCACAAAAATTACAGAGCCATCTAAGTGATCTACAGGTATATCAAAAAAACCTTGAATTTGTGCAGCATGTAAATCCATCGTCATAATACGGTGAATACCAGCAGCTTTTAATAAGTTTGCAACTAATTTCGCCCCAATAGCAACTCTAGGCTTATCTTTACGGTCTTGACGAGCTAAACCATAATAAGGAACCACGGCAGTTATATAATGTGCAGAAGCCCTTTTGGCAGCATCTACCATTAATAATAATTCTACTAAGTTGTCATTTGGTTGAAAAGTGGATTGAACTAAAAACACATCACATCCTCGAATAGATTCATCAAAGGAAGGTTGAAATTCCCCGTCACTAAAGCGATTTAAGGTAATTTCACCGAGTGGCTTTCCGTATTGTTCAGCGATTTTACGCGCTAGATCTTCTGATCCAGAGCCAGCAAAAATCTTAACTGGGTTAAATTGCAATGGCATGGTTGGCGTATAGCAATGTGTTTAAATAAAAAACGGATTGACGTTTGTAGCGCAATCCGCAAAATGTTGTCCGACCTGGATTCGAACCAAGACAAACGGTACCAAAAACCGTTGTACTACCCTTATACTATCGGACAATCTCCTAATTCTTTACTTTCGTTCTGAATTGGAATGCAAATGTAGGCAAAATTTTAAATGGTGCAAATAGATTTTTAAAAAAAAATGAAAATTTAAAGCTAATTCATTGGTCTAGAACAAGAAATTTTGAGTTCTCAAATTTGCTTATTCTTAAAAAATGTTAAAGGCTTCAATAAATAATGTTAAATTCAATCTAATTATTTATTTTCGGCAGCACATTAGGCCGCATGGCGTTTTAATAAAATAGCATTTCAAAAATGATGAATTATAAAAAAGTAAATAATTTGATGGGTTGGCTATGTTTCTTTATAGCAACCATATCTTACACCCTAACCCTCGAACCTACTGTAAGTTTTTGGGATTGTGGAGAGTTCATTGCATCCGCATTGAAAATGCAGGTAGTTCATCAGCCCGGGGCACCCTTATTTTTAATGATTGAGCGCTTCTTTTCATTATTTGCTTTTGGAGACAATACCAAGGTAGCCTATTTCATGAACTTAGGATCTGCCATTGCTAGTGGAGCAACTATTTTATTTTTATTTTGGACCATTACTGCTTTAGCTAAAAAATTAATTGCAAAAACTGAGGCTGAGTTAAACACAGGAAAATTAATTGCTATCATGGGTGCTGGGGCTGTAGGTGCCTTAGCTTATACCTTTTCGGATAGTTTCTGGTTCTCAGCAGTGGAAGCAGAAGTATATGCCTTATCTTCCCTATTTACAGCTATAGTATTTTGGGCCATTTTAAAATGGGAAGCGGTTGCAGATGATCCACAATCTGATAAATGGTTATTATTCATTGCCTATATTATGGGGCTATCGATCGGTATTCACTTATTAAATTTATTAACGATTCCTGCGATTGCTTTTGTTTATTATTTTAGAAAAGTTAAAAATCCAACGAATAAAGGTGTATTTAAAACTTTCCTTGTTGGGGTATTAATTTTAGCAATCATACAATATGGAATTATCCAATACTTAGTTTCATTAGGAGCTCATTTCGATTTATTCTTTGTAAATACTTTAGGATTAGGTTTTGGATCGGGGGTAATTGCATTTGCCATTATTTTGATTGCTTCTTTAGTATTTGGTATACGATATTCAATAAAAAAACAACACCGTGTATTAAATTTAGCCTTATTATCAGTTGTTTTAGTCATTTTTGGTTATACTTCTTTTGCGATGATTATCATCAGAGCACAGGCAAAACCTAATTTAAATAACTCTAACCCTGATAATGCCTTTTCTTTTTTAAGCTACTTAAATAGAGAACAATATGGAGACAGACCATTGTTATTTGGCCCAAATTACAATTCCATTCCACTTTATAAAGAGGACGGGAGCCGTCCGATAACCAAAGAAAAAGGAAAGGTTTATAGAAAAGGAGAATCTAAGTATGAAGTTGCAGGCTTAAGGACAAAAGATGTATATGCTCAAAATGCGGGTTTCCCAGATAGTTTAAGACGTTTACAAAAAGAAGTACTTTTCCCAAGAATGTATAGCGACGATAGTCGTCATGTAAATTATTATCAAGACATGATGAATTTATCGGACACAGATTTCCCAAGCTTCTTTACCAATTTTGGATTCTTTTTAAAATATCAAACTGGCCTGATGTACATGCGTTATTTCATGTGGAATTTTGCGGGTCGGCAAAATGATTTGCATGGTCAGGGCAGTTTGTATGAAGGGCAATGGCTGAGTGGGGTTAAACCAATTGATGCCTTATTATTAGGAGATCAAAGTAATCTCCCTCCGACCATCAAAGAAAGTAATGCTTATAATAGATATTTCTTTTTACCTCTTATTATTGGTTTAATAGGTGCCTTCTGGCACTTTAAAAAGAATCAAAAAGATGCTGGGATTGTGGGCTTATTATTTTTCTTTACAGGTTTAGCTATCGTAATTTATTTAAATCAAAAACCTTTAGAACCTAGAGAACGTGATTATGCTTATGTAGGATCTTTTTATGCCTTTGCTATTTGGATTGGAATTGGGGTATTAGCTATCACTGATTGGTTATCGAAAAAAGTCCAAGCAAAACAGGCGGCTATATTAGCAACCGCAGCCTGTATTTTAGCCGCTCCAGTATTGATGGCAGCCCAAGGCTGGGATGATCATGATCGTTCAGAGAAATGGCTTGCCAGAGATGTAGCCATAAATTACTTAGAATCATGTGCTCCAAATGCTATATTGTTTACTTATGGCGATAATGACACTTATCCTTTATGGTATGCGCAAGAAGTGGAAAATATCCGACCAGATGTGCGTTTAGTAAACTTAAGTTTATTTGACACGGATTGGTATATAGACAATTTGCAACGTAAGGTACATGAATCAGAAGCACTCCCACTTTCCATGAAACCTGCTCAATATGTTTCAGGTGTGAGAGATGTGATGTATTTCCAAGATTATAAGATTGCAGAGCCAGTTGAACTTAAACAAATTGTAGATTTATTATTATCGGATGACGATGAAGATAAAATGGCCTTGAGTAATAATACGAAAGTTAATTTTACCCCAACTTTAAATTTTAAATTGTCTGTAAATCCTTCCGAAGCTATTAAAAACGGAGCTGTGCCAGCCGCTGATTCGGCGCGAATTGCTACTGAAGTGGTTTGGAAATTTAATAAAAACTATATCACTAAAGGAAATTTAGCATTATTAGATATTCTAGCACATAATAATTGGAAAAGACCGGTATATTTTTGTACAACGGTACCATCTGATCAATACATTGGTTTAGATAACTATTTATACAATGAAGGTATGGCTTATCGACTTATGCCTTACAAAGTTTCAGCTCAAGAAGATGAAACTAATCGCTTGAATACAGCTCCTATGTATGAAAATGTGATGAATAAATTCAAATGGGGTAATATTAAATCTGCTAAATATCTAGATTTACAATCCCAAGATGATCTTTCAATCTTTAATAATTTGTTTACAGATTTAGCTAGAGCTCTAATTTTAGAAGGTAAAACTGTTGAAGCTAAAAAAGTAATGGAAAGAAGAGAGCAAGTTATTCCAGATAAACTTTATAGTATGCGTACCTTGATGAGCGTACCGAATATTATCGAGAATTTATATCTCTTAGGAGAAACTGAAAAAGCAAATGCACAAATCCGCAAAGCTGCAGATTTTGTTCGTAAAGAAGTAAATTACCTCGCCGACGTTTCTAAAAGTAAAAATACCTTGGTAGGTGGTCAAAATGTTCAAATTGCTCTTATCTACGGATTAGATCATATGAAAAAGATTGCAGAAGAGCATAAGCAAACGAAAATTGCAAAAGAATTAGATGATACATTCGGTGCTTTATATGATAGATTTTCACAGTATTTCGGTCCTCGTCCACAATAATTTGAAAAACTTATCATAGATCAATAAAACTCACAGGAGTAAACTTTAAATTTGAAAAAAATTACAAAAAATATGAAATTAAAACACAGCTTGATGTTAGGATTTGCTGCTTTAGCAAGTTTTTTTTTAGTGGCTTTTGCGCCTAAAAATGATATTTATAATGTTGACTTATCAAAATCAAGTATTACTTGGGTAGGTAAAAAAGTAGGTGGTGGCCATAATGGTACTGTAGATTTAGCTTCTGGTAATTTAGCTTTTAATGGTAAAAAATTAGTTGGAGGAGGTTTTATTGCTGATATGACAACTATAAAAGATGCCGATAAAAGTGCAGGCTTAGAAAGACACTTAAAAAACCAAGATTTTTTTGGGGTAGATAAACATCCTCAGGCAAAATTTACTATAACGAAAATTGAAGGTTCAGGAGCCACTGTTAAAATTACTGGTGATTTAAATATAAAAGGCATTTCTAAGCCAGTTACTTTTCCTGCAACTTTAACATGGAATGCTGACAAAACAGTTACTGCAGTAGCAGAGAATATAGAGATAGACCGTACTAAATATGGAATTGAATATCGTTCTAAATCAATCTTTGCGAATATTGGCGACAATTTTATTCACGATAACTTTACAATTTCTGTCAAGTTAGTAGCTAGGAAATAAGCATTTAACAAAACAAAAAAGGTGTCCTAGCAAAATGACACCTTTTTTGTTTTGCTGTTATTTGCGTTTATAAAATGCAAATCTTACCTTTAAAGAAAATAGGCGCAAAATTTGCTTTTAAATAAAAATCAAAAATGCAAGAAAAAAAATTGCAATTACTAGTTATAGATGATGACGATATCAATATTTTCATAATCCGAAAAATAGTTGAAAAAACTGGCGTGCCTATCGAAATGGTTTCCCGAAATAACGGACAACAAGCTATTGACTATTTAAAAGATGCCATTGCAAGTCAATTAGATCTACCTCAACTTGTATTAATAGATATTAATATGCCGGTTATGAATGGCTGGGAGTTTATTGAAGCTTATCAGGATTTAAATATAGAACAACCTGTTAATATGTATATCTTGTCGTCTTCAGTATATGAAAATGACATCGAGAAAACGAAAACTTACCCCTTAGTAAAAGGCTTTATTTCAAAACCCCTCTCCATGGAAAGATTAAATGAATTAATCAATCTTTTGAAGTAAAAACTTATCCCCTTCTTTTCCTATATGGGCTTGCGACATCGTTTTCGCATGATAGAATAAACATTTCCAGTTTTCTGAAATTGCACGTTGAGCAAATTTTTCCCGTAGTTCCATAGCTAATCGACCATCATAATCATATTTAGCAATAAATTTTCTTAAAATTTCCTCAGGTTCTGGCCAAACGTCTCCTCCAAAAAATATCGGATTAGTAAGTTGTTCATTTTGTGAAGCATTAGTAGAATCTGGTAAGCTTCCTAACAAATACACTATATGATTAGGGCAATGTGCGCCGGTAAACTCATAGTGAATGCCAGGTAAATACTCTCCTGAGCCCTCTATAAAATCCAGGCTGGCATTTCGTTGTAAGTAATCTAAAATTTCACGATCGTATGAGCGAGATTGGCTCGAGTAAGCAGCTTCCCATTCTCCCCTATTTATCACATATGTAGCTTGAGGAAAACTAAGTTCTATTTTATCACCATGGCGATGAACCATTCCCCCAGCATGATCAAAATGTAAATGGGACATTAATATATAATCTACTTCGTCGGGATTAAATCCAGCCCTCCGGATATTTTGATGAAGGATTAAAGCACCCGAATCATCAGAAAATCCTAAGCCCGTATCTAATAACAATAATTTAGACCCAAACTTTACTAAGAAGGGTTGAACATGTACGAATAAGGACGCAGGACGATCTTTAGCTTGGTGAATTTTTGGATCAAAAGGAATAAATTTCTTTGACGCATCTACTGAATAAGAGCCTTCATATAATGTATAAACCTGCACATCCATAATACTTCCAAGCATTTTTTAATATATTTACGAAATCAATGACAAAGATAGAAAAAAGATGGGTGCTTAAAGAGCCGGCCGAGCAATCTCTAGTTGAAAAATTGCAAGCTGAACTAAAAATAGAGCCTTCATTATGTGCTCTTTTAGTACAAAGAAATATACATTCTTTTGATTCCGCAAGAGATTTTTTTAGACCGCAGATAGGCCATTTACATGATCCTTTTTTAATGAAAGGTATGGAACAGGCGGTAATACGTATAAAAGAGGCTCTTGAAAAAAACCAAAGAATACTTATTTACGGTGATTATGATGTTGATGGCACTACTTCGGTAGCTTTAATGTATCAATTTTTAAATCAATTTACTACAAATTTACTTTACTATATTCCAGATCGTCATGCAGAAGGTTATGGAATTTCTGAACAAGGGATTCAATTTGCGGCAGTCCAAAATTGTCATTTGATAATAGCATTAGATTGTGGAATTAGATCGGTAGATAAAGTAGCTTTAGCAAGTTCATTAGGCATAGATTTTATAATAGCTGATCATCATTTACCGGGTCAGGAAATTCCAGCTGCAATAGCGGTTTTAGACCCGAAGCAGACAGACTGCGCATATCCCTTTAAAGAGCTTTCAGGTTGTGGCATTGGCTTTAAAATAGCCCAAGCCTTTGCTATTTTAGAAAACTTAACCGAAGATACTTATTTACAATATTTGGATTTGGTAGCTTTGAGTATTGGGGCAGATTTAGTTGCCATGCAAGACGAAAACCGCATCTTAGCTCATTATGGATTAAAAAAAATAAACACTTCTCCATGCCCAGGTATACGTGTTTTAATAGAACAATCAGGGCGAAGTTTACCTCTTTCAATGAGTGATGTAGTTTTTCAATTGGCGCCTCCTATTAATGCTGCTGGTAGAATGGGGCATGCCTTAGATGCCTTAGCTTTACTCTTGTCAAATTCACAGGATGCCCAACAAAAAGCATCTAAAATATTAAATCAGAATACTCAAAGGAAAGAGGATGATCAAGAAATTACAGCTGCTGCTTTAAGTTTAATTGAACATGCCGAAGATTTTACGCAGAAAAAAACTACTGTTGTATACCATGAGTCATGGAACAAAGGTATAATAGGTATCGTAGCTTCTCGGTTAACCGAAACTTATTACCGACCCACAGTCGTATTAACTGCTTCAAACGGTAAGTATACCGGTTCTGCACGTTCTGTAATAGGATTTGATTTATATGAGGCTTTAGTTGGCTGTGCGGATTTACTAGAACAATTTGGAGGACATAAATTTGCAGCAGGATTAACCCTTGCTCCAGAAAACTTAAATGCCTTTGCAAACCG
The DNA here is from genome assembly GCA_004211595.1 of Pedobacter sp. Lineage (GTDB taxonomy): Bacteria > Bacteroidota > Bacteroidia > Sphingobacteriales > Sphingobacteriaceae > Pedobacter. Next base: position 16,321 of record SEDO01000005.1, read on the forward strand.
CTTTGAAGAAGTGGTTAGTAACTCCATAAATCCACACTTACTATTGCCTGAAATCCATATAGACCTCTGCCTTATTCTAAATCAAATTGACGCCAAATTTTATAGGATTTTAACTCAAATGGGGCCCTTTGGTCCAGAGCACACTTGTCCATTGTTTATGAGTACCGACTTGGTTTTAGCAGAAAAACCTCAAATATTAGGTAATAAACATTTAAAATTAAAGGTAAAACAACAAAATTCCATTATTTTTGATGTGATTGCATTTGGACAAGCTGGGGAATACCAACAGCTATGTCATGCGAATTCCTTTTCTATGTGTTATCAGATTGAAGAAAATATTTGGCGAAATAAAAGTACCTTACAATTAAATGCTAAAGCTTTTAAGTTTTAAGCAAAAAATATAAATTGCAGACGCATGATATTAAAAGCCGAACACCTGGTTAAAAAATACAAACAAAGAGTCGTAGTAAATGATGTTTCATTTGAAGTATCACAAGGGGAGATTGTGGGATTATTAGGCCCCAATGGCGCTGGTAAAACTACATCTTTTTATATGATTGTAGGTCTGATTAAACCCAATGAAGGTACGATTTTATTAGATGGCCAGGATATTACCACCGATGCCATGTATAAAAGAGCCCAAAAAGGAATTGGGTATTTGGCCCAAGAAGCTAGTGTATTCAGAAAACTTTCAGTAGAAGATAATATCAAGGCTATTTTAGAAATGACTAATTTATCTAAGGCAGAACAAAAAGATAAATTAGAAGAACTTATCAATGAGTTTAGTTTGCATAAAGTACGCAAAAGCAATGGAGATTTATTATCTGGGGGAGAAAGAAGGCGTACTGAAATCGCTAGAGCATTAGCCGCCAATCCTAATTTTATTTTATTAGATGAACCATTTGCAGGGGTAGATCCGATTGCCGTGGAAGAAATTCAAAGTATTGTAGCTAAGTTAAAGCATAAAAATATTGGGATATTAATAACAGATCATAATGTTCAAGAAACCTTATCTATTACGGATAGAGCCTATTTGCTATTTGAAGGAAAAATCTTAGAATCTGGAACACCTGAAGTTCTAGCTGCCAATGAAATGGTTAGAAAAGTCTATTTAGGTTCGAATTTTGAATTAAAAAGAAAAAAACTATAACATTTTATGGCAATTGTAAACTCTCTCTTTACTTGGTATATGAAAAAGCGCATCCATCAAATTGAGCTTTTTATTAAATATCCATTAGATGTTCAAGAAGAGTGGTTTCACAGTTTAGTCTCCAGCGCAGAAAATACAGAATGGGGCAAAAAATACGATTTTAAATCTATACTGTCAGTTTCTCAGTTTAAAGAGCGGGTGCCCATCCAAACTTACGACACCTTAAAACCCTATATAGAAAGGATGTTAAATGGAGAGGAAAATATATTATGGCCCTCGGAAATAAAGTGGTTCGCAAAATCCTCAGGAACCACCAACGATAGAAGTAAATTTATTCCCGTTTCTGAAGAAGCGCTACAAGAATGCCATTTTAAAGGTGGTAAGGATATGATTTCCATCTATTGTAATAACAAACCAAACACTCAAATATTCACGGGAAAGGGACTCGTATTAGGAGGGAGTCATCAAATCAATCAATATTGTAATGATATCAGATATGGGGATTTATCGGCTGTTTTAATAAAAAACTTACCTTCTTGGGCCGAATATTACAGAACTCCTAACATGTCAATAGCCTTGATGGATAATTACGAAGAGAAAATTATTCGTATGGCGGAAGCCACTATCCCTGAAAATGTTACCAATATGGTGGGGGTGCCTACTTGGACCATTGTATTGGCCAAAAAAGTTTTGGAAATGACGGGCAAACAAAACCTTTTGGAAGTATGGCCGAATTTACAATTATACTTTCACGGGGCTGTTAATTTTGGTCCCTACAGAGATCAATTTAAGGCGCTGATTCCAAATGATAATATGTATTATTTGGAAACCTACAATGCATCTGAAGGATTTTTTGGTATTCAAGATCAAAGTGATTCAGAAGAACTTTTATTAATGCTGGATTATGGAATTTACTATGAGTTTTTACCTTTAGAAAATATCCATGAAGAGAATCCTAAAACACTTAATCTGGATCAAGTTGAATTAAACAAAAACTACGCTTTAATAATTAGTACAAATGCAGGCCTATGGCGTTATATGATTGGCGACACGATTCAATTTACGAGTCTTAACCCTTTCAGAATAAAAATCACTGGACGCACTAAGCACTTTATCAATGCATTTGGAGAAGAAGTAATTATAGACAATGCCGAAAGGGCGCTTGCTCAAGCCTGTGCTGAAACTGGCGCCAAAGTTAAAGATTATACTGCCTGTCCGATTTATTTTAAAGGAGAAGAAGCAGGCGGGCATGAATGGATCATAGAATTTGAACATCCTCCACACAACTTAGATAAGTTTATCGATGTTTTAGATAATACGCTACGAGAAGTAAATTCAGACTATGACGCTAAAAGATTTAAAGATATGGCATTGAAACGTCCAGTAGTTCACAATGCTCCCGAAAATACCTTTTACAATTGGCTTAAAAAGAATGGAAAGCTAGGCGGACAACATAAGGTTCCCCGCTTAGCAAATAATCGGGAATATGTAGAAGATATTTTAAGTAATATTTAATTTCCCCATCTCCAGTCACCTGAAATTTGTAAGGGTAACTTCAAATTATTTTTAATCAAAAAGGCCTCTAAAGTAACTTCATCCATTCTTTTCACTGGGATTTCTGTAACATTTGCCAAACTATAGGCTAACATAGCTCCATAGCGCGTGGTATTTTTGATACCTTGTTCATCAACCAATTTAAAACTATCCCCATCGGAATGATAATATGGTCCTGCATTATTGGGTAACCTTCCACCTGCGCCACCTCCCGTAGGGATACCCGCTAACATGAAGGGCTGGTGATCACTATGCAACCCCGCCCCTGCATGAAATGAATTTTTAAAACCCGTATCAATTTTAGTAATATCGCCTCCCCAAGCTTTGAATAAACTTTCCATTTCGGCTCTACTTGTGGAAAATCCTTTAGGATCATTAGTCATATCAAAATTCAACATATATCGAATTTGATCAATAGATTTATCTTTTTGAGCCTGCTCTACATAAGCTTTCGAACCTAATAGGCCTTGCTCCTCACCCATGAACATGACGAACTCAATGCTACGCTTGCCAGCCAAGTTCAATTTTTTTAAAGTTCTAGCCATATCGATAACTGCAAATGAGCCGATTCCATTGTCGATTGCACCTGTTGCTAAATCCCAACTATCTAAATGCCCTCCAACTACAATTTTTTCATGAGGCAAACTCGATCCTTTTAATGTAGCCACTACATTGCGGGCTTTTATTTTACCTGAAAAATTTCGCATTGCTATTTGAGCTTGTTGGGGTTTAACTTTTAAAGCTTCTTTGAGTGCCATCCCATCCTCTAATCCAATACATATGGCAGGAATTGGTATTAATTTTCCAGTTACTGAAGCAGTTCCGGTCAATAATACCCCGTCTTTTACCGTATTAATAATGATTACGCCTTTGGCGCCATGATTAATTGCGATTGCTGTTTTTTCCGAGCGGTGTAAAGAAGGAGTGCCTTTGGGTGAACCAGGCAATACACCTAAATAAATCAAGGCTATTTTACCTTTCACCATTTCTTTTTTATCCGCATAGTCAGCTTCCAATCCATTGCCGACATCCACAATATCGCCGATTATATCAGCCTTTACAGGCGAATGCGCTAAACTTACCGATTTAACCATTTTAAGTTGATTAGCTTCGCCTATTTGTACGCTTAAAGATTCTCTGCTCCAACTTTCGACTTCGAAAGGCTGGTAGTTTACTTGATACCCAAAAGACTTAAACAATTGATAAGCAAACTCTTCAGCCTTTGCACCATTGGGTGAGCCAGTTAAACGATGACCGATTTCTTCTGTTGCCTTTTTTAATAAAGGATAAGCTTGACCATTTTGCTGTACTTCTGCATTTATCATTTTATATGCAGACTCAAATTGTGCATGTGCAGAACTGGCTAGCCATAACAAACTAGCCCAAAGGAAATGTTTCTTCATAGGCTAAATATAGTCCTTTTTTTTCTTTGGAAACAAGAGGGAAGCGACTATACTGCTGGTCAGAATAAATAAAATGATAATTAATGAATGTCCTGTTGTAAATCCCCAATCTTTCAAATAATCGTGTAACAGCATTTTTAATCCGATGAAAGTTAATAGGAAGGCTAAACCCGTTTTTAGGTAATGAAATTTATGAATAATATTAACTAGTAAAAAAAACATTGATCGCAATCCTAAGATGGCAAATATATTAGAAAAAAATACAATATAAGGGTCTTTGGTTACAGCAAATATTGCGGGTATAGAATCTACCGCAAATATTAAATCTGTAAATTCTACAATTAATAAAACGATGAATAAGGGAGTCATAATTTTTTTTCCACGAACTTTATGAAAAAACTTTTTACCCTCAAAATGCGGATGTATTTTAAAAAATTTACTAGCAATTTTGACCACAGGATGATTTTCTGGGTCAATCTTTTCATCTTCCTGTCGGGAGAAAAACATCTTTATTCCCGTAAAAATTAAAAATGCCCCAAAAATATAAAGGATCCATCCAAATTCTTTAATTAAAGCTGCCCCTAAGAAAATAAATAAGAAGCGCATCAAAATCGCCCCTAAGATCCCCCAAAATAAAACTCTATGATAGTATTTTTCAGGCACTGAGAAAGCTGAAAAAATAAGTACAATAACAAAAATATTGTCAATCGATAAGGCATATTCAATAACATAACCCGTTAAAAACTCTATCCCTAGATTGCGATTATAAACCTGTATACTTTCAGTTAAACTACTTGGAACTAGTGCTATATCATGTTTATGAGAAATAATCACTTGCTTCAACTTTGCGAAACTATCAATTCCATGCAATTGATGTCCCTCAGCCAGTAGTAAAAAGTAGAATCCAATAGATAAACTTACCACCACCGCACTCATAATAGCCGCTTGTTTTAGGCTAATTACTTTCTCACGCTTACTGAACATACCTAAGTCTATACCTAATATCAAGGCTATAAACAGTAAAAATCCAGTAATAAACAAAACCTCGTTTGACATTATTTTTTTCTTTCTAAAGTAAAATCAACCAATTGTTCTAAGCCTAATCGAGCATCAGAGTTTTCAAACTCTTGTAATATCCCGAAGGCTAATTTTCTATACTCATGCATTTTTTCTTCAGCATGTTGTACCCCTTTTTTATCATTCACAAAGTCTATGATTTGTTGAATTTTTAGAGGATCCTCTTGATGATTTTTTACTAAATTAATCATCTTCTTTTTCTCCACAGAACTAGCGGCATTTAAGGCGTAAATTAAAGGCAATGTAACTTTCTTTTCTTTAATATCAATCCCGATAGGTTTACCTACATCATCAGTTCCAAAATCAAATGTATCATCTTTAATTTGGAATGCAATACCCACATATTCTCCAAATTGCCGCATCTTTTCAATCACTTCCTCAGAGGCTCCGGAGGAGGCCGCTCCACTCGCACAGCAAGATGCAATTAATGAGGCTGTCTTTTGACGAATAACTTGAAAATATAATTCCTCTGAAATATCCATCCGACGGACTTTTTCAATTTGCAACAACTCTCCTTCACTCATCTGTTGTACAGCTTCTGATACAATTTTTAACAAACGGTGTTCATTATGGTTTACAGAAAGTAATAATCCCTTTGCAAGTAAGAAATCTCCCACTAATACAGCTATCTTATTTTTCCACAGGGCATTAATCGAGAAAAAACCTCTTCTTTCATACGCATTATCTACCACATCATCATGTACCAAAGTAGCTGTATGTAGAAGCTCGACTAAGGTAGCTCCTCTATGTGTTGCCTCTGTTATTCCCCCACATAGTTGTGCCGCAAAAAACACAAACATTGGACGCATTTGCTTCCCTTTACTTTTTACGATATAGTGGGTGATTCGATTTAATAAAGGAGCCTCAGACTGCATAGCTAATTTGAATTTTTGTTCAAATGCTTTGATCTCGGATGCGATAGGTTTTTTTATCTGATTTATACTCAACATTCTCCTGTAAATAGGGTTTGCAAACTTAAAGATTAAAAGCGTATTTTTATTAAAAATTGCGCGTGAAAAATTTCTTTAAATACTTACTTCTAAGTCTTGCAGGCTTAACACTCCTCTATTTCATGGGGCCACAACCAGCAAGTCCTCTATATAAACTTGATTTACCTGATGTGCCTGAAACCAATTCTATCACTGCATTTGTTAACCAGCTTGAAAGTAAGCATAAAATTAAGCCCGGTAATAAAGCAGAAATCATATGGGCTGACACAAACAATAAAACTAAAACCGAATATACTGTAGTTTATTTACATGGATTTTCGGCCTCCAAAGAAGAAGGAAATCCGGTGCATCTTAACTTAGCAAAATCCCTAAATGCTAACTTATATTTAGCTAGACTAGCCGACCATGGTATCGACACAGTACAGCCGATGCAATATATGACTGCTGATAGATTATGGGAATCTGCAAAAATGGCTTTTGCCATTGGCCAAAAGCTCGGTCAAAAGGTGATTCTTGTAGGGACCTCTACAGGTGGCACTTTAGCACTTAAATTAGCTGCCCAATATCCTCAAGTACAAAGTTTGATTTTATTATCCCCCAATATTGCCATAAATGATGATAAAGCCTGGATGTTAAATAATCCTTGGGGCTTACAAATTGCGAGAAAAGTAAGCGGCGGACTAGAACGCCAAGTGGAAGGTAAGTCTGAACTTTATAAAAAATTCTGGTACACTAATTATCGTTTAGAATCTTTAGTAGAACTGGAGGAATTAGTAGAAAGCAGTATGAATTCCCATCTTTTTGCCCAAGTTAAACAACCCGTTTTATTACTCTATTATTATAAAAATGAAAAAGAGCAAGATAAAGTGGTCAAAGTGGATGCCATGCTAAAAATGTATGAGCAATTAGGTACCCCACCCAACTTCAAACAAAAAATTGCACTACCCAATACAGGTAATCACGTGATAGGATCATATATTACCTCCCACGACATCCCTGCAGTGACCAGCGCAATTTTACAATATAAACCGATGCTTTTAGGTCAAAAATAAGTATGAAAGTTTACCGATATAGCTTATCTCATCAGTTTACTTTGACACATAAAGTCACTTCTTTTTAAGTTAGTGTTCTTAATAGCGCCATATCCTCCGGCTACATCAATTACGTTTGAAATGCCTCTCGCCTTTAAAATTGAAGCTGCAATCATCGAGCGATATCCTCCTGCACAATGTATAAAGTAAGTTTCGGCTGGATTTAAACTAGAAGTCCATTCATTAATATAATCTAAGGGTCTAGCTAAAGTAAATTCTAAATGCTCGGCTGCATATTCTCCTGGTTTACGAACATCTAAGGTGGAAATATTTTCATTTTCCAGATAAGCATTTTCAAATTCTGATGCTGAAATGGATTCTATTGTGTCTACTTCTTTTTGCGCTGCTTGCCAGGATTGCATGCCGCCTGCTAAATAGCCAATGGTATTGTCATAACCTACTCTAGCTAAGCGCGTAATTGCTTCTTGCTCTTTGCCTTCTTCTGTTATTAATAAAATGGCTTGTTTTAAATCCGGCACCAATGCCCCAACCCACGGGGCAAACTGTCCATTTAATCCTATATTTATAGCATTAGGGATAAATCCCTTTGCAAAAACTTGAGGGTCTCTGGTATCTAAAAGTAATGCGCCACTTATATTGGCTAAATCTTCAAATGCCTGAGGATTTAAAGGTACTAAGCCCTTTTGATATACTGCTTCTAAGCTCTCATAACCTCCCTTATTCATTGCCACATTTTGCGCAAAATACTGAGGTGGAGGCAATATACCATCGGTAACTTCCGCTATAAATTGTGCTTTAGTACTTGCTTTCAAGGCATAATTAACTTCCTTTTGATGTCCTAAGGTATCAAAGGTTTCTTTACTCATATTTTTACCACAAGCAGAACCTGCGCCATGAGCTGGATATACGATAACATCATCTGCTAAGGGCTTTATTTTTGTATTTAAAGAATCATATAGCATCCCTGCAAGATCTTCCATGGTTAAATCCCCTTTCTGAGCTAGGTCAGGACGGCCCACATCCCCAATGAATAAAGTATCACCAGTAAAAATACAGTGCTCATTACCATTTTCATCAATAAGTAAATACGTAGTGGACTCTAAAGTATGTCCAGGAGTATGAAGAACTTTAATTTTAATATGACCTATTTCAAAAATCTCCCCATCTGTTGCAATGTAAGCATCAAATGCTGTCTGAGCTGTTGGTCCATAGACAATCTTTGCGCCAGACTGTTTAGCTAAATCTAAGTGTCCCGATACAAAATCTGCATGAAAATGAGTTTCAAAAATATATTTAATGGTAGCACCTTGATCAACTGCCTTTTTAAGATATGGGGCGACTTCTCTCAAAGGATCGATGATTGCCGCTTCTCCATTTGATTCAATATAGTAAGCAGCCTCCGCTAGACAGCCGGTATAAATTTGTTCTATTTTCATCCTATTATGATTTCGTTTACACAAAAATACAGCTATTGAATGAAATTAATTCATGACCTAAATCATAATTACAATAGATTTACCTTATTTTTTAAATAAGAAAATATCTAATTACTAAATTCTCCAGCTATACTTTGGTTTAATTTAGCTTTAATTTCTTCAATTGGCAAGTTTGAACCCAATAAATACATGAGTTTTGTTAAAGCTGCTTCAAAAGTCATATCATAGCCACTAAGTACGCCAATTCGTTGTAAATGACGACTAGTTTCATAAACCCCTAACATTACTGAGCCACCTGCACATTGAGAAATATCTATAATTATTTTTCCAGAATCTATCGCCTTTTCTAAACAAGCTGTAAACCAAGAGGAAGTGGGTGTATTACCTGAACCAAATGCCTCGATAATGATCGCTTCTACGGCCGATTCTGTAACGGCTTTCACCATAACTTCCGAAATTCCTGGAAACATTTTTAATATGCCGATATTAGTATTAAAATGCGTATTTAATTTTAAAGACTCCATAGGATGTGGCAATAAATAATTGGTATGGAATTCTAAATGCACGCCAGCTTCGGCTAATATCGGATAATTTGGGGAAGCAAATGCTTCAAATTTTTCCGCATCCATTTTCATCGACCGATTTCCTCTAAACAATTGATAATCAAAATACACACAAACTTCAGGCACCATGGCTTTGCCATTTTGCTTGGTAGCGGCAATTTCTAAAGCAGTAATTAAGTTTTCCTTCGCATCAGTCCGAATTTCTCCAATTGGCAATTGAGAGCCTGTTAGCACCACCGGTTTGCCTAAATTTTCGAGCATAAAACTTAATGCAGATGCCGTGTAGGACATAGTATCTGAACCATGTAGAATAACAAACCCATCATAACTATCATAATTATTATAAATCAATTCAGCTAACTGCACCCAATCATGTGGATTCATATTAGAAGAGTCTAAAATAGGATCAAAAGAATGAATAGCTAATTGATAATCTAGGCGCGAAAGTTCTGGGACATTTTCAATGATTTGCTCAAAATCGAAAGGAATTAAGGTGCCTGTTTTAGGATCATTGACCATCCCTATGGTACCACCCGTATAGATAATGAGGATATTTGTCATAATTATAGCTTTTAAATTCCGAAAATTAATTTAGAATTGGCGGTGGTAATTTCAGCAATTTTTGCTAAATCTACCTGATATATTTCGGTTAATTTATTAGCAATATGAATCAGATAACTACTTTCATTTGGCTTTCCTCGAAAAGGTACGGGGGCTAAATAGGGGGAATCTGTTTCTAACACAATATGATCCAAGGAAATCTCAGACAATACTTGATCTAATCCTGATTTCTTATACGTTACTACGCCTCCAATGCCTAAATAAAAGCCTAATTCAATAGCTCTATTAGCTTGTTCTATATTTCCTGTAAAGCAATGGAATATGCCTCTTAAGCCAGCATCCGCATAGCCTTCTAATACTTCAAACACCTCATCAAATGCTTCTCGACAGTGAATAACAATGGGTAAATTAACTGCTTTAGCCCATTCAATTTGCCTAGCAAAGGCTTCTCTTTGAATAGTTAAAGTGGATTTATCCCAATATAAATCTATACCTATTTCCCCAATTGCATAAATTTTCTGGGTTTGAACATGCGCTTTTATTTGGTCAATCTCTAGCTCGTAATTTTCCTTAACAGAACATGGATGTAAACCAGCCATAGCAAAACACATCGCAGGATAAGCCTGTACCAACTTATCTATCATGCCCTGGGAGGCTATATCTACATTAGGTAAAAATAAACGATGAATGTTTTGATCTACACAACGAGTAATCATGCCTAGCAAATTCAGTTCATCTTGCTCGTAATAGATATGTGTATGGGTATCTGTTAATATCATGTTCAAAATTACGAGTTTCCAAGCAGAATTAACTAAAAGTACATCCTAAAAACCAATACATATACATATAAAAAAGGCACCCAAATCTGGGTGCCTTTTTATAATATAATCAATAATCCTGTTTAAATTATTGAGCTGGCGCTACTGGAGGAGGTGGCATTACCGGACCAGTAGGCTTTTTAATATCTTTAATTTCAATATCGAATACCAATGGAGAATAAGGTGCAATTTGAGGTGCAACACCTTGCTCACCATAAGCTAATGCAGAAGGCATAATAACTTTTATTTTACCACCTTTACCAATTAATTGTAAAGCCTCTACAAAACCTTTGGCGATATTTTCAGCTAATGGAATAGGTGTCGGTGCAAATGGTTTTACGAATTGTGGTCCAATATTTTCTTTAGCAATTTTTTCCACACTAGTATCAAACACATTTAATTTTCCAGAAATCTTTTTATGTGTTAACTGACCTGTATAATCTACAATAGCTGTATCTCCCCAAATAGGTTTAGGGTCAGTTCCTGCATTTTCAATAACGTACATTAACCCACTTGGCGTAGTTTTCACAGCCATTTTATTCTCTTCAGCATACTTCTTCATTTTAGCTACTTCAGATTTTTTCCTATTGGCTTTATATTCTTCATAGTCTTTAGTAAAAAACTCTGTAGCTCTATTTTGGAAAGTAGAATCTGCCTCATTTTCCTTTTTAGGGAATACTTTATGAATTTTAATCACAAAGTTTAAATATTTTTGGTCTTTGTATTGCTCCGGACGTTTATCTTTATTATAAAACTCCATCGTGTCTAAGTTTAATCTTACAGCAACACTATCTCCTTCTTTAAAGTTTTTTAATACACTATACATATCCCCATTATGGCTATTAGGACCAACTGGGATTACACGAGATTGATCATAATCGTAAGTAGCATCTAAAATTGAATCTTTATCATTTTTTTGAATAAAGTCAAACTTGATATAATCTCCTTCTTTAATTTGTGGCCCATTTCCCTCTTTTAATATGGTATAAAGCGCTCCACCTTCGGCTTTCTTTTCCTTAGAGCAGGCTGCTAATAAAGCAGAAGCAGCAAAAAGTACTAATAAACTTTTTTTCATGTTAATTTTCAATTGTTTTAAATTTTAAGCAAATTAAGTATTTAATTTATATTTTTTATGTTATTGCAATAATTGGACTTTATATTCTGGAAGGATTGCTTTAAACTGCTGAATGGTATCTTCAAAATTTGTATCTGATTGCCCCCCAGCCGCATTTCTATGGCCTCCCCCGTTGAAGTATTTTTTACAAATTTCATTAGCGGGAAAATCTCCAGTTGACCTTAATGAAAGTTTTACTTTATCCTTTCTTTCTACAATAAAAGCGGCCAATTTTATGCCATTAATCGATAAGGCATAATTAACTATACCTTCTGTATCACCCGTTTGAACATCAAACTTTACTAACTCATCCTTATCAACAGTAATCAACGCTGTATTGAAATCTCTTAATATCTCCAGTTTATGAGATAAACAATGACCTAAGAAACGAATTCTGTTTTCCGAAGAATTATCATAAACCAATTGGTGAATTCGCCAATGTTCGGCCCCTTTGTCAATTAAACATGCGGCTATTCTATAAACGTCTGAAGTAGCTGATGGAAATCTGAACGAGCCTGAATCCGTCATAATGCCAGTATATAAGCAAGTCGCCACTTCTTTATTTACATAGGATTCATCCTCTAAAACATTAACAATAAAATCATACACTAATTGGGCCGCAGCACAAGCATTGATATCCCAATGTCTAAAATCATCAAAATCTTCAGGATCTAGGTGATGATCAATCATTACTTTTACTGCATCCGTATTCCGAATACATTCTCCAAGCTCATTAATCCGGCTTAAGGTATTAAAATCCAAGCAAAATATAAGAGCTGCTTCAGCAACCAATTGCTGGGCCTTCGCTTGCTCCTCGGTATAAATTACTACGCTGGTGTGATAGGGCATCCAATGCAAAAAATCAGGATAATCCGTTGGCGTAATTACCGTTACGTGATGACCCTTTTGTATCAGATAACAATATAGGCCTAAAGAAGAACCCATAGCATCCCCATCAGGTTTATGATGAGTGGTGATGACAATTTTTTGCGGTGTAGCCAATAAGGCTTTTAAGTCAGACTTCGAAATCATATAAAATACTTACAAAACTAATAAATAATTAGGATTACTACGCTTTTATCATGCCACTCTTTAATTTTTCTTTAAATAAATGTATTTTTGCAAAAAATTTGAAATTTTATTACCATGACAACAAATAGAACATTCACCATGATTAAGCCTGATGCCGTAGCTAACGGACATATCGGTGCCATTATTAACGACATCACATCGGCTGGTTTCAAAATTATTGCGATGAAATATACGCAGTTAAGCAAAGAAAAAGCGGGTGATTTTTATGCAGTTCACAAAGAGCGTCCTTTTTATGGAGAATTAGTTGATTTTATGTCATCTGGTCCAATTGTAGCAGCGATCTTAGAGAAAGACAATGCTATTGAAGAATTTAGAAATTTAATTGGAGCTACTAACCCTGCGCAAGCTGCAGAAGGTACTATCCGTCAAAAATATGCTAAATCTATCGATGCAAACGCTATCCACGGATCGGATTCAGATGAGAATGCTCAAATCGAAGGAGATTTCTTCTTTGCAGTAGATGAGCGTTTTTAAATAAAAAGCTTAAATAACATAAGATTTACGTAATAGGTTGTAGTTTTTATTTCCTATTCGCAAAAATTATTCTAAAATTGTCATTTCAAAAGGAATTAAAACCTGCATTGAAATGACTTTTTTTTTGAAATTACATTCAACCCATTAAATCACAAAACTCTAAACCCTAATACAAATGAAAAAATTAGCCGTTGCTGGCCTATTAGCCTTCATGGTTAGTGGAGCCATGGCACAAAGCCCAGTAAAACCTAATACTACACCCAAACCTGTTCAAACCACCGCTTCAAGTCCCATCCTATCCTTTAAAAATACCTTAGACTCTGCCTCTTATGCCTTTGGATTTTCAATGGGTAGTCAGTTGAAATCAGGCGGTTTAAATGAAGTTAATTTAGATATCTTGGCTCAAGCTATAAAGCATGCCTTAAAAGGCGAGCAACCCTTATTATCAGAGGAAGATGCACAAATCACTATCGGTAATCTATTTAATGCCATAAGCGCTAAAATTGAAGCAGAAAATAAAGCAAAATATGCTACCGAAATTAAAATTGCAGAAGATTTCTTAGCTAAAAACAAAATTCGACCTGAGGTAAAAACCACGGCTTCCGGATTACAATATGAAGTTATCCAAGAAGGAAAAGGAAATAAACCTGACCCACTAGATGCGGTGAGTGTTCATTATAAGGGAGCGCTAATTGATGGCACCACTTTTGACAGTTCATATGAGCGCGGAGAACCTGCTGAATTTCATGTTACCATGGTTATTAAAGGTTGGACAGAAGGCCTTCAGCTAATGACAGAAGGCAGTAAATACAAGTTTTATATACCTGCTGAGTTAGGCTATGGAGCAAAAGGCAATGGGCAAATTCCACCATATAGTGTACTTGTGTTTGAAGTAGAATTATTGAAAATTGTAGCCGACCCTGAATAAGCTTTAAAACTTTTATTACTAGTAATTGTTCTTGAATGTATAAACTTAATTAAAGCACATTTACTATGAAAAAGTTAGTTGTACCAAGCTTATTATTATTCACGATTACTTTATTGTCCAGCTGTGAGTTAGTAGAAGGAATTTTTAAAGCCGGAGTTTGGACTGGAATAATTGTAGTCGTTTTAATCATTGCACTTGTCATTTGGTTACTTGGAAAAGTATTCGGAGGACGCAGAAATTAATTATCTAAATTAATTTATAAAAATACAATATCTTGAATGACAAGGGCACCTGCCCTTTCATTCAATTTTTGAATGATGCCTGATTTAACCATCAAAAGTTCATTTTTGATAACTGCAGATTCTATTCGTACAAACAATTTCTTATGGCTAACATAAATCTGGGTGGTTCGATTAGCCACAGCCGTACCCATTATTTCGGGCCAATGCTTAACTATTCCTGTTTCATCATATCGTCCTTTTAAGCGATAAACATTCAACATTTTAGCAATCGCCTCTTTGAGGGTCATATCATTTGGTTTACGCAAGTTGCACTTCTCCTTTCTGAACTTCAAATAACCTGATGGGGGTGCCAATCTTTTGAAATATCTCAGCAATTCGGGAAGCATTGGTATCGGTAATAAATATTTGTCCAAAATCATGAGCAGACACCATTTCCATTAATTCCTGAACTCGGGATTCATCTAATTTATCGAAAATATCATCTAAAAGCAAGATAGGCTTAAATCCATTTTGCTGATCTAAAAAGGCATACTGGGCCAACTTTAAGGCAATTAAGAAAGATTTCTGTTGCCCCTGAGAACCAAACTTTTTTAATGGAAATCCACCGATACAAAAAAGTAAATCATCTTTATGTATGCCCACTGAAGTCCGTTCCAAATGTCTATCCTTACTTAAATTAGCTTGCAATAAAGAATCAAAATCAGCTTCATTTAAGGGCGAACTATAGCTTAATTCTACACTTTCTGCTTGTCCCGAAATACGTTTATAATAGGCTTGAAAAAGTTCAATAAATATGGTTAAAAATGATTTCCGCTTTTGATAAATTTGATTACCTAAACCCACCAATTGAGCATCTAAGATCTCCAATAGGTTCAAATCTAAATGAAAGCTGGTATTGGCCTGTTTTAACAATGCATTTCTTTGAAGTAAGCAACGATTATATGCTATTAAAGTGTCTAAATACTTAGCATCCGTTTGTGATATTACATTATCTAAAAACCTCCTCCGTTCTTCACTCCCCTCCATGATTATATTAATGTCATAAGGTGAAATCATAACTAATGGAAATAAGCCAATATGCTGCGCCAGTTTAGCGTATTCTTTTTTATTCCGCTTGAATTGTTTCTTTTGATTTTTTTTTAACCCGCATGTAATTTTTTCAGCTTTCGCTTGACGTTCAAAGTCCCCTTGAATCAAAAAAAGTTCTTCACCTTGCTTAATTTGCTGATTGTCAATAGGATTAAAATAACTTTTGCACAAGCACAAATAATGGATAGCATCTAATAAATTGGTTTTCCCCGCCCCATTATTCCCTACAAAAGCATTTGCCCCTTCTGAAAAGCATAGTTCTGCAGAGGCACAATTCTTAAAATGTAAAAGGGTAAGGTTTTTGAGCCACATGCTATAATTTTAAAAATCGAATAAGTGCTTTTCGGCATGATATGAAGAACGTACTAAAGGTCCACTCTCCACATATTTCAAACCTTTGGCTAGTCCGATTTCTTTATATTTAGCAAATTGATCTGGATGAATCCAGTCTACTACAGGATGGTGATTTCGGGTCGGCTGTAAATATTGACCTAAAGTTAAAATATGAACTCCATTGGCCACCAAGTCATCCATAGCTTCTAATACATCCGCTTCCGTTTCACCTAAACCTAGCATAATTCCAGTTTTAGTGCGTAACCCAAACTCAGAAATGCGTTTTAGCGCATCTAAACTTCTATCATATTTTGCTTGGATTCTAACTTGACGGGTTAATCGACGAACTGTTTCCATGTTGTGGGATACCACTTCAGGTCGCTCTTCCAAAACACGATAAAGATTATCCCATTGACCTTTAAAGTCAGGGATTAATGTTTCTAATGTAGTTTCTGGGCTTTCTCTTCGAATGGCTTGTAAAGTTTCAGCCCAAATTATAGAACCTCCATCTTTTAAATCATCTCTATCAACAGAGGTAATTACACAATGTTTCACACCCATTAATTTTACTGAGTTCGCCACTCTATTAGGCTCATCAGTATCGACAGCCAAAGGTCGCCCAGTAGCAACTGCACAAAATGAACAAGAGCGAGTACAGATGTTACCAAGAATCATAAAGGTGGCTGTACCAGCCCCCCAGCATTCCCCCATGTTGGGACAATTACCACTTTCACAAATTGTATGTAATTTATGTGTATCAACTAAGCTACGTACTTGAGCATATTCCTTCCCTACAGGAAGTTTCACTCTTAACCAATCTGGTTTACGAGCTTTTTCGGTAACAGCGGCAACAACTGGTAATTCAATCATAATACAAAGTTACATAATCCATATTAATCCAGATAGCAGTATTCCTTAATAATTGTAAAATTATCAGTTTAGCACAAGCTCAAAAAGCACAGATAATGATTAACTTTGAAAAAAAACAGTATCATGGCAACTTCTAAAATAACTTATACCGGAGAACTCCGAACAGTTTCTGTACATTTACAATCAGGCACGGAAATCATCACTGATGCTCCAATCGACAATCAAGGTAAAGGAGAGGCATTTTCTCCTACAGATTTGCTCGCCACCTCTTTAGGGAATTGTATGCTCACCATTGTAGGCATAGCTGCCCGTACCCATGGATTTAATATTGATGGCACAGAGGCTGAAATCACTAAAATTATGGCTTCCGACCCACGTAGAGTATCAGAAATTCAGGTAAAATTAAAATTCCCAGCAAATAACTATAGTCAGAAAGATAAAGACATCATTGAAAGATCGGCAAAAACTTGTCCGGTAGCCTACAGTTTACATTCTGATATTACACAGGAAATTAATTTTGAATATCTTTAGCAAATTGGATCATTTTAATGGCGGTGATAGCAGCTTCATCGCCTTTATTACCATGCTTACCTCCCGCACGATCTAATGCCTGTTCTTCTGTATTCGTAGTTAATACCCCAAAAATTACTGGTTTTTGATATTGTAAGCTAGCATTCGAAATACCGTTCGCTACGGCATCACAAATAAAATCAAAGTGCTTGGTATCCCCTTGAATAACACATCCGATACAAATTACAGCATCTAAGTGGTTTCGTTGCGCCAATAACATACCAGCCGCAGCGGTTAATTCAAAACTTCCCGGAACTGCATAAGTTTCTAAATCGGAGGCGATAACCCCATGTTTTAAAAGCGTATTAACAGCCCCATCATATAAAGCGCCTGTGATTTTTGCATTCCATTCTGCGACTACAATACCTACTTTAAACCCAGCTGCATTTGGAATTTCTGTGTGAGAGAAATCAGATAAATTTTTTAAATGTGTTGCCATGCTGCAAATATGCTAAAAAAAAACAGCCTGAGTAAACCCAAGCTGTTTCCATATCATTTTTATAATCTTATTTTACTTGTAATTCTGCGCGAGCGATATAAGTTTCAATAGTAGCAGCTTCTTGACTATCTGCATATTGATTTTTAATTTTTTGGTACGCTTCTACAGCACCTTTATAATCTTTTAAAGCTTCTTTTACTAAACCTAATTTTTTTAAGAACATCGGAGAAGTAAATTTATTACTTGCTTTATCGGCAGCTTTTTGGTAAAAACTAGCAGCTTTATCATATTCTTTTAATTCACTATGAGCATCACCTAATAAGCCTAATGCTAATGGATCAGCCACGATACTTCCAGTAGAAGAATATTTATTTAAAGATTCAATCGCTTTATTGTATTCGCCTTTACGTAAATATATTCCACCTAAATACAAGTTAGCCAAATTTGCCGATTTCGTATTATCATACTCTTCTGCAATTTCTGCTAAACCAGGATAGCCACCATCTCCATTAATAGCTTTATTAGCTAATGAATCAACGCCAATATACTGTTCTGCTTTATACATTTGAGCGGATGCTTTTTCAGCACGATTTGGTAAATAAGAAGCGAAATAATAAAGAGCAATGGCTCCTAATAAAAGTATAGCTCCTGCAATGAATAGTAAACTTTTACCATTCTCCTCAACAAAAGATCCTTTCTTCACTGCTTTAGTTTCCGTTTGTTCGTTTTTAGACATGTATTCAAAAATTAAGATTGCAAAAATACATTTTTAATGCAAAGTATCAACCCCCTTTTTTAACTATTTAAAAAAGAGCTGCTTTTATTTCATTTCTTTTTGTAAAAATTTACCAGTTAAACTCTTAGGATGACGAATTAAATCTTCAGGCACACCCTCAAATAAAATTTTACCCCCACCAGCACCACCTTCTTCTCCTAAATCAATAACCCAATCAGCTACCTTCACCACATCCAAATTATGTTCAATGACTAATACGGTATTACCTCTTTCTACCAATTCATTTAAAACCCCCATGAGCACCCTAATATCCTCAAAATGCAACCCTGTAGTAGGCTCATCTAAAATGTAAAAAGTTTTCCCCGTATCTTTTTTGGCAAGTTCTGTGGCTAATTTCACACGTTGCGCTTCCCCACCAGACAAAGTAGTTGAAGACTGACCTAACCGAATATAACCTAAACCTACATCATTTAAAGTTTTGATTTTGCGATAAATCGCTGGAATATGCTCAAAAAATTCACAGGCATCAGCAATGCTCATATCTAAAACATCACTGATGGATTTACCTTTATATCTTACTTCTAAAGTTTCTCGATTATATCTTTTTCCCCCACAAGATTCACAAGGCACAGCTACATCAGGCAAAAAATTCATTTCAATAATTTTCATTCCACCACCTAAACAAGTTTCACATCTCCCACCTTTCACATTGAATGAAAAACGCCCTGGCTTATAGCCTCTAATTTTAGATTCAGGCAATTGCACATATAAATTTCTAATATCAGAGAAAACTCCTGTATAAGTACTTGGATTAGATCTTGGGCTTCTACCAATCGGCGCTTGATCAATTTCAATTACTTTATCAATCTCATTTAAATGCTCAATCTTTTTATAGGGAAGAGGTTCTTTTTTAGCCCTAAAGAAATGCCTATTTAAAATAGGATATAAGGTATTCGTAATTAAACTAGATTTACCACTTCCTGAAACCCCTGTAACGGCAATTAATTTACCCAATGGAAAAGACACACTTATATTTTTTAAATTATGTCCTGTAGCGCCTACCAATTGAATAGATTTTCCATTTCCTACCCGACGTAATTCCGGAACTGCTATTTCCTTCTTACCATTTAAATAAGCGGCCGTTAATGTATTAGCTTTTAAAATAGCTTGAGGCTTACCTTGAGCTACAATTTCACCCCCATGTTCACCAGCAGCCGGACCCATATCTATTACATAATCAGCTTCTAGAATCATATCCTTATCATGTTCCACTACTAAGACGGTATTTCCTAAATCCCTCAAGTTTTTTAAGGCTCCTATCAGGCGCTCATTATCTCGTTGATGTAATCCAATGCTTGGTTCATCTAAAATATACATCACATTCATCAACTGTGAGCCAATTTGAGTAGCCAATCGAATACGTTGAGCCTCCCCTCCCGAAAGCGTACGTGCACTACGGTCCATGCTGAGGTAGTTTAAACCTACATCACTTAAAAACCCAATTCTAGCTTTTATTTCCTTGATTACTTCTCGGCCAATTATTTGTTGGCGCTCACTTAATCTAGATGCTAAACCTTCAAACCAATCTCGCAATGTTTGGATATCTAATTTGGCTAACTCCGAAATATTTTTTCCATCAATTTTAAAATGTAAACTTTCTTTTTTTAAGCGGGCCCCTTCACAAACCGGACAAACCTGAAGCTTTCTAAAAGACTCCATTTCTAAAGCAGCCGTTTCAGATTTCTTCTCCTCTTGTTCTTCCAACAACTTAATAATACCATCGAAACTTACATGGTAATTTTGAACATTCCACTTATTATATTCCACGGCTACCGAAAGTAAGTCTGGACAACCATTTAAAATATAATCTAATTGTTGTTCAGTTAACTTCTCAATGGGCGTGGACAAGGAAAAATTATATTTTTTGGCCAATGCTTTTAATACCTGAAATACCCATACGTCCCGATATTCTCCAATAGGAGCCAATCCTCCATTTAAAATACTTAATTTAGAATTAGGTATCATGGTTTCACGATCAATGACAAAAACATATCCTAAGCCATCGCAATTTTCACAGGCTCCATAAGGGGAATTAAAAGAAAAACTATTGGGTTGAGGCTCATCATACGAAATGCCTGAAGTTGGGCACATTAAATATTTGGAGTAATGAGCTACCTGATTATCTTTATCGACAATTTTTAATACTCCTTTACCCATTTTAAGGGCAGTTTGTAAGGAATCTAAAAGTCGTTTATGGTCATCTCTAGATATTAATAATCGATCGATTACCACTTCAATATCGTGGATTTTATATCTATCCACTTGCATTTTAGGGCTTAAATCTAAAATCTCTCCGTCTACCCTTACTTTAACGTACCCCTGCTTACGAACTTGTTCAAACAATTCCCGATAATGACCCTTTCTACCTTTAACCACCGGAGCTAGAAGATTGATAGGTTTGCCTTCAAATTTTTGATAAATGTTTTCAATTATTTGATCTTCTGCCATTCTTTCCATCCGCTCCCCTGTTACATAGGAAAAAGCCTCCCCTACACGGGCAAATAGCAAACGCATAAAATCATATATTTCAGTAATCGTACCAACGGTAGACCGGGGATTTTTACTAGTAGTTTTTTGTTCTATGGCAATGACAGGACTTAATCCTGAAACCTGATCCACATCTGGTCTTTCCATACCTCCCATAAATTGACGGGAATAGGCCGAAAAAGTTTCCATGTAACGGCGTTGCCCTTCAGCATATATGGTATCAAAAGCTAATGAAGATTTACCACTTCCACTTAAACCAGTGATGACAACTAATTCATTTCTAGGAAAACTAACATCAACATTTTTTAAATTATGAACCCTCGCACCAAAAACTTCAACCTCACTTTGTTCCCCTAAATCCACATGCTTTTCAGCCATATATATCGTATCTAAAATTTCAACTCGCAAAAATACATAATTATCCTACAAAAAACCAGTCTGAAACAGAAAACCTTCCCTTTAAAATCAGCCCTTTTCTAATTCAAGGTCAAGCTTTTGTAAAATCATTTGAAAGGCTTTCCAGCTAAGATTTGCATAGGAAAAAAAATAAGAATAGTTTTGAAGATAAATTGGACGCCAATTCTTAATTTGAAAGACTATGATTATTGAACCTAGAATGCGAGGTTTTATCAGTTTAACCACTCACCCAGTGGGCTGTGCACAAAACGTGAAAAACCAAATTGAATATGTAAAAGCAGCCGGACAAATAAATGGCCCTAAACGAGTATTAGTAATCGGTGCCTCAACTGGTTTTGGACTAGCCTCTAGAATCACCAGTGCATTTGCCTGTGGCGCATCTACTATTGGGGTGTTTTTTGAAAAAGAACCTAAGGAAGGCAAGACCGCTACCCCAGGTTGGTATAATTCAGCTGCTTTTGAAACAGAAGCACAGGCTGCAGGATTATACGCGAAGAGTATTAACGGGGATGCATTCTCTGATGCTATTAAAACCCAAACTATTGACTTAATAAAAGCCGACTTAGGTCAAATTGACTTAGTAGTTTATAGCCTGGCTTCTCCAGTTAGAGTACACCCTAAAACAGGAGTTACACATCGTTCAACCTTAAAACCAATTGGTTCTACATTTACCAACAAAACGGTAGACTTTCATACGGGCTTAGTTTCCGAAGTGAGCATTGAACCAGCAGGTGAAGAAGATATTGCCAATACAGTACAAGTAATGGGTGGTGAAGATTGGGAAATGTGGATTAACGAAATGAAAGCAGCGGGAGTGCTTGCTGAAAACTGTATAACAGTTGCCTATTCATATATTGGCCCTGCGGTAACCGAGGCGGTTTATAGAAGAGGAACTATTGGTAGAGCTAAAGATCATTTAGAAGCTACCGCTCATGTATTAGATAAAACCCTTTCAGATTTAAATGGGCATGCATATGTTTCGGTTAATAAGGCTTTAGTAACCCAAGCAAGTTCTGCGATTCCAGTTATTCCTTTATATATTTCATTGCTGTATAAAATAATGAAAGAAAAAGGCTTACATGAAGGCTGTATAGAACAAATCTATCGATTATTCCAAGATCGTTTATATACTTCTAAGGAAGTCGAAGTAGATGATAAGGGCAGAATCCGAATTGATGATTGGGAAATGCGTGAGGATGTTCAAAGCGATGTTTCAAAGCTATGGGCTGAGGCTACTAGTGAAAATTTAACAGAGATTGGCGATTTAGCCGGCTATAGAAAAGATTTCTTTACCTTATTTGGTTTCGACATGGAAGGCGTAGATTATAATGCTGACGCCAATGAAATGGTTGAAATACCAGGATTACAAAATCCACCAGCTTAAATCCCTAAAAATTGTCTAACATACAACATATCATACCCGAACGACCTACTCATATAGGTGACTTTTTAGTAGGTCGTTTACTTCCTTTCAGAGAAAAAAGGATGGTAGGCCCATTTGCCTTTATTGATCATATGGGGCCAGCCCATCTTGCGGAAAACGAAAGTATAGATATACCTGCTCATCCTCATATTGGGTTATCTACCCTAACGTTTTTATTTGAAGGGAGTATGATGCATCGTGATGGATTAGGTACAGCCATAGAAATATTTCCAGGACAAGTTAATTGGATGACCGCTGGAAAAGGTTTAGCACATTCTGAAAGAAGTCCCGAACGTTTAAAAGGCAAAGCCAAAAGTCTACATGGTTTACAAATCTGGGTAGCTTTGCCCAAGCATTTAGAAACCTGTGCACCTAGTTTTTATCATGCAGACGCCAAAGACCTGCCATTCTTCACTCGAGATAGCGTTCAATTCCAAGTAATTGCCGGCGAAGCATTTGGTTATAAATCACCTATTCCTGTTCATAGCCCTCTTTACTTTGTGGAAATTATGGCCGCTCAAGATACACAGTTAAATTTAGGTCAAGAACTTTATGGTGAGAGCGGAATTTACATTTTAGAAGGAGAAATTGAAGTAGAAGGCAATCGATTTGGCCCTAAACAACTGTTAGTAGCACATGATACGCAACTTTGCAGTTTTAAAATTTGTGCTGGAACAAAAATTTATATATTTGGTGGAGAACCCTTTCCTGAAGAAAGATTTATCTATTGGAATTTTGTTGCTTCTGATATAGCTTTAATAGAAGCTGCTAAAATTAAGTGGAAAAATCAAGCCTTTGACCCAATTCCCGGAGAAACTGAATTCGTACCGCTTCCAGAAACTAAGACCAAGTAATGATTGTTTGATTTTCAGTAGGATGTCCAGTACAAATTAAAACTCGTCCTTGCGCAACTTCTGCATCGGTTAAAACTTCATTATAATCCATTCTTACCCCACCTTTAATACATGTAGCCGCACAGGTACTACATACACCTCCACTACAACTATAAGGTACTGCAATTTTATTTTCTAAAGCAACATCTAATATTCGCTTGGGATAAGGCACATCAAATTGATAGGTTTCACCTCTCAGTTGTAATATCACAGAATAAGTATTTTTATCCACTACCCTTTCGGTATTATCATCCTCATCAATCTCATCCTCCGGCAACACAAAGGTTTCCCGCTTTATTTGTTCAGTTCCAAAGCCTGCGCTTAATAAAGTAATACGACACATATCCATATAATCCACAGGCCCACATGTATAAAATAAAGCTTGAGACATACTACCCTTTAAATATTGTTTAACTATATCTCGTAGTAAAATTCCATTTAAACGGGCTTTAGATAAGAGTTTGCTTTCACTAAATAAATACACAAGATGTAATCTATCTCTAAAGGCCTCTTCTAACTCTTGCAGTTCATTAGCAAAAATTACTGCATCCGCATTTCGACTACTATACACCAATATTACTTGGGTTTGACTTTCTTGATGCAAAGCTGATTTTAAAATAGAAAATAAGGGAGTAATGCCTACGCCTGCAGCAAATAAAAATAAATACTTAGGTGCAGGGATTGAATTATTGAGGCTTTCTGGTACATAGGTAAAATTGCCATTGGGCTCTACCGCTTGTAAAATTTCACCTACACTTAATTGATGATGTAAAAATCTAGAAATTTCACCATTCTCCACCAATTTAACGGCAATCGCTAAATCTTCATCCACATCGGGGGCGCTACAAAAAGAATATGACCTTCGTAATTCCTTATCTCCCCGATTAAATATTAAGGTTAGAAATTGTCCGGCTTGATATTTAAAAGGTTGTTCTCCCAACACCTCAAAACTAATTTTTAATACTTCAGAAGCTTCTTGGGTGATGGATTTAACCTGTAAATCAAATGTCGTCATCTTACAAAATTACAATAAAAAAAGCCATCCTCACACAACCTAGAGGATGGCCTTTATATTTTTTGCTCATTATTCCATCGTAAACGATGGATTTTCGTTATAAGCAATCAAAGCTTTTTGATTCTTATAACCATTGCGTTTCGGATTTTCCAAAATTTCTTTCACCGACATCAACTTGTACACATAGGCACCGGTTTCGCGATTCAATTTCATTTTGAAATAGTTATCCTGATTCTGACGAGTAATCTGCTTTTTTAAATGATTATCGCCTACATTATAAGCAGCTGCGACTAAAGTCCAGCTCCCAAATATTCGATGTAACTCTTTCAAGTACTTACAAGCTGCCTCCGTAGATTTTTTAAGATTGTATCTTTCATCTACTTTTGCATTTACCTTTAACCCATATCCTTTGGCAGTGGCAGGCATAAATTGCCATATTCCTGCTGCCCCCTTTGGAGATACGCCTTCCCTAAAGCCTGATTCCACTAAGGGAATATACTTAAAGTCATTTGGTATGCCATGCTTTGCTAAAATGGGTTCTATAACAGGAAACCATTCAGTTGCTTTGCGATACAAACGGGTACTTTGCAAATTTTCATAGCCATAAGAGGCTAAAACTTGTTTCATCTTGTTTGCAACACGTTGGTCGCCCTCCGGCAGGCCTTCGTTTGCAAATTCGAGGTCTTCAATAGTGAATTCCTCTTCTTCTTCTTCATAATTTGTTTTAACAGTATTATCTGCCAAAACGATACTGTTTTTTAGATTTGTTTTTCCAGTTGGTTGTGTATGAGCGAACACTTTTGCCATCACCAAAAGGCTTAAGCCAATGGCGAATGGTATGAGGTGTTTCCTAATCATCTTCCTCCTTTTTTTGGTGAACAATTAAAAAGCGGGGGCAAAGATACAAATTATTAATCTAATTATCAAATAGTTACCAAAATCTCCCTTCTTTCGAGGCTATAAAGTATTGATAACAAGAAGCTAAGCAAAAAGTTTTAATGAGAGCAAAAAGCTGTAATTCCCGAATAATTTCTTAATTTTGCAAGCGCATAGTACATGCAGATAATTTGACATCATGATAAAGAAAAATCAAAGGAACAGTCGGGATGACAAGTCCGGCTCGGGTAACGGCAGAACAGGAAAAAGAACGAGCCAAAATAGTAACTTCAGAGATAAAACTACAGACAAGAGAGAACGTTCATCTGAAGGCAATAAAGAATACAAAAATAGGGATACAGAAAAAGAAGGCAGAAAGCCTTTCACGGATTCTAGACCCTTCCGCAAAAGAGAAAGTCCTTCTTATTCCAGACAAGGTCAATCTGACTCCAAAAACTCCTTTAAAGAAAATAGTCGCCGACCATTCGGAGACGACAAACGTAAATCGTTTAATGATGACAAAAGAAAGTCATTCGGAGAGGATAAGAGAAAGTCATTCGGGGATGATACGCGAAAACCCTTTAATTCTGATAATCGTAGAGAAAGTGGTTTTGAGAAGCGTAGAGAAGGTGGATTCGAAAAACGTAGAGAAGGTGGTTTTGAGAAACGTCCAGGCTTCAAAGGTAGAAACTTTAGTGATAAGGCAAGCAGCGCTGAAAAATCTGCACCTATTTTAAGATCTCGTAAAAAGGAAGTTGAAAACGATGACTTAATTCGTTTAAATCGGTATATCGCCAATTCTGGCATTTGTTCTCGTAGAAAAGCAGATGAGCTGATTGCGGCAGGTGTAATCTCCGTAAATCATGTTATTATCTCAGAATTAGGCCATAAAGTAAATCCATTCAAAGATGAAATCAGATACAATGGAGAACTTTTAAAAAGAGAAAAAAAGGTTTATGTATTATTAAACAAACCTAAAGACTATATCACCACGACAGATGATCCGCAAGAAAGAAAAACAGTCATGCAACTCGTAGAAAAGGCCAGTCGTGAAAGAATTTATCCAGTAGGTCGTTTAGATAGAAATACTACCGGATTATTACTAATGACGAATGATGGCGATTTGGCGGATAAATTATCCCACCCTAAAAACGGGATTACTAAAATATACCATGTAGAATTAGATAAAAACTTAAGCCAAGGCGATTTTAATAAAATTGAATTTGGGTTAGAACTTGAAGACGGAATTATTAAGCCTGATAACATACAATACGTTACAGGTGCTAGCAAGAAAGAAATCGGCATCCAGATTCACAGTGGTAAAAATCGTATTGTTAGAAGAATTTTTGAACACTTAGGGTATGATGTAGTAAAACTGGATCGTGTGGTGTATGGGAATTTAACAAAAAAAGATTTGCCAAGAGGTCGTTGGAGATATTTGGACGAAAAGGAACTAATTCAAATCAAACATCTTATAAAATAGTTTCGTCAAGCAGAAAATTAACGCTGTAAGAAACTTAGAAACTGCTAATAATTTAGAAGCCCCCAAAAGCTATACTTTTAGGGGCTTTTATAATTTTTGATAAATCGATTAACCTTTACAATCCTTCCACTGACATCCATAATCTCTCAGTACTTCTTGATAGTGATTTACATATAAAGGCAAAATCTGCGCTAAATCAAATTCTTTTGCCCGCGTATAAGCGTTATCTTTAAAGCTAGTTAAACGCGTATCATCCGATAAAATTTTAATCGCATTATTCGCCATATCATCCACATCCCCGATATTACTCATATATCCACAGAATCCATCAATATTTAATTCTGGCAAGCCTCCTGCATTTGTACTAATAACAGGTACCCGACAGGCCATCGCCTCTAAGGCAGCTAAGCCAAAACTTTCAGATTCGGAAGGCATTACAAACAAATCTGAAACTGATAAAATTTCTTCAATAGCATCTTGTTTACCCAAAAAGCGCACATGCTCCGCAATTCCCAATTCCCGGCATAATTGCTCGTTCATATTTCTTTCCGGCCCATCTCCTACCATGAGTAATTTTGCAGGAATTTGTGCTAATACCTTTTGAAACATTAATATCACATCCCCTGTCCGCTTTACCTTTCGAAAATTAGATGTATGAATTAAAATCCGTTCATTGTTAGGAGCTATCGCCTTTTTAAAATGGTCTTTAGGCTGCAAACTAAATCTCGAAAAATCAATAAAATTTGGGATCACCCGAATTTCTTTGTGTATGTCAAAGTGATTATAAGTATCTTCTTTTAAACTTGCTGATACTGTGGTAATTCCATCACTTTTATTAATAGAAAATGTGACTACAGGTTTGTAAGTAGCATCCTTCCCCACCAAAGTAATATCCGTACCATGTAATGTCGTTACAAAGGGAATCTGAATTCCATAGGTGCTGGCTAAAATCTGTTTAGCCATAAAGGCTGCCGATGCATGTGGAATGGCATAATGTACATGTAGTAAATCTAATTTCTCAAATCGAACCACATCTACCAATTTACTAGCCAAAGCCGATTCATAAGGCGCATAATCAAATAAAGGATAATCCCTTACAGATACCTCATGATAAAATAAATTCTCCGAAAAGAAGTCTAATCGTGCGGGTTGACTATAGGTAATAAAATGAACTTGATGACCAGCTTTTGCTAAGGCTTTTCCAAGCTCCGTAGCAACAACCCCAGACCCACCGAAGGTGGGATAACAAACCATTCCTATTTTCATAAAGAAGCTAATTCATTTTTAATAACTAAATAGAGTTCATTAGGCCTTTGCGTACCAATAAAGTATTCTAAGCCATCCCTATCAGTTAATACAACAGCATCCTTGCCTGAAGCATAAAAACGAATAGAACCATTTCGATGAAGGTTATAAACCGGATTATTAAATAAATAATGACTATATACATCCTTACGAATGTCTACAATACTATTTAAATCGATTTTAACTTTTTTAGTAGTCCAAAGTCCATCTAGAATGACACTTTTATTCTCTACAACAGTTTTGTATTGAATCATAAATAACATTAAGATGGAGACGGCAATAATGCCAAAACCTACGACTAAAAATAAATCTACAGTATTATTTCTATCTCGTTCATAAACATAGGCAGCAAAACAAAATGCAGCCATAATTAATCGGATGCAAATCCGAATATAATCTCTACCTATATATTGTTTTTCGCTAAATGCTGGTTTATTTTCCATGTTTAAAATTCCATTCGAATATAGCAACTTTTTTGGTGTCGTTAGTAATTTTATAATGATTGTCCATACGATATGGAATTACCCAGACAATTCTATCTTGTGCATCACACAACAGCGGGATACGATGCTTTTGATGCTGAGGAATTTTCAAGCCAATAAAAAAGTCACTAATTTTTTTTGAACCTTGCATCCCTAAAGGTTTAAATTTATCTCCCGGCCTATAATAGCGTAATTGCAGGGGAAATTCCAAGCGATCAGCATCCAATCTAATTTGTTGAGACTGAATGCCTTCACCAGCCTTAAATCCAGCATTCTGAACCGAATTTTCAATATCCTGGGTGGCTTCAGTTATGACAAATGACAAGTAACCAGTGCCAAAATTATTATCTCCCAACTGAACAGATAATTGCTCCACCATATTCCCTGAATGAGGCAATAAGTAAACCTTATCACGGTCAATTCTCAATTGAAAGCTATCATTCTCAAAATAACGACCGCTCTCTCCCCTTTTTAGGCAGTCAATAATATCCCTAATATTAGTACCTGAAAATCCATAAGGCTTTAACAATTGAAAGAGTAAGAGACCAATGGGATTTAAATTAAGAGCATCTTGTTTATTAAAATAGACAATTCCTCCTTCATCCTTGGCGAAAAATTGCACTTTTAAACTTTCCACCTGTAAGTCTAAAAATTGCTCTATTTCAGCAAAGCGACGTATATTTTCCTGAAAGCATTCTTCTAATTTGGGATTCAATTGCTTTAAAACAGGCACCACCTCATGCCGAATTAAATTTCGACTATAATCTGTCTTGGCATTAGAACTATCTTCTACAAATGCTAGCTTTTCCTGGTATACAGTTTTTTCAATCTGCTCTGCCGTTAAAAACATCAATGGTCTCACCAAATTCTTCCGTTTAGGTAAAATCCCATGTAACCCAGCAATCCCAGTACCTCTTACTAAGTTCCACAATAAGGTTTCCATAGCATCGTTTTGATGATGTGCCGAGGCGATATAATCAAAGTCTTCAGCCTCACATAAGGAATTAAACCAATGATAGCGTAAATCTCGAGCAGCCATTTGAATAGATACTTGATTATTTTCGGCATAAGATTTGGTTTCAAATCTTTTTACAAAAACAGGCACTTGAAGTTGCTGAGCAAATTGACGTACAAAGGCTTCGTCTCTTTCAGACTCTGCACCCCTCAATTGAAAATTACAATGCGCTATAGCAAATGAAAAACCAGCTTTTGAAAATAAATGAGCCATCAATACTGAATCCTTACCGCCTGAAACAGCTAATAAAATGCGGTCTTGAGGTAAAAATAAACCCTGAGAATCAATATATTCTTGAAAGGCAGCTAAGACGTTCATTGCTCAAAAATATTTAAATAATTCCAGCATTACTTGCTCCAACAAAAAAAAATTAAACATAACTTTGTAAAGTGTTAAAAACTCGTTTTTTATTAATTTTAATATGCCTTCCAGTCTTCCTATTTGGGCAGGCCACTACGCAGATTCAATTAACAGAATCTGAAAATCTTGAAGTAGATGTTGCGAAAGGTTTATCGCGAGTTAAAAAGCCTGTTTTCGTACATCAAGGGGCCATCATGACCTGTGATAGTGCTCATTATTGGAAAGAGAAAAATTACTTTGAAGCCTTTGGGAATGTGCGTATTAATCAAGATACCATCAACATAAGTTCAGATTTATTGAATTATAATGGGAATACGAAAGATGCACATCTCATCCGAAATGTACGCATGTCTGATCCTTCTAGTATACTCACCACTAATATTTTTTATTATAATACCGCTACTCGTATTGGACGCTACCTTACCAATGGTAAAATTCAAAATAAAGAAGCCACTGTAACAAGTAAAAGAGGCTATTATTTTGCCAGTTCAAATGATGCCTATTTTAGAGAAAACGTGGTAGTAGTAACTAACCAAGTTACCGTTAAATCAGATACATTGCGCTATAACACTAATACCAACGAAACCTATTTCTATGGCCCCACCGATTTATTTGGTAAAACGGATACCCTTTATACCGAAAACGGTCAATACAATACCAAAACCCAACGCTTTTTTGCAGGGAAAAATAATCTCTATACGCAAAATACCAAAACCCTTCGGGGCGATAGCTTATATTATGACGGAATAAAAGGTTACGGCAAAGCGGTTCGAAACATTGTCTTCACGGATTCCCAAGATCAATTAGAACTCCATGGGCAATTAGGGGAATACTTTAAAGAGAGTGAGAAAGTCAGGGTCACCGATAGAGCCTATGTTGCCCTATCCACCCAAGATTCTATTTCAGTAAATGGGAAAAAAGTAGCAGATACCTTATGGCTAGGCGCTAAAGTGTTGGAAGCTGAAATGATGCTCCAGTCGAAGCTAAAATTAGTGGCCAAACCTGTAGTGATTGCCGATGAGGAAATAGGAAAAGATCCCGATCCGGTTCCATTACCTCCACTCCCGGGCTCCATTCCAAAAGTTTCAGACAGTGTGGCTATTCAAAAAAATAAAATAGCCGACAGCTTAAATATTAAAGGTTTGAGTCCGGTAGATAGTTTAAAACTTTTAAATCTTAAATTACCGGATAGCCTTCATCTACTTACTCAAAGCACACTCGACAGCTTAAAACAATGGAAGTTAAAACTTCCTGATAGTGTAAAAAACTTGACCCAAGCCAAACTGGATGTACTTAAACAATTCAATAAGTTTCCATTAGACACCAATAAAGTGATTCAGGCAAATCCCGCAGATAGTTTAATTTCTGTGGTTACCAAAACAGTGGATTCCACAACTAAACTTACCAGCCCTAAAATTCAGGAGGTCATAGATCCCAAAGTAATAAACATACCTAAAGACAGCCTAAAAGCGGCTCCAGTAGACACCGTAAAAACGAGGATAATCCGGGCGTACGAAGGCACTAAAATCTTTAAATCTAATCTTCAGGCTAAAGCAGATTCACTCTTCTTTGCAGCTGCTGACTCTACCTTGAGGCTCTATCGAGAACCCATCATTTGGTCGGATAGTACGCAGCTATATGGGGACACGATACATGTACAAATTAGGGGCAAAAAAATTGATAATGCCCAGCTATTTCAAAATGCTTTTATTGCTTCCCAACAAACTGATACAGCCAAGTTTAATCAAATTAAGGGGTCAGTTATAACTGCCTTTTTCGAGGAAGGTGAAATTCGAGATATGTATGTGGATGGGAATTCAGAATCAGTGGTGTATGAAAAAAATGAGAAACAGCAATATAGTTCTAATCAAACGGTATCTGCTCGTATTAGATTATTATTTAAAAATAAAGAGCTTCACGAAATCCATGCCATTAAAGTGATGGCAGGAGATTTTACCACTGCTGAAGCAGGAGCTAGTAATATTATACTTACGGATTTTATTTGGAAACCCGAACTCAGGCCACTGGATAAAAAAGAAATAACCGGCGTGATTAAACCAGCACAAATACCTGTTAAGGGCAAAGCCTCCACAGCAACTAAAACCCCAACTAAAGCACCAGTAAAGACACCTGTTAAAACTACGGCGAAACCAGATACAAAACCAACAGCTAAACCAGTCACAAAACCGGAAGCTAAGCCGGAAGCAAAACCGGCAGCTAAACCAGCAGCTTAAGATATCTAAAAACTAGGATTGAAGCACAACAATATACCGTAATTAAACTTGAGCTTTTAAAAAGTCTCTTAATTTGGCAACCGCAAGGGCTCTATGGCTTATTTTATTTTTTTCCGTAGCGTCCATTTCAGCAAAGGTTTGAGCATAGCCTTCCGGCACAAAGATAGGATCATATCCAAATCCAGCCTTACCTCGTGGGGCTGTTAATAAATTTCCGAATACTTTTCCTTCAAATAGATAAGCCTCTCCCCGAAATTGAAGGGAAATAGCACAAGTAAAATTGGCTCTTCTATTTGCTATCCCAGCCATCTTATTTAGCAAAAATTCCATATTCAACACATCCCCTCTTGCTCCTGCGTAACGAGCTGAATAAATGCCCGGTTCACCATTTAAAACCTCTACTTCTAAACCACTATCATCTGCAAAACCATCTAATTTATAATGGGTTTTAATGTACGCTGTTTTTAACGCTGCATTTTCTGCAAAACTAATTCCTGTTTCAGGGATATCAGCCATACACCCTATATCGGCCAAATTCAAAATTTTATATTCCGGAGCTAATAAAGCCTGCATTTCCTCCGTCTTCTTTTTATTCTGACTGGCAAAAACCATTTCTATCATGGAAATAATACTTTTAATTGTGACCAAAAAGCTCGTTTGGCTTGTACATCATCTTTAAGAGCTGTTAAATGATGTGTTAAAATAAATTTCACCCCAGCTTGTTCATGAATAGCATTAAAAGGAAGTTCACCTAAGCCTAAAAGCTCACTATTCATCCCAAAAGACAATACCCGTTGAGAGGTTAATACACGCGTAAAATCCTGAAATAAATAATCCGTATGGGCATCCCAAAATACTAAAGCATAATCGGATACTTTAATTTTGATAGCCTCTAAAATAGCCATTAACAATTTTCGTTCTTCCGCATGTAAATCTTTATGCAAAGTATCCTTTAAAAGAATTAAAATTCTCTGTCCATTCCCTCCTAAATAATTTAATGGCGCTAAGGATTTTTCTGCCTTCCCTACACCAGTCTCCGCTATTTCTGAAATAAGTTCTTCTTGTTTAACTTCATCTTGAGAATTTAGCTTGGTATCAGGAAACACATAAAGCTCCTCTTGGAAAAATAAACGAAGCGCCTGAGCGTTATCAATTTGTAATGGATTCATCTTTTTGATAAAAAATTCTGTTAAAATTAGTTAAATATCTTATTATAGCCTGCTAAATTGTTATTTTTATATCTTCAACAAATATTGTCATCAGCTTTAGTGAAAAAAGTAATTCTTCTATTAATTCTCTTTGGAGTCCCAATATGGGTTCAAGCACAGGTTGTTGCCACTATCAACGACAAAAGTATCAGCAGTAAAGAGTTTTTGTGGGTTTACAAAAAAAATAACCTCGGCAAAAATCAGCCTAGTTATGAGGAATTGTCAAAATACCTCGACCTTTATCTTAATTTTAAATTAAAAGTACTGGATGCTAAAAATTTAGGCCTTGATAAAGACCCTTCATATCAAGCTGAAATCGAAGGTTATGAAAAAGCCCTAAAAGCCCAAAAAAAATCAGCCCCTAGAAATTCAGAATTCGATTTTATCATGAATGAATATCGCGAAGGCGTACTCATGTTTAATATATCTGAACAAAAGGTATGGAATAAAGCCACTGAAGATGAAGAAGCTTTAAAAGTAATTTATGAAAGTCGCCAAAAAACAGAATACCTCGAAAAATCTTTTGAAGAAGTAAGAGGAGAAATCAGCATGATTTATCAATCCCAATTAGAAAATGCTTGGCTCACCCATCTTAAAAATAAATACACCATAAAAATTAATGAATCTGAATTGCGAAAGTTAGCAAAACTCTAAGCCTTATTTATAACTTTGCAGTCGCAATACGTAGTACGAACATGAAGAGAATTTTATATATCCTAATCGCCTTTATCGCCTTGGCAAACAATAGCCAAGCTCAACAAAAAAACTTAGATAAAGTAGTTGCTGTAGTAGGCAATAACATTATTCTATTATCCGAGTTAAACCAACAATACGCTATATATTTAAATCAAGGTAATCCAGCCGATGAGCGGGTTAAATGCATGTATCTTCAGCAAATGCTTATCCAAAAGCTTTTGAAGCAACAAGCTGAAATAGACTCTATCATTGTAGATGAAAAACAAGTAGATGATGAATTAGATAAGCGTATGCGTTACCAAATGCAACGTATGGGCGGACAGGAGAAATTAGAGCAATTTTTAAATAAATCTATTCTGCAATATAAAGATGAAATGCGGGGCGATGTAAAAGAAGGCTTAATTGCCCAAAAAATGCAAGCTAAAATTACAGAAAATGCAACCATCACACCTCATGAAGTAAAAAAGTATTTCGAATCTTACCATAAAGATAGTTTACCAGATATCGGAGCAGAAGTAGAAGTAGGTGAAATTGCGCTTTATCCTAAATTAACCAAAGCGGAAAAACAACCTTATATCGATAAATTAGAGGAACTCAGAAAACGTATCGTAGCCGGCGAAGATTTTGGATTCCTAGCGAAAAGTTACTCCGAAGATCCAGGTTCAGCATCAGAAGGTGGCGATTATGGCTTTATCGACCGTACTATGATGGTAAAAGAATTTACAGCCTGGGCATTTAAATTAAGAGCCGGTGAAATATCCCCTGTATTTGAAACTGACTTTGGATTTCACATTGTTCAGGTAATTGAAAGACGAGGAGAACAAGCGCATGTGCGTCATATTTTAATAAAGCCTAGATTTACTGCCGAAAGTATTGAGCGTTTAAAATTGAAAGCAGACTCTATTTATAATGACATCAACGCTAAGCGTTATCCATTCTCTTATGCTGCATCTACATATTCAGACAACAAAGAAACTCAATATAATGGTGGGATGCTTTTATATGCAGATAATGTAACGAATAGAACCACTTTTATTCCAGTTGAGAAATTAGATCCTAATGTGTTTATGGTAATTGATACTATGCAGGTAGGTCAAATTTCTAAACCTTTTTATTTTGCACCAGACAAGATGGGCAACGAGGGTTATAAAATCCTATATTTAAAATCTAAAATCCCTCCTCATAAAGGTAGTTTAGAATTAGATTATCCAAAATTCAAGGAACGCGCCCAAAAAGAAAAAGAAGATAAAATTGTGAGTGAGTGGTTTGAAAAACGTAAAGAAACTACGTATATCAAAATTGATGAAGAATTTGGGGGTTGCAACGAATTAAAACTCTGGTTTAAAAACAATAAATAAGCCCCTTGATTGCGGAACAAATTATTAAAAATATGTTTTAGTGGGGCTCATCAGACAGAAGTTGATTCCTTAAATTTGGATAATCAGTTACAATTCCATCCACGCCTAAGGACCTGAAATAATGAACCTTATCAATTGCGTTTACGGTCCAGGGCACCACTTTCATACCCATTTCATGGCACTTATCAACCAATGATTTCCCAATCAATACAAAATAAGGACTATAAATATCAGGTATGAAACCCAAGCGATCGATATAATCTTGAACTTCCTCTTTACCATCCACCATTAAAGCAGTTCGTACCATAGGATAACGCTGTTTAATAGTTTGTAAAACCCGCATATCAAAGGCTTGTAAAATCACCCGCTTCTCTAAAGATTTAGCTTTTACAATACCCATGACTAAATCTACAAATTCTGCTGGAGCCGGATGAAAGACCTCATCCCCTTGGGGAATCATTCGAAATTCTATACAGAACTCGGGTTTAGCTAAGCCTTTTTGCTTAGCATACAACTCCGCTTGCTCTAACACTTCGATTAGCAGGGGTGCATGTGCTTTATATTTTTCTTGACCAGGAAAAGCAGAAACTTTTTTTGAACCTACATCATACTGCTTTACTTTAGCATATTCCATCGCATATATATTATGCTTGCGTTCATCTTTAAAAGGAATATCAGTACCTGATGGCGTTCGTACACTCGCGCTTTGCATAAAAGGCTCAGGAGCCAAAAGCACTTGTTTATCTTTTGAAATGACCACATCCATTTCTAATACTTCCACACCTAAATCCAAAGCTCTGAACATGCCTTCTAATGTATTTTCGGGCATAATCGCACGAGCCCCAGCTTTTCCAAACCACTGCATTTCTTTAGGCGCGGGGGCTGACTGCATGTTTTTGCGTGAGGTTTGCTTACTTAGACGGGCTTGCCTTTTTGCTTCTCGAAAATTAGCCTTTGCCACCCGCAGGGTAGTATCTGAACTTATCTGCGCAAAACTTACAATACTGAATAGAGAGAGCGCTAAGTATATACTTAGGCTTTTAAACATAACTAGCGTTCGGCTAAAGTGTACAACTGAACTAATAAATTCCAACTATAATCCGCCTGTTTTTCCCAAACATAGAGATAATTGAAACTTTCCCTTAAATCATTTTTATAATCAATGGTAGCTAAACCATAAGAATAAGCTAAATCTCCTCCTAAGGCCTTATCGAAGCCACTATTTTTCAAAACAATTTTATCAATCATCCGGTTATTAAATGCTTGGATATTCTCCTTCCCAATAATGGGATCAGTTCCTGGAAATAATAATCTCGAATTATTATCTATAAAACCGGAAAATGCATTTGCACCATATGTTTTCAAAGTGGCATTCAGGGTTTTCTCTGTAGTCAGAATAATTTCCTTACTGGCTTTTCGTTCTTTTTCTTTAGCAAATACAGGCGTGTATTTTTCTTTAGGTTCTATTACCACTGGGGCACCTAAATTCAAAGGTTTATTGGTTTCTGTGCTCATATCTAAAATTAATTCCCAATTACCATCAGCACCTCTCCAAATGGATAAATAATGTCCATAACCAGTAGTATTCCCACCCACTGTATATATACCGGTGGTGAATCCGAAATCTCTACTTTTTGAAATACGCGTATATTGGGGAACCCAGGATATAATTTTAGTATCCGTTTGAGGTTTATTGTAATGGGCTGAAGCTAATACTGGATTAGGCCTAAAAACTAAGGCATCCTTTGCTGCAAAAGTTGCGTAAGCAGCATTTGTACCATCTTTGCCGGCTTTAGCTGAAAAAGCTAATTCTGCTTTTTCTAAAGACTTTGCACTTCCATCCGATTTTTGAGCTTTGGTATCAATGGCTATAAAACTCATACTCAAGCTTAGCACAATAGCTAAACTACTTGGCAAACCTTTTAACATTCCGTTCACTTTTCTCATAATTAATTATTTATTTTTCATTATAAATAGCTGTCATTACTACTCTTCCAACTGCATTTAAAGCATTTTTATCAATATGCGCTAAATTGTCAAATTGGGTATGCCAATTCGAGTAAAATCCCGCATCACTAAAATGTATAATATCAATAGTTGGAATACCAGCCTTATTCATCCAATAATGGTCATCCATTATAGCGGACGAATTAACCGGGAGAAAGAATCTATTATAACCTAATTGTTCGGCAATACCCCAAACCTTATCCACTACTTGTGGAGCGAATTGGCGAGAATACTCTTCCATAGTAAACTGTGCATTTTCACCTCCAACCATATCTAAATTAATAGCATACAGCGGCTTGTATCCTTTAACAGGCATATTTTTCGCCCAATACTGTGACCCTAAACAATAACTAGTTTTACCGTTACCATCTCCATTAGGATTGCCATAATCCTCAATATCCCATAAAATAAAATCGACGCCTACCTCTGGCTGCTTGAGTTGTATCTGGCGAGCCATTTCTAAAATCACAGCCACACCCGACCCACCATCATTAGCTCCATCAAAGGTTTTTTCATGATTATTATGATCCGGATCCTGATCAGAGAATGGCCTTGTATCCCAATGTGCAGAAATCAATATGCGCTTAGCTTTTTCTGGAGCTATAGCTGCTATTATATTCTTTAATTGATGGGTTTTACCATCGTAGGTTTTAATCGGAGCTGTTTGCACAAATACAGAGGCCCCATAGGATTTTAATTTCTGTTGTAAATAGTTTGCACAAGCAGCGTGAGCTGCTGTTGATGGAATTCTAGGGCCAAAATCAACTTGAGCTTTCACAAAAGCATAGGCCGAATCGGCATTGAATTCAACAGCCGGTAGAGCGGGTACTGCATCTGTGTAACTGTGTTCTGATTCAGCTGGGTTTGCACCTGTATTAGCATCCTTAGTATTAGAATTTGGCCGAATACAAGCAAATAAGCTACTTGCGATGAAGCAAGCTACATAAGCGTATTTAAATGGATTTAATCTATTCTTCATATTATATTTTGGTCCATGTGGTACCTTCTTTACTATCTTTTAATTGAATCCCAATTTCGGTTAAGCCAATTCTAATTTTATCGGAAGTCACATAATCCTTATTCTCCTTAGCGGCTTGCCGAATATTGATTAATAAATCCATTACCTCCTGAAAATCTCCCGATTGACTCATTTCGTCTTGTAATCCTAAAATATCATATACAAATACTGGCAAGAAAGTTCTTAATTCAAGCAAATCTTGTTCCGATATTTGAGCTTTCTTATCATATATAGAATTTATCCATCGAACTGCTTCAAATAATTCAGCAATAGCTACTGGCGAATTAAAATCATCGTTCATGGCTTGCTCAAATCTCAGCTTTAAACCTTGCACATCAAAATCACTCGTTTCCCCCGCATGTAATTTAGGTAATAAATTCATGGCCGACATCAATCGACGGAAGCCTTTTTCGGATGCATCTAAGGCTTCATTAGAAAAATCTAAAGTACTTCTATAATGGGCTTGGAGCATAAAGAACTTCACCGTCATCGGGCTGTAACCCTTATTTAATAAAGGATGATCCCCTGTAAATAACTCTCCAGGTAAAAAGCCATTCCCCGCTGATTTTGACATACGGGTACCATTCACCGTCAACATATTAGTATGCATCCAATATTTCGCTGGTTGAACATGATTACAAGCCTCTGATTGGGCAATTTCATTCGTATGATGAGTAGCCGCTAAATCCATTCCACCCCCATGGATATCAAAAGTTTGACCTAGATATTTAGAACTCATGGCCGAACATTCTATATGCCAACCCGGAAATCCCCAACCCCACGGAGAGGGCCACTGCATCAATGTTTCAGGCTTAGCTTTAATCCAAAGAGCAAAATCCAAACGTCCTCTTTTATCATCCTGCCCTGAAAGTTCACGCGTATTGGCTAACATTTCTTCTAAATTCCGATTTGTCAGCAAGGTATAATTATGGTCTTTATTATATTTCTCCACATCAAAGTAAACGGTTCCATCAACTTCATACGCAAAGCCATTAGCCAAAATTTCTTTAACCATTTCTATCTGCTCAGCAATATGACCCGTAGCGGTAGGCTCGATACTTGGAGGCAAGGTATTAAACATGCGCATCACATCCCGAAAACCTAAGGTATATTTTTGTACAATTTCCATTGGTTCCAACTGCTCTAACTTTGCACGTTTTGCAAATTTATCATCTCCCTCATCCCTATCGCCCTCTAAGTGCCCGGCATCCGTTATATTTCGAACATAGCGAACTTTATAGCCCGCATACATTAAATACCTATAAATTAAATCAAAAGATATAAACGTTCTACAATTCCCTAAATGGACATCCGAATAAACTGTTGGACCACATACATATAAGCCCACATGAGGAGCATGGAGCGGTTCAAATATTTCTTTTTTTCTACTTAAGGTATTGTATAGTTGTATATTTTGCATAATGCACAAAGTTAATACTATTATTTAATCCTCCCCAACCGCCAAATCGCTGATTTTACTTTAGGTCGGATTTCCAAGAAAAGTCGGCTCTTACAGGGAAATGATCCGACAACTTTTCCTTTATAATAAGATAATTCTGAACCTCAAGATCGGTCGTACTTGCAATATAATCAATTTGAAAATTTGGAAATTTACCATTGTAGGTTCGTCCTAAACCCCAACCTTTTTTTTCAAAGGCATTATTCAAGGAGTCGGTTAATTGCTGTACGGCATAGGAAGCTGGGGTATCATTAAAGTCGCCTGCAATGATGTAGGGAATATTACTCTCCCTCATATGTGCCTTCATCACCGCTACTTGTTTACTTCTCTTTTCAAAAGCAATTTTTAGCATCCTTAAAATCCGTTTAGCAGGGTCTATTTGAGCTTGGTCCATATCCACACTCACTTGGTCGATATAGTCATAATCCTCCCGGTTAAATGAAATGGATTGCAAATGCACATTATACACCCGTAAAATTTTATCATCCACTTTTAAATCAGCATATATGCTGGAATTCCCTCTGGATTTATAAAACTCTATTATCCCAGTATTTATAATTGGAAATTTAGAAAAGATAGCTAAGCCTGATAAATGTCGTCCTGAACTCATGGTGGGTTCAAAATAAACATAGGGTGTATTCAAAACAGCTTTCAAAGAATCTAAGGTATCATAGGTGCCTTCGTTTCTAGTGTAATACTCTTGAAAGCATACTATATCAGGCTGATTCGTTTGAAGCAATGAAAAGAATTGTTTTAAAGTTTCCTCTGAAATTTTTTCCCCATATGCACTAAATCCGTGAACATTATAGGTCATAACCCGTAAATGTGCTGGATCAGACTTTTGGGCTTCTCCCTGCTCCCCCCAAAATCCAAAACTATCTTGCATAGGTACATACCCATATCCTAAAATTATTAAAAGGGGAAGGATAAAGAACCACTTTTTGCGAGAAATCCAATAAATGAAAACTACCAGATAGCCAACCAATAGAAAAGGAAAAGCTAAGCCAAAAAAAGCATAATAGGGATTTTCTAAAGGATCTACCTTACCTGCCCAAATACCGAAAAGTACAGCTAATGCTATACCCACAGTGATGACAGTCATGAACCCATCAAAAAATGTAAACTTTCTTTTTCTCAATTTTTACTTGCTTTAAACAAGGTTTCCTTTTCAGCCCTTGTCAATTTCTCATATCCTGATTTTGATATCTTATCTAGAATCGCATCAATTTCAGCTTGGTCTACCGCATTTAAACCTGTTCCGGCTTTACCCGAACCTTCCTTTTTAGTTGGATTACTAGCTTTGGAAGCAGTCGCCTTTACCACCTTTATTTTGGGTTTAGCACTTCGCTTAAAAAATTTCCCATTTAACTTATAGAGGTTCGCTTTTACCCATAAAAAAGCAAAAAGTCCGCCACTTAAATGAGCAATAGTTGCCCCTGCTTTTCCATTTTCCACACCCAATAAATCGAATGCTATATAAGCTATAACTAAATATAATAATTTTACCCGACCAAATAAAAATAGCTGAATCTGATAATGTGGTACTAAAGTAACCGTTGCTACTAAAATGCCTAATACGGCCGCTGCAGGGCCGGCTAAATATGCCTGTTGTACGGCTAAAGCTGGTAAAAACTGATGCGCAACTAAAAAGCCTATGCCCCCTAAAATCCCTGAGCCTAAATAAATCCAGTAAAAATCCTTGGTTTTAAAAAAACTTAAAAAGATTTGTCCAAACCAGAACAACCAGAGCATATTAAACAGTAATGTAAATACATCAATGCCAAAAAATAGATGCGTCAGCAAGGTATAAGCTAACCAAAATTGATCTCCCCATTGGGCAGGTAGCAGTAAATAAGATTGAATAATAGGCTTTAAACCTTGTGGACTGCCGCCTAAAAACACAAATAAACTCAGGATGGAACTTAAAAGAAACAAGCCTACATGCAATACAATAAAATATCGAGTGACATCCTTTGTTTGCAAAAACATAGCTTTTAAGCCCTCCCCAAAACGGTAATTATTCATAATAATCGTAATATGTATTATTGTTTCTCCAGCGTTTTACTAAAAAGTATCCAATCAATGCGCCCCCTAGATGCGCAAAATGCGCCACTGAGTCGCCCTGA
The DNA here is from genome assembly GCA_004211595.1 of Pedobacter sp. Classification (GTDB taxonomy): domain Bacteria; phylum Bacteroidota; class Bacteroidia; order Sphingobacteriales; family Sphingobacteriaceae; genus Pedobacter. The sequence continues at coordinate 58,694 of SEDO01000005.1, forward strand.
ATTTTTCCCAATCCCAAAAACAATTCTATAACGATATAAACGGGAATAATATATTTCGCCTTAACAGGAACTGGGATAAACATGATATACATCTCCACATTCGGGTAGAGCATGGCAAAGGCGACTAGAATTCCAAAAATAGCACCTGATGCTCCTACCATAGGGGTTCCATAAATACTAAATAATTCGGCTGATCCGGAAGCCTCAATTGCTGCCACCGAATTGATGGCAGAACCAGTGATCTGAGCCACTTCATAGGCCTGTACTAACCATTGTAACACCAAAGCACCCAAGCCTGTTAATAGGTAGAAATTTAAAAATCTTTTGCCTCCCCAATGATATTCTAAGATGGAACCAAATGAAAATAATGCGAACATATTGAAAAATATATGCATTAAACTTCCATGCATAAACATATAAGAAATAGGCTGCCACATTTTAAAGAACGGAGAATCTATATAATAAACCGCCAAATAAGCAGAAATATCTAATCCTTGATTTCCAAAAAACCAGGTAACTACAAACATCAACACATTTAAAATCAAAAGATTTTTTACTACGGGACTTATTGGTTGCATAGTTGTTTAATTTTTAAAGGCGAGCGCTTAGCTCTCCATTGTCAATATTTTTCAAATTTTTGTGCAATTTCTGCTAAAGATAAGGTTTGCACAACCCATTTTCCATTTAAACTAAAGTTGGGATTTTGGCAAGCAAATAATTCATCTACTAATACATTCATCTCTTGTTGACTTAACACTTGCCCAATTTTTATAGCCGCATTTTTAGCCATGCTCTTAGCTAAACTATCCCTTTTAGATAACTTTAATTCTTGCTGATTTTGTTTGTAACTTTCCAATAATTGTTCAAACAATTCTATCTCATTGATTTGCGCGGCGCCAATATCCACCGGAATTCCTTCAATAACTAAAGTATTTTTTCCAAACTCCCTCACTTGAAAGCCTAAACTTCGGATATCTTCAAGTAAACCCTGAACTAAAACAAAATCACTGGCACTCAAATTAATGGTTTGCGGGAATAAACTTTGTTGAGAAGCCCCTTTCCGATCCTCTAAATGAGCCAAGAATTTTTCATATAATACTCTTTCATGGGCTGCTTGCTGATCAATAATCATGATCCCGGATTTTATTTGTGACACAATGTATCGTCCATGCCATTGCATATAAGATTTTGCTACATTGGTGGCTTCTTCCGCTTCCTCCCAGTTTAATTTTTCTTGGATTGGCTCAGGTTCTTTGGCCGTAATTTTATACAAGTCATCCCATCCTGAAGGGGATGGACTTAACCTTGAACCTAAAGTTGCATAGGCTTGCTCTCGCTTAGGTTTTTGTTCAGCCGCAAAGGGATTAAAGTCAGGATTAAAACTAATACTTGGAGGCACGATGTCTTCCATTGCCTTTGGCGTAATCAATTGAGAAAATCCAGTTTCCTGATTAAAATCTATACTAGGACTAATATTAAAACGACCTATGGAGCGCTTAATAGCAGCATGTAAAATTGCATAGATAGATTTTTCATCGACATACTTTATTTCAGTTTTAGTCGGATGCACATTCACATCTACCTGAGCCGGATCTATTTCAATAAATAAAACATAAAAAGGGAAATGGTCATCGGGAAGGATTTCTTCGTAGGCTTTTAATATAGCATGGTTTAAATAGGCATCTTTAATAAACCGGTTGTTTACAAAGAAAAACTGTTCTCCCCTAGTTTTTTTAGCATATTGGGGTTTCCCAATAAATCCCTTTAAATTAATAATGGTAGTTTCTTCTTCAACGGGGATTAAGCGCTCATTATAATTATTCCCGAAGAGATGTACAATCCGCTGCTTTAATGTAGAAGGTGGCAATCTATAAATTTCTGCCCCTTCACTATGTAAGCTAAAATTAATTTCAGGATGTGCTAAAGCTACTCGCTGAAATTCATCCAAAATATGTTTCATTTCAGCCGCATTACTTTTTAAAAAGTTGCGTCGTGCAGGCGTATTGTAAAATAAGTTTTTAACTAAAATTTGAGTCCCTTGTGCACAGGCAGTAGGTTCTTCACCCACAAACTCAGACCCTTCAATACGGATGCAAACGCCTAATTCTGCGGTAGCTGTTTTCGTTTTTAATTCTACCTGAGCGATAGCTGCAATTGAAGCCATAGCCTCCCCCCTGAATCCCATGGTACGAATGGCAAACAAATCTTCAGCTTTACGCAATTTAGAGGTAGCATGCCTGGCAAAACATAACTTAGCATCCGCTACACTCATCCCCGAACCATTATCAATAACCTGAATCAATGCCTTTCCAGCATCTTTTAAAATCAATTGAATTTTATCCGCTCCAGCATCTATGGCATTCTCTAGTAATTCTTTTACAGCCGAAGCTGGACGTTGAACTACTTCACCGGCAGCTATTTGATTGGCAATATGATCAGGTAATAATTGTATGATATCCGACATTCCTCATTTCTATTTTGCTAAAATAAAGAAAAAATAGCTTTTGGGAGATAAAAAGCCTAAAAGTTAAATTACTTAATCCTATCTTTAAAATATGAAAAATTTCGCCTTTATATTCCTTTGTTGTCTCCTTGGCTTAAGCGCTTGTAAATCAAACCAAGTAGACCTAATTGTATACAATGCACGCATTTATACAGTCAATGAAAATTTTGATATTGTAGAAGCTATGGCCATTCAGGATGGCAAAATTTTAGCTACCGGAACAACTGCTGAAATTCAGGAGCAATTCAGTGCTAAAGAAAGCTTAGATGCTCAGGGTAAGGCTATTTACCCAGGCTTTATTGATGCCCATGCTCATTTTTATGGACTCGGCGAATCTTTACAATATGCTGACCTTAGAGAAGCTCAGTCTTGGGATGAAATCTTATCCCGTTTAAGTGATTTTTCCAAAACTCATCCTGAAGGCTGGTTATTAGGAAGAGGCTGGGACCAAAATGATTGGCCAGGCAAAGAATTTCCAGACAAAGCAAAATTAGATGAATTATTCCCGGATCGCCCGGTTATGTTAACGCGTATTGATGGGCATGCAGCTATTGTGAATCAGAAAGCTTTTGAAATGGCTGGATTAACAAGCGCTGTACCGATTGTGGGAGGAGAAATACAGGTTAAAAACAATCAACTTACTGGAATTTTGATTGATAATGCCATGGGCTTAATAGCCGAAAAAATTCCTTCACCTGATTTAGATAAACGCAAACAACTTTTAAGGGATGCCCAACAAGCAAGTTTTGAGATGGGCTTAACTACCGTAGTAGATTGTGGTTCTGATTTCGAACTAGTAGAATTAATGGAAGCTATGCAATCTGAAAATGACCTCAAAATGCGTCTGTATGTGATGCTTTCAGATGCCGAAAAAAATTACGATTACCTTATTAAACGAGGTGCCATTAAAACTGACCGCATGAATGTGCGTTCCTTTAAAGTATATGGAGATGGAGCCTTAGGTTCTAGAGGCGCATGCTTATTACACCCTTACTCCGATAAACCTACACAATCGGGCTTTTTATTATCCAATTTAGAGCATTATGAAAAAGTAGCTCAGAAAATTTATGACAATGGCTTTCAAATGAACACCCACGCCATTGGAGATTCAGCTAACCGAGCTATCTTAAAAATATATCAAAAAGTACTTGGCGGGAAAAATGATAAAAGGTGGCGAATTGAACATGCTCAAGTAGTCAATTCAGCAGATTTTGAGCGCTTTGGACAAGCTAGTATTATCCCTTCTGTACAACCAACTCACGCTACTTCAGATATGTATTGGGCCGAAGATAGATTGGGCGCAAGCCGTGTAAAAGGAGCTTACGCTTATAAACAATTATTAGCTCAAAATGGCTGGATGCCTTTAGGTACGGATTTCCCGGTTGAACACGTAAATCCTATGTATACTTTCTTTGCAGCTACCTTTAGGCAAGATGCAAAATTATATCCTGCCAAAGGTTATCAAATGGAAAATGCATTAAGCCGCGAAGAAGCCTTAAAAGGCATGACCATTTGGGCTGCTAAAGGAAATTTTGAAGAAGGTGAAAAAGGCAGTTTAGAAAAGGGAAAATTTGCTGATTTTATTCTACTCGATCAAGATATTATGAAAGCCGATGCCAATCAAATTTTAAATAATAAAGTAATTAAAACCTATATCCAAGGAGAAAAAGTTTATGAACGTCCTTAAGTCGACCAAATATTTGGGCCTGGTGTGGGCGGTAATGCTTAGTTTTACTGCATGCGCGCAAGACCACTCGCAAAATTTAAAACAATTAGATAAAATACAACACATTTCTAAAACCAGCGTATTACTTAATAACGCGGCTGGTTTAATCCCTATTAAACAAATTAACCAACAGCAATTTGCATCGGTAGATTTAGGATTTGCCTATCAGCTAGCTTTTGATAGTTTACTGAACAAATATGCGGTGGTGGATCGAATTTCTGCTTCAAAATATATCGATTCCGCACATTTAAATGATTTAGAGGATGATTTGAGATTTCACCAGCAAATTATAGTGGCCTTATCGGAAACGCAAGCCAAGCAGGGTAAATACCTGAATTTTATTCAAAGCTTAGCTAAATCCAAAAAAGTAATTGTAGCATTATTTGGCGAAGGAGACAACTTAAAATCCTTTGACACGGCTGCTTTTCCTATCATTTGGTCGCCAACTGACTCCCAGTTAGCCGCCGAATTAGTACCTCAAATTATTTTTGGTGGAATTGCTGCGCAAGGGAGGTTAGCTAAAACCTATAGTCCACAATTTAAAAGTGGCCTAGGATTTACAACGACTGTTTCCCGATTAAAATATACCATACCAGAGGATGCTGGCGTAAATGCGGATGATTTAAAAGAAATTGAACAGATTGTTCAAGAAGGTATTAAGGGTAAAGCGGCGCCTGGGATGGTCGTATTAGTGGCCAAAGATGGGAAAGTAATTTACAATAAAGCTTTTGGTTCACACACATATGATAATTCGCAGGCCGATAGGGTTGATGATATTTTTGATTTAGCTTCAGTTACCAAGGTAACCGCTACAACCCCTAGTGTGATGCGCTTGGTTGAACAAAAAAAGTTAAACCTTGACAATATAGTAGGGCAATACATAGCCAAAGCCCGAAACACCCCAATGAATACCAGTAGTGTAAGAGATGTGATGATGCACCAAGCTGGATTTATTCCATTTATCCCCTTCCATAACTTCGTTAAAGAAGGTGATTATAGCCGGGATTCATCGGCTGCTTTTCCCACCAAAGTAGCTGATAATTACTATATCAAAAAAGGCTTCTTTGAAAATTTTATGTGGCCAAGAATGCTTAATTCACCAATTAAAACTCAAGGCAGTTATGTATATAGTGATATAAGTATGTATGTCATGCAGGGCATTGTAGAACATCTAACCGAAACCCCACTCGACCAATACGTACAAACGAATTTTTATCAACCATTAGGCATGCAAACTGCTGGATTTTTACCTCGAAACAGATTTCCTAAAGATAGAATTGTCCCTACAGAAGATGACCAAGTGTTTCGTAAAACGCTCTTAGAGGGCTATGTACATGATCAAGGAGCAGCCCTAAGAGGAGGAGTAGCCGGACACGCTGGCCTATTTGGAAGTGCGAATGATTTAGCTATTTTTTATCAAATGATGTTAAATAATGGAAGCTATGGAGGCACACAATATTTTAAACCAGAAACAGTAGCTAGCTTTATCAAACAACAATCACCTACCTCCCGCAGAGGTTTGGGATTTGATAGATGGGATCCCGATACTACTAAAAAATATCCTTCTAGTTTAGCCTCATCGGCTACTTACGGCCATACCGGCTATACTGGAATCGCTGTCTGGGTAGATCCTAGCCGTCAATTAACCTATGTGTTTTTATCGAATCGAGTACATCCTGGCGTAAGTGAACAATTAGGCCGCTTAAATATCCGGCCTCGAATTCAAGATGTGATCATCAAAGCGGTAGATAAAGCCAAAAAATAGTCTCCAATAAGGCTAAAATTTAGCGTATAATAATCGAAACCATAAAAAAAACCCGAAGTATATAACGCTTCGGGTTTTATATTGAAAGTGGATAGGATCACCATCCATATTAGGGTATTAATTATTTTTTCAAACCAATCTCTCTCAATCTTTCATCCAAATACTCCCCAGCAGTCATATCAGTATAAGCTTTTGGATAATCCGCCGAAATGGTAGAATCTAAACAAGTTAAATCCATATCCGATCGAGGATGTAAAAAGAAAGGTACCGAATAGCGGGAGGTTTTCATTAACTCACGGGGAGGATTAACCACTCTATGGGTCGTCGACTTCAATTTGTTATTGGTCAGGCGTTGCAACATATCGCCCACATTTACCACAATATCCGTGTGATGAGCTTTTATTGGTAACCACTCATTACTTCGAGTTAATACTTCTAATCCATCTGCACTAGCCCCAATTAATAAAGTTATTAAGTTGATATCCTCATGAGCACCTGCACGTACCGCATCTGGAGCAATACTATCTGGATCTTCTATCGGGAAATAATGGATTCCTCTTAAAATAGAGTTACCATTATGCACATGCTTATCAAAATAATCTAAAGGTAAATCCAAATAAGTAGCAATAGCTCTTAAAAGATATTTCCCATTTTCTTCTAATTTTTGATAAATCTCACGAGTCACCGAATTAAACTCCGGCAATTCTTCTAAATATTCATTGTCTGGATATTCAGCCTTAATCGCATCCCCATCCGAAACCGTTTGACCAATTTGCCAAAATTCTTTTAAATCGGCAGTTTTAGCTCCTTTGGCTGTTTCCTTACCAGCAGAAGTATAACCTCTTTGTCCAGCTAACTCGGGTTTTTCATATTTTTGCTTAATTTCCAAGGGTAAAGCAAAAGCGGCTTTTACTTGAGCATAAAGCTTATTAATTAAATCTTGAGATACGCCATGATTGGTTATGGTAACAAAGCCTGAATCATTAAATGCACGACCCAATTCATCAGAAAATTTTTGTTTTTCCTCCGCTGTACCATGAATGTATGTGCCTAAATCAAGGCACGGAATATACGGTGTTGACATAGTAAATATATTTAATGTGTTAAATTTAAAAAGAATTGTTAAGTATTATTAACAACTTAACCAATTATTTATTAATGATTTAAGAAACACTACTTTAAGTTATCAACATTTTTAGGGAATTCCCAAACAGAGCCGGAAAAATTTTGTATTATTGATAAAATCACATTTCTCTATGGATAACTCATCAGCATCAATACAAACTGTATCTAAAGCAACCCTCGGGATGGGTTGTTTTTGGTGTACCGAAGCCGTATTTCAAAGGTTAAAAGGCGTCGTAAAAGTAGTTTCAGGTTATGAAGGAGGAAATGTGCCCAACCCCTCTTATGAAGAAGTATCCACCGGACTCACTAATCATGCAGAAGTTTTAGAAATTACTTTCAAACCCAACGAAATAAGCTTTTCTGAATTATTAGAAGTATTCTGGAAAGTTCATGATCCTACTACCTTAAACCGCCAAGGAGGCGATGTGGGTACCCAATATCGTTCGGTGATATTTTATCATAATGAGCAGCAGAAAGAAATTGCTCAAAAACAAATCGACTTATTGAATAAAGAAAACGTATTTGGGAAAAAAGTAGTCACCACGCTCGAAGAAAAAGCTATTTTTTATCCAGCGGAAGACTACCATCAAAATTATTTCAACAGAAATCAATCGGCACCCTACTGCCAATTAGTGATTTTACCTAAAATTGAAAAATTAGAAAAGTTATTTCGTGAAAAGCTCAAGCAATAAGCCGAGCATTACTCTTCTTATTCGTTAACTACACCCATGGCACAGAATTTATCAATTCGCGTAGCCACTAATTTCTCAACCGGAATTTTCGTTAAAGCCTCTAGGTCTGCAACGATATGAGACTTTAAAGTTTCAGCCATTAATTCAGGATTTTGATGTGCTCCACCTAATGGTTCTTTCACAATGCCATCAATTAATTTATTCTCCAACATATTATCTGAAGTTAGTTTGAGACATTCAGCAGCACGCTCTTTAAAATCCCAACTTCTCCATAAAATAGAAGAACAAGATTCAGGTGAAATTACCGAATACCAAGTGTGCTCAAGCATATAAACTTTATCGCCTATCCCGATGCCTAAAGCTCCCCCAGAAGCACCCTCACCGACTACAAAACACAAAATTGGCACTTTCAAAACCGACATTTCCAATAAGTTTCTAGCTATCGCCTCCCCTTGCCCACGTTCTTCAGCTTCTAATCCTGGATAAGCCCCCATTGTATCAATTAAGGTAATTACAGGCTTATTAAACTTTTCTGCTAACCGCATTAAACGTAAAGCTTTCCTATAACCTTCCGGATTCGCCATGCCGAAATTACGATATTGACGTTCCTTTGTGTTTTTTCCTTTTTGATGGCCAATTATCATCACGGTTTGCCCATTGATTGTAGCAAAACCACCCACTATCGCTTTATCATCTTTAACAGTACGGTCACCGTGCAGCTCAATAAAGTCATCACAAATGTATTTGATGTAGTCGAGCGTTTGAGGCCTTTCCGCATGCCTTGACATTTGAACTTTTTGCCAGCCGGTTAAATTATTGTAAAGTTGATGGCTTGCCACATCCACTTTTTGTGCTAACTCAGCTAGGGTGGCAGACATATCCACTTTAGTCTTTTCAGACACTTGTTTTACCTTATCAATTTGTTGCATCAAATCTGATAAAGGTTTTTCAAAATCGAAGCTTGTTTTTATCTGTTCCATATGGGACGGTAAAAATACAGATTCTATCTTAAAATATCAGCATAAAAAATTTAGGCTAATAACTTAAGGTTAAATGGAGGCTCAAGATTTATGTATCGTTTTGGTTTCGGTCGGATTTCGGTCGGGTTTCGGTCGGATTTCGGTCGCATTTCGGTCGGGTTTCGGTCGGATTTCAGTCGGATTTCGGTCGGTAATAAAGCGAGGGAAATACGACTAAAAGCCGAATAAAAACCGAGTAAAAACCGAATAAAAATTGAACGAAATATTTGGAATTGATATGAATTTTTCTTATAATGCATTTATAATCAATAAATTATTATTATGAGTATTGGAAAAAATGGTATTCATGGGGGATTATCTGGCAAAACTGGACCTGTCGTTGGTTATTATCGATTAGGGAAATGGGTAGTACGAAGTTTGCCAATAAAGACGCAGAAAAATAAATCGGGCACAGAAGCCCAAAATATTTATAGGCGTAAATTTAAAATGGCCCATCAGTTTTTAAAACCTATCCTGCACGTTATTCGTATGGGTTATAGGGAGGTTTCTATGATTCATCAAGCAACTGGATATAATTTGGCCATGACACATTTATTAAATGAGGTCTTTATTGAAAACAAAGCAATGGATTATGCAAAAGTATGTATCAGCCAGGGTTCTTTACCTCCCCTTTCTCCCGTAAATTTATCCTTTACAGAAGCTGAAATTGAATTAACTTGGGACCCTAAACATCCACTTAATAGCCAAGGCACTACTGATCAATTGTTAGTTTTAGTTTATGATCCTGCACAAAGAAAAGTATTGTTTCAAGGTACAGATGTTGGCCGATCTAAGGGAAAAGCCAGCATACCTATAACGATTCAAGTAAATGCCCCCAGTAATTTTCATGTATGGGTGGCTTGTATTAACGATACCAGAACAAAGGTTTCAAACAGCCAATATGTGGGTATAGTTACAATCGGCTAATTTCTCAGGGAGTTTTATGAATTAAAATAAAAAAACGGCCCCCTTTGAGAGTAGCCGTCTTTGATTCCTTTTCAAGTGATAAATCCAACCTTTGGGTTTAAAATTGAGCTGGAGTACCTGCCTTTGGAATAGAATTAAGTATAAAATCCCGAATATGACCGTTTGCTAAAGCTAAATCGTGTTTACGTAAATACATCATGTGACCACTTTCGTAAGCTTCATAACGCATTCTATCTTTTAGTTTACCACTTGGATCCATTTGCCACATATTATATTTAGCATTAAAATAATCACATGCTCCGTCATAATATCCAGCTTGTACAAATAACTTTAAGTATGGATTTTGAGCCATAGCCGCACGTAGATTATCACCGGTTCTATCACCCGAATTATCCCAAGGATTTACTGGTCCAAACATATTATATTTCAAATCTGTTTTATAATTCAATTCATTGCGCAAATACATATTAATTGCTGGCGTGAAAGAATGTAACCAAGAGGTTAATTCGGCATTATAATCCGGACTATTTCCACCATCTGATTTATCGATACCACGATATCTAGAATCTAGTCGACCTACAGTATAACCTTGATCTCTCAATAATTCCTTCCAGTATAAATTGGTGGTAACATCTAAATTATTACGCATTAAAACTTGCTCCGACAGCCCCGAGTAACGAGCCATTTTTGCAGCAATTTTTTGTTTGGCTTCTATCGATAAAAAGCCGCCTAAGGTCATCGCTGGAATTAATTCTTTAATGGTAAATTCTTCTACTTCAGGCAACATATCAGTTAGTTTCTTGCTTTGTAAATCGGCAGGCAATTTTTTGTGATACCAAGCTGTAGCAGCATAATAAGGCAATCGCATAGCCGCATCCATAACCGATCCTCTTTGAATACCTAATTCAGTTGGAGAAACCAATATTACCCCATTTAGATACATCCAGTGATTACTTTGAAGTTCTAAGGCGAGTCCCGATACGCGGGTAGTTCCATAACTTTCTCCGATTAAATATTTTGGAGAAGCCCACCTGTTATTACGGGTCACGAATGTATTAATCCACTCGGCTAGATAACGAATATCAGCTCTAACGCCAAAAAATCTATTAGTAGGCACATCTCTACCCGTGGTTCTAGAATAGCCTGTATTCACAGGATCTACATATACAATATCGGCTACATCTAAAATAGAAGTGCTATTATCTTTATAACCATAAGGTTGTACAGGATAGCCTTCATCATCTATATTCAACACTACAGGGCCTGTATAAGCAATATGCATCCACACTGATGCTGAACCCGGACCTCCATTAAATGATATGACTAAAGGGCGACGCTCTCTATTTTGTACATCACTTCTTTCGTAATAGGTATAAAATAAACCGGCAATTGATTTTCCTTCTTCATCCCAAACTGGTAAGGTACCTGCAGTTGCTTTATAAGGTACTGATTTTCCATTAATAGTTACGGTATGATTAGTTACTACGGCAGATTCAGTGACAATATTACGGGAATTGATATTGCCACTATTTCGGGCTCCACCTTCACTTGATGAGTTACTTGGGGCTGCTGCACCTGCTGGGCTTGCACCTGCACCGGGCGCACCTGCGGCTCGGGTAGCTCCCGGAGCTCCTTGTTGAGTGGCATTTTGTCCTCTACCAGATCCTTGTCCGCCTTGTTGGGCAAAGCCTAATTGCGCGAAACTAAGGGCAATTAAAGCGGGAATAAAAAATTTCTTCATGTATAAGTTTTTGGTTTAGATAAAGTTGATGTTTGGTTTTAGATAAAGTTAAAAATTATTTAAGCACCTTTTTCAATACCTTCAATTTTCCGTCTATTTTTTCTGTTACATCCAAATTCAATATTTTAGCGATTAAAGGATAAATGTGAATGTTTTGAAAAGGTTTAAGGGTGATATTAGATTTAAATTGCGGGCCAGCAGCGTAGAAAATTCCTGCCATATCAGGATGATTGGCTTGAAATCCGTGTTGACCGGGATCGGGCATTCTATTATTTATGTTAAAAACACGTGGGAGCGTAGGAATTAACACGATATCTCCTATGCGATTAAAATGATCATCTTTAGATCTGATATGCCATTTTTTAGGCGTTTTATCTTGCAAATATACCTCATAGCCCTCAGCCTCTAATTTCAATTGTTTGTAAAGAGCTGGTACCTTTTGCTTATCCTTAACATGCACATTTAATAAGGCATTGCCCACAGGCACCACCACATCATCAGACTGCAAAGCTTTCGGCTTTGGAATGGTTCGGGATTGATCGATAGCGGTCATTCCATGATCGGAAACAATGACTAAATTAATAGCTAAGCTTGAAACTTGCATAATATTTTGCAGCTGCCCAATCATCGCATCCATTTGCAGGACTGCATTTTTGGCGGCTTCACTTTCAGCCGTAAATTTATGGGCCGCTTTATCTATTTCAGGAAAATAAATGGCTATAAAATGAGGTCTTCTATCGGGTGGTAATTGCAACCAGTTACGCACGACTTGCATTCTATTTGGAAGGGGTGTTACTTCATTGTATTTATAATAATAACTAGGCCGGATACCGTTTTTACTGTGTTCTGACCCTGGCCAAAAATAAACCGCTGACAACATGCCTTGAGCTTCCGCTAACATCCACAAAGGTGTACCTCCATACCAAGTACTATCCGTAGCCCCATTGACACTCGATTTTACATAATACCGTTGTGAAGTGGATTCATAAAAGTGATTATCAACCAGACCATGATGGGCAGGATGTTGGCCTGTCACTACTGTATAATGGTTAGGAAAGGTTAAACTTGGATAACTTGGAATGAGTTTTTCTGCCTGTACGCCCGATTGGGCTAAGCTTAATATATTTTGAGCGTTATATTTTGCAGCTAAGTCCCATCTGAATCCATCCAGAGACAACAATATTACATAAGGTTGAGCTTGCGCTGTAGGAGAATTTTTTCGAGAATAATCAATTTGTTGAGCCGTATCGAGTTGTGCTTTGAGCGAATGGGATAGGCTTAAAAGTCCTATTAGCAGGACAGTAAATATTGACTTTTTAATCATCCTGCAAGATATTAATTAATCATGTATCTCTTTGACTTGGAAAATAAATGTTACAAAAGTTAATTATTTTACTTATTTTTAATCTAATTATTCGAAAGAATACTAAAAACATCATATGTATATTAACAGACAGAGTTATCTGATTGCGATTGCAGACGATGACCCTGCCATATTAGAATCAATTTCAATGTTGTTAGAGTTAGAAGGCTACCAGGTGGAATCGATTTTAAATGGGAAAGGCATTCTCCAAAAGGAGGTCCTACCCGATCTTTATATTTTAGACGTTTGGATGTCGGGTACCGACGGACGAGATTTATGTAAATCTTTAAAGGCTAATCCCCTCACTCGAAATATTCCAGTGCTACTTATTTCTGCAAGTAATGAATTAAAATTATCAATTGAAAATTGTGGAGCCGATAAATTCCTGGCGAAACCTTTTGAAATGAATAGTTTATTAGAGGCTGTAGATAGTATGATTGGGATTAATCTCGAAAAACATTAACTATTTTTTTGCAATAAATTCAGCTTAATCCTTTGATACATACTTTGTTCATCAAGGGCTTTTTCGAGCTGTTCCAAGGTAGTTAATATATCGGCTTCTGCTTCTGCAATCCAACGCTTATTTTCTTGGGCAATACTGGCCAATATGGGTGCTAATTTGGCTAAATTCTTTTTACCTAATGGACTGAGAGAAATGAGCCGTTTACGCGCATCATTTTTATCGGATTTAGTGGTAATGAGCTTCTTCTCTGATAATTCATTCACCATTTGTACGATAGCGGGGTGACTTAATTGAAGGGCATCGGCAATTTCTGTAATGGCCATGACCTTATTTTTTTCTAAAATATGAAGTAGCAGAAACCATCTGGCTTCTATACTTACTTCAGATTCTTTATATATTTTACTGACGTCTACAGAGAGCCGCTCACTGAGTCGCTTCAAACGGGTTGCTAATGCTAATTCGGCTAAATCCTTAATTAAATCCATCTTTTTGCTGATGTTCTAAGTTAAGGAATTTAGCCGAAAGTCTAGCTCATAGGTAGGTATAAAGGTTTTTTAATTGGCGCACTATATTAGTTTGCACGTCTTTTTTCCTCTTCTGCAGCACCTTGGCGACGGGTATTATTTCCGTTACTCTTACCAAATCGGTAACTGAAGCTTAAATTCATCACCTGAGTTTCACGTTTTTGCAAGAAAAATTCATTATAACCATTCAAGGCAGTTTTAGCATCGGTTCTATTACTGAAAAAGACATCATTAAAGTTTAAACGTAAACTGGCTTGACGATTCATAATTTGTTTTTGTATGCCCATATTCAATACAAATACCCCGTTGAAATCAAGTGGCCCATAATAGCCCTTACTTTGGTAATTAGCAGATACTTCGGCACTTGTGGTGGCAGTCAATTTAATGCTATTCACACTATTTATTTGGTAACTAACTCGACTTAAATTTAAATTATTCGAACCTATATCACCTTGGTATTTTCCATAGTAAGTAGTGATATCTTGATTACTGCTATACCATTTTCCAATTTTAAATGGAAAACTCAAACTGGCATTGTAATAATGATAATTAGCTAAATTTCGTGGGATTTGAACGACGGAGCGAGGTTCCACATCAGGACCTAAAATACTTAAAATATTATCAGCCGTGTGGGTATAGCCTAATTTAAACAAATACTTTTGTTGTAAAGTATAACTAAATTCATAAACTTCTGAGATTTCAGGCAATAAATAAGGATTTCCAGTGGCATAGGTTAATGGATCTAAAAACGACTTAAAAGGATTCAATTGACGATACGAAGGGCGGTTAATTCGGCGACTAGCGGAAAGGCCTATCATATGGCTATCATTAAATGTATAACCTAAAAAAGCACTTGGAAATAATTGATAATAATCACGTTCAAAAGTCTCATTTTTAATTACCTGTAAACCATTGGCACGCGTATTTTCTAAACGTAAGCCCATTTGCAGTTGAAATTTATTCCAAGCTTTATTCCCATTCACATAAATAGCATTTATATTCTCTTTATAAATAAAGTGATTACTTTTTCCGGTATCTAATACCGCTGTAGAGCCACTTTTATCAAAGAAGTTGACTTCATTATCAGTTTTTACCCAACTGCTTTTCCAACCCATTTCTAATTTTGCATTCCAGGCCTTCAATGGAGTGGAATAATCAGCTTTTACTGATTTAATATCCAAGGCTCCATTCAAGTCACCCATTAATAAATACGGATTACTTACGGGATTCCCATTCTGATCCATATAAAGCGTTTTATAATTTTGAATTTCGGCCATATTGAAACTAGCATAATCGGCGTCAATCGCTAACTCTCTTCCTAAAGTATCCAGTTTGGCACGATAGTTTAAATTGATACTTGAATTTCGTCTTTCCGGTGTAGTTTGGCCCTTGGTTAAAAATGCTCCATTTTTTAAGTGTTGCGCATCAAAAGTATTAGCTAAAGAATTGGAACTTGCTAAAATATCCGTGTATATGCCATTAGCGGAGAATCCCAAAATCTGGTGGGGAGTTAAATTAAAATCTGCACCTAGACGGACATTGTGGGTATGCGCCCTATTTTTAAAATAGTTATCATAAACATTGGATCCAAAGTAGTTTTTTTCGGGGGTATAAAAATCTCTAATAATTTCTAAATCATTGAACCCTCGGTTACGATTAAAAGCATAACTTGAAAAATAATTAGCTTTTGGGCGCTTGTGATTAAGACTTACATTGGGCGTGAATTTTTCATAACGACCCATCCCAGCTGTTAAAGTTAAATTCCCATTAGTACCTATTAAATTTGACTTTTTAAGCCGAATATCAATAATTCCAGCATTTCCTGCGGCATCAAATTTAGCGGAAGGATTAGTAATTAAATCAATTTTATCAATTTGGGTGGCTTGCAAACTCTTTAAATAATTACTCAAATCAGTTCCTCCCAAATTGAGAGGTTTCCCGTCAACCATCACCATTACCCCCTGTTTTCCGCGCATCGCTAAATTTTCATTAGGATCCACGTTTACCCCAGGGGCCTTACCTAATACTTCTAAGGCATTGGACCCTACAGCTGCTATAGAGTTAGATACATTTACAGTTGTTTTATCAAAGGATTGTTGGATTAATGGTTTTTCAGCATTGATAGTGACTGCTTTTAATTGCTGAGTTTGTCCTTGCAATAGAATGTCTCCCAAATGCAAATCTTTATTTACTTCTAAAGGTTCTGATTGATAGGGTGAAAACCGAAAACTCTGACTCATAATAAGATACTTTCCAGGCCCCACGTTTTCAAATTTAAATTCCCCCTTAGCGTTCGCTTGCTCCATTTTAACAAGGGCTTTATCGGATGCTTTTAATAAGTAAACACTAACATCATCAAAGTTATCACTGGTGGCACTTTTGAGGGTTCCTTGTAAGGTGTAGGTTACGCTAACCTGAGCATGCAATTTATTTGCGTAAGTACTTACGCAAATTATGCACGCAAAGGCCAACATAATTTTTAGGTAGATGGTTTTCATAAGTGTGTGTTTTTATAGGTTTATTGTGTATATGATTCTAAAAAAATCAGATATTTGACATTACACTATGAAAACTGTTACACATTTTTTTTAAATAAATATTAAAACCAGAACTTAAACTTCAATTAGAAAAAAAAATGGCACAAAAAAAGCACCTGCCAAATGACAGATGCCAATACTAATTTATAAAGGAATATAATTAGATTACTTTTACGTTAATCGCATTAAGGCCTTTTCTGCCTTGCTCGATGTCATAGCTTACTGAATCATTCTCACGAATGTTATCTAATAAACCGGTTGAATGAACAAAGATTTCGCTATCACCATTTGATGGTAAGATAAATCCAAAACCTTTTGTTTCATTGAAAAATTTTACTGTTCCTTGTTGCATTATATTTTATTTAATTATATACAAAGATACACAAATAATTTTAATTATGAAATTTTATTCTATATAAGATTAAATTTTAAAATAAAATTTTGAATATAATTTGAAAAATAAAATTTTTTAGAAAATTATTTTGTCAGACCTAAGATATTAGTTTTTTAAAAAAAATATGTAACAAATTACCTATTTATGCTTCTTAATACTCAGAAATAGTTGATTTTAAGTTAATAAAATTAAGCATTGGCTATTTAAGATCTATTTATTAAAACAAATCCATTATGAGAACAAAACAAATTCTTCTGAACACTTTCGTTGCGTGCCTGATACTTTTAAGCACAGCTTGTCAAAAAGAAAGACTTAAACCAGATGGTAATATCTTGGTGGAGACCCGAGAGCTCAGTCCATTTAAATCTATTACCTCCAATGCTGCTGTGCATATCACCTACCAGAATGCACCCTATTATAAAATTCAATTAAAAGGTTCAGATAATCTTTTAGCAGCCTTAAAAACGGAGATAAAAAATCAAGAATTACGCATTGGCTTTAGGGATGCAAATATTTCTCACAGCGATGTAAAGGTATGGATTTATGGCCCCTATTTAGAAGAAGCTATTATTACCTCAAGTGAGGATTTTGAATTGCGAAGCACATTTCCTGCGCAAGAAGAATTTTCCGCTATTGTAA
This sequence comes from Pedobacter sp., assembly GCA_004211595.1. Taxonomy (GTDB): domain Bacteria; phylum Bacteroidota; class Bacteroidia; order Sphingobacteriales; family Sphingobacteriaceae; genus Pedobacter. The sequence continues at coordinate 76,112 of SEDO01000005.1, forward strand.
CTGGCTCGGGCGACTTTAGAGTTTTAGGAAAACTTCAAACAAAAAAACTTAAAGTTAAACTCACCGGTTCGGGGGATGTAGATGTAGAAAACATTAAATCCACAACGGCTGATTTACATATTACAGGTACTGGTAATATACTCGCGGATGTGGAAAGAAATTTAAATGCCTACATAACGGGTACAGGTAATATATTTTATAAAGGTGATCCTATTATGTTTACGAGTATCACCGGTACGGGTAGAGTATTGAGAAAAAATTGAAAGCGCTCGAATGACTTAAAACTAAAAATTTGGAGAAAGCAGCTATAAAAATAAAGCCCTTCATGAACACATGAAGGGCTTTTTGCTCCCGAAGCTGGGCTCGAACCAGCGACCCTCTGATTAACAGTCAGATGCTCTAACCAGCTGAGCTATTCGGGAGTGCTGGTGTTAGCTAAAACAAAGAAGCTTTTTTTAAAACCGCTCCTGTGTTTTGGGACTGCAATATTAGGGGTTTTAAATTATTTATGCAATATTTGCAGTGAAAAAATTTAAAATATTTTTAATAAAAAACATATGAGCCTGATAATCATAGGGACTGTAGCTTTCGATGCTATAGAGACACCTTTCGGAAAAACGAATAAAATAGTTGGTGGAGCTGCTACATACGCAAGTTTAGCGGCATCTTACTTCTATGAAAAAGCAAAAATTGTTGCTGTAGTGGGAGATGATTTCCATAAAGAGGATATAGAAACCTTTACCAAACACGGGATAGACACCGAAGGTTTGCAAATAAAGGCAGGCGAAAAGTCATTCTTCTGGAGCGGAAAATATCATAACGATATGAATAGCCGAGATACTTTGCAAACGGAATTAAATGTATTAGAGCACTTTGATCCTATTATCCCAGAAAGTTATCAGGATTGCGAATATTTAATGTTAGGTAATCTAACCCCTCAAGTTCAGAAAACCGTTATTCAAAGGCTTAAAAAACGTCCTAAATTAATTGTTTTAGATACCATGAACTTTTGGATGGACATCATGATGGACGATTTATTGGAAACCATTAAACTAGTTGACGTTTTAACCATTAATGATTCGGAAGCTCGCCAATTATCTGGAGAATATTCTTTAGTTAAGGCAGCGCAGAAAATTTTAAAAATGGGTCCTCAATACCTCATCATTAAAAAAGGAGAACACGGTGCTTTGTTATTCCATGAAAATAAAATATTTGCAGCACCAGCCTTACCATTAGCTGAAGTATTTGATCCTACGGGTGCGGGAGATACATTTGCCGGTGGGTTTATTGGCTATATGGCTAAAGTAGGTAGTGTAAACTTTAACAACATGAAAAATGCCTTAATTTTTGGTTCGGCATTAGCGTCATTCTGTGTAGAAAAATTTGGCACTGAGCGTTTACTAAATCTTGACGAAGCCAGTATCAATAGCAGAATTCAAGAATTTGTAAGTTTAAGTAAATTCGAAATAGCCTAAACTAGCTAGATTTAAAATATTAAATGCAATAAAAATCCTTTAAGGGCTTTCTGAACCGAGAGCTTTTAAAGGGTTTTCTTCAATTTACCCACCACCTTAAATTTTTCAAATACTTGGGCAGTGTGTGGAGCATCGGCTAGTTCAGCGGTTAAATCTTGTCCAGCCCAATGTTCATAGTGCTTGCCATTACGCCAAAGTCTACTCGCGCTTACTTCATAAATAATCCCTTGATAGGCTACCCATATCTCAGGTTTATCTTGGCCATTTCGAAGCGCTAATTGCGATTTACTATATTCCGTCTCTATCGACATACAGTTACCTTAAATAAACCTAAACTTTCTAGAACCAATCCATTCTAAACTGGCTACAGACAATAATATCATGCCTAAACCCATAAATAAATGTTCTAGAGGCATCATAAATAAACTTGCATTTAAGGTATCAACCCAAGTAAAACTGTAAAAGCCAATTTGCGAAAAATAAATTTGGATGGCAGCAAATAAAGGTAATAATACCCCTACTGCTCGGTAGTAGTTCGGCATGTAACGTAAAGAACCTCTATATTCTACTAATATTAATATAAGCATAAAGGCAATCACATATAGTAGCGTATACCATTTAGAATAGCCCGCAAATAATACCGCCAGGCAGAGTCCGATGAGGAAATTACTTACAACAAAGGAATAGGATATTTTGGGTGATGGAACGCGTGCATTCCAATACTGATAAAGGGCTAAACTAAAAAAGTTAAATCCATAGTAAAAAAGATATTGCTCTAAGGGTAGATACCTATAAAAAATTCCTACAACTTGATCGGGATTAAAGGCCCAGATTTTCATCATGCCAAAGAATACTCCTAATTCAGAGAATATTATTGTTGAGACAAGTGCTGGTGTTAAAGACTTTAATAGATTAGAGAAATTAAAATAGCGTTTATCTATAAGCATTAAAAAAGGCAAAAGCATTAAGATAATGGCTACCCAGAGAAATAAATTCTTCATAAATCTAAATTTTTTGAATCCAAAAATAAAGATTTATCTGGCATATCTAGCTTTTGCCTCGCGCAAAATAAAAATCTTTGCTTAATCGATAAGATTAAACACTTTGAGAATCACTTGCGTATAATTTTAAATATTTTTTAAGTATGCCTCTAGCTACGTGAATACGAGTTTTAACAGTTCCAATTGGAATATTTAATTCTTCAGCAATTTCGTGATAACGATAGCCTTCAAAATATTTGATAAATGGAACATAATACTCAGGTTGTAAAGTAGCTAAGGCTTTTTGAATATCACTCATTACAAATTTGCTTCCTGCAGAATTTTTGCTTGCGCTAAATTGTAGATGAGCTGAGGAAATTTCGTCTGATTTAGTGATTAAATTATTGGTCTTTACCATTCTTCGGTAATTATTGATAAATGTATTACGCATAATAGTAAATAACCAGCCTTTCAGATTTGTACCTTCTTTAAATTTGCCATAATACATGACAGCTTTCATTAAAGTGTCTTGAACTAGATCATTGGCATCATCTGCGTCTTTCGTAAAGTTCATCGCTAAAGCATGTAACGACGCTGCATGAACATTTAGTTGAGAATTAAATTGTAGCTGTGTCATAGGTTTAATTTTTAGAATGGTTAATAAGTAGTTTATCACTTTCTTCTATTAACTAAACAACTTTGATACCAAACTTTTACAGTTCTATTAAACTTTATACAAAATAGTGCTGAAGGCCTTTTAAATCACATTTACTTCTCGCTCTAGCTGTATTCCAAACTTTTCATAAACTGCATTTATAATAATTTCTGAAAAATCATACACTTCTTTTCCGCTAGCTTGACCATGGTTTACGATCACTAAAGCTTGATTTTTCCATGTTCCAGTATTTCCCTTGACTATCCCTTTAAACCCACAACTCTCTATTAGCCAGCCCGCAGCTAATTTAATTTGCTCCTGGGGTGCGGGAAAATGTACAATATTTGGGAATTGTACATTTAAGTAGTCAAACTGTGTTTTATCTATGATGGGATTCTTAAAAAAACTACCGGCATTCCCAATTTGACTTGGATCAGGCAATTTGCTTACTCTAACTTCCGATACAACATCAGAAATATCTTTTATAGTAGGGTCAGTTATATTCTTAGCTTTTAAAGCCTCCTCTAGTGCTGCATAATGAGTTTTGATTCGAGCAGTTTTGTGTAGTTTATAACTGACACTACATATTATATACTGTCCTTTAAGTTCAGCTTTAAATACTGATTCTCTATAAGAAAATTTACAATCTTCCGGTAAAAAGGTGCGCATCTTTCCCGTGGCTATCTCATAGGCTTCACAGGCATGAAATACATCCATTAACTCTACTCCATAGGCCCCAATGTTTTGGACAGGACTTGCCCCTACTGATCCCGGAATAAGACTTAAGTTTTCTATTCCCGCATACCCATGATGCACACAATACAATACAAACTCATGCCAATTTACACCAGCACCAGCGGTTACGATAACCTCCTTCCCTAAATCCTCTACTTGGATACCTTGTATATTCATTTTAATTACTAGCCCCGCATAAGGTTTAACAAACAGCATATTAGATCCCCCTCCCATAATTAAGAGCGGCCAACTTGGATCTTTTTGCGCAAGAATTCCTGCCAAATCTGACACGGAATTTATTTCAGCAAAATATTGAGCGCTGGCATCCACACCGAAACTGTTATAAGCTTTTAAATTAAAATCGCGTTGGATTTGAGTCATGAGATAATTTTTCTCAAAAATACAGTTTTTAGGCATAAACAAATGAGATATAAATGACATTATTTTGGCACACATCTTGATGGAAACTTTGGAATTAAAAAAAGTTTCCATAGTTTTGCACCCGTAAATTTAAGTTGTATTGGAATTAAAAACACATATCATTCAAGAGGCAGACAAATTGTTTGAACTCTATGGTTTCAAATCGGTCACCATGGACGATATTGCCAAGCATTTAGGCATTTCGAAAAAAACAATTTATCAAAACTTTAATGATAAAAATGAATTGGTTAAATTACTGATTAAAGACCGATTAGCTAATTTAAAATGCATTAATGCCGAAAGAAGTGAAAAAGCTCAAAATGCAGTAGAGGAAATATATTTAAGTATACAAGAGATCAAAAAATCGGTTAAGAATTTAAATCACAAACTTTTTTTTGAACTGCAAAAATACCATCCTCAAGCTTGGCAATTATTAAATGAGTACAAACAAAAATCTATTTATGCTGATATCGTTTCTAATTTAAATCGAGGCCTTGCAGAAGGACTCTACCGTCCTGAACTTAATGTTGAAGTTATTGCACAAGTAAGAATGAATCAGATTAATATGATTTTTAATAGATCTGAACAAATTTTAGAAAGCAATTTAAATTTAAGCCAAGTATTACAAGAAATCTCGCTACATTTTTTATATGGAGTTTGTAACGAGAAGGGGCATAAATTAATCCAACAATTAAACGCTCAAATTGAAGAACAATAACCTTATACACCCAAAAAATAAAATGATCCTCAAGAGAAAAATAATTAGCCTTTTAGCCATTATTGGGCTGTTTTTAAGCCCTCAAATAAGTTTCGCCCAAGTGCAGATAACTTTAAAAGAGGCTTTGAATTATGCGGTCACCCATAATTCAAATTTAAAGAAAGCAATTTTAGACATCGATGCAGGGAAATACAAAACCCAAGAAGTTAGAGCGCAAGCCTTACCTCAAATTTCAGGTACTTCAGGTTTAACGTACAATCCCATAATCGGACAAATTGTTTTTGGTGATCAAGCTATTAAATTAGGTAGAGCATGGAATTCAAATGCCGGAGTAAGTTTAAATCAACAACTTTTCAACCAGCAAGTATTTACTGGTTTACAGGCTGCTAAAGCGAGTGAGAATTATTACGACTTAAATGCCCAATTGACCGAAGAACAGGTTATTGAGCAAGTGGCTAATAATTACTACCAAGTTTTAGTCAACAGAATTCAATTAGGTGTCATTGACACTAACATCAAAAATGTAGGCGTTGTAGCCAACATTATTAATAATCAATATCAAAATGGCTTAGCCAAGAAAATTGATGTGGATCGAATTAATGTCAACTTAACCAACTTGAATACGCAAAGAGAAAGTATAAAAAATGCTATTACCCAATTGGAAAATAATTTGAAATTATCCATGGGTATGCCAGTAAATCAAGAAATTACTATTCCGGATACAGAGTTTAAAGCGATTAATGAATCGCCTGTTTTTCAAGATAGTTTAGATATGGCTGCTCGTACGGAGATGAAATTATATGATGTGCAAGCAGAGTTATTGCGTCTCCAAAGAAAAGCATATGTATCGGAATACTATCCTACCTTATCTTTAGCTGCTAATTATAATTATGCTACGCAATCTGATAAGTTCGATTTTTTAATGACTAATCCGAATGCAATCGGCTTCGGTTCTTCGGCGATTGGATTAACCTTAAGAGTACCCATTTTCAATGGTTTCTTAACCCGTTCTAAAATTCGTCAGGCAGACATCCAAATTGCTAAATTAGAGGAAGATAGATTTCAAACTCGAAATGGTTTGAATATGGCCTATGAAAATGCAAAGATTCAAATGCGAAATAGTATCAATACAATAAATTTGCAAAAGAAAAACATGGATCTGGCTTTAGAAATTTATCAAAGTACACAAAACAACTATAATAATGGATTGGCTTCCCTGACGGATTTATTAGACACTGAAAATTCGTTAACTCAAGCTCAAAATAGTTATAACCAAGCGCTCTTAAACTATAAAGTAGCGGAAATTCAATTAATCAAATCCCAAGGAAACATTAAATCGTTAGTAAAATAATCATGAAAAAAGTAATCACAACTATAGTAATTTTAGTATTAGTTATAGTAGGTATTGGCTATGTTCTTAGCAACAATAAAAAGAAAAATGAAGCTAAAACTGAATTTATCGCTAAGGGTAATGGAGCAGTTGCAGTGAATGTTGCAGAGGCAAAAAAATCAATACCTGAATTAGACTTTACAGCTAACGGAACTTTTGCTCCTGATCAAGAATTAATGTTTTCGGCTGAAAATAGTGGCCGTGTGTCGCAAATTTATGTAAAGGAAGGTTCACGTGTAAGCAAGGGACAGGTATTAGCTCGTATTGATGCTGAGTTACTGAATACAGATAGAGAAACTGCTGAAGCTAACTATGAAAATGCCGCCAGAGATTTAGCTCGATATGAAAGTTCGTTTAAAACCGGTGGTGTTACCCAACAACAATTAGATCAAGCTAGATTAAATGCTTCTAACGCTAAATTACGTTTACAACAACAACAACGTAAATTAAATGATGCTAACATTCGCTCCTCTATCAATGGGGTAGTTAACAAAAAATTAATCGAAGTTGGAGCTTTTGTTGCTCCAGGTACACAGTTGTTTGAATTAGTTGACATTTCTAAATTAAAATTAAAAGTGAATGTGAATGAAACGCAAGTAGCTAATTTAAAATTAGGAGATGCAGTTAAAATTCAATCAAATGTATTTCCTGATGAAAATTTCACTGGTAAAGTATCCTTTATTGCAGCTAAAGCAGATGGATCTTTAAATTTCCCGATTGAAATTTCTGTTACTAATAATGCAAAATCTGGCTTAAAAGCAGGTATGTATGGGACAGCCTTATTTGATTTCCCGAAACAAAAAGAAGTGATTTTAGTGCCTCGTACATCTTTTGTAGGTTCAGTGAGTTCAAATCAAATTTTCATTTATGATAAAGCTGCCAATGTTGCAAAAGTGAGAAATGTGGTAACCGGTAGAATTTTAGGTGACCAAGTAGAAATTATGAGTGGCTTAAATGAAGGTGAAACGGTTATCATCAGTGGTCAGATCAACTTAATTGACGGCACTCCTGTTAGCATTATTAAATAATTTTAAACGCGTTTTAGAAGCAATCAAAAAATGAAAATAGCTGAAATATCCATTAAAAGACCTTCGTTGGTAATTGTGGTTTTTACCGCCTTATCCCTCTTAGGTTTATTAAGTTATTTCTCTCTAGGGTATGAATTATTACCAAAATTCTCTCCTAATGTGGTATCTGTTTCGACAATATACCCTGGAGCTTCCCCTAGTGAGGTTGAAAATACAGTAACTAAAAAAATTGAAGATGCGGTTTCCTCTATGGAAAACGTAAAGAAAATAAATTCCATCTCTTTAGAGGGGGTTTCTATTGTAACCGTTACCTTAACCGAATCGGCTAATGTAGATATCTCTTTAAATGATGCACAGCGTAAAGTAAATTCAATTTTATCTACTTTACCTGAAGAGGTGAAAACTCCCTCATTAAGTAAGTTCTCTTTAGATGATATGCCGATTATCACCATAGCTGCAACAGCAAAATTATCGGACATCGATTTATATGATTTAATTGACCAAAAAATTGCACCTGATTTATCAAGGGTTCAAGGGGTTGCTCAGGTTAATATTGTAGGGGGCTCGGAGAGAGAGGTAAAAGTAGCTGTAGATGGAACTAAAATGAAGGCTTATGGCTTGAGCATTTTACAAGTTCAACAGCAAATATTAAGTTCTAATTTAGATTTCCCAACAGGAAGTGTAAAAGCAGATGGACAAGATATCCTAGTCCGTTTATCGGGTAAGTATAAAAATTTAGATGAGCTCAGAAACTTAGTGATGAGTACTTCGAATGCGGGAGCACAAGTTCGTTTATCTGATTTTGCGGATGTTCAAGAAACTTCAAAAGAAGCTGAAAAAATTGCTCGTATTGACCGTTCCACCTCTTTAACCTTAAGTATTATTAAACAAAGTGATGCTAACGCAGTATCGGTGAGTGAAGGTATAAAGGCAGCGGTAGAGAAAATGAATGGTGAATATACCCAAGTAAATGAATTAAATTTAAAAATCGTTAATGATAGCTCTGTATATACCTTAGAGTCTGCTGATGCGGTAATTCACGATTTAATGATTGCAGTTGTGTTGGTAGCATTTGTAATGCTATTCTTTTTACACAGTATCCGAAATGCGGTATTCGTAATGATTTCTATTCCGGTTTCTTTAATTGTGACCTTTATTGGAATGTCCATGTTTGGTTTTACATTAAACTTGATGTCCTTATTAGGTTTATCCCTAGTAGTAGGTATTTTGGTGGATGATGCGATTGTGGTTATTGAAAACATACAGCGTCACATGGAAATGGGTAAAAACAAAGTGAGAGCAGCTTTTGATGCTACACAAGAAATTGGCTTTACAGTAATTTCCATTACTTTGGTAATTGTGGTAGTGTTTTTACCCATTTCTATAAGTACTGGTTTAGTGGCTAATATCTTAAGACAATTCTGTATTGTGGTTATTATAGCAACCTTGCTATCCTTAATTACCTCATTTACTATAGTGCCTTTATTATTCTCGCGTTTTGGTAAATTAGAAAGAATTGAAGGTAAAAATCTTTTTGGACGCTTTATCTTATGGTTTGAGGCGCAATTAGCCAAATTTACACGTTGGATGACCGGTATTTTAAACTGGACATTAGATCATAAAGCGATTACCTTAATTGGCGTTTTCATGCTATTAATTAGTTCATGTGGTTTATTTGCGGGTAAATATATTGGTTTTGAATTCTTCCCTAAATCTGATAAAGGAGAGTTTTTAGTACAAATAGAATTACCTAAAGATGCATCCTTAGAATTAACCAACCAATATATCCAACGCGCTGAAAATTATTTGAGTCAACAACCTGAAGTAGAGCAAATGATTACCACAGTTGGTCAGGCTAGTGGGGATTTTGGAAGTACTCAAGCCACAGCTTATAAAGGAGAAATTAATGTAAAATTGGTTCCTAGAGAATTAAGACCAGGTACAAGTTCGGATATTTTATCGAAGCAATTGTCGAGAGATTTATCGAAGCAATTAGTGGGCGCGAATATTAAAACAGTAAATATTTCCATTATGGGTACGGCCGAAAATGCTAATATTCAATTAGTGGTGATGGGTTCTGATTTAGATTCTGCCATGCAGTATGCCGAAAATGCTAAAGCAATTTTAGCTAAAATACCTGGAGCTGCTGAAACTAAACTCTCGGTAGAAAAAGGTACGCCTGAGATTAATGTACAGGTTGATCGGGATAAAATGGCTGCCTTAGGTTTAAATTTACAAACTGTTGGGGCTACTATGCAGTATGCCTTTAGCGGGAATACGGACGCTAAATATCGAAAAGGTCAATATGAGTATGATATTAATGTGCAGTTCCAAGATTTCGACAGAAAGAATATTGACGATGTTAGAAACTTAACCTTTATTAATAATAAAGGACAACAAGTAAAATTGATGCAGTTTGCTAATATTGTGGAAGGATCTGGGCCATCCCAATTAGAGCGTTTAAATAAAACGACTTCCGTAACGGTGAAAGCGCAATCAATCGGTAGACCAACTGGATCTATCGTACAAGATTTCCAAGCTGAATTAGATGCCCAAGAGGCCAATGGAAAATTACACAGACCACTTGGGGTTAGCTATACCTGGGCGGGAGATCAAGAAAATCAAAGTGAAGGTTTTGGAACTTTAGGAATTGCATTATTAGCTTCCATCATATTAGTATACTTAATTATGGTGGCGCTTTATGATAACTTTATTTATCCTTTTGTAGTTATGTTCTCCATTCCATTAGCTGTAATTGGAGCTTTCTTAGCCTTAGCCTTAACGAATAACAACTTAGGTATCTTTACTATCTTAGGTTTAATTATGTTAATTGGATTGGTAGCGAAAAACGCCATTATCTTGGTGGATTTTACCAATCAGATGAAAGCAGAAGGTAAGTCAACAAGAGAGGCTTTAATTTTAGCAAATCATGCGCGTTTACGTCCAATCTTAATGACCACTATTGCGATGGTAATTGGGATGCTTCCAATCGCCTTAGCAGGTGGTGCCGGTGCGGAATGGAAAAACGGTTTGGCTTGGGTTATTATTGGGGGATTATTAAGTTCTCTATTCTTAACCTTAATTATTGTACCCGTAATGTACTTATGGTTTGACAATATCATGAATAAATTTGGTATGAATAAAAAGGGTCAACCTATTGAGGAATTAATGGTAGAAGCATACGACCATAAAGACGTTTATGAATATGATATGAAGCACTAATTAATTTACCCTCCTTGTAAGGGTAGTTAAATAATTCACAAAAAGGGAACCTAAAAATTAGGTTCCCTTTTTGTGTAGGTAGTAGCAAGGAGTATAACTCATGCTTATTATAATCACTTAATTTGAAATGGCCTTAAGGCGACTTACCATCATAGAGATAATAATGCCAAAACAGCCGATTAATGCATATGAATAACGCAAATTAGCTAAAGCAGAAATATAACCAATCAACGGCGGCCCCATTAAAAAACCTAAATAACTCACACTAGAAACCATTGCTATGGCCATACTAGGAGCAACTTTTGTGTTGGTACCCGCTACACTATAAACCATGGGTACAATCCCGGATACGCCTAGCCCCACCAGCATAAAGCCTAAGGTTGCGGAAATAATATGCGGAAATAATACCGATAAAAACATACCAGCTGTGATAATGAAACCACTAACTTGTAAGGATCTTTTACGGCCAAATCTTTGAATAATGTTATCCCCCAAAAATCTACCTGTAGCCATCATGATCATAAATGAAGCATAACCCAATATAATTAAGGCATGGGGTGCTTTTACTATATCTTTAAAATATACTCCACTCCAATCAAACATAGCCCCTTCAGTGGCCATACTACAAAAACCTATTATACCTAATTGTATTAGTACACCCGATGGCTTTTGAAATAATTTAGCTTTATGTGGTTCGGTTACTTTCTTTTTACGAATTAAGTACCCATTAGATAAAGCTACATTGAGCCAAGCTAACAACATGACCACTACAAAATGGTACATGGGGCTGATATGAAAATTCATCATCCCTAACCCGATTAAGGCCCCGGTAAATCCCCCAATACTCCAAGCTCCATGAAAGGAAGTCATAATTGGCTTTTTAAAATAGCTTTCGGCAGCCACTGCTTGGGTATTCAGCGCAATATTACATAGGTTTCCGGAAATGCCGAATAATAATAACACAAAAGCTAACTGCCAACCACTATTAGCTAGACCCAAACCAACTAATACAAAGGAATATAAGGGGACTGATAATCGCAGTACTTTTAAACTACCATACTTAGAAGTCATTTTGCCTGAAAAAGGCATCGTTATTAATTGGCCTAATGGTAGAGCTAACAATATACTTCCTAAAGCTGCATCACTTAAATTAAGAGAAGATTTTAAATCAGGAATTCTACTTGCCCAAGACGCAAAACTGATCCCTTGAATAAAATAAAAAAGGGAAATGGCGAGGCGAACTGTTCTTTCCTTGTAAGAATCTGGTTCTAAGGAAACAACTTCTGGATTGGGTGATAGATTGTCCATGAAATTTTGTATAGAATATTTTACAAATATCCACATTAAAAAACTAAAAAGCCTTCCCAAAAAGGAAGGCTTTTTAATATTACTTTCAAATTATGTAAGTTTCTCTATATAAGTAATTGTGAGAATCCTTAAATGTGAATAGCTCTATTATCAGTGGCTGCTAATGCCGCTTCTTTAAGGGCTTCTGTAAAAGTTGGATGGGCATGACAAATTCTAGCGATGTCTTCTGCGGAGGCCCTAAATTCCATAGCAACTACAGCTTCTGCAATCATATCTGCAGCTCTTGGACCTATCATATGTACACCTAATATCTCATCTGTATTTTTGTCGGCAAGTACTTTTACAAAGCCATCAGTATCCATACTTGCTTTTGCACGACCACTGGCTTTGAATGGGAATGATCCCGCTTTATATGCGATGCCTTTTTCTTTTAATTGTTCCTCTGTATAGCCTACAGAAGCAACTTCAGGCCATGTATACACTACACCAGGAATTAAGTTGTTATTGATATGGGGTTTTTGTCCGGCTAATGTTTCAGCTACATAAATACCTTCATCTTCAGCCTTATGTGCTAACATAGCTCCTTTAATCACATCCCCAATCGCATATACACCTTTCACAGAAGTCTCCAAATGCTCATTAACTGGAATTTTACGACCTCTTTCTTCTACAGTTATACCGATATTTTCTAAGCCTAATCCTTCAGTATAAGCGGTTCTTCCTACGGCCACAATACAGTAATCGGCATCCCATTGTACAGCTTCCCCTTTTGCATTTTCAGCGGTTACTGTAACTACTTTACCTTTTGTAGTAGCCCCAGTTACTTTATGACCCATAAAGAATTCCATACCCAAAGATTTTTTCAATACTCTTTGTAATTCTTTACCTAATCCAGCATCCATTGTACCAATGATACTTGGCATAAATTCAACTATAGAAACTTGGGTACCCAAACGCGCGTAAACTGAGCCTAATTCTAAACCAATTACCCCGCCTCCAATGACGATCATTTTCTTTGGTACTTCTTTTAAGGTTAAAGCTTCAGTGGAAGTGATAATTCTTTTTTTGTCTACAGGTAAAAATGGTAGAGCAGTTGGTTTTGACCCCGTGGCTATAATTACATTTTTGGTAGTCAGGGTTTCTGCTTTTCCATCAGACTTTTGAACTTTGATGGTATTTTTATCTACAAAGGATCCTACACCTTCATAGGTGTCTATTTTATTTTTCTTAAATAAATAGGTTATACCGGCTGTATTTTGTGCCACTACATCATCTTTACGCGCAATCATTTGCTTCATATCAACTTTTAAGTCTTTCAGATTGATACCATGAGTAGTAAAACTATGGGCAGCATTATGAAAATGCTCTGAAGAATCTAAAAGTGCTTTAGAAGGAATACAGCCAACATTTAAGCAAGTTCCTCCGAAAGTAGAATATTTCTCGATAATCGCGGTTTTCATTCCTAGTTGAGCACATCTGATAGCGGCTACATATCCGCCTGGGCCCGAACCAATGACAATTACATCGTATTGCATATTTTCCTATTTTTTTATTACGCAAATCTACAAAATAGCGAGCAATTTTCTAACTTTATTAAATTAACACCTAAACCAGGTTAAACCTTTATGATGAAAAAATTACTATTTATAACGCTTTGCTTATTCAGCTGCATAAGTCTGAATGCCATCGCGCAATTGAGTGACTCAGCCTATGTGCGTGAACATTACACGAAAATTGAACGTCAAATTCCGATGCGGGACGGGGTAAAACTATTTACGGCTATTTATATTCCTAAAGATAAATCAAAGACTTTCCCCATTTTATTAAACAGAACTCCTTATACTGTTCAACCCTATGGGGAAGATAATTATAAGTTGAGTTTAGGGAGTTTTCCAGCATTGATGAAAGAAGGTTTTATTTTTGTTTATCAAGATGTTAGAGGCCGTTGGATGAGTGAAGGTAATTTCGATGACATCAGGCCACATAATCCCCAAAAGGGACCTAGCGATATTGATGAGAGCACTGATACTTACGATACGATAGATTGGTTAATTAAAAATATTGCAGGGAACAATGGAAAAGTTGGTCTCTCAGGAATTTCCTATCCTGGATTTTATTCTACAGCTGCCCTTCCAAATGCACACCCTGCTTTAAAGGCAGTTTCGCCACAGGCACCCGTTACAGATTGGTTTATCGGAGATGATTTCCATCATGGTGGGGCACTATTCTTAATGGATGCTTTTCGCTTTATGAGTAGTTTTGGTGTGCCCAGACCTAAACCTATATTACCTTCTCAAGGGCCTAAGCCTTTTCAATTTCCGATTGCAGACGCGTATCGATTTTACTTAGAGGCAGGGTCTGTAAAAGATTTGAAAACCCGCTATTTTGCCGATAGTATTAGGTTTTGGAATAACTTATTTAAACATCCTAATTTAGATACTTTTTGGAAAGCCAGAACCATTACTACCCACTTAAAACAAGTTAAACCAGCAGTAATGGTAGTTGGTGGTTTTTTTGATGCTGAAGATGCTTATGGAACTTTTGCTACCTACCAAGCTATTGAAAAACAAAATCCTGATGCAAATAATATTTTAGTAGCTGGGCCTTGGTATCATGGGGGTTGGGTAAGAAGTAAAGGGGACACATTTGGAGATATGCAATATAATCAAGCCACCAGCATATACTATCAAGAAAATTTAGAACTCCCATTTTTTAAATATCATTTAAAAGGAGAGGGTAATTTTAAACCTGCTGAAGCAAATATCTTTATCACGGGAAGTAATGTTTGGAAAAGTTTTGATAAGTGGCCTCCTGCCGAAACTGAATATTTAAACTTATATTTCCATGAAAATGGAAAATTGAGTTTTAATAAACCAACAGCCAAAAGCAGTTATAATGAATACATTTCTGATCCAAATAAACCTGTTCCTTTTGAAGATGGCATATTTTCGGGAAGAAGCAGGGAGTATATGGTTGCGGATCAGCGATTTGCGAGTAGAAGACCCGATGTAGTAACATATAAAACCGACGTTTTAACTGAAGATATTACGTTGACAGGTCCTGTAATTGCTAATTTATTATTTAGCACTACCGGTTCGGATGCTGATTTTGTGGTTAAATTAATTGATGTTTTTCCAGAAGATGCGGCTAATCCGAATCCGAATCCAAAAGGATTAATAATGGGAGGTTATGAAATGCTCATTCGTGGAGAAATTTTGCGTGGGAAATATAGAAATAGCTTTGAAACCCCAGAGGCATTTGTGCCAGGAAAAGTTACAGAGGTTAAATATACTCTTCCTGATGTAGGTCATACTTTTAAAAGAGGACATCGGATTATGATTCAAGTGCAACATTCTTGGTTCCCTTTAGCAGATCGAAATCCACAAAAGTTTATGAATATTTACGAAGCAAAGGCTAGTGATTTCCAAAAAGCTACACATAAATTGTTTCATGAAATAGGGAATGCCTCTTTTATCGCATTACCCGTGCTTAAAAGGTAATTATTATTTTTTTCTTTTTTAGATGCAACTTTTCGTTTGGGTTTAACGTCTCTTAACTGTATTGATTCTTAAACCTAAACTTTTTGCATATGAAATCTGTTAAAAAATTACAAATTGGAATTGCCTTAACATTACTAATTATACTTGGGATTGCACAAACCAGCCCTGCTAATGAACCCACCAATTTCTTAGATAAATTGACCCCGTTTTCGGCTACTAAGCTTTTGAAAACATTTACAAATATTTCGGACAATCACGTTTATGATGGTTCTAAAACCTATGCTGTAAGTCATTTTACTGGCCTTGGGATTGCGGTAACAATGGATGTCATTGTTAATATGGGTAATCAAGTTGGGGTTAGAATAGAAGGGGACGAAGCTGCTATTGAAGATTTAATTGTTGAGGTTAAAGGCAACAATTTAGTTATCCGAACACGTGAGACTTGGAAACTATGGCAAAAAAAGCATGCCCATAAAAAATTGAAAGCTGTTATTTCAGCCAAGCAATTAAGTTCCATTAGTATGGCTAGTTCGGGAAATATTAAAGTCAATAACACCATACAAACTAAACAATTAGCTATCAACATCAGTGGTTCTGGTAAAGTAGAAGCTAATGCTCAAGTAGATGCTTTAAATTGTGCTATTTCAGGTTCAGGTACTTTACACCTTTCGGGTACTGCAGAGAAAGCAAATGTGGCTATTTCAGGTTCGGGTCGAGTTAAAGAAGGCTTGAAAGTACAACAATTATCAGCTGTTATTTCTGGTTCTGGAAATGTGAATGCTAATGTTTCCAGTAAATTGGATGCAGTTATTTCTGGTTCAGGTTCTATTAATTATTCTGGTAATCCTCAAATTCAAAGGAAAATCTCAGGTTCAGGTCGTATAAATAAAATTTAATATTTTGGGATAGCCTCAAGGCTATCCCAAAATAAATTGTCTACATTTACCTTAATGGAAATTATTGGTTATGTATTAGCGATAATTATTGGTATAACTTTAGGCCTTATCGGGAGTGGTGGCTCTATTTTAACTATTCCGGTATTAGTATATCTCTATCAAATTCCCCCTACCCAAGCAACTGCTTATTCTTTATTTATCGTAGGTGCTGTTGCCTTAATGGGAAGTTTAAAAGGACTTAAGCAAAAACTGGTTTCTCTTAAAATAGCTTTCTTTTTTGGTTTCCCGAGTATTATATCCATTTTCATAATGCGAAAATGGCTCATGCCCCTATTTCCAGATGTATTTTTCACTATTGGCGAGTGGGTAGTTTCTAAAGAATTATTTATCATGATCATTTTTTCAATTTTAATGATCATTGCATCTACCTCTATGATTAATGCTAAATCCACTGGGACTGCCGAAGAAAATGAACTCAAACCTCCTAAATTAATTTTACCGGGATTTATCATTGGTTTTCTTACAGGTTTTGTAGGTGTAGGTGGAGGTTTTTTAATAATTCCTAGTTTAGTTTTTAAAGCTAAATTACCTATGCGTAAAGCCGTAGCTACTTCCTTACTTATCATATCGGTGAATGCCTTAATCGGTTTTACAGGTTCCCTAGGTACTGTCCCAATTGCATGGAACTTTCTGTTGATTTTTACTGGCTTTGCATTAATTGGGATTTTTATTGGCTCTGCCCTGAGTTTAAAAATAAAAGGTGAAAAACTGAAACCCTTTTTTGGATGGTTTGTGCTAATAACTGGAATTTATATTTTAATTCGAGAACTGTGGTTTTAACTTTTAAAACTTAGCATATACACCTAATTGCCCAACTTTTACATGAGTATTATTAAGGGCTCCATTAATTCGCTGGTCTAAATAGGCTAATTCCAAATCTAACTGATTGGAAAGACGATATCCAAGTCCTATTAAAGCTCTGTTTTGATCAAAAAACTTTCCATTCGTTGCTTTTTGATTTTGAATATTAAAAAACAATTCATTTTGTAAAGCTAAAAACAAACCTTTATTAAAGGTTTCTGTTTGCTTTTCTAAAGGAAGAATTGCGCGTGCAAAATATCTGAAGCGTTGGGCAAAGTTATTTTCTGCTTTATCTAAAAACCGTTGTTCTAACCTGAATCTATGTGAAAGGGAAGCCCCAGCAATCTTTTGTTGCTGGATAAATTGTTGCCAAACTCTATGTTCTTGACTTCCCCCGTTTACTGTTTCTGAATGTACCAATAAATAACCTAAGGTAGCTTGTTGCTTGGAGTTAAAATGAAAGGTTAGGCCCGGTCTAAAAAGAATATGTCGCGTACCCTCCAGATCAGGTTGTGAACGCCATTGAACATCTGTATGTATTCCCCATTTTGCATTGAGCTTGATTGAATTAACACTTAAAAACCAGCCACTATTTTCAGTTTTTGTTTGGGCAAAAATTAGATTTGAAAGGCCCAGCATTAACATGGCAAAAATTAGTAGTTTCTTCATTCTAATTAACGTTGAGTGTAATATTTAGCAATTATCAGGGCCTAACATAGTAAAAATTTAGCTTAGATATCCGTAACAATTAAATATGAATTAAATTTATTTAATGTATATTTCAGCAAACTTCAGCTCATGATAAAATTATTTCTTATAGCCTATTTATTACCACTAGGTACAACGAATGAACTTAGCCCTGCTATTGAAAAATGGCCGGTAATTACCACAATTGAGCAGAATAGCTTAATAAATTATATTCAACGATACCAAGCAGATCATCAGTTAATTCAAAGAAAATATGCCTTAAAAAGAACAACTTTTTATTTTAACCGAGCTACTAATTTTTATCAGGACTGGCTGACTGAATTGAAAGGAATTGATTTCAGCAAATTAAACCAAGCTGAAAAGGTAGACTATTATTTACTCCAGAGAAATATCAAGGCTGATCTGGACAATCTTAATAATGATTTCGCAGATTTTAAAAATTTTCAAGGTAAAATTACTTATTTAAACCTAGTGGAGGCGTTTGAGAACATTAGAAGAATTGGGGAAAAACCTCCTGCTCAACTTTGGAAAACTAACTTCGAAAAGTTACTTCAAGAAATAGATAACACAAATGAATATTATACGCTTAATTCGCTTTCTCTAAAGCCACATGAGTTAGCCTGGGTTAATACAACAGCTTCTCAATATTTTAATGTATTTAAAGAAGCTTATAAATTTTATGATGGTTATGACCCTCAATTTACTGCATCTACTGGAGAGTTATTTAAAAAAATAAATCTCCAGTTTGACAAGCATATAAAAAATTTAGGGCAATTAGGAGCATCCTCTAAGGTAAGTGATGATGGCTCAGGAATTATTGGAAATCCCATTGGGGAGGCAGCTTTCATACAATTATTAAATAAAGAAATGATTGCTTACAGCCCCGCAGAATTAGAGAAAATTGCGTGGAGAGAATTGGCTTGGAGCGAGGCAGAAATGATAAAAGCTAGTACTGAAATGGGATTTGGAAAAGATTGGAAAAAAGCTTTAGAAAAAGTAAAACTAGCCTACCCCCCATTAGGAGAACAACCAGAATTGGTTTATTTTTTAGCGAATGAGGCTATCAATTTTATTGAATCCAATCAATTGATTAAAGTTCCCACATTAGCTAAAGAAGGTTGGAGGATGAGAATGTTGAGTCCTCAAGAACAATTATTCGCTCCATTTTTCTTGGGTGGAGAATCAGTTTTAATTGCTTATCCTCATGAAAGTATGTCGGAAGAAGCAAAAGCCATGACCTTAAGAGGCAATAATAGACATTTTTCAAGAGCTGTTGTCCATCATGAATTAATTCCAGGACATAATCTCCAATACTTTATGCAAAATAGATATAATACTTATAGAAGAGCCTTTGATACCCCGTTTTGGACCGAAGGTTGGTCTCTGTATTGGGAAATGTTATTATGGGAAAAGAATTTTGCACAAAACCCAGCAGATAAAATTGGGATGTTATTTTGGAGGATGCATCGTTCGGCACGAATCATATTTTCCATGAATTATCACCTTCAAAAATGGACTCCCAATCAATGTATAGACTTTTTAGTGGATAAAGTAGGCTTTGAAAGAGCGAATGCAGAAGCAGAAGTTCGGCGTTCATTTACTGGGGGTTATGGACCTCTCTACCAAATTGGCTACATGTTAGGGGGGTTACAGTTTAAATCGCTGCAAACTGAAGTAGTAAATAGTGGTAAAATGAACTTCATTGACTTTCATGATTGGATTTTAAAACAAAATGCCATGCCCGTTGAAATGTTAAGAATATTACTCCTAAACCTGCCTATGACAGAAAATTATACAACCCAATGGAAATTTGCAGGAGAATTCAATTAATCGCTCAGCAGTAAACTTTATACTTTTTTAAAAAAAATAACGAAGCCCTTGCTTTTTATCATTAGTTATTTTAAATTTGTTATGCAAGCATAATATTTAATGAAACAAAAAGACACATTAGATTATTTTTTAAAGGTAGTATGGCAAAATGTATCCAATAAGTACAATCAGATTGCTGCTGAATTTGGCATTACGCAATCTATAGGATATGTTCTCATAAATATTGAAGCAAATGGTACTGCGGTATCTGCTTTGGCTGCCTTATTAGGAGTAAAAGCCACTAGCTTATCTAGAATGTTGAATAATATGGAAGAATTAGGTTTGATATATAGAGAAACTGATTCGGGGGATAAACGGTCCGTTAAAGTCTTTTTAACCCCATTTGGCGTAGAAAAAAGAAAGCTTGCTAGAAATGTTGTGGTTTCATTTAATGAATATCTTAATCAACATCTTAGTTTAAAAGAAAAGTCACAATTAATAGATACCCTTAATAAAGTAAACCAATTAACCTTGGCTTATGTACAAAAAGATAATGATGAACAGAAAAATTAATAAAGTTGCCGTTCTTGGGTCGGGTATTATGGGGTCCCGTATTGCCTGCCATTTTGCGAATATCGGGGTAGAGGTTTTACTTTTGGATATTGCTCCAAAAGATTTAACTGAAGCTGAACAAGCAAAGGGTTTAAGTTTAGATAGTCCAGTAGTAAAAAATAGAATTGTTAATACTGCTTTACAAACTACACTAAAAAGTAATCCCTCCCCTATTTATTCTAAACGTTTTGTGTCTAGAATTTCTACGGGAAATTTCACAGACGATATGGCCAAAATTGCTGATTACGATTGGATAATTGAAGTCGTTGTTGAAAATTTAAATATAAAGAAAAGTGTATTTGAAGAGGTTGAAAAATATCGCAAGCCGGGAAGTTTAATTACATCTAATACCTCTGGTATTCCGATTCATCTTATGGCTGAGGGTAGATCAGCTGACTTCCAAGCTCATTTTTGTGGCACGCACTTTTTCAATCCTCCCCGGTACCTGAAATTGTTAGAAATCATACCGACACCACATACTAAGCCTGAAGTGGTCGATTTCTTAATGCATTATGGCGATAAATATCTCGGAAAAACTACAGTATGTTGTAAAGATACACCTGCATTTATTGCGAATCGTGTAGGCGTTTATTCGATTATGGCGCTTTTGCATAATGTAGAAAAATTAGGCCTTTCGATAGAAGAGGTAGATAAATATACAGGTCCTGCTTTAGGTCGTCCAAAATCTGCCACTTTCAGAACATCTGATGTGGTAGGTTTAGATACCATGATAAAAGTGGCCAATGGGCTCTATGAAAATTGTCCGAACGACAAAGCTAGAGATTACTTTAAACTACCAGCCTTTGTAGAAAAAATGTCTGAAAACAATTGGCTTGGTGATAAAACTAAACAAGGGTTTTATAAAAAAATAAAAAATGCCGAGGGGAAATCGGAAATTCTGGCCTTAGATTTAAAAACCCTTGAATATAAACCTCAACAAAAAATTAAGTCTGCTACTTTAGAAATGACCAAAAACATTGATAAAGTCGCAGATCGTATGAAAGTCTTTGCACAAGCGAAAGATAAAGCTGGGGAACTTTTTAGAACTTCATTCTTTGGTTTATTCGAATATGTTTCAGATAGAATACCAGAAATTGCAGATGAATTATACCGAATTGATGATGCCATGCGCGCAGGTTTTGCCTGGGAATTAGGTCCGTTTGAAGTTTGGGATGCCGTGGGTGTTAAGGAGGCAATTGAAGGCATGAAAGCCATGGGACATGAACCTGCAACCTGGGTTAATGACATGTTAGCGGCAGGATTTACAAGCTTTTACAAAGTAGAGAATGGGGTTCGCCATTACTATGATATTTCCTCGAAATCTTATAAAGTAGTACCCGGTTCATCGGATTTAATTGTATTAGATCATTTAAGAGAAAACAACACCCTTTACAAAAATGCAGGAGCTTCGATTATCGATTTGGGTGATGGTATTTTAGGGGTAGAATTCCACTCCAAGATGAATACTATTGGGGGAGACACTTTAACAGCTATAAATAAAGCCATCGATATGGCTGAAAAAGATTATAAGGGTGTAGTAATCGGAAACAATGGTGCAAATTTTTCAGCTGGAGCTAATGTGGGGATGATTTTCATGATGGCTGTAGAACAAGAATGGGATGAATTAAACATGGCTATCAAGCTTTTCCAAAATACTTCCATGCGCATCCGTTATTCTTCTATCCCAGTAGTTGTGGCCACTCATAATTTAACTTTAGGTGGAGGATGTGAATTTAGTTTACATGCGGATC
The DNA here is from genome assembly GCA_004211595.1 of Pedobacter sp. GTDB lineage: Bacteria > Bacteroidota > Bacteroidia > Sphingobacteriales > Sphingobacteriaceae > Pedobacter. The sequence continues at coordinate 98,180 of SEDO01000005.1, forward strand.
ACTGTCAAATGAGCGCCGAGACCTATATGGGCTTAGTGGAATTTGGTGTAGGTGTGATACCTGGAGGAGGTGGCTCTAAAGAATTTGCTTTGAGAGCTGGAGACGAAATGAAAGATGATCAGATCGTTCAAAATGCTTTAAAAGAGAGGTTTTTAACTATAGGTACAGCAAAAGTATCAACTTCAGCTGTTGAAGCTATTGAGATGGGCTATATCCAAAAGGAAAAAGCAGGAATTACTATGAATAGTGCACGTTTGTTAGCTGACGCTAAAGCAAAAGCACTTGAATTAGCCAATAGTTATACTAAACCAAGCCCTAGAAAAAACATTAAAGTATTAGGCAACCAAGGTTTAGGTATTGTATATGCAGGTGCAAATAGTATGTATTCTGGTAATTTCATTTCGGAACATGATAAGAAAATATCGGAGAAGTTAGGATATGTAATGTGTGGAGGAGATTTATCGGCTCCACAAGAGGTTTCTGAACAATATTTATTAGATCTAGAGAGAGAAGCCTTTTTACAATTGTGTACAGAAAGAAAAACCTTAGAGCGAATTCAATCAATTATTAAATCGGGTAAACCGCTCCGTAATTAAGCGATAAATTTATTTTTAAACGATGATCTGAGATTATACATTGAAGATCTTAATGAAAGAAAACATGCAAGAAGCATATATTATAGCAGGATTAAGAAGTGCCGTTGGAAAAGCACCAAAAGGAGTATTCCGTTTTACACGAGCTGATGATTTGGCTGCGGATGTTATCCGTCAATTAGTCGCCTCTGTGCCTAATTTAAATACGGAGGAAATAGATGATGTTATAGTTGGAAACGCTACCCCTGAAGCTGAGCAAGGTTTAAATATTGGGAGAATGATCTCTTTAATGGGATTAGATACTGATAAGGTTCCAGGAGTTACGGTAAATAGATATTGTGCTTCCGGTTTGGAAACTATTGCCACAGCAGTCGCTAAAATTAAAAGTGGCATGGCCGACTGTATTATTGCAGGTGGTGTAGAGGTTATGAGTGGCATGCCATTTGGTGGTTGGAAGTTAGTACCTAATCCAAAAGTTGCAAAAGCTAATCCAGATTGGTATTGGGGCATGGGTCTCACCGCCGAAGCGGTAGCTAAGGAATATGCAGTATCCCGAGAAGATCAGGATCAGTTTGCCTATCATTCCCATTTAAAAGCCATCAAAGCTATCCAAAATGGAAACTTGAAGGCTGGCGTCGCACCTATCACAGTAGTAGAGAATTATTTAGATGCGCAATCTAAAAAACAAACTCGCTCTTACGTAGTAGATACAGATGAAGGACCTCGAGCCGACACCAGTTTAGAGGCATTAGCTAAATTAAAACCAGTTTTTGCTGCTGGAGGTTGTGTAACAGCTGGAAACTCTTCCCAAACTTCAGATGGGGCGGCTTTTGTTATGGTTGTATCGGAAAAGAAAATGAAAGAATTAGGGGTTGAACCTATTGCAAGATTAGTGAGCTATGGCATTGCAGGTGTTCCTCCTCGAATTATGGGAATTGGCCCAATTGAAGCTATTCCAGTAGCATTAAAACAAGCCGGATTAAAACAAGACGATATAGACTTAATAGAGTTGAATGAAGCATTTGCGTCCCAGTCATTAGCTATTATCAGAACCTTAGGCTTGAATCCAGATAAATTAAATGTAAATGGAGGTGCCATTGCATTAGGTCATCCACTCGGATGTACTGGTGCTAAATTAACGGTTCAAATTTTAAATGAATTAAAAAACAGAAACCAAAAATATGGCATGGTTACGATGTGTGTGGGAACTGGACAAGGGGCTGCTGGTATTTTTGAAATGTATTAATATAAAAAAGATATAAAAATGGAATCACAAGATAATAAGATTATAAAAGGTGGCGAATTCTTAATCAAGGATACAACTTATCAAGAAGTTTTTATTCCCGAGGAATTCGATGAAGAACAGCAAATGATTGCACAATCTTGCCGTGACTTTTTACATGCTGAGGTTTTCCCAAATTTGGAGAAAATTGATTCACATGATTATCCTGATTTAATGCCTGAATTATTAACTAAAGCGGGAGAGCTTGGTTTATTAGGTGTATCTAACCCAGAAGAATATGGGGGCTTTGGAAAGAATTTCAATACTTCTATGCTCGTTGCTGATGTGATTGGGGCGGGACATTCCTTTGCAGTAGCCCTATCTGCTCATACGGGTATTGGAACCTTGCCTATTTTATATTATGGAAATGAGGAACAAAAAGCTAAATATATTCCGAAGTTAAGTTCGGGAGAATGGAAAGCTGCGTATTGCTTAACAGAACCAAATTCAGGTTCTGATGCTAATTCAGGTTCTACTAAAGCTCGACTAAGTGCGGATGGCAAAAAATACATCATCAATGGTCAAAAAATGTGGATTACTAATGGTGGGTTTGCTGATATTTTTATCGTATTTGCTAAAATAGATGATGATCAAAATTTAACGGCATTTATTGTAGAAAAGGACTTTGGAGGAATTACTATGAATCCTGAGGAACATAAAATGGGGATAAAAGGGTCCTCTACACGTCAGATATTTTTCAACGATTGCGAGGTTCCTGTAGAAAACATGCTTTCTGATCGTCAAAATGGTTTTAAAATTGCCGTAAACATCTTAAATATTGGTCGTATAAAGTTATCTGCTGCAGCTATTGGCGCTTCTAAAGCAACCATAGATCACGCAATTAACTATGCCAATGAAAGACAACAATTTGGTCGCTCAATATCTAAATATGGAGCTATTCGCTATAAATTAGCCGAAATGGCCGCAAAAGTTTATGCAGTAGATTCAGCCAATTATAGAGCAGGACAAAATATTGATGACACCTATGAAGCTTTAGTTGCCAGTGGGATGGATAGCGCAAAAGCTCGTTTAAAATCGGTAGAGCAATTTGCAGTAGAATGCGCCATATTAAAAGTATGGGGTTCAGAGGCATTAGACTATACGGTAGATGAAGGGGTTCAAATTTACGGTGGTATGGGCTTTTCAGCAGACGCTCCAATGGATAGAGCCTATAGAGATGCCCGTATTAATAGAATCTTTGAAGGCACTAATGAAATTAATCGCTTATTAACAGTAGACATGGTGCTAAAACGCGCTATGAAAGGCGAATTAGATTTAATGGGACCTGCTACAGCGGTAGCTAATGAATTAATGGGTATTCCTGAATTTGGGGATGCAGATGACACTTTATTTGCTGCAGAGAAAAAAGTGCTCGCAAATTTGAAAAAAGCTACACTTTTAGTAGCGGGGGCAGCTGTTCAAAAATTAATGATGAGCTTATCCAAAGAACAAGAAATATTAATGAATATTGCAGACATGGCTTCTTATGTCTATGTAGCGGAATCAGCTATGTTGAGAACTGAAAAATTGGTTGCTATGAGAGGAGAAGAAGCCTGTAAAGGTCAAATCGATTTAATGAAAATTTATTTCGTTGAGGCTGTAGATGGGGTGGCTAAAGCTGGAAAAGAAGCCCTTTGGTCTTTTGGTGAAGGGGATGAATTAAAAATGATGTTGGTTGGTTTACGTCGTTTCACTAAAATGGAACCATTTAATGTAAAACAATCCCGTCAAAATGTAGCCATTCAATTAATTGAGGCTAACAAGTATTGTTTCTAACTAGGGAAAAATAAAAATTGCAGGACGGGTCTAAGAAATTAGGCCCGTTTTTTTTATTTATTATACAGTTGATATATGTTAAAATTGGTTAAATATTGTGCCTTATCATAGAAAAGCTTACTTTTGCCTAATGATGTTGAAAAAGAAGCTATTCGTATTATTTTTGGCTGTTATAAGTCTGGGTGTAGCGTGTAAAAAAGAAGATTATGATCCAGTTGTTCAGCTAGCAAAAGATGATCAGGCTATTAAAGAATTTATTGCAAAAAATAATATACCTGCAGAAAAACTACCTTCGGGCGTTTATATTCAAATTATTACTCCAGGGAGTGGTTCAGAAACTATTACTACTACATCCTATTTATCTGTAAATTATGAAGGTAGACTTTTGAATGGGTCTGTGTTTGACAAATCCAGTGGACCTGCTACATTTAGATTAAATACTTTAATCACGGGTTGGCAATATGGTCTGATTGAATCAAATGTTAAAAAAGGCGCTAGAGTTCGCCTCATTATCCCATCTACTTTAGCATATATGAATCAGTCACGTGTAGGCATCCCAAAAAACTCACCTTTAGATTTTACCATTGATATCCTTAATATTCAATAACATGTTCAAAAGTATTTCTAGCAAATTTACGTTGCTAATCGGATTATGTAGTTTAACTATTTTGCTTTCATGTAAAAAGGAATATGAAACCATAGAAGCTATTGATGATGCTAAAATTCAAGCTTATCTGCAAAAAAATAATATTGTAGCTGAAAAAGACCCAACTGGGTTTTATTATATCATTACAAATCCAGGAACAGGTCCCGCTGTAAACAATCCTGACTCGGTATTTTTCTCAACAGTAGTACAGTCTTTGGCAGGAAACATTTACTTTTCCACTAAAGCATATAATATGCAAGCTAATTATTTAGGTTATGTGGATCCAGCTGCTTATAGATTAGTTTTAAATAAATTAAATCGTGGAGGTAGTGCAAAAATTATTTTACCTTCATATTTGGCCTATGGCAAAAATGGATTTGATCCAGTCCCACCAAATGAAATAATTTTAACAGACATTAACTTGTTTCCTGAAAGCAAGTTAAATGATTTGGATGATCGCTTTATCCGTCAATTTATTACAGATAAAGGTTTGACAGGATTCACTAAACTACCTTCTCGCGTTTATCGCAATATTTCCACTCTGGGAACTGGCGAAGCTATTAAATTAAATCAAATATTAACGGTTAAATACAAAGGTCGTTTATTAGATGGAACTGTATTTGATGAAAGTGGCGCAGATGATTTAGAACAACCATTACATCAATTAATAAGAGGTTGGAGATATGCCTTAGTTGGCATTCCCGTAGGTACCAAAATGCGCGTATTAATTCCTTCTGACATAGCCTATGGAGGATCTGCAGTAGGAGCAGTACCAGCCAATTCTATCTTGGATTTTGACATTGAAATCGTTAAAGCAGAAAACTAAATACACTTTGTAGCTAGTATGTCAAAATACTAGTAGAATTACTAAAAATTGCTCAATTTTGTGCAAATTGCGGGTTATTAGGTTGGTTAATAGTCTGTAAAAATGTCCAAAAGTATTCTAGTTTGGTTTCGAAATGATTTGCGCTTACACGACAATGAAATGTTGGTGGACGCTATCGCCAAATCCGATACTATTTTACCCGTATTTATATTTGATCCTCGAAATTTCGAAGAAACTAATTTACACGCCTTAAAAACTGGCTGGAATAGAACGCAAATTTTATTGGAAAATGTGGATTCGCTTAGAAATTCATTTAAAGCCAAAGGAGGTAACATTTTAATTCATTTGGGTTACCCTGAACAAATTTTACCTGAATTAGTTGAAAAATATCAAATCTCTGAAGTATATCATCATCGGGAAGTAGCGAGTGAAGAAACGAAAGTATCTTCTGCTGTGGAAGACCAATTATGGAAACTTAAAGTTAATTTAAAACACTTTATAGGACACACTTTATACAATAAAGAGGACTTACCATTCCCCATTAAAGATATACCCGATGTTTTCAATCAATTTAAAAAGAAAACAGAAAGAGATGCCATCTTAAAACCTTGCTTTGAAACGCCCCAAGTTATTAAATTCTTAAACATAGAAGACTGGGGCGAACTTCCTTCAATAAACACCTTATTCTCCAATAAGTTATTAGCTAATGAGTTTTCCGCCAAAGCTCAATTAAGTCCATTTATTGGTGGGGAACTGCAAGCTTTAAATTATTTAGACAACCTTTTAGAGCAATGCCATGAACTAGGTAAAATAAGTCCAGATTATTTTAGCAATCTTTCAGTTTGGCTCTCATTAGGGAGTCTATCACCAAGAATGGTTTATTGGAAATTAAAAGGTATAGAAGCCTTAAATAAATCATTATTCCAAAAGATCCTATTAGGCTTATTGTGGAGAGATTATTATCGATTCATGTTTAAAAAGCATGGCAACATCTTTTTTAAAGAACGGGGCTTTAATAGCTTAAAAAAAATCCCTCCTGCGGCCAATAGTTCAAAATTAAAATCTTGGAAACTAGGAAATACAGGTCAAGCAGAAGTCGATTTGATCATGCAAACCTTAAACACAACCGGCTATATCACTTTTCCTGCACGTGCTTTAGCAGCTAGTTATTTGGTTCAAAAATTAAATCAAAATTGGACTTTAGGGGCGGCTTATTTTGAAGAAATGCTTTTAGACTACTGCCCTGCAAGTAATTGGGGGAATTGGGCGCAAGTTGCTGGCGTAGGAAATGATGCTAAAACCTCTGCCCAATTTGAGTTTGAAAAACTCTTAAAAGGATTTGAAAACAAGAAATTTCACATAGCTTCTAGTAGAATTTAAAGGCTGGTAGGAATCTCTTTTCATATGTAAAGCAAATTTTATCAATTAATTACATTTTCATTCCTTTTTATTCCTGTTTTATGTGGTAAAATCCTAATTTTGCAATACTTATCGTAATAATATTTTAATGGATAACCTATCATATCTTAGTGGCGCAAATGCCGATTATATTGATGCCTTATATCAGAATTATAAAGCCGACCCCGAATCTGTTGAGTTTGGTTGGAGAAAGTTCTTTGAAGGTTTCGATTTTGGAAGAGGATCTGCTGCTGCCAATGTAATTTCAGAAACACCAGAACACTTTTTAAAGGAAATTAATGTCCTTAATTTAATAAATGGATATCGTCAACGGGGGCATTTATTTACTAAAACAAATCCTGTAAGAGAGCGTAGAAAACACCTTCCAACTTTAGCCATTGAGAACTTTGGCTTGGCAGAATCAGATCTTGAAACAATATTTAATTCTGCTATTGAAACTGGCATGGGTGCTCCTGCAAAATTAAAGGATTTAATCGCTTTTCTAGAGCAAACTTATTGTAAATCTATTGGGGCAGAATATAAATATGTTCGAACTCCTGAGGTTTTAAGTTGGATTGAAGGCAAAATGGAGGCCGCTCAGAACACACCTAAATTTACTCTGGAAGAAAAGAAAAGAATTTTATCTAAACTAAATGAAGCGGTAACCTTTGAAAACTTCTTAGGCACTAAATTTCTTGGTCAAAAGCGATTTTCATTAGAAGGTGCAGAAGCTTTAATCCCTGCTTTAGATTCAGTAATTGAAAAAGGTGCGGACTTAGGAATCCAAGAATTTGTCATTGGAATGGCCCATAGAGGTCGTTTAAATGTGCTTGCGAATATCATGCAGAAAACCTATAAGGATATTTTTGCTGAATTTGAAGGCAAAGGTTACAGTGAAGAATCTCCTTTTAGTGGAGATGTTAAATATCACTTAGGTTATTCTACCGATATTCAAACTAATGCAGGAAAAAATGTGCATTTAAGTTTATGCCCTAACCCTTCCCATTTAGAAACTGTAAATGGGATTGTAGAAGGGATGTGCAGATCTAAAATAGATTTTAAATACGAAGGTGACAATAGTCGTTTGGCTCCAATATTAATTCACGGGGATGCTTCAGTAGCTGGTCAAGGAATTGTATATGAGGTTATCCAAATGGCAAACCTAGAAGGATATAAAACTGGTGGTACTATTCATTTAGTAATCAATAATCAAATAGGATTTACCACTAACTATAAAGATGCTCGATCAAGTACTTATTGTACAGACATCGCAAAAGTAACTTTATCTCCAGTTTTTCACGTTAATGGAGATGATGTAGAGGCTTTAGTTTATGCTATAAACTTAGCTATGGAATATCGTCAAAAATATAGAAATGATGTATTTATAGATATCCTATGTTATAGAAGATTTGGACATAATGAAGCGGATGAACCTAAATTCACCCAACCGCTTTTATACAAAGCCATTGAAAAACATGCCAATCCAAGAGATATTTACGTCAATAAACTTATCCAAAATGGTGAACTTGATGTGAATGCAGCTAAGGATATGGAGAAAACATTTAAAGGTATTTTACAAGAAAGGCTCAATGAAGCTAAGGAATTAGTTGCGACCTATAAGGATGTTAAATTTGGGGGTGCATGGGCAGACATGCGTATTGCAACAGACAAAGATTTTGAAACCTCTCCAAATACAGCTGTAAAAAAATCTACATTAATTGAAATTGCAAAGCGTATTTCATCCTTACCTCAGGATAGAAAGTTCTTCAAAAAGATTCAAAAACTCTTTGATGAACGATATAAAATGGCTACTGAAACGGAAGTTTTTGATTGGGCGATGGCAGAGCAATTAGCTTATGGCACCTTATTAAGTGAAGGTAAACGCGTTAGAATTTCAGGTCAAGATGTAAAACGTGGAACTTTCTCTCATCGTCATGCCGTTTTAACTTTAGAAGATTCAGAAGAAGAATACACCCCTCTTAATAACATCTCTGAACAACAAGCCAATTTTGATATTTATAATTCTCACTTATCAGAATACGGCGTATTAGGTTTTGAATATGGATATGCTATGGCTAATCCTAATGCATTAACTATATGGGAAGCACAATTTGGAGATTTCTTTAATGGCGCACAGATAGTTGTAGATCAATATATTGCTAGCTCTGAGACAAAATGGCAAAGAGAGAATGGCTTAGTGATGCTTTTGCCTCATGGATATGAAGGACAAGGCCCTGAACATTCTTCAGCAAGAATTGAAAGATTTATGGAATTATGCGCTGAAAACAATATGCAAGTTGCCAATTGTACAACCCCAGCCAACTTCTTCCATATTTTACGTCGTCAATTCAAACGTGATTTTAGAAAACCACTAGTCGTTTTTACCCCAAAAAGCTTATTAAGACATCCTTTATGTGTGAGCCCTATCAGCGACTTTACGGAAAATAAATTCCAAGAAGTTATTGATGATGTAAATGTAAATGCCAAGGACGTAAAGCGAATAGTTTTCTGTAGTGGTAAAATTTACTATGATTTATTAGAAGCTCAAAAACTTAATAATAAAAAGGATGTTGCATTAGTAAGAGTTGAACAATTATATCCAACTCCTATTGCTCAAATGGAAGCAATTAAAGCTAAATATAAAAACGCTTTAGATATTAAATGGGTACAAGAGGAGCCAGAAAATATGGGAGCGTGGCCATATATGTTGCGTAAACTTAGAAAGACTAGTTTAAATCAAATAGATGTAATCTCTAGAAAAGAAAGCAGTAGTACAGCTACTGGGTATGCAAAACAACACGCTACTCAACAAGCCTATATTGTTTCCACTACTTTTGAGATTACAGATAATAATACTAAAGCAAGTACAACTAAAAAATAATAAAACTAATTATCATGAGTTTAGAAATAAAAGTTCCAGCAGTGGGAGAGTCAATTACCGAAGTAGTTCTTTCTCGTTGGGTAAAAAATACAGGTGATTTCGTAGAAATGGATGAAATCATTGCCGAACTAGAGTCAGATAAAGCGACTTTTGAATTAACCGCAGAGCAAGCCGGAACTTTAACTACTGTAGCTAGCGAAGGTGATACTCTAGCCATAGGTGCGTTGGTTTGTACTATTGAGCCGGGAGAAGCTGCTCCAAAAGCAGACAATGCACCCGCTGAGGAAGCTGCCTCTTCTACAGCTACCTCATCTAAAGAAACTGCAACTCCTACCTCGGATAAAGCAGCAAAAGATTCTTATGCTAGTGGAACGCCATCTCCTGCTGCTGCTAAAATATTAGCTGAAAAAGGAATAGCGGCCAACGAAGTTAAAGGGTCAGGCGTAGATGGCAGAATAACCAAAGAGGATGCCTCTCAAGCCTCTAAAGCAACTAACCCTTCAAAAGCGCCTAGTGCTAAAAATCAATCTTCTGAAAAAGATAGTTCCGCAAATGTATTTGGAGGTTCTAGAGAAGAGCGTCGTGAAAAAATGACTCCTTTACGTAAAACAGTAGCTAAACGTCTAGTAACTGTGAAAAATGAGACTGCCATGTTAACTACTTTCAATGAAGTAAACATGAAGCCTATCATGGATGTTAGAGCTAAATATAAAGATCAATTTAAAGAAAAACATGGAGTTGGTTTAGGCTTTATGAGCTTCTTTACCAAAGCCGTTTGTGAAGCATTAAAGGAATTTCCAGCTGTAAATGCTAGAATTGAAGGGGAAGAAATCGTATACAATAATTTTGTAGATGTGTCTATTGCCGTTTCAGCACCAAAGGGTTTAGTTGTACCTGTAATTAGAAGTGCTGAAAGCATGAGTTTGGCACAAATAGAGAAAACAGTTATTGAGCTTGCTACAAAAGCAAGAGACAGTAAATTAACCTTAGAAGAAATGACTGGAGGTACCTTTACCATTACTAATGGAGGGGTTTTTGGATCGATGATGTCTACTCCAATCATCAATGCTCCACAGTCTGCAATTTTAGGCATGCATAATATTATTGAAAGACCGATTGCTGAGAATAAAGAAGTAGTAATCCGTCCAATGATGTACATTGCTTTATCTTATGATCACCGTATTATTGATGGACGAGAATCAGTTGGTTTCTTAGTACGAGTTAAACAACTTTTAGAAGACCCTACAAGACTATTGTTAGGCGTATAATTTAGCTAATACTAAATTGCATATATAGTATATTTAAAAGGCCCCGAGCAAATGCTCGGGGCCTTTTAAGTTAAACAATATTTTATTTAGCTATATTACATTACCAACCCCACATAGCATCATCTCCACGAGGATCTGCACCGCCTTGATAATATCCCCATTTCGTTTTCAATATAGCATCTACCCTACCAATAGCAGCTCTACTTCTGAAGCTATAGCCTTTAGCTTTTAATTTATCCATCGTCAAACTATCTAAACCATCAACTTCATAATCAATCCTATCAGGAAACCATTGATGATGAAATTTTTTCGCATTTACTGCCTTTTGCATAGACATATTAAAATCTACAACATTAAGAATAGTTTGAAATACAGATGTTATAATGGTAGATCCACCGGGAGTACCCACTACCATAAATAATTCCCCATCTTTAGATAAAATAGCTGGTGTCATTGAACTTAACATCCTTTTTCCAGGTTGAATAGCGTTCGCCTCACCCCCTAATAAGCCATACATATTTGGAGCTCCTGGTTTCACGGAAAAATCATCCATCTCATTATTTAATAAAAAGCCAGCTCCCTTTACGGTTACTGCCGCCCCATATGAGCCGTTTAAAGTTGTAGTAATAGCTACTGCATTCCCTTCCCTATCTACAATGGAAAAATGGGTAGTTTCTTCACTTTCTTTTGGAGATGCCTCACCGGCCTTAATATCGCTACTTAAACTAGCTTTTTCCCAAGTAAAATCGGCCATCCTTGTTTTATTATAGGCATCCGATAAAATAATGGCTTGAGGTACTGTATAATAATCAGGATCACCTAAATGGGTCGCTCTATCGGCATATACCCTGCGCTCTGCTTCTACCATCACTTGAATGGTGGAATCCGTATTAAATCCCCATTTACTTAATGGAAATGGTTCGACAGATTTTAAGAGTTGCAGCAAAGCAATGCCACCACTTGATGGAGGAGGCATGGTTACTATTTCATAGCCCCTATATTGACCAACTAAAGGTTGTCTCCAAATTGCTTTATAGTTTTTTAAATCTGCATGCGTAATTATTCCATTCCCTCGTTTCATTTCTGCCACTATAGAATCCGCAACTGCGCCTTCATAGAAACCAGCAAATCCACTTTCTTGAATTTGCTTTAATGTAAAACCAAGTTCCTTTTGCACTAATATATCCCCTTCTACCCATTCTCCTACTTTAACTAAGGCAGTTCCAAGTGGATTTAATTCTTTAAATTTTTTACTATGGCTATTTAATTCACGAGCTTGGCGAGCAGTAATTTTAAATCCTTGATTTGCAAGCTGTACAGAAGGTTTCACTAAATCTTCCCATTTAAGTTTACCATATTTACTATGTGCTGCCACCATACCTGCTACAGAACCTGGTACGCCTGCTGTTAATTGACCATATAAACTTTTATCAATAATAGGATTTCCTGCATCATCTAAATACATATCCCGAGTAGCAGCAGCGGGAGCCATTTCCCGAAAATCTAAGGTACTAAGTTCTCCCTTCGCCGATCTATAAACCATAAATCCACCGCCCCCTAAATTACCGGCATTCGGGTATACAACAGCTAAGGCGAATTGTACAGCTACAGCTGCATCAACAGCATTTCCTCCTTTACGCATAATATCTACCCCAATTTTGGAGGCAATATCACTGGCAGAAACCACCATTCCATTACGGAACTCACCGCTATTATTTTTACCTAAGTGACCTCCTACGCAACTACTAATAAGGACAGCAAATATGCTGATTGCCGAAATAAAAAAGCGAAGATTAAGATTTGTGTTGTTCTGCATCAATATAAATTTTTTCAATAATTTGCTTATTCTTTTCCAAGATTACTTTTCTCTTCAAGCTCAGTTTAGGAGTTAACTCTCCTCCTTCAATACTAAACTCTTGAGGAATAAGTGCGAATCGTTTTACTTGTTCCCACTTGCCGAATTCTGAACCTAAATTAGCAATTATTTGATCAAATTTTTCAATTACTTTAGGATGCTTAATTAACTCTTCTCTGCTTGTGATTGGAATTTCTTTATGGATGCACCAATTTTCAAGTGTTGTAAAGGTAGGTACCACTAATGCTGCAGGAAATTTACGATTTTCACCTAAAACCATAATCTGCTCAATAAATGGAGATTCCTTGTATTTATTTTCCAATGTTTGAGGAGCAATATATTTGCCTCCTGCAGTTTTAAACATTTCTTTTTTACGATCTGTAATTTTTAGAAACTTGCCTTCCACTAATTCCCCTATGTCACCCGTATGAAACCAACCTTCAGCATCAATACATTCATCCGTTAAATCCTGACGTCCATAATAACCTAACATTAAATTTTCTCCACGAGTTAATATCTCACCATCCTCGGCAATTTTAACTTCAACCCCATTGATAACTGGACCTACCGATCCAAAACATGTGAAACCAAAGTGATTCACGGTAATTACTGGAGAAGTTTCCGTTAGGCCATATCCTTCAAAAACTGGCATGCCGGCCGCCCAAAATACCCTTGCTAAGCGAGGATTTAAAGCTGCCCCACCAGAAACCATCACGACAATATTTCCACCCAATGCTTCTTGCCATTTTTTAAATACTAATTTTCTGGCAATTCCTAATTTGAAATTATACCACCAATTTTTATTAAAATCATATTGCTCTGCCAACCCAATGGACCAAAAGAAAATACCTTTTTTAAGTCCCTTCAATTCCTTTCCTTTTTCCATGATCTTATCGTAAACTTTTTCAAGTAAACGTGGAACTGTACTAAAAGCATTAGGCTTAACTTCTTGAATATCTGCTACAATGGTCTCCATACTTTCAGCATAATAAACACTTACATTTCCAAAGGCATATAAATAAGAAATCATTCTTTCGAAAATATGCGAAAGTGGAAGAAAACTTAAACTTTTATGGATATTATCAGGCAAAAGAACTGCTGAATTTTTAAAATTAGAAACTAAATTAGCATGCGTCAACATTACTCCTTTAGGCGTGCCAGTAGTACCAGAAGTATAAATTAAGGTTAAAATATCTTCTGGTTTTATAGCATCTTGATAAGGTTTTAAATCTATAGCCGATTGATTCCCTTTTTCTACAATTTCTTGCCAATGTGCAACGCCACTAATTTCTTCAAAGGAATAGATTAAAACTGGTTTAGCTAATTGAGAATTTACTGTATTAATCTTTTGATAGAGAGCTTCATCATTTACAAATACTAAAGACACTTCGGCATTTTCCAAGATAAACTTTACATCATGTTCTGAAAGGGTAGGATACAATGGAACTTGATAGGCTCCAATTTGGTTTATAGCGTAATCCGTTATATTCCACTCCGGGCGATTGGGAGACATCACAGCAATTCTCGATCCTTTCCTAAAACCTAAATCGATTAAACCTCTACTTAAATTATCGGTCGTAGTACAAAAGTTTTGGGTACTATATTTTATCCATTTACCTTTTACTTTTCCAGATATAAATTCATCTTTTGGGAAATTAGTCAAATTATAGTTTAATAAATCGAATACTCTTGTGATATTTTCCATTATAATCCTTTCCGTTATAGCGCGTTTCTTTATGTAGTTATGGTGCTTTATCAAATCTAATAAATTCTATTTAGAGCCACAACCATAAATAAAAATATTATGCTTGCAGAATAAATTTGTTGCATAACAACCACTCAATAACGATTTTCAATTTTAAACCTTCTAATAAATAAATGATAGTTTTCCACACAACCATTGTTTAAAGTATTTTAAAAAAAGTTAAAACATAACAAATTTTAAGTTGTTATATGCTTATTGCTAAAAACCTTTAGGAATAACCCATAAATAAGCATGTTAGCAAACATTTATTCACAACTTATTAAACAAATACGTATGAAGAAGTTATTAATTACTTTAATCACAGGTTTTGCCTTATTAACAATAAGCGCAGACACAACGAATGCCCAAGATTATAATAATGCTATTGGGGGAAGATTTGGAGCTGCCAACGGAGTAAGCTTTAAAACAGCTCTTAAAAAAGGAGCCATGTTAGAATTAATTGGAAATTTCCGCAGTAATAGTGGAGCAGATTATTTCAACGTTACAGGACTTTATGAAGTTTACAAACCAATTAATGGAGCAGCAGGATTAAATTTTTATTATGGTGGTGGTGCAACAATTGGTTCTTACAAAGTGAAGGGCTTTGATGGAGAGGTTTACCTATCTGCAAATGGCGTTTTAGGTTTAGATTATAAATTCCAAGATCTGCCATTTAATATTTCATTAGATTGGGTACCAGCGTTTCAAATTAAACCAGATACTGGATTTTGGGGTGGTGACTTAGGTTTAGGCTTAAGATTTACATTCTAATTTAAATAATTAAAAGGGTTTAAAAATATTCCTATAGACTATCCTGTCGAATTAAACAAAAGGCCCGGCTACCAAAGGTAGCCGGGCCTTTTTTGATAATCAAAATCCTATATTCCCATCCATCTATTTCTAACAGCCTTTTGAAGTTCTGATGCATCTTCCATGATAGATGATCTTAATTCCACATTTTCATTGGCTGTTAATTTAACTTCCAATTCATGCCTTAATCCATCACGTTGTACTATTACTTTCACTACATCACCTACTTTCTTACTTGAAATAACACTCATTCTGTCGATATTAGCTTCAGGAGCCACACCATCAATGCTGATAATTTCATCATTAACGTTTACCCCTCCATTCCAAGCTCCTGAACCTCTAGTAACCCCACCCACTATAACGCGAGCAGCTCCCGCCATACTTGCAGGACCAGAAACACCTCTTCCAACAGTGGCCCCAAAAGTTGGGATGGATTGACCAGCCTTATTGTTTACAGACTTTATACCCGCCATTGCAAAATACTTTTCAAATTCTATAGGGTGTGTACCCGTTACGTATTTTGCCCAAAAATCAGTAAAACTAATTCCGGCAATTTTCTCTACCATTGCCTTAAACTCGGCGTCGGTATATCCCTTGCCTTCTTTCATATTTTTCTCATACATCGCCTTCATCACATCATCTAAACTTTTGGCCCCTTTAGTTGCATGAGCAATTTCGATATCCATCAACATGCCTACCACTTCCCCTTTAGCATAATACGATACAAAAGTATTTCTTGAATTTTCATTAGGTCGGTAAGCGCCATTAATCCAAGCATCAAAACTAGAAGCAGCAGCCGAATTCGCTTTTGCTCCTGGGGTATTCATAACTGTTCCGATAGCACCCGTTAAAGAATTTACAAAATCTTCTATCTTGGTATGGCCAGCTCTCAACATTAATTTATTCTCATAGTATGAAGTGAACCCTTCTGAAACCCACAAATTGGTTGTATAGTTCTCATTTTCATAGTCAAATGGTCCTAAAGCAACTGGCCTCATGCGTTTCACATTCCATAAGTGAAAATACTCATGTGCTACTAAATCTAAAAATCCTTTATAACGTGCTGGATTAGTGTAACCATTTCTAGAAGCTCCTAAAACCGTAGAATTTAAATGTTCTAAACCACCTGATCCTGTATTGTAGTTGTGCACAATAAATACATAATATTTATTCGGATTAACGCCAAATATTTTGGTACCTTCCTCTACAATTTTAGCCATGTCAACTTTCAATTTTTCTTTGTCATAGTTGCCACCGCCTACCATCGCTACTTCGTGACGAACACCTGAAGCTGTAAATTCAAACACATCTTGCGTTCCAACTTCAATCGGGCTATCAAATAAAATATCAAAATCTTTAGCATAAAAAGTATTTGCCTGACCAGCCACTGGCTCTAACCCTGTGCTTATTTTATTCCAATTTCCCCATAAATTAATCTTTAAAGTTGATGGAGCATTTAAATGTCCTGCTGGATACATAAAAATACTAGCTGACGATAAAAATGCATGACTAGCATCAATAAATGCTGTTCTTACAGATATCTCGAAAGCATATACCCGGTATTTAACTTTTACAGAATTCGCTTTATTATTATATACTCTCCAAGTGTTTTTACTTACTTTTTCAGACTTAACTTCCTTACCTGAAACTTCTGCCCCAAAACCTTCAACACTTTTAGAGAACTCACGCACTAAGTATGAACCTGGAGTCCAAACTGGCATTTTTACATCTACATAATTTTTTGCAGCAACTCCTGAAATATTCATTTCAATTTCTGCATAATGGGCTTGAGGCTCAATAAAGCTTATCTCAAATCCAACCTTAACTTGCGCCTTTAATGACATTGCCATAGTAATTAGGAAAACAAATCCTAAAATTGATTTTTTAATACTCATATTAATTAACTTTAAATGCAAAAATAAAATTTCTGTACACTTTTCCCGCTTTTATAAATTTTAAAGCTGTAACATACTTAGTACATCAAAATTTAACAAAAAAAAAAGATAATTTTGTAAATTAAGATGTTTTCACATTTATCCTCGAGCATGAAAATCAAATATATCATATACACTCTACTAGCCTTAGGCTTAGCCTATTTAATCTATTATCGAATCACAGAAAACCAAAAAATATCCGGAGGAGGCCCAGGTAAAGGAGCTGCTGGCAAAGGAGGCCCAGGAGGAGGTCCAGCCTTGGCCGTGGATGGTATTGTAGCTGCTGAAACAAATTTTAATAATGCAATTGAAATAACAGGCAATATTGAAGCTAATGAGTCAGTTATGTTAAAAAGTGAAATTTCAGGATTAGTAACAGGAATTTACTTTAAAGAAGGCAGTAATGTAAGTGCAGGGGCAACTTTAGTTAGCATAAATGACCAAGATATTCAGGCCCAATTACAAGATGCTTTAACCAAAGAAAATCTATCAGCAACCAGTGAAAACAGAGCTAAGCAGCTATTAAGTAAGGGAGCAATTAGCCAAGAAGAATATGATGTGGCTTTAGCTAATTTAAAATCCTTTCAATCTCAAACTCAATTAGTTCGAGCACAACTAGCAAAAACTAAAATTAGAGCCCCATTTTCAGGTAAAATAGGACTTCGTCAAATATCAAATGGAGAATATATAAGTCCAGCAAGCAATATTGCTACCTTAATGAGTACAAATCCAGTAAAAATAAATTTTTCCATCCCTGAAAAATATGCCAACCAAATTAAAGTGGGATCGACTGTAAAATTTAAAACAGATGCTTCCTCTAAGGAATATCAAGGTAAAGTATATGCTATCGAGCCAGGTATTAACCAACAAACCAGAACGCTCCAAATTAGAGCATTAGCTCCTAATCCTAACCAAGAACTACTTCCGGGATCATTCGCCAAGATTAACCTGGCCTTAGAGCAATTAGAAAAAGTAATCTTAATTCCTTCTGAAGCAATTATTCCTGTTCTAAAAGGGAAAATGGTATATATCAGTAAAAATGGAAAAGCGGAACAAGTAATAGTAGATGCTGGGATTAGAACGGCCGATAAAGTGGTCATAAATTCGGGGCTAAATGTGGGTGACACTGTATTAACCACTGGAGCCATGGCTTTAAAACCAGAGTCTAATGTGAAAGTGAGAATTCAAGGTGAAAAAACTAAAGATTCTACATCTAAAGCTACTTCTCCTAAAGCGAATTAATCATTATGAGTATATCCACCACCAGTATAAAAAGACCGGTTTTAGCCATCGTAATGAATTTATTGATTGTGCTATTTGGGTTAATCGGTTATAACTTTTTAGGTATTCGAGAATACCCATCTATCGATCCTACAGTAGTATCTGTAAGAACTTCCTATCCAGGAGCCAATTCTGACATCATTGAATCCCAAATTACCGAACCCTTAGAAAAGTCGATTAACTCTATTGATGGCATTAAGAATATTTCTTCTTCCAGTAACCAGGGGACAAGTAATATTACTATTGAATTTGAATTGGGTAAAAATATTGAGGAAGCTGCCAATGACGTTCGTGATAAAGTTTCGCAAGCTGCTCGTAGCTTACCCAAAGATATTGATGGACTACCCGTTGTGAGTAAGGCAGACGCCAACTCTGACAACATTTTGTCGATGACCATCCAAAGTGATATTAGATCGGTAACAGACTTAAGTGATTTTGCAGAAAATGTTATTGCGGATAGAATTCAAACTATCCCAGGGGTAAGTAGTGTACAAATCCAAGGGCAGAGAAAATATGCCATGCGTATTCGGATTGACCCGCAGCGTTTAGCTTCTTTCGGCCTAACTACACAAGATATAGTTGCTGCCTTAAATAGCGAAAATGTAGAATTACCTTCTGGTAAATTAACTGGCGCCTCCACAGAATTAACCATTAAGACACTTGGAAAGCTAACCACTGCAGAAGAATTTAATAATTTAATTATTCGCAGTGAGAACAGTAATGTAGTTCGCCTTCAAGATTTAGCTTTGGTAGAATTGGGCTCAGAGAATGAAGAAACAGTTTTACGGGAATCGGGTAAACCCATGGTGGCTGTAGCAATTATCCCGCAACCGGGAGCGAATTACTTAGAAATATCGAAAGAATTTTATAAGCGATATGATAATTTATTAAAAGATATGCCAGAGGACATTAAATTAAATGTTTCTCAAGATTCTACAATTTTCATCAAACGATCGGTGACAGAAGTGGCTGAAACCATTTTAATTTCATTAGTCCTTGTTATTTTAATTATTTACCTATTTTTTAGAGATTGGGCCATCGCTTTCCGACCATTAATTGATATCCCTGTTTCTTTGGTCGCTACCTTTTTCATCATGTATATTTTTGGATATTCCATTAATGTATTGACCCTCTTAGCTATTGTATTAGCTACTGGTTTGGTGGTTGATGACGGCATTGTGGTAACTGAAAATATCTTTAAAAAGGTAGAAGAAGGCTATTCTCCCATGGAGGCCGCTATTAAAGGTTCTAATGAAATCTTTTTTGCAGTTATATCTATTTCTGTGACGCTTGCTGCTGTATTTTTACCAGTAATCTTTTTAGAAGGATTTGTAGGGAGGCTTTTCCGAGAATTTGGGGTAGTCATAGGGGCCGCCGTATTAATATCAGCCTTTGTATCCCTTACGTTAACACCGATGTTAAATGCCTACTTAATGAAAAAAGGCGGGCATACACCCTCTAAGTTCTACAGAATTACAGAACCTTACTTCATTAAGTTAAATGATGGTTATCAAGAAAATTTAAATTACTTTTTAAATAATAGATGGTTAGCTTTTCCTATCCTTGGGGTTTGTATAGGTCTAATCGCCTTATTTTGGAATATACTACCAAAAGAAACCGCTCCATATGATGACCGAAGTGCCATCAATATGAACGTTTCTACACCTGAGGGCTCTTCGTTTGCCTTTACTGATAGATTTATCACCAAAGTAAACCAAATGGTAATGGATTCCATTCCAGAGCGAAAAGTTAGTATTTCTATAACTTCTCCAGGCTTTGGAGGATCTGGTTCAACCAATTCAGGTTTTGTAAGGTTAGGCTTAGTCGATCCTGACCAACGGGATATGAGTCAGAAAGAAATTGCTGAGAAATTAACCCGTATAACACGTAAATATTCAGAAGGTAAAGTAACCGTTAACCAACAACCTACTATTTCCGTAGGTAGAAGAGGTGGTTTACCAATCAGTTATATCATTCAAGCTCAGAATTTTGAACAACTTCGTGAAAAAGTACCACTTTTCATGGATGAAGTATCTAAAGACCCTACTTTTTCTACTTCCGATGTAAACTTGAAATTTAACAAACCAGAAATCAATATTACCATAGATCGTGATAAGGCCAATAGTTTGGGGGTTTCCATTTCAGATATCGCACAAACCCTTCAATTAGGTTTATCAGGACAGCGTTTTTCATACTTCTTTATGAATGGAAAGCAGTATCAAGTAATTGGTCAATTTGATGTTAGTGAAAGAAAAGATCCTTTAGATTTAAGTTCCGTATATGTGCGTAATAACACAGGAGCATTAATTCAATTAGATAATTTAGTTTATACCAAAGAAGAAAGTTCTCCACCACAATTATATCGAAACAATCGCTTTATCTCCGCAACTGTTTCCGCCGGACTAGCTCCAGGTAACAGTATAGGAGACGGTATTGAGGCTATGGATAGAATTGCAGACAAAGTTTTAGATGACACCTTTACAACTGATCTAAGTGGTGAATCAAGGGATTTTAGAGAAAGTTCGTCAAATACCATGTTCGCATTCGGATTAGCCCTGTTATTAGTTTATCTGATTTTGGCCGCACAATTTGAATCTTTTAAAGACCCTATAATAATTATTATGACCGTGCCAATGGCCGTTGCGGGAGCCTTTCTATCTTTATGGTTATGTGGTCAAAGTTGGAATATCTTTAGCCAAATTGGAACGATTATGTTGATTGGTCTTGTAACCAAGAATGGTATCTTAATCGTAGAATTTGCCAACCAATTAAAAGAACAAGGCAAATCTGTACAAGAAGCCATTCGGGAAGCTTCCATATCCAGATTAAGACCCATCTTAATGACATCTTTGGCAATTGCTATCGGAGCCCTTCCGATTGCCTTGGCATTGGGAGCAGCTGCAAAAAGTAGAATGAGTATGGGAACGGTTATTGTTGGAGGAACATTATTCTCATTAATATTAACTTTATTTGTGATTCCAGCGATTTATTCTTATTGGTCAAAAGAACATAAAGTGAATAAAGATTTAGAAGAATCCCTACAGGCTATAGAAACAGAGGAGGCAAAAGCATGAGTGTAAGATTTTCAACTAAGCTAATAATTTGGCAGTTCACTTGTCTATTTTTCCTTGGATTCAGTGTTTCAAATCAAGTACAGGCCCAACAAGTTTTATCCTTACAAGAGGCCATTCAAATTGCCTTAAAAAATAATTACGACATTCAACTTATTCAGAATGAGGTAGAGATTGTTAAAAACAATGTAAATCCTGGTAACGCCGGTATGCTACCTAATTTAACTGGTGATTTTAGTACTGGAGGAAGCCGTCAAAATACGGTACAAACTCAGTCTACCGGAACTCAAAGAGTAACAGATGGGGCTAGAAGTACCAACTTACGCTATGGTGTTGGATTAAATTGGACAATTTTTGATGGTTTTACCATGTTTGCCACTTTTGATAAGCTCAAAGCTCTGGAGCAACAAGGTGAAGTAAATGCAAAAAGTATTATAGTAAGCACAGTTTCGAATGTAATTATGGCTTATTATGATATTGTAAGACAAAATCAATTAGTAATTTCTGCGGATAGTTCTATTGACGTATCAACCATGAGACTTCATTTAGCTAATCAAAAGTTAGAACTTGGAAAAGGTTCTAAATTAGATGTGCTGGCTGCTCAAGTAGATTACAATACAGATACCACGAATTATCTACAACAAAAAAACCTCTTGCGTCAGTATAAAATACGCTTGAACCAACTCTTAGTAAGAGCCTTAGATACAGACTTTGAAGTTATCAATCAGTTAACAATAGACGCTAACTTAAAATTAGGAAAATTAGTAAATCAAGCTACCGCCTTAAACCCAAACCTACAAGCCGCTTTTATTCAGAAAAAAATAAGTGAACTAACCCTGAAAGAAATTAAAGGGAATCGCTATCCAAGAATTGGCGTGAATGGCGGATATGAACATAGTCAAAGCACCTCACCTACTGGCTTTAACACTGAATTTAAAGCAGATGGTTTAACCTATGGCATTACAGCATCCTTGCCTATTTTCAATGGCTTTTTACAAAGACAAAATGAAAGAAATGCAAGAATTGCTATTGAAAGTAGTGAGTTGAATTATGAGAAAACTAAACTTGATTTAATATCACAATTAAGTACAGTATATCAAAACTACTTTACTTATTTATCTTTACTACAATTAGAAGCTAAAAACTTAGAAATCGCTAAACAAAGTCTTAATATCACCGTAGAAAAATATAGATTAGGAAGCATCCCTCCTTTGGAATTAAGGGAGGCTCAACGGAATGCTATCAATGCAGAAACACGTTATATAGAAACTCAATTTCAAGCTAAATTAGCTGAAACAACCCTCAAGGAATTAAGTGGTTCATTGAACATGGAATAAAAAAAAGGTTAAAACATGATTATAGTTGCAGATAGTGGGTCGTCAAAAACCGATTGGATGATTAATAGCCATAATGAAATTTTAAAAATAAATACACCAGGCATAAACCCATATTTTTTAAATGCTCAAGAAATCACCAAACTTTTAACTAAAAACAAGGCATTTGTAGAAATTGCTGAGGCAGTTACAGAAGTTTATTTTTTCGGAGCAGGTTCTTCTTCCCCAGATAAACACGAAGTAGTCTCAAATGGTTTATCGGCATTTTTTCCAAATGCATTTATTTCGGTTGATCATGATTTAATCGGCTCTGCCTATGCAACCTGCGGCGATGAAGAAGGGATTACCTGTATTTTAGGAACAGGCTCAAATATTTCCTACTATGATGGGGAACAAGTTCATAATGGAAAGCATGGCCTAGGTTATATATTAGGGGATGAGGGATCGGGTACTTACTTTGGAAAAAAAATCCTACTTGCCTACCTGTATCACCAAATGCCTGAAGATTTGGCGACAGCCTTTCATCAAACTTATGAGGTAAATAAAAATGAAGTCATTGAAAATACTTATCAAAAAAACTTACCTAATTTTTATCTAGCCAACTTCAGTCGTTTTATGCTCGCACATAAGGAGCATCCTTTTATTCAAGAAATTTTATACCAAGGTTTTCAAGAATTCTTTGAGTCTAATATTAAAGATTACAAAATGTATAAAACTGTTCCTGTTAATTTTGTAGGATCTATTGCATCCTTTTATCAAGATGTATTAAGAAAAGTATGTGAACAGAATCAGGTAAGGGTGGGTAAAATTATTCAAAAACCTATAGAATCCTTATTTGAATATATTTTAAAAAGAGAAGGGGCCCTGATTGCAGAATAATAAAAAGGCCGAATCCATGGGATTCGGCCTTCCTTTTTTAAAACTTATAGGTTATCCCAACTTTCCCTCCACTATAAGACATGCCTCCGAGTTCTAAGTTCACCCCAAATTTATCTGTAAAGAAATAACGTCCCCCAATTTGAAGGTCGATACCTAAACCTGAACTATAATCTAATTTACCAATATAATTTGTTGGATTTCCAGATGTATCTACAATATCGGTGTTCCATCTAAAATAATTTAAATTCAAACCTCCATATACATCAATTTTAGAATCTAAATTGAATAAATTACCAAAATGGTAATTCATATTGGCACCTAAACCAAACCCGTTGTATTTAATTTTTCCTCCTAGAAAAGCATTCGTTTTAGACCTTAACGCCAGTTCACCCCCCGCGGTAATATTTTCCATGATACCGAAGTCCATACCGACCATAAAAGAGGTGCCCTTCCCATAAAGGCCAAAACCTGCATTTACTTGTTTTTCCGTTAATGCCAATGGACTTTGTGCAAAACATGCAACAGAAATTAACGTCACTAAGACGCTTAAAAATAATTGTTTCATAAGTTGTTAATTTTTTTGCAAAGATAATATTTCCTAAAATAAAACCACTTTTTGGAATAATATCCCTCTTATTCAAGCGCTAACATATCAACTGAAAATGACCAAAGGTTGGATCTTTTCTCTTAACGATGTTGGTGGGTGTTGGTTCCGTTTCAATTAATGCCGATATTTTAGTAACAAAATTTTTAGGTAAAGGCTTTTATTTGCAAAGGCGAGGCTAATGCTGTAACTTTCAAAGAAAATGCAAACCATTATGAAAATGTACAAACATAGCTGGGCAAATATTGCCAAAGTTGGTATTGTAGCAACTTTATTTACTGCCCAAACAGTAAGTGCGCAAACCAAAGACCCTATCATCGAAAAAATGATAGCAGAAGCGACTAATAACTCTCAACTTGAAAAATTAGCGCATGAATTATTAGACAAAATCGGACCTCGTTTAGTGGGTACACCACAAATGCAAAAATCACATGACTGGGTGGTAGACACCTATAAATCATGGGGAATTACTGGTCGAAATGAAAAATGGGGTGAATGGCGTGGATGGGAAAGAGGCGTAACCCATATCGATTTAATAAGTCCACGTGTTCGTTCATTAGAAGGAACGCAATTAGCATGGAGTCCATCTACGAAAGGCCAAGCAATCCAAGCAGAAGCTATCGTTATTCCAGATGTAGCAGATAGCTTAGCCTTTGTAAATTGGTTACCGCAAGCAAAAGGAAAAGTAGTTTTAATTTCTATGAATCCAGTATCTGGTCGTCCTGATAAAAACTGGGAGGAGTTTGGTTTAAAAACTTCTGTGGAAAAAATGAAAAAAGAGAAAGCTGATGCCACTACAGCATGGAGAAATCGTTTAGCAAAAACCGGTTTAAATGCTAAAAACTTAGCCTTAGCTATTGAAAATGCAGGTGCTGCTGCAATTGTTATCAATAATTGGTCATTAGGCTGGGGAGTAGATAAAATATTTGGAGCTAACACCACTAAAATCCCTACCTTAAATTTATCTGTAGAAGATTATGGCTTAGTATATAGACTAGCGCAATCGGGTTCTAAACCAACATTAAAGATTGTATCCGAATCAAAAGAATTAGGCGTTTTACCTGCTCAAAATACTATTGGTGAAATTAAAAGTACAGTTAAGCCAAATGAATATGTGATGCTTTCGGCGCACTTAGATTCATGGGATGGCGCAAGTGGTGCAACTGACAATGGTTCTGGAACTATCATGGCCATGGAAGCTATGCGTATCTTAAAGAAATACTATCCAAACCCTAAAAGAACCATTTTAGCAGGTCACTGGGGTTCAGAAGAACAAGGATTAAATGGTTCTCGTGCTTTTGTTGAAGATCATCCAGAAATTGTTAAAAATTTACAAGCCTTATTTAATCAAGATAATGGAACTGGACGTGTAGTAAATCTTTCCGGATCAGGCTTTGAAAATGCGAAAAACTTTATTCCTAAGTGGTTAGCACCAGTACCTGATACCATTAAAAACCATATCAGAACATCTTTCCCTGGCATGCCTGGCGGTGGCGGTTCTGACCATGCTTCATTTGTTGCGGCAGGTGCTCCAGGTTTCTCTTTATCTTCTTTAGGATGGGATTATGGAACCTATACTTGGCATACAAACAGAGATACTTATGATAAATTAGTATTTGATGATATTCGTAGTAATGCCATCTTAGCTGCCATTTTAGTTTATATGGCATGTGAAGATCCAGAGCGTTTAAGCCATGATAAAGCGGCCTTACCCGCTAACCCAAGAACTGGGGCTCCTGGCACATGGCCAGCTCCAGCAAAAGCAACTCGTAAAGGAGGATTAAATTAATTTAATGAAACTAAATTGGACCAAAAAAGTAGCCTGTCTACTTCTTTTTAGTCTTGGATTTATAGCCATAACCAACGCTCAACAAACAGCTGTCCCTAAAGCTCCTAGAGAATTTAGGGCAGCTTGGATTGCCACTGTAGCAAATATCAATTGGCCAAGTAAACCAGGATTAAGCGTTGGCGAACAACAACGCGAGGCTATTGTGTTATTAGATTTATTAAAATCTTTAAACTTTAATGCTGCAATATTACAAATTAGACCTCAAGCTGATGCTTTATACGATAGCAAAATTGAGCCTTGGTCATATTTCTTAACGGGGGAACATGGAAAAGCACCTGAGCCTTATTATGACCCTTTGAAATTTTGGACAGAAGCTGCTCATGATAGAGGCATTGAACTACATGTATGGTTAAATCCTTATCGTGCACATCACTTAAGTTTAAAATCTGTTCCTGAAAAATCAATTGTCAATACAAAACCCCATTTATTAGTTAAGCTAAAAGATGGCCAATATTGGATGGACCCTTCCTTAAAGGAAGTCCAAGATTTAACAGCAGCCGTAGTAAATGATATTGTTAAACGTTATGATATTGATGGGATTCATTTCGATGATTACTTCTATCCTTATGAATCTTATAATGGCGGAGAAGATTTTCCTGATGAATCAACTTGGCAAGCTTACTTAAAAAAAGGCGGCAAATTATCTAGAGGGGATTGGCGTAGGGAATCTGTAAATACATTTATCAAAAGACTCTACAAAGAAATCAAAGCCGAGAAAAAAGAAGTTAAGTTTGGCTTAAGCCCATTTGGAATTTGGCGTCCAGGTTATCCAGAAGGCGTTGAAGGCTTTGACCAATACGATAAATTGTATGCAGATGCGAAACTTTGGTTAAATAAAGGTTGGGTAGATTATTATACTCCGCAATTATACTGGAAAGTAAATTCCCCAGGACAAAGTTTCCCTATGTTATTAAATTGGTGGAAAGGTGAAAATTATAAAAATAGACACCTTTGGCCGGGTATGAGTATTGGCTTAGGTGGGGATGATAAAAATGTAGATGAGGTTATCAATCAAATCATGATAACACGAGGTATTACACCTGATAGTAAAGGTGCCGTACATTGGAGTATTGCCCCCTTAAAACAATATGAATTATTGAGAAAAGGTTTAATTGAAGGCCCTTATAAGCAAGCGGCACTTGCTCCTGCAAGTCCTTGGTTATCCAAGAAAAAACCTGCCAATCCACAAGCAAACCTACAAGATATGGGATCGCAAGTGCAATTATCCATAGCTAAAGATGTAAAAGAGGATGTTTTCAAGTGGGTTGTTTACATTCAATATGGCCTGAGATGGCAAACCCAAATTTTAACCCGCTTAGAAACGCAAATTAAAATTGACAAACAAATTCAAATTGGGAATCAAACTCAAGAATTAAAAGCTGTTAAAATTAGTGCAGTCAATAGAATAGGTAATGAAAGTGAATTGGTTAATCTTAACTTTTAAAAGGTAAGAGGATACTATTGACTTAATTTTGCGACGCTATACAAGGTCCAAATAAGAAGGTAGTGAAGTTTTTGTAATTTATTTTACAAAAACTTCACTACCTTTATTTTTATATGTCAAAAATAGATGTCTCCCAAGTAGCAGCCATAGCTGATACCATCATGCATAATTTTATTCCTAAAGATCCTTTAGCTGATCAATTTAGTTTCCATTTTACCCTTCCTCCAGCCCAACATTATTTGGTAAAATATCAAAAAGATAATAAGGGAAATTGGACTTTTCAAGATTATGAAGCTATAGCTTCACAGCCATAACTTTTCCTTCTTTTCTACTTTTTTCTGCCATAAAGCCCATGATATGACTTTCAATGGAATCATCAATGGTAGAAGTCAATAAACTCGGATCCCTTTGAGAAACTGCCTGAACAAAATCTCTAACCAACATCCAATCTCCTCCCCCGTGACCCGAATTTTTATAGCCTTCCACATCTTCAGCTTTCGGAATAAATTTAGTTTCCTTGCGCGTAATAAAGTCATGGTGCACTAATTCCGTCATATCACCAACTAAATCTCCCATAGAACCCATAATACGCGTTCTTCTGCCGTGATAAGCCGTAAAAGCTTCCATAGAAAAATTAGCTGTTACAGAATCCTCAAATTGAATACTCGTCACATAATGGTCTGGTTGATCATTCTCCATCCTATAAACACATCGGCCATAATTGGTAGTTTCTAATTTCTCTCGAATAGCTGCTTTACGATCATTAACATTTTCCGGGATATCTAAAACAAAGGTTCTAGAATTTCTATCTATATATTCCTTTATTGCTGAATATGGGCAAGTGCGTTCAACAGCACAGCCATCAGTACACCTTGCTGTACTACCCTGTGGCGCATTTTCTTTTCTAAACCACTTTAAGTCACCCATAGCTACAATCTTTTGAGATCGCTTATTTATAACCCATTTAATAATATCTAAGTCATGACAAGATTTCGCTAAAATAATAGGTGTAGTAGTCTTAGAATTATGCCAATTTCCACGTACATAAGAATGTGCCATATGAGTATGTTCAATAGGCTCAAAGTGCTGAATACTGATAACTTCTCCAATGGCACCTTTGGCAATAAGTTCTTTCATTTTTACGAAATAGGGAGCATATCGCAAAACATGACATACCGCCACAATTCGACCTGTTTTTTTAGCTAATGCTAATATATCCCTACATTCCTTTTCAGTAGGTGCTATAGGCTTTTCTAATAATATATCATAACCCATGCTCAGAGCCTTCATGCAGGGTTCATAATGTAAATCATCAGGCATGGATATAATAACCGCGTCTGCGAGCTTAGGTTGTTTAAAAACGTCCTCCCATGTATTGAATCGATGAGTATCGGCAATTTGATGTTTTTTAGCATAACGATCATTCCTAAATGTATTGGGTTCTGCTACCCCAATAACTTTTAGCTGATCTGGAAAGGCCGCGGCATAATTCCCATAAACCGTCCCTCTACTCCCCGCACCTAATGTTATTACTGTTATGGGCTTTGCGACAGATTGGTGTAAGGAAGGTGTAGGAATATCATAGCTATAAGTATCCTCGGCTAGTTTTGCAATTACTTCTGTACTAACAAGGGTACTTCCAAAAGTAATGCTCAAGTTCTTTAACAAACTTCTTCGATTCATATCATTAAAAATTTTTAGAATAACCTAAAATAATGATTAAATTGAATATTTCTTATAAAATTTCGGCCACTTTGGAGCTTTCTTGCTTTTCCCAATGGGTATTTTTAATAGGCAAGCTAATAACTGATTTGTAAATCGCACTATTCCAACCAAACTGATATTTAATATAAGTTCTCACAATGGCCGCTATAGCTACCAATCCATATCGATTTCTATAAAAAATTTCTTCTCTAATGGTATAAGCTTGTCTTAAATAGGCTTCCACCGACTTGAGTTCTTGGTGTTTTGTATACCAATCCTTATAAAAATCTTCTAAATAGGCTATTTCCATATCAGCCGAGGGCGGATTATAATACGTCAAAACTTTAATAAGATGTAATAATTTACTCCAATTTTTGAGTAAATAATCATGTCTTAAATTCTTTTCCAATTTATGTAAAGGCATTTTTCTACAGCCCGACACTAAATAAAGCTCTAATTCAGTCATTGCGCTACACTGCAAAATATAGGCTTTTATTTTTCCCATTAGATAAGCCTGTTGTACAAAAAACCGTTCCCGCTCCTTAAAGACCAAATCATATCTAGTTTGAAGTTCAGTCACATTGTTTAATGCACTCTTAGCATTTTGAGAGATAATTTTTAATGCACTAATATGGATAGCTGTGCGAATGGGTTTATAATTGGACCCCAGATTAATTAATTTAGCAATTAATACATCGAAATTTGCTAAATTCCGATCATGTTCATTTTCATAATTTCCCTTCTTCATCAAATCCTCCTCCTTGAAAACGTTAACTTTTCGTTAAATTAAAAAGTTAAATTTAAAATTGCAAGCTTTTCCTATTACCAATAACTTATTTATGGTCAAAGCTTTTGTGTTGAATTCTGACAGCATTTAATATAGCTAATAACGCTACCCCTACATCGGCGATTACCGCCTCCCATAAGGTAGCCACCCCTCCGGCACCTAAAATTAAAACCACAACTTTTACACTCATAGCTAAAATAATATTTTGCCATACTACTTTGCGAGTAAGTTTAGCAATTTTAATAGCGGTTACTACTTTATAAATATTATCATTTTGAATAACTATATCGGCTGACTCAATTGCTGCATCAGCTCCCAAGCCTCCCATCGCAATACCCACATCTGCTAAAGCCAAAACAGGGGCATCATTAATACCATCTCCTATAAAAGCCACCTTATTACCCGCAGCTTTAATTTTTTCTACATGCTGAACCTTATCTGAAGGCAGTAACTCTCCATAATATTGAGCAATCTTTAATTCCTTAGCTACCATAGCCACAACTGCCTGTCTATCCCCAGACAACATAACTGGTTCAATACCCATGGCCTTTATATCGGTAACCGTGATAGCCGCATTATCTTTAATTTTATCTGCAATTACTACATACCCCACATATTCGCCATCAATGGCCATCAACACCAAGGTTCCTATCTTTGTCTGAAGATCCAAAGGAAAGGCAATACCGGCATCAGCCAATAATTTAAAATTACCAACTAAAATGGGTTTCTCCTCCCAAACTCCTTTGAGTCCTAAACCAGAAACCTCCTCTACTTGCGTTATATCAACGGCTTGAAAGTCGGGACCCATATGTTTTAAAATAGCTTGTGCAATTGGATGTGTGGAATGTCTTTCCAAACTAGCTAAAAGTATTAAAAATTGAGCTTCCGAGAAATTAAAGGCACCTACCTCTTGCACTTCAAATAAGCCCCAAGTTAAGGTGCCTGTTTTATCGGTGACTAAAAAATTAAATTGTGTCAAGGCATCTAAATAATTACCCCCTTTAACTAAGATACCCTGATTGGAAGCAAGACCGATACCACCAAAATAACCCAAAGGAATAGAAACCACTAAAGCACATGGACATGAAATCACTAAAAACACCAAGCCTCTATATAGCCAATCTTGAAAATTATAAGATGAAATTAAAAAATACGGCAGAGTTACTAATGCAAAAGCTAAAAAGAATACGATGGGAGTATATATTTTAGCAAACTTTGAAATAAATAATTGGGTCTGTGATTTCCTCGAACTAGCCTCCTGAACTAAGTCCAAAATTCGACTTAACTTACTGTCCTCAAACAAAGCATTGACCCGCATCTCGACTAATAAATTTAAATTCAACATACCAGCAAGCACCGATTCTCCTGCATATTTCGTATCAGGCTTACTTTCGCCGGTTAAGGCAGCCGTATTAAATACTCCCTTTTCCGACAATAATACCCCATCTAATGCTATTTTTTCACCTGGTTTAACCCTAACTACATCACCCACTTTTAAATTAGCAGCAAGTTTTTTAACCACTATCCCATCAACTACCACTTCCACCTCTTCCGGCCGACTATCTAATAATGCTTTTATGTTGCCTTTAGCTTTTTTAACCGCCGCTTCTTGAAACCATTCCCCAATGGAATAGAAAACCATAACCGCTAAACCTTCTATATATTCCCCTAAATAAAATGCCCCTAAAGTTGCCACCGACATCAATACAAACTCATTGAATAAGTCGCCTCGTCGAGCTTTTCTCCATGCCAGCAGCAAGACCTCCTTACCGGCCAAGATATAAGTTATCCCGTTGATTATAAACCCCCATACAGTAGGAATCTCTAAGTTAAATCCAAAAATTAAAATTTGTTGAACAATGATCAGAAAAGCAGCAAATATCAAGAGAGCATTTTCTCGTGCAAAAAATTTTGGCTCCTTAGGAGCGCCTGCAAGGGGGGCAGAGGAGGATATAGCATGGGTATGATTTTCAGATTCCGAATGGCAACAAGTTTCCATATATTTTATTTTTTTATCCCCGAGAAAAGGTTTCTATCCCAATTTCAAAAAGATGTGATAAGGACTACATAAATTAAACAATTATAATTTTTAAAAACAATTCCCATGTAAAATTCCCCAACATTTAGTTTGGGATAAACCCTATAAGAAAAATAAGCTTTAAAAAAAGCTTAAAAATCAGAAAGTTAATTAGGAAATATTAAAATTTAATTAATTAAATTGCATATAACTAACTAACCAATTAAATATGAGAAAAGTATTTACCTCCCTTCTACTTTCCTTCCTATTTTGCTTTAGCCTCATTGTATCTGCACAGGTTAAAACCATAACGGGGAAAGTAAGTTCCGCCGAGGATGGCACCAACCTTCCCGGAGTCGGAATCAAAATTAAAGGTAGTCAAACTAGTGTAATCTCTAACCAAGATGGACGCTATTCGATTCCTGTTCCCAACAATCAATCTATTTTAGTATTTACCTATTTAGGTTTTGTCACACAAGAAATAACTGTAGGCAATAGAACCACCCTAGATGTAGAACTAAAACCAGATGAAACAACCCTAAAAGAGGTAGAAATCACTACCGCCCTCGGCATTACCCGCCAAGCCCGATCCTTAGGTTATTCGGCACAAGGGGTAAATGCTGAAGATTTAAACATCAATAAGCAACCCAATTTACTCAATGCGCTGCAAGGTAAAATTGCTGGTGCCACTATTACCAGTGTTGGAGGTGGACCTGGCCAAGGAGCTAACATCCGAATTAGGGGTATCAACTCTATTGATGCCAGTGCTTCCAATGAGCCATTATATGTAATTGATGGGGTTCAAATTGATAACTCTACCTCCTTACAAGGATCCGGTTCAGGTACCAATACGCGTTCGGTAGGAAACAGATTATCCGATTTAAATCCGGAAGATATTGAAACCATGAACATCTTAAAAGGTGGTGCTGCAACTGCACTATACGGATTAAGAGGTGCCAGTGGAGTGGTCGTTATCACCACCAAAAAAGGTAGTGGAACAGGTTTACGAACTAATTTTTCAACTACCTATGGGGTGGATAACATAAATAAAACACCAGATATTCAAAGAGAATATACCGCAGGAATTTTAGGGGTATATACGCCAATTGGCTTAGGACCAGCATGGGGCCCTACCATTGCAGAAGCTAAATTAATTGATCCTAGTCATCCGGATGAATTATTTGATAATTATAAAAATGCCTTTGATCAAGGAAGTCAATTAAGAAATAGTCTTTCCGTATCGGGAGGGAATGAAACCATTCGCGTATTTTCTTCTATTTCTTCCTTCCGTCAAGACGGTATGCTCCCTTTCACAGATTATAAAAATCTGTCGGCTCGATTAAATACCGATTTAAAAATTAGTCCCAAATGGACTGCTGGTATTAATATGACCTATACTAACTCAGGAGGATTCCGCTATGATGCAGATAGATTTGGAGAAAGTTTAACCTACTATTCTGGAAGATGGGATGTAAGGGACTATATACAACCCAATGGTTTACAAGTTTGGAGAGGAACTAACAATCCTATATTTGGGGCAGCTACCAATCGTTTAAAAGATAATGTAAACCGTTTTATTGGGGGCTTAAACA
Source organism: Pedobacter sp. (assembly GCA_004211595.1). Taxonomy (GTDB): domain Bacteria; phylum Bacteroidota; class Bacteroidia; order Sphingobacteriales; family Sphingobacteriaceae; genus Pedobacter. Next base: position 131,755 of record SEDO01000005.1, read on the forward strand.
TTAATTTTGCCGCTACTGAATGGCTTAATTTATCTTACCGCGTGGGTGCAGATGCCTATACAGATAATCGTTTCAGAACTGCCCCAGGCAGAAGAAATTTACCTGGAGAAAATGTATATGATAATGCTGATGGTTTTGTAGGCGACTATAACTCTACTTATAGAGCGATTAACTCGACCTTATTAGCAACCTTCAATCATAAACTAACTGAAAACATTACTGGTACCTTACGCCTAGGTTTTGAGCTTTACGATAGAAAATTAAAGAGCACTGGAGTATTAGGTAGTCAATTAAGTATCTTTAATGATTTCCGTTTAGTAAATGCCAAAGTATTAGAGGCATCCCAATCGCTGAGTCAATACCGTTCCAATGGATTTTTTGGGGAAGCCGTTTTTGATTATAAGAGCTTCTTATATTTAACTTTAACCGGCAGAAATGATATTACTTCTACATTGTCACCTGATAACCGCTCCTTCTTTTATCCTTCAGCCAGTTTGAGTTATGTATTTTCCGACCATATAAAACTCCCTGAATTTATCAATCAAAGTAAATTGAGAGTATCCTATGCGCAAATTGGAAAAGATGCCGCTCCTTATTCTACATCTACTGGATTTTCTAATTACACAGGTTTACCAACTGGGGTTACGGGCTTGACAATTGCCGCTAACTTAGGTGACCCAAATTTGAAACCTGAATTTACAGATACCTACGATGTGGGTTTAGAAATGGCATTTTTCAAAAACAGATTAAGCTTTGATATTGGTTACTATTATTCTTTAAGTAAAGATCAAATTATTCGGGCCAATGTTACTTCTGCTACGGGCTATGTAACCGCTTCAATCAATGCTGGTACCATCCGTAATAAAGGGATAGAATTAGTCATTAACGGAACGCCTTTACAAACCCGTGATTTTAGCTGGGAATCAGGCTTAAATTTTTCAGCCAATCGAAACCGCGTTCTTAAGTTAAAAGATGGTGCCCCAATTACCTATGGAGCTGCTACTGGAGGTTATATCAACTCGCCAGTAAACTTTAAATTAGTAGAAGGTCAGCCATACGGTAATATTTATGGATCCTATTATTTAAGATATTATGGCACCCAACCTGAAGATCCGAATGTAACGGATAAATCTCTTCCTTTATTAATTGGCGCTAACGGTTTCCCAATTTCCTCATTAACCAGACAAAAATTATTAGGAAATAGTCAACCTAAATGGATTGCCGGTTTTACCAACAACTTCACCTATAAGCAATTTACCTTATCTACGTTATTTGATGGCCGCTGGGGACACCAAAAGTTCAATCGTTTAGAGAACTTTAATTCCGCCTTCGGGATTGCTGATTATACCACTGATAGAAGATCCTTTAAAGTATTTGAGGGCCGTCTAGCAGATGGTTCCCCGAATACTAAACAAGTATGGCTTGGACAAGGAGTTGGTCCTGATGGGGTAAACTATGGAGAAGGCTACTATCGCCTTTATCACCGCGTATTGTCAGAACCATTTGTACAAGATGCTTCTTGGATTAGACTACGTTCAGCATCTCTTTCCTATAATCTACCAGGTAAATGGTTACCTCAAAGTTTCATCCGTAATGCTTCCATTTCGGTAACTGGCAATAATTTATGGCTATACACAAAATACTATGGTTTAGATCCAGAATCAATATCAGCGGATAGTGGAAGTAATGTGGATGGTTCCGCAGGTTTTACCTATCCAGCAGCTAGAAGTTTCTTATTTACCATTAATGTTGGATTTTAAATAGACGAAAATGAAAAATATATATAAAACCGGGTTCTTTGTACTTTTAGCCTCCAGTTTAGTTTTTACAGCTTGTAAAAAAGACTATTTTGATGAGTTAAATCAGAATCCTAATCAAGTCACCAAACCTACCTTAGCGGCTCTACTGGCCACCAGTACGAGCAAGATGGGTATCAATAGTTATACTGTGGCTGCTAACACAGCACCATATGTGCAATATACAGCAAACCCTACAGCTAACGCAGCTAGTGATATTTATGAAACCATAGATTTCTCTGGTATGTGGGATGCTATTTATTTCGCCATGGCCGATCTCAAGCAATTGAAAGCTGCAGCTATAGAGGAAAGTTCGAGTGAATACATTGGAGCTGCAAACGTCATGTTAGCCTATAATTTAAATTTAGCCAATGATCTCTGGGGAGATATCCCTTATTCAGAAGCTTTTGATCCCAAAAACTTCTATCCTAAATATGATAATCAACAAGCTGTATATACGGCTGCATTAGCTCTATTAGATGAAGCTATCGTAGAACTTTCTAAAACCGACGCAACTGTTAAATTAAATACGGCGAGTGATTTAATTTACGGCGCAACTGGAGCGGCGAATCAAAGGGCTAACTGGTTAAAACTTGCCCAAGGCTTAAAAGCTAGAATGTTGATTAAAGTAAGTAAAACTAACACCTTTAGTGCTGCTAATGTATTGGATGCTGTAAGTAAATCTTTTGTATCAAATGCAGATGATGCCGGTATGGCCACTTTTCCAACCCGAAATAATTGGGCCACTGTGGCTAGAAATAACGCCTCCCTAACTTTAGGCGGTTGGTTATCAGAACAATTCATTGATCATTTAAATGGCAAAACCTACGGTATATTAGACCCTCGGATTAAAAAGATTACCGATTTAACGGTAAATGGCGTATACATTGGTACGACTAATGGAGCTGGCAATAAAGGCCCTGGAAATAATACTATAAAGGACGAAAATTATATTGCCATTAGTTCTCCTTGGACATCTGATACCTCTCCTTTATTGATTATGACCTTTGCAGAATTAAAATTTATCGAAGCTGAGGCAGCCTTTAACACCGATAAAACAAGAGCGTATAATGCCTACCTAGCTGGGATTGCTGCTAATATGGATAAGCTCCAAGTGCCAGCGGCCGAAAAAGCAGTTTATCTGGCTGATCCATCGGTAGCAGTAGGTGCAGCAGCCTTAACCAAAGAGTTAATCTTTAAAGAAAAGTATATAGCTACCTATTTAAATCCAGAAGCATTCAATGATGTGCGCAGAAATAATTTTAATTATAAAGATTTCACGCTTCCAGTTGGTGCAGTATTACCTTCGTTTATAAGGAGACTGGATTATCCTTTAGTGGCCGAACGTAATAAAAATGGCGCTAATGTGCCTAATGATCCACCTAGAACCACAAGGCTTTGGTGGGATCAATAATTTTACAAATAAGCTAAATGATGCTAACAAAAAAACCCTAAGTTTAACTCAGGTTTTTTTTGTTAGCCCTATTTACATTAACAGATCCTATATGAAAAAGAGAAGCTTAGTTTTTGCTATCTTAATGCTCTGCCCAATATTCCTTTGGGCTCAAAATTTCAATCTTAAATCTGCCTTAGAATTTCCGTTTCCATCCGAACTCACCACCTCTCCCAAATCCAACAAAATGGCCTGGGCGATGAATGAAATGGGAAAGAGGAATGTATATATTGCCGAGGGGCCAAATTTTAGTCCCCGTAAAATAACTGAATTTAATGAGGATGATGGACAAGAAATTTCGGGATTAACTATTTCTGAAGATGGAAATTGGCTAGTATTTGTAAGAGGGGGAGATCATAGTTCTAGAGAAGCTAGTGTTCCCGTACAAGCCGCTTCTATGCCCGTCCCTCAAAAGGTGCAAATCATGTCTATTCCTTTTTCAGGGGGCAGAGTAAATATATTAGCAGAAGGTGATCAAGCCCATATATTTCCCGATAGCAAACAAGTTTTATTTAGTAAAGGCGGACAATTTATGGTAGTTCCTATTGATGGAACTCGCCCAGCTCGTCAATACTTTTATGCCAGAGGCAATAATACAAGTCCACAATGGAGTCCAGATGGTAAAAAATTAGCCTTTGTCTCTCAACGAGACACGCATGCTTTTATCGGTATATTTCAAGATGATTCTACGCCTATTCAATGGCTTTTACCGGCATTTGCCAAAGATAATTCTCCTCGCTGGTCTCCAGATGGGAATGAAATTGCTTTTATCAGAACCCCTGCTTCAGGAGGCGCACCTGATTCCATTTTAAAAGCCAAATCCATACCTTGGTCCATTTGGCGAGTGAATGTAGCCTTGGGCGTGGGAAAATCTATCTGGACAGCTAAAAACAACCCAGAATCAAATATTCCAAGTGTAACAGGAGGCGCAAACTTACTCTGGGCGCAAAATAAACTCATTTTTACTTCCTATCAAGATAAATGGCCTCATTTATATGCTATCGATACCGATGGCAATAATGAAACGCTTTTAACTCCAGGTAATTTTATGGTGGAGCATGTAAAATTGAGCCCCGATAAAAGAAAACTCTTATTCAGTGCTAATACAGGTAAGGACAAGCATGATTTAGACCGTCGGCACCTTTATCAAGTATCCATCGATAAGCCCGATATGGAAGCCCTCACTTTTGGAGAAGGGATCCAAGTTTATCCTCAATATATTGGAAATATGCAGCAAATAGCTTTCTTAAGCTCTACAGCGCAACGACCATTATTGCCAAGCGTCTTAAATATCCCCAATAAAAAAACTCAAATTTTAGGGGAAAACTTAATTCCTGAAGGATTTCCACTAAGTCAAATGATTACCCCTACTGCTGTTCAATTTAAAGCCCCTGATGGAGGCACTATTTATGCGCAACTCTTTACGCCTAAATCTGGACCCCGAAAAAAACCTGCTATAGTATATGTACATGGCGGTCCACAACGGCAAATGTTATTGGGATGGCATTACATGGATTACTACGCATATAACTATGCCCTAAATCAGTATTTAGCCAGCCAAGGATATGTTGTTTTAAGTGTCAATTATAGATTAGGGATAGGTTATGGTTATGATTTTCATAAACCTCCCTATGCCGGAGCCCAAGGCGCTTCAGAATATCAGGATATAAAAGCTGCAGGGGATTGGTTAGCTAAACAAAATAACGTAGATGACGATAAAATCGGCATCTACGGAGGTTCTTATGGTGGCTATTTGGTAGCGCTTGCTTTAGGTAAAGATTCTAAAAGGTTTGCAGTTGGTGTAGACATCCATGGGGTTAATAATCGTTTTAATAATCCAGTACCCGACCGGGAGCCCGCCCCGGATGCAGCCGAAGCAGCTCGTAAACTCATCGAGGCTTCACCCCTAACTTATCTCGCTACATGGACATCTCCCACCTTGCTCATTCATGCAGATGATGACCGCAATGTCGCTTTTAGTCAGAGTAGCGATTTAGCTCGCCGCTTTGAACAAAAGAAATTCCCCTATGAATATTTAGTCATTCCTGATGACACCCACCATTGGATGAAATTTTCAAACTTGGTGAAGGTGTCTGAAGCCACTGCAAGTTTCTTGCACAAAATTTTAAGTCAACCGAAAAAAAAATAAACCCTACCTTATTTATACTGAAATAAAATCGGAAATACATAAACCACCAACATGGCCCATGCCAAATAAAGTGGAATAAACTGCGCTATTATTAAGGCAATCCCGGATCGCTCGCGATTGCCTTTTATACTTTGAAACATACGCCAGCTTAAAAGCACCAAATTCACTAACATTAAACAATTACTTCCTAATACCGCCAAACGATTCGGTGTAAAGCCATACTGATCAATTCTGAATAATATAGCCGACAAAGCAAAAGAGTTTACGATGATGGTTAAAATAGCTAGACAAAATAAAATCCAAACCTGTATTTTAGAAGTCCCTTGCTTATAAGATTCGGAAAGCGAAAAGAAAATTATAGCCATTACTCCTATCAATAGAATATTAAAAATCAGTAAAAACTCCCGATCCGTATAGAGATTCTTTTCAGAGAAACTCATGGCCACTAAATAAGCAAAAAGCATCACCAAAACTACAGGACTAAATATACGTGCAATTAAAGGAGAAATTTTATCCACCAATTGAGGATTAACCTGAATCAAATAACTGGCTAATAAAGGCACTAATGACAAGCCTACAGGCACTATATGTTCAAAATAAAAGTGATCTATAGAAAACCCTATCACTTGAAATAAACCAATGGTGATACCTGATAATATCCCGCCAGCAAGAACTAATAAAGCCGACATCACAATTAAATCCCCATTGAACTTTAAAAACTCCATCCGTCTATCCCACAAGGACAATAAGCGATCGCCATATAGGAAGGCCATACTGGACCAAAGAAACAAGACTAAATGCATGCAAGCCAAAGCAAAAGTATCACTTTGATTATTCTGTGGCAGCAAGTTTATATAAATAGCAGAAACTACAAATAAGCCCAAAATCGAAATCCGAATCTGCCATGATGCCTTAAATTTCCAAGCAAAAAATAAACATAAGGGCAAGAATACCATAAAGCCAATATTTCGAGGATAGAAAAAATCATAATCGATATTAAAAAACGTGGGGATTTTAACAATAAAGGCTGTTAAAACGGCAATCCCAAAAAGTGCCCAAACAGTTCTTTGATCTTGAAAATAATTGACATTGGTTTTATAATTTAACCGAACTTCCCAATATTCCAATAAAGGTGAAATAACAAAGCCTGGATATAATTCTTGAAAAGCTGCTTTAAAAGCCTTTCTATCACTTTGGTAAAGTGCTTCTAAACCTTGAGCGTCTTCCAAATTTTTAAGGATTAATTCTTTCATTTTTGTATTGATTAATTCCAATAAGTACCATTAAAGCCTAATACAAAACCTAGCCAAATACAAATTAGGTAAGCTAGCCCACTTAAAAAAATAAATAAAGCCCTACTCCATCCCATATTCAAGGCAAAGTTATCTAAGAAAGCAAATATTCCCCCACCAAGCATGCCCGCAAAAGGCACAATCAAAATAGGCTTTAATCGCCAATACGGCCCCCACTCTGGAAATGATTTATCTGCCGATAATAAAAATAAACTTACTAATAAAATGGCTGGAATAGCGCCATTTCGAATGCATTTAACATATGAAAATGCTTTTTTAGGGGTAGCGGACAAACCGCTGGATGAACTGTTCATTTGATTTTCTGTTGTTTTCATGGTTATAAAATAAATTTAATAAAAGTACTTTGCAATACAAAGTGTTTGTATAAAAAAAATTAAGATTGATGTTTTATAAAATTTTCTAATGCTTTCAAATGTGAATCAAAGGCGGCTTTACCTGTTGCCGAAATTTTGTAAACAGTTAAGGGTTTTTTACCCACAAAACTCTTATGCATATTAATAAAATCTTCTTTTTCTAAAGCTTTTATATGGCTTGCTAAATTCCCATCAGTTAAGTTCAAAAACTCTTTCAAGTCATTAAAACTCAATTGTTCATTAACTGCCAGTGCCGACATAATTCCCAAACGGATTCGACTTTCAAAGGCTTTATGAAAACTATCTAAATCAAACTTCACGCTTTTTGTCTTAATTGTAGATAAATACCAATAATTATATGAAATAAGCCAAACCCAATGACCCAACATAAAATCCCTAATTGAATTTGCCAGGTAGCTACCAAGCCTAATATTATTTGAACATATCCCAAAAAGCGAATGGCCGGATAGGTAAATAAACTAGCATTCACTAAGGCTATCCCATAAAATATAAGGGTAATAGGCGCCATTAAGCCAAATAATTGATAATGTAAACTTAATAATGCGAAACAACCTCCGGCTACCAAAGGCACCAACATTTGTCTTAACATTCTTTTGGAGGTTCCATTCCAAATTGATTGCCCTTGCTTATGTGCTTTTTTTAAGGATAAAACCAACGCAGTAAACATCGCTAATACCAACACCCCTATCGCGATATATAAAATATCCATGTTCCACATACTATCGGGATGTAGACCTTGAACCTGACTTGGATTAAATTGATAGTAGGTATAAATTAGCCAAGCACCTATAATGCTATACAAACCAGCCAATACCCCAGACCAGCCTGAAATACTGAAAAATTTGGAACTCCGCTCCATCATATTTCGTATTTCGCTTATATCTTTTAAATAATCCTTTTCCATTTAAATGTCATTTTAAAAGTACTTTTTTTTTCAAAGTTAATTATTAATCCTAATTTTGAAAATAAATTTTAAAATAATTTATCATCCGGCTCCTATGAAAAACGAAATTCCCTTTGTACCAGAAAACTCATTAGTCCGTGAAATATGGGGGGACGCTGATTTTATTCTCCTCATATTTGCTGGTTCAGCCGCTGAGTTTGCTCTTCATAAACAAGTGGATTGGCTATACTTTACGGGAAAACTACCTAAAGACCCAATTAAAAGGCTTTTTTCGACCGTTGAATATGCTGCTAAAATTGTCTTTTCATCAGCTTCTAAAGCGCAAAATGCCTTATCGCAGATTAATCAAATACATCATCAAGTAGAAGTCAACAGAGGAAGTAAAATTCCGAATTGGGCTTATTTAGATGTACTATCCATGCTTATCGATTACTCCATAAAAAGTTTTGAAATTTGGAAGCGAACCTTAACTCAAGCAGAAAAAGAGGAAATCTATGAGGTTTTCAAAAATATAGCGAACGGTATGCAGCTACACAATCTGCCTGACAACTATGTTGCATGGGAAATTAAGCGGGTTTCCAATTTAGAAAACAATTATGCCTATACCCGCTATACTAAAAACCTATTTGAACAATATTTTAAACACTTAGGTTGGTTTAGATATTGGCTATTACTTCAAATTCAATCTCAACTCTTAGATCCCAATCTTCAAAAAATGCTTAACGCAAACCCGCAGCCACTAGCCTATCCCCTTATTCAAATTTATAAAGGATTAAAATACCTTAAATTAGAAAAACATGTTAAATCCCTTTTAATCCCCAAAGCTCACCAATCAGACTTTCAACTTTTATTCGCCACTAAAACATAGTGATTAAATAAAAATTCACGTTTTTGGTTATGAACCTGCACAACTTCCATTCCTAAATCCGTTAACATCGCTTTATATTCCGCTAAGTCATATTGATGAGGATGTAAAATATCTGCAGGTTGAAGCTGAAATATATGTTTCATCAACTTAAAATTATGGGCATCTATAGACATAACCAATTGGCCTTTTGGTTTTAAATGATCATACAATACCTTGATAGATGCTTTAATATCCTGTACATGGTTTATCGCATTCATACAGAAAATTAAATCAAATTGGGTTTCAATGTAAAGCTCTTCTAAAGGCAGCCCCACAAAACGCACCTGAGGATACATGGCCTTTTTAAAATGTTCTAAATCTGCTTCGTAGGTTTCAATTAAGGGATCTAAAGCTGTTACTTGAGCCTCCGGGAACAGCATAAAAATACCAGCTGGACCACAACCAGCATCTAAAATATGTTCGGCTTGCATAGCATTTACAGCAGGACTTAATTTCTCTAGTAAATCTCGCCAATAATTCCTTTTCCAATTCAAATACGTTAGGGGATCCTTACTCTTTAAATAGTTTTTCCACCATCGGGATTCAAAATATTGTGCAATTCGCCAACGCCAATGCTTCTGCTTATTATTAGAATTTGAATTCATTGGAGGCTAAGATGCTATTTTTAATTTAGCCCTAAAACCTCTGGCAGCATAATAACTAGAAGCCCCATTATGATAAACAAAAACATGCTCATAGCGCCTATCTGAAAATAAAGCTCCACCCAAATCCCGAATCGGATCCGGCGTTGCTATCCAGGAAGATGTTTTCATATCAAAAGCTTCTAAAGATTGTAAAAATTGATATTCCTCCGCATTCAATATTTCCACACCCATATCGGCCGCTAATTCCAAAGCCGAAGTTTGAGGAGGATATTCTTTACGACTCACCCGACTTTCATGATCGAAACAACAACATCTTCTACCCTTTGGACTTTCCTTCGCCCAATCCACAAAATAAATACCGGGTGTTAAGGGATTCGAAAACTGTACTACATCAGGTTCGCCTCCAGAATCTTCCATGGCAAGCAAACTGTCTAAATAACTTGGCTTTTCCTTTAATAGCTGAGCAATGGATGACCAATTTAAGCTGGGATGACGGTGCATATTTTTTTGAAATCGCTTAGCTAATACTTCTAATAAGTCAAATTCGGCAGATGCTTTAATGCTCATGATAAATATTCGTTTAAAATCAATTTAAAATTAAAAAAAAATTATGAAGTCTCGTTTAATTCTGCAATAACTTAAGCAATCTGATTTAAATTCCCTTAAACTCTATACATCCAAGTTGAAAGAGTACCAATTTGTTTTGCTAAGATAGCTTATTCCTCCCATGCTTTCCGTCGGGTTTCCGTCGGGTTTCAGTCGGGTTTCGGTCGGGTTTCGGTCGGATTTCGGTCGGATTTCGGTCGGATTTCGGTCGGATGAGTCCCGACTGAAACCCGACTGAATTGCAACCAAAATCCGATTAAAAAACGACTGAGAGCTTAAGTTGAAAATAAGTTATTAGTTAGACGAACAAAACTTTAAAATAAGTGTAGATTTGAGTAACTAATTAAGAGAGCTATGCAGCCGACAAGTGTGGAGTATATTTTTTGTAAAACCCCTTCGGAATTCGAACAGGGGAAAAATATGTTTCGAGAATATGCTGAATCCTTAGACTTCGATTTATGCTTTCAAGGCTTTGATTCCGAACTAGCCTCTTTAACTACGAAATATGCCTATCCTGAAGGGACTTTAATTTTGGCCATGCATAATCAAATACCTGTAGGTTGTGTTGGAATACGTAAATTAGAAGATGGTACGGCCGAACTTAAAAGATTGTATGTCAAACCAGCTTTCAGAAAGCTTCAGATAGGAGAAGAATTAATGTATTTAGCAATCCAAGAAGCAAAAAACTTAGGATATCCGGCTGTTAAATTAGATACCCTCGCAAGTTTTATACCCGCTGTGAATTTGTATAAAAAACTTGGCTTTAAAGAAATTCCGCCTTATAATTACAACCCCTTTGGGAATGTGCTTTATATGGAGCTTAACTTAGATTTTCCCACTAGCCTTTAAATCCTTGATTACCTTTGGAAAGGCTAATTTAAACCAATACGTATATTGTTCGGGATGGGTGAGCAATTCCTGATTAATCTCCTCAATAGATAGCCACTTATATGCTTGTACTTCTGCTTTATTTAAAATAGGTTTTTGATCGCTAAAGCCATAGAAGACATGATCGTATTCATGCTCGATTAAATTATTTTCAACCGCAACTTTATACATAAATGCATGGGAGTAAATCAATGTGCAATCTAGACCCATTTCCATATGTAGACGTTCTTCAGCACTCTCCTTAACATTATCGCCCCACTGAGGGTGCGAACAACATGTATTCGTCCATAAGCCACCTCCATGATACTTCTCTTGGGCGCGCTGCTGTAATAATAATTGCTCTTTTTTGTTAAAGATAAATACCGAAAATGCCCGATGTAATAAACCCTGCTGATGAGCCTTTAATTTATCCATCTCCGCTAATACCGTATCCTTTTCATCCACTAGTACTACTTTATTGCGATTAATCATATTAAAGATATTTGCTTACGCGATTCAAAATGCTTGTAAAAAAATAATACCCATAAAAATTGTGAATAGCCATAAACAGCATCTTCAATAGGGATGGTAAGGATGCGAATGCCCAAAAATTCATCGGGATTATAATTCACAATAGGCGATTCCAATCCAGTTCCGGTTAATACCCCATTTACAGGGAAAAAACCTAACATTAATAGTGTATATACCATTGAAGCTTCGGTAATCCAAGTTACCTTTCTAATAAAATGCAGGTACACCACGGTGCCTAAGGTAACCCAGGCCGTAATAAACGTATACCATTTATCAGTATGTATTAAACCCACTACCGCACACACGATGACAGTTAAAAAAACTATCATGGTATTAAAAGCTGCATAAGCTTTTAAGTTGAAATATTTGGTCACGCAGAAATAAGTAAATACACAGGAAAATGGGATACAAATAAAAAATAAACATTCTTCTAAGGGAAGGCCGCCTATTTTTAAACCCGTAGTATAATCAAAATTAAACCACCAGACACCTAAATGCGTAAACCACATATCCCAAAGGATAAATGGAATAGCTACAATAATGGCAGCTTTAATAAAGGAATCAAAGTGCTTTGAAAAGGGTACCCGTTTATCAAAGGAGGCCACCAAGCAAATGATGACCGTAAAAAATAAAATGAGGGCATAGGTATACTGCATCATGAGTTCTTTGGTTTAGCATACATTTTAAAATACTTCAGGGGCACAAATAAAAACCCAAAACATTCCCCCTCTTCTTTCCCAATATGCTTATGATGTTGCTTATGTGCTCTCCTCAAGGCTAAAAAATATGGATTTTGTGTATGGGTAAATAGCTTAAAACGTTGGTGAATAAAAATATCATGCACAAAAAAATAAGCCATGCCATATAGCATGATTCCCAACCCTATAAAGAACAAATAATTAAAAGCTTGGAGGGACCCAAAATACATCAAGGCAATGGTGGGTAGGGCAAAGATCACAAAGAAGTAATCGTTTTTTTCTAAGAATCCAGTATGACTATGGTCGTGATGATCCCGATGTAAATACCATAAAAACCCATGCATAACATATTTATGAATCAGCCAAGTGGCTCCCTCCATGAGTCCAAAAGTGAGCAGTAATATGATAACATTAATCATTTTAAAATATCTTGTATATAGGTTTTTAATTGGTCCGAATTAACTAAATGTAAGCGAGCTTTTAAGAGGGCTTGATCTTCTTTTAAATTATCGGCATACCCTAAAAAGCGAGGCGCGTGTTTTTGTACAGAATAGCGAATAAAGCGGATCTCCACACTTTGCGGATTTTTGTGTACGGCCAGCTCAATATTCTTACATCCATTTTTAAACGAGCTTAATTTATTGATTGGATTATTTACATGCTTGGCCCAAATCGTTTGAAAAGCTCCTAAATAAGCTTGCTTGAGTGGGTCTTGTACATTTTTCTCTAGCTCTCTAATCATTTCTAAACAAATTGCTTTATTCGCTACGGCATCTCCATAATTACTTCGGATAAACTTTATATCGGTAGTTTGTCCCCAACTAAAAATGGGAAAACTAACAAGTATAAGCAATATCAAGCAGAGGTCCTTTCTCATAAGACGGCTACTTTATAACGGATATAACTTTTTACTGCTACAAACGCTTTTTTTGCATTTGGAATCCTAATTCTATTATTTAATATTTCATCTGAACTCTTACTTTTTATGGCCTTAAATAAGGATAAATAATATTTATAGGCTAAGTAAACCCCAAACTTTGAGGATGGTGGTAATTGCTTAATGCCCACTAAAGCATCTTTAAATTCGGCGGCTATTTCTTGTTCAATTTCTTGTTTTACCTGATTATCAAAATAGCCCATATCAATATTCGGAAAATAGGTTCTGCCTAACAATTGGTAATCGTCTTTTAAATCGCGTAGAAAGTTAACCTTTTGAAAGGCTGAGCCCAGTTTCATAGCATAAGGCTTTAAACGATTGTATTGCTCTTTATTGCCTTCCGTAAATATCTGTAAACACATTAAGCCGACTACTTCAGCAGACCCAAAAATATATTCGGCATAGCGTTCTGAATTATAATCAACTTTATGCAAATCCATTTCCATACTATGCAAAAACTGATCGATTAAATCAGTATCTATTTGGTATCGATTTACGGTTTCTTGAAAGGCTTGCATGATGGGGTTTAAAGAAATACCTTCTTCAATAGCTTGGTAGGTTTCTACTTTCAAACGTTTTAATAACTTGGCTTTATCATAACCATGGAAGCTATCTACAATTTCATCAGCTAGCCGTACATAGCCATATACGGCATACACCCCTTGCCGAATAGATAGTTTTAAAGCTAAGATACCCAATGAAAAACTGGTACTGTATTTATTGGTGGTGCGCCTACTTACTTCATGGGCTAATTCATCAAAAAGCTGCTTCATAGGGTTGATTTTGGTTAATTTTTTGAATCTCTTGGGCTACAATTTTACCTGATATAATAGAAGGGGGTACCCCTGGTCCGGGTACGGTTAATTGCCCGGTATAGAATAAATTTTTTAAATGTTTATTTTTCATTTTAGGCTTCCATACGGCTGTTTGAGCTAAAGTATTGGCCAGGCCATAGGCATTTCCCCCATAGGCATGATAATCCTGCATAAAATCATTGACGGCATAGGAGCGCTTATATATGATAGCTTCTGCTAAATGTTGTTGTCCTGTGTGTTTTTCCAATCTTTTCAGCATCAGGTTTAAATACTGCTCTCTTAATTCAGGTGTATCATGCAATCCAGTGGCTAAGGGCATCAATAAAAATATATTTTCCATCCCCGCTGGAGCTACATTTGGATCTGTCTTGGAAGGGCAACAACAATAAAATAGAGGCTTTTCGGGCCATTTTTTGTCTTCATAGATGGCACTTATATGTGCATTTAAATCATGCTCAAAAAAAAGTGTATGATGGTTCAAATTTGACACTTTGGAATTAAGTCCTATATAATAAATTAAACAGGATGGGGCAAAGGTTTTAGCCTTCCAATAGTCCTCATCATAATTTCGCTTATCAGTGCTTAGTAATTGCTCGGTATGATGATAATCGGAAGATGCGACCACCCCATCAAAATATTGGAGTTTACCGTTTATTTTTAAAGCCGTTACTTGATCGGATGTGGTAATAATCTCCTCAACTTTAGCGTTAAAATGAAATTGAGCACCTTGCTTTTCGGCCACTTTTTGCATGCCTAATACCAGCTGATAAAACCCTCCCATCGGATATTTAGTACCCAATACATAACCCCCATAATTCATTAAACTATATAATGCTGGAATAGCTGCTGGGGATGCCCCTAAAAAAATAACAGGAAACTCCATTAGGCTCCTCAAACGAGCATCATTGAAATATTTTGCAACGTAGGCTCTGAAATTACTTAACAAATCTAATTTCAAGGCTGATTTAATAATTTTAGCCGAAATAAATTCTCCCCAGTGATGGCAGGGCTTATATACAAATTCTTGCATTCCCACCTGATATTTATACTTGGCGGCTTGCATAAATTTATCTAATTGAGCGGCTGCACCAGGTTCAATTTCTTCAAAAAGCGCCTTCATCTCTTCATAGGAGGCTGGCACTTGGAATTTGGAATCAGAAAAGAGCATTTCAAATTGTGGATCAAGTGATTTCAATTCAAAAAAATCAGCTGTTTTATATCCAAAATCGGCGAAAAAATTATCAATGATATCGGGCATCCAATACCAACTCGGACCCATGTCAAACACAAAGCCTTCAGGCGTACTAAATTGCCTAGCCCTCCCTCCCGGTTGGGGATGCATTTCGATAACATGCACCTCATGCCCCTGCTGGGCCATATAGGCGGCCGCCGATAAGCCTGAAAATCCTGCTCCAATGACAGCTATTCGCTTCTTTTTTTTCATAGCATCAGCTTAGTTCTGTTGTCTTGTTTTCATAACCTGATCAAGTAATTTTTCACTATCAATTTGTTGATCATAAATCTCTTGGTGATATACATCTAACTTATAAAGTAATTTTATCAATTGTAATTTTTCATCCCTATTTAAATTTCCAGTTACGATTTCAGTAGCTTGTCTAATCCGACCCATTTGCTTTTCTAAGGCTTCTAAGCCATGTGGTGTAATTTCAATGACTTTACTGCGTTTATCTGAATCCGATTCTCTCTGCGCGGCCCAGCCCTGCTTAATGAGGCGATTGATGATTTGCATACCCACGGGCTTATCATGCTTATTTTTACGTATTAACTCCATTTTCGTTAAGCTTCCAAAAGATTTTAAAATGATTAGGTAAATAAAATCTTCTTGACTGGAAAAATCAGAGCCAACCATTGCTGATTTGGAATAGGTTTTGGCATATCTATTCATATGCACAATTAAGGTATTTATCACACTTTCGGGACTGCGACCAGCATCCTTACCTTCCCAAACAATGGATTCAAGATCGGTATCTACAGTTTCCACTTTATTTATGTCCATGCCTGTCTGGGTTGTAACGCCGTTTGCATTTCGACTAAATAACCAAGTTTTAAATCCTTCTAAGGGATTGCATTTTAAGTCTTTACTTACAATTTTATCCTTCGCTAATTTGTTTTCCTCATCAAATTGTTCTATCAAAGGCATTAAATCTTTTAAAAGTTGATATTTCATGTGCTTATAATAGTATACAATAATACTAATTAATATTTTGTTTAAAAAATTTAGTATAATATTATTCTTTATGGTGTTAATTAATTGCAAAAAAATTAGGATAGCGATAAGAATGCATGATTTTAATGTAATTTAGACAAAGGATGAGACAAAAAATATATCAAATAGATGCCTTTGCAGAAAAGGTATTTTCAGGCAATCCCGCAGCGGTATGTCCATTACAAGAATGGTTAGCAGATGAATTATTACTTCAAATTGCTGCTGAAAATAATTTGGCTGAAACAGCCTTTTACGTAAAGCATCAAGATGTATTTGAATTACGCTGGTTTACCCCCGCAGTAGAAGTAGACTTATGTGGTCATGCTACCTTAGCTGCGGCCTATGTTTTATTTAATTTAGAGGGTTATACAGGCGATGAAATTGAATTTTTATCCCCTCTAAGTGGCTCGTTAAAGGTTCGAAAAAACGGCGACAATTTAAGTTTAAATTTTCCGGTTGACACCATTACATCAATCCCCCTAGAAACTTCACATCTTGCCTGCTTTAAAAACGTTAAACCTTTTGCCGCTTATAAAGGCAAATCGGACATTATGCTTGTTTTCGAATCAGAAACGGAAATAGCCGCTGCTGAGCCACAGATATTGAACATAGAAGCCTTAGATGCACGAGGTGTAATCATTACAGCCCCTGGAGAAAACTGTGATTTTGTATCGCGCTTTTTTGGACCTAAAGTAGGTATCAATGAAGATCCTGTAACGGGTTCTGCGCATACAACATTAATTCCATACTGGGCAAATAAACTTCAAAAAAACTCCCTTTCAGCACAACAATTATCGGCACGAAAAGGCAATTTAGAAACCCAACTACAAGGTGATCGGGTTGAAATAAGTGGCAAAGCACAATTGTATATGATGGGGGAAATTTTTATTTAATCCGTTGGAAATTCTCATATAATTCGTTGATTACGAAGCTGAGGTAAGCACATCTTTTAATGAGCTGCGTGTTACTTGGGGGGCCTTTTTTATCACCGTCAGTTCCCCATTTAATTCCATCACCACAGCCTCCACCTGATCTACATCAAGCATCCTATACTTTCTGATTTCGGCATAAATTTCTTCCTTGGTTAAGACCTCTTTTTGCATGGCCTCTTCTAAAAACTGACCCCGATAAAAAACCATGGTAGGGGTAGAATTTATCACCTTTTCGAGTGTTTTAGATTTCATGGCCGACCAAGCTAACAAATATTGCAAGGCAATAATAAGCACTAAGGCCACAGCGCCTTCTGCTAAAGTCACTTTCGCTAATATCATCGAGGATAGCGTAGACCCTAAAGTTACCGTCACTACAAAATCAAATGC
The DNA here is from genome assembly GCA_004211595.1 of Pedobacter sp. Taxonomy (GTDB): domain Bacteria; phylum Bacteroidota; class Bacteroidia; order Sphingobacteriales; family Sphingobacteriaceae; genus Pedobacter. The sequence continues at coordinate 149,256 of SEDO01000005.1, forward strand.
TGTTAGTTTAGCAAGGGTTCTTTTCCCTGAAATCCTTATAAACACAAACAACACTAAATAAGCTAAGACCGAACAAAAGGCAATATGCCAGATGCTCTCCCAATTTTTAAATATCAATTCCTTCATATTAAAATAACAGGTGGAAGGAAGAATTGTTGAGTGATTATTTAGTTTGAGGTGGCATTTGCTATTTCATGTGGTTCACCAGCTTGTAAAGATCTAACCTTCTATCTTGCATATTTCTCACAGCCCCAAAATTGTGTAGCTCCTTTAATAAGTTTACATCCACATCGGCAATTAAGGTCATCTCCGCATTGGGTGTAGCTTCCGCCTTAATCCCATTACTTGGGAAAGAAAAATCAGAAGGGGTGAAAACGGCCGACTGTGCATATTGAATATCCATATTATGCACTTTTGGTAAATTGCCTACACTTCCTGCAATAGCCACATAACATTCATTCTCAATAGCCCTTGCTTGTGCGCAACTCCGAACCCGGGTATAGCCATTTTGGGTATCCGTCATAAAAGGCACAAAGAGAATTTGCATCCCTTGTTCTGCCAGTAGTCTAGGCAATTCTGGAAATTCCACATCATAACAAATTAAAATACCAATCTTGCCACAATCTGTATCATATGTTTTTAGGGTATCCCCGCCTACCATCCCCCATGCTTGCTTTTCAGCTGGTGTAAGATGAATTTTCCTATACATTTCATGCGATCCATCCCGGCGACATAAAAAGCCTACATTCTGGAGCACCCCATTTTCCATAAAGGGCATACTGCCGGTGATGATGTTGATATTATAGGAAATAGCATATTCTATAAATTTGTCTCGAAGTGGTAAGGTACTCTGTGCAATTTCCCGCATAGCATCCGCCCCACCTAAATGATTATAAGCCGTCATCAATGGAGCATTGAAGAGTTCTGGAAACACGATAAAATCACTCTGATAATCACTCACCACATCCACAAAGAACTCAATTTGCTCGCAAAGGGAATCTAAGTTAGGAAAAGGCCTCATCTCCCATTGTACCAAACCTAAGCGAATCACAGATTTTTTTGTATTCAGGTGATCTTCCTCTTCCTGATAATAAATATTATTCCATTCTAATAGAGAAGCATATTCGAGAGATTCTACATCCCCCGGCATATAACCCTTTAATATTTTTTTAACGTGGAAATCATTGGCCAATTGAAAGGATAATGTTGGATCGTGAATCTCCTTCCCTTTTACTTTCTTTAAAAATTCCTTAGGTGTGAGGGTGTCTGCATAATCCTTATATGAAGGAATTCGCCCACCAGCTATAATGGCCCTGAGATTCAATCTTTCACAAATTTCCTTACGGGCATCATACAATCTTCTTCCGATACGCATCCCCCGATAGTCAGGGTGGACAAAAAAGTCAATGCCATACAGTACATCTCCCTTTGGATTGTGGGTAGAGAAAGTATATTTTCCTGTTATTTGCAGATAGTTATGATTATCCCCAAACTTATCATAATCTACGATAATAGAAAGGGCACATCCGGCAATAGCCCCATTCACCAAAATACAAATCTGACCTTCCGGAAAAATTTCAACCAGTTTTTTAATTTGCGGCTCGCCCCAAAATGAAGCCCCCTCCCATTCGGAATAAGCTTCAATCATAGAAGACTTTAAACCCAAATAATCATTTTCAGTGAGCGTCCTTAACTCTATGATCAGATCTTCGTTTTTATTTTCGTATTGGTTTTCGTTGTTGATTACATTTTCCATAAGTGGTTGAGGTTAGTTTTGCTCGGCATTTGGGCTCAGCTTATCTTGTTCTGCAAATCAGTGCGCAATAATTTAACGCAAAATGTTTCCAATAGTTTGCAGATATGCGTTATAATTACAAGATACGCATAATCAGGTAGGATTTAATATTTGATAATTTTATCTGCATGATGGATGAGCTCCCCCTTTTTAAAAGTGATTTTATGCAAACTGGCTTGTAATTCCTCTTTAAAGGCAGGGCTTAGTTTAATATACTTTTGAAAGTGCTCAAACAGCTTCTCGAAGTGGATGTCATCCATAATGCTATTGCTTATTAAACTACAATGTAGGAATTCTAAGGAAAATAAGTGCCATAAAAAAAGGAAACGCCTTGTTATGGTGTTTCCTTTGAGAAGTAGCCCGTAGGGGAATCGAACCCCTGTTTCCAGAATGAAAATCTGGCGTCCTAACCCCTAGACGAACGGGCCAATTAATATAATATTCCCTATTTTTAATAAGGTCTGCAAAGATATTTTTTTTTCTAAAGCCTTACAAGCTTAAAAAAGGAAAAAGTTATAGGTTTTTGATTTTCAGGCAATAAAAATTATACCTCTAGGCTAAGAAAGAGAAGGTGATAACAAAACATATAATCAGGGTAATTATAAATACCGCAAAAAGCCAAGATCGAAAGGAAAAGCCCTTTTTGAAAAGTTCTATAATAGACCAAAGCAAGAAGGCAAACTGAAACATAATGAGGGGAAAAGTTACTAACTCTCTAATTACGCCAAGCCAATTAGCTTCCCACTTAAAAACTAGACTATCCAAGGCTAAAAAAATAAAAAAAGCGGAAGAGAAAACGCTGAAAAAAAAGAGCGCTTTGGGTTTCATCCCAAGAAAAGTGGAACTGTCAGGTACAGTATTCATAAATGGAGAGATGTTTTTCATAAATACAAGATAAAAAAAATCGCCAACTAAAAATTCACCATCTGAAAAGTTGCCCACCAACACAAAGCTCCCCCAACAAAAAAAGCCGATCTTTTCAGATCGGCTTTTAATACCTGGGATAAATCCCTTTTCCGTAGCCCGTAGGGGAATCGAACCCCTGTTTCCAGAATGAAAATCTGGCGTCCTCACCCCTAGACGAACGGGCCAAAATTAAAAGTGCTTACCTTAACACTTTTTTGGTAGCGGGGACACGACTCGAACGTGCGACCTTCGGGTTATGAGCCCGACGAGCTACCAACTGCTCCACCCCGCACTATATACAATCTGGATATTTCTAGTTAAATCCTTAACGTTGTTTCCGAATTGGAATGCAAAGATATAATTCGTTTCTTTGCAAAACAAATTTATTTTAATTTTTTTATGTCACACAAAGCAGGATATGTAAGCATCATCGGAAAACCAAATGTTGGGAAGTCAACTTTGATGAATGCTTTAGTTGGGGAAAGACTTTCAATTATAACACCTAAAGCCCAAACTACCCGTCACCGTATATTAGGAATGGTGAATACAGAGGAGTATCAAATTATTTTTTCAGATACCCCAGGTATTATTAAACCGCAGTATGAATTACAAGATGCAATGATGACTGCCGTGAAAGGTGCCTTGAGTGATGCGGATTTAATCCTTTTTGTTACTGACATCAATGAAAAGCACGATGAAAATGATGTGCTTGAAAAAATTGCTAAAACTGAAATCCCAATCATTGTATTGATTAACAAGATTGACAATGCCAATCAAGAATTAGTGGATGAGAAAACAAAGTATTGGCAAGAGCGATTAAATCCAAAACAGATTTTCGCTATATCGGCTTTACATCAATATAATTTAGATGGTTTGTTGGATACGGTTTTGAGTTATATCCCGGAGCATCCAGCTTATTTTGATAAAGAAGAATTAACGGATCGCAGCATGCGTTTCTTTGTGTCGGAAATTATCAGAGAAAAAATCTTTCAAAATTACCAAAAGGAAATTCCTTATAGTACCGAGGTTATTATTACAGCCTACAAAGAGGCGGAAAGCAAAAGCGGACCTATGATTCGAATTACGGCTGAAATCATCGTAGAGCGGGATTCACAGAAAAATATATTAATTGGTACAGGGGGCGCAATGCTTAAAAAAGTAGGCATGGAAGCACGCAAAGACATTGAGAAATTTACAGGCGAAAAAATATTTTTAGAGACTTTTGTGAAAGTTATTCCGGATTGGAGAAGTAAAAAGAACTATCTAAAAAACTTTGGTTACGAAAATTAAGCCCATTCAAAACCCACTAGTAAAAAAAATTAACTGTATCTTTGCAACATTTCCCACAATATTTCTCGGAATACCTATAGGAAAATACCCAATTTAAAATTACAATATGAGTAACATAATCGCTATCGTCGGAAGACCTAACGTAGGCAAGTCTACATTATTTAATCGCCTCACAGAAAGTCGTAAAGCTATCGTAGATGACTTTAGTGGTGTTACTCGTGACCGGCACTATGGGAAAGCTGAATGGATCAATAAAGAATTTACCGTTATTGATACCGGTGGTTATGTAGCAAATTCGGGAGATGTATTTGAAGCAGCTATACGCGAGCAGGTATTAATTGCTATCGAAGAAGCATCTGTAATTTTATTTATGGTAGATGTTACCACAGGGATTACGGATTTAGATGATGAAATTGCGGCCATTTTAAGACGTAGTAAAAAGCCGGTTTATACGGTAGTTAATAAGGTGGATAATACGGCTTTAGAAAATGAAGCTTCTATATTTTATAGTTTCGGCCTGGGAGAAATCTACACGATTTCTTCTATTACTGGTTCGGGTACGGGTGAATTACTAGACCAAGCGGTAACACATTTTGAGGATGTGGTAGAAGAAGAGAATACCTTACCTAGAATTACGATTGTAGGTCGTCCAAACGTAGGTAAATCCTCTTTAATCAATGCCTTAATTGGTAAAGAAAGAAACATTGTTACCCCTATTGCGGGTACCACTAGAGATTCCATCCATATCCATTATAATCAATTTGGACATGAATTTATGTTCATCGATACAGCGGGTTTAAGAAAGAAAACCAAGGTTAAAGAAAATATTGAGTTTTATTCGGTGATGAGAACCATCAAAGCTTTGGAAGAAGCAGATGTTGTGGTGTTAATGATCGATGCCCAAGAAGGTTTAGAATCGCAGGACGTAAACATTTTCCACTTAGCTGAAAAGAATAAAAAAGGGATTGTGATTTTGGTCAACAAGTGGGATCTAATTGAAAAGAATAACAAAACCATTAAAGAGTTTGAAGATCAGATTAAGGCGAAGTTATCGCCGTTTACTGATGTGCCTATTATCTTTATTTCTGTATTAAATAAACAACGTATCTTCAAAGCTATTGAAACGGCTATGGAGGTTTATGAAAACAGAAAGAAGAAAATTCCTACCTCGAAATTAAACGATGTGTTATTACCACTTATTGAGCACTATCCACCTCCAGCATTGAAAGGTAAGTTCATTAAGATTAAATATATCACTCAAATTAATGGTGTAGCGCCAATGTTTGCTTTCTTCTGTAATTTACCGCAGTATATTAAAGATCCGTACAAACGTTTCTTAGAGAATAAATTAAGAGAGCATTTTGATTTTTCAGGGGTGCCTATTCAAATTTATTTCCGTCAGAAATAAGCTGATTATTGCAATTTACTGAGGGCACTTTTAATCATAGGGTCGGTTTGATTGGCTATGCGATAATAGCCTTGATCGCCAAAATAAAAGCGATATAACATCAATTTTAAATCACTTAAAATTAGGGTTTTGGATGGCTCGAATACTTTAGAATTAGCGCTCACACCTTTATTTTGTGCGTATTTTATAAAGTCTTTCCAGTCAGTTTCGGAGATTTGAAATTGACTAGATGATTGATTTAAATTGTTAGCTGAATAGCGTTTTACCAAGATTTCAAAAGTATAATCGAATAAAATTCGCTCGTCTAAGAGTTTTCCATAGAGTTTGGTGTATCCCGTAGTATCTAATTTTATAAAGACGTCTGGTGTAATACCACCTCCCCCAAATACTTTTTTACCAGCCGGCGTGGTATATACAGTTCCTTTTTGTAAACTATCTACCTTCTTTCCATCTGGCTGGGTTAGCTCTCCATCATTAAAGCGCTCTTCTAATTCTTGTTTATAAGCCGTATAGCCCTTTTTATAAGATTTCTGAATACTTCTACCTAAAGGTGTATAATAGCGGGCTACTGTAAGGTTTAAAGCCGACCCATCATCTAACTGAAATTGTTCTTGCACTAAACCCTTCCCAAATGATCTTCGTCCTATAATAATCCCCCGATCGCCATCTTGTATTGCCCCTGCAATAATCTCGGCAGCGGAGGCTGAATTCTCATTGATTAATACCGCTAATTTACCTTGTTCAAATTCTCCTCCCCCGGTAGTAAAATAATCAGTACGAGGTTCATTTCGACCTTGGGTATACATGATGAGCTTATCTTGCTCAAAAAAGTGATTAGCTAAGGAAGTGGCTGAAGTTACATACCCGCCTCCATTGTCTCTTAAATCCAATACCAGCTTTTTTAAACCCTTGGCCTTTAGCCCTCGTAATGCTTCTACAAAGTCTTTTTCTGTATTGGCGCCAAATTTACTGATTCGGATAAAGCCAGTTTCAGCATTCAGCATATAAGCGGCATCTACAGAATTAACTTCCACTTTTCCTCTTTTGATTAACATAGGAATAGCTTGTGGAAATCCCCTTCGAGCGATCACAACTTGAACCTGAGAACCCTTTTTACCTTTTAAACGTCCCATCATATCCTTTTGAGGTAAGGATCGCCCACTCACTTGCACGGTATCAATTTTTAAAATTTTATCCCCTACTTTTAATCCTACATTAAAGGCTGGGCCATCTTTTACGACATTGGTAATAAAAAGCGTATCATTTAAAATATAATATTCTACCCCTATCCCCTCAAAATTACCTTCCAAATCATCACTCATGGCATAGGCTTTTTCTGCGGGCAAATAAACACTATGAGGATCTAATTGTTGAAGTAGGCTATCAATGGGCATATTTTGAAGCGTATCTGAATTTACTTCATCCACATAGTTATTCTGGATTAAACTTAAAATATCCGCTACGCGTCTATCGGAATTTGTATTGGCTTGATTGGGCTTTTGAATGGTATATCCTTGATCTTTTAGAAAACGTACCCCCAAGATCATCCCCAAAATTAAGATGAGAGCAAGAAAAAAGGCATATACAAAGTTAAAACGGGTAGATTTTTTCATTTCCTGAGAACCACACAAAATTAATAATAGACGTGCATTAAACCTAAAATTTTCGTTCAAAATTTTAAGATTAATTGTCAGAGTACTAATATTTTAACAATCCATTGAAAAATATGTTTGAAAAGTAGATTAGAAAGCCAGAATTTGAAGACCCATTAAGCAAAGTTCAAAATTTTTAAAAATTTAGAGAAATTTAACGACCTTTACGCCCAAATTATATATAAATGATTAGAGTAACCGAGCAAGAATCAAATTATAAAGACATCGATAAAATGTCTGTAATGGAGATTCTGACAGGCATAAATAATGAAGATAAAGGGGTTCCTTTAGCTGTCGAAAAAGCCCTTCCACAAATTGAAAAGTTAACATCTGCTGTAGCAGAAAGAATGTTAAATGGGGGCCGTTTATTTTATATTGGGGCAGGTACAAGTGGCCGATTAGGGGTGGTAGATGCCTCTGAGTGCCCGCCTACATTTGGGGTGAGTTTTGATACTGTGGTAGGCATTATAGCAGGAGGTGATTCAGCCATTCGTAAAGCTGTAGAATTTGCGGAAGATGATGCTGCCCAAGCTTGGATTGATTTACAAGAATATAATATTACAGATAAAGATTGTTTAATCGGATTAGCCGCGTCGGGTACTACCCCTTATGTGGTGGGTGGATTAAACACTGCACGTAAACATGGCGTTTTAACTGGTTGCATTATTTGCAATCAAGGGGGCCCTGTTGTGGCAGAATCAGATTTTCCAGTAGAAGTAGTTGTTGGGCCTGAGTTTTTAACAGGTTCTACGCGTATGAAATCAGGTACTGCTCAAAAATTGGTATTAAATATGCTAAGTACTACGGTAATGGTAAAGTTAGGTAGAGTGAAAGGAAATAGAATGGTGGATATGCAATTAACTAACCATAAATTAGTAGATAGAGGCACTCAAATGGTTATGAATGAGCTTAACATTGAGGAGTCTCAAGCTGCAGAACTCTTACAACTTCACGGAAGTGTGCGGAGAGCTGTAGAGGCTGGCAAAATTATAAAATAATGGAAAGCGGCTTAAATGGGCCGCTTTTTTTAGCTTCAAGAATTACTTATGCACGTTATTGAACCTTATTACCAATGGAGAGATGATTATATTGCTGCCGAAGATGAGCGATCTCCTTTTTACAATACGGAGTATTCAGAATTCTATTTTGATAAGCAATTATACAATTTCTTAATTCATCCCCAATGGGATACTTTTGGCTCTAATACTTTATATCTGAAAGTGCTATATGCCGACTATGATAGGCAATACGCCATCCTAGAATTTATAGGGGAATGGAATGATGCAATCACCAATGATATTATGATTTTAAAGCGAGAAATCATTGAACTGATGATGGATGAAGGCATTAATAAATTTATTCTCATAGGAGAAAATGTTTTGAATTTTCATGCCTCAGATGATAGTTATTACGAAGAGTGGTTTCAGGAGGTGGAAGATGGATGGATTGCGGGCATAAATTTTAATGAACACGTGGTGCGTGAATTTAAATCTAACAACATCGATTACTATATAAATTTTGGAGGAGAATTAGATCATTTGCCTTGGAGAACCTTAAAGCCTCTACAATTTTACAAAAAAGTGGAAGAACAGCTTCAAAAAAGGTTGTATTAACGCTCCAATTTGAGTAAATTTAACTTTTTGCGAATACTTTATTTTTAATCAGCCAAATAATTTTCACGCTTTTATTTAAAATCTAAAATGGAAACACAAAATTATAATTATCAAGATCCCAATGTCATTCAACTAGAAGAAGGAAGAGTGGCTAAAAAATTCTTTGCGCAAGTTTTCCTATGGATGTTTGTAGCCTTGAGTTTATCAGCAGTATCTGCCTATATTTTTATTTCTAACCCAAGTTTTATCAGTGGTTTAGTAAGCTTAAATGAAGCTGGTGAACCTACTGGTTTAAGTGGATTAGGTTTTGCGGTGCAGTTTGCACCTTTAATTTTAGTCCTCACGATGAGCTTTGCATTAAGTAAGCTTTCTTACCCAGCTTTAATTGCTCTTTTTGTTGGCTATTCAGTTACAATGGGCTTGAGTTTAAGCTTTTTATTAATGCGTTATTCAACCTCTTCCATTGTAGTTTGTTTCATATCTGCAGCCGCTATTTTTGGCTTAATGGCCTTTATGGGCTATACCACAAATGTAGACTTAACTAAATTTGGCTCTTTATTATTCATTGGTTTAATCGGACTTATAATAGCATCTGTAATCAATATGTTTATGGGCAGTTCTACTATGGAATATATTTTAAGCTTTTTAGGCGTGGCCATTTTTACAGGATTAACCGCCTACGATGTCCAGAAAATAAAACGCTTTGGGCAGGGCTATGAGTTATCGGGCGAAACAGAATTACATGTGGATGCTAAAAAAGCAGGTATCATTGCAGCCTTAACTTTATACTTAGATTTCATCAATATCTTCATCTACTTATTACGTATTTTCGGCGATAGAAGAAACTAAATAAAAATTAAATTCACAAAACATTATTTCAAAGGCCCCCTCATTTTGAGGGGGCCTTTGTTATTTTATTTGGTTTTTCCTTAATTTTTTTGGAAATACAGGGTTTATATTGCAAATTTGCAGTGCTTATTAGGAAAGGCGGAGGGATTAGACCCGATGAAGTCTTAGCAACCTGTACTTACAAGGTGCTAAATTCTAACCTAGGACAAACAAAAAGCTTGGGAAAGATAAGTTCGATCAATTAAATTGATCTTCCTTTCAGGATATAAGCCTATTATCCTATAAATAAAAAATGAGTATTAGATCCGAATTAGAAAAGAATATTTTAATTATAGATGGTGCAATGGGCACTATGATCCAGCGTTATGAATTAACTGAAGAAGATTTCAGAGGCACGCGTTTTAAAGATCATCCATGTGATTTGAAGGGTAATAATGATTTATTAAATATCACCCAACCTCAAATCATCAAAGAAATTCACCTAGCTTATTTGGAAGCAGGAGCCGATATCATTGAAACCAATACCTTTAGCACCCAAAGAATTTCGATGGCAGATTACCAAATGGAAGATCTTGCCTATGAGTTGAGTTTTGAAGGCGCAAAAATAGCTCGTGCCGCAGCGACTGAATTTATGCTTCAACATCCTGAACGTAAATGCTTTGTCGCTGGTGCCATTGGTCCTACTAATCGTACACTTTCTTTATCACCTGATGTTAATGATCCGGGATATAGAGCTATAACGTTTGATGAACTTTTAGGGGCTTATACTGAACAGGTTAAGGGCTTAGTGGAAGGGGGAGCGGATCTTTTATTAATTGAAACCATTTTTGATACCCTGAATGCTAAAGCAGCCATTAAAGCGATTAAGAATTACGAGCAGGAAATAGGTAAAAAAATTGAGATCATGATCTCAGGCACCATTACGGATGCATCTGGTAGAACTTTATCTGGCCAAACAGCCGAAGCATTTTTACAATCCATTTTACATGCTGAGCCTTTAAGTATTGGTTTGAACTGTGCGCTGGGGGCCAAAGATATGAGACCGCATTTAGAGGAACTTTCCGCAAAAGCGCCGTGCTTTATTTCTGCCTACCCAAATGCAGGTCTACCCAATGAATTTGGTGCCTATGACGAGCTTCCTCATCAAACGGCACATTTTATAGATGATTTTATAAATGCGGGCTTTGTAAATATAGTGGGAGGTTGTTGTGGCACCAGTCCTGAACATATTAAATGCATTGCGCAAGTAGCTAAAAAAGCTAAACCCCGTGAAATCCCCACAATAGATCCATATTTACGTTTAAGTGGGTTAGAGCCGGTAACGATTACAGCGCATTCCAATTTTGTCAATATTGGCGAAAGAACTAATATTACCGGATCCCCAAAATTTTCTAAACTTATTTTGAGTGGCGATTTCGAAGGAGCCTTAGCCGTAGCTCGTCAACAAGTTGAAGGCGGAGCACAAATCATAGATGTAAACATGGATGAAGGCATGTTAGATTCTGAAGCAGCCATGGTTAAATTTTTAAATCTCATTGCTTCCGAGCCTGATATTGCTAAACTTCCGATTATGATAGATTCTTCAAAGTGGTCTGTTATAGAAGCTGGGTTGAAATGTATTCAAGGGAAGGGTATTGTAAATTCTATTTCATTAAAAGAAGGGGAAGAAAACTTTAAAAACCAAGCCCGAGAAATATTAAAGTATGGGGCAGCAGTGGTCGTGATGGCTTTTGATGAGAATGGACAAGCCGATAATTTAGAAAAACGCATCGCCATTTGTGAGCGGAGCTACCACATCTTAGTAAATGAATGTGGATTCCCTCCTCAAGATATTATATTCGACCCGAATATTCTGACAGTTGCAACAGGTTTAGAAGAACATCAAAATTATGCCGTAGATTTTATAGAAGCTACACGTTGGATTAAAGCCAATCTACCTTTAGCTAAAGTGAGCGGGGGAATATCTAATATATCTTTTTCTTTTAGAGGCAATAATACCGTGAGAGAAGCCATGCATTCAGCTTTTCTATACCATGCTATTCAAGCGGGTTTAGATATGGGTATTGTAAATGCTGGAATGCTAGAAGTTTATGAAGAAATTACACCTGAATTAAAAGAAAAGGTAGAAGATGTGCTACTAAACAGAAGGCCAGATGCTACCGAAAGGCTAGTAGAATTTGCTGAAAACATCAAACAAGTTGGGAAGGTTCAAATAAAAGATCAGGCTTGGCGTCAAGGATCAGTTGAAGAAAGATTATCGCATGCCTTAGTGAAAGGTATTATTGAATATCTGGATATGGATGTAGAAGAAGCGCGTTTGAAGTATGACAGACCAATCCAAGTAATTGAAGGTCCATTAATGGATGGGATGAACATTGTAGGCGATTTATTTGGGGCGGGCAAAATGTTCTTACCTCAAGTAGTTAAATCGGCAAGGGTAATGAAAAAAGCAGTGGCTTACCTTTTGCCATTTATTGAATTAGAAAAAAAATCTGCTGATCATCCAACCCAGAGTTCCGCGGGCAAAGTACTTTTAGCTACAGTTAAAGGAGATGTGCATGATATTGGAAAAAATATTGTAGGAGTCGTATTAGCTTGCAATAATTTTGAAGTTATCGATATGGGGGTGATGGTACCCGCCCAAGATATTATCATTAAAGCAATTGACATTAAAGCTGATATTATTGGCTTAAGTGGTTTAATTACGCCTTCTTTGGATGAAATGGTGCATTTTGCCAAAGAAATGGAAAGAGCAGGATTAGATATTCCTCTTATTGTTGGCGGGGCAACTACTTCTAGAATACATGCAGCTGTTAAGATAGCGCCTCAATATTCTGGTGCCGCCATTCATGTTTTAGATGCATCTAGAAGTGTAACGGTTTGTGCCCAATTAATGAATGCTGAAACCAAAGCGACTTATATTGCGGATATTAAAGCTGACTATGAAAAAACACGCCACGCGCATTTAAATAAAAAAACAGATAAACGATTTAAAACCCTTGAGGAAGCTAGAGCCAATCGCTTCCAAGCTGACTTCCAACAGATTGCTCCGGCCCCACAATTTATAGGGACTAAAACTTTGCGAAATTACCCATTGGAGGAATTAGTGGATTATATAGACTGGACACCTTTTTTTCATACCTGGGAACTGCGAGGCAGTTATCCTAAAATTTTTGAAGATAAATATGTGGGTGTAGAGGCTCAAAAGTTATATCACGATGCCCAGCTCCTATTAAATGATATTATTCAGCATAAAAAACTAAAAGCACATGCTGTTTTTGGGTTTTGGCCAGCAGCTCAAGTAGGTGATGATATCGAACTTGATTTACCGGTTAGCCATTTAAAGGCAGATGATTTAACTGTTCATGGTTCAGCGGAAAATGTTCATTTCTATACCTTGCGCCAGCAAGCGGAAAAAACTGCTGGACAAGCTTATTATGCCCTATCCGATTTTATTGCGCCAAAAGGTAATGGTATTAAAGATCATATTGGGGCTTTTGCCTTAACTGCAGGTGATGGTTGCGACGAACTGGTGGCGTTTTATGAGGCCCAGCATGATGATTATAATAGCATCTTAGTAAAGGCCTTAGCAGATAGATTAGCCGAAGCTTTTGCTGAAAAATTACATGCCTTAGTCCGTACGAAATATTGGGGTTATGCACTGGATGAAAATTTGACAAATGAAGAGCTAATAGCTGAAAAATATACAGGTATCAGACCTGCTCCAGGCTATCCTGCATGCCCAGAACACACCGAAAAAGGTACCATCTTCAATTTATTAAATGCCACATCAGAAATTGATTTAAAGCTCACGGAAAGTTATGCTATGTATCCAACCGCAGCCGTATCAGGTTTATATTTCGCACATCCTGAAGCACGTTATTTTGGCTTAGGAAAAATAGATGCTATCCAAGTAGCAGACTATGCTAAGCGAAAAGGCATTTCCCTTGAAATGGCAGAAAAATGGCTCTCACCTCAATTAAATTATTAATTTCATGAAAATTACCGATCATATTGCGCAATCAGGTGGCAAAACTTTATTCTCCTTCGAATTATTGCCCCCTACTAAAGGCAAAAGCATCCATTCCATTTATGATGCTATTGATCCTTTAATGGAATTTAAACCTCCTTTTATAGATGTAACCTATCATCGGGAAGATTACATCTACAAGCAACACGAAAGCGGTTTATTAGAAAAAATATCCTACCGCAAAAGACCAGGTACTGTGGCCATTTGTGCCGCCATTATGAATAAATACAAAGTAGATGCGGTGCCGCATTTAATTTGTGGAGGCTTTACTAAAGAAGAAACTGAAAATGCCCTGATCGATTTACAATTTTTAGGGATAGATAATGTATTGGTGTTGAGGGGGGATGCCCGCCAGGCTGATACTAATTTTATACCGACGGCCGGAGGGCATAACTATGCCTCTGATCTGTTACAACAGGTGGTCAATATGAATCAGGGTAAATATTTACATGAAGATCATGAGGCCTTTAAAACAGATTTTTGCATCGGGGTAGCGGGTTATCCGGAAAAACATTTCGAAGCGCCTAATCTGAAAAGTGATTTTAAATTCTTAAAGAAAAAAGTAGATAAGGGGGCCAATTTTATTGTAACCCAAATGTTCTATGATAATCAGAAATATATTGAATTTGTGAAAAAGTGTAGAGAGCATGAAATTCATGTTCCTATAATCCCTGGATTAAAACCAATTACAAGTTCTAAGCAGTTAGTGAGTTTGCCTAAAATATTTCACATTGATATTCCAGAAGAATTAAGTGAAGCTATACAGGCTTGTAAATCTGAAGCTGAAGTAAAAGAAGTGGGTATTGAACATATGATTGCACAATGCCAAGAGCTTATAAAATTAGGTGCTCCGGTATTGCATTTTTATACCATGAGTAACCCTAACCCTACAAAAAGAATTGCAGCAGCCCTATTTTAAGGCTGCTACTATTTTTTGAGCAGCTGCGGCTAGTTCGGCATCGCTCGGAGAAAGTTTAGGTTGGGCGAAATTCATATCGCTTACTTGATTCATCGGAATTAAATGGATATGTGCATGTGGCACTTCTAATCCAATTACTGCAACCCCTACCTTTTTACAAGGAAAAGCTATTTTCACAGCTTTAGCCACTTGTTTGGCGAAAAGCATTAATTCCATATAGGTGTTATCTTCGATATCAAAGATATAATCTACTTCTGTTTTGGGAATGACTAGTACATGCCCCATAACCAATGGGCTAATATCCAAGAACGCAAGAAATTTATCGGTCTCAGCTACTTTATGTGCTGGAATTTCGCCCTTAATGATTTTTGAAAAAATACTCATAAAGTTATTATCTTAACGAGATATCTCTAAGATCTCAAATTCTATTTTACCTGCTGGAACTTCGATTTCAGTTTTATCACCAACGGATTTACCTAATAAACCCTGAGCAATAGGAGACTTTACAGAAATTTTACCTGACTTTAAATCAGCTTCACTTTCGGCTACTAATTGATAGGTCATCGTAGCTCCATTTTTAAGGTTCTTAATTTTAACGATAGATAAGGCTAAAACTTTGGTAAGATCTAATTTACTCTCGTCAATTAAGCGAGCAGTTGCCAAGGTAGATTCCAATTTAGCTATTTTAGCTTCATGTAAACCTTGGGCTTCTTTAGCTGCATCGTATTCAGCATTTTCTGATAAATCACCTTTATCACGCGCTTCAGCAATGGCTTTAGAAATTGCGGCCCGCCCAGTAGTTTTTAACTGATGTAATTCTTCTTTAAGTTTATCTAATCCTTCTTGCGTATAATATGTTACTTCAGACATAATCTTTCAATTCTTTGTGAAACTCCTAAAAAACAAACAAGACTATATCGGCTTTTGGCCTACATAGTCTTGCTTCCGTATAAAACGAAGATAATGGGCTATTTTTATAAAAGCAAATATTTTAAATGAAAATATTCTTCTTTAGAGATTATTCATTACTGGCTTTACATTTAGGCATGTGGATAACTGGGAAATTTAAAGAGTTAGCAATAAAACACATTTTATTTGCCTGTTGATGCAAGCTATTGGCTAAATCAATTTGCTCTTTCTTAGAGATTAATACTTCCGGCTGTAATCTAATTTCTTTAAACTTACCACTCCCATCAGGTTCTTCAAGCATCACCCCTTCGGCCAAATCGGTATATTCTAGTACCACAATTTCATGCTTTGCACATAAATGTAGATACCACAACATATGACATGAAGATACCGATGAAACTAATAAATCTTCCGGATTATAGCGGGTTTTATCACCCATAAACGCTGAATCTGAAGAACCTTTTAGCGTTGGCTTTTGATCTATTTTAACGATGAAATCTCTATCGTAAGAACGATAATCCATTGTTCCAGAGCCTTTATTGCCGGTCCATATTAGCTGGGTCTTATAAAAGTGATCTTTTGCCATAATATTTGATTTACTGCGATATTTAATCTTTTCTTATGCCCAAGTTAAGGATTTAAAATGGTAACTGCGAGAGTTTCTGCGCCAAAACTTCCGAGATTTTACGATAAGAATCAAAGGTCCAACCGGCAATATGTGGGCTTAAGAGTACCATATCGTTTGCAACAAGTTCAGGATACCATGCTGCATCGGCTAATCCAGGGAATTTCTCTTGCTCCAAAACATCTAGCCCTGCCCCAATAATTTTGCCTTGCGCTATAGCATTTAAAATGGCTCTGGTTTTCACAATCTCACCTCTGGCTGTGTTTATAAAAAAGATGGGTTTTTTAAAATGAAATAGATATTCGTCATCCACCATACCCATGGTTTCTCGCGTTAAGGGAATATGAATACTCAATATATCCACCCGCTTTACAATCTCCTCCATGCTCACCTCGGTAGCAAAGGCATCTGAAAACCCAGTTTTATATTTATCGTATGCTAACACCTGTACATCAAAGCCAGTTAATTTTTTGGCGAAAGATTGACCCATAAAGCCATACCCTATGATGCCAATAGTTTTACCCTTTAGTTCATAGCCCCTATTCCCTTCCCTATCCCAAGTTCCTGTTCGCACTTGACTATCAGCCATTCTAAGATTATTCATCAAACTTAATAGCAGGGCGATGGCATGCTCCCCTACAGCATCCATATTACCTTCATTAGCAGCCAATAAATGGATGTTTTTGCGCTGAGCCTCTTCTATATCGATATTATCTAATCCTGCCCCGGCTCTTGCAATAAACTTTAATGTTGGGGCTGCCTCTAAAACCTCCTTATCAATTTGAAATTTAGTACGGACGGCTAATCCTGTATAATCTTTTAAAATTTGAATTGTTTCTGCCCGAGTTATAGTTGGTCGATCATCTACTTCATAGCCTAAAGACAAAGCTTTTTCTTTGAAAGCAGGATGTAAATCATCGATTATTAATAACTTTTTATTCATCTTATATATTTATAATTATACTCTTTTATACGTATATACCACTAATGATTTTTAAGAACTGGCACGAATTTGAAATCAGCTGGAATTGGCACCCCTCTTCTATGAAAAGATATTCCAACAGTCACTTGTCCAATCCAGTCTAAGTCGTTGTAATCTAATTGAATATCTGGCGGTATACCTTTACTTTCAAATGGCAGTTCTTTAGGATTGGCTTTCATGTCCGTAGGATAGAAATAAATGGAGTTATTAGCAAGGTATACTTTTTTACCGGTATTACTCCCGTAAGCAATAGTTCCAGCTGTAGGCTCACCTAAAAACTGTATATTCTTTTGATTTTTTAACTTTAAAATAAACTTTTCTGCATTGCTTACTGTATATATATTTTGCAAAACTAAGACCTGTCCTTTAAATGCTTTTAATAAGTTAATAAAATGTTGAGAGGTTTTAAATCCACCTCCACCATTATTTCTTATATCAACAATTAAATATTTACTTTTCTTTATCGTTTCAGTATTTTTAAATAAAAAATCTTTAGCTTCTTGAATATTTTTAGTTGAACTTAAAAAACTACTCAGTCTTAAATATCCAATATCAGGATTTTTTGAATTACCCATAGAACCTAACCATTTAAATTCAAAGTTTGGCAGTTCATAGGTTAGCTTTCTATAATTCGGAATGTTCCCTTGATATAACTCTAGTTGTGGAAAACTAGCATCTATAAACTTCCTATTTCTTACAACAGAAATTCCACTATTTTGGGGATTTAAATGAATAAAATCATAACTCCCCGAGGGTGTTTCATTAAAATAGCCATATACTCTTAATGTAGGCACATGAACCAAGGCAAACAACTTTAAAGACGATAAAGCATTTGGTTCAACTAAACTTTGCTCTTTCACAATACCCATCAGCTCCTTCCCACTTTTATAGAATCCTTCAATTGGGGATTTATCTGCCCTCCCTAAAAGCTGCTTTAATTTTAACGTATCGGTTAATACCACTTGCTTTTTTACCCCTTGTGGGTTCCAAAAAAGTGGGATGGGTTTAGTATTCGAATCAGCTAATTTATACAAGCCTAAATGATTATCATTAATCGGTGCGATGAGATTATAGTATTTTAAAATTTCTTCAAAGTGCGTAAGAGCAGGGGTACTGGCCATTAACTTTTGATAAATGGAAATATAGGCTGGATCTCCCTTTATTTGGTTTTTATATGAAGGAGTTTCTTGAATAGCATTAAATAGCTTTGCTAAACTTTCTTTTTCTGTATTGGACTGCGCAAAGGTAGTTAGACTCCCTATAAGCCATACCAGCATCCATATTAAATGTTTATACATTCTTGGTTTCATAGGGTAAAGACAATATAATTTTAAGCCTGTTGCATAGTTTGTTGCAGAAATTGCGTCAAACTAATAAAATCTTGTACACTTAATTGTTCAGCCCGCTTTTCATAAAAGAGGTGCTCACCTAATTGAGTCTTTGGAACCACTGCCGAGAGGGCATTACGAAGTGTCTTACGGCGTTGATTAAAGCCTGCTTTTACAACTCTCCAAAACAACTTCTCATCACAGTCTAAAGTCTCTACCTCATTTCTACTTAAACGAATTACTCCCGAATTTACTTTTGGAGGAGGATTAAAGGTGCCTGGTTTAACGGTAAATAAATATTCAATATTATAATAAGCTTGAATGAGCACACTTAAAATCCCATATTCTTTGCTGCCTGGTTTGGCAGCACATCGTTCTGCAACTTCCTTTTGAAACATCCCTACCATTTCCACAACTATATCCCTATTTTCTAATATCTTAAATAAAATCTGAGAAGATATATTATAGGGGAAATTTCCTATCACAGCTAATTTGCCTGGAAAAATTTCTGGAAAATTTAATTTCAAAAAATCTCCGGAAATTAAACGCTCCCCTAGTTGTGGGTACTTATGAGCTAAAAAGGCGATGGATTCTGTATCTATATCAATCAGATAGGTTTCATAATTAGCAGATTCAATTAGAAAATCAGACAAAATACCCATTCCTGGTCCCACTTCTAATACTTGCTGATATTCCTCATGTCGTTTTAGGGCATCTACAATTTTGGAAGCTATATTTTTATCGGTTAAAAAATGTTGACCTAAATGTTTTTTGGCTTTTACAGAACTCATAAAGACAAAATTACCCAATTTTTGTTAATTTGCACCAAATTTATAGAATGCACTATGAGCGATATATTAAAGATAGGTATAAGCGTTGGCGATATTAATGGAATAGGTTTAGAAATCATTTTGAAGACCTTAGCCGAAAGTCGCATTTTAGACTACTGCACCCCTATCGTTTACGGAAACACGAAAGTTTGTTCTTTCCATCGCAAAGCCCTTCATTTAAGCGATTTTACCTTTCATATAATCCAACATGCCAATCAAGCTAATCCTAAAAAACCCAACCTCATAAATTGTTGGGAAGAGGACGTACGGGTAGATTTAGGAAAAACCAATGAAGTTGGTGGAAGGTATGCCTGGGTTTCTTTAAAAAAAGCAAGTGAAGATTTGGTAGCTGGACATATTGATGCATTAGTTACTGCCCCGATCAATAAACACAATATCCAATCCGAAGAATTTAATTTCCCTGGTCATACGGAATATTTGGACTCTATGGATCCTAAAAATGAATCCTTAATGTTTTTAACCAGTGACGAACTTCGGGTAGGGGTTGTTACAGGTCATATTCCAGTCACTCAAGTTGCTTCGAGCTTAAGTATAGAAAAAATTGTGAAGAAGCTAGAGATTATGAACGAAAGCTTGAAAAAAGACTTTTGGATTGAAAAACCTAAAATTGCGGTATTAGGTTTAAACCCGCATGCAAGCGATTCGGGATTAATTGGCCAGGAAGAATCTGAAATTATAATTCCTGCTATCCAAGCTGCATTTGATAAAGGCATTATATGTTTTGGCCCTTATCCTGCAGATGGCTTTTTCGGAAATGGTACTTATAAAAAATTCGATGCTATATTAGGAATGTATCACGATCAAGCCCTCATCCCTTTTAAAACTATAGCCTTTAATACAGGTGTTAATTTTACAGCCGGGTTAAGCTTTGTGCGAACTTCTCCTGATCATGGCACTGGAATGGATATTGCGGGAAAAGGAATTGCGGATCCGACTTCTTTTGTAGAAGCCTTATTTTCAGCTATTCACATCACTAGAAATAGGAAAGAACAAGCGGAATTAAAGGCCAATCAATTACGATCAGGTGGAAAAATGATAGAGACTGCATCAGATGTAAAAGACGATGCTAATTAATTGAAAAATATTTCATTTTAATAAATTAATTCATACCTTTGCAGGCTAAAATTTAGTTACAATTGAAGGCATTAAAACAATTTACAATTCCGTTTTCTGGTTTAAAACTAGGAAAACATCAATTTGAATTGGAAATTGATAAAGATTTTTTTGATGCTTATGAATATTCCTTGGTAAAGGATGGTACTTTGAAAGCTAACCTGGAACTTGACAAACAAGAAACCATGTTAATTTTAAATTTTGACATTCAAGGAAGCATTCAGTTGAGCTGCGATACCTGCTTAGCAGACTTTGCTCAACCTGTAAACATTAAAGAAAAGCAAATTGTTAAATTTGCAGATGACGAATTAACCAATGAAGATTTAGAAATCATGGTAATTAGTCGAAAAGATAGTGAAATTGAAGTGGCTGACTTAATTTATGAGTACATCACCATTTCTGTTCCATATGTAAACAATTGCGAACAAGCTGGTGTAACTTGTGATCCAGAAATGTTGCAAACCTTGCAAAAGTTTAGTGCGAGGGATACTGAACAAACAGAAGAAAGTAAAGAGGACCCGCGATGGGCAGCTCTTAAAAAGTTAAAATAATTTAAATTTAAATAGCGATGGCACATCCTAAACGTAAAGTTTCGAAACAAAGAAGAGATAAAAGAAGAACGCATTATAAAGCAGTAGCTCCTTCTTTGGCAACTTGCCAAACTACAGGTGCAATTCATGCTCCTCACACAGCGTATAATGTTGATGGTAATTTATACTACAACGGTAAACTACTTATCGAAAACACTTCACTAGGTTAATTTTCTAATAAAAATTTTGTGTTTCTTTCCTTATAAGCCTAACTTAGGCTTGGAAAAAATAAAGCAATTAGCTTTTAACATGAAAGATTTTTAAGATGAAAATAGGTCTAGATATCATGGGCGGTGATTATGCTCCCAAGGCAGTAGTTTTGGGAGCAATAGCTGCACATCAATCTCTTCGCCCTGAAGAACGTATTGTTCTAATTGGCGACACCAATCAAGTATACCCGCTACTCGACGAGCAAGGATTCAATCGTAATAACTTCGATTACTATCATACAGAAGAAGTTATCGGTATGGGTGAACACCCTACCAAAGCCATTATTCAAAAACCAAATTCAAGTATTTCTTTAGGTTTTAGCCTTTTGAAAGACGGCCAAATAGACTCATTTGCAAGCGCTGGGAATTCAGGAGCAATGCTCGTTGGAGCTATGTTTTCCGTTAAAACTATTCCAGGCATTATACGTCCTTGTTTAACCACAATGGTCCCTAAATTAAGTGGGGGTTTGGGATTAATGTTAGATGTAGGCGCTAATGCGGATGTAAAGCCCGATGTACTTTTACAATTTGGCGTATTAGGAAGTTTATATGCAGAATATATCATGCAAATAGAAAATCCTAAGGTAGGTTTGATGAATATTGGAGAAGAAGAAGAAAAAGGTAATTTAACATTAATGGCCACTTTTCCATTAATGAAAGAAACTAAACTGTTCAACTTTATTGGTAATATCGAAGGAAGAGACCTCTTTAATGATAAAGCAGATGTCATTGTATGTGATGGTTTCACTGGTAATGTGATGTTAAAACTAGCCGAATCTTTCTATGTCTTGAACAAAAAAAGAGGTATAAATGATGAATTCTTCAACCGTCTCAACTATGAAAATTATGGAGGTAGTCCGGTATTAGGGGTAAATGCTCCTGTATTAATTGGACATGGAATTTCAAGTCCAACAGCTATAAAAAACATAATCTTCCAATCTCGAGACATGATTATTACCGGGCTTGTTCAAAAAATCCAAGCTGCACTCCAATAAAACATACAACCATGAATAAAATTCAAGCTGCAATTACTGCCGTACATGGATACGTTCCAGATTATATCCTTACTAATGCAGAATTAGAAACCATAGTAGATACTTCTGATGAATGGATTACCTCACGAACGGGCATTAAAGAGCGTAGAATTTTAAAAGGAGAAGGATTAGGAACTTCCGATATGGCTGTAGAAGCTGTAAATGGATTACTTAAAAAAAGAGGTATTAAGGCTACTGAAATTGATTTAATCATCTTTTGTACTACAACTCCTGACCATCCTTTTCCAGCATCAGCCAATATTTTAGCTGATAAAATTGGAGCTTCTAATGCTTGGGGCTTTGATTTACAAGCTGCGTGTTCAGGTTTTATTTATGGCTTAACTACAGGATCTCAATTTATAGAATCCGGCAAACACCAAAAAGTACTCGTAGTTGGAGGCGATAAAATGTCTTCTATTATTAATTATCAAGATAGAACTACGTGCATCATCTTTGGAGATGGATGCGGGGCAGTATTATTAGAACCAAATACAGAAGGCTTAGGCATTCAAGATGCTATATTACATAGTGATGGGTCGGGCCGTAATTTCTTGCGTCAAAAAGCAGGAGGTTCAGCTTATCCAGCTACCGTTGAAAGTGTTCAAAATAACGAGCATGTAGTTTATCAAGAAGGTCAAGCCGTATTTAAATTTGCGGTTACTAATATGGCCGATGTTGCTGCCAAGATTATGGAAAAAAATGATCTTACCTCGGCAGATGTTACTTGGCTAGTACCACACCAAGCAAACAAACGTATTATTGATGCGACAGCTTCCCGTATGGGTTTAGAATCTGAAAAAGTAATGGTCAATATTGAGCGTTATGGAAATACCACAAATGGGACTATCCCATTGTGCCTTTGGGAGTGGGAAAATAAACTAAAAAAAGGAGATACTTTAATTCTGGCTGCCTTTGGCGGTGGATTTACTTGGGGAGCCGTTTATTTAAAATGGGCATACTAAACTGAACTATATGTTAGTTCTTTTTCGGTAAGGCATTCCCGATATTCTCGTACATTTGTAAAAGCTAAACAAATAAAATATCTTAGTTTTAATTTAAGACACCAATTTTTTTAACATAAAAACAAAAAGAATGGACATTAAACAAATTCAGGAGCTGATTAAATTTGTCTCTAGATCAGGCGTAAATGAAGTTGCTATTGAACAAGACGACTTCAAAATCACCATCAAGACTAACCAAGCTCCGGTTTACGTAAATGCAGCAATTCCTGCACCTGCTCCAGCAGCAGCCCCAGTAGCCGCAGCTCCCGTTGCAGCAGCTCCTGCCGCCAGTGAGACAAAAGCAGCTCCTGCAGAAGACACTTCAAAGTACATAACTATAAAGTCTCCTATGATTGGAACTTTTTATCGTTCTTCTAATCCAGATAAACCAGCATTTGTAAATGTAGGTGACGAAGTAAGCACAGGAAAAGTGGTTTGTATCATAGAAGCCATGAAATTATTTAATGAAATTGAAAGTGAAATATCAGGTAAAATTGTAAAAGTTTTGGTTGAAAATGCTTCTCCAGTAGAATACGATCAACCCCTGTTTTTAGTTGAACCTAATTAATTATTCACTTTTTCCTATCCACATAACTGGATAAAGGAGCTTCATTATGTTTAAGAAAATATTAATCGCAAATAGAGGCGAAATTGCCTTACGTATTATCCGTACCTGCAAAGAAATGGGGATTAAAACAGTGGCGGTTTACTCCACTGCCGATAAAGATAGTCTACATGTGCGCTTTGCAGATGAAGCAGTTTGTATTGGCCCTCCCCAGAGTAAAGATTCGTACTTAAGTATTCCTAATATCATTTCAGCTGCCGAATTAACCAATGCCGATGCCATTCATCCAGGTTATGGTTTTTTATCTGAAAACGCTAAATTCTCTTCAGTTTGTAGAGATTATGGAATTAAGTTTATAGGTGCTACTCCCGAGCAAATTAATAGTATGGGAGATAAGTCATCTGCCAAAGAAACTATGAAACAAGCCGGTGTACCAACTATTCCAGGTTCTGAAGGCTTATTAACAACAGTTGCAGAAGGTATTAAAATCGCTAACGAAATAGGTTATCCAGTAATTCTTAAAGCTACTGCGGGTGGTGGCGGTCGAGGAATGCGTATTGTATGGAAAGATGAGGAGTTTGAAAATGCATGGGATAGTGCTCGTCAAGAATCAGGAGCAGCTTTTGGAAATGATGGGCTTTATTTAGAAAAATACATTGAAGATCCTCGTCATATTGAAATTCAAATTATTGGCGATCAGTTTGGTAAAGCTTGTCACCTTTCAGAAAGAGATTGTTCTATTCAACGTAGACATCAAAAATTAGTAGAAGAAGCACCGTCTCCTTTTATGACACCTGAATTACGTCAAAAAATGGGTGAAGCTGCAATTAAAGGAGCTTTAGCCGTTAATTACGAGGGTGCAGGTACTGTAGAGTTTTTAGTAGACAAACATCGTAACTTCTATTTTATGGAGATGAATACCCGTATTCAGGTAGAACATCCCGTAACGGAAGAAGTGATTAATTACGATTTAATTAAAGAACAAATTAAAGTAGCTGCAGGCATTCCTATCTCAGGAAAGAATTATATTCCTGACATGCATGCTATAGAATGTAGAATTAATGCTGAAGACCCTTTTAATGGGTTCAGACCATCTCCAGGAAGAATTACTAATTTTCACTCTCCAGGAGGCCACGGCGTACGTGTGGATACACACGTTTATGCAGGCTACCAAATTCCTCCTAATTATGATTCTATGATTGCGAAACTTATCTGTGTGGCGCAAACCAGAGAAGAAGCAATTTGTACTATGGAAAGAGCTTTGAGTGAATTTGTAATTGAAGGTATTAAAACAACTATTCCTTTCCATTTACAATTGATGAAAGATCCAAACTTTAGAGCTGGAAACTTTACGACGAAGTTTATGGAAACTTTTGAATTTTCAGAATAAAATCAAATTCTTACTGATTTAAAAATAAAATACCATTCGATTAAATATAGAATGGTATTTTTGTTTAATTCTATAATTACATGAGCGATAAGAAGTCCAATAATTTAATTGAATCCATAAAAAATAAAGGTAAAAACCTAGAGGCAGAAATGTCCTTTTTCGATCACATTGAAGTATTGAGAAAACATTTATTAAGAGCCTTACTTGTCATTACCATTATGACTGTAGGAACCTTTTATTTTTCCGATTTCATTTGGCATCAAATTATCATGGCCCCCAAAGAGCCTAGCTTTTGGACTTATCGCATGATGTGTAAATTAGTTGAATTATATCCAAGTCTAATAGGATCTGAATTCTGCATCTCTTCTATTGAAGCTAAAATTATCAATACCGAGATGGCAGGTCAATTTACCCTTTTAATGAATTCCAGTATTATTGCTGGGATCATGCTAGGTATTCCTTATATTTTGTTTGAAATATGGTTATTTATTAAACCAGCCTTACATGAAAATGAAAGGAAATCAGCTCGTGGATTTGTACTATTCGCCTCAATTTTATTTGCCTTAGGTGTAATGTTTGGCTACTATATTGTAACTCCCCTTTCGGTAAATTTCTTGATCAATTTTACAGTTAGTCCAGACATTGAAAACACGTTTACCATAAGTTCCTATTTATCTACAATTCTCACTTTAACGATAGGATCGGGTATTATTTTTCAATTACCGGTAGTCATATATATCCTCTCCAAGTTAGGTATAATGACCCCAAAATTTATGCGTCAAAATCGCCGTTATGCACTTGTATTAACCCTAATTGTAGCCGCAGTAGTTACCCCTACTTCCGATCCCTATACCATGTTAATTGTAGCATTTCCGCTGTTTTTATTGTATGAATTAAGTATTTTTATTTCAGCCAATATTGAGAAGAAACGGATTGCTGCAGAAAAGACTTTCTATAAAAGCTAAAATTACCCTTCCATAGCCCTTTAAAGCTTAAATATTTCATTATATTAGCCTAGCCAGCGCAACAAAAAATTTACGCTGTGACATTGATTTTCTATCTAAATTTGAAGTACACCTATGGAAAATAGTATTAAAATTGCAATAGGCGCTGATCATGCAGGTTTCGAATACAAAAACCTCATTAAAAATCACCTCAGCCAATACCTAATAAGCGATTTCGGCACCAAGTCAGCAGATTCGGTAGATTATCCTGATTATGCTCATCCAGTTGCCGAAGCCGTCGAATCAGGAGATTGTAAATTGGGAATTTTAATTTGCGGGTCAGCCAATGGGGTAGCTATAACAGCTAATAAACATGCAGGAATAAGAGCAGCTATTTGTTGGAAAACTGAAATTGCAAGTTTAGCAAGACAACACAACGATGCTAATATCGTATGTATACCTGCCCGATTTGTGAGTCCCGAAGAAGCACTGGAGATAATAGATACTTTTTTAAAGGTAGATTTTGAAGGGGGAAGACATCAAAATAGAGTAAATAAAATAACTTGCCAATAGCTATAAAGCTTGCTGACAAGAGAATGAAAATTAGGAACACATAAATTACAACATATAAGAAATAAGAACCAAGTTCTTTATCTAAATCCAAAACCAATTTGAAAATGAAAAAAAAGTTTCTGTACACCACATCTTTGGCGCTCTGCCTAAGTGTAGGTGCAATGGCACAAAAAAATCCTGATGCCGTTAAATTTAGCGAAACGATCAATAAAGATCGCGCTTATAGCCATTTATCTATTTTAGCTTCTGACGAATATGAAGGTCGTAATACCGCTCAAAAAGGTGGTTGGATGGCAGCTGAATATATCAAAAAACAATTCCAAAGCTTTGGGTTAAAAGGCCCTGTTAAAGGAAGTGCTGATCCGTACTTACAACCCGTAGGTTTAGTAACAAATGAAATTACCTCTCTAAGTCTAAGCGTTAACGGTAAGACTAAAACACACTTAAAAGATTTTGCGGTTACTAATAATGGCGTACCGAATACTGGTTTAGACATTAGTGGAGATGAGATTGTATTTGCGGGTTATGGATTAACTAAAGATGGTTATGATGATTTTGCAGGTATTAATGCAGAAGGGAAAATTTTGTTAATCTTCTCTGCAGGTGATCCTACAGCAAAAGCAACTACTGAAGGTAATGCAGACCCTCGTGCTGCAATGATGGCAAGACAAAGAGCTATGGCAAGTATTCAAAAAGTAAAACCAAAAGCTGTTATCTATGTAGATTTAAACTTTGAGAAGACGCCTGAATGGCAAAGAAAAGCTGCATTAAACGGTAGATTAACTTTAAAAAAAGCTACCACATCAACTCCTAGCAATGCGCCACAAAGAGCTCCTCAAACCCCAACATTTACAGTTTCAGCTGCTCTAGCTAATGAAATTTTAAAACCTTCAAAACAAACAGTAGAAGCGTTATCTAAGCAAATCATGGAAAGCGCTAAACCTAATTCATTTGTTGTAAAATCAGCTATTAAACTTAATGCAAAGAAAGCTGAAGTAGCTCAAAAAGCTGACAATGTATTAGGATTCTTAGAAGGATCTGATCCAAAATTAAAAGAAGAAGTTCTTGTAATTACAGCTCACTATGACCATGATGGCTTAGTTGCAGATCCAAATGCAGAAGATAAAGTATACAATGGTGCTGACGATGATGGATCAGGTACAACTGGAATATTATTATTAGCAGAAGCTTTTTCTAAAGCTGCCAAAGCTGGAAAAGGACCTAAAAGATCCATCTTATTCATGACGGTAACAGGTGAAGAAAAAGGATTATTAGGTTCTGAATGGTATGCTGAAAACCCAGTATTCCCTGTGGCAAATACCATTACAAATTTAAATATTGATATGATTGGACGTGGCGATGATAATCGTCCAGGCAACAATGATTTCGTTTATATTATTGGTTCAAACATGTTAAGTGATGACTTAGATCGTATAGGTAAAAAAGCAAACGAAGATTATGTAGGTATTACTTTAGATGAGAAATATAACAACAGAACAGATCCTAATCGTTTCTACTATCGTTCTGATCACTATAACTTTGCTAAATTTGGAATTCCAGTAATTTTCTATTTCAACGGAGTACACAAAGATTATCACAAACCAAGTGATGAGGTAGATAAAATTGATTTCCCAATGTTAGCTAAACGTTCACAACTAGTTTATTTTACTGCGTGGGAATTAGCTAATGGCGCTAATCGTCCAGTGGTAAATAAAAATGAAGATGGCACTTTGAAAACTAATTAAACTATTAGTAGACATATAAATAATAAGCCCCCAGGATCAAAGATCCTGGGGGCTTATTATTAAAAAAAATTATATAACTCGATTAATCAGCTTCGGAAACATTTTTAAGAGCCATTAATAAGGTATAGGCATTCCGAACCACAATCTCCTTATCCTTAAACGCCTCTCCATTTAATATTTCCACTAACTCTGATTCATACATTCCAACTTGTACTTCCACCATTTTAAAACTTAAATCACCCTGTTTTAAAAATATGTAAAACTTATTTTCATACCGAACAAGTGCTTCTTCGGGCAATACCATCGCATTCTTAGTTTTGATTTTAATTTCGGCATTCATATAAGTTCCTGGAATTAAAGCTTTGTCATATTTATCAAAATGACAATGAACTTCGGTACTTCTATTATTATTTAATGATTTTCCAATAATCAATACATCTCCCTGATGTTTTACCTCCGGCTGAGAATTCGTATAAGCTAATACTTCTTGACCAATAAAGATATTCGCTAAATCCTTCTCATATACATTTAAGGAAAGATGTATATCAGCTGGATTTACCAATTCAAAAAGCACCTCAGTTGGCGAAACATATCTCCCTATATTTACATTTACAGCCGTCACAAAACCATCCAGAGGCGCATAAATATGTACACTTTTAGAAATTGAATTAGCTTTAATTTGAGTTGGGTTCTTTCCTATTAAATTTAATTTTTGAGCAATTGCACTTAAGGCAATTTGTAACCCTTCTCTTTGAGCTGCCACTTGTTCTAAAGTTTTTTGACTTGTGGCCATATTTTGAAGTAAATTCTTCTGACGCTCATATTCTAAATTTGCCAAATTCAATTGTGATTGTGTTTGTAAATAATCTTGTTGAATCTGGATATATTGAGGATCCTCCAAAGTGGCAATAATTTCTCCCTTTTTAACATGCATCCCCGGCAGTAACTTAGTATCTTTTAAATACCCTCCCAATGGAGCCGAAATGGATACCATACTTTGAGGGGGCACATCAATCTTTCCATTTAACTTCAATATCCCATGAATAGGCTTTTGGACTAATTTACTATAAGCCAAATTAGCATGCTTTAATTGTATCGAGGTTAATTTAAGGGTATTATCGGATTGTTCAACAGTCCCTAGTTCAGCGGTATTAGAAGGCTCTTGGGAAGCTGGTTGACAAGCGCTTAAAGTCCAACTAAGTATGAGGAACAAGCTATATTTTTTAAAATTCATAATGATATAAATAGTCTAGTTGAATAATATTTTCAGCATAGGATTTTTTATTTTCGATCCATTGCTCTTTTAATTGAAAAGCTTGATTTATTAATAAAATAAAATCTAAGTAATTAATAGCCCCAGCTTGAAATTGAATAAAAGCTGTTTTTTCAATGGTATCGGCATTAGACCAAGTTAGAGGCTTTAAAGACTCCAAATTTTCCCATTTCATCTTCGTATTTTTAGCTAAGGTTAAATAAGCATTTTTTAAACTAGCCACCTGATAAGCATA
Source organism: Pedobacter sp. (assembly GCA_004211595.1). Classification (GTDB taxonomy): domain Bacteria; phylum Bacteroidota; class Bacteroidia; order Sphingobacteriales; family Sphingobacteriaceae; genus Pedobacter. The sequence goes on from SEDO01000005.1 coordinate 179,085, forward strand.
ACTATTCTGGGCCTCTAATTGTGCAGTTTTAGCCGCTTTTATTTTGGCTTTTTGCCCACTCGCAAATATGGGTAAAGAAATTCCTACTTGGCCAGCTTGAAACCAATCTGATGATTTATATTGAATACCATCCGGACCTTCCCCTTTGAAAGTTCCCCGAACATATCCTAAATTAATCTCAGGAAGCAATTTAGCCTTTTCTATAGCAAGTTGTATACGTGCCCGATCTTGATCTAGTAACGTTCCCTGCACTAAAGGATGGGCTTCAAAAGGTGGCGGACTTAAATAACTTTCTTTCCAAGGTATTATCTCCAATGAAACTGGAGCTACTAGGTCAGGGCTATTTAACAATAATTGAAACCCAAATAATAACGTTTGATATTCCTGTTGTGCGGTTTGAAGTTGGGTTTTTATTTGAACCAATTGTGCTTGAGCAGCTGCCTTTTCTAAAATCGTACTTTCTCCAGCAGCTAATCGGCTTTCTGTTTTCGTTAAAAATATCCGAAATAAAGAATCTGCCGATTTCAAAAGACTTACCCGTTCTTGCACAGCACCTAAAGAATAATACATAGTTTTCACTCTGGAGGCAAGGCGTTGTTTCTCAACATTCAGTTCTAAAACGGCTTTTTCCCAATCTTTCGTAAAGAGTTCCTTTTGATGTTTATAAATCGTAGGAAATTGAAAACCTTGGCTAATCTCTAACCTTTTATCAACAAAAGCGCTATTAATTTGCCCAAATTCTGAATTTAAAGCTAAAGCGGGTAATTGCACGGCAGTCCCAATCATGTCTTGTTGATATTGCGCTTTAAGCATTTCACTTTTCAGTAGATGATTGCGCTCTTGAGCCATTTCCAAGGCTTCTTGCAACTTAATTGGACGTACATTTACTTGGCCCTGGACATTCCTTGTAGAGAAAATTAAGCAAGCTAGGATACCGAAGGTAAGTCCACTCATTTTGGTATTTTTATTCATTTTCTTGATGGCAATTTTTTCAAAAGTGATATATAGCACTGGAAGCACAAATAGGGTTAAGAATGTAGCTATTAAAAGACCTCCAATAACTACGGTTGCTAAAGGACGCTGAACTTCGGCACCTGCCCCATTACTTAAGGCCATAGGTAAGAATCCTAATGAAGCTACAAACGCGGTCATTAAAACGGGACGCAAACGTATTTTAGTTCCTTGTAGCACTATTTCATACACATCGTCTAAACCTGCCTTTTTTAATCGATTAAATTCAGCTACCAAAACAATCCCATTTAACACCGCGACGCCAAACAATGCAATAAAACCAATTCCCGCGGAAATACTAAAAGGCATATCGCGCAAAGCTAAAAAGAAGATACCTCCAATGGCAGACAATGGAATTGCTGAATAAATTAATAGCCCATGTTTTATTGATTTAAAAGCAAAGAATAATAATAGAAAGATTAATAAGAGCGAAATAGGCACTGCAATTAATAACCTATCCTTGGCAGCATTAAGGTTTTCAAAAGCTCCTCCATAAGTTACATAATAACCAGTTGGTAGTTTAACACCTGATTCCACCTTTGCTTGCAATTCTTGTACAATACTTTGCACATCTCTACCCTGTACATTAAAACCTACGATTATTCGACGCTTAGCATCCTCCCGTTGGATTTGATTTGGACCATCTTTGATGGATACATCTGCCAATTGAGCTAAAGGTATTTGTTGACCAGTGGGCGTAGGAATTAATAAATTCTTTATCACAGCCAAATCATTCTTTTTCTGATCATTTAAGCGAACTACTAAGTCAAATCTTCGCTCTCCTTCAAAAACTTTACCGCTGCTTTGCCCAGCTAACGACATATTTACAACTCGATTTACATCTTCTATTGCTACTTGATATTCTGCCAAAGCTGCCCGATTATAACTTATTAAAATTTGTGGTAACCCAGACACAGTCTCAACATATAAATCCTTTGCGCCATCTACCTTCTTAACTAATTGACCTAACTTGTCTGCATACTTAGATAAAGAATCTAAATCTTCTCCAAATATTTTAAGAACAACATCTTGACGTGCCCCAGTCATCAACTCATTAAAACGCATTTGAACGGGAAATTGAAAACCTACACTAACCCCGGGTATTTCACTTAAAGCCCTACTCATCGTGTCTGCCATTTCAGGAAAGGTTTTTACCGTAGTCCATTCTGATTTGGGCTTTAAAATAACCACCATATCACTCGCTTCCATAGGCATAGGATCCATAGGAACTTCACTATTCCCAATTTTAGTAACCACCTTTTCTACTTCTGGAAAACGAGAAACCAATATATGCGAAGTTTTCTGTGTTTGTTCAATCGTTGTATTTAAACTACTTCCCGTAAGCACTCTGGTTTCGACAGCAAAATCCCCTTCTTCTAAGGAAGGAATAAATTCTCCGCCCATTCTACTTAAAATAACCATAGCGATTGCAAACAAACCTAGTGTAACGCCTAATACCCATTTAGGAATGCGTAATGCTCTAGTTAAATATTTCTGATGTTTACTTTCTAAAAAGCCCATCATTCTATCCGAAATATTAGGTTTGTATTTAGTTTTTTTACTTAAGAATAAGGCACTCATCATAGGCACATAGGTAAGGGAAAGAATAAAGGCCCCTAATAAAGCAAAAGCTACTGTTTGGGCCATCGGTTTAAACATCTTTCCTTCTATGCCCTCTAAGGCAAAAATTGGCAGATATACAACCAAAATAATGATTTGTCCAAAGACTGCTGAATTCATCATCTTACCTGCAGAAATTCCCACTATTTTATCCATTTGAGATTGACTCAAAAGACCCCTAGAAGCCTCTGCCCTATTTTCCGAAACAGGTAATTCAGCATCTGGATCGTGCATATAATGCAAAACAGCTTCTACGATGATAACTGCGCCATCTACAATCAGTCCAAAATCTAAAGCTCCTAAACTCATCAAATTACCACTTACCCCAAAGAGGTTCATCATAATCACCGCGAATAACATGGCTAAAGGAATGATAGAAGCGACTATTAATCCAGCTCTAAAATTACCTAAGAATAATACCAAAACAAAAACTACAATCAAGGCCCCTTCCATAAGATTATTACGAACGGTACCAATAGCATTATTGACCATTTTACTCCGATCCAAAAAGGCTTCAATGATTACCCCTTCTGGTAAAGTTTTTTGGATCTGCACAACCCTTTCTTTGACATTTTTTATAACCTCCGAGGAGTTGGCCCCTTTCAACATCATCACGACAGCTCCTGCAACTTCCCCCTCATCGTTATAGGTCATAGCACCATACCGGGTTGCATGGCCAATTTTAACATCTGCCACATCCCGTATAAATAATGGGCTTCCATCTTCCATACTTTTAATCCTGATATGGCCTATTTCATCTAAATTCCCAACTAATCCTTCCGCCCGTATGTATAAAACAGTTGGTCCCTTTTCAATGTAAGAGCCTCCCGTATTTTGATTATTTGCCGCTAAGGCTTTAAAGATATCGTCAATATGAACTTGATGGGCTAATAATTTATCTGGATCAATTTCAATGGAAAACTGTTTTAATTTACCCCCAAAGCTACTCACTTCAGCTACCCCCTTAACACCCAGTAATTGACGGCGTACTACCCAGTCTTGAAGCGTACGAAGTTCAGTAATATCATATTTTTGTTCATACCCCTTGGCTGGACGTAATACATATTGATATATTTCTCCTAAACCTGTAGTAATAGGTCCCAACTCCGGAAAGCCAATACCTTCTGGAATTTCAGTTTGTACTTTTTGTAAACGTTCAGCCACTTGCTGTCGAGCCCAATAAATATCAGTGTCTTCATCAAAAACTAAAGTAACTAAGGACAAACCAAATCTTGAAAAACTCCTGATTTCTTCTAAACCAGCAATATTACTATTCGCTTGTTCAATCGGAAAGGTGACTAAACGTTCTATATCGGTGGCCCCAAATGAGGGAGCAGTAGTAATCACTTGAACCTGATTATTCGTAATATCAGGAACAGCGTCGATAGGAAGCTTTGTAAATTGGTAGCTTCCATACCCGATTAGGCCTAAAATAAATAAGCCAATCATGAGTTTGTTATGAATAGCAAACTCAATAATTTTATTTAACATAACTTGTATAAGATTATTGATAAGAAAAAACTAAGGGCAATGAATGGCCTTAAACTCAATCTTAAACTAATCTTGGCGGTTGCCAAATCGAATCTAGATAACTCGATTGAAAGAGAATTTTATGAAGAGATAAGCGATGCTTTAATACTAAAGGCAAAATCCCCTTATCAATATCCAATCTTATAGGCTCAGTTTGTGCAATCCAAGTTAATTGGAACACACTCTCATTACAAACTTTAAAGGGCAAGGTTTTATCTACCTCATCCGGGATGCCGTCTGAATATTCATCTAAATAATGAAGGGCTAAAAAGCCGACAAAACTAATGTCCTTATTTCTTTCTTTATGCGTTTGGAAATGGGTGAAGATTAAAGGAATTTTCAAAAAGTGCCCAATTTCCGTAGTCGAAATTAAAAAAGTAGCTATAAAAAAGATAATAAGCTTTCTTTGCATAAAAACAGAAACAGGGCCGAATAAATTAAATTTTCCTTTAACTCATGCAAATTAAAAAAAATACTCTTGAAATCCTTAATTTAGAGGAATAAATATGCAAGGATTAGTAACAAAATCGACAGGTAGCTGGTACCAGGTAAAAGGAGAAGATGGTGTACAATATGAATGCCGTATAAAAGGTAAATTCCGAATAAAGGGTATTCAAACTACCAACCCCATTGCCGTGGGCGATCAAGTAGCCTTCGAAATAGAAGATCAGCATATGGAGCAAGAATCCGCTCGCGGAGTAATATTCAAACTACTCGATCGAAAAAATTATATCATCCGAAAATCGATTAACTTAAGTAAACAAGCGCAAATTATAGCAGCTAATATGGATGCCGCATTCTTAGTGGTAACTTTAGCATCACCACGCACATCTTTAGGCTTTATAGATCGCTTTTTAGTCACTGCAGAGGCTTATGGCATTCCTACCCACCTCATCTTTAACAAGCTTGATATTTATACCCCTGAAGGCTTAGAAATCCTTCAAGACTATAAAAGTATTTATGAAAATATCGGCTATCCCTGTCATGAAGTATCGGCTATAAAAGGCACCAACATGCAAAGCCTGATCGATCTTTTGAAAGATAAAACAACTCTTTTTTCAGGGCATTCTGGAGTTGGAAAATCAAGTTTGATTAATCATTTATTACCTGGTCAAGATATTAAAACAGGGGATATTTCAGATTGGAGTGATAAAGGCCAACATACTACAACCTTTGCCGAAATGTATGAACTCCCCTTTGGAGGTTATTTAATAGATACCCCAGGAATCCGGGAATTAGGCATCTATGATATACAAAAAGAAGAACTCAGCCATTATTTTGTAGAAATGAGAGAACGATTAAACACTTGTAAATTTCATAATTGCCGTCATATCAATGAACCTGGTTGCCAGATTATAAAAGCCGTTGAAAATGGGGAAATCGAAGGCAGCCGTTATGATAGTTACCAAAGTATATATTTTGGAAATGACACACGGGCTTAATCCTATAAACCCCAATAAGTAATTAAAATATAAAATGAGAGCAGTTTTACAGCGGGTAACCCAAGCATCATGTAAAGTTGATAACCAAGTCACAGGAGCTATACAAAATGGATTAGTAATATTATTAGGTATAGAAACCACAGACACTTCTGAAGATATAAATTGGCTAGCCCAAAAGATTGTAAACATGAGAATCTTTGGTGATGAAAATGACCTCATGAACAAGAGCTTAATAGATATCGATGGAGACATTTTACTAATCAGTCAATTTACTTTATTTGCGAGTACAAAGAAAGGCAACAGACCTGGATTTACAAGGGCTGCTAGGCCCGAACAAGCGATACCTCTCTACGAAGATATGATCAATACTTTAAAGAGTCACCTTCAAAAAGATATTGCCACAGGAATTTTTGGAGCCGATATGAAAATATCCCTGTTAAATGATGGACCTGTAACCATCCTTATAGATTCTCAAAACAAAGAATAAGCATATGCAGATTAAAGAAGCACAAGCAGCCGTTGATAATTGGATAAAGACAATAGGCGTAAGATATTTTGACCCTTTAACTAATATGGCTATGCTCATGGAGGAAGTGGGTGAAGTGGCACGTATTATAGCCAGGGTTCATGGAGAACAATCTTTTAAAGCACAAGATAAAGAGGTACAACTAGCCGACGAAATGGCTGATGTATTATTTGTATTAATATGTCTGGCAAATCAAAATGGCATTGATTTAGAAGAGGCACTCAAACTAAATATAGCCAAAAAAACTAACCGCGACAAAGATCGCCATCAATCAAATCCTAAACTAAAATAAAAAAGCCACTCCTAGGAGTGGCTTTACTTTTATATCTAATAAAGAATTATAATCTTAATAAAACTTGTAGCGATTATCTTTAATCTCTGCTTTATCTTGTAAAGCCTGGAAAGCAATTCCAATGGCTCTTTGCGATACGCTTGAGGCTAATAATTGTTTTTGTTTAAACATATTAGCAATCGGAGCAGGATTTGAAAATCCATTTACCACAAATGCATACACACCCATCATACCTTCAACAGGCTGTGATAATTTTCCAACTGGAGAACCGAATACCGCCCCCACTACTTTATTTTCTTGAGCTAAGCCAGGAATTACTGGATTTGCGAAAACAATGTTCTCTAAAGGATTCACAACCGTACCCAATTTTTGTGCAACTTGTTCTAAGCTAGATGCACCTTTCAAAGCAGCATTCATTTTTTCACTAATCATAGCCGCTTTCTTTTTATTGCGCACACCTGGCTCAATAATATCTTTTACATCCGCTAAAGACATTTGACCTTTAGGATATACATTGGCTACCCTAGCAACCACATAAGCATCTTCCATAGCAAATATTTCTTCTAAAACATCCCCATTATCTGCTTCATAAGCGGCACGTACCATTGGTCTAGGATTGTCTAAGCCCGATACAAAGCCTTGAGAAGAAGTAATTCTATCCGCTACTAAAACCTGGAAATTATCTTTTTTAGCTACTTCTGAAAAGTTTCCACTATTTACAGCATTCATAAAAGTAGTTGCTTTTCTATGCGCCATATCTTTTGTTTTTGAACTAGGTGCAACCGATTTCTCGATATATGCCAACTTAGCTACTTTAGAAGCCCCTATTTGACGCTCAATTTTAAGTAAGTGAATACCAAATTGAGTTTTTACGATTTTTAAATCGCCAGCTTTCCCATTGAAGGCAGCATTCTCAAACTCTGGAACCATTGCCCCACGGCCAAAAGTACCTAAATCACCACCTTTATCTTTAGATCCATCTACACTGAATGTTTTGGCTAATTGTGCAAAGTTACCACCTCTACTCGCTAAATTCTTTAGAGAATCGGCTAATTTATAAGCAGCTGCTTCTCCTCCCACATCCATTGGATTAATTAAGATGTGACTGGCTTTTACCGAATCTGGAGAAATTTTTGAATCAATTACCTTAATTAATTTATATGAATTACCTGTTAATACAGGCCCATAAAAACTACCCGCAGGATAATTGAAAATTACTGAATCTACAGCAGGATCTAAATTACCTTTGGTTAAGTAAGTATAAGGTACAGCCACATCCGAATTACTCACAGCAAATAATGAGTCATTCTTAGTATTTTTAAAGTCTACGGCTAATTTTTCAACTTGTTGTTTAATCAACAATGAGTCTGCAGCAGTAGGATTGAAAGAAAATTTCACATACTCAATTTTACGAGCTTCTTGAGGATTGGTAAATGCACTTTTACGTTCCTCATAAAATGCTTGATAGTCTGCATCAGTTAATTTTACTGCATCATCTAAAATACTGTTATAATTAATGCTGACATAATTGAAGTTTGCTAATTTATTACGATTGTTATAATCATCCTCGGTTTCTAATGAAGTAACATAAACTGAGTTCTTAATTAAATTAGCATATTTAGATTGTAAAGTTTGATTTTCAATTTCTTTTTCTAAAATCTCCCATTGCATTCTCAAATTTGCATCATTAGTTCTAGCTTTTAAAGAAGAAATAACAGCAGCACGATCAAATTCACCTGTTTGAGGATTTCCAAAATACTGCATAATGATAGGGCTAGGATTACTGCCTTGCATTAAATCGAAAAGTTCATCTCCCGAAACACTTAAACCTAAGCGATCGTATTCTTTACTTAAAATGATATTAGCAACTTCTGATTGCCATACATTATCTACAGCCATAGCTTGCATCTGAGGATTTACGCTACTACCGTACTGTTGTTTAAATTGCTCTAAGTTTTGATCCACTTTAGGAGCAAACTCATCGTAAGAAATAGAAGTTCCGTTTATTGAACCCACTTCTCTATTGGAAGCTTCCCAAAAAGGACGTCCCGATTGAAGCGCATCACCTACTAAAAATGCAATAATTGCAAATGCAATCGCTCCAACTAGAATAAAGCCGGCGCGGTTGCGCAAAAATGTCATTATACCCATGTTTTTCTAATATTTATATTTTTTAGCGGGCGCAAGATACAAATTTGCAGGTAAATAGAAAATAATAATATCACATTTGCGTTCCCTTACAGAAAGAATTCAAAATCAAGCAAATAATCTTTACGGCACGAGGTCTTCTTTTAAATTTGCAGAGCCTTTTGCAAATTTAATGCTATATGTACTAAAGTCTTGAGGAGCAGAGAATTCTGTACCAGAAGCTGTCGTTCCATCCTTAAATAATACCGTACCGGAAGAAGAGGTATAACGAGCTTTAACTTCATCCCAAATTAACTCCTCTGTATGAAAGGTAAGCATATCATTTACAACCACCACATTCCTCTTAAAAATGGTAATTTTTTCCGTTTCATTATTTTTTGCATAATCTGCTGTTATACTTCCAGTAACGCGCATAAAAGCATCGAAAAACTCAATTTTTACCCCTTTTGGCATTTCATTATAAGCTGCCCCAACAGCAGGCGTTACCTTATCATAAACAGGTGCAAACCCCCTAGCTTTAACAACAGCTGAGTCACTATATTCCACCGTCACATTTATTGACCTATCTTTTGTTTGCTCCACTTTTTTTGCGGAAATAGTTTCAACTCCCTTAAGATCGTCTTGACCACAAGCACAAAAGGCCATTATTCCGAGAAATAAATAGCCTTTGTATATGATTTTTTTAAGGGATTTCATTAATCCAATTTGTAGCGTTGACCCCATGATCCATCATTTAAGGTAAAACCTAAATGAATATTGAAATAGCGTTCTTGTAACAAGCCATTTGAAATGGATCCACGTTGACCCAATTCCAGAGCTAAATTAGCTTTATAGAAGGTTCCTCTCGTAAAGGAAGACAAAGGTAATCCCATACCAAAAGTCACAGCCATTTGTTTTACATCCCGATTATTCATTTGGATATAAGTTTTATCATAACTAAAGCCTAAACGATATTCCACACGTTTGAAATAATTATTGACAGAACTAGCGTCTGGCGTTATTTGCCCACCCAGTGAAAACCCATAAGTATCTTGTAAATTTTGATTAACTCTATCCATACTTAAAGCAGACCATTTACCCATTCTATAATCAGCACCAATTAACCACTTATCATATTTTTGATAAACTATACCCACACTATGCATCAAAGGCATCTTTAGATGAGTATCAGCATTTTCTGTAGAAAATAGGGTATCAATAGCAGCATTCTCTTCACCATTCGGCGCTAAGGTATATTGGGTTACATAACTAGTCTTCTTACTGTTTAATTTATTCGAACTGTTTCCACTATAACCAATCGTTAAGCTGGTTCGATTATCCAAACGAAAATCATATTGTGCCCCATAGGCGAAAGTAAAACCACCGATACTATTTTTATCTTGAATTTTAGATGCCATAGCTCCTGGATCATCTATAAACTGGGTAGAACGGGTATCACTAAGGTTTCCAAAAAGATATTCTGCATTAGCACCAATTCTAAAATAATCGCCAATACCAATACCATAACCCAAATAAGCTTTGGTTAAACCACCTTCTCCACTATACAGATAATTAACATCCCTTTGGTTATCCGGCGTAGTACCAATTTTGCCAGTAGATGAAAAATCATAACCTAATTCAGAATAAGGTAAAACTCCAAAACTTAATCCAGCCCGTTTACCGGTTCTAAATGAAAAAGCTACATGGCTCAAAGCACCGTTAAAGGAAGTTTCCGAAATACGCTGATTTTTAATCTCATTAAAGTTTACAGCTGCACCAATATCGATTGCGGTAGCATCTGTCAAAGCAAATGAAGCAGGATTTGCAGCATTTATATTATTGAAAAAACTATTCTTACCAACTGCCGTTGTAATGCCTCCCATTGCTCTCCACTGAGGCGTTAAAGTACCTTTCACATTGCCTATTCCAAATTTAGAATAAGGGGATTGAACAGTTACCTGCGCCTGCACACCAAAACCTACCATAAGGCAAAGGATAGATAATAAGAATTTATAATTTTTGTACATATTCAAAGTTAATAGCTTCATTTATACCCTTCACTACCAAATGAGGGTCCTGAACTAATTGGCTTGCAAAGATGCTATTTTTTAATTGTTCTTTCAAAAAATCCGCATCTCCCCCAGTCAGGAATATTAATAAATTAGGTTTTTTAGCACTTATTTCTGCAATATACCCTAAAATTTCTTGTTTTATACCCACTAATACCCCAGCTCTAATTGAATCCTCAGTAGAATTTCCAGGAAATTCTGCACTTTTTCCATCCCAATCGATGGATGGTAATTTACCTGTATAATGGGCTAACGCTTTAAAACGCATCGCAACACCCAAACTTATACTTCCGCCACGATAAATACCTTCGGCCTCTAAAATATCGAAAGTAATACATGTGCCCATATCAATGATCAAAGCGTCTCGCTGTGGATATAATTGATTAACTGCCACCACTTTGGCCCATCGATCCAAGCCTAAGGTATCCATTGTATTATAGGCAGAAACTACATTTCCCCTAAGGCCCGTATGGAAGGCACAATATTGCATATGTTGTGGAAAAAAAGATAAGACGTTTTTTATTTCCGACTTAACACTAGACACGCTATATTTTTGAATCGGAAATTTATGCCAAACTGCTTCTAAATCAGCCTTTCCAAAATTAGAGTAGCGCTCAAAAAAGCATAATTCCCTCCCTTGAAAAACGGCTAACTTCGTGGTTGTATTCCCAATATCGATAATTAAATTGAACATGTTTTTTCCCACACAAAGCTATAAAACTTAACTAGCTTTTAACCAAAGGAATTGTTAAAAAAGGTTAAACAAACAAGAAGTACTGCATACAAATCACAAAAATGGCAAACAGGCTTTCGTAAAACCATCTTATTTTAGCATTAGAAAAATAGTAAGCTAACAATACTGCTCCTGGAGGTACACACAATAAAAAATGATATAATCTAAAGTCTGGCTTGGTATAAAAACCTAATACCCCAACCACAAACATGAAAAATAGCATCTGAAATGCTTTCCGGGTATTGATAAAACTTCTAAAGAAATTTTCCCGAAGTTGGAGTAAAGCCAGAATTATCATGATAATTACCGGTATTAACACAAAATAATCTTTATAATTAATATCAAAAACCGTCGGAAAACTATTCGTTAAAGGCAGCCAAATCTGCTTAAATGAAGAAAAGTTACCTTGCCAATAAAAAATAACCCCGAGTATAAAGAAAATAGTTAAAAACCCAAATAACCCTGCTATCCATTCGCGCCAATTGAAAGAGCGATATAAGAGTAAACTCAACCAAAGCATACTCAGTAATACCACAAATGGAAAATATATAAGAGTACCCAAAGCAATTAACATCCCTATATCAAATAGCATATAAAGCGCATTATTACTTTTCCCTAATTTCAAAAACTTGTCCATCATCCAAAGCAGCAAAAAATTACAGACTAAAGGAGGACTAATTATCTGAAACTGTAAAAATAAGCTCGATCCTGAAATATACATCAAAGCAGGTAAGTCAGAAGGCTTCTGAAGTAAGCCATGATTATTTACAATTCTATTAAACCAAAGTGCCTGTACAAATACAAGGATAGCAGCCACCATAACATTGGGGCCAGGATTTAATAAAGCCGTTTTAGGAATTTGTAATAACAATTTAGTATAGGGTTCCAAAAACTCAAAATTCCATTTCTCAGGCCCATTAAAAAAAATGGCCATCCTCAAAAAGAAGGTATAGATTAAGAGCCCTATTAAATTCCCAATATTGGAACGCCTAAATAAATTTATCATACTTTACTACAACAAAGTAAAGAAATTAAACTGAAGACTGCAGTACCCGATCTAAAATCTGATCTGTTTCATCTGGAAAAGAAAGTTGAACAATTTTAGGATCTTCTAAAAAACGGGCAATTTGTGTCACCCAATTTAAACTACTTGCCCAAATCACCGACACACCAAGATCTCTTAAAGCAACCGCATTGCATTGTTGCTCATATTGGTATTTCATAGGAATAACCAATAATTTTTTGCCTAAATACAATGCTTCTGCAGGCCCTTCAAATCCACCTCCCGTAATCAAGCCTTTGCACCCCCCTAAGCTCGTTAAATAAGCCTGATTATCAATGGGCCTAATCCAAATATTCCCCTGTTTATAGGCTTGTTTATTGTGTTTCGAAAAAACTTCCCAAGTTACATCCGGAAAATGCTTGAGTAAAGCAATGATATGCTGATCGTCAAAGGCTGGTAAATAAACAGTATAATGAGCTAATTGGGGCACGCTTAATTCACGCACTTCAGATCGGATGACAGGCGTAAATATATTCTCAGCATATTTTTCAAAATGAAACCCAAAGTAAGTATTCGACGGGGCGTAATTCCTCAAAATAAACTTACCCCAATCAAATGAACGAGGTTTAGGCACTTGATCAGATATAAAAGCCGCTTGATGACTCAAGGCCACACACTTTTTTTTCCGATAGCGACAAGCCCAGGCACTTAAGGGTTCAAAATCATTAATGATTAAATCATAATCATGTAATGGCAAGGAGAGCAAATCCTTTCGAAATTGACCCAAATCCATTTGCTTCCAAGTTTCTAAATGATCTACCCCCCCACGTTTACCGAATATAAAACTAAAGCCATGAAATTGATATTTCACGGCTTGAGGTATTGACATATCTACTTGAGTACCGGATAATAAAATATCCACCTCAGCTTTTTTTTCTAAGCGTGGGAGGATTTCTCTAGCTCTACTCAGATGCCCATTTCCTGTGCCTTGAATGGCATAAAGAACCTTCATTATCCGAATAAACTATTTAAATCAACTTTCCCCAACCTTATTATGCGCTTTGTTTTTGCTTTTTATCTTGGTAAAATCCAAATCCTAGGAAGGCTAGTAATAATACCGAACCAGCTAATGAAATTTTTTCCCCTGCATAATAAGAAACAGGTTCAAACTTAAATTCAACTTTATGGTTACCAGCAGGCAATTGTGCCCCTCTCAATACATAATTAGCTCTGAAATAAGGTTTCTCCTCTCCATCCACATACATCTTCCAACCTTTATCATAATAGATTTCTGAAAATACAGCAATAATATCTCTTGGGGCACTATAAGAATAGGTTAAATGATCGGGATGATAAGAATCTAAATTAATTAAGGTATTAACATTCGTACCAAGTTTAGTGGTATCAATTTGCTTACTGAATTGAGCATCCACTACTACCTCTGATTTAGGATCAAAACTACTAATAGCTTGCATTTCTTCATCTGCATTTTTCACAAACTGTAAGCTTTTAACCACCCAAGCATTACCTAAAGCCGTTGGATTTCTAAGCATTTTATAGGATCCATTTTGCTGGTCTTGTGTAATAAAATACTTAGTATTTAACATATCTAATACATCTTGGTTTACACTTCCCACAAATTGCTTTTGGATAAGCTCGTCAATTCGTTTTAATTTAGCTGCATGGTAGCCACCTACGGTTTTATGGAAGGCAGAAGCATTCGCACTAGAAAAGGTACTAATCGTTTGATCGTAAACTCTAAAATTAGGATCTTTATCTGCATTAATAAATTTATCTACATCCCTAGGAGCTATAAAATTAGCTAATTCCGATTTTGACTTAAAATTATCATTATTTAAATAACGCTTATCAATTTGCCACATATCAATTAATACTGCAAAAGCTAATAAGATAAAGGCAATCGATGATTTTAAACGATGAGTCAACATCGCCCACATAATCCCAAAGGCAATGACAATAAATAAAAAGGTTCTAATCGCATCTGCTCTAGCAATCCCAATCCTATCCAAAACTAAGGCATCTGCTATAGAATTAGCTATAGTCGCATTATTTTGCAACACCTTCGTTAATTCTTGTACAATTAAACCATGATTTTCCGTTCTGAAATCAAAAAATAAAGTAGGTACCAAAGCCACAAGTAATGCAAACCCAGCTGTAATACCCGCCGCATATTTTAATTTTTTCAAAATATCTTTGGTGTCTACCTTCGATTCTGATGCCTCTTTCACCGCTAAAAAGGCTAAAACAGGAACCATTAATCCTACCACAGCTAAAATCGACTCCACCGCTCTAAACTTATTATATAAAGGAAAATAATCAAAGAATAAATCAGATACTAAAGTGAAATTCTTACCTAAAGAAAGTAAAGTAAATAATACCGTTACTGATAATATCCACCACTTTAAACGGGATTGAACAAAGAATAATCCGAAGACAAATAAAAAGCATACCACAGCGCCATAATAATAGCCACCTGAAGTACCTGGTTTTTCACCCCAATATTGCACCATGCCAAATTGAGAACCTAATGCACCAATAGCTTGTTCAGTAGCTGCTGGATCTCCACCGGTTAAATTAGTAGAAACGGCTTTATATAAATTGGATTCAGGTTTTACTAAAACATCAATGCTCGAAGCCCCCCCATATAAATCAGGAATCATTACCGCTAAACTCTCCCCTACGCCTTGGCTCCATCCATAGGCATACTCCTTAGACATGCCTTCCGTTTTACCCTCTACATTGGTTAAATTAGATTTTCCACGATTGGTTTGTTTAGCGTATTCGGAGGTAGTCCAAAGTAAACTTGCATTCACCATTAAAGCAATTACAGCAGAGGCCGCTAAAAAACCTAATGACTTTAAAAATGCAGGCATTGTTCTATGCTTGTTTGCCTGATATAATTCTATTCCAATTAAAATTAAAACCGCCAAAAACAGATAATAAGTCATCTGAATATGATTTGCTCTAATTTCCAAGGCTAAAAATAAAGCAGTTAAACTTGCCCCCAGCCACAACCTACCTCGTAGAGTGAGCAATATTCCCGCTAGTATAGGCGCAAAGAAGCCTATAGCTAAAGCCTTATTACTATGCCCGGTAGCAATTAACACAAAATTATAGGTGGTAAAGGCAAATGCAATAGCACCCGCAGCAGCTAACCAAGGATTGAGTTTTAAAACATTGAATAAAAAGTAGGCTCCTACTAATAATAATAAAACGGTACCCACTGGATTAGGCATGGCTTTAGTCACTAAGCCAATCCCATAAGTAGCCACATTATATGCGTACTGTACCCAAATTTGATAGGTTGGCATACCCCCAAACATTTGATTGGTCCATAATGGTCCTTTACCATCTTTCTGTTTGAAATCCATAATTTCCGTTTGCATCGCTTTGGATTGAATCACATCACTTTGCGCAGGAGCTTTTCCTTGTAATACTGGACTAAAATAAATGAAACACAGCACGATAAAGGCTGCGATAATGGCTAGGTGTATACCATTTTGTTTAAACCAATTATTCATTGAGGTTAATTATAAAATAAAACTTAAGCCCAAAAATATAAAATTGGATGAGATAATAAAGGGGAAATGCAAGAAATCTTATTGAGCAGCTACTATGCTTTGAATAGAAATGCCATGTTCATTCTCACCTGGGTTCATATAACCCTTAGCTAAAATGGTGAAATAGGTGGAGGCTTTTAAATCTACATCAGCTAAGGTAGCCAATACTTGACCTGAATTAGCATGCACTAATTCTAAAGTAACTTTTTTTGCCTCTAATTTTTGATAAGGCGTATCTGATTTATAAGGTTTAGAAGTTGCTAACTCTGCTCCGTCTTTTATACGCAAACTCAAGCCATTAGCATCCGGGCTCAAATTCACAAACTTTAACATGGCTTCGGTAGTTGAGAAAACATCGCCCTTATCTTCCATCACAATCCAATCTAAGGCAGCACCCTTTTCAATTAAATAACAAGAGTAATTAGTGGCACTTCCAATTGAAAAGTTTTTATCTAAAATAGCCGTAGGGTTTGAAGCGGTTGTCAGTTTAATAGTATGCGGCCCTTCATAATACAATTTATAATTAACTGTTCCTCCAAAAGGCAAGGCTCCCGACATATTCACTTTCACATCATCCAAATACACATTATAAGTAGCATATGTAGGTGAAGCATTGATAAAACGCACAAAAGAAGTTCCTCTTTCATCCACATCATCTTTTTTACAAGAAGCACCCAAAACAACCATTAATATTGCAATTAGGGTAAAAAAACGTAAATTTTTAAATGAGAATGAGTTCGAAATAGTCATTGTAAAAGGCCTTTAAATTATTAGGGCAAATATTATATTTATTTAGGAATAAATCCGTTAAACTTTGTTAAAAATTATTTTACTTCTTCGAAGTCTACAAAATCACCTAATTTATCAGCATTCCCTTTTTTTTCCTTCTTAGGGACATAATCAATGGTAATGCTACCTTCAGGCTTACGATTCCGGTTAGTATATTGCTGTTGCGCATGTTGTTGCGCTTGATTTTGCATTTTCCCAAATAATCTGCTAAGAAATAAAGGCAAAATCAAACGAAATAATAAGCGGATAACCCACAATACCAATATGGTGATAATAATAAAATTTATAATAGCCATGAAGTATAATTCTTATTCTTTATGTGTTTTACAAATATACAGAAATTATTTTTTCCCGAATCGCTCCTCAAACATCTTTTCCAATGCAAACAGCTCATCTCTATAACGGGCAGCTAACAAAAAATCGGTGTCTTTAGCCGCTTTTTGCATGTCTTTTCTAACGGTATCAATGGCTTTTTTTAACTCTTTTTCAGACATATAATTTAAGATAGGATCCGCAGCCATAGATTTTTGATCTACTTCTACATAAGCCTTTGCGTTATCCTTTCTATCAGAGAAATCCAATATTGAACTTCGCTCCATAATCTCCTCTTTCGTTTTCCCTACGGTTTTAGGCGTTATACCATGTAACTCATTATATGCCACTTGCTTTTCTCGCCTTCTATTGGTCTCTTCAATAGTTCTTTCCATAGACTGTGTGATCTGATCAGCATACATAATTACCCGCCCTCTATCATTCCGAGCAGCCCTCCCAATGGTTTGAATCAAAGCTCTGTCCGACCTTAAAAAACCTTCTTTGTCTGCATCCAAGATAGCTACCAAACTAACCTCAGGTAAATCTAAACCTTCACGCAATAAATTAATCCCGACCAATACGTCAAATTCACCTAACCTAAGCCCCCTTAAAATCTCTACTCTTTCTAAAGTTTTTACTTCCGAATGAATATACCGGCATCGAATATTTAACCGATCCATGTATTTTGTCAATTCTTCCGCCATTCTTTTGGTTAAAGTCGTTACCAAAACACGATCCCCTTGTTTAATCGTTTTATCAATCTCATCCAATAAATCATCCACCTGATTGATAGCTGGCCGTACCTCGATGATAGGATCCAATAATCCAGTAGGTCGAATAACTTGTTCCACTACTATACCTTGCGACTTCTCCAGTTCATAATCAGCTGGGGTTGCACTCACATAAATGGTTTGGGGAGCTAAGCGTTCAAACTCTTCGAAATTCAAAGGCCTATTATCCAAAGCCGAAGGCAAACGAAAACCATAATCAACTAATGATAATTTCCGCGACCTATCTCCTCCATACATGGCTCTGATTTGAGGCACAGTTACATGGCTTTCATCAATCACCATTAAATAATCATCCGGAAAGTAATCAAGCAAGCAGAAAGGACGCATACCTGGAGACCTACCATCAAAAAATCGCGAATAATTTTCAATCCCCGAACAATAGCCCAACTCCTTAATCATCTCCAAATCAAAATTAACCCGCTCCTCTAATCGCTTTGCCTCAATCTGATGCCTAGACTCCAGTAATTGATTTTTACGCAATTCTAACTCTTCTTGAATATTCCAAATAGCCGAATTAAATTTCTCCTTGGGTGTTACAAATAAATTAGCCGGATAAAGAGCCATATCATCTAATTTTTCCAAAGTTTTTCCCGATACCGGATCAATAATCGATAACTCCTCAATTTCATCCCCAAAAAAAGACACCCGATAAGCTTCATCCATATAAGCCGGGAAAATATCCACCGTATCGCCCTTTACCCTAAAGGTTCCACGCTTAAACTCAGTAGTCGCCCTGGCATATAAAATTTCTACCAAGCGATGTAAAAAGGTATTTCTCGAAACCACCATACCTTTTCCAAACCGAAATACTGAATTAGAAAAGTCTTCGGGATTACCCATCCCATAAATACACGAAATGGAAGATACCACAATCACATCCCTTCTTCCCGACATTAAGGCCGAAGTGGTCCTTAAACGTAACTTTTCAATTTCTTCATTAATACTCAAATCCTTCTCAATATAAGTATTGGTGGTAGCGATATATGCCTCTGGTTGATAATAATCATAATAAGACACAAAATAATTCACCGAATTTTCAGGAAAAAACTGTTTAAACTCCCCATACAATTGAGCCGCCAAGGTTTTATTATGACTCAATATTAAGGTAGGCTTTTGCACTTGCTCAATCACATTGGCCACCGTAAATGTTTTACCCGAACCAGTAACCCCCAATAAAGTTTGATAATGTTCATTAGCTTGCACCCCCGAAACTAATTGAGCAATAGCTGCAGGCTGATCTCCAGTAGGTTTATAATCAGATAAAAGTTGAAATTTCATGCCTAACAAATATACTAAAAATTATAGCAATTTAACTTCCCCTCCCCATCGAGCTAAGTAAAAAATGTATTTTTTAGTATCGAAAGGACGAGTCGTATTTTTATAATAAGCGAACATAGTTGGGGAAATCCAACAATTTATTTATTATTAACCCATTCCAGGCATACCGGTGAAAGTCCGGAAACTTTTTCGGTACTCCGACTGTGTTCGCAGTGACCTGGATC
>SEDO01000017.1 GCA_004211595.1 Pedobacter sp.
GAAGAAAAGAATTTTACCTTTTCACCACCGCCAGACATGTTTACCGAATTGCGGTTTTGGTGACCGGTTCTGTATGCCTGTTCGTAGTTGTCAAAAATTTCATCAGGATGGGTAGCATCCTGCACTTTGGCTTCGGCAATGGTAGGGCCCCAGGCCGGACCAAGACCTATTGGTTCATATTTGCCAAGTATACCTGCGGTGTACTGCCGTTGGATCTCTGGTGTTTTGTTGATTTTATCAATGCTGTACATCGTACTGGCGTTGATCCGGACACCGTCTCCCTTTCCTTTTTTGGTAGTGATCACCACAACACCGTTTGATCCGCGCAGCCCGTACAAAGCGGTGGCTGCTCCCCCTTTCAGAATATTGATTGATTCAATATCTTCCGGGTTGATGTCTGAAGCCCTGTTACCTACTGACCGCACATTATATCCGGATCCGGAACCAGCCGTTGAAGTACTGTTATCGAGAATGATACCGTCAATCACGTAAAGCGGATCACTGGATTGTCCTGGATCTATTGAGTTAACACCGCGGATCCGGATGGTTGCTCCCTGCCCGGGTCCGCCACCAACACTGGAAATAGTTGCGCCGGCAACCTTACCCTGTAAAGCGTTGAGCATGTTTGGCTGCAGGTTACGGTTGAGATCTTCCGCCTTAACTTCCTGGGTAGCGTATCCAAGCGCTTTTTTATCACGGGAAATACCCAGGGCGGTTACAACCACTTCATCAAGGCCTCCGGATTCTTTTAGTATAATATCGTAAGTGCTGCCTGTTCCCAGTTTCAACTCCTGGCTGGCAAACCCTGCGGACGAAATTACCAGTGTTATGTTACTGCCATCAACTACAATACTATAACCACCATTTTCATTGGCCGTGGCAGCCCGGGTAGTTCCTTTCTGAACTACAGTCGCAGACGGCACTCCCTCGCCTTTTTCATCTTTGATAGTTCTGGAAATTTCATTTGCTTTCACCAAGTTTAAGAAAATGCCATAAAAATTGTCATCAAATCCATAAAATAATTTGAGAGTGGCCATTATTACTGCGACTATTGTTAAATCCTAATTGAATTTGATTTCTTAAAAATTTATTATCGTAAATTCTATTCCGTAAGGCATCATCCCACTCTCTAAAGCCATTTATTAAATGATTATAAAACTCTGGATAAGCGGAACTTTCATAGTAACGTGGGTTTTTATAACCAATGTTTACTGATTCTCTACCATACCCATGACTATAACCCATTCCTAGTTTTAAATCCTTATAAAGGTTGTATGCGGCAACAAACTGCAAATCAAATTGATATTCTGATAAGGAACCTCTAGGATCATTGGTGGAAAAGTGCGAACCCACTTTATAATCTAATCCTAAAGAAAGATCTAATTTTTCTTTCCAAAAGCTTCTACCTGCCATTGCCTGAAAAGCATAGGTAGTGCGTTCGTAATGAATTTTAGCAGGTGCCCCAAAGTAATAAGGACTAGATGGATTACTTCTGGTTTGATGTCCGTAGGAGGTACTATCTTCAAATACCTTTGAGTAGGTTAAACTTCCAAAGAGTTTTACTTTGCCTAATTCTGAACTGCCTTCAGTGGAAAGTTGCGCTAATTGAATTTGGTTGGCATCTTGAGCCGCCATCAAATCACCTCGCAATAATTGGTAATTTATACTAGCCCGACTATATCGGGCTGGTATATGATTTTTTAAATAAAAGGCACTCTGTTTGCTTTGAAGTAAGCTGTTATAAGCAATGGAATCTTGAAATAGCTCAAAACTAGAAGTCAAACCACTTAATTTTAATGAGTCGCAATTAGTTTGCGCTAAAGCTGAAAGAGGTATTATTCCAAAAAATGCCAATAGGTAAAGTAGTTTCATTATTTAAATCCTCTTGGGCTTGCAATATCGAGGAAGGTAAAATCTTCCGTACTATTATTTGTATCCTTTAAAATGATTCTTCCATTGACTGTTTTTTCAGTCTTACGAATTATGGATTGAGATGTATAAGAACCCTTTGGAACATAAGTAAATCCAGCATCTAAGGTGGTATTATATTTTTTGGGTATTCTGTCATCAGCTTCCAATGGCTGCACTTCTACTGCATCAATCACATACTTATTGGGAATTTGGAAATATTTAGTCGCTGAAGAGCTTGGAGTGGCTTTTGTTGGATAGGGATACTGACCTAATGTATTTGGATCTACGCCATCCTCCATTTTAATTAAAGCATAGGAATAACGGCCTGGGTTATCAAATAACATATCATTTCCGAAAAAGGAGAGAACATTTAAGTTAGGTACATTTGGGTTATCAATATCAGATGCTAAAGGCCTTGCTAACAATGGAGCATAGTAGGCTTCAAAGTCCGCCGTGCTCAAATCTACTGTTAATGTTGGGTCTAAGACACTCACTGATTTACCATCATTTCCTATAAAAGGAGATTTATGATTTAATGCTGTTTGAGCAACAACAATACTTTTACCAGGTTGCACAGGATATTGATTTCCATTTCCCGGAATTTGTAATAAGGCACGAGCATAAATATAATCGTTGTTGGCATCAATATTAGATGGCATATTTTGAGATTTTGTCCAATCCATTTGACCCGTACTGGTTAAATGATAGGAAGCAGCTGAGGTTCTACTAACAATTCCAACTGTTTCGGCGAATAATAAGCCATCGGCATATAAAACCTTATCTGAATTGTTGTAAAACTCAATAAATTGATCTCTATAGAGGGCGCCATTAATTCTATCAGAACCAGCATAATATACTTGCTTAATTACCCAATCTCCTGTAAAGCCTGTAGCCAATGTTAAATTGAGGGGCTCTGCAAAATCAACAGTTATTTGTTTATTTTTTATAGAAGCATTAAAAGTAACTTCTTTTTCTACCGGAATATTGGTTATGGCAGTATATTCTGAAGCGGATAACGTTACACTGGCATCAATATCATAAAAGCCTGGTGATAATTGATTTACTGTTACAATACCGTTGTCTGGAACATCGAATTCCCTAGAAACTTTAGTACTCACATTTGTGAATTTTACTTTCACTTTATTTAAGGGTAAAGAATAAGTATTTGCACTCAAATTATAAGTTACAGCCACATTCACGTCAAGGGGTTTGATGGCGGTTGTTTCTTCTTTTTTACACGCGCTAAATCCCGCGGCCATTAATAGGAATAATAGATACTTTTTCATGTGTTTTTTTTATAATTTAATTGATATTTCTGCACCAAATGAGGGACTTCCATTTGGATAAGTATAGGTATTAGTGGATGATATAAAATAGGGTTGATAGTTAAAGACATTGTAAACATTAAATGAAAACCTAAATCGCTTTTTAATTTCTTTTGATAAGCTTAGATGAAAATTTGGAATTATTCTCGGGACATTATTTTCATTTAATTCGGAGGTAGGCTTAATTAAATGTCCATAATCAGGATGATTTGCACTTGGATTGGTTAATTCAAAATAGCGTCCATCACGTGTTAAATAACCTAATGGAATTCCTGCTGAGGCAGATTGTACAGATTTTTGTATTAATGAAAAATCAGCTATGAAATTTATAATAAATGATATTTTGGGAATATGAGTAGCTGAACTTATTGATGCATTACTTAAATATGATGTGTAATTCCGCGGCTCATAAATACCAATCACAGCATAGTCAGGGCTTGATGTGCCTGCGTCTGTAAAAGTTTCTTGGCGTAGGCCTTCAGTTAAATATTTCGTCACAAATAAACCAGCAGTCATATTAAAACGGGTAGCAATTGGAGCAATATTTGGGGAATTTGCAATAACCTCAATACCTTGGGAGCGGGAACTTAAATTATTGCTAAAGACGTTGTAAAAATAGGTATAGTTTCGAGTTCCATTTTGAGTCAAAATAGGTTTACTATTGCTTACAGGTGTGACTTCATAAGTAGGTAAATCAATGAATTTACGCTCTACAAAGGTTCCAATTCCATTCTTAGACATTTTATCAAATATGGCTAACGAGAGGGAATAATCTTTTAATTTGAATTGTGATGTAAACTCAAGTGTTCTAGTTTGAGCAGATTTAAGCTGCGATGCGTCCGGATCATATCGGTTAACATATACCAGATAGGTACTTTCATTTACTTTTCCATTATAAGCATTCACTAAAGGAATTTCATTATAAACTGGTCCTGGATAGCGTTGTGCTAAAGAGGGTGCTTTAAAGGCCATTCCATAGGCTAGTCCAAATCTAACCTTATTGTTTAGAGCATAATTAACATTTAATCTGGGCGAAAATGATCCCTTAGCATTTTGGATGTCATAGCGCATTCCTCCTCTAAAATTGAGTTCTCTATTAAATAATTTGGTTTTAAATACATCCTCAATATACAAGCCCACATTTTCTTGAGGTATAGCTAAACTAAAATCATAATAACGCTCCGATCGATTAGTAGTCAATGAACCTGGAGAGGCCGCAGCTACTGCTCGTGGACGAGTAGGATCTAAGACTTGACCCAATCCTTTATTAGCTCCATAATCATAGTTTATGCCAAAACTTAAAAACTGGGTGATCTGCCCAATTTTAAAATTTCCGTTAAAATCTAACTTAGCAGAAAAATTAGTCGGTCTTCCGTCTATTAAAGATTGTGAAGTATATATTCCCGCTGCGTACTGACCTTCATGAATACCAGTTGAAGTAGCATCCGATACTATAATATAGGGTTCATTCCTATAATACTCCCTATAAGATACCTGATGACCAGTGGCGTATCGAATATTGAAGGATACGTTTTTTAAGAAATCTGATTGAATTCTAAAATGAGTTCGATTAGCCATTGAAAAATTCCAACTATTAAATTTTACCGATGCTCGAGAAATATCATCTGCATCTTGTTTTATTCCATCTAAGTTTCGACCAAAATCTACGCTAAAAGTATTTTTAAATTGCTTCTGTGCCCCAAAACTATTCGTATACATACTGGATAAATTAAGCCTTTTATAAGCCTTAATTTTATCTCGATTATCGGCAAAGGAATTTACATAGTTAAGCCCAAAATTTACAGCCCCTACCTTTGGTCCTAATTGAAAACCTTGCGTATACCCATAAGATGTTGCATTATCTCTAAGTTGCATACGTAAATAGGCAGGTGCTTTGCCGGCTTGTCTTTCAACAATGATGGCACCTTCTGATAAATCCCCATATTTTGCAGGAGCAACTCCTGTTATAACTTCAATACTTTCAATATTTTCTGCAGGTATTTGTCTTAAATCTGTACCCCCAAATGCATAATCTCCTGAATATGAGGTTGTGCCTGATCCATTTAAACCCCAAGAATTACCACTTGAAATGGTAGAATTGCCCACGCCCCAAATCCCTGGATTGTAACTTTGCATATTCATATTATTACTCATATTATGACCATCTAATACTAGTGCTACTCCAAAGGCATTATTTAGTTCAAATGAACCTCTGTTATTGGTAGTAGGAGCAAATGTGGATCTTAAGTTTATATTTTGAACATTTTGCAAACTTGGTGCTTCGAACTTTCTGTTAGGGATTTGATTTAACAAATCATTAATACTTAAGGCTGGAGTCCTTTCTATAATATCTCGACTAATTATTAATGAAGAATTAGAACTTCCCTCGTAATTTCGTTTTGCATTGATTTCAATTGTTTCTAAACTTAAATTGAGTTCTTTCATTTTAAGTGTACCTAAATCAAAAGAATTTGCAGCTAAATTTAATACGTGTTGTTGCTTTTGAAAACCTATGAAACTTAATTCTAAATGGAGAGTAGTGTAATTTAATTTTGAAAGGTTGAATTTAAATTCACCCTTTTGATCAGTAATTGAAAATTGATTAGTTTGGAGAATTTTAACATTCACATATTCCATGGGAATCCCAGATGGGTCAATTACTTTTCCTTTAATAGTAATCTGTGCTTTACCAGCTTGAATACCGCTAAATAAGCATAAAATAAGTATATATATTCTCGTTTTCAATTTAGACTAATTCTAATTAGTCTGCAAAAGTGTAAAATATTACAACAATTTGCAAGTTATTTAGAATAATTCTAAAGAATATTTAATTAGATAAAAAGTATGAAGATATTAAAGTCTACTTATTGAGTTTTTTAGTTCTACTTTGAAACCTAAAAAATAATAAAATAGATGCAGTTAATAGACCTATAGTAAGTCCATACCAAATGCCATTTACCCCTAAATTTAAACTTATACCTAGGTAGTATCCTAATGGAATTCCTAAGACCCAATATGATAAGAAGGTTATAAATGTTGGTATATTTACATCCCCAATTCCTCTCAAAACACCTAAGCCTAATACTTGTGTACCATCAAATAATTGAAATAAACCAGCTATAATCAAAAGCTGGCTAGCAATTACGATTACTGTATTATCCGAAGTATATAATTTGGGTAAGAAACCATTAAATGTAACAAATACTATTGCCGTGATCGTCATGAATATAATGACTACGTGATAGCTTGCAATAGCTGATCGTCGGAGATCGAAGAAGTTTTTCTTTCCAAAGAAATTACCAGTTTTAATAGTTGCAGCAGATGCCACGCCACTAGCAACCATATAGGTTAAAGCGGCCAAACTAATGGCAATTTGATGTGCTGCCTGAGCATCTGCACTAATCATACCAATGATTAACACAGCACCACTAAAGGCAGATATTTCAAATATATATTGTAGGGCAACAGGTGCTCCAATTCTAATTAATTCCTTAATCCTTTGGACTTTTATATATTGCAGTTTAAAAGCTTCCAGGTAAAGGCTAAAATGACTTGATTTTATTACATAAAAGACCATTATAATTGCCATTATAATTCTATCTATCAATGTACTTAATCCTACGCCTTTAACCCCCATCGGATTAATTCCAAACATTCCTTTTACAAAGATAATTCCAAGAATAATGTTGATTACATTTCCTATAATGGAGATGCGCATAGCTTGATATGTAAAACCTAAACCTTCTGCAAATTGCTTAAAAGTTTGAAATACCATCAAAGGAATAATAGATATCGATAAATAGAATAAGTAGGGTTTAGCATGAGCTACTACTTCTGTATCTTGTCCTAATTGATCAATAAACGCCAGTGTTCCGAAGTTTATACCTAAAAATAAAATAACGCCTGATAGGCAATTAATAACTAAACTATTGGCTAATAATTTACCACATATTGTTTTATCTAAACGGCCTTGGGCTTGGGCTATTAAAGGGGTTAGTCCGTAAGCTAGACCCATTCCAATCACTAATATCATCATGAAAAGACTGTTAACTAAGGAAACAGCTGCCAAAGGTTTTGTGCCTGCAAAGTGACCCACAATGATGCTATCTGCAATATGAGTAGCCATATGCCCAATTTGGGAAACTACAATAGGACCCGCCAATATTAAATTATCCTTATAATGTTGTTTGTATTTATCGAATAAGGTAAATGGCATATATATTTATATTGAAACGGGTTTTTGCTCTCCCGGATAAGTATTCCTTAAATAAACCTCATTTTGAACAGTAGCACATAACAAACCAGTTGCATCATAAAGCTCCATCGGATAAGCTTTTACGAATTTTCCCTCTGTTAAAAGGGCGTGCTCAGCTTCTGCAATCATTTCGTCAGTTACTTTAAGGCTAAAATAAAGATTTGTTCGTGCTGGCTTAAGATATTGAATGCTAGCGCTTTTAAGCCAAACCCTAACCTTAAAACCCTTTCTTTGCATTAATTGATCGAATAAAATAGCGTAAAAAGGATCAGTTGCGGCATATATAGTACCTCCGAAAATAGAGCCATTATAATTCCTATTTAGAAAACTATTGACGATCACTACATCCACCCCTCGAAAATCAGGGTGAAATTGCTTTACCCAAATTCTATTAAATAGTAAGGGGGGATATAAGCTAAGTGCCCATTTTAAGGTTTTCTCAGAAACAATCATGTTGGTAGGGTGGTATAATAAGTATGTTACAAAGGTAGCAAATTGTCAATCAAATAAAATTTTTAAAGTCATCCCATAGCTCTTGTGCCTAAAAATAAGCATATTGCAATACCCAAATAAATATTTCATGCAGGTGATCCGAATAGTTTACATCAGCTTACTTTTTATGTTTTTTATTCCCCTATATGGTTTTACTCAATCCATGGTTACTTTGAATGGAACAGTAAAAGATAAAGCTACTGGTGAAAACCTCATAGGTGCTGCTATAAAAATATTAAGCCCATTACCCAAAGTAGCACTTACAAATGCATACGGATATTATTCCCTAAACTTAAATCCAGGAAAGTACAAGGTGGAGGTGACTTATTTTGGCTACCAAAATTGGGAACAAGAAATTGATATTACCGGAAATTTAAAATTGGATATTGAACTCGCTGAAAGTTTATTACTATCAGAAGTAGTTATAACTACACAAAAGAAAAATGATAATATATTAAACCCCCAGATGGGCATTCAAAAGTTAAGTATTAAGGATCTGGATAATGTTCCTGTATTATTTGGCGAAAAAGATGTTTTAAAAACGATTCAATTATTGCCGGGTATAAAATCCGCCGGAGAAGGAAGCAGTGGTTTTTATGTAAGAGGTGGAGCTGCAGATCAAAATTTAATATTATTGGATGAAGCACCTGTTTACAATGCTTCCCATCTTTTAGGTTTTTTTTCAACTTTTAATTCCGATGCAATTAAAGATGTGACTTTATATAAAGGCGGTATGCCCGCGCAATATGGAGGTCGATTGGCGTCTGTATTAGATATTCGAATGAATGATGGAAATAAAAAACAAACTACCGTTGAAGGAGGAATTGGTTTAATTGCCTCCAGAATTAAACTGGAAAGTCCACTTAAAAAAGATAAAAGTTCGTTTATGATTTCCGCAAGACGAACCTATGCTGATGCTTTTTTAGCATTTTCTCCAGATACCGCAGTAAGAGGTAGTACTTTATATTTTTATGATTTAAATACTAAGCTTAACTTTCAGGTTAATGATAAAAATACACTCTATTTTTCAGGTTATTTTGGGCGTGATAAATTAGGTATACAAAGTACTTTTGGATTTAATTGGGGAAACGCTACTGGAACTTTAAGATGGAACCATATTTATAATCCAAGATTGTTTTCGAATACTTCACTTATCCTAAGTAATTATGATTATGCAATCGAAAGCTTAATTCAATCCAGTGAATTTACGATAAATTCGAGTATTAAAGATGTAAACTTAAAACATGATTTTAGTTATAGTTTAGGGGAATATCATCAATTGAAGTTTGGTTTTGATTTTAACCGACATACCATCACACCAGGAGATTTAAACGCCCCTCAAAACTCAAGCATAAATCTTATAAAGCAAGAAAAAACCAGAGGCTTAGAATCGGCAATGTATATCTCAGACCAATTTCAGGTAAACCCTAAATTAAACCTTATTTATGGGTTGAGGTTATCTGCATTTTCTGTATTAGGGGGATCAACTTTTAAAACATATAATGCTTCAGGAGAAATAATAAGTTCTAATTACTATAGCGCAGGAACAATTGTAAAAACCTATTTCAATATTGAACCCAGAATTAGTGCTAGCTTTCAATTAAGTTCAAATAATTCATTAAAGGCATCCTATAATAGAAATGTTCAAAATTTACATCTCATGTCTAATTCTACTGCCTCTTCACCAAGTGACTTATACATCATGAATAGCAATAATACTAAGCCTGAATTAGCTGATCAAGTTGCTTTAGGGTATTTTCAAAACTTTGCAGATAATAAGTTTGAGTTTTCTATGGAAACCTATTATAAAGACATGCAGAATCAGATTGAATATCGTAATGGGACTGACTTAAGAGCAAATGTTAATGTAGAAGCTGATTTGATATACGGAAAAGGCCGAGCATATGGTATAGAATTTCAGGTGCGAAAGAAAGAGGGAAGATTTAATGGTTGGGTTTCGTATACCTTAGCTAAAACTGAACGTCAATTTAAATTAATTAATGATGGTAATTGGTTTAATGCCCGACAGGACAAACCTCATGACTTAGCTTTGGTGGGAATATTTAATTTAAATGAGCGCTGGACCTTTTCTTCAAATTTTGTATTGAGCAGTGGAAATACGGTTACCTATCCAATAGCTAAATATCAATTAAATGGTAAAACTGTATTTCTATATGGTGATCGAAACGCTAACCGTATGCCTACTTACCATCGCTTAGATATATCGGCTAATTTAAATGGCAAACCCAATAAGAAATATCAATCAAGTTGGAATTTCGGTATATATAATTTATATAATCGGAAGAATGCCTATGCAATTAATTTTAGAGATAATGAATCCAATAAAACCGAAGCCATTCAAACTTCATTATTTGGGATAATACCCTCTATAACTTGGAATTTTAAATTTTAATCAGGCAATGAATATGATGATTTTCTCAAAATTTCGCTTTTTTTTGCTTATTTGTGTTATAGGAATGCTTTTCTCCTGTGAAAAGGTGGTGGATTTGAATTTAAATAAAACTGACCCTAAGATTGTAATCGAGGCATTACTAAGTAATGAATTAAAAGGGCATCAGTTTTATATAAGTAGATCATTAAATTTTAATGAAAATACAACCCGAGAAGGATTGACAGGGGCACAAGTCAAATTACAGGATAATCTGGGAAATACTTTTAATTTTATGGATCATGGAGAAGGTGTATATCAATCTCCAAGAATGAGAGGTGTTCCGGGTAGAACGTATACTTTAACAGTAAATTTTCAAGGTAAAATATTTACTGCCATTTCAAAAATGCCGGAACAAGTCAATATAGATTTATTGACTCAAACGGAGAGTACATTTTTTAATGAAACCCGAAATGCCATTGAAGTCACCTTTAAGGATCCACCCAACCAAGTAAATTATTATTATTTCAGAACCTATGTAAATGGCGAGCCACGCAGCAAATTATACGTGGAATCAGATCGATTTACAAATGGTAAAGAAGTTAAACACGTCCTCTATTTTGACGAACCAGATTTAATTGCTAAAGATCAAGTAAGGGTGCAATTATATACTATTGATGCTACAGTTTTCCGATATCTCTATACCATCGATGCCATTGATGGAAGTTCTGGTCCTCCGACAGCTCCAGCAAATCCTGTATCTAATTTAAGTTCAGGGGCCTTAGGTTATTTTAGTGCTTCAACAGTTTCAGAAAAATTTATAGTTTTGAGGTAAACTAAACTAACACGATAAACCTAACCAAATTTTATATGAATGCCTCTTCCCCCAAACATGTACGTCTTTTAGTACTTGTAGCTGCTTTAGGGTATTTTGTAGATATATACGATCTTATTTTATTTTCTGTTGTTCGTATTAAAAGTTTAAAAGAATTAGGGGTTTTAGAACACGAATTATTAAATATAGGAGCAAGCATCATAAATGCCCAAATGTTTGGAATGCTTTTAGGGGGGATTTTATGGGGGATTTTAGGAGATAAAAAGGGCCGACTTAGTGTGTTGTTTGGCTCTATTATAGTGTATTCATTAGCCAATATTGCCAATGGTTTTGTGAATACAGTAGATCAATATTTTTGGATTCGATTTATTGCCGGAATAGGTTTAGCAGGTGAATTAGGTGCAGGGATCACCTTAGTTACGGAAACGATGAGTAAGGAAAAGAGAGGTTATGGAACGATGATAGTTGCAGGAGTAGGATTAATGGGGGCAGTTATGGCCGCATTAATTAGTGATATCTATACCTGGCAAACTAGCTATTTTATTGGTGGAGGAATGGGGTTGTTGCTACTTTTTATGAGGGTTGGATTAATGGAGTCGGGTTTATATGCCCGTGTACAAAATACTACCGTTGAAAAAGGAAACATCTGGATGTTGTTTAATGATTGGCACCGCTTTAAAAAATACTTAGCCTGTATATTAATTGGTATCCCACTTTGGTTTGTGGTCGGGGTATTAATAACTTTTTCTCCTGAATTTGGGAAGGCTTTAGGCGCTACCACAATATTGGATGCAGGAAAAGGAGTAATGTATTGTTATATTGGAATTGCCATAGGGGATGTAGTTGCGGGGTTATTAGCCCAGTATTTAAAGTCCCGTAAAAAAGTAATGTTTGTGTTTTTAATCCTGACGGGTATTGCTATTTTAATATACTTAAATGCCTTTGGTTTAAATGCTCAATCCTTTATTTATTTGAGTTTATTTTTAGGATTCTCATCGGGATATTGGGCCACTTTTGTGACGATTGCTGCAGAACAATTTGGTACTAATTTAAGAGCTACTGTAACTACAACGGTTCCTAATTTTGTAAGAGGGTCAGTGGTTGCGGTAACATTAAGCTTTAAATATTTAAGTGCTGGCTACGGTGTTCTACATGCAGCTCTAATAGTGGGCGCAGTAAGCTTACTGATTGCTTTTATAGCATTAAGTATTTTAAAGGATACATTCCAGAAGGATTTAAATTATATAGAGAGCTAAAATTTTACTGTCACTAGAGTGTAGTATATCTTTTATTTTAGTTCATCATCCTTTATTAAAGCTTAACTTTATACTGTTTTTATAGATACTGATATGTTTAGAGAAGATGTTGCCCAAGCTTATCAAAAAATTCAAGATGAAATTTGCGAGGGCTTAGAAATAGCTGATGGAAAAGCTAAGTTTGAAGAAGAGATTTGGAATCGTGAAGGAGGCGGAGGTGGTCGAACTCGTGTAATTCAAAAAGGAAATATAATAGAAAAGGGTGGTGTAAATTTTTCTGCCGTACACGGACAATTACCTGAAGCCATTAAAAAAGCTTTTAAAGTAGATAGTGATGAATTTTTTGCCACTGGTGTATCAATTGTTATTCATCCTGAAAATCCGTTTGTGCCAATTATTCATATGAATATTAGGTATTTTGAAATGGATGAGCAAACGCGTTGGTTTGGAGGAGGGATAGATTTGACCCCACATTATGTTATACCTACTGATGCTCGCTTTTTTCATCATCGTTTAAAAGGGGCTTGTGATGCTTTTAATTTAGATTTTTACCCAAAATTTAAAGCTATAGCCGACGACTATTTTTACATTAAACATCGAGCAGAAACCCGTGGAATCGGAGGTATATTTTACGATAGGTTAAAACCAGATAATACAGGCTTGAGTTTTCCTGAAATTTTAGCTTTTAGTGAAACGGTAGGGAGAACATTTTTACCAATATATACCGAATTAATGGAAAGAAATGCCGACAAGGAATATACTCCAGAACATAAGGAATGGCAGTATTTACGTCGTAGTAGATATGCGGAATTTAATTTAGTTTATGATGCCGGTACAAAATTCGGATTAGAAACGAATGGCCGAATAGAGAGTATTTTAATGAGTTTACCGCCTTTAGCTAAATGGGCATATAATCCTGAAATTAAAGCAGAAAGCCCTGAAGCAGAAACTTTAAACTTTTTGAAAAAAGGTATTAACTGGGTATAAAAAGAACTCGTATAAAGGTAAAAGTAGGAGGCTTTAATTAAATTAAAAAGCCTCCACCTAATAAATCATTTCCTTCATAGAAAACTGCAGACTGCCCGGGAGCAATTGCTGATACATGATGATCAAAGTTAACTTTCATTAAATTACCTTCCTGTACAATTGTACTTTGCATGCCCGCATCTTTATAGCGTATCTTAGTAACAACGTTGGCTAAAGGCTCCTCAATGCTAGCATATTTAATCAAATTTACATTTCTTACTAAGGCTTCTTTTCTTTCTAGATCGGCTGCGGTGCCCAATACCACTGTATTGCTTTCTGGTAGAATTTGAGTTACAAACATAGGTTCTCCAAAAGCTACACCCAATCCTTTACGTTGACCTATTGTATAAAATGGATAGCCTTTATGCTGGCCGATAATCATCCCTTGTGTATTTACAAAATTACCACCTGCCACTCGATCTTCTAAATCTTCTACTTTATGTTTTAAGAACGCTCTATAATCATTGTCAGGCACGAAACAGATTTCATAACTTTCAGATTTTTTAGCCAATTCTTCTTGACCCATATCAAGTGCCATTTGTCGAATATCTTTTTTTGAAAATCCACCTAATGGAAATTTGGTACGCGCTAAGTTTTCTTGAGATACCCCCCAAAGAACATAAGATTGATCTTTATTTTCGTCTAATCCTTTAGAAATTACATGACGCCCTGAATCCAACTGCCTAATATTGGCATAATGGCCGGTTGCAATAAATTCACAATCTAATTTATTAGCTCTCTTTAAAAGGGCTTCCCATTTTATATGGGTATTACACAATACGCAAGGGTTAGGCGTTCTACCGGCTAAATATTCATCTACAAAATTATCGATTACAAAATCTCCGAATTCATCTCGAATATCTAAAATATAATGAGGAAAGCCATAATTAACAGCTAAAGTACGCGCGTCATTTATACTATCTAAACTACAGCAACCAGTTTCCTTACCCGAAGAACCTGAACTATTATAGTCCCATGTTTTCATTGTTAAACCGATAACTTCATAGCCTTGTTCGTGTAACATGACTGCAGCCACAGAGCTATCTACTCCGCCGCTCATTGCTACTAATATTTTTCCTTTTTTACTCATGATATTTGTGAATGCAAAATTACAGCTTTTATCATAGATTATGGGATAAGGAAGTCTTTATTTTGTAAAATACAAGTAGATTTCTTAGGTTAACCCATAAAAAAAAGTAATTTTGACATTAAATAAACTACCTTAAAATTAAACTTAAACATGAAGAAAATCCTGCTGATTTTAGCATTAGGACTACTTTTTCAGCAAAGCAATGCTCAAAAAAAAGCCCTCCATTATGTTAATCCATTAATTGGAACCGAAAAAATGGGTCATACCTTTCCTGGGGCCACCTTACCCTTTGGCGCTGTGCAATTGAGTCCAGATACAGACACGATTCCATATGAAGTTGGTGGAAAGTATAATAAAAAAGTATATGAATATTGTGCTGGATATAAATATGAAGATAAAACAATTGTAGGATTTTCACATACTCATTTCTCTGGAACAGGGCATTCGGATTTAGGTGATTTTTTGATTATGCCTACCCAAGGAAAACTTCAATTGAATCCAGGTACAGCTGATAATCCTGGGTCTGGTTATCGTTCTGCATTTTCTCATGATGAGGAAAAATCCGAAGCAGGATACTATCAAGTAAAATTAAAAGACCATAATATTTTAGCAGAATTAACGGCTACCGAAAGGGTGGGAATTCATCGCTATACATTTCCTAAATCAAAAGAAAGCCACATCATTTTAGACTTACGTTCAGGAATTTATAATTATGATGGTAAAACTGTTTATACCTATGTAAGAGTAGTAAATGATACCTTAGTGACAGGCTATAGACAAACGTATGGATGGGCGCGTACCCGAACTGTATATTTTGCCCTGAGTTTTTCTAAGAAAATAAAGAATTATGGTCAGCGGAATTACGATGGTGTTCAACCTTATAGAGGTTTTTGGAGAAAATTTGATGAAACCAAAAACTTTCCTGAAATAGCAGGTCGAAAAATCGCTATGTATTTCGATTTTGAAACAGAAGAGCAGGAGCAGATAGGATTAAAAATGGCCATTTCTCCAGTAAGTCAGAAAAATGCTATCCTGAACTTAAATACAGAAGCACCGGGATGGAACTTCGATAAGTTTAAAGCCAGCGCTCAACAAAAATGGCAAAATGAATTAGAAAAAGTTAAAATTGAAGGCAGTGAAGATGATAAGACTAATTTTTATACAGCTCTTTATCATGCATTTATTAATCCTACTGAATATAGTGATGTAAACGGAGAATACAAAGGTTTAGATCAAGATGTGCATCAGGCCAAAGGATTTAAAAATTATACAACATTTTCACTTTGGGATACCTATAGAGCACTCCATCCATTTTTTAATTTAGTTCAACCAGAACGAAATGCGGATATGGTGAAGTCTATGCTAGAACATTATAAACAAAATAGTTTAGGAATGCTTCCAATTTGGTCACATTATGCCAATGATAATTGGTGCATGAGTGGCTATCATAGTGTTTCTGTAATTGCAGATGCTATTTTAAAGGGGGTTTATAAAGGTGATATAAATGAAGCCTTGGCAGCTTGTGTGGCTACCGCAAGTAAACGTGATTATGAAGGAATTGGCGAGTATATAGATAGAGGATATATTCCAGCTGAAAAAAGTGGTACTTCAGTGTCAAATACACTCGAGTATGCTTATGATGATTGGTGTATTGCACAGCTTGCAAAAAAGGCTGGAAATGAGAAGGTGTATCAGGAGTTTATAAAGCGTTCTCAAAATTGGAAAAACAATTACGATTCGAGTATAGGCTTCATGCGCCCACGTTTAGCCGATGGGAGTTTTAAAAAGGATTTTGACGTGTTGAGTACACATGGACAAGGATTTATTGAAGGAAATAGCTGGAATTATAGTTTTTTCGTACCACATGATCCAATCGCTATGATGGAATTGATGGGGGGAAAAAAGAAATTTGCAAATCGCTTAGATACCCTTTTTAATATGCATTTATCAGATGAATTTTTCGCAGATACAGAAGATATTTCACGGGAAGGAATAATTGGAGGATATGTACATGGTAATGAACCAGCGCATCACGTTCCTTATTTATATAATTGGACTGATCAGGCTTATAAAACCCAAGCCCAAGTTAGACATATCTTAAAGATGCAATATCAAGCTCGTCCTGATGGTCTTGGAGGAAATGATGATTGTGGACAAATGAGTGCGTGGTATATGTTTTCGGCTTTAGGGTTTTACCCTGTCTCACCGGGCTCCACTCAATATGCATTGGGGTCTCCACTGGTACATTCCGCAGAACTTAAATTAGCTGAGGGTAAGACGCTTAAAATTAAAGCTATAAATCAAAGTGATAAGAATGTGTATGTACAAAAGGTAGTTTTAAATGGAAAAGTTTTAAGTGAGCCATTTATCGATCATCATGACATAGTGAATGGTGCCGAACTAACCTTTTATATGTCTTCCAAACCATCTAAAAAATAGTTTAAAAGAAAGAGCGGGGTAGAATGAAAGTCATATTAGCAGAAAAACCTTCTGTAGCGAGAGATTTAGCAAAAGTATTTGGTGCCACCACACGTAAAGATGGCTATATAGAAGGTAAAGGTTATACTTTTACATGGGCTTTTGGACATTTACTACAATTAGCCCCACCTCAAGAATATGGGTTTTATGGGTGGCGCAAAGAGCATTTACCCATTGTTCCTCAAAAATTTAAATTAGCAATACGGAAAATAAAAACTAAAGACGGCATGGTCGAAGATCCAGGTGTAAGAAAGCAGCTGGATATTATACAGAAGTTATTTGATGAAGCCACTGAAATTATTGTGGCTACGGATGCTGGAAGAGAAGGTGAGCTTATTTTTAGATATATTTACTATTACTTAAAGTGTAAAAAACCATTTCGTAGACTCTGGATTTCATCTCAAACAGATGAAGCCATTAAAGCTGGATTTAAGAGTTTAAAACCAGGAAGTGATTATGATTCTTTATTTAATTCAGCACATTGTAGATCAGAATCAGATTGGTTAGTTGGTATGAATGCAACTCAAGCATTGAGTATTTCCGCCGGAGGTCGAAATGTCCTCTCCTTAGGAAGAGTTCAGACACCTACTTTAGCAATGATTTGTACTCGGTATTTAGAGAATAAGAATTTTGTACCGCAAACTTATTACCAATTAGCCTTAGCATTGGGTAAAGTTCCTGAAGATTTTACAGCCATTTCCGTTCAAAGTTTTATCAAAAAGGAGGAAGCTGAAGCTATTCTGAAGGATTTAGAGGAACTTATGCAAGTCCAACAACAATTGGCAGCCCAAGTTACCCAAGTTGAAGCAAAACCTCGAAAAGAAGCCCCTCCATTATTACATGATTTAAGTTCTATTCAGCAGGAAGCCAATAAGAAAAAAGGCTTAACCGCTGATCAAACACTTCAAATCATGCAAAATCTTTATGAAAGCAAACTAATTTCCTATCCTAGAACCGGGAGCCGTTATATAGGAGATGACATATTTGCAACTATTCCCGCTTTGATTGAAAAGTTTAATCATCATGATCAATTTGGAAGGTCTGCCAACCAATTAAATGGGTCGATTTTAAATAAACGTTCAGTAAATGCAAAAAAGGTAACAGATCATCACGCTATTTTACCTACTGGAGAAAGTGGCAAACATCTAAGTGGAGATCATAAACTAATTTATGACTTAATAGTAGGAAGAATGTTAGAAGCATTTTCTCCAGAATGTTTAAAAGAGATTACAAAAATAAAAATCCACGCTATTACAGAGTTTGTAGCTAATGGTACCGTTATTAAATCAGCGGGTTGGAGAGCCGTATTTAATGATCCAGAAGAAGATAATAAAGAAGAAGATAATAAGGTATTACCTCTGGTAAAAAAAGGAGATGTTTTATTTATTGAGACTGCAAAATTATTAGATAAGCAAACCAAACCTAAACCCCTTTACAATGAAGCTTCTTTATTAAAAGCTTTAGAAACTTCTGGTAAAGATATTGAAGATGAGGAATTAAGAGAGGCTATGAAGGACACTGGTTTAGGAACGCCAGCTACTCGGGCAGCTATTATCGAAACCCTATTGACTCGAGAATATATAATACGTGAGAAACGAAATTTGGTACCTACTCGTAAAGGCCTAGCAGTTTATGAAGTTGTAAAAGAAAAACAAATTGCACAAGCAGAATTAACCGGTCAATGGGAGAAAAGGTTAGAAGAAATTCGTGCTGGTGCATCAGTGCACGAGTTTAAACAAGAAATAATAGCATACACTAAAACAATTACACAAGAATTGTTAATTTCAGGTATACAATTGGCTAAGGAAATTAATCCAAAAGATCTTCATGAAGCGTAAAATTTTTCTGTCACTGTTTAGTGGTGCTACACTAGCTACAGCTATACCATTTACCCTGAAAGCGGAAGATGTAGCAGTAGGTCCTAAAAAGCGTATACCCGCCTATTTAAAACCGGGTGATACAATTGGGATCACTTGTCCGGCAGGTTATATAACAGAAGCTGAAATTGCTCCTGCAGTTTTACAAATGGAGACTTGGGGTTTACAAGTTAAGATTGGGAAGACAGTTGGAATGAGGGATTTCACTTTCGGTGGAACAGACGATCAAAGACAAGCCGATTTCCAAGCTATGATAGATGATTCCACGGTTAATGCTATTATGTGTGCCCGAGGTGGTTATGGTTTCGTCAGGATTTTGGATCAAATTGATTTTACTAATTTGAAACACCAGCCAAAGTGGATAATTGGATTTAGTGATATTACCATTTTGCATGTACATCTTCAAAAAAACTTAGGCTTAGCAAGCATTCATTCAAAGATGTGCAATAGTTTTCCAAATAATTGGGAGATGGCTGATGACACCCAAAAAGATACTATTTTAAGTATTAAAAGAGCGCTTTTTGGAGAAGCTATGACCTACCATAGTCCGGCAAATATTTTCAATAGATTCGGAAATGTAAAAGGTGAGTTGGTAGGTGGTAATTTAAGATGTATTGAAAATTTGGCTGGGTCAATTTCTGAAATAGATACCGATGGAAAAATACTATTTCTAGAGGATACAGGTGAGGCACTTTATTCTATAGATAGAATGTTTTACAATTTGCTGCGATCCGATAAACTGAAAAACTTAAAGGGATTAATCATAGGCGGTTTTAAATTGCCTAATTCTGAAGACCCGACAGCATTCGGGAGAAGTTTAGAACAAATTGTATTAGAAAAATTAAAGGGATTAAGCTATCCAGTAGCTTTTGATTTTCCGGTAGGGCATCAACGATTAAACTACGCGCTTAAATGTGGTATAAAGCACCAATTTCAAGTAAATGAAACTGGTGCCTATCTAAATGAGGTTTAATAGTATTCAAACAAGAAGCGATTAAACTTCGGTATTTTCAAGTTTATACATCTCGGCAATAGCAGCTGCATATTTTTGCTCTACAACACGACGTTTTACTTTTAAAGATGGAGTAACTTCTCCATCCTCTAAACTAAATGGATTACGCTTTACTATAAAGTGTTTAATTCGTTCAAACTTAGCCAGTTCATTAGAAATCTTTTTAATGTCTTGAGCTAACCAATTCACAATTTCAGGTTCAGCAATAAAATCTTCTGGACGATTGAAAAACTCATCTTTTAATTGAAAAGTTTCTTGCATGGTTTCTCTACTTGGAATTAAAATAGCCGTGATAAATTCCTTTTTGTCACCAATTAAAAACACTTGTTCAATTTTTGGACTTTTCAAATAGGTATTCTCCACAGGTGTGGGGTAGATATTTTTTCCATATGCGTTTACAATCATATTTTTTAACCTATCCGTGATTTTCAAATTGCCCTTGTGGAATCGGCCAATATCACCGGTATGAAACCATTTATCTTTATCAATAGCTTCAGCAGTTTCGGCTGGTTTATTAAAATAGCCTTTCATTACACAATGGCCGCGAACTACAATTTCACCTTCCTCACAATCAAAGTTTTCATTAAATGTATCATGCGTCTGAATCGTAACAAAGTTTTTAGTTTCAATATCTTGTATACCGATTTCTATTCCTGGAATAACTCTTCCAACGGTGCCATACACTTGACGATGATATTCCGTTACAGACATTACAGGTGAAGTTTCAGTTAATCCAAAACCTTCTAATATTTTGATACCTAGATTGCCAAAAAATTCACCAACGTTTTGAGGTAATGCAGCTCCACCAGATATCATGAATTTTAAACGACCTCCTGTTTTTTCTTTGATCTTGGAAAATACAAGTTTTTCAGCGAGTGATTTTTGTGTATTTAAAATAAAGCCAGGATTTTTCCCAGCTTCTAATTGCTGACGATGTTTTTGACCAACTTCTAATGCCCAGGTAAATATTTTAGCTTTCAATCCACCAGCCTCAGTACCTGACTTCATGGCTTTATCATGAATACGCTCTAATAATCGAGGAACACAAGCCATAACAGTAGGTCTAACTTCACCCATATTTTTAGCTAATAACTCTAAACTTTGAGCAAAGGCAATTTTACAACCTTGCGCACAGCAGATATGATAAGTAGCAGTACGTTCAAATACGTGTGATAAAGGCAAAAATGATAAGAAAGTTTCAGTTTCGTCGATTACTGGAATCTGAATCAAACAAACTTTTACATTTTCAATGAAATTCGAGTGCGTGAGCATTACGCCTTTTGGCGTACCTGTAGTTCCAGAAGTATAAATTAAAGCAGACAAATCTGAAGGTAAAACTTCTTTTCTTCTTGCAGAAATTAGAGCTACTTGCTCGGGAGTTGCCGGTGTATTTAAAATTTGATCAAATGCAATAATTTCTGCTTTTACATCTGCAGGAACGGCTATTTTGTGATAGTCTTCAAATACTGGAATAATGTATTTAAGTTCTTCGCAATTAGCAGCTACTTTTAAAATTTTTCTAAATAAAAATGGATTGCCAACTAGAATAGCTTTAATTCCTGAATCATTAAATATATAAGCTACTTCTTGTTCAGATAGAGTAGGATATACAGACACATTAACGGCACCAATTTGTTGTATCCCTTGGTCATAGTATACATATTCTGGGCAGTTTTCAATCATTAAGCCTAAACGATCACCTTTTTGGATGCCTTTTTCTAAAAAGAAGGCAGCCACAGCATCGGCGCGATCTAAAGTTTGTTTATAACTGATTTCTTCCCAGTTAGCACTTTTTTTATGGATTAAAAAAGTCTCCGTTTCAGGATGAATTGACTCAACAACGTTTCTCAGTAAGGTAGGAACTGTGGAAAATTCATTAAATAAAGCCATATTGTAGTTTTTTATCAAATATAAAAAAAAGCGGTCATGGGACCGCTTTATGTAGCATGTAAATATAAATTTATTAAACAGAGAAACTTTCGCCACATCCACAGGTACGACTTGCATTAGGATTATTAAAGGCAAAACCTTTACCATTTAACCCATCAGTGAAGTCTAATTCGGTACCTGCTAAATATAAAAAGGATTTCATGTCTAAGGCAATTTTGATGCCTTTTTCTTCATAAAACTGATCACCTTTTTTTTCTTCATTGTCAAAATCTAAGTTGTAACTCAAACCAGAACATCCGCCACCTGTTACTGATACTCTTAAAAAGTAATCAGCTCCTAATTGAGAATCTTGCATGAGATGTGTAATCTTCTCCTTTGCTTTATCTGTTATCGTAATCATGATCTTAAAAATTATAAACCTAAACAGGTTATTATTTAATTAATGATGTGATTTAGGTAATTCCAATGCTTCTAAACCATTTTTAACACGATAATCATTAATAGCAG
Organism: Pedobacter sp.; assembly: GCA_004211595.1. Lineage (GTDB taxonomy): Bacteria > Bacteroidota > Bacteroidia > Sphingobacteriales > Sphingobacteriaceae > Pedobacter. The sequence goes on from SEDO01000017.1 coordinate 22,344, forward strand.
ATTTAATTGCATCTTCTGCTAATACCGAACAGTGAATTTTAACTGGGGGTAAAGCTAATTCCTCTACGATATCCATATTGTCTATCGAAAGTGCCTCATCAATAGTTTTTCCTTTTAACCACTCCGTAGCCAAAGATGAAGAAGCAATTGCCGACCCACATCCAAAGGTTTTGAATTTTGCATCTGTAATCACATTCTCTTCGTTTACTTCAATTTGTAAACGCATTACGTCTCCACATTCTGGAGCGCCTACTAATCCTGTACCAACAGCTTTACTGTCTTTATTTAAGGTACCTACGTTTCTAGGGTTAGTATAATGATCTATTACTTTATCTGAATATGCCATAATTTTATATTTTTAAAAGTGAAGCCCAACAATATTAATGTTCCGCCCACTCAATTTTACTTAAATCAACACCCTCTTTGAACATTTCCCAAAGTGGGGATAAGTTTCTTAAATGATTAACTGCATTCATAGTATTTTGAATTGCATAATCAACTTCTTCTTCGGTGGTAAATCTACCTAATCCAAATCGAATGGAAGAGTGCGCTAAATCATCTGATAAACCTAAGTTTTTCAGTACATAACTCGGCTCTAAGGAAGCTGAAGTACAAGCCGAACCTGAAGATACGGCTAGATCTTTCATAGCCATCATCAAACCTTCACCTTCTACATATTTAAACGAAATATTGGCAACATGTGGTAAACGATGTTGTGTATTTCCATTTACATAACTTTCTTCCAATTGAGTTAAAGCACTTTCTAATTTATCGCGTAATGCTGATAAACGAACTGCTTCTGCATCCATTTCTAATCTGCAAAGTTCACAAGCTTTACCAAAGCCAACTATACCAGGAACATTTAATGTTCCAGAACGCATACCTCTTTCATGACCACCGCCATCCATTTGGGATGTAACTTTAACTCTAGGATTTTTACGTCTTACATATAAAGCACCAACCCCTTTAGGACCATACATTTTATGTGCACTGAAAGCCATTAAATCAATTCCATCTGCATTTACATCTACTGGAATTTTACCCACAGCTTGAGTAGCATCCGTCATGAATAAAGCGCCATGTTTATGTGCTATAGCCGAAATTTCTTTTATAGGTTGAATGACTCCAATTTCGTTATTACCATACATGATGCTTACCAAAATTGTTTCCGGAGTCATTGCTGCTTCCAATTCAGCTAAATCAATTAAACCATCCGATTTAACGTCTAAATAAGTAACTTTTGCACCTTGGGATTCTAAGTGTTTACAGGTATCTAAAACGGCTTTATGCTCGGTAGTAGCTGTAATGATGTGATTACCTTTGTCGGCATACATTTCAAATACACCTTTAATTGCTAAATTATCTGCTTCAGTTGCACCTGATGTAAAAATAATTTCTTTTTCAGTACAGCCAATTAATTTAGCCACTTGTTCGCGGGCATAGTCTACACCTTCTTCAGCAACCCACCCGAAAGCATGGTTACGACTTGCAGCATTTCCAAATTTATTGGTAAAATAAGGCATCATCGCTTCCAAAACTCGAGGATCAAGGGGAGTAGTGGCGTTATTATCTAAGTAAATAGGAAGTTCCATTTTTATCTTCAATTCTAATTTTATGCTACAAAGATACAAAAAACTTTTCCCAACAATGCTATTTTTGCCTAGGAAGATGCGATAATTTCATGCATTTTTACATTTTAATAACGATAATAAATGGACAAAATAGAACATATTGGAATTGCAGTTAAAGATTTAACAGTTTCCATTCCAATTTATGAAAAACTCTTGAATACTTCTTGTTATAAAATGGAAGAAGTAAGCTCAGAAATGGTTAAAACAGCTTTCTTTAAAACGGGAGATAATAAGATTGAGTTATTAGAAGCTACTGCTCCGGAGAGCCCCATTGCTAAATTTATAGAAAAGAAAGGGGAGGGTATACATCACATAGCCTTTGCTGTTGAGGATATATTACAAGAAATGGAACGTCTTACTCAAGACGGATTTAGATTGTTGAATACACAGCCTAAAAAAGGTGCGGACAACAAGATGGTTTGTTTTGTGCATCCGAAAGAGGCTCACGGTGTTTTAATTGAATTGTGTCAAGAAATTAAGTGGGTATAAGTGAGTTTGTTAATTAGTTTAATTGAAAAGGACTTTGAGTTTCCAAAGGGGGTTGAGGAAGTTCAATTAGCGGAGCATTTAGAAAAGGCTTTTGATTACTTAATTCGAGAAGATTTTAATAAATTATTACAAATATTATATCGGGCTGATGTAGATCAGGAGAAGTTAAAATCTTTGCTTGCCGCTGAAACAGAAAAGTCTCAAGCCCGGGTAATTGCAGAAGCCTACATCATTAGACAACAAGCCAAAATTGAAATCCGTGCGAAATTTGGGAAGGCCTGATTTTTTTGTTAAAAACCCCCAAAATATGTATGTTTCTTCTATCATTGTTCTATCATCCTTCTATGTTTGTTCGCTAAAACACGGTTTTAATAGAACAACTATAGAACAAACATAGAAGAAAGATAGAAGGATACTGGGATTAAAAAATAGCGGAACGTCATATCTTGGTCGGTAGAATTAAATGTATTTAATCAAATTTTTTTGACTAGATATTGTATTTTAAAAAATAATTCAGGATATTTGCATCCTCTAAAATTAGAAGATAAAGAATAACCTATGGAACTGTTGTGGGAAATTCCCGCAAAAAGTGTAAAAGCTTACGACAGTTGCATCAATTAAAAAAATAAATAAAATGAAAAAAGATTTGCATCCATCGAACTATAGATTTGTCGTATTTAAAGACATGTCTAATGACTATCAGTTTTTAACAAAATCTTGTGTAGAAACTAAAGAAACTATCAAATTAGAAGATGGAAATGAGTATCCATTATATAAATTGGAGATTTCTCATACATCTCATCCTTTTTACACTGGTAAAATGAAATTGGTTGATACTGCAGGTCGTATTGATAAATTTAAAACTCGTTACGCTAAAAAATAAGTGTTTAAATAAACAATATTTGAAAAGTCCCGTGCATAGCTCGGGACTTTTTTTATTTTTGTACAATGACAATATGCTTATTTGATGATCATTCGTGGTTCACACTCAAACCCTTAACCTTTACACGTCCGGTGGCAGATTTAAGGGTGGGGATTTTAACCATTGCCGAAAAATGGGCAAAGTACCTACAAGCCGAATACTGTTTTGATACACAGCCTTATTTAGCGGAAAAATTTCCATTTAAAACGGCGCAATTATTCCTTAATGGAGGCATTTGTCCTAATGCAGAATTATTAGAGGCAGTAATTAAATTATCTCCAGGCAAGGCATTAATTCAAAATAAAATAGTTATTGCATATAACACAGGAGGTGAATATCTACCTGTGAACCAAGCTATAGATGACTTTGAGCACATACCATTTACAAGGTCTTTTACCTATATCCAATATCCGGAGCAAATTTTTTCAGAAAATCATGTAGAAATTAATGCAGATTTTAGATTAATAACTAAAGGTCGAAGTTCAGCAAGTTTATCAAATACCAATACTTTTTTAGGAGAAAATATCTTTGCAGAAGATGGTGCTAAAGCTGAATGTTCCACATTTAATTCTTTAAATGGGCCAATTTATTTAGGTAAATCTTCTGAAATTTGGGAAGGTTGTCATATTAGAGGCTCTTTTGCCCTAGGCCACCATTCACAAGTTAAAATGGGCGCAAAAATTTACGGTCAAACGACTGTAGGGCCGTACAGTCGTGTGGGCGGGGAAATTAATAATGCAGTCATTTGGGGTTATTCTAGTAAAGGCCACGATGGTTATTTAGGAAATGCTGTTTTAGGACAATGGTGTAATATTGGAGCAGATAGTAATAATTCTAATTTAAAAAATAATTATACCGATGTTCGGTTATGGGATTATGAGAAGGAAAATTTTCGGAAAACGGGTCTGCAATTTTGTGGATTAATTATGGCCGACCACGCTAAATGTGCTATTAACACAATGTTTAATACTGGTACCGTGGTAGGAGTTAGCGCCAATATCTTTGGGTCTGGGTTTCCTCGTAATTTTATTCCTGATTTTGCATGGGGGGGAGCGCATGGCTTTGAAGTTTATGGGCTTAAAAAAATGTTAGATACTGCGGAAAAAGTTTATGCGCGGAGAGATCAAACATTAGACGCAGTTGAAGTAAAACTGCTTACAGAGGTATTTAATTTAACACAACAATATAGAAGATTTTAATAAGAAAAGATGAGAAAAAAAATAGTAGCTGGAAATTGGAAAATGAATTTGGATTATGAAACTGGCCTGGGCGTATTTTCGGAAATCGTCAATATGTTAAGAGATGAAAAGCAAGGTGGTCAACAGGTTGTGATTTGTGCGCCATTTATTCATTTACACAGTTTAGCTAAATTAAGTGCAGAGGTTTTAGCAGTTGGTGCTCAAAATTGCCATGCTGCAGATTCAGGAGCTTTTACAGGCGAAATCTCGGCTGGAATGTTAAAATCTATTGCATGTGAATACGTTATATTAGGTCATTCCGAACGTCGACAGTATTTTCAAGAATCAGATAGTTTAATTTTTGAAAAAACTAAGGCTGCTTTAAAGCACAATTTAAAACCTATATTTTGTATTGGTGAAACTTTAGAAGAAAGAAATTCAGGTAATTTCTTTCAACTATTAGAAAAGCAATTAAAGGATGGATTATTTGGATTAGATGTGAATGAATTTAAGCAAGTAGTAATTGCTTATGAGCCAGTTTGGGCGATTGGTACTGGCTTAACTGCAAGCCCCCAACAAGCTCAAGAAGTTCATGCGTTTATACGTCAAACTATCGCTACTCAATACGGTACTGAAGTTGCTGAAAACTCCACCATTTTATATGGAGGTAGTTGTAATGCACAAAATGCACCGGAGTTATTTGCACAATCAGATATTGATGGGGGCTTAATAGGGGGTGCATCTTTAAAATCTAGAGATTTTGTGAATATTGTAAAAGCCTTAAATCACTAATGAATTATATACAAGTTAATTTTAAATTTCCTCAGGTAGAAAGTTATCAGCAAGATTGGCTAATTGCAGAATTAGCTGAAATTGGATTTGATACCTTTCAAGATAATGAAGAGGGGTTTAGTACATTTATTAAGATAAGTGACTGGGATGAAGCTGTCTTTCAAAATTGCTTAATGAATTTACCCGCCTTACCTCCTTATAACTATGAAATAATCGAAGTGGAAGGGCAAAATTGGAATGCGGAGTGGGAAAAGAATTTCGACCCTATTGCCATTGGTGATAAATGTTTTGTAAGAGCTACTTTTCATGCTCCTCAACCTCAATATCCATATGAAATTATAATAGACCCTAAAATGTCATTTGGAACTGGACATCATCAAACTACCAGTATGATGTTACAGTATATTCTGGAAGATTCACCAACTCAAAAGCGTGTTCTTGATATGGGAGCCGGAACCGGTATTTTAGCCATTTTGGCTCATAAATTAGGGGCAAAGCATATTGTAGCAATAGATTATGATGAATTATGTTATGATTCTATGCAAGAAAATGTGCAACTGAATGGAGTTCCAGATATGAAGATAATTTTGGGAGGAAAGGAAGTTATTCCGGCTGAGGACTTTGATATTATTTATGCAAATATTAATAGAAATATATTAATGGATCAGTTAGCAGTTTATGCACAAGTCATTAAACCATCTGGATATTTATATATGAGTGGATTCTATGAAGAACCGGATTTAGGTATTATTTCAGAAAAAGCTAAATCACTTGGGTTAAATTATATAAATCACAAGAAACAAGGGGAATGGGTAGCTGCTAAATTTAATATGCATCAGGATGAATAAAGTTCATTTTATAGCTATAGGAGGGAGTGCTATGCATAATTTAGCCATCGCCTTGCATTTAAAAGGTTATCATGTTGCAGGATCTGATGATGTTTTTTATGAACCTTCTAAATCCCGCTTAGCTAATTATAATTTATTGCCAGAAACTGTTGGTTGGGATGCGGCTCGAATTACTCCAGATATAGATGCTATTATTTTAGGAATGCATGCTCGTTTGGATAATCCTGAATTAATAGCTGCTCAAAACCTAGGATTGAAAATTTATTCTTATCCCGAGTTTATATTCGAACAGGCCAAATTTAAAAAGCGGGTAGTTATTGGGGGAAGTCATGGTAAAACTACTATTACATCCATGATAATGCATGTTTTAAATTATTGGCAGTTTGATTTTGATTATTTAGTTGGGGCACAATTAGAAGGTTTTGATAATATGGTACGCTTAAGTGATTCAGCACCTATTATGATAATAGAGGGAGATGAATATTTAGCCTCTCCAATTGATAGGAGACCTAAATTTCACTTATACCAAGCAAACTTAGCTGTACTCAGTGGAATAGCCTGGGATCATATTAATGTGTTTCCCAAATTTGAGGAATATATTGCCCAGTTTTCGAAATTTATCTACACGATGATACCAGGAAGCAAATTGTTTTACTGTGAGTTAGATGAAATTTTAAAAAATACAGTATTAGAAAATAAGGCTACTATAGATAAGATTGGATACGGTATTGCACCGCATTCAACGGTAGATGGCGACACTTTCTTAGCTTCTGGTGTGCCGCTAAAAATATTTGGAAATCATAATTTAATGAATCTCCAAGCAGCTAAATTAATATGCCTAGAATTAGGGATTAAGGATATAGATTTCGATACAGCAATAAGTAGTTTTAAAGGTGCTTCTAAGCGTTTAGAGCTATTAACTCAGAACCTAAATTCTAGAGTTTTTAAAGATTTTGCTCACTCACCGTCAAAACTAAAAGCTACGATTTCAGCCGTTAAACAGCAATTTTCTAGTCAAAAGTTAGTTGCTTGCATGGAACTTCATACCTTCAGTAGTTTAGATCCTAAATTTTTAGGTGAATATAAAAACGCTATGGATTTAGCAGATATAAAAATCGTTTTTGTAGATGAAAAAACTTTTGCTCAAAAGAATCTGAAAGTGTTAACTGAAGGTGAAATTCAAATTGCCTTTGGAGATAATGAAGTTAAATATTTTAATAGTTCCTTAAATTTGATTAACTTTCTAAAAGAGCAAAATTTAGTAAATTCAAATTTCCTATTTATGAGTTCAGGGAATTTTGGAGGATTGGATTTAAATAAATTGGCATACGACTTGGTTAACTGATAATAAATCTACTTAATCAATTTAACATGAATGTCATAGGCAAAAACATCAGATTACTGAGACAAAAAAAAGGCTGGAGCCAAGGTGAGGTGGCGAAGCAACTAAGTATTTCTATTCCGGCTTTTTCTAAAATTGAAACGGGTATTACAGATATCAATATTTCTCGCTTAGAGCAAATTGCTAATTTATTTCAAGTTTCAACCGTGGATTTAATTTCTAAAGAAGGTGAACACCATGTGGCTGAAAATGTAGCTGAAATTTACAAGCTAAAAGAAAAACTTGCTATGAAGGAAGATGAAATAATCAGCTTGCAGAAAAAAGTAATCGATTTATATGAAGAACTTAGAGCTTAAGCTAAGTTCTTCATATTTTACTCTATAAAGAGATTTAATTAATTATTATATAGCTACTCGCATAGTAAGGTGTTTTTTACCAAATTTAGCCCCAGTAGCTTCGTGAATAGCTAGCATTTTATCATTAAAATCGCCCACCCATGACAATTCTAATTCAGAATATTGATTTTTAGGCAACACATATTCTCCTAATTTTATAAATAGTGCAGACTCTAGCCCTAATTTTTGATATTTCGACTTGGTTCCCATCACAACAGCACGCATTCTATGTACCCCTTTCCAGCGAGTATAAGCAAACTTTAGTTTTTCCCAAATACCTAATTTTCCTTTAAATCCTTTAATCATTTGATTTGCATCGGGAATGATAACAACAAAGGAAGCTGGTTCTCCATTAGCATATGCAAACCAAATCAATTTTTCATCCATGATTACTTCCATTTGCTTGAAACTTTGTTTAAGTGTTTCACGTTTAATTGGAACAAAATTTTCAAAATCCTTCCAACCATCATTGTATATCTCCATTAAATCATCAATATACTTATCTGCATTCGCCTTTTTAAAGTATTCAAAGTGATAGTCAGGCTTATTGGCTACCCAATTAGCTATCTTGGTAAATCTTGCTGGAAATGGTACAGTTAAGTCTATAATATTAGTAATCTGTTCGTAGGCTGTTTGAAAACCATATTTTTTAAAGAAATCTAAATAATATGGTGCATGATAGTTCATGCCAAAGGAGGCACTTTGAAAACCTTCTACTAATAAGCCCCAAAACATATCGTTCTCTCCAAAATTAATAGGACCTTCCATGATTTGCATTTTTCTTTCTTTAAGCCATTTTTTGGCTGTATCAAATAATAAAAATGCTGCTTTTAAATCAGGTATACATTCGAAAAATCCCATTCCACCTGTAGGTTTTTCATACAAATGTGATTTTTTGTGATTTATAAATGCCGCCACTCTGCCAATCGTAACGCCCTTTTCATTTTTTAATATCCATCTAATACACTCACCATTTTCAAAAAATGGATTGGTGTTCGGATTGAATACTTTATTAATGTCTTGATCTAATGGGCGTATATAATTCGGGTCTTCTTCATAGATTTTTTCCACAACCTCTAAAAAATCGGTGTGAAGGAGGGGGGTTGTAACTTCTATTATCTGCATGCTCAGCGGTTTTTAAACGTCAAAAGCACCCAGAAAGGATGCTTTTGCAGTAAATATAGAATATTTTTAATTAATATGAATCATCATCATCGTCATCAAAACTATCAAACGAATCTAGGTCGTCTAACGGCATATCAAAATCATCATCATCATCCAAGATTCTTTTGCCTCTTAGATCATCTTCTTCATCATACTCCTTTTTACTTAAAGGCTTAGTACTTGGTTTTTTCTGAATTGGTTTTTTTGGTGCTTTCATTACAATAAGAATGTTATTTGTATTATAGTTTCAATGTTATACTAATTTACAAAATTCCTTTTTTAAGTAAATTTTTAGTTTGTTTTTTGTTAACTCAAATTTATAACAAATACCGCTTGTGCAAAAGTTTTTTTTCAAAAAAAAAGCGTCCTAATTAATATCGGGACGCTTTTAACACACAAATGAAACCTGAATTGAGATAAATTTTAGGTTAGGTTAAAAAATATCTAGATCAATCCTATAAGAACGTTTAAGAACAAACCATTTTTAGGTTGTTTATTATCTTGAAGCAAGTTTAATACTTTTTTTTATTAAATGCGAAAAAATTGAGTGAACGGTAGGTTTTATTGAGTAAACGGTAAATAGATGTTTCAACTTTCAATTATAGGAACCAAAATTGTTACTAATGTGCCTACTTTTCCCAACTGTTTAATTTCAAAATGTATCGGTTTTGATTCAATTTTGTTTAATAAATTAATTCTCTCTTTTGTTAAATCCATGCCTTTACTTTTGTGCTTTCCAATATTTAAGGCTAGTGAATTATCGATACCTATACCATCATCTTCAATTTGAATGTTTAATTGATTAATAAATTGATGTTGCATTCTGATAGTGATATTTCCTCCTTCTTCTTTTGGCATTATACCATGCCAAATGGCATTTTCAATAAAGGGTTGTAAAAGCATAGAAGGAATAAAGGTTTCTTCTAAATCTAATTCTGGATCTATGATTAGTTCATAATTTAATTTATCTCCAAATCGATTTTTTTCTAAATTTAAATAGAGATTCAAATAATTAATTTCTTCGGCTAAAGAAACAAAACTTTTGGTACAAATATCTAAATTGATGCGAATCAGTTTTGCAAAGCCAGTTAATACCTTATTGGCCGAACTAGTATTTTTTGTATTTATATAATGCTGAATAGAATTCATTACATTAAACACAAAATGCGGATTCATCATGGCTTGTAAGGCTCGTTGCTCTAACATAAGTGTTTTATTTTTTAAGAGTAACTTTTCTTGTTCTTCATTCCGTTGTTTCCGTAGATATTTGGTCATAAAGAGATATAAAGAAAGTGCAGCGATTACCCAAATAATTAATATAAACCACCATGTTTGCCAAAAGTACTTTTCAATTTCAAAAGTAAATTTACTGGCCTTACTCCAATCTGAGTCTTGACTTTTAGCTGCAATTTCTAATTCATATTTTCCCGGTTCAAGCGCTGTAAGCTCTATTCTGCGGCTTTTAGTTTGAGACCAATTTACATCTGACTTTAACCTATATCGATAAGTAATATGTTTATTCTTAAAATCTAATGCGTTGAAATTTATTATAAAATTGTGATCATCAGGTTTAAAGCTAAAATTATTTTTACTTAAGTCTAAACTTGAATTATTATAGGTTATGGTTGAAATAAAAACAGGAGGTGGGTTTTCTTTAATGCCAAAATTTTGATATTTAAAATAAACTAATCCTTTCTGAGTGGCAAAATATGCATATTGCTCATCTACAAAAAGATCATTTACTTCATTTGCTAACAAATCATTAGCGAAATCAATAGAGTTTATTTTGATATCTTTTCCCTGTATTTTTATTCGATTTACCCCATTGGTACTTAATGCCCAAATTTCATCTTGGTAAACGAAAAGTTTAAGTATGATGTTAGATTGTAATCCATGAATTTCTTTGATGTTCCGAATGTTATTTGCACTATCTAGGAGTAAAATCCCATACCCATCGGTTGCAAAAGCTAATAGTTTATTGGAAACTTCTTTTATATCGTTAAAACGCTGAGTTAGGAGTGGGTTTTTTTTAAAATATTGAACTAAAGCTCCTTTTTGTAGAGCTGAAACTCCTTCTACATTTGAAAACCACAATTTATTTTTAGAGTCATATAAAACAGTATAGGCCCTTTCTTTAAAAAAATCGGTGTTCTCTTTATAATTATTGGCTGAAAATGTTAATGTCTTATTTCTATTGGGCAAAATAACTACTCCTGAAGAAAGTGCAAGGGCTAACTTATTTTCGTTGTCTATACTAAAGCTCTTGATTACAAAAAAAGAATTATTAGCTTCTTTTAAATAAGTAATTTGAGGTTTTGCTTGATCGATTCTATCAAGTTTCGCTAATCCTAATTCTGCGCCGAAATAAAGACTTTTATGCTTTTTATCAAATTTTATCTGTTTAATACTTTTAAATTCATCAGCAGATTTTAAGGCTAAATGGGCAATAGATTTTGTTCTTAAATTCAAATGATTAATATAACCTTCTTGCATGCCTAGCCAGATATCCTCTGGAGAAGTTTTAAAAACACTCTGGATAGTATTTTGACTTAATTTATGTTGGGTATTAAATATAAATACTTGTTCCTCAGGATTAGGTAATTTAAATAATCCATTTTGTGTACTGATCCATAGATTTTGAGCTTTATCTTGTATTACCTGACTGATACTTTGGTCAATTAACATATGCTCAATCTTTCCAGAAAAGTAAAGTTTATATAAACCTTTTGTGGTTCCCATCCAAACCCCATCAGATTGAACAAATATATAGGAAGGGTTTTGATTAATAATTTCCTTAGGGACATTTATTTTTTTTTCAACATTAAAGCCCCTTCTACGCATTAATCCATGGTGTGTTAGATAATAAATGGATTTATCAGGTAATATTTGAATGGATTTGTGGGATAATATTGGAACTTGGTCTTGGATGGGTAAAAAATCTTGTTGATTAAATAAATGTACTCCTTGGGCATTCATAGCCCATATATTTTGTTTGTGATCTTCGTAAAGGATGGAGTTTAAATACTGTTGAAAATGGTTGGTAGAGCTATATTTTAAAATTGATTTTTCATTCCAAGATAAGATGAGGTTTTTATTTGTTCCAAACCAAAACTGTCCTTTACTATCTTCATAGAAGGACACAATTACGGCATTTAAATGAAGTGCTTTCAATTTAGAATCATTTTTTTCTGAATATATGATTCCATTATAGAAATAACTTAATTTCCCACTAAAGGATAAAAACCAAATTCTGCCTTTTTTATCTTCCTTTAATTGTAGAATTTGGTTATCTGGTAATCCATCGTCGATAGAGAAATTTTCAAAATTATTACCATCAAAACGCGAAACTCCAGCATCTGTGGCAATCCATAAATATCCTTTTTTATCTTGTAGTATATTAAATAGATTATTACTAGGAAGTCCGTTTTGTTTAGTGTAATGAGGGAAATGTAGACTTTGAGCAAAGATTAACTGATGCCAACTTAAAAAGAAAAGCAAATAATAGAAGCTATGGATTAGTTTATTCTTCATTTTGAAGATTACTAGTAAAGGCTTTTATTTTTTCTAGAAAATCGGGAACTCTTCTTCTGGAAACCGGTAATACCTCACCATTATAAAGGGTTATTTGAAAACCATTTTTGTTTTGATATTCTTTTACATAACCAATATTAACAATGGTTGACTTATGAATTCTAACAAATTTTCCTTCCGGTAAAATTTCTTCATATTCTTTCAGGATTTTGGAAACTAAAATTCGGTCACCGGATTCCATATGAAACACTGAATAATTACTGTCAGCATCCAAATACATGATATCTTTTAAAGCTAATACTTGATACCCTGGCCCGAATGGAACTGTAATCTTTTGTAAATTAGCAACATTCGCTATATTGTGTTCTAGATCTTTTAGGGGCTCATATGACAGTACATTTTCATCTTCTTTAGATTTATGGATTTGTAATACCTTAGCTACGGCCGTTTTAAGCTCATCAATATCTATTGGTTTTAGTAAATAATCTACGGCACTTGCTTTAATAGCTTTCAGTGCATATTGATCATAAGCAGTTGTAAAAATCACACTGGCATTTGCCGCTTGGGCTTGCGGAATTAGTTCAAAGCCATTTTCGCCTGGCATAGCAATATCTAAAAAAATTAAATCTGTGGGAATTTGTAATAATAATTCCCGAGCTTCTTCAACAGATTTGGCTATTCCGACTAAATTAACTTCAGGACAATTTTCTTGAATGAGAAAATAGATTGAAGATCTGGCTAATTCCTCGTCATCTACAATTATGGCGTTAAGCATAAATGTAAATTTAATAAGTAATTACTTGATCTACCAAATTTTCAGGAAGTTCTCTATAATTATATTTCTGTCCTCGTAATTGCGGTTCAAATCCCGCTTCTCGAATTGCTTGTTGGATACCATTTGCAGTAAACCTATGTGGAGCTCCTGCTGCAGAAACTACATTTTCTTCAATCATAATAGATCCGAAATCATTGGCTCCAGCATGTAAACATAATTGAGCTACAGATTTACCAACCGTAAGCCAACTTGCTTGAATATTTTTAATATTAGGTAACATTATTCTACTTAAGGCTAACATCCTAATATATTCGTCTCCACTAACTTCATTTCGAATTCCTCTTATTCTTCTGAGTAATGTGCCATCATCTTGGAAAGGCCATGGAATAAAGGCTAAAAATCCGTTTGCTTCGGCAGGTTTTTCACTTTGTACTTCTCTCAGCCAAACTAAATGCTCAAAACGTTCTTCAATTGTTTCAATATGACCAAACATCATAGTAGCTGAAGTTGTAATATCTAACTGATGGGCTGCACGCATTACATCCAACCACTCCTGTCCTCCACATTTTCCTTTAGAGATTAATCGGCGTACTCTATCATTTAAAATTTCGGCACCAGCACCTGGCAAAGAATCCAATCCACTAGCTTTCAATTCTTTTAAAACCTCTGTATGTGAAATGCCTTCTAATTTTGCAACATGAGCAATTTCGGGAGGGCCTAGGGCATGCAATTTAACCTCAGGATATAAAGATTTTAGTTCTTTAAATAAGTTACTATAAAATGCCAGGCCTAAATCAGGATGATGCCCCCCTTGTAATAAAAGTTGATCACCTCCTAATTGTATGGTTTCTTCAATTTTTTGTTTATACGTTTCAATATCCGTTATATAGCTTTCCTCATGGCCTGGTCTCCTGAAAAAATTACAGAATTTGCAATTAGCAATACATACATTAGTGGTATTTACATTTCTATCAATTTGCCAAGTTACCTTATTGGAGGGTACTTGTATTTTACGAAGTTCATTAGCTACGTAAGCTAGTTCTGCTGTTTTTGCTTGATGAAATAAAAATACACCCTCTTCTTGTGTAAGAAATTCAAAGTTGAGAGCTCTCTGTAATAGGTCTGCCGTATTCATATACAAAGATGCTAATTCTAAATGTAATATTGTGAAATTAATCCCCATCTCAATTTCATATCTTTGTCTATATTTAAAAACTATGATAAAATTTAATCGCTTTACACTCGAAAATGGTTTAAAGGTTTTGGTTCACGAAGATCCAACAACACCCATGGCCGTGGTAAATATACTATATGATGTGGGTGCACGTGATGAGCAAGAAGGAAAAACAGGTTTTGCTCATTTATTTGAACACTTGATGTTTGGGGGATCTGTGAATATTCCAGTATATGATGAACCCTTACAAAAGGTAGGAGGGGAAAATAATGCTTTTACAAGTAACGATATAACTAATTATTATGTTACGCTCCCTGCTGTAAATTTAGAAACTGCATTTTGGTTAGAATCAGATAGAATGTTGAGCTTAGCTTTTTCAGAAAAAAGTTTAGAAACTCAACGGAATGTAGTGTGTGAAGAATTTAAACAACGCTATTTAAATCAACCCTATGGAGATGTTTGGTTAAAATTAAGACCATTAGCTTATTCTAAGCATCCTTATAGATGGGCGACTATAGGTCAGGATTTGAAACAAATTGAAGAAGCTAAAATGGATGATGTAAAAGCTTTTTTTAAAAAGCATTATAATCCTTCCAACGCTATCATGGTTGTGGGTGGTGCAGTTAATACAGAACAAGTTAAAGCCTTAGCTGAAAAATGGTTTGCGCCTATACCTAGTGGTGAAAAATATGTTAGAAAATTGCCTGCTGAACCTATTCAAACGGAGGCAAAAGTTTTAAAGGTGGAGGCAGATGTACCATTAAACGCTATATATATTGCTTTTAAAATGTGTAATCGATCTTCAGTTGATTATCAAGCTTTTGATTTAATGTCTGATATTTTATCACAAGGAAATTCCTCAAGACTTTATACCCGTTTATTAAAGGAAAGGAAGCTTTTTTCAGATATACATGCCTATATTACAAGTAGTTTAGATGATGGATTATTTGTTGTAGAGGGAAAACTAGTTAATGGGGTTTCTATGGAACTGGCTGAACAAGCTATATGGGACGAATTAAATTTGTTAGTTAATGGGTTAGTAGATCCTCATGAATTAGAAAAGGTGAAAAATAAGTCAGAATCTATCATGGTATTTAGTGAGATGTCATTATTAGATAAAGCTATGAATTTAGCGTATTATGAATTATTAGGTGATGCCGCATTACTAAATGTTGAAATCAATAAATATTTAGCAGTTACTGCAAATCAAATTCAATTAATTGCCAAAAATACTTTTACAAAAGAACAATCATCAACATTATATTACAAGGCCCATGCTAAATCGTAAACAAGCCCCTGCGTTTCAACAAATACAAGATATCCAATTTATAAAACCCACAAATCATTCTCTAAGAAATGGCATTCCTGTATATGTAATTAATGCCGGTGACCAGGAATTAGTGAGAATTGAATTTATATTTAAGCAAGTTAATTGGGATTCATTAAAGCCTTTATCTGCCATTGCTGTCAATGGCTTAATTAATGCAGGAACAACTACTCGTTCTGCCCATGATATAGCTTCTCAAATAGATTATTATGGAGCATTTCTACAAACAGAATACGCTTCTGATCATACTACCATAACTTTATATTCATTAACAAAGCATTTGGCCGCTGTCTTACCAATTATTTGGGATATATTAAATAATAGTGAATTTCCAGAAAAAGAGATAGCCGTATATAAACAAAATCAAAAACAAAGCTTACAAGTTAATTTGCAAAAAAATGATTTTGTAGCGCGTAGAACATTTGCCAATGCACTATTTGATAATACTAGCTATGGAACGTTAATTGACGCCGAAGATTATAATAACTTAAAACGGGAAGATATTTTGGCGTATTATAAAGCAGCTATTCAAGCTGCAAATTGTACCATAATTATTGCAGGCAAGTTTGAAGCCGTAGATTTTGATGTTTTTGATCAAATTATAGGAAATACTTGGTCTAATAAAAGCGAATTTACAATTAATGCATTTTCCTTTGATAGTTTCCCTAGGGAAATTTATATTGAGAAGCCAGATTCTATTCAATCTGCAATACGATTAGGTTCTATAAGTATCACTAGAATACATCCAGATTTTCCTTCCTTACAAATTTTGAACACTGTTTTGGGGGGGTATTTTGGATCTCGTTTAATGGCAAATATCCGTGAAGATAAAGGTTTCACTTATGGGATTGGATCTGGCATAGCGTCCTTAAAAGATGCAGGTTATTTCTTTTTAGCCACAGAAGTAGGGGTAGATGTTTGTCAGGCTGCATTAGTAGAAATTGAAAAAGAAATTAATTTACTTAAGTCAGAAATGATTAGCAATACCGAACTTGATCTCGTGAAAAATTTTATGTTAGGCTCATTACTTGGAAGTTTAGAGAATTCCTTTTCACACGCTGATAAGTTTAAAAATTTGCTATTTTCCGGATTAGGTTATGATTATTACGTGAATTATATTAATACTATTAAACAATGTAAGGGTGCTGATTTATTAGAAATTGCTAATAAGTATTTGATTTGGGATCAAATGACTAAAGTTATTGTTGGAAAAAAATAACCCTTATTGTCTTACATAAATATGCCACTCTTAACAGAGTGGCATATTCTATTAATTTGAGGTTTCGAGCATTATTGTTTCAAATAAACTACTTTGCCATCCATTGTACTTACTATTATATTTTTGTCATCCAAGGCATGAACAGTATTTATCATAGAATTATCAATCTTATGTTTCCATAATACTTCTTTAGAATCTTTTGAAAATGCATATACAACTCCATTTTTTGTTCCGAAAATAACAACTCCATTTTTTTCAATTAAATCTGACGGCGTGTGTTCATAGCCATAACCAGCATTTAAACTCCATTTAAGAATGGGGGCAGTTCTATTCGTTTCAAAGCCCACAATATAATCATTCATCGTTTTTCCATAAATAGTTGAATTGTCTTCAGAAATACCTATGGATTCTCTTACCGTGGCTTCTTTGGTTCTCCAAATAGTTTCTCCAGTTTGAGAATCAATAGCAGTTAAAAACCTATCCGGGGCTGCAATGTAAACAACTCCTTTAGTTGCAACTGGGGTAACCATTGCTGGTGAAAACATTCTATTTGCACTTCCATTTGTCCATTTCCAAAGTAAAGATCCATCTGTTTTATCTATGGCATATAGGTATTTACCCCAAGAACCGAAAATTAATTTGTTTTCATATAATAGGGTTTTACCCACCATATTACCTTCTACACCATTATATTCCCATATCAACTTTCCTGAGCCTAAATTTAGGGCACGAAATGTATTATCAGAACCTCCAATGTAAACAGTATTTTCATCTATTAATGGACTAGATAATACAGCATTATTAGTTTTAATCTTCCACTTTATTTTTCCATTTTTCGTATTCAAGGCATAAATGTATCCATCTCCAGAACCTATGACTACTAATCCATTTTTTGATTGAGCTGAGGAGTAAATTGCGCCTTTCGTCTTGAAATTCCATAGCTTCTTGCCGGTTTGAAAGTCTAAAGCTTCAATCATACCTAAGCTATTTCCAAAAATTACTTTGCCATCCACAACTACTGGAGTATTTACAACATTGGCATCCGAATGGTAAGACCAGACTTGTTGAATAAAATTATATTTATTATTTACATCGTAATCTGGTCTCTTAATTGTTGGAATATTGTTTTTATCAAATTTTTGAAGAGAAATTTGTCTCCATGATTTTAGTGTGTCTTGACCAGGTTTTTTCGTGCTAAAGGTAACCGAGTCATTATACATACTAACGATATTATAACCCCCAATAGTATCATTGGCTCTTAAGTTAGAACGTCCCATGGTTGCTGGAATGCCTTCGAAACTCATTGCTTTATTAGTGTGCCCATGTCCACAAATCATATATTGGATATTTCTTTTATGAAATCTATCCGTGATTTCATACCAATTATCTAAACTTTCATCAATAGGATAATGATTAATAAATATAATGGGTTCTTTTTCTGGGATTTTTTTTAATGTTTTATCCAACCAGACTGTGGCATCACGTGGTATATGTCCATCACTCATCCTTACATAAGGTCCGGATGCACAAGCTATAAAATGATAACCTTTGTGTTTAAAATAAAATTTATCATCCCCAAATTCTTTAATAAAACTTACTCCTCCAGTTTCAGACCAACCAGTATCATGATTTCCAGGTATTATGTAATAAGGAATTTTAAGTCCAGAAATAATTTCTTTTGCGAGGCGAAGTTCTGCATTTGTTCCCATTTCTGTAATATCCCCAGTTAAGACTACAAAGTCTAGGTTGGATTGAGCATTAATATCGTTTACAGTGCGCCTTAAATCTTCTTCCCCTGTTGAGGTACCAATATGAGTATCAGTTACAAAAGCATATCTAAAGTTTTGCCCTTGGGTTTGATAAGATAAAAATAGAAGAATGATGTAAAATAGAAGTTTTCTCATTAGCTAATAATTTTTGCTAAAGATGAAAAGATTTTTTTAAAGAGAAAAGGATTTGATTGGAGAGATGATTTACACCGCCTGGTTACGGTTTGCCTTTTGCAAACCGTAGACCATATTAATGGTGTAATCTTAAACTTTGAATATAAATACTTTTAAAATCATAAGAACCGAAACTTCAAAGTTGAGTTTCCATCTTAAGGAGTGAGTGTTTTAATTGAAATACTCCACCACAAGCTTTTCGATTATGAAGCTATTTTAAATACCTTCTTAACTCATTCAATAGGCTATACGATAAGAAATATTAAAACGCTACAACACGAATAAAAAAAAATTATTTTTTTTTAAATTGGTTGTGAAGCTATTTTTTCCTTTCACATTTTTTATTTTTTTTGTAGTTTTGCCTCGCAAATAATAATTACTAATTTATTTGCTATGCAACTCGATTCCCAAAAATTTATTGCAACTGGATTAACCTATGACGATGTCCTACTGGTTCCAGCTTATTCCGAAATTCTTCCTCGCGATGTCAATACTTCTACCTATCTAACGCGCAAAATAAAGTTAAATGTTCCTTTGGTATCAGCTGCAATGGATACAGTAACGGAAGCTGATTTAGCAATCGCAATTGCTCAAAATGGTGGGATTGGTATGTTGCATAAAAATATGTCAATAGCACGACAAGCTGAAGAGGTTCGAAAAGTTAAACGTTCTGAAAGTGGAATGATACAAGATCCAGTAACTTTATTGGAATCAGCAATTGTTGCAGATGCTTTTCAAATTATGAAGGAACATAGAATTGGGGGCATTCCTGTGGTAAATAAAGATGGAAAGTTAGTAGGTATTATTACAAATAGAGATTTGAGATTCCAAAAGGATATGAATAAGCCTATTGCTGATGTAATGACTAAAACCGATTTAATCACGGCACCTGAAGGAACTACGCTTATCCAAGCAGAAGAAATTTTACAAAACCATAAAATTGAAAAGTTACCTGTAGTGGATGATAATGGTTTACTCATTGGTTTAATTACTTTTAAAGATATACAAAAAGTTAAACATTATCCAATTGCTTGTAAGGATGAAAAGGGTAGGTTAAGAGTGGGTGCAGCAGTGGGAGTAACAGCAGATACTATGCCTAGAGTGGATGCATTAGTAGCAGCGGGGGTTGATGTAATAACTATCGATACCGCTCATGGTCATTCAAAAGGGGTTGTAGATCAATTAAAAGCAGTTAAATCAAAGTATCCAGAATTACAAGTTATTGTGGGTAATATTGCTACAGGTGAAGCTGCTAAATATTTAGCGGAAAATGGTGCCGACGCTGTTAAAGTAGGCATCGGTCCTGGTTCAATTTGTACTACACGTATTATTGCAGGTGTAGGCGTTCCTCAACTTTATGCAGTATATGAATGCGCAAAAGCTTTGGAAGGTACAGGAATCCCTGTTATTGCAGATGGTGGAATTAAACACACAGGAGATATTGCCAAAGCAATTGCTTCAGGTGCAAGTACAGTTATGGCAGGTTCATTATTCGCTGGGGTAGAGGAATCACCCGGTGAAACAATTATTTATGAAGGAAGAAAATTTAAATCCTATAGAGGAATGGGTTCTATTGAAGCGATGGAACAAGGATCAAAAGACAGATATTTTCAAGACGTTGAAGATGATATAAAAAAATTAGTTCCAGAAGGTATTGTTGGGAGGGTAAATTATAAGGGAACTTTAGCTGAAGTAATGTATCAGTATGTGGGAGGATTAAGAGCTAGTATGGGTTATTGTGGAGCAGCTACAATAGAGGATTTACAAAAGGCTAAATTCGTTCAAATAACTGCTGCAGGAATGCGTGAAAGCCATCCTCACGATATAACTATTACAAAAGAGGCTCCAAATTATACGAGTAAATAATTTAGTTTTAATAATACTGTAATGGATTTTTTAGGTGGGTTTATTTTTACCCCTAAAAAATCCATTTTTTTTAAAATTTAAACAAGCTAAAACTTTTCCACAAAGGGATACAACTTGCCCTTTAAATTATTAAATTCGCAAGATTATACTAGAAACTAAAATAAGTTTGTTTCTTAACGAATTCATAGGTTTATGGCAGAAGATTTAGAAAATCAAGAAAATAATAAAATAATTGATATTAACATCGATGAACAGATGCGTTCTGCGTATATCGATTACTCTATGTCGGTTATTGTAAGTAGAGCACTTCCGGATGTTAGGGATGGTTTAAAACCAGTTCATAGAAGAGTTTTATATGGGATGTTGGGTTTAGGCTTAGGGCATGGAAAACCATTTAAAAAATCAGCTCGTATTGTAGGTGAAGTATTAGGTAAATATCACCCACATGGAGATTCCTCTGTTTATATGACCATGGTTCGTATGGCTCAAGATTGGAACTTGCGATATTTAATGGTGGAGGGCCAAGGTAACTACGGATCTATAGATGGAGATTCACCAGCAGCTATGCGTTACACTGAGGCTAGATTTCAAAAGCTTGCTGAGGAAATGTTGGCTGATATCAATAAAGATACAGTAGATTTTCAGGGTAATTTCGATGAAACAGAGCAAGAACCAACTGTTTTACCTTCAAAAGTCCCCAATCTTTTAATTAATGGATCTTCAGGCATTGCGGTTGGAATGGCTACTAATATGGCTCCGCATAATTTATCAGAATCTATTAATGCCACCATAGCTTACATTCAAAATAAAGATATTACGGTAGCTGAATTGATGCGACATATTAAAGGTCCAGATTTTCCTACTGGCGGTATAATCTATGGTTATAATGGTGTTCAAGAAGCATTCGAAACGGGTAGAGGCAGGATAGTAATGCGTGCAAAGGCTGAAATTGAAACTAACAAGGATAGAGAAAGCATTATTGTAACCGAAATTCCTTATCAAGTAAATAAAGCTCAAATGATTGAGCGAACTGCAGAATTAGTAGGCGAGAAAAAACTAGAAGGAATCTCAAATATTAAAGATGAATCAAACAAAGATGGAATTCGTATAGTTTATGAAATTAAAAGAGACGCGAATGCTAGTATAGTCTTAAATAATTTATTTAAACAAACAGCCCTCCAAACTTCTTTTAGTGTAAATAATATTGCTTTAGTTAATGGTCGTCCACAACTATTAAATCTTAAAGACTTAATTGTGCATTTTGTGGATCACCGCCATGAAGTTGTGGTTCGTCGTACAAAGTACGAATTGAATGAGGCTGAAAAACGTGCTCATATTTTACAAGGTTTATTAATAGCCTTAGATCATATCGAAGAAGTAATCAAATTAATCAGAAATTCAGGTACACCAGAAGAGGCTAGAACTGGATTGATGGAGAAATTTGGACTAAGTGATATTCAAGCTCGTGCTATTTTAGATATGACCTTACGTCGTCTAACTGGTTTAGAAAGAGATAAGATTAAAGATGAATATGCAGAGTTAATGAGGACGATTGAATATTTACAATCTATTTTAGCTGATGAGGGGTTAAGGATGCAGATCATAACTGATGAGCTAAAAGAAATGGCTGATAAATATGGAGATGATCGCAGAACTGAAATTATTCATTCAGCAGAGGATATGAGTATGGAGGATTTTATAGAAGACGAAGAAGTTGTAATCACCATTTCTCATGAAGGCTATATTAAACGTACACCTGCATCAGATTATCGTACTCAAGGAAGAGGTGGAAAGGGCTCCAAAGGATCTGACTCTAGAAATGAAGACTTTATTGAACATTTAATGGTAGCTACAAACCATAATTATATGTTATTCTTCACAGATGCTGGACGTTGTTTCTGGTTAAGAGTTTATGAAATTCCAGAAGGTTCGCGAACAAGTAAAGGTAGAGCTCTTCAAAATATCATCAATATACCGAAAGACGAAAAGGTAAAAGCATATATAAAAGTTAAAAACTTAAAAGATGAAGAATATTTAAACAATAACTTCATCATTATGTGTACTAAAAAAGGAACTATTAAGAAAACTTCATTGGAAGCTTATTCTCGTCCTCGAGTTAATGGTATAAATGCTATTAACATTAATGAGGGTGATCAATTATTAGAAGCGAGTTTGACCACAGGTAATAGTGAAATTGTAATGGCTCTACGCTCAGGAAGAGCCATAAGGTTTAATGAAAGTACTGTTAGACCTATGGGTAGAACAGCAACTGGTGTTCGTGGAGTGTCATTAGCCAATGAAGCAGATGAGGTAGTTGGTATGATAGCTGTTGATGATTCGAGTGCAACTGTCTTAGTAGTTTCAGAAAAAGGATTTGGTAAACGTACGGATATTGATGATTATCGCGTTACTAATAGAGGTGGAAAAGGAGTGAAAACAATAAATATCACTGAAAAAACCGGTCAATTAGTGGCTATTAAAAGTGTTACTGATGCAGATGATTTAATGATTATTAATAAATCAGGTATCGTAATTAGAATTGTAGTGAGTGAACTTCGTGTAATGGGCAGAGCAACTCAAGGCGTTAGACTGATTACTTTGAAAGGAAACGATGAAATTGCCTCAGTTGCTAAAATTGATCATGAAGATGAAGAAGAGAATAGTTTGATAGAAGATGGTACTACTTTGACACCAGACATTGGAGATGGTACGATTAATGTAGATAATCAGCCAATAGATAACAATGATGATACGCAGGATGATATTGGGGACAATTAAATTATTTTAGAATAAAAATTGAATACAAAAATAAATAAAATGAAAAAAATATTTTTGAGTTTATTACTTGTGGGTGTTGCATCAACTTTTGCGAACGCCCAAAAAAATGAAGTGTCAGAAGCAAAACGCTTATGGACTATATTTCAAATAAGTCAACAACAAGCCGCTAGTGGTATCGCACCTAAGGCAGCAGCTAGAGAGGATGGTCCAAGCGGCACATTCAGTTCCAGGACAACAGGAGGAAGTAGCTCAAGGGTAGGGAGTGGAGGTGGAAGCACTAGTGGTTCCACTCCATCATCCAATTCAAATAATGTTAATTTATCTCCAAATGATCGTTTGATAAATAGCATTAAGCAGGGGTTGGTGCATACCGAAAAAGCTATTGTGCATGATAAAACCAAGGGGACAGCTGAAGCATGGGCATATCATTCTCTATTTACATCTACATATGCTTTTTTAGATAGCTTGAATCAAGAAAATTCAGTGAAATATCAAAAAATAGCTGAAGAAGCAATATCGAAGACTGAAGCTTTAGATGCAAATAAATCTTTTAAAGAAGAAATAGCTACTTCTAAGTTAAATATTCGAAATGCTATCGTAGTAAGAGCGCTTAAAGCTTATAATAACCAAGATTTTAAATCATCTTATAATCACTTTTCGGAGGTAATACAATTAACTCCTAATGATACTACAATGTATATGAATATGGGATTAATCGCCAAATTAGGGAAAATGTACCCAGAAGCTATTTCCAATTATAAGAAGTATGCAAACTTTGGTGGTCAGGATGCAAAAGATTACTATCTTGAAATGGTTACAATTGCAGCAGATTTAATGAAAGATACAACTTTGGCTTTAAGCTTAACAAAAGAAGGATTAGAAAAATTTCCTGAAGATGCAGGTTTGGTAAGTGCGGAAACTGATATTTATATTGCTCGTGGGGATATTGAAAAATCTCAATCATCTTTAGCAAAACTAATAGCTAAAGATGATAAAAAAGCTGTTTATCATTTTTTAATGGGTGAAACATATTATAAGCAAGCCTTAAATATGCAAAATGAACGTAATAAAATTGATGTTAAAAAGGTTAAAGAATATGAGGCTGTAACCGCGAAAATGATTGAACTAATTGATAAGTCACTCCCACATTATAGAAAAGCTTTAGATCTAGATCCAAATTTTGAACCAACATTGGAAATGCTGAAACAAATTTATGGTTTCAAAAATGATGTAGATAATTTTAATGATATTAAGAAAAGAATTGACTCACTTCCTAAGAATTAGTTAGCTAGTTAATTTAATAGATTCTAGGAGAGGGAAAGGGAAACTTTTCCCTCTTTTTTATAATTTTGTATTGATTATGCTTAAAAAAAGATTAATATTTAGCTTGATTTTTTTAATTGGGACCTATGGATTTAGCATGGCACAAAAATCTCAATTATTAATAGCTCAAAATACTGTTGGCAAACTGCAATCTAGTTTAGATAGGAAGGAAGATTCAAAAAAACAGATCTCCATCATAGGAGAGGGGATTAAGGCTTTAGATGCAGCAGTTAAAGATAAAAAGACGAAAAAGTATCCTGAAACTTGGGCTTTACAAGCATATTTTAGCTCTTATCTTGCATTGATAGATCCTAATGAAACTAGTGCTCAGAAATACTTTGAATTGGCTTTAAAATCAATAGATACTGCTAAAGTTTTAGATAAATTTCAATCCAATACTCAATTACTAGATGCTTCTATAAATAATACTCACGTAAAAAAATTAAATGATGGTCAAAAAGCATTTGATAAGAATGATTATTATACAGCATTTTATTCCTTAAAGGATGTAAGTGATTATAAACCTAACGATACTACATTAGCATTGAACGTGGCTAATTGTGCACAAAAAATACAGGCAAACGAGCAAGTAGTTTTTTACCTAGAAAGAGCAAAAGCTGGAGGTATTAAAAATCCCTCAGTATATCAACAACTTGCTGATTTATATGTTTTTAAATTTAATAATGATGCAGCTATTAAAGTATTAGAAGACGGGTTAAAATTAAATCCGTACCATCCATTTTTAATGAATGATTATATCAATTTGCTCTTAGATAATGAAAAATATGATAAAGCATTACTTGCAATTGCGGAAAATTTTGGTACTGAAAGAAGATCTTCTCGTTTATTATATTATCTATTTGGATATTTACAGCAAGCAGAAGTAAAAAATTTAAAGCAAGCTGAAGATTCATATTTAAAAGCTATTAATTTAGATCAAAATTATTTTGATGCATATTATCAATTGGCATTAGTTTATATTCAAAATGCCAACGCAAATTTGAAATCTAAAAATTTAAATCAATATAAAAATTTTCTTAATAGAGCAGAGTTAACATTGCTTAGAGCAAATGAAATCAATAATAATGATATTAATACAATGCAGTTGCTTATTGAAATTTATAATCGTAAAAATAGGTTAGATTTAGTACAAGAACTTCAGCGAAGAATCCGTGAATTTTAAAATATATTGTAAAGTTTAATATTATCAATAAAAAGAAAGCTAAAATATAACTTAACATAATGTTGATTATTAATAATATATTATTTATTAATT
>SEDO01000022.1 GCA_004211595.1 Pedobacter sp.
ATGCAGGATAAGATCAGCGTTATAAATTCTGAAATAAAAAATTCTTTCTTTGTAAAGTCCTTACAAATTTGTTATAACAATGCAGAGCAACAAAAAATCTGGTATTTTTTTTATTTTAGTTACAATCTTAATTGATTGTATTGGATTTGGAATTATTATTCCCATTATGCCGGATTTAATTCGCGAGTTAACAGGCGGTGATCTAAGTGAAGCGTCTCGTTATGGTGGGTTATTAATTGTCGCATATGCTATTATGCAATTTATATCGTCTCCAATTTTAGGCTCCTTAAGTGATAAATTTGGTAGACGTCCCATATTATTAATCTCACTTTTCGGATTAGGTGTAGATTATGTTTTTTTAGCTTTTGCACCTACTATAACATGGTTATTCTTTGGTCGTATTTTTTCCGGTATTTGTGGAGCAAGTATAACCACAGCATCAGCTTACATTGCAGATGTAAGTGAGCCTGATAAAAGGTCCCAAAATTTTGGTTTAATTGGTGCTGCTTTTGGATTAGGGTTTATCATTGGTCCAGTCATAGGTGGGGTTTTTGCGCAATTTGGCCATCATGTGCCATTTATGATCGCTGCCGTCCTTTCCTTATTAAATTGGTTATATGGTTATTTTATTTTGCCCGAATCTTTAGCTATAAATAATAGAAGGGAATTTGAATGGAAACGTGCAAATCCAATTGGGGCATTGAAACAAGTAATTAAACATCCTGCATTATTTGGTTTATTGGGTTCATTACTTATTCTTTATATTGCTGCCCAGGCTACCCAAAGTATTTGGTCTTTTTATACCTTAGAAAAATTTCAATGGAATACTACCTGGGTGGGATATTCCTTAGGATTTGTCGGTTTAACTGTAGCAATTGTTCAAGGAGGTTTGATACGTATAATAATACCAAAATTGGGAAATAAAAAATCAATTCAATTGGGTTTAATATTGTATGTAATTGGATTCGCAGCCTTTGCATTTGCAACTCAGGGATGGATGATGTTTTTATTTTTATTGCCCTATGCTTTAGCAGGTATAACTGGGCCAGCCATTCAAGGTTTGATTTCAAAACAGATACCAGCAAATGAACAAGGTGAAATGCAAGGGATTATGACGGCATTAATGAGTTTAGCTAGTATTTTTGGACCCTTACTAATGACAAATTTATTTTTTTATTTCACTGCCAAGGGAAATTCTATCTATTTTCCTGGAGCCCCATTTTTGATGGCTTCTTTTTTAACAGTAATAGCAATATTTATTTGCAATAAATCGCTTCGAAAATATCATTAAGATTCTTACAATTATAATAATTCATTAGCTAAATTTGCAAGGTCACTCCTCTCCCCTTTTCTGAGGTTTATATGCGCATATAATGGATGTTCTTTCGCACTTTCAATCAGATAGGTTAGACCATTACTCTCAGCGTCTAAATATGGGGTATCAATTTGATATATGTCTCCTGTGAAAACTATTTTTGTATTTTCACCAGCTCTGGATATAATGGTTTTAATTTCATGTGGCGTTAAATTTTGGGCTTCATCTACAATGAAAAAAATTTTATTTAAAGTTCTACCCCTTATAAATGCTAAAGGGGTAATTACAATTTTTTCAGATTTAAGCCAGTCATCCATTTTACTAATCATTTTTTCATCTCCAGAGAATTTTTCCCTTATAAAGCTTAAATTATCCCAAATAGGTGCCATAAATGGATCTACTTTATCCTTGGCATCTCCAGGAAGAAATCCAATCTCTTTATTACTCAATGGAACGGTCGGGCGCGTAATATAAATTTGTCTAAAAAGTTGCCTTTGTGAAAGAGCGCTAGCTAGTGCTAAGAGTGTTTTACCAGTTCCAGCATTTCCTTGCAAACTAATTAATCTTATATCTGTATTTAATAAAGCATGTAATGCAAACTCTTGTTCTGCATTTCGTGGAATGATTTTAAAAATATCCTTAATTTTAAAGGTTTTAACCAGGCCAGATACTTTACTATAATATGCAAGTTGGATTTTTCTTTTAAATTTAAATTGAAAATAATGATTTGACGATGGAGTAGTAATAGATATGTCTTCAAAACTTAAAACTTTTAAGCTTTGAAGTTTATTAAATTCAACTTCATTAAGTTTTATTATACTATGTCCAGTATATAATTCATCTACATTTTTAATTTTACCTGTTTCATAATCTTCAGCAAGAATCCCCAAAGCTTTAGCTTTGATGCGTAAACAAATATCTTTAGAAACTAAAACTATTTTAGCAGAAGGGTAATTTTCTTTTAAACATAGAGTTGAGTTTAATATTCTATGATCGAATTTATCGGAACCGAAAATTTGAGTTGCATTAAAAGAACTAGGATTTTCATTCAATAGGATAATTCCTTTTCCTATTTCATTCCCACCTAAATTAAACCATTGATCCAATCGTTGATTTTTAGACGCCTGTTCTATTAATCTTATAAAGTGTCGAGCCTCAAAATTTCTGGTATCATTGCCATTTTTAAAGTTATCTAATTCTTCAAGAACTAAAGAAGGAATAGCAATATAGTTGTCTTTAAAATGTGAATAAGCCAAATGATCATACAAAATAACCGAAGTATCCAAAACAAAGATTTTTTGATTTGTGAGATGGATATCAGCCTTATTTTTATTCGGTTTAGACATAGTAAATATTTTCCAAAATAGGAAATTTGCTATTAAAACAAAAACGGAGATCCACTTCTTTCGATTTGGTCTCCGTTTTATCTCTTACTTAACCTTAGTTAAGAAAAAGTATCTAATCAACGTTAATTATAACTCGTTTTTATTTCAAAACATTAATTAATTAAACGGGCTCCTTAGAGCTGAATTTAACTACTAATTGAATTCGGTCATCTATTTAGAATTTCAAAGCTAGGCTTTGTTTCAGAGCTATCCTTATAAAAGTTCTGCTCATCATTAAATTCTTTGTTCCTTATAGAACTTGTAAGATTCAGTTTCCTTTATCTTTGATGAACCGCTAAATTATTTAATATTATTTCCTGTCGGATTTAATAAATGATAATTTTTCAAAAGTCAAATAACGCTGATTGATTAATACTAATATAGGTTGATTTAAGATACATGTCAAGAAAAATTAATATTAATTATAAACAAGATATTCCCCTGTAAATCAATAGTTTTCAACATCATGCAAATCCAAAAAAATGCTTGGATTGACCATAAATTACTGATTCTCTATACTTATTAACATTTATTCAAATTTAGAATATTCACAAATCAGCTGAATATCAATGAAATGTATACCAAAAAATAGGCTTAAATCTTATACAGCTGTATGGAAAAATATTATTTTATCGATAATAACCCATCTATTTATTAGCATTCATTAAATAATACTTATTTTTAAAACATGATGCTGCAGCGGCCAATTAGAAACATTCATGATTTTTTATTAAGTACTTATTTTGCTGATGGATTGAGGATTTCATTTGGGGTTTTATGTCCTTCCTTAATTATGGCACAATATGGCATGTTACAATACGGAATGACTCTTTCCTTAGGTGCTTTATGTACCAGTGTAGTAGATACTCCTGGCCCTATTGTTCACCGACGAAATGCCATGTTAATTACTTCAGTACTTATTGTTCTTATTTCAATAATTGTGGGATTAACGAACAGAAATATCTATTTCATGGCGAGCGTATTAACAATAGCCAGTTTCGTTTTCTCCATGTTTTTTTTATATGGCGCGAGAGCTGCTGCTATTGGTACTTCTGTTCTGCTCATTTTGGTATTAAGTATAGATGATGTAAGACCGTGGGATGAAGTATTGTTACATGCCGGATTAATATTAATTGGAAGTTTATGGTATACCCTACTTAGTTATTTTGTTTACAGAATAAGACCATACAGGTTACTTCAACAAATATTAAGTGATTCAATTCATGAAGTAAGTGAGTTTTTAAGAGTTAAAGCTAAATTTTATCGATCAAATGCCAATTATCAAGATAATTATAAAGAATTACTCATGTTACAAGTTATTGTACATGAAAAGCAAGATGGAGTTAGAGAGGTCTTATTTAAAACTCGTGAGATAGTAAGAGAATCAACTCCTGAAGGTAGATTCTTATTAGTTGTGTTTGTAGATATGGTAGACCTATTTGAACAAATAATGTCTACTTATTATAACTATGATCAACTTCATAAGCAATTTGATAATGTAGGCATATTAAAAAACTATGAAAAAGTTATTTTACTATTAGCTGATTCCTTAGAAGATATAGCATATTCACTAAAGACGGGAGGTATACCAGGCGCAGGAAAAGATTTGGACATGAAAATACAAAGCCTGAAAGATGAAATCCAATCATTAGAAAAAAACCAGCAAAATGTTTTCTATAATACAACGGGCATAATCGCATTAAAGAACATTGAAATAAATATTGAAAACATACATAGTAGAATAAAAACAATAAAAAGTTATTTCAACACAAAGGAAAAAAAGAAAATCAAACAGACAGATATTGATGTCAATAAATTTGTCACAAGGCAAAATTATGAAGTAAAATTATTTCGCGAAAATTTAACCTTTAAATCATCTATATTCAGACACTCTATACGTGTTTCTATTGTCATGTTGATTGGTTATATAGTAGCTAAAAGTTTAAGTTTTGAACACTCATATTGGATATTATTAACCATTTTAGTGATTTCGAAGCCTGGATTTACATTAACAAAACAAAGAAATTACCAACGTTTAATAGGAACAATATTAGGTGCATTTTTAGGCATGGGCGTATTAGTTTATATACAAGATAGAAATGCACTCTTTGCCATACTGTTGTTTTGTATGATCGGAAGCTATAGTTTCCAAAGAAAAAATTATGTCATTAGTGTATTCTTTATGACACCTTATGTTTTAGTTTTGTTTGATTTTTTGGGTATGGGTGGATTATCAATTGCAAGAGAAAGAATTTATGACACCTTAATAGGTTCTGGGATAGCATTGTTGGCTTCTTATTCTCTATTTCCAAATTGGGAACATGAGAAATTAAAAGAAGGGATGCAGGAAATTATTAAAGCCAACTTAAATTATTTTAAACAAGTCAGTGATTTATATTTTGAACATAAAGAACAATTTACACAATATAAAATTGCTCGCAAAGAAGTATTTGTTAGAACGGCCAATCTAGCGTCCTTATTTCAAAGGATGTTCTCTGAACCAAAAAGTAAGCAATTATATATTAAGGAATTACACCAATTTACTGTTTTAAATCATCTACTTAGTTCCTATATAGCTTCTCTATCACAATATTATAGAGATCAAGACTTAAGCTTGGTTGATTTTGAAGAATATAAACCAATTGTAAATAATACGCTGTACTTGCTTGAAGAATCAAGTAATCAAATACAGCGTAAAAATATTGAATTGACTAATGTACCTTTAATTAGAAACCAAAATAATCCTGAAAAGGAAGAAGAATTAAATGAAGGGTCATTACAAGAACAATTTGATTTAATACAAAAAGTAGCTTATGACTTATTCAAATTAACTGAAAAAATAAAAATATAGCCTTTATCAAACTTGGGCTTCAATTCTTGTATTTTCTGGCCTTCCATTTTTGAAGGCCTCTCGAGTTTTAAGACCTAAAAGTTCGAACATAGCTAAATCTTCATCAAATGCTGGATTAGGAGTTGTTAGTAATTTTTCGCCTGCAAATATAGAATTTGCACCAGCCATAAAACAAAATGCTTGTTCAAGTGTGGACATTTCATTTCTTCCTGCCGATAACCTAACTGCTGTATTGGGCATTATTATCCTAGCAGTAGCAATCATTCTAATCATATCCCATATAGGAACCCTTGGTTGTTCTGCAAGTGGAGTGCCTTTAACTGGAACCAAAGCATTAATCGGAACAGATTCTGGATGCTGTTCCATGGTAGCTAAAGTTTGTAGCATAGCTATTCTATCGGCTTCAGTTTCTCCTAAACCAATAATGCCGCCACTACAAACAGTTAATTTAGCTTTTCTAACATTTTTAATTGTGTTCAATCGATCATCATAAGTTCTTGTAGAAATAATTCTTTTATAATCATCCTCAGATGTGTCTAAATTATGGTTATAAGCGTATAGTCCAGCATCTGCCAAGCGCTGTGCTTGATGCTCTGTAAGCATACCTAATGTACAGCAAACTTCCATATCTAAAGCATTTACCTCCTGCACCATCTGTATTACTCTATCAAAATCACGATTATCTCTTACTTCTCTCCAGGCTGCCCCCATGCACAATCTAGAAGCCCCACCTGATTTTGCTTTTTGAGCTGCTTGAACAACTTGATCTACTTGCATTAAAGCATGTACTGCTACATCTGTATGATATCTAGCTGCTTGCGGGCAATATGCACAGTCTTCTGCACAACCACCAGTTTTTATTGATATTAATGACGAAATTTGAACTTCATTATAATCTTTATTTGCCCGATGTATACTAGCAGCTTCAAATACAAGATCTAATAAAGGTTTATAATAAATTTCTGAGATTTCCGCTTTTGTCCAATTGTGTTTAGTTGTTTGCATAGGTTTATATGTAGATTATAATAAAAATTCTGTGGCAATTCCTAGTAAAAATAGAAAGCCAAAAACATCTGTAAATGTAGTAATGATTATAGAAGAAGCAATAGCAGGATCTATACCAATCCTTTTTAATAATAAGGGAATCCCTGCGCCAGTTATCCCCGCTATTAACATATTAAATGTCATTGCGAGAAATACGACTAAGCCCAGCATTGGATTTGCATCAAAATAATTTGCAAAAACGAATATTATCAGTCCTGTCACAGCACCATTAATCAATCCGACTGTAACTTCTTTTAAAACTGTTCTATAAGCTTGTGAATCAGTCAAATCATTAAGTGAAATACGCCGAACTGTAACAGCTAAAGCCTGTGTGGCTGCATTCCCACCCATACCAGCAATTATAGTCATATATGCGCTTAATATTGATATATCTTCTAAAGTTCCTTTAAAATGCCTGACTACAGATGAAGCTAAAAATGCCGTCCCTAAATTTAAAATAAGCCAAGGTAATCTAGACTTAACTGCTTCTTTCCAATTTCCACCTAACTCTTCATCCTCAGAAACACCCGAAATCCTTAAAATATCTTCGGTATTTTCTTCTTCTAGTACATCGATAACATCATCAAAAGTAACTCTACCTAATAAACGCATATCAGAGTCTAAAACGGGAATACTAGTTAAATTATATTGTGAGATTAACTTCGCAACTTCTTCTTGATCAGTTTGGGCAAACACATACACGGCGTCTTCTTTCACTAAATCGGCAATTTTCTGACTGCTTTTTGCTTTTAAAATACTTTTTAACGAAACTATCCCTTTAAATTTAGATTCTTCATCAACAGCAAACACCGTATAAAATTCCTCTATCTCCTCGCTCTGTCTAATAATTTCAGGAATAGCTTCTTTTTTAGTTAAATCAATATTTATACTGATAAACTGGGTATTCATTAACCCACCTGCCGATTCCTCATCATATTGCAGTAAATTTCTAATACTGCTCGCATCATCTTCATTTAATTCATCTAGGATGTCTTTCTGTTCCTCCTCATCCATTAATGAAATAATATCCGTAGCATCATCATAATCTAGTTCTTCAAAAATCTCAGTTCTTTTATCGGGAGTTAATTGAAGTAAGAGGGTTTCGGGATGAGATTCGTCATCCATTTCAGAAATTACTTCAGATGCTTTTTCAACACTTAAAAGATGTATTATTCTTTCTCTTTCTTCCGAAGATATACTCTTAAAAAGGATGGCTATTTCAGAGGCATGATATTCCTCAAGGACGGATTGAAGAGTAATATTATCAGCCTCAATTGCCTGCCTCAATCTAGAAATATCAGATTTATCTAATTCGAAAGGTTGCATGGTGCGCTAAAGTTAAAAATATTTATTTAAACCAACCTTTGCGCCAAAAGTAAAAGATTTGTATACCTGCAATCAGCAACATGATGCCTAATATTAAAAAGTATCCATGTTCCCAATAAAGTTCTGGCATGTTCCATTCATATATTTTACCCGTAGTAGGGTCCGTACGATTGAAATTCATACCATAAACCCCAACTATGAATGTTAAAGGAATAAAAATAGATGAAATTACGGTTAGAACTTTCATAATTTCATTCAATCTATTACTTATTAAAGATAAATACATATCAATTGTACTAGAAGTGAGTTCTTTTAAAGATTCTGTCAGCTCCATTACTTGAATGCAATGATCATATGCATCACGCATATAAGCCTTACTGGTTTTGTTTATCCTTGGACTATCACTTCTTAGAAAATCATTAACCTTATCTCGTTCAGCCCAAATAATACGTCTTAATGAAATTAAAAATCTTTTGATAATTTGGGCCTCAAACATAATGCTCTTATTGGGTTTTTTTAATAATCTATCATCCAATAAATCAAGTTTTTCAGACCAGTCCCCTAAAAAGTAGAAATATTGATCAATTATTAAATCTACCAATGTATATAAAAGATAACTACTTCCAGCAGACCTTATATTTCCTACCCCAGCATCAAGTCTTTGTAAGATAGGATTAAATAAATTACTATGATCTTCTTGAAATGAAATAATAAAAGAGTCAAAAAGTAAAAAAGAAATCTGTTTACTTTCCAGATCTCCTAATTCATCAGTTCTAAGCATTCTACTGATGATGAAATCAAAATTTTCAAACTCTTCAAACTTTGGTCTTTCATAAGACCTAGTGATATCTTCCAAAATTAATTGGTTAATGCCAAATTTTTCAGATAAATGTTGAAAAAATGAAAGAGAATTAAACCCTTTTACTTCAATCCAGTAAAAAAAATTAGAATTTAATTTTGATGGTTCTAATGCTGCGAAATCTCTAATTTCCTTAGATTGATAACTTTCTGAATTATATTGGTGCAAAGTAATCAGAGGATTTAATGATTTATCATCAATATAGATTTGTCCTGGGCTTCCTCCCGGGAAAGGAAAGGCATGCTTAGACTTTCTTTTTTCCTGCTGATTGGTTTTAACCATATTAAAAATAATTTTTCGCTTGTGGACCTTGATTAAATAACAAATCTAAAATACACAAGTTCTTTTGAAAAGGCATTCTATCGTTAAAAACTTGAAAATAGTTTGTAAAAGTTGAATTTGATGGAACTTCTAATGAAAGTTTAGATAAGGAAGTTCGAAAATCAAGTGCTGTTTGGGGATTATACTCATCGGTAAATTTTAAATCCAATTTGAGTTTTAACTGCTTTAAAATAAACTCAAACCATCGTAAATTATAGTCAAATAGATAGGTTTGCTTTTTTTCATAAAATGGGATTAACTCATCTTCATAATACTCAAAATAAGCCGAACTTCTATAACAGTTTTGCAAGCTTAATTTATGTAATCGCTGCCATTTCTGATTATAGCTTATTTTAACATCTTTATACAGGGTATGCACTTTGGATCCTTTAATAACTGGTATTGTTAAAGTAAGTGGACCATTTGGGGATAAAATTAAAGCTCGGTTTCGATAAGTTTGTTTCGGAAAATATTCCTGTTTCTCTAAAATAAAAATGTAATCATGCGCTTTTAAATTTGTAAAATAGCTCACATTGGGTAGATAAAAAAGGGGGAATATAGCTGTATTTTGCATCTGATATATTAAGTTTGCATTCTGAATACAAATTAATGATTAAAAAAGGGATTTCTCATATTGGGATTATATTTTTGTATGCTTTGGCCTACCTCCCATTGCCCATATTGTATGGCCTTTCTAATTTTTTATTTTATCCCCTGTATTATATTGTTGGCTATCGCAAAAAAGTAGTTAGAGAGAACTTAGCATTATCATTTCCTGAAAAATCCTATGCAGAAAGAATTGGCATTGAAAAAAGGTATTTTAGATATTTGGTTGACTTAATGCTTGAAATTGTTAAAACTTCAAAAATAACCCAAAAAGAACTTGAAAATATGGTTCAATTTGAAAATTTTGAACTCATTGAAAAATACTTTTCGGAAGGGAAAAGTATATTAGCAGCCACTGGCCATGTCGGAAATTGGGAATTATGTGTAGTTGCTTTAAGTACAAAATTGAAAAACAAACAAAACAAAGTAATTTATAAGCCATTAAATAATCCTGTATTTGATGATTGGTTTTACAAATTAAGATCCAGATTTGGGAATGACATGATTACCATGCGACAAACTTTAAGAAGTGTGGTGGCTAGTAAAAATGAACAGACAATATATTGTTTTGCGGGTGATCAAAGCCCGGTGAGATCTGAAGTTCAATATAATTTAGAATTTCTAAACCAAACTACTGCAGTATTACTTGGTTTAGAAAAAATAGCATTGCAAACCAATAGGCCAATTATTTATTTCGAAGTTGATGCATATAAAAGGGGAAAATACTTGGTTAAAATTAGAGAATTATGTGAAGTCCCTCAAGTGACAAAAGGTCATCAAATAACAGATATGTTTTTTCACGAATTAGAAAAAACCATTAAAGCCCAACCTGTACATTGGTTATGGAGTCATAGACGATGGAAATTAAATAAATAACTATGTTAAAGAAAGTAGCAGTTGTTATCCTAAACTGGAATGGTAAACAATTATTAGAACAATTTTTACCAACTGTTTTAAGCAGTAGTTATGCGAATTTAGAAATCATCATAGTAGATAACGCCTCAACAGATAATTCGGTACAGTTTATAGAATCAAAATATCCTTCTCTGCGTATTATTAAACATACACAGAATCATGGCTTTGCTAAGGGTTATAATTTAGCCTTAAAACAAATTGAGGCAGATTATTATGTGCTATTAAATTCAGATGTGGAGGTAACAACAAATTGGATTGAACCCATTATTGAAGTTATGGAAGCAGATGAAAATATTGCAGCTGCACAACCCAAAATTAAAAGTCAAAAAAACAAGTCACAATTTGAATATGCTGGTGCGGCTGGGGGCTTTATTGATATGCATGCCTACCCTTTTTGTAGAGGCAGAATATTTGATGAAGTTGAAAATGATCAAGGGCAATATAATGAAAACCTAGAGGTATTTTGGGCTTCAGGCGCTGCGCTATTTATAAAATCCAAATGCTGGCATGAAGTTAATGGACTAGATGAAGATTTTTTTGCACATATGGAAGAAATCGATTTATGTTGGAGGTTAAAAAATAAGGGATATAAAATAATTGGTGTAATGAATGCAGAGGTTTATCATGTTGGAGGAGCTTCTCTTGAGGCAAGTTCACCTTTTAAAACCTATTTGAATTTTCGAAATAATCTCATCATGATGCAAAAAAATTTACCACAAGGAGATAGAGAAATGAGACTAATTGTTCGTTTTTTTCTTGATTTTATTGCATGGTTGAGATTTTTATTTCAAGGTAAAACCGCTTTTTTGAAAGCGATTTCTAAAGCCCATTATCATTTTTTAAGAGATTGGACTAAAAATTCTGTAAAAATGAATAATCAAGCAAAACCATTTTTACAACATAAAGGGGTTTATAAGCATTCTATTATTATAGCT
>SEDO01000045.1 GCA_004211595.1 Pedobacter sp.
AGGGGTTTCCTTGATAGAATATTGTTTGAAGAAGAAGAAAAAAAGTTATATGATTCTCTCAATATTCTATATGGTTCTTTTCAAGATTCGGAGCTTTCAAGGGAAATAATTTCAAAATAAATGAAAAACATGTTTTAATTAAAAAAATTTTTTTTGAAGTACTACTTCAAATTTTCATTGAGTTTATTTGAGGTAAATCATTATTTTCCAAACTTTCTACATGATCAATCTAGTGAAAATATACCTAATTTTGGAATAAACTAATATAAATTAAGGTAAGTGTTTGAATTAGATTTGTGCATGAAATTTAATAAATAATTTATTATTTTCTCTCATTATGACAAAATTTTAATAAAGCATTTCTTCTATTGATTTGTTTTCTTTTACTTCAGAGTCAAATGTTAACCATTGCTTAATGAAATCTTTTTGAAAAGCAAATTCTGACACTATTTTTCAGAAAGTTAAAAAAAAAAAATGAAAGAAATAAGAAGTCTTACAGGTATAATTACTTTGTTTTGGAGCTTCTCTAAAATCTCCGAGTGCTGGATGTTTTGCAACTGCTTTCTCAATAGCTTTATGAAAAATACTATTGGCTGGAGTTTGGAAATCTCCAGTAATCTTTCTGGCATACGAATGTGGACGGCTATGAGGCTTGAGCGCTGTCATACCAAATAAAGCATCACATACAGCATCATCATTATCACCAGTTATTTGAGCTAAGTCAGAAAAAGACAGAGACTTTTGTAATTTTAGTAATTCCACAGTATATATGGAGAATTCTCCTTCAACTTTTTCATTCATTACTACTTGGCGCACATTGGAATATTCTTCATTTCTAGGTAAACTTCGAATCAAATAAAATATGGGATCATATGTGCAAGGCCAAACTGGTAGAGAGTGGTTTGTAGATTGAGCATAGTAATCATCCTTATTAGTACTGAATCTTTCATCAAGTTTTTGATGAAGCCATTCTGTGAGTTCATCATATCTTTTGAACATTGAAGTCAAAAGCTCTTTTTGAAAAGCAGAATGAACATCCTTCTTACTTTTAGTTTTGAATTGACCATTGGTAGCAGGGCCTTTAATTTCTTTCCATTTCTTATCATAAGCAATTATTTGACTGTGTAAAACAATAGTAAAAGAGAGAGCATTCAAGATATCTCCAAAAAATTGGAAACTTTGGGTCATGATATCACGATAAGAAGCTCGAGGATCAGCTAATGTAATTCCATGCCAGTAAAGCTCGAAAATTGAAATGCCATTCTTTGGTACTTTTGATTCTGAAAAAGTAAATAGATTGCAGTGCTTGATATAGTCGTTTTTATCCCATTTTTGAACATGTTCATAATTTTGAAACATTCTCATCCAATAATTCCATAGAGTTAAATGTCTCATAAGATCAAAAACATCCATGAATTTATAACTTGGATAGAAGTACCAACTGAATGAATTCGGGAATATTTGTTTAGGATTTTTAGTAGGATCTTCTGCTTTGGTTTCAAATATATTTTCGAGTCTCAATCCATTTTGTTGCACATAGTAGATGCAGATTTCAATAGAATGAGGTTGTATAAGTTTCGTAGAATGTGCTTCAGTCCAACATTCTTGGTATAATGCATAAGGAATTAAAAGGTCACTGAATTTGAAGGATTCACACTGATTCTGTGCAGGATAATGCAATTTGGGGTAAGCATTGTTGAAATATTTAATGAATTGTTTGAGAATTGTCTTGGCTCTCTTTATTTTATCAGCATCAGTTTCTTCTTCAATTGTAATCAAAGCAGAAAGAGCTTCTCCAATACTTGTATAGCCTTGGTGAGCATACCAGCCGTGAGGTCGAGTATAATCAAAAGGATCATGTGCTAAGAATTTTTGGAAATCAGGTTCATCAATGTATCGTTCGGTGAAAACATAATAACAATAAATGATTTGATAACAAACCATAAATTGTTCAACCTTATCTTTATTTTCTTGAGTAGGATTTAGATTTCCATTCTTGATAACGCTTGGAGAGAGAAGCATCATCTTTGCGTGAGCCTGACAATAATCTTGCCAAGAAAAAGTTTTGTAACTTTTTTGTTTCAGCCATTCTTTAAATTTTTTATTTTCATTGTCATTTGAAGGAGCAGACTTAAAGAAGATGGTTTGTAAAGTTTTGAAAACAATTTCGATGGAACGTGCAGGAGGATTAGCATTTTTTATATTTTTTCTGCAATCCAATAAAGCTGAAAAAAATTCATTGCTGTTACTTTCATAATTTTCAGAAATAAATCCAGCCTTATCTTCAGTTTCTTGCAGATAAAGTTGAATTTGGGAAGCTGTGAGAGGAGAAATTACTCTTTCAGGTTCTGCTGCTTGTGCACGCAAAGGATCAATATTCATTTCACTAATCTTTAATCTTTTTAATTTTTTTTTTTTATGATTATTATTATTATTTTTTCTCTATTTTTGTGTTAATATTTTTGCCAATAAATAAAACCAACAAATTAATTTTTGCCAGATTTTACTTTTTGTTTTTTGTTTTTTTTTAAGGAGAGGGAAAGTTACTTTTTTTAGG